>JBNKUV010000012.1:0-305913 GCA_050298815.1 Polyangiaceae bacterium
GGGCTCATGATTGATCACAAGTCCGGCTCCTTCAGCACCTGATAGAACGCTTCGCCCGTAGCGAGCTTTTCGTAGCCTCTGCCCAGGGTTTGCCAGCCCGGCTCACCGTTTTGGGAGAGGTGGCCTCCGAGTCGAGCCATCGCCAGCAGGGCATCGCGCGCAGTCTGGATCCGGTTCTTGTACCGTTTCTCGAGGTACTTCACCTGCAACGGACTGAGTATGGCCGTCGGCTCGCAATCTGGACTGCTGTGCGCGACAGAGCGCGCGAGCAGCAGTTTCCAGGCAACTGGGGCGAAGAGAGCCAGAGCTGTGCTGAGAGTGTCGAATGACTCGAGTTGTCGACGCTCGAATTGGCAGCCCGTCTTGATGGCCTTGAAGTACTCCTCAATGACCCAACGGCTACGGTAGAAATCCACAACCCTTCGCATTTGTGCGATCGTGTCCACGGCCTCGGTTGTCCACAGTATCCACTGCACGGGTGGCTCCCCCTCGGGTGGCGCTTGCTCCCAGACTCTAACCAAGTTGACCTCGATGGGTGGGGCAGCGCGACGAGACCCTGGGACTGGCACGGTTACCTTGGTAGCGGCAATGGCCACGTTGGCTGTGCGGGCTCGACGTGACGGGTGCGTCCGGGCCATCGTTGGATTGAGCCGTTTGCCTCTCGGGGATAGCTGAATCTCGTAGGTGGCGCTTGCCTCGAGGTCGAACAGCACTTCATGCAAACGCGCCAACTCATCATCGGAATCAAACACCCGACGGTCGTGACCAACACGGACGACGAATCGTCCTCCAAACTCAAGGATTCCAGCCAGAAACGGGAATGAATCACCTTCGCGATCGGCTACGTGAATGCACTCGAAGCGCTCGCTGCACCGCGCTTCGACCGCCCGTGCTCCACGCAGCCAGCGCCTGCCTTCTGATGACTCATCATCGAGCCGTTCCCGAATGGATCGGCGGCCCTTCCGCGCCTGTCGAGTGTACTGCTGAAGGTCCGCAACGCCGAGTGGTGTGCGTGCCTGGTCAGTGGCGACCATCAGCGACACGTGAGCCATGAAGCCTTGAGCTTTAGAAGAGGTTCTGCCAAGCCCTTGACGCTCGCCCTTGAAGCTGAACTCCGTCGTGTCGTGCAGTACAAGGCACTCTCCCAAGCGTTCCGCACGTTTGCAGCTCGCTTCAGCGTGGGGGGCAAGCACTTGTCCCCACTCGATGGCGTCATTGCGAAGAAATCGATAGAAGCCCTCAAGCTCCGCTGACGAGGAGAAGAGGTCGGGAAAACTGGCTGCTGGCTCGTCGCCCAATCTGCTCCCGATATCACACAAGCGCCGGCTGCGGCGGGGATCCCCCAGCTCCGCCCCGTAGAACTCGTCAGCTACGTCGCCCGACAACCACTCTGCGGCATCCATCCCAAGGGTAGATCACACCAGATCGCCAGATTCAACTTCTGTATGATCATGAGCCTTAGGAGGGTGCGGTATGCCCCGCCCCAACTTCGTGCCAACCGATGAGCCAGCGCCAGCCGAGTGTCCTGCAAAGTCTTGGAACCGTTGACTGTCACGTCGAAGTCAACCGCGTGCATCTGCTCCGAAAAGACGACACGCACCTCCTCGTGCGGGGCGACGCCGATCTTTCCAGGCAGCGGATTAGCTGCGACCACCTGAGGGACATGCTCACCGGGCTCGATCACCGTCACCCTCGTTACGGCCGTTTCTGGGCGTTCATCGACACCTACGAGAGCGCCGCTGGCGCTCAAGACCAGCCCACTGGTGTTCAACGTGACCCAATAGGTCACGCCCGACATGATGACGTCGGGGTTGACGTAGACCAGTATCGTCGCGCCTTCATCTGCAAAGGAGACTGCCTGCACGAACTCTTCGACACTTGGCGTTGGTGGCGACGGCACGAAAGTGGCCTCGCTATCAACGGCAAGATTGTCCGCGATCGAGAAACTCAAGGGCTCAATGGGTTGACTCAACTCAAAAACAAACGCCGTCAAGCCACCAGCACTTGGTGGAGCCTGAATACTTCGGTCTGGCAAGGCGGTAGCCTTCGAAACAAGCTCCAACGGGGTCGAGTCGACAACGATTTCGAAGTCCAGGCTGGTGACGACATCACCCGTACTGGCCAGGGCCACAGCTGTGAGGGTGTGCCGTCCCTCTTCAGCGACGGTTAACTCTCCAGCGAAACTCTCGCCGTCGAAGTCCATGGGCTGCCCACCGACGAACACCTCCGTTGCACCAACAGCGGATACCAAGCCGCTGACCTCAAACGTGGGCAGCACGAACTCACCGTCTATCAAAGGTTTCACGATGCGAATTGCGGGCTCACAAGAACAACCAGGCGTACAGGTATTGAGCAAACACAAGACCTCCGGCTCAAACCCCTCCAACACGTAATCCTGCGTCGCGTCCGCATTGATCCCCTTGGCAAAAATGCTCCCATGGTGCGGCTCCTCGGGCGGGTGCACCGACACCGTCGCCCAAGGCGCAACCAAGGCAAAATTCAAGTACGCATCGTTCTGCAACCACACCGGCGTCTCGCCCGCCACCCCGAACAGCACGTTCGCCTCCGGCGCGGAGCGCGTGATGGGGCCTTGTAGTGTGAGCCCGTCGCGCGAATACACGTTCACCGGCCCCGCCGTGTTGTCGATGAAGATCGCGCTGCCGCTCCAGGACGCGATGCTCTCGAACGTGTACGTGCCCGTGGAGAGCGTCACCGTGTCGCCATCTTCGAGAATCAACGCGCCGTAGGCGCCGGGGTCGAGCACTGTGGCAGCCTCCGCTTCGACGATGCCCGCGTTGGAACCGGGGAAGAGTACCGTCCACGTGAGCTCTTGGAGCTCGCTCAGGTCTTGATTGACGAGCACAGTGCCGCCAACGCTGGCTCCGGACTGCATGTCGATGGATGACGCAGTAGTGTAGACGTTGGTTTGCACGTTCGAGCCGCTGGCGAGTTGGGTTTGCCCGTTCGCGGGAATGCCCGTCCACATGTTGAGCACGCCGCTGTTGGTGCCGAGGCGCTCCACACCGCCCCCCGCAACCGCGCTGACGTTGGCTCGGGTGGAGGGTCCCCCTGCGCCGATCACCTGGGCGTTGTCCCCGATGCGCAAGTCCCCACCGTAGCTCGCGAGCATCAGCGTGTTGAGGTCGACGCCAGCGGGCCACTTGATGAAGAACTCCACCGACTCGTCCGTTCCGTCACCTCCGGAGCTGCCATCGCCTCCGGAACTGCCCCTGGCGCCGCCGCTGCCTCCAGCGCCTCCGCCATCAGATCCGCCGCTGCCCCCAGCGCCGCCGCTGGCCCCGCTGTCGGGACCGTCACCTGTCCCCGAGTCGCCGTCGCTGCCAGTGCCGTCGTCTGTGCCAGTGCCGTCGTCGTCACTGCCGCCTCCGCCTCCGCCGCCTTCTTCGACGGTGCCGAAGGAGATGCGATCCAAGAGCCACGTGGCTCCGCCGCCCGGCACGTTGAGAACGACGTGGATCGTCAGGTCGTTGTATGTCGCCGTGTTCAACTGATCGCGCACGGACGTGGAAATGGGGAACGAAAGTCTTGACCACTCGCCTAGCGGATGGCTTTGTAGCGATTGCTCCGGGAGCTCTTGCCACCACATACCGAGGGATGGTGAAACGAGCACGATCTTGGCTGCACCACGCCAATGAACATTTGGGTGTGTCGAGGCATCCGGTTGGAATACGTCCAGCGTCACGCTTGGGCCAACGGGCGTCACCGGCGCGCCGCTCGCCACGGGATCGCTGGTGAACTGCGCACCGCCTGAGCCCGTGTACGCGAGCGATGAGAACCCGTGGACGGCGTTCGAATTGAGCGTGATCGAGCCGCCACTCGTCACCCAGCCGCTGAGGGTCTCGAAGGACAATACCTCCCCCGCCTCGGAGAACGCTGAGCGCGAAATGCCTACCTCAGTCCCGTTTTCTTGGTTGCCGCAGCTCAGCGTCCCCCACAGAACGCCCAACCCAATCATGCCCCGTACAATCGACTTCATCCGTCTTCCCCGTTACGTGTATCGGTTTTGTTAAACACCTGTGGGCGCACCAACGCCTGAGCCCAGGAGCGACCGCGGCCCCTCACTGAGATTGCGTGGCGATGATGAGCGGGCGGAGCTCTAATTGTCTAGAGTTAACAATCCGCCATGCATTCTGGCGGACCGACTGCGACGAGCAAGATCCCCGATCTGACACTCAATCGTGGAGTGAACGAGCAACACCGAGCAATGCCTTGGGAGAAATCACAGGATCGCGTCAGTTGTCACTGCACACGTCCGGTCTAACGACGTGTTCGTTGCCCAAATGATACGTTCATCAAGAACACGTTTTTTCTATCCGACCTCTCGAGTGGCTCTCGAATTAATAGCGCCAGGGGCGCCGTGACCGGGTGCGAAACGTCGTCACTCGAGGGACCCGTAGGTTGTGACTAGTCAAGATTGCGGCGCGCTACCAACACCCCGAGCGCCGCGACAGCCAGCACGCAGCAGCGACGTTGCGCGTGCGTTGCAGGTCACTCGCGGCCTCGCGGAACCAGCGGTCCGATGGGGCCACCGCCGAACGATACGTAGGAAGGCCCGCTCCGCCAGGTGATCGGAAGCGTCAAAGTAGACGAACTGGTCCGAGCCCGCAGCCGATGCAGTTTCCGATGCCGTGGCGGCGAAAGCATCCGATTCCGACACAGCCGCTGTCACTGCAGCAAGAGCGGCCGCTGGTACCGCAGCCGGAGCTGTCTCAACCACTGGCGCTGACGCCACCTCAGCGCCAGACGAAGTGCACCACACCACGTCTAGTGAAGCGCTGCCGCAAGGAACCGCAGCCCGATGAGCAAGATCAGCGGCGAAAGGTCCAGGCCGCCCACGGCGGGGACGACCTTGCGGATGGGGTCCAACACCGGCTCCGTCAACTGGTCGGCGAAGCGAAACACGGCGTTGTCGCTCTGCACCCAGCTTCCGATGACGGAAACGAGGACGACCCAAGAGTAAACTTCGAGGAGCAGAGCCAGTATGTGCACGCCCTACAACTTGCGCGGCGCGGGCTCGGCGTCAACCTCCGCAGCGCCTGCCCTTGCTTTCTCCGCCAGCGACAGGCGGACGAGTCGCTCAAAACGGCTCAATGGCTGGGCTCCGATCAGCCGATACCCATCGATGACGAACGACGGGGTGCCGCTGATACCAAGACGAGCCGCGAGCTCCAGGTCTCGCTGGATCGAGGCGTCGTGGGAGCGAGCTTCCAGCGCGTGTTGGAAACTCTCGGGTTCGACCCCCAGTGCATGAGCATGCCGGACCAGCACCTCTCGGCTCAATCTCTCCGGCTCGTGACCGTTGACGCCGAACAGTCGGTCCGTCATTTGCCAAAACGCTTGGTCCCCACGCTGAGCCCGAACTTCCATCGCTGCGTTTGCGGCCAGGCGCGCGTGCGGATGGAACGCGAGGGGTAGGTGGCGCCAGACAACTCGAACCTGGCCCGGATAGCGGCGTCGCAACTCGTCCAACGTGGGCAATACGCGACGACAGTAGCCGCATTCGAAGTCCGAGAACATCTGCACCACCACCGGCGCATCCGCTGGCCCTTGCGTGGGTGCCGATGTGTCGGGCGCGTCAATCGTCACCCGGACCAAGCCGGGCGGGGGCGAGGCGCTCTGTTGAACCAACTGGTAGGCAGCCACGTTGGGGTTTGCGCGGGATAGTTGCTCGACCTTCGCAAACTCTTCCTCCAGCAGGGTCTGGAAATGTTGCTTGGGTTGGGCGCCGACCACCCTGCGTCCATTGACGAAAAAGTGCGGAGTCCCCTGTGCCTGCAAGTCCATCGCCAAGTCTCGATCCGCTTGCAACTGGGGGTGCTGTTCGGCGAGCTTCAGGGAACGTGCGTACGCGGCGGGCTCCAGTTCGTAGTGGGAGGCTAACTCGAGCAACAGCGGTTGGGTGATGCGGGGGGTTTGGAACAGTGTGTCCAACGCCTCCCAGTATGCCGCATCTCCGCGCTGCTGACGGATCTCCAACGCCAAGATAGCAGCTGGCACCGCCAGTTGGTGAAAGTCGAGGGGGTTGTGCTTCATGACCCAACGGACTTTTCCCGGGTTCTGCGCCAGCAGCTCGGCGATGACGGGGTGGATATCGCGACAGTAGGGACATTCGAAGTCCGCGAATTCGACGATGGTGACCCACGCGTCACTCGAGCCGAGGCTTGGCGATTGCCCAACAGGCACGACGTACGGCGGCTCGACGTCTTCGGCCAGCGCCTCACTTGACGCTTTCAAGTTAACATTCACGCGTGCAGCGTACACACCGGCCGCGTCGACGCCGCTCTGACGCAACGCCTGCGCCGCGGCACGCTCGTGTTCGATCAACGCTCGAAAGTCTTCTACCGGCATGGCCCCTTCCAAACGCGCGCCGTTGATGAAAAATGCCGGCACGCCGTTGACACCGAGAGACTCCGCCAGTTCGAGATCGGCGTTGACCGCCGCCACCACTCCGGGATCGCCGAGCAGAATCGCAAGTCGCTCTCGCGGGACCCCCATCTCGACCGCGGTCTCCTGAAGCCGCCCGGGCGCTAGCCTCGCTGGATCGGAAAAGACCAGCCCGACGTAGCTCGAGAAGGCCTCGGTGCCCCGCTCTGTATGCACAGCTTGTGCGGCGATTGCGGCCGGCATGCCCCGCCTGTGAAACGGCAGCGGCGCATGCTTGTAGACGACCCTCAAAACGTCAGGACCGTATTCCTCTTGCAGTGCCCGCAAGGTGGTGTAACCGCGAGCGCAGAAGGGACACTCGAGATCCAGAAAGGCCACGATGGTGACCGGGGCGTGCGGGCTCCCCCAAGTCGGGTCGTCGGGAGCCACGGGGATGGGCGTGGAACCCGAAGGCTCCGACGGGGTCGCTGCCTCGGTGGGTGCCGCCGGTGACGGGTTGGTCGTCCCGCAGCCGGCCAGAACAGCCAGCAGTGCGACCGCCAACGCCAACCTGACCACCCGGCCGATGCCCTGAACCTCCGTACACGCCGCGCGCTCGCTGTGGAAGCGACGACGTCGCCAGAGCAGTCGCCAAGTCGTTCGAACGGAGAGGGAAGGGGTACGTTTGGCTATGTTCATCATCGTGCAATTCGCTCGGGCACGCGAGGGCCGACCGGCGTTTCGCAAAAAGCGCCAGATCGACACGAAATGCCTCCGTGCGCCCTTTCCGTAGCGTGCCGTGGGCCAAAGACAATCCGGAAATGCCCTGGCACTACAGACAACTAGTGACTAGCTTCCGAGTCCCTCCAAACAGGCCGCCAAAAAACACCATCTGGTCATTCACCCGGCGGCACACGGGATAGCTACGAGACATGCTGACTTGGGTAGCACGCAAGCTCTTCGGAACCGCCAACGACCGCGCACTTCGCCGGCTTGCAGGGCGAGTCGAGCGCATCAACGCGCTCGAAAACAAAATCACCAAACTGACGGACGCCGAGCTTCAGGCAAAGACGCCGGAATTCAAGGAGAAGCTGGACAACGGCGCGTCGTTGGACGACATCCTCGTCGAGGGGTTCGCGGTTTGCCGTGAAGCTGGGCGGCGCGTGCTCAAGATGCGCCACTACGACGTGCAGCTCATCGGCGGCATGATCTTGCACCAAGGTAGCATCGCCGAAATGAAGACGGGCGAAGGCAAGACCTTGGTAGCCACCCTGCCCATCTATCTCAACGCCCTCGAAGGCAAGGGCGTGCACCTCGTCACCGTCAACGACTACCTGGCCCGCCGCGACGCCGAGTGGATGGGCAAGCTCTACAATTGGCTCGGCATGAGCGTGGGGTGCGTCGTCAACCAGCAGGACGATGCTGAGAAGCGCGCCGCGTACAAGGCCGACATTTGTTACGGTCAGAACAACGAGTTCGGCTTCGACTACCTGCGCGACAACATGAAGTTCTCCGCGCTGGAGTACGCTCAACGGCCGCTCAACTACGCCATCGTCGATGAGGTGGACTCGATCTTGATCGACGAAGCCCGCACCCCGCTCATCATCAGCGGCCCAGCTGAGGCGGCTAGCGAAAAATACCGCGCGCTGAACGAGATCATGCCGCGGCTCCGCAAGGACGAGCACTACATCGTCGACGAGAAGGCATTCAGCGTCACGTTGACGGACGAGGGCGTCGAGATGGTGCAGCAGCTCATTGGCGTGAGCAACCTGTACGAGCCCGTACACGTCCGAACGTTACATATCCTCAATCAGCTGCTGAGGTCGCACGCGCTCTACAAGCGGGACGTGCACTACATGGTTTCTCCGGAAGGGCGCGTCCTCATCATCGACGAGTTCACCGGTCGTGTTCTGGCGGGGCGCCGGTGGAGTGATGGGCTTCACCAAGCCGTCGAAGCCAAGGAAAACGTTCGGATCCAGGAAGAGAGCCGCACAATGGCGAGCATCACCTTCCAAAACCTCTTCCGCATCTACAACAAGCTGGCAGGAATGACGGGCACGGCGCAAACCGAAGCCCAAGAGTTTCACTCAACCTACAAGCTGGATGTGGTCGCCGTTCCGACGAATCGTCCCATCTCGCGCGCCGATGACGAGGACATCGTTTACAAGACCGAGCGCGAAAAGTTTACGGCAATCATCCGCGACATCGTCGAGAAGCACGAACAGGGTCGCCCCGTCCTCGTGGGTACGACGAGCGTGGAGAAGAGCGCTGCCATCGCACGGATTCTTGCCAAGAAGAAGGTGCCCCACAACGTCCTCAACGCGAAGCACCACGAGAACGAGGCGTTTGTCGTCGCACAAGCGGGTCGCTTGGGCGCCATCACCGTTTCCACGAACATGGCGGGCCGCGGTACCGATATCGTTCTCGGCGGCAACCCCGAGATGCTAGCTCGCCTCGAGTTCAAAGAGGCCAACCGTCTCCCGGAAGCTGAGCCCGAGGAGTTCGCAGCGCTCGTCGGTAGATACGAGAAGACCTGCGGGGAGCAGCACGACGAGGTGATCGAAAAGGGCGGCTTGCACATCCTCGGCACGGAACGGCATGAGTCGCGCCGCATCGACAATCAGCTCCGTGGGCGTGCTGGTCGGCAAGGGGATCCCGGCTCCAGCCGCTTCTACTTGTCGCTGGAAGACGATCTGATGCGCATCTTTGCCGGTGATCGCGTCAAGAACTTGATGGACCGGATGGGCATGCCCGACGACGAACCCATCGAGCACCCGTGGGTTACGAAGAGCGTGGAGAACGCCCAGCGCAAAGTAGAGATGCGCAACTTCGATATCCGAAAGAACTTGCTCGAGTTCGACGACGTCATGAACGCTCAGCGCAAGACGGTCTACTCTCTGCGCCAACAGCTACTTGCCGGTCGTTACTCACCTGAAGAGCTGGACGAACTCGGAAAGCCTACCGGGCGCCTGCGCAAGATCCCCGTCAACGATGACGTCAAAGCGCAGTCTGACAAGCTTGTCGGACAACTGCTGGGCATGTTCTCCGAGCCGAGCGTGGCCGTGCGCAAAGAAGACGGGAAGATCATTTCCCCGAAGCGCGAGGACTTCGAGAAGGTCGAAAAGATCGTCGACCAGGAGGCGCTGCAGCGCGAGGTCTATGAGCTTTGGGGCGTCAAGCTCGAGGTCGGCGAGAGGATCCGTCGCAAGCCGCTCGACTTCTACGACGAGCTCACAGACCTGGTAGCTCGCGGGCTCACCGAGCAGCGCGAACGGCTGCTCGACTTGGTGGACAAGATCATCAGCGCCATGGCCGAGGAGTCTTGCCCGCCCAATCGCCCGCCCGAAGACTGGGATTGGGCAGGCATTCATGCGGGTTTCAAGGAACACTTCCACACGCCGATCGACAACGACATCGACGATTTGGGTGATGCCGAAAAGCTCGTGCAGGTCGTCTATCAGCGAGCTGAAGCACTCTATTTCGAACGTGAGAAGGAGTTCGGTCTGGAGAACGTGTTGCGCGCGTTCCGCCTTTTCTACCTCAAGGAGATCGACCGTTCCTGGGTGGACCACCTGAGCAGCATGGAGCACCTGCGGGACGGCATTCACCTGCGGGGTTATGGGCAACGAGATCCCAAGCAAGAGTACAAGAAGGAAGGCTTCAACCTCTTCCTCAACATGATCGCCAGAGTCTCCTCCAACGTCTTGACCAGCTTGTTCGAAGTCGAGGCGGAGAAGGAAGAGTTGGAGGCGATGCAAGAAGAAGAGGCTCGTCGTCACCTCGAGGAGCTCGAGAAGGCGGTAGCTCGCCACCCGGGCGAAGACGACAGCCTGGCCAAGAAGCAGCAGGACGCCAAAGGCTCTGCTGCCCAACGTCAGAAGAAGTCCAAGAAGGCGAAGGCTGCTCCGGTCAAAGGTGGAGACCTATGCCCCTGCGGCAGCGGTCTCAAGTTTCGCGAGTGTCACGGAGCGGCCGACGACGACGCCGCATGAGCGACCGCTCGGACCTGGAGGAAGAGCTCGTTCGACTGCGCCAGCAGGTCGACGAGCTGCGCTCAGAAGCCGCAGCGAACTCGAATGTGGCCATGCTGCGCGCTGCGGAAGACTTGGCGCACCTGGGCGCTTTTTCATGGGATGCCGTTAGTGGACGACTGACCGCGTCACCCGGTCTGGAAGCAATCGTTGGCGTAGACCTGGCGACGCTATCAACTGTGGACGATGCCCTGCAACTCGTCGTCGCAGACGACCGCAAGCGTGTCACGCGATTGAGCAGACTTGCCCTGCAGGGGGGTGAAGTGAACCCCACGCAGTTTCGCGTGAACCGCAACAACGGAGAAGTCGTTCACGTCATGGGGCGACTTCGCGCTCAGCTCGACGACGACGGAACTCTGCTCGGCATCGAAGGAGCTCTGATGGACATCTCGGAGCGTCGGCAGATTGAAGGTCGCCTCCTGCAAAGCCAGAAGATGGAAGCCATCAGTACGCTGGGCGCTGGTGTTGCCAATGACTTCAGTACTCTGCTCGAGACCATTGAAGGTCACGTCGACCTCATGGAGCTGGATCCCACCGTCGCGCACAAGACTCGACGTTCGGTCAAGGAGATCAGCGGCGCCGTCGCACGTTGCCGGGACCTCATCGATCGATTGCTCACCTTCAGTCGAAAGCAAGAGTCCCGACCTGCGGTAAATGACGTTCGAGCCCTCTTGAGCGCTGCGTCCAGAACCGTCAGACGCACACTGGGTGACGACGTGGAGCTGAAGGTCGTCTGCGAACCGGACCCTTGTCTCATCCGAGTCGACCCGGTGCAATTCGAGCAGGTCTTGCTGAATCTCTCAATCAACGCGCGGGACGCAATGCCCGATGGCGGCACGTTGCAGGTCCTCGCGGCTAGGGTGACACTCGACAGTCAATCGAGCAGGGTTTTGGGCGTGCCGACCGGAACCTACTGCCGTGTGCAAGTCAGGGACACCGGCATTGGAATGGACGAAGAAACCTGCGCCAGGGCCTTCGAGCCCTTCTTCACGACCAAGCCCAAAGGCAGCGCGTCCGGCCTGGGATTATCGACGGTCCACGGAATTGTTCGACGAGCCGAGGGCGTCATCAGCATCGACAGTACGCCTGGCGAAGGCACACTCATATCGCTGCTCGTGCCAGCAAGCGTGCCCCAGCCGGAGAAAGAAAAGCCTGCCGTAGATTCGCGGTACTATCCAACCGGCTCAGAGACCATCTTGCTCGTCGAGGATGGGGAGCAAGCACGAGCTGTAACGAAGAGCCACCTCGAGCGAGCGGGCTACAACGTGTTGGCCGCTCCGGATGGCGAAGCCGCTCTCGACCTGGCGGAGGTGGAAAACGTCCCTATCCATCTGCTCATCACAGACGTGACGATACCTCGCCTCAGTGGTCCAGAGCTGGCGGGACGCCTACACGAGAAGTTCCCAACGATGCGCGTCATCTTCATGTCGGGCTACACTGAGCGCTTCGTGTTCCGCAAGGCGGCCCTTCACAGCGAGCGAGTCTCGATGCACAAGCCGTTCTCGATGGGCGAACTCCTGACCAGCGTGCGTGAGCAGCTGGACGCACTCAGAAAGACCTGAAAGCGACGAGGAACCGTGCTGTTCAACTCGCTACTTTTCGGCGCGTTCTTTTGCGTAGTCTTAACGCTACATCAGCTGAGAGCGCCATGGTGGCTTCGGAAGACACACCTCGTCGTTGCCAGCTACGCCTTCTACGCCGCTTGGAACCCGCCGTTCGTTCTGCTGCTGCTCGCCTCCACGATAGTGGATTGGTTGGTGGCTCGGTCCCTGGCGCGCACAGAGAACCAATTGGCCCGTCGCGCACTCCTCGGGGCAAGCCTGCTCGTCAATCTCGGGTTGCTAGCCAGCTTCAAGTATGGCGACTTCTTGCTCGCGAGCTTTGGCGACGCGGTCGCGTTGTGGGGCGGCCAGTGGAATCCCCCGGAGTTGGGCTGGGTTCTACCAGTCGGGATCTCGTTCTACACGTTTCAAACACTCAGCTATACGATCGACGTCTACCGGCGGGAGCTAACGCCAGCGCGGTCCTTCTTGGACTTCGCGCTGTTCGTTGGGTTCTTCCCTCAGCTGGTGGCTGGCCCCATCGTTCGTGCCAGTGAGTTCCTGCCTCAATGCGAGACGCCTCAGCGAACGACACTCGATGGCCTGAGTTGGGGCCTGCTGCTAGTCATCATTGGGCTTTTCCAGAAGGTGGTGCTTGCCGACACGCTGCTGGCTCCGGCCAGTGATGCCGTCTTTGGAGCCGATCAATGGGGCGTCCTGGACGCGTGGGTGGGCGCGCTCGCATTCAGCGGCCAGATATTCTTCGACTTCTCTGGCTACTCCTTGTGTGCGATCGGCGTCGCCGGATGTTTGGGGTTTCGCTTACCTGAGAACTTCAACGCCCCCTATGCCGCCCTAGGTCTGTCCGACTTCTGGCGGCGTTGGCACATCACATTGTCGTCTTGGCTGAGGGACTATCTCTATGTTCCCCTTGGAGGGAACCGACGCGGGGCCCTCCGCACCTATCGAAACCTCATGCTGACGATGTTGCTGGGGGGGCTCTGGCACGGCGCGGCCTGGAACTTCGTCATCTGGGGCGGCCTCCACGGGTTATTCCTGTCTATCGAGCGCTACATACGCCAATGGGTGTCCCCAGCCGAGACGCTCCGCCCGGCTCTGTTGGTCACGGGCACGACGTCGACGTTTCTGCTGACCACCTACGCCTGGGTGTGGTTCCGCGCGGCAGACATCGAAGCCGCAGGTCGAATCAGTGGCGCAATGTTCGGGTGGTCGACGGTCCCTTCGAGCCTTCACGAACCGAGCACACGGGTGTCCGTGCTGCTAGTCATGATTGGGCTAGTTGCGACTCACTACCTGACCCGAGAAAAATCCTTGGCGCAGACGCTGGTTCTAGTGCCCAGGCCCCTGCGCGTTCTGGCTCTGAGCTTGATGCTCATCGCTGTCGTGATGGTGAGAGGAAATGACCAAGCGTTCATCTACTTTCAGTTTTGACCATGTGCCAGCGATGCGGGGAACCGCTGCTCGGGTCATTACAGTCACCATGGTGCTATTGGCAGCGATGGAGCTGGGCGCCCGAGCCTTGGACTACACGGCGTCCGTTACCGACGATGAGGATTTGCTGTGCCTCCAGCTCGAGCGAGTCGAAGAGCCAGGCTCCGTGGTCCTGGTGGGAGCCTCGAGGATCCGTGCAGGTTTCTCCGCTGACGTGTTTCGCGAGCGGTACCCGGGACGTCCTCTGGTCAATCTGGCATTGGCGGGCAAGTGCCCGCTGGCCATGCTGGCGGAACTTGCCGACAACGACGAGTTCCACGGCAGCGTCATCTACGCCATCAACGAGAGCTGCATCGACCCCAGACTACGCAGTCATCAACGCGGCAACATCAACTACTGCGAACAACAGTGGTCGACGAGCAAATCGATCAGCCGTCGCCTTCGCTTGGCGCTCGAACCGTATCTGGCATTGATGCGCCCAACCGTCGGGCTCGCGAATGTCATCCAATCCTTGAAGGAACATGGAACGCTCCCCGAGCACGACTACTACCAAATGAACGCGGATCGATTGAACGACATCGACTTCTCCGAGAAAGGTCCCGAACTCAGCAAGGTGCGTGTGGCCCGCCTTCGAGCCCACCATCGGCGAAACAAGCCACTCCCGGTGGCAACATGGTTGCGCGAGGCCCGCCTCATGGACAGCTACGCGCAGCGTATTCAGCAGCGCGGCGGGAGAGTCTGGGTGGTGAGGTTTCCAACCAGCGGAACCTTCTGGCAGCTCGAAGAGCGCGCGTACCCAAGGTCCCAATACTGGGACAAGTTTGCCGCCGAGGCGAGCGCTCACCTGGTACACTTCGCCGACCTACCGACTGCGGACCTAGCGTGCGGCGATCAAAGCCACTTGGATGGCAGGGATGCCCCCGCCTTCACAGCGGCGTTGCTGGACGAAATCGAAAAGAAGGACGGATTCGCCGATTGAGCGACCCGCCCTTCTCCCGAGGTGAGGTATCTCGTCCCCGGCATCTTTCTCCCGAGGTGAGGTATCTCGCCCTTGACGTGTCAGTAGTAGTTCAGTGACACAGTTGCCGCGCCATTGCCTTGAAGCTTGATGAACAAGGGACAGTCATCATCCAGACCAGGCAAGTATTGGTCATCCCAACCGTGATCGAAGTTCCCGCTACCCGCAGCGCCAGTGCACGTCTGACTGTATTCGTAGCTGAGAGGGTAGCTCGTGGAACCGCCTGAGTTCTGCAACTGCATGGTGCGGTTGGGGCCGTAGTTGAATTGCGGATTCGCGAACTGCGTCACTACCAGGCAAGCATCATTTGACACTGATACGGGCGCGCCGCCAAACGCCCCAAGGTTGGTGGAGTTGCCCAATGTGCAATCCTCCACGCCTCCAGTGCCACCCCCCTCAAAGGCTAAAAAATCAGCAGACGTATTCGACACCTCCACTAGTTGACATTCATCCCCACTCGTTCCGCCATGCTCCACGTAGATGTAGGAGTCCGCGTTGATGCTCATCGCAACGTTCAACGCCGTGGCCTTCCGAAAGTCCAGCTCGGAGCCAATGTACACACTCTGGCAGAAGGATGTCTCCCCTGCTGCGTCTCTCGCAGCGCAACGAATGAACTGACCATTGCCCGGAATCGCCGTGACGTTGCAGCCGATGTACTCTCCCGTCTCGGGATAGTTGGCTTTCGCCTTCGCCAGAGAGCCTGAGAAACCGTCCTCGCTAATCACCACGCTACCATCGACGGTAACGCCGTCGGCGACATAGACCAATCCCGAGTCTACCCACCAAGGCACATCGACTGACTGCGCCGCGACCGTTCCCACCCCAAGAAACACCACCGAAGTGGTCACCAGCGTCGCTTTCAACGACCATCTTCTTTTTCTGTGCATTCGACCCTTCCTCAAACATTCGGCAGGTTGCCGGTGTATTTCTTCCGAGTCCCAAGTAACCAGCAAGCGGGCGGTCAAGCAAGACGCGAGTGTGAGGCAACACGACTTTCTGCAGTCACTGAAAGCAGTTCACTACCCACCGAATCAAACTAATCGACTGATACAGATCAACTCATCTAATTAGATTAACGGTTGGGAATTTCGTCACGAAACCGAACACTGTCGGTTGTCAACGGATGCGCACAAAACCCACAGGACCCACCAAGACCGCAGATGTATCAACCATAATCGAGGCAAATCGACATTATTGCCGTCCGTTTCTTGGCGCCACAATTCGAACGCGTGAAAAGCCCTACACCGTCCCCCCATCCCCGGCATCTCGAGCTGCGACCGGGCTTGACGGGGGGCCCGAGCCCCTAGAATGCTGGCGATACACTGTCCCCTCGTTAGTTCGCCGGAGGCATCACTGGAATGTCACCGAAGGGCCGGGGAAGCTCTAGACAGCCGGGACAAGCCACCCCCGCGGCACGAGTCATTGTTCACTTAGAACGAGCAGCACGTTCTACGACTACCCCTTCACCATCTCAGATCGACAGGGCCGTCGAATGGGGGCGCTTGCATCGACCCTGGCAATGCCACCCGAGCTGTGGGCAGCAATTGCTTCGCACGACTGACATCCGACTGACTGCCCGCGACACCGACTGACGTCAACAACGCACGAAGTTCAACCATCTGGGCAAGGGGATCGGGACTCGTGAACACGACGAGGTTGCGGCCTTCCGGCGGGATGATGAGCCGTTGCGACCGAGACAACGAGAGCACACTGCCGTGGGCGCATCGCCTAAGCGTTCCAACCTGTTGCGCGAGTTCTTGATACCAGGCCCATTCTGCCCGCTCATCGAGAGTGCGCTCGGGAGGCGGCACTCTCTGGGCCCATCGCTCCAGACCCGCCTCGAGAACTGCCACAAATCGCTCGACGTCGCAGCTCGCATGTACGCCGATGACTCGGGGACTCAAACACCCACGCTGTTCAAAAACCACCGCGTCCAGTGAGAAACCTTTGGCCGCCGCCTCCAAGTCGGCGCCGGGAAAAACGACGCCGGCCCCGACGCCACTCCCATGGGCGAGCAGGGTCACATCTTCCTGCAGCTCCTCAGCAATGCGCCTCATGCTTTCGTCGCTGCCATACGCGTGCACCTGTTCCCCGGGCTGAGGCGCGAGCTCGACCGTGAGCTCGAACAGCTCAGGGTCTGCTTCATTCAACAGCTCGGCCAACACCGGGTCCCGACGCGACGGACGCACGAGCACTCGGGGGGACGAAGCGAGGGCGTACGCGATGGCCCGGTGAGCGCCAACGAATACATTGGCGGAAAGTACGACCCACGTCTTGGGAGCCTTCGACGCCCGAGCACACAGTCGCTGGACCTCCTCTGGGCTTGGGTCGACTTCCAGGCTGTTCGATATGCCCAGGTCGATCGCGGCAGGGCTGAGGCCGGTGACCTCCAGTAAGCGCCTTCTCGCCCGGACCCCCAGTTCATCCGTTGTGTCTGCGATGCGGCGTGCTGCCTCGACCAAGCGCCAAACTCGACGCTCGCCGTCCACGTTGGCTGTGGCGTGTGCGACGTCATGGGGCTTGTTGGCGGCGGAGTTGTTCGGGCTGCGTGGTGGGTCATGCGGCGTTGAGACGGGCTCGCTCGCCTTTGCCCAAATCGCCTCTGCCGCCAAGGAGCACCCCCGCAGAGCCGTCCGCGGCCGCCGCCCCAGAAGGCGGATCCCACCGTCCTCGAGCCGAGCGAGGTCTTGAGTGACGATGTAAACCGCTGAATCCACGTTCGCCAAGTCGATGAACGCGGCCAAGCCCGGCGACTCGCCGTCAATTGGCTGGAGTGTAGCGGGATCGAGAACGAGCGGTCGCAGCCAGGGTGGCGGCAAGTAAACACCACGCTGTGCGCGAAGGTCTCCCTGGGGCAGCGTGCCCTCGTAGAGCTGGCTGCTCAGCTCGGTCATACCGTACTCCGAAACCACCGCACTCGGAGACAATGATTGCTCTATCTGCGCCAACAGCTCATCACTCTGGATTTCTCGGGTGCGTCCCTTGAACCCTCCGGTTTGCATCACGACGCTGCCTGATGGCAGCTCGAGCTGCTCAGCTGCCAGCGCGTCGAGCAACATGACGAGAGAAAACGAGGTCGCCAAAAGTAGGATCGGCGTCTCCTGTTTCCAGGCATGCTCCACGTGAGCTCTCAGCGCGGTAACGTCGACACCAGCTGATCCAAGCAGCCAACGTGAGGGCAAATGAGCGTCTTCGCTCCGCGTGTCGAACGTGCGCAGGAAGCGCTCACACATGAACGCAAGAGACGATCGAAATTCGGGTGCGGGGTCGGGCATGAGCGCGACCACGTGCATGCGTTCGGTGGTCCGCGAGAGCAACGCTTTGCGCCCCCACAAGACGGACAGGCGTTCGTAGGTTTGAGTCGTGCGAAAATAGTGACGACCGCTCTGTTGCCCTGTGGTACCGCTGGTCTCGAAACAAGCCACCGCCTCGTTCGGCTCGAACGCAAATACGTCCCGCGCCCGAAAGAGTTCGACGACGGTGGGCTTCAACTCGGGTTGACTCGGGTTCTGAAACGCGGCGATGTCTCGCGCCAGCTGGTCAAACTCGTCCTCTATGTGACCATCGCCCCGCGCAGCGAGGGCGAATCGCAGAACCCTGTCGTGAAGCGCCTCTGACTGCTGGCGTCGGTTCACTCCGCGCTCTCCTGGATCGCCTCGGCAAGGATCGGAACGAACTCGAACAGAAAGCGTTCTGGCACGTTGAGGGGTGGGGTCAGGACCACCGTCTCCCGTCGCCCTCCGCCGGTCGAAACGAGGTAACCCCGACGAAGCAATGCCTCGAGGACACGCCAAGCAGAACCAGGACCGCCAGGAACGTCGATGCCCCACATCATCCCGACGCCACGAACGTTCACACCTTGCGGCAAGTGTTCGCGGAGCCGAGAGCCAAACTCGTCTCCAACCCGCCGGGCACGATCTAGGACATCAGTCCGCCGGAGGACATCAATCACCGCAAGGGCCGAAGCACAAGCGAGAGGCGCCCCAGCAAAGGTGGACGTGTGCACCACCTCGTTGGCTTGCTGCCAGCTCTCCATCACCGAACCTCTGCCCAAACAAACACTGATGGGGAGACCTCCCCCCAAGCCCTTCCCCAAGCACAGCAGATCTGGTTCGATTCCAAGCTCCGTCGTTCTCAACCACGAACCACAACGACCGAGCCCGGTCCAAATTTCGTCGGCGATGAGAAGCACTCCGTGCTCTCGCGTGAGGTCTCGAAGAAGCTGCGCTGCGCTCGGCGTCATGGGTACGACTCCACCCCTGCCGAGCACTGGCTCGAATAGCACTGCCCCGATCTGCCCAGACCCCAGCAACGCCGAAAGCTCGGTGCTCAGCCGCTCCAAGTCTTGGTCGCCGTGGGGGTAGTCCAGCCATCTCACGTGGTCGCCGAGCTGTGCCGCGAACGGTAGACGGTAGCTGTCCCGCAACCCACAGGCCGCCAATGGGCCGTAAGAAAGACCATGATAGGCCCCTCCAAAAGCGACCAACCCTGGCCTGCCCGTGTGTAAGACGGCAGTCTTCAGCGCAGCACTGACAGCATCAGCCCCGGATTGGCCAAGAATGCCTCGCGCGCCCTCGGTGGGAAACAGCTCTACTAGCTGTTCCATCAAGCCCACCTTCGCATCCGCCGGGTAGACGTCACCCATGGCTTGCATCAGCCGAGGCGCCTGGACCCCGATGGCACGCTCCACCTCCGGAGCATCGTGACCCAGCAACATCGAACCAAAGCCCGCAGCCAGATCGACGTAGCGATTGCCATCCGCGTCCCAGACGTTGGCGGCCCGGGCCCGAGCAAAGACGATACTTCGAGGGGGACCCAGCAAGGGTGACGGCCCCATCGGCGCAAGCACGCGGCGCGCGCGAACTTGCCACGTCCTCGACTGAGGCCCGGGCACCCGGGTTATCAGCTGGGGGCCCTCTGTCCTGGTATCGACGTTGGGCATTCTCGCAGGGGAAAGGTTTGGGGGTTAGCGAACGCGATTGCGACCGGCTCGCTTCGCTTCGTATAGCCGCTCGTCCGCCTGTTGGATCAGCTGAGTTGCGCTCTCGTCTTCCCCCATGGCCGCGCAGCCAATACTCACGGTCACCGGGATTCGCTCCCCCTGGAAGATGAAAGCATGCTCTGCCACCTTCTCTCTCAGGCTCTCTGCGAGCGCACGAGCGCCCTCGAGAGTCGTCTCCGGTAGAACGATGACGAACTCCTCGCCACCATATCGGGCGAACACCTCATCGCGCCGGATCCTCGATTGAACCGCATCGGCGAGTTCCCTGAGGACATAGTCACCGGCGAGGTGGCCATAGTGATCGTTGATGCGCTTGAAGTAGTCGATGTCGAACATCAAGGCGGCAAGTGGCCGCTCATGACGACGCGCGCGGGTTATCTCCCTCTCCAACGCCTCATAGAGGTAGCGCTTGTTGTGCACCTGCGTCAGACCATCGACGATGGTCATGCGATAGATCTCTTCGTGATACTTCGCTTCTGCGTCGGCGCCTGAGAGATACTTGAAGATGGTAGGGCCGATCTTTATGCGGTCGTTGGTTCGCAACTCACGGTCGCTTGGGATCTGCTCTTCGTTGACATAAGTGCCGTTGGTGGACTGGTCGTCGACTGCAAACCAGCGACCGTTACGGCGTTCGAAGTGGGCGTGCCGACGTGAGACGCTATCGCCCTCCAGGACAATCTGGTTGTCAGAACCACGGCCAATGCGCACCTCGTTCTGATCCAAGACGAATCGCTTGCCGAGCAGCGTCGGCTCCTTTGTGTAAATCACGACGACGCAATCGTTGCCTCCTGGCTCTTCGCTCGGAGTGGGCTGGGTGACCGTGGTCACCCGCGTCTTTTCGTCGTCAAACTCGTTCACCGGGGATGCTCGTTGGAGTCACTGGTAGCTTGAGTAAACCGCTGCAAAACGACTGGATCCACACACACCCCGGGCTGGCGAGTGACCTTGACCACCTGGTCCTCGCCACCTCGGGAGATAGCCTATGCTCGTGAGATCCTTAGCGTCAAGGCAGGAGCCTAGCAGACATTCGAATGGGCGGGGACCGGTCCGTTGGCCCGCTCCGCGAGTCGCCGAGCCGAGGGAGTACACCCAACCACCTAATCCGACCCGGACTCCGGCACATCGAGTCCAATGGACCGCATTAGCCGCAGCGCGTTGCCGCTACGGACAGGCCCCTCGTGGACCTTGTAGTCGAACTTGAGCTCACCAGCTTCGGCGATTTCGCGCAGGTGCACTTGGCGCACGTCAGACATCAACGGCGGTGGAAGCTCACACAAGCCGCTGTCATGGGTTGAGACCGCACCCATCGCGCCATTCTGGAGCAACTTAGCTAACACCCAGCGAGCACCGATTTGTCGTTCCCTGGAGTTCGTCCCATGAAGGATTTCGTCCAGCAGAAAAAGCACCGGCGCGTCCCCTTTGAGGGAATCGACGACGCCCTTGAGCTTGCGCAGCTCCGCGTAGAAGTGACTCACACCTTCATCCAAGGAGTCCCGAATGCGCATGCTCGTGCGCACGGCAACCGGAGACATCGATAAGGATGTTGCGCAAACGGGCGCGCCTGCGAGAGCCAGCACGGAATTGACGCCGATGGCGCGCAATAGAGTGCTCTTGCCAGACATGTTGGATCCGGTCACCAACAAGCCCTTACCCGGACCCATCAAGTCCACATCGTTGGCGACCCTAGAACCGGCGCTCAGCAGCGGGTGCGCCAGCTGCTCCGCCCTGAAGTGTGCGGGGCCAGAGACAACCTCCGGCCAAGAAAAATCTGGGTTGTCGTGAGCAAGTGCCGCCAAGCTGGCTAGTGCTTCTAGTTCGCCTAACGCCATGAACCACTGCCGAAGCCGTTTCCCACAACGTCGCTGCCAACGTTCGAGGCGTAGCACGCAGTGGACATCCCACATGAGTAGGCCATTGATGAACGGGTGCACCAAGCCGTTGTGACGCAGCTCGAACCAGGAAACGATTCGCTCAAACTGTCGCATTGCCTGGCTCGGTGGCTCGCCATCGACGCTTTGGGCTTCCGCCTTCAGTTCGCTGAGGCGTTCACTCTTCGTCTCGAGTGTTTCCAACACGCGAAGCATCGGACCGAAACGGAGGAATACCCCCTGGTTCGAAGACACCGCCGAAAAGACTGCCGCCGTGTGAACCCGGACCGAGAGCAGCAGTATCGCCTGAATGATGAGTGGGCTGAGCCACGACAGCGGATGCCAGTTGAAGAGCCATGCCGCCACCAACATCGACACACACACCAAAGGGGAAATCCAAGCGACGACGACAAATGATGATTTGCCTGACAGGCCTGGCTTGTTCTCAGCCCAAGCGAGCAGGGGTTCTGCATCCAGGCTCGTCGTTTCGACGTCGGATTTTCGCCCACCAGGCTGTACGGCGGCTAGCGCAAGAGCCTCCAGGCGTTGGCGCAGCTCGAGTTGCGGGGCCAGTTCCCGCGCAGCGGCTTGCCTGAGCGATACCTCGTCGGCGCTCGCCCTGTTCATCAGATACGCCGCCAACCGCTGTTGCCCAAAACGTGTCCTCGCGGTGCAGGTCCTTTGAAACAAAGACGCTGGCCCAAACAGATCCAGATCGTCCGCGTACGGGTGAATCGCGTTCTGGAACTCAGTTCCTCGAGTCGGCAGCTCTTTGAAACGCGGCCCGTTGCGCAACACCGCGTCTTGATTGACGCGCACCCAGCGTTGAGCCAAGTCCTCGGCACTGATCACCCGGGAGTGCAATGAGACGAGTACTGCGAAGATCGCAAAAAATGCGGCCGCCACCCAACCCCAAATGCCGGGGTCATCACCCACCAATGCAGCGATCGCACTAACCACCATCACTCCGAAGCTCAAACCTCGAAGGTTGGATACCAGGCGGGACCGAGCACCAAGCTCTTCGGCTTCCTTGCCGAACTTGGCAGCCCTCTCCACGAACAGTCGAACGGTCGACGCACCCTCGGCTGATGGAGAGTCTGGTCCGGGTTTCCCGACGTCGGTTGTTTCGCTCAAGGCTGTACGCTCAGCTCGATGGGGATAGTGGCGCCCACGATGGGCGCAGCTGGGTAGCCCACATAGCGCCGGTCAACAACCTCCGCAATGCAAGCGGCTGCCTCTTTGCTCATCCCTGAACTGCTCTTGACACTCACGCCCTCCGCCCGGCCCCGCTCTCGGACGAGAAATCGCACGACGACCTTGCCTTGATTCCCTGTCAGACCGCCATGGTCGCGAACGCACTTGATGTAGCGGTCCTTGGGGATACCGAGTTTCTTCGCCGCCAGTGGCAGCTCTCCAGTGTCTGCAGTCGCCGGACCCACACTGGTGACGGCCAGGCTCTGCGGGCTCGACTCGGAGGTTGCTCGTTGATCTTTCGTCGCTTTGGACTCCTTCGGCTGCTCCGGCGTTCCTCCGGGAACACCTGCCTCGAGCAAGGTCGTCGCCTCCGAAGGCTCCAGGCACCGGATCAGCATTCCGTGACCGTCCGACAGGCGCCCCCAAGCACAAGCGGGGTCGTAGGGGTAGCGATTGGGGCTATCGGCGGTGGCCGTCGAGGCAAACGGAAGAGCCATCGCAACTACCGAAACACCGAACCCGACGAGCCAAGGTCTCACAAGCGAAGGGGGGAAGAGTTTCATGGGGTGCCTTTCGCGACCACACCGCGACCCCAGCACGGACGCGCGAGCAGCCACGGGCTGTATTCGCCCAGCAAGCCGCAAAAAGCAAGTTCGCGCGGCCCCTGCCGACGGGCACGCCAGGGACCACGCGCGACTGGGGCCCAGCAACGCGCGACCGCGTTGCCACCACGCACCGGCAGGACTAGTTTGCCCCCATGGCCGATCCGTCGCAGCTCGTTCTGACGTTCTTGGAGAGTGTCGGCAAGCGCCAGGAGGCAGAGTACTACCTGCGATTGTTTCGCGACCTGCCCAAAGAGAGCTTCGCCGTCATCGCCGCCGAACCGGAGATCCTGAAGACGGCGCCAGGCATGGTCGTGCAGCCGCTCAGGTTCCTGGCCAGGCTGGGCCTGTTTCCGGTGGTCGTGACAGGCCTGTTCGCAGCCGACGAAGGGGCGTCGGCAAAGGAGTTCCAGGAGCGACTCACCGCAGAAGGAGTGCGCACGAGCGTCACTGAGTCGAGCCGATCCAACTGGACTGATGACGTACGGCAGGCGTTGTCGACGGAAGGCTGTACTGTGCTCCGCCTTGCAGATCCTGACAGACGCCAAGCGAACGAGTCCCTAGCCGACTTGCTCTCTCGGCTGGGCACGAGAAAACTCGCAATCCTACGGCCACAAGGTGGGCTTGGGCCCAAGGAAGCTGGGCGCATCTCCTTGAGCGAGACCCACCACCTAGTCACCAGCGAAAATGGGATCAGTGTCATCAACCTCCAAAGCGATCAGGACGGTTTGGCACGAGGCAACTACCTAGAACCCGAGGAGCTCGAGTTGCTCGCGGACATACAGAACCTGCATCAACGCCATCCCCAACTGTTGACGAGCGTCGCATCCCCGCTCAACCTGCTGCGAGAACTATTCACCACGCGGGGTGCAGGTACGCTGGTCAAGACCGGCAGCATCATCGTGGTACGCCAAAACTACGAGGAGCTCGACTACGAGCGCCTGGAGGCGCTTCTCGAAAGCACCTTCGGGCGCGCGCTGCTTCCCGCGTTCGCCAATTTCCCAACGTTGGGTGTCTACTTGGAGCGGGAATACCGTGGCGTCGCGATCGTCCAACCTGGCGTGCGCGGCGCATTTCTGACCAAGTTTGCAGTCACCCGCAACGCGCAGGGCGAAGGTATTGGTCGAGATCTCTGGGAAGCAATGTTGCGCGACCATCCGATCGTCTACTGGCGGGCGCGAGTGGCCAACAGCGCCTCCGATTGGTATGCGAGCGAATGTGATGGAATGCACCGTGCGGGCACGTGGCGTGTTTATTGGAGAGGCATCGAGCCTCGGGACATCGAGGCTGTGATCGAGGATGCTCTGTCGCGTCCCCTCGACCTAGTGGAGAGTGTAACATGATTGTCATCTTCCTCGTCATTGCCGCAGGTGTGGGCACCACCCTCTACCTGTTGATCATGTACAGCTCGATTCCCGGCGCGATTGACGAGCGACTCGGTGAGCTGGAGCCGCTCCCTGACGAGCTCGGCAAGTGGGTGACCGACCAGGACTCAACGGAAGGCAAGGAGGCTTTCGACGACGGCCTCTCCCGCGAGGTCCGTCTCCTGCACCAGCCCTCGAAAGGCTTGTTCGGCAAGGAGAAGCTCGTGCGCCAGGTTCGATATCGAAACCGCCAGACTGGCGAGATCGAGCGGGTCGATCCGGAAGTGGCGGAACTGCGTAAGCGCGCCAAGAAGCCGGCGTAGCCGGCGCCTCGAGCGCGACGACTCACCTACCCAAGGCCTGAGCCCGGTTGACGATGCGCGGCGTCAGGAAGATGACGAGTTCACCACGGGTATCCGAAGCGCTGCGCTTCTGGAAGAGCAAGCCCAACAACGGGATGTCTCCAAAGAAAGGCACCTGATCGACGTTGCGGCCGGTGTTCCGGGTGTAGATGCCGCCGATGACCGCTGTGTGCCCGTCCATGACCAACAGCTCGGTCTCGGCTTGGCGCTTGAGGATCGTGGGATCTCCACGCGGTGACGTCTGGTTGAAGTCCGGCTCGTCACGACTGATCTTGACGTGCATGCTGACACTGCCGTCTGCCGTTACGTGGGGTTCGACGAGTAGCTGCAGCTTCGCTTCCTGAAAGGTCGTCTGCACGCCCAATGCGCTCACCTGGCTGAAGGGGATCAGGGTACCCTGGCTGATGCGAGCCTCTGTGTTATCCAATGTCAGCACGCGTGGGCTAGACAGGATGCGCAGCATGCCGCTCGTCTCTGCGGCAGACAGGCGGAGAGACAGATTGAAGTTGCTATCCACCGACCCGAACGTCAGACCCAGAGCACCACCAGCACCAGTACCCACAGCCGCGGGCAGGTTGACGGCAAAGTTCGGGTTCTGAACCTGATTGCTGAATGGAGACAGACCCGCAGTCGGCGTTTGCGCGTCTGTAGCACCACCGGCGATACCGACGTTGCTGGGAAACGCCAGACCTGTGGGGTTGCCGGTAGAGGCGCTGAAGCTCGCGTCACCACCCCATTGCACACCCACGTCGCGAAGATAGCGACTCGTCGCCTCGACGATCCTAGCTTCGATGAGTACCTGCGGTGTCTGAGTGTCGAGAGAGCGGGTCAGCTCCTCGATCTGATCCAGGTTGCCTGCAACGTCTCGCACGATGAGCACGTTGGTGCGTTCATCCACTGAAATGGACCCGCGCTCCGACAACAGCTCCGCCGCACGCGCCTGCAAGTCCGGAGCGGCTGCATAGCTGACAGGGATGAGGCGCGTCTCGATCGGGGCAAGCTGCAACTCCTGCTGCGCACGAGCGATCGCCATTTCGCGTTCCTTCTCGAGCTCGGCCTGAGGCGCAACGCGGATGATGTTGCCACGGCGTTCCATGCCGAGACTCTTCGCTCGCAAGACGACATCAAGCGCTTGATCCCAAGGAACGTTGCGCATGCGCAACGTCACGCTACCACTGACGTTGTCGGCCGCGACGATGTTGACTCGGCCGGTGTCGGCCAGCAAGCGAAGCACGTTGTGGATGTCGGCATCCTTGAAATCCAGATCGATACGCCGACCACTATATCGCCCTTGGGTCTGCGCCAGGGCGGTCGGCGTGAATGCCGCTGCCTGATCCGAGGAGAACTCCAGCACCTCAGCCGCGGACACGAGTCTCGGAGCATCGTCATCGCCGAGGTCATGCGCTCTGAAGATGGTCCGGGTCTTGCGCGCCTCTTTTCCGTCTGGCGCGACGCCGGAGATGGTCGAGGGAACCTGACCCTCGAAGAAGGACCACACCAACTTGCTCCCGCGACGTTCGACTCGGCTCTCGACGGCACCCTCGTGTTCAGCTTCGAGCACCACGCCCTCTTCCTTGGCGTAACAAGAGATGGCAGCTACAGCGCCGCTATAAGCGCTCACGTCCAGCCGACGCTCGAGAGCCTGTGGCAAGCGTGTCCCGTCGATTCGCAGCTGCGTTGTCGACTCGTCGAGCTGGACCGTATCGAATTCGGGGGTTCCCTCCACATCGATGACCACCCGCTGTTCGTCACCGTGGCGCGAGAAGTTCACGTCCACGACGCGAGCGTGTTTGATGCGCTTGGTCGCTTTTGCTGAAGCTGGTTGCACTATCGGGGTGAGAGACCCGGGCTGGCCCGCGAGGCGAATCCGCAGCTGCTTGTCAGAGGCGACGATGCTGTACTCGGCTTCTTCGGCCAGGGTGACGATGATGCGAGCGGTCTTGTGGTCTTTGCTCTCGAACTCTTGGAGCATCACCCCGAGCACGACTCCACGAGGCTCGACGATGGCAGGCGGAGCGCCCTCGACTGCGCTGTCCGACACATCGACGATGAGCCGCTTCTTGGAGGCGAGGCGTGCACTGAACTTCGGCTTCGACGAGAAATCGACGACAACCTCGGTCAGGTCCGAGCCCTCCTCGTGCTCGACATGCATGTCTGTCGCGGTCCTGCTCCCTGCCCAGACCGGGGAGGCGAGCAGGAATGCAGCAACAACGAGGGTTATTCTTGACCACTTCATGTACGGCTCCGGAGGCGAAAACGACGCCATCGTGAGCCCGAGCCTAACAAGTCGACTCAGTGGCAACCAAATTCCCGGTCCTTATTTCTCGCCGTCACCCTGCTCTGGATGCAGAGAGATTACGCGGGTCGAGCTGGGCACGTCGGGGTTCGACGGGTCCTCCCTCACGAACACGATGTCCGAGTCGCGAATTCTGTCGACCCGCCAATTGATCTCGTACTCCGCGTTACCAGCTCCGCTTTGTACCCGTTCAGCCCTGCCAACGAGGTCGTTTCGATGGATCACGTGCCCCTTTCCAGTGGGGTCAACCAGCATCGCTTTGGCGGGTTTGATGCGCGTGATGAGGCCAATCAACTTGAGGTCGTCGAGCGAATACTCTTCTAAAATGACTTCGGGGCGCGGCGCAGTCGGATCGGAAGCGACCTTGTCGAACATGTTCGCATAGGAGCGAAAGGGGTCACGACTTCGTTCCGTTTCAACGAAATCCTCCTCTTGGAACTCCACCTTGGGCGGTAGAAAAGCGTCCTTGTTCTCCTGCGGCTCGTCACGTCCACGGCGAGACTTGTTCGCCTTGGGGACCTTGACGCCCGCACTTGGGGGCGCATTCTGGACCACATCATCGTCGCAAGCGGCAAGGAAGATGATGCCGCAGAAAATGCTCAGAACCGAGAAGCGCCCTGCGCGGCTGGATGGGGAAACGCGTGTCATCGCTTTCGGCGCCTCCTGTCGCTTGGACCTTCCTCAGTGGATTCGTCGAGAGCGTGGAACGCCGTCGCCAACACTTTGACGTCGATGAGCGCCTTTTCTTCCTCGCTCTTGCCACGCTTGGAAGCAACCATGGAGATGTCCTCCATGTTGATGATGCGCTCGAGCTGGGCCACGTTGTACATGAACTTGGCAACCTGGTGGTAGCGCCCACTCAACTCGAGGCGCATTGGGATCCGAGCATAGAACTCCGCCGGTTCCTCCTCTTGAGGTGTCCAGGCCTGCAGCTCGATACCAACGAGGTTGGCAACGGCTTGGATCGAGCTCAGGAAGGCAGGCGCTTCCTTCTCGGCAGGTAGTGCCTTCATCAATTCGCGCTTGTTGCGCTGCCGCTCGGCCAGCTCCTCCACGTCCTTCTGGTAGGCCTTCTCTGCTTGCTCCGCTGCCTTGAGATCTGCCTGAAGCTTCGTATGCGTGTTCATCGCAGCATTGATCTCGGTTTGGATCTCGCTGTGAAAAATCGTGAAGTAGCCAGCAATGGGCAATCCCAACATGACCACCCCAACGGCGATCTTGCCGGGAAGCCCGAGCTTGGAAAGCGAACTCTTCTTCTTGGCAGCTGCCATCAGTACCTCACCCGAGCTTCAAGCTGGAACTTCACCCAGTCTGAGTCGTCTCCGGTTTGGCGCTTCGCCGGCAACAGACGCACGTCGTGGAAGTAGGTCGAAAGACTCATCCGTTTCGCCAGTTCGCTGACGTCTTCACCGTCTCTCGCTTGACCTTGTAGCGTCACGGTGCGGTCCACTTCCTTGAACTCGGTCAGCCAGAGTCGGCGGCTATCCCAACTTGTGTTGTACATCGCTAGTGGGTTCTCTGACTTGACCTGGTCGAGTTTGTCCGGGTCCACGCTTGGTCCGCGACCGGTGGTGGTCATCCGCGCTACCTCCAGCAAGACCGCAGTGGGGCCAGTCCGAGCACTCTGAAGCTTGGCGATTGCTTCCTCTCGATTTCGAAGCTGCTCTAGCTGAGCTTTGACTTGCGCATGATTGGCGACCTTGCCCTGCAAGATCTTGATCTGTCCCTGAACCGTCTGGTTCTTCCGTTGCCAGTCTTCGAGCTCCTCCTGCTTGAAGCTGTAGAAGACCAAACAAGCGACAACCTCGACTGCGACCAAAACGAGCAAGACGACAAGCCAACCCTGACCCGTCTCCGAGACCTGCTGCCCTTTTCTCGACTGCGGCAGTAGATTGATGCGAATCACTTGCGCACCTCACGTTGTTTGCGCAGCGTGAGCCCCAGCGCGACGGCCATCTGCGCCCCTCGTTGGTGCAAGACGGCTGAGTCGACTCCGGCCTCTACCGTGCAGGTAGCCACCGGGTTCCACAACTCAACGGGCACTCGCGCTCGACGTTCGATGGCAGGGGCGAGACTACGAAGGTTGGCGCTGCCCCCGGTCACGACCGCGCGAGCCACATCTCCTTCTCCGCTGGTTGCCATGAAGAAGTCGAGGCTACGTTGGATTTCCGCCGCTATCGAATCTGCAACCTGCTCCACAGCCGCAGCCACTTCGGGCGGAATCGGTCCCCCATCGGGCGAATAACCGCACTTGAGCATCTCAGCTGTTTCGAATGGCACGTTCAAGAGGCGTTGCACCTCTTCCGTCACGATGTTGCCGCCACTGGCGATCTCACGCGTGAAGGTGCTCGTGCCGCCCGCCAGAACATTCAGCGAAGACAGGCTCGCTCCCACGTTGATGAGCGCGATGATCTCGCCTTCCTTCAGACCGTGGGTGGCTTCATAAGCGTTCTGAATCGTGAAGGCGTCGATGTCGACCACGACGGGTTTGAGCTTGGCATCACGCGCGAGCTGAGCGTACTCGTTGATCTGATCCTTGCGCGCAGCGACCAGCAAGAGATCCATCTGATTGGCGTCCACGCGTTTGCGCAACACTTGGTAGTCGACCTGAACGTCCTTGATGTCGAACGGAATGTGCTGCTCAGCTTCCCACGTAATCTGCTCGGCAAGTTCGGCCTCGGTCATCATCGGCACAGTGATCTTGCGAATGATGACGCTCTGCCCGGAGACACTGAGCGCTGCATCTCTGTCCCGGATCTTGGCGGCGCTGAGGGTTTCGCGGAGCGTTCGCACTACCGTTGCCGCGTCCATGACTTGGCCATCGACCACTGCCTCCGGCGGCAGGGGCGCGTAGCCAAAACGCTTCAAAGAAAGCCCCCGGCGACCCTCCTTGGCCAGGCACACCTTGATGGAGCTCGAGCCTATGTCTACTCCCACCAGGTTCTTGCCTTCACCCATTGATACCTCGATCGCTCGACACCGTTGCGCCGGAAAGTCTGTCACTCGGCTGTCTACACAGGCAAATAAACGGGACTTTCCAGATGCTCGATGAGTGGCGGCAGCTTCTATAGGCAGGGATGACCGGACGCCCTGGGACGGCGTCCGACTGCCGGTGCGCGCGGGCAACAGCCTGACGCACTCCGTGCTCGTGGTGTGGGCGGGCTCACTACGAGCACGCACACTGAGACGCGTTCGGGAGCAGGGTCCTGTCCGCCGCGCTCCCCCAAACACTCACTGGGTCGACCCGAACCCCTGGGTGTTTTAGCGACGTGAACTATTCCATAGCGGCGCCAACGACTCGAATCTTTACTATCGGACTCGTTTTCTCGCTGTTTGGGGCAAGTTCGCTGCATCTAGCCGCCAAATGCACGAGGCGAGCGAGGTGCCTGAGAGCCGTTCGCCGTGGGTCATGAGGTACCCCCAGAGATTTTGGGCTGCGGCGCCAGACGCAACGCCCAGGGACTTTTCGGGGGACTGTCGACGTTGGCACGCCCCATGCTCTTAGGGCCTGTCGAGGTTGTTATGAGTTTCGATAGTGCAACAGAGTGCCCCGAGTTCGACAATACAGTTGGCGATAGTTCCCTTCCTGGCCCTACGTCAACACGCCGACGCGTGACACGCGCCAAACCCGCGCACGCCGCCAACGCGGCGAGCAGCGACGCGCCGCTCGATACCGACGCCATGATCGCCAAGTACCAACAATTGGTGCGTCAAATCGCTGGGGGCTTTCAGCGCAAGCTCCCGCGCAACGTTCTGCGCGACGACCTCATCGCCGCCGGCATGAGCGGCTTATGGGATGCGGTTCGTCGACAAGGGAATGCTCACAACGGCAACTTCGACTGGTACGTTCGGGTCCGTATTCGTGGCGCGATCCTCGACGAGCTCCGAGCACAAGACTGGCTCCCCCGCCGCGCCCGCGCCGCAGCAACGGAGGCGAATCGTCAGAGCGGGCGCTCGGCTGCCCCCGTGGTTCTACGCTTCGACGAGGTGAGCGAGACGGAGCAGGCACGCTGTTTGGCGCGAGACGACTCGAACGCAGAGGCGGCAGTCGAAGCGAGCTACGTGCGCCGTCAACTGCAAGAGGCGATGGAGCAACTCCCCGAACGCGAGCGCCGTATCGTCTCCCTGCACTACTTCCGCGGCATGAAGTTCAAGGACCTGGGCGAAATGCTCGGAGTGAGTGAACCTCGCATATCGCAGCTCCACTCCCGCGCGATGGGTCGCCTCAAGCACATCCTGGCTGAGGCGGCATAGTTCACCAGCACGCCGCAATCGCACTCAAAAAATAGACTCCCGTTTGACGTCGCAGGGCCGTAGGAACTCTGCGGCGTCAGCTTCATTTGACGCGGCACGCCCGGAACGACTCGCGGGCGCGTGGCGCCATGTGCGGGCGCGACGCCCGGCACGCTGGACTGGACCACTCTCGGGGCGCGCGCCGCGAAGGGCACTAGGGGCCAAAGGTGAAGGTATTGGCGACCATCGGCCGCTCCAAGCCAACGAGACGTGTCGTTTCTGCCTCCGCCGGTGGCGACAGCGAGGTGCCAGTTCTGTAGAGCATTGCGCGGTGCTGGGAGGCACGATCGAGCTCGAAGGCAACATCGCAGCCCGCCCCGAGCAGGTAGATGGCCAAAGGTGCGCTGGTGTCGTGCTCGACGAACGCTACCAGCACTCTCCCCGTTTCCGAGACGCACAGAGCACCACGAAGGCGGCGAGCGCCAGTCTGAGAAGCTCGTGGCGTCAACGCTCCCTCCGTCACGAGGGCGGGCAGCTGCAGGTAGTCTGCGTGATCCGTGGGCTCCAGCATGGCCCCCGCCGGCAACAGCTCTACGTCACCGTCGCGCGCCAGCGCGAGCGTCGGGTAAACGGACCGCAGCGCCAGCGTCTGACGCTTTCCGAACGAAAGTCCGTACCGAGTGGAGCGCGTCGTGTGGCCCACGTCCAAAGCGAACAAGACGCGTTGGTTGTCGTCCGCCTCCAGTTCGCGGCGGGGCGCAGGGCGACCTTCGAGCAGCGGCTCAGCGGTTCCTCCGACAACCTTCCACTGCACGCGACCGGGGCGGACAGCAAACAACTCGAGGTCGAGATTGCCGACGCGAGTTCTCCCGGCAAGCAACGCGGGCAGGTACCCCGGTTCCGGTTGGGCCCCCAGGCTCGGTCTCCAGTCGATGCCTTCGTCGTCAGGCATCGCGTCACGACTCACGAGGTAGAAGTAGTCATCCGCCGACGACTCCGGATCCGGTGGACGCATGTCATCCCGCAGGGGGGACAATTGCAACGCATCGCCATTCGAGACGACACCAAAGCCAGATGCACGTTCATCTTCTCCCAAACGCACAGCGAATTCACACTCGGCTCGGGCAAGCGCCTCGGCTAGACCACGCCAACTGGCGTCGTTTGACCATGCGTACAACACGTGCCCATCTTTCCTACGGCACAACGCCGACCGAGCACCTGTTCGGGCATCCCGGGCCACCGCCTCACCAGCTTCAACCAGCGGGTCCCCCGACTGTCTGAATGACACGATGCCGCTTGGCAGACTCTCGTCTCTAGGCCAGCGCCCGAAGCCAAGTCCACCGGCCGCCGTCATCACGAGACTGGCCTGAGCCGATTGGGGGCTCTGCAACAGCCGCCCATCGGCCATCGCACCATCGGTTGTGCCGACCCCGTTGAAAGTAGCTACCAGCCGCGGCATCAGCGTCGGATTGACGCGTCCTTTGCCAGGCGGACCAAAGGGGGGTGCAGGTCGCTCGAAACCACCATCGAACAGGAGCTGTAGCCTCCGTAAGTCCAACACGACAACTGCGGCCGTCCGCGAATCGACTAGCTGTAAGCTCGACTCGTAGAATAGCGGTGGCTCGTCCGGCGGCGCTGTCCCCAGCGCGCGCCAAGGATCCGGGGTCGGGCCCTGTGCGGCAGCGGGCAGTTGCGCTGGGGGCCAAGTCAGGGAAACCCCCTTGGCACGAGCTGACAGGCCCGCTTCGACACGCCGAGGCGCTCGTCGCTGCTGCGATGGCCCAACCTCTGGGCGCTGGGACGGCTTGACTCCGACAACTGTTAGCACGCGGTCGGCGAAGCCCGAGTCGTTGGAACTCGTCGAGGGTTGTACCCAGTGTTCGGGCGCTTCGGCAGCTGCCCCGTCAAACTCCCCCGTCTCGAACGAATAGCGTATCGGCGAGTTCGTTCCGACCCCGAGCGCCAGCCCGGTCTCGTCTAGGCTCACTTCCACACGCTCTCCCCCAACCGCGAAGTGCACCCGCCGCAGCTGTGATAGGGAATGGGGCTCGTCGAACAGATCAGTCCACCCCCCAGCCGCCAAAGCACCACGCCCTAGCTCCAACAGCGTCACGGCAGACACTTCATCCTGTGCCATCGTGGTGTAGGTCGCTCGTTCACCCACAGCGAGGAGCCCCGTCTCATCGGCGAGCGTGGTCTGGGTGAGGTTCGTCCAACGCGAGGGACGAAGCACCTGACCCTCCGGAGTCACACGTACGCTCGCGCGAAAGACGTCCCGAGGCTGCCCCGGCGCCTCCCCCACAAAAAGCACTCTCCGCCCGAGTACCAGGTCGGCAATTGGGCCACCGCTCGGCTCCCAGGACAACCCACTCTCGTCGACTGACACCTGGGTTGCCTTGGCCAGAGCTCCCGTCAGCCCCTCCACGGTCGCCTTGGGCAGCGGGCCCGAAGCACACGCCCGCACGATCGCCAAACCCGCGAACACGGCGACGAGACGCCATCGCGAGCCACCAAATTCGCGGAGGGTCGCCAGCATGGCGAGGCTCTAGCGTGCCCCACGACCTCGACACAAGGACCTCGTGGACTTGTGCCTTGGGCGCGGCACTGATAAGCCGGGCCGCGCGTGAGCAGCAACCTCACAATCCGGCTGACCACGGCGGCGGTGGTCTCCCCACTCCTGCTCTGGCTCCTGTTTTTCGGGCCGGCGTGGGGATGGTTCTTGCTGATTGCCGTCGCCACGTGCTTGGCCAGCAGCGAAGTCTTCGCAATGACCCATCCAGACGATCGGGTCTCGCAAGCAGTCGGAGTCTTCAGCAGCGTCGCTATCTGCGTGGTGCTCTACTTCTTCTCCACCGACGCGCGCATCGTGCTGACGTTGTTGCTAGCGACGACGATCATCAATGCGCTCGTCCCCCTCTTTCGCGTCGGCAACATCGGAACCGCCGGCTTGCGCATGATGGCTGGTATCGCGGGTCCGTGGTACATGGCGCTGCTCTGCCCGTTGGCGTTGATTCGGCGGGACATGGGTGAACTCGGCGCGGAATATGTCCTGATGACCCTGATGTTCGCGTGGATGGCGGACACCGGCGGGTACTTCGGTGGACGCGCTTTCGGAAAGCACCCGCTCTACCCCAAGGTCAGCCCCAAGAAGACCTGGGAGGGGCTCGTCGGGGCAATGGTAGGGGCGGCGTTCGGCGCTCTCCTCGCTCACTTCTGGTATCTGCCCGAAATCCCGCTGTGGCACGCGCTCCCCTTGAGCATCGTGGCGGGCGGGTTGGGCCAGCTGGGGGATCTGGCCGAATCGCTGCTCAAGCGCTCCACCGACGTCAAAGACTCCGGCACACTCATCCCAGGCCACGGCGGGCTCCTCGATCGGGTCGACGCTTTGCTGATGGCCTGCAGTGTCGTGTATCTCTATGTCTTGTGGATGGGATAACTGGTCCGTCGACCGACGATGGGCGCTGGGCAGAAGCGCTCAAGGTCAATATCCTTGCGGAAATCCGGAATGGACCGGTATAGCCCAATGTTCCCCGGGATGCTCTCCGAGGCACTCTGGGCGCATGAAGGAGGCGTCGGATGAACGAACTGGTTGAATACCTGTTATCAAATCTTCAGTTGGATTTCTCCGGCGACGTGTCTACCGAAGCGATTCGTCAATTCCTACGGGAGGATGACGGGCGTGAGGCGAGACGCATCTTGGCCAAGCTGATCGACGACAATGGCGGCGAGGACGAGCTGCTCTTGACTCTGGCGGACTGCCTCAAGGAGCACATCCGTACCGGGATCACGGCGGACAGGATCCGCGACCAGCTGAACCTCTACGCTGAGAGCTAAACCCTCTCGTTGCGACCGAGGGACACCTCGTTGCGACCGAAAGACAGGAAGAACTCGCGGCAGCAAGTCGGCGTTCGCGACAGGCAGGTTGAGGCCGCGCGACGCAGCGCGCGAGAAAACCTGTGGTGTTTCGCGCACCTGACTGACACTGTCTCGCCTGAAGACCCGCTTTTTTGAGTGACGCTCCCGGGCACGGTGTCGTGTCAGCGTTGTGCGGCTGCGCCACCTGAGTTGACAACCCATGCCCGTCGGCCAGAATGTTGCGGCATGAGAGCTTCGGGAGGAGTGCCAATTCAGTTGACTCACTCCAATTGTGAGCTCGTGAGGAAGCTCGGGTGCGGCAGCTCGGGGTCCGTTTGGCTTGCTCGGATTGATGGTTCGGAGGTCGCGCTCAAGGTCGGAGAGACCGGCTACCGGGAATACCTCGCTACGGAGGCCGAACGTCTTCTGCTGTGTTCTTCTCCACACCTTCCTCGACCGTTGGATGTCGGCGAACTACCGGTTCAGCTCAGGTCCCCCGATGGCGAGCTGCTGCCACGAGGCGCGCCTTACCTGGTTTTGACTTACACGCCAGGCCGAGATCTTCGCCACTGGCTCGCCCAGACACCGAACCTGGAGCTCGCCTGGGCTGTCGCGCGTGACGTCAGCCGCGCGCTGAGCGATCTCCACGGTGCTGGCTTCGCCCATGGGGACATCAAACCGGACAACATCGTCGCTCTGGCCAGCGACGACGGATTTGCCTGCGGCGTCATTGACCTGGGCCTTTCCGAAGCTGCGGATGCCTCGACGGCCGTGGGCGGAACACCGCGGTATCTTGCGCCGGAAACCAAGACGGCCGATCGCGACGGCGACGCACGCGCACGCGACCTCTGGGCGCTGGGGCTGACGCTGCTCGAACTCAGCGTCGAAGGGGCCAGGGCAGCCACGGATCCGCGTGAAGCATTGTCCAGCTGTCCAAAGCCTCTGCAACACATCGTTGGCGCACTTCTGCAGCCCCACCCCGGTGCGCGCCCCAGCGCGGCGTGGGTCGCTAGTCGCACAACCGAGGGAGTGTTCGAGGCGACTCGCGTGCGAGCCGTCGTCGAGCGCAGCTACCTCGCCTCGCGCAAGCACGCGTTGGCAAGAATCGCGCGGGGGTTCGATTTCCGTGTGGAGGTAACAGGCTTGCCCGGACAGTGGCTCGAAACAACGGCCGCAACGCTGCAGCGGATCTCGCGCCTGAGGGGTACGCGACCTGCTGATGCCTGCGAGGCGCTCTCGTCGTTGTCGGAGGCGGAACAGCGCCGCTGGCTCCTCGGTTTGGTTGGCCCCACAATCGTCGACTTCCCGCCGTTGCCACCACTGACTGACGCACAACTGGTGGAGCGGTTGCTCCAACTCTGTGACCATCGCCCGTTGGAGAGCTTGACCTACGCCGACATCTGCGAGGGACTGAGCGATGCGGTTCATGCACCCCCGACAACGGACGAAGAGCTCGTATTGCTACTGGGTGCGGAGGCACCGCCCGCGCAGGTCTTGCTGGCGGCGGAAGAGCGGGTGCTCTCCCGAACCTGGCCCGCTGCCGTGGTCGTCGCGTTGGCCCGGGCACTGAGACGACGCCACGAGATACCCAGGGCGGTCGCGGTCCTGGCTACCACCTCGGGTAGCGCCGCACAATTGGAGGCGGCCACCTGTGCCGTGCGTTTGGGTGACCTCGAGTCGGCCCACACGATACTCCAAGCTCTCCTTGCGTCCGATGGCTTGGAGGAAACGATCCGGGCGGCGGCTTGTGCGCTCACGTCACGCCTAGCGCTCCTGCGCGGCGACGACGCCCAGGCTGAAGCGCTGCTCACCAAAGCCCCGGAAAGCGTCAAGGTGCTCGAGGCGAGAGCAAGTATCGAACTGACGCGGGGCCATCTCGAGGCTGCCAAACGCACCCTCGACCGAGCGCTATCGTTTGCTCACGATGCGGAAGACCGCGCGCGTGTGGAGGCCTTGCTCGCCAATTGGTCCCAACAGGCCGGAGCGGCTGAACAAGCCCTGGAGCAATTTCGCAGAGCTGCTGAGCACGCTGCCAGAGCAGGCGCTTTGCTCGAAGAGGCCACCTACCTGTCGGGCGTCGCCAGCACCGCCGCCAATGCTGGCCAACTCGCGGTGGCTGTCGCTGCGGCAGAGCGGTCCGCGCTGTTGTTTCGACACCTAGGACGGCCAGAGGCGGCCTCTCGCGCCGTTCTATCGAAGGCCAGCGCGTTGGGCGCTTCGGGCGCCGCTGCAGAAGCCGCCCAGGCAGCTCGCGAGAGCCTTTCGCTATCCAAGCGAGCCCACGATGAGCGTTGCCAGGCGTACGCCCACTTCGTGCTCGCCGACGTGTTGGAGAGCGTCACGGCCCGTGAACACGTCGAGCGCGCCGCAACGTTGTTGACGGACGCGCGCGAGGACGACCAACTCCACGTGCTATCCCGTCGACTTCGCCTCGGTCTCATCGATGATGTCGCGGCGGGCGACAAACTCGCTCAAGGTGCTACTTCCGCCGACGCTCGCGTGGAATGGTGGGGGATGCGCGCGCGCGCGGCTCTCGAAAGCGGACTGTCACGCTCGGAACCGATCTTGACGCAGCTTTCAGCGCTGGCCAACTCCCCTGCCGCAGTCAGCGCTCGGGCCCCAGCGTTCGCCTATGGGACACAGCTCGCCGCGGACACGGGTGACGCCGATACGGCGCGACGCCTGGCCCAAGCAGCAAGCGACGCCCTAGCAAAACTACGACAGGGGATTTCCCCGAGCCACCGGGTCAGCTTCGAACAGCTAGAGTGGACCAAACTACTCCGCGCCAAGGAGAGCTCAAATTTCAACCCGGAGCAGCTAGCCGACATCGAAACACTGATTCACGGCCTGGGCGAGCGCGAAAATCTCAAGACGTTGCTCAACCGGGTGCTCGACGCGCTCACCCTTTGGACCTCCGTAGAGCGGGGACTTCTCCTATTGACCGCGCCTGGAGGCAAGCTCGTGCCCCGCGCTGGGCGAAACCTCGGGCGAGCAGATCTCAAGGGTGAGCAACTCAAACTCAGCACCACACTGGCCCAACGCGCGCTGGACGAACGAGAGTGCATCGTCGCGGTCGACGCCGCCGGAGAGATGTCAGACGTAGTGGCCAGCGTTCACTCGCTGAAGTTGAGGAGCGTGCTTGCCGTTCCTCTCTTGGCACGTGGACAGGTCGTTGGAGTGGCGTACTTGGACGACCGAATGCGACGCGGCGCTTTCGGCAAACAAGAACTGGCATGGGTGCGTCTGGTGAGCACTCTAGCGGCAGTTGCGATCGCCGAGACGAAAGACCAATTGCTTTTGCGGCGAGCAGTCCGCAAGGCTCGAAGAGCTGAGCGCAAAGTCACCCAGCTGTTGGCCCGGCGCGAGGTGGAACTGCTGGTCGCCGAGCAGGAGCTCGCACGAACCCGAGATCGCGCGACTCGCTATGCCTACGACGACATCATAGGAACGAGCCCACCGATGCAGCAGATGCTGAGATTGGTGGACAGGGTGACACCATCGGACATTCCGGTGCTGGTTTTAGGGGAATCGGGCAGCGGCAAGGAGCTCGTTGCGCGCGCGATCCACTTCAATGGACCGCGCAAGAAAGCCCCCTTCGTGACGGAGAACTGCTCGGCGATCCCCGAGACACTCCTGGAGTCGACCCTGTTTGGTCACGTCAAGGGTGCTTTCACAGGGGCCGCCCGCCACCACGCCGGGCTCTTCGAAGTTGCACATCGCGGCACCCTGTTCCTCGATGAGATTGCCGATATGAGCCTCGGCATGCAAGGCAAGTTGTTGCGCGCCTTGGAAAGCGGAGAGATCCGGCGAGTCGGCTCCGAGCGCAGCATCAAGGTCGACGTGCGCATCATTGGAGCCACTCACAAGGATCTGGAGGCGATGGTACGGCGGGGAACCTTTCGACAAGACCTCTACTACCGACTGAACGTCATCACCGTGCAGCTCCCAACGTTGCGGGAACGGCCAGAGGATATCCCGCTTCTCGTGCAACACTTCTTGAACAAGTACGCTGGCTCCCGGTCTGTGGAGTTGACGACGGATGCGCTATCTCGTCTGCGAGCTCATCCATGGACCGGCAATGTGCGCCAACTCGAAAACGAGATACGCCGCGCTCTAGTTTTGGCGGACGACCGTATCGAGCTCACTCATCTTTCGCCATCGGTCGTTGGCACTCGCACGCCTCAAACGACAGGTCTCGATCTGAGGCAGCACGTCGATGCCCTCGAGGTCGATCTCGTACAGCGCGCCCTCCAGGAGACGAAGGGAAATCAAACGAAGACTGCGCAGCTTCTCGGAGTTTCGCGTTTCGGGCTGCAGAAGATGATCCGACGGCTGGACATCGACATAGCTGCCGTCGTAGAGCGCACCACCGACGCCTCCACGGCGTGAGCGTGTTGTGAAAACAGCAGACTACTACATACATGGCAGAGGGCGTGGCCATGCCAGCCGCAGCCCGGTTGTGCTTTCTGAGCTCTCGAAAGCCGGCTACGAGACACGTATCCATGCAGGCGGCGATGCCCTCGATCTACTGCCAGAACAGCATATTTACCCAAGACCACCCCTAAATCGCGGTGCGTTCGCGCCACTCAGATTGGGCGCTCGGGCGTCTGCCGACGCAATCGATCTGTGGCGACGGAAGCCAAACGTCGTGCTCAGCGACGGAGATCACGGCGCCATATTAGCGGGCAGGCTGACCCAAACCCCAGTGATCGCCCTCGGTCACGATCTCGTCTTCGACTCCAGAGTCCGACTACCCGCACTGCCGCGCGGACCTTTGAACGTCCAACGCGTCAACGCCATACCAACCCGCGCTGCCGACTACTTCATAGCCGTGCACTTTCTCCCGGCAGTCAGCGACCACCCACGTGTCAAAGTCGCACGCCCGGAAGGTGTTGCCGGTGACGTGCCGCCCTACGATCCCCACGCTCCGTTGGTGTGCTATTTCCGCGATGGCAACGGCAGAGCGCTCGCTCGATCTCTGGCTCGCGCGGGCCGGACCGTGCAACTCTTCGGCCCCGGTGCCCAGTCGGAACCTGGTATCGACGCTCGGCCGTTCTCGAGGGAAGGCTTTCGCGAGTGCTTGCGGCACTGCGCGGGTGTCGTGGGCTCCGCGGGGAGCAACATGCTGGCGGAATGTGTGTTGTTGGCGAAACCGGTTCTTGCGGTGTATCGCGACGGCGACGCCGAACAGTGCTTGAACGCAACGTTGGTCGAGCACGCTGGTGTCGGCCTCGGGCGCCCACTGGATCAAGGGGTGCGGGCAACGGACGAATTCATGCGTCGGGTCTCGAGCCGTGACTTCACCTGTGTGGACCTCGCACAGGCTCTTCCCCCACTGTCACTGGCCGTGCGACAAACTCTGGCGGGGATCTAGGGGACTCACGGCAGCAGCGTTTGTCGCGTCTCCGCTTGTTGGTCAAGCACCTGCATCGTCACCCACAGCCGATCTGCCACGCGATCCCAGTTGGCGTCTTCCACGACGTGCTGGCGACCTCGACGCCCCAGTACGTTGCGTAGACGACGGTCGCGGCCCAACCTACCCATCGCGGCGGTCAGAGCATCGAGATCGCGGGGTGGCACCCGCAGACCAGTTTGACCTTCTATGATCGCGTCCACGGGGCCGCCTTCATCTGGACCGATCACCGGCAACCCACATGCGCTAGCCTCCAGGAACACCGTTCCGAATCCTTCGACGGTCGGAGGTTCGCTCCGAGCCGGAAGCACGAAGACGTCCGCTGCCCGATACCATTCGACGAGACGAGCGTCGTTTACTGCACCCGTGAATTGCACCCGTTGGTCGATGCCGAGGTCACGGGCCAACGTCGTCAACTTCTCGTACTCCGGTCCGTCGCCCACCACCACCAAGCGCGCTTCGGGCAAAGCAGGTGACAGCTGCGCAAACGCACGCAACACCAGGTCGACGCCCTTGTGAGCCAGCAGACGAGCCACGGACAGGTAAACGACGGCACCAGCAAGACCCCACTCCTCCCGCAACGAGGTTGCATTTCCAGGGGAAAAGCGCTGCGGATCCGTCCCATTCGGCTCGACATGGAGGTTGTGCAGCTCGACGCCCAACTTGCTGGCCAGACCCGCGGTGTAACGACTGACGGGGAAGACGCCATCTGCGTTCGTCAGGGCTTTGGCGCGAGCTGCGTCGTAGGCGCTCTGAGCCACTCGATTGCCCTGCCACGGGCGCAGCAGCAACTCCCGACCATGAGCGGCCACGTACACTTTGCCCGTTCGTCCTGCTGCACGCAGCAGTTGCGCGGAGCCCGCGCTGGGCCACTGGCTATGAAAGCTCACGCTGTCTGCTGGGAGTTTGGCGAGGTGTCTGGCAGCGGCCGCGAAAAAGGTGTCCCCGCTCGCCCCCACCCGTTGAACACTCACCGCGTGCGTGGCGTCAAAGTCTTCGGAGCCTGGGACGTTCGGAGCGATGACACAGAACGCCGCCGACTTGACGGACCAGCGCTGAGCCAGCTGCCAACAATAGTTCTGAATCGCTCCGCGATTGGGAGGAAAGTCTTGAGCTACCAGGACTAGTTTCATCGACCAGCGCACCCTGGGCGTGGTTTGTCGAACCTGCGCCGAGGGGTCAGGTCCCTGAATCGTTCGGAGCAGTATGCGAGTGTGGCCATCGCGGGTCAACGCCACTATCGGCCCGAGAGGCGGAATCGTGTCCAGAAAGTGGCGTGAGAGCAGTCAATCGCCCTCGGCGGCGCAACCCAGACTCGACGACGCTGCTCGAGGGTTTGGGGCGTCACCGCCGCCCGGGAGGACGGAGTTTGCTCATTGCGAGCTCCGATGCGTGCTCTGATGCCCGAAGCATGGCGTTATCCCGCCAACCCAAACGTTTATTTACGACACGCTAACCGTGCAGTCATCCATCTGTCACCTTGATCCGGCAAACGTGACACCCATGAAGATTGCGGTGATCTCGGATCTGCACCTGGGCCCCGGTGACAAGACGGACCTATTCGGGCACAAAGATGCTGAGTTCTTGAAGTTCCTGCAATTCTTGGAAGGTAACTTCGAGCGCATCGTGCTGCTGGGAGACATCTGGGAAACGTTGACTAGTCGAGTTCCTTGGACTCCAAAACAAGCCCTCGCGGCGTGTCGTGACAGTCACCCTGAAATCGCCCGGCGTTTCGACAGGGAACAGTACAAGTACATTCACGGCAATCACGACCTCGTCGCTGGATGGATGGGCACGCCTGGGCATTGGGACGTGGCGACGGACGGCGTGCGACTGCACTTCACCCACGGACACAACCACGACCTGTTGATTCGACGCGCGCGCTGGCTCAGTGAAGTCGGCGTCTGCTTCGGGGCCTGGTTGCGCCGCGTCGGTTTGGCTGCATTCTACAAGGCTTTCGAGCAGATGGATGACTGGGCAACCTCAGCCACGGTCGATCCAGAGCGGTGCACGTTTCAGCGCTGGGCGTTCGACATGGCGACCAAGCGCCAGGCGGACGTCATCGTCACAGGGCACACTCACGTTCCTGTTCGCTCCGAGCGCAACAGCCAACTCTTTCTCAATAGTGGTACCTGCAGCTACGGGAAGACCACATTCCTTGCAATGGACACGAAGGCAGGCAACTACCAGGTCTGCCACACCTGGTAGAGAGAGCGAGAAACCGTCACAGCGTCGCCCTCGGGCGAGCGAGAACCGTTCGTGACGAGCTCGACCCCACAAGCAACAACCCGTAGCCTAGCGCGACCCAGGTGGCTTCCTTGACACGCTTGAGCAAGGCAAAGGCGGCGCCGGTTTCGAGAGCATCGGGTACACCCAGAGCGCCTAGAAACAAGGCGTAACCCAAGTCCTGTACCCCAAGGCCTGCCGGGAAGACGGCGATGGCGGAGCGCGCGAACACCAGGACGCTCTCGATGCAAAGTGCTGCCTCGAAGCTCAGATCCGCACCCAGGCACCTCAACACCGCGTACGTCTCGAACGCCTCGAGCAACCAGACGCCGACGTACATTGAGAACGGCCCGACCATGCGACGAGGCGGAAGGCGAAAGAAGCGTCCCAGCGCCGCATCCGTTTCGCGAAAGCTCGCCTCGGCTCGCTCCAACGCGTTGGCGAAACGCCGTGGGGTCACCCTGGCGGCGAGCAGAAAACAACGTCGAGCCACTCCTCCGCTGCGCAGCAGCATGGCATAGCCGGCGGCGATCAGAAGCAGTAGCCCACAAATGCCCCATGCGAGCCACTGCAGGATGGGCGCCCCAATGACCTCCAGGGAAATCGTCTCCAACACGTGGGTCCCTAAGAAGGCACCGAGCCCGACGACGACGCCTTCCGACGCCATCAGGAGGTACTTGCGCGCAGCCGTCGCAGCAACCCCAGCGGAAAGTGGCACACCGCCGTCTCGCTGGAGCAGATAAGCTCGCATCGGCTCTGCGACGAGCACTCCGAGGGGCAAGCTCATCATCGCCGCTTCCCCCGAAACGTGAGCTGTGGCGACCACCCTCGAGGGAGGCCGCTGCCCAAGCAAGCGCAGTAGGCCGCGCCACGCCTCGATGTCGAGGGCATAGGCGAGTCCAAATAGGACCCAACCGACGAGCACTCCGGGCCCGGCGCTCTGCAAGATTTGGATTATTCGAGTGATGTCTACACTGCCGAAGGTCAGCCAAAGCAGGAACAATGCCCCGACAATGCCCAGGATACGCGGCGCACCGGCTCGCAGCAGGCTCTTGCTCGAACTCACACCGGCCACTATCGGCGTCGGAGATGACAGTCGATCGACGCCGGGGTGACGAGCTCGGAGCAACGGGATGGCGCCCGCGTTGAGAGTCGCTTGGCAGCCGGCGAAGGACTCCCAATCCGGCCCAGGGACCGCTGACCGCGAAGGCGCGCAAGTTGCGGACGATCGTGGGCACGCGGCCGTCGTCACACGCTGGACACCCTGCGCGCGGAACGCTAACCAGCAAAGGATTGCCCGTCGTGACTCGACAACCCCGCCCGAAGACGACAGCTGCCTTGGCCACCCCTAGGCCGGTCTTGAAATGGGCGGGTGGCAAGAGTCGCCTGCTTCCGGCGATCCTCAAGCGCCTGCCCGCGAGCATCGACACCTACTATGAGCCGTTCGTCGGCAGCGCCGCCGTGTTCTTCGCGCTGGCAGCCGAGGGTCGGTTTCGACGCGCGGTGCTCAGCGATAGAAACGAAGAGCTGATCAACGTCTACAAGTCCCTCAAGAGAGACTGCGAGTCCGTGATCAAGTGCCTCGAAGAATACCGCGACATTCACGACCAGGACACCTACTACAGTGTCCGAGCACTGAATCCGGACGACCTCGATCTCGCCCAACGCGCAGCTCGCACCATCTACCTCAACAAGACAGGCTTCAACGGCCTCTACCGCGTCAACCGGGCGGGACGCTTCAACGTGCCACTAGGCAGGTACAAAAACCCCAACATCTGCGACGTGCCTCGCTTGCGGGTCGCTGCGCGGGCCCTCCGCGGCGTGCGCCTCGAAGTGCGTGACTTCCAGACGGCGTGCCGCGACACCAAGGCGGGGGACGCCGTCTACTTTGATCCGCCGTACGTGCCCCTTTCCAAGACCTCGAACTTCACTGCGTACCACCACGAGGCCTTTGATGACGAGGAACAGCGCAGACTCGCCGAGTTGTTCACCGAACTCGCAAAGCGCTCGGTCCACGTCGTGTTATCCAACTCCGACACACCCCGCACCCGCGAGCTCTATCGAGGATGGCGCCTGGATCCGATCCGGGTGTCCCGACCCATCAACTCGAAAACAGAGAACCGCGGAACCGTCGGCGAGGTCATCGTGCGCAGCGTGCGCCGTTGAGCAGCGTGCGCGTTGAGCAGAGCGCGGCGTGCGAGTTGAGCAGTGGGCAGCGTGCGCGTTGAGCAGCGCGCTGCCGACGCCGAACGCGGTCTAGTGGGAATCGTGGGGCAAGGCGCCCCTGGGCGCCCGCAGGTAGACGAAGGGAGTGTACGCCAACAAGTTGGACACCCGGGACATGTAAACGTCGGCATACCGCTCTATTTGACGAGCCAAACGACTCTTGTCGTTCCCGCACCTCATCAACGGCCCCCATCGCTTGCTCAGCAATTGGTCGGCCTCCTGAGCCAGCGGCGCAATCTGTTCATCCAAGCGAACCAAGTCAGAGCGCAGCTGTTGCATCGCACGACGGGCCGCCTCGGCCTTGGCGTCCCCGCGGGGCGCATTCGAACGCTGAAGGTCCAGTCGCAGCATGGAAAACCGATGCTCCCAAGCTTCCTTCTGCTGCATCCACTCCTCGAGCTGAAGCTGCTTCGGCATGAACGCGTCCTGCTCCTCGAGCTCACGCTCTAGCTCCCGCACGACCAGCGCCGTACGCCAACGCAAGAGGTCCTTGGAAACGTGCACGTCTGCGAAGATGTGATCTCCAATGTACAGGATGTGGTCCCCATTGACACCAAGACTCTGCTCGATCAAACGCGCGTTGCCGCCCAGGTAAACATCACCCTCCGCGAGCAGACCAACATGGGGCCGGCACCTGCCCTCGTCGTCTACGAGACGGAATGCGGGGGCCCGCCCAGAGAAGAACTCCGGCTTTCGAGCTTGCACTACGATGAGATCGAACAAGTCCCGCCAAGTCTGCCCATCTGGCAAATGCTCGTCGAACGCGTGACTCATCATGACGGAGGTGTACTCCCACTCGGAGTTGGTGATGAGCAGCAGCTTCTTTCCGGCCTGCTTGAGGTCCAAGAGCGCCTGAGGAAGCTCGGTATCTGGCACGACATAGCGTTCCGGGGCCGCCATGATTTCGGCCTTCAACTTGCCCTCCAGGTGAGCAGAATCCATTGCACGAGTCACACTCGCGTAGAGTTCGCGATAGCTGAGGCCCCGATCGAGCTTGCCCTGCTCGAGCAGGTCGACGAGCTGCATGTAGATGCAAGACTCCGACAGCGAAAACAATGTATCCATCACTTGCCAGCGCCTGTCGGAGAGGTCGATGGGCACCGTCGTGTACACTTGCCGCAACTGCTCATAGTCGAGCATCTGGGTCCCATGGCAGGCCTTGCGCACGTGCCCAAAGCGGTTTGCTTTGACCAAGTTGCCAAGTTCGGTATCGACCACCAAACCCAACGACGCGAGTTCGGGGACGAACTTCAATTCGTCCACGGGGAAGCCCTCATCCGCAAGGACGTTCTTTACGTGCTGATAGGCGCTGGCCTCCCACAACTCCGACCGGTAGTGGACGAGCGTGTAGTCCATGTCGCAACCGACGGCCTGAATTGAGCGCAAGTTGAGAGTGCGATTACAGAACACCCGTCGGGGCATCGGAGGGAAGTGATCAGGTAGTTTCGACGTAGTCATCGTTGCTTGTTCTTGAAGTGAACGTCCAATTCGTCCAATAGGCCATCGATGGTGTACACGTCCGCGCTGACGTCGACCAGAACGCCTCGCTCCTTTAGAGTGCTGCTGGTCACCGGCCCGATGCTCGCGACGGTGACCTTGGCCAGAATCTCTGGAGCGTCGCTGCCCAGGGCATCGCAGGTGTTGTGCACCGTTGAACTCGACGTGAACATGACGGCGTCAACTCCACCTTCGCTCAGTAGTTTCTTGAGCTCGCTGGCGCGCTCCGGCGGAATACCTTTCGTCTCGTATGCGGGCGCTACGTCGACGATGGCGCCATCGGTGCGGAGCATCTGTGGCAACTCTTCGCGCGCCACGAGGGCTCTCGGGATCAGGACGCGGTTGGGTTGCCCCTGAGCGAGCACTGCCCGGGCGAGATCTTCTCCTACGAACTCGTCTGCAACGAGGTCAGCTCGTACGCCGTGAGGTCGCAGCGCAAGTTGCGTCTTCGGGCCGATGACGCCCACCTTGGCCCCTCCGAGGGCACGCGTGTCCTGGCCTCGCGCGTTGAGCGCTTTGAAGAATCGCTCGACGCCGTTGGCGCTGGTGAAGAGCACCCAGTCATAGACGGATAACTGATCCAGTGCCCGAGCCAGCGGCTCTGGATCGGGAGGGTCCTCGATGCGAATCACGGGGAACAGGACAGGCTCCGCCCCTCGCTCACGGACAGCCTTGGCGGTTGCCCCTGCCTGATGCGGAGGACGAGGCACCAAGATTCGCTTTCCAAAAGCTGGCTGAGCATCGTACCAACTGAGCTTTTCACGCAACGCGACCACCTCGCCGATGACGATCACTGCGGGGTTCGTTAGCCCCTGCCGCTCCGCTTCTTCAGCAATGCGGTCCAACGTCGACGTCACGACGCGCTGGGCGGGACGGGCGCCCCAATGAATGACCGCCGTCGGCGTCTCCGGCGACCGCCCCCCGGCGATGACTGCGCGGGTGATGTCACGAATCGTACGCATCCCCATCAGGATGCAAATGGTGTCCGTCGCGGTTGCTAGCTTCTCCCATTCTTGGTCTGAGCGGTTGCGCCCAGTCCTCTCTGTACCGGTAATGAATGTGACGCTCGAGCTGAACTCGCGATGGGTTAGCGGAATACCAGCGTAGGCACTCGTCCCCACGGGGGAGGAGAGCCCAGGTACGACTTCGAACGGGACACCAGCATCAGCGAGTGCTTCGGCCTCCTCCGCTCCCCGAGCGAAGAGGTAGGAATCTCCGCCCTTGAGACGCACGACCTGCTTGCCCGCCCGCGCGAGCTCGACAATCTGATCAGTGATCCAAGCTTGGCTTGGACTGAGGCTACCGCCGCGCTTGCCGACATTGCGTAGTTCGGCATCCGCCCGACAGTACCGAAGAATGTCGGGATGACTGAGGGCATCGTAAAGCACGACGTCTGCTCGACTGAGAAGCTCCCGCCCGCGAACGGTGATGAGCCCCGGATCGCCCGGACCCGCTCCAACCAGATAGACCTTGCCGTGAGCAGACACCCACCACTTATAGCAGATTCGTCGACTCGAGTTCGGAGATGCACTCGGGGCGGGCGACCGACACCAAGGCGTTGCGACGGTACGACAGCGGTGTTACACGCCACAGGATGCGACAAGCTCGTGGCCCTGTCTTCGTTCTCATCGCAGGCCTTGGAGTCGCACCATTGTCGACCGGGTGCTTGAGCTCTGACTGTGACCGTGATGGTGGTCGACCACAGCGTTATTCTGGTGGCAATACGAACGCCGGTGGTTCGTTCTACGAGTCCTCGAGAATCGAGGGGCCTCTACTCTACTTTCCGTCTGGCAGGACTTACCGACTGGAGCACGGTCTATCTGAGGTTCCGGTCGAGTACAGCGTTGTCGTGTCTTTCACCGAGCACCCCTTAGAAGGCGGTGGCGTGGCGGAAAGCGCCGGGAACCAAGCCGTGGTCGAAGACATCAACGAGGACTACATCCAGGTGCGCAACGACACGTGTGCCGACTTCTTCATGCGGCTTACCGCCCGCACGGCCCCGTTCGAGACGACCGACGAATCCGTGGCGGCCGACGGGGGAAGCTAGGGGGTGTCCCAAGTTTCTTGCTCTGCTGCGAGGCAGGGGCACGCTGCGCGGATGCAAACCCAGGCGCAGCAGTCAGGGCGCGAGCACGCACCCGTCGTCGAACGAGGACTCGTCCAGCACGCAGACCTCTGGCTCGTCAGTGGCCGAGTCTGCACTGTCCGTCTCAGTAGCGACATCTGAGTTAGTTGTCGTGTCCGGACTCATGACGTCGGTAGCCATGATGTCGGGCTCCAACACATCTGTGGCGCTCGTGTCCGGACTCATCACGTCCGTTTCTGAGGTGCTGGCCCCAGTCTCCTCAGTGCCAGTCTCCTCAGTGCCAGTCTCTTCAGTGCCACTCTCGTCTGTCGCGCTCGCGTCGGCATCCGTCGTGACTTCGGGGGCAGGCGCGGGGTCCGTCGTGTCGGTCCCGGCAGTGCCTTCTAGCTCGGCGTCAGTTGGAGTCCCGTCGTCGGTTGGTATGGCGGGGGGCAACGTCGGCAAGGCGCCAAGCCCGGAAGGCCCGTTGCTCTGCGTGGACGGCTCCGTTTCCGCTGGCGCCGCCTCGTTCGAGCGAGCGCTTGCCGGCTCGCCCGCATCGCTTTCCTCAGCCGGACAACTCGCCGTCGTCGCGCAGCTGCCGGATTCCGAGCAACCGAGCCCCAGCGCCACCATTGCGACAGCAACCGAAACAAAACCAACCGGACGACTACTACTCAACATACGTCGGCACCCCGCTCTATAAAACGCTGCATACCTTACATGTAGGCAATGGTCTACCCGTAGCCACATAGGACCGACGTTTTTTTACTCGCAGGTCAGGCTCTGCCATGTTGCAGAGCAGGCGAGATACGATGGCTCCTATGCGCCCCACCTGCCCATAGGAGATAATTGCGCTAGCATAAACTTAACGTGGAAGGAACCTCGCCTTGAAGATGTGTGCATTAGCGAACTCGCGACGCAGCACACAGCCTTCCTGGCTTCGGAAACGAACTGTTCTTGTGCTCGCTGCCTGGGCGAGCGCCGGTTGTGTGTCCGGCCTGGACTTTGACGACACGACGCAGAGCACAACCGAAAACGACGGGAGCGATGACGCTGGGTCGACAGACGACCACGGGACGACGGACGGCACGACTCCGGTGGATCCAGGCGAACCCCGCGACGATGGCGGCGCAAACGCTTTCGATGCGAGCGCTGGCCCGACCATCGTCGGCACGATCCCGACCGCGGGGGCGTCAGACGTAGCCCCCGATACGAAGGTGACCATCACCTTCGATCGCGATATCTCGGCAGGGGTGGGAGCCATCATGCTCGTGGAGGCGCTCAGTCAGTCGGAAGTCGAGTCCGCGCCGATCGAGGACGACCGGATTACCATCGACGGTGACAGCCTCGTGGTGGACTGGGATACGACCCTTTCGACAGCAACCGGGTACTACGTGACGTTGACCCCGGGCGCGGTCGAAGACTTGGACGGCAATCCGTTCATCGGCATCAGGTTTGCAGAACAGCTGGCATTCAACACACGTGCTCCGCGTCAGCTGGCGCTTTCGAGCACAGTTCCCGGTGATGGTGCGCTCGATGTTCCCCGCACCGGCTCCTTGCGCTTCACCTTCAACGAACCAGTCGTTGCAGGTCTCGAAGGGAACATTACCCTCTTCGACACGGACAAGATGGAGGCCTTCGAGGTCATTCCAATCAGTGACGAGCTGCGAGCTGCCATCGAGGACACTCGACTTACCATCAGCCCCAGTGGCGTCTTCTCCTATGGCACTCGGTATCAGGTTTCGATCGACCCCGGCGCGGTACAAAGCACTGAAGGCGCCGCCTTGGAAGGCGAGCTCGGGGGCCTGACCTTCGCGTTCACCACCGTCCAGCCTCCGCCCCTCGAACTCATTGGGACGGTTCCGGCCGACAACGCGACAGCCGTGGACCCGGCGACCAGCCTGGTGCTGACCTTTGCCGAACCCATCGAACCCGGCGAAGGCACGCTCTCCCTCCATCGTGCGGACGACGACTCCATCGTCGAGATCGTCAGCATGGGCGATGCAAACGTCGTGGTTTCTGGCGTCACCCTGACGGTGGATTGGACGGCAGAGCTCGACACGAGCACCGAGTACTACTTCACCGTCGAAACCGGCGTGGCTATCAGTGAACTGGGCGCGGCGTTCGAGGGGATTTCCGATCCTTCGAGGTTGTCGTTCACCACCGGGGGCTCAATCGTCCCGCCGCTCGACGTCTTGGTCTCCTCACCAAGGCCGGGTGGGGAAGACATCGCGCTGGGCGCTTCATTGACGCTGGTCTTCAGCGCGGACGTTCAAGTCGGGTCGGGAGTCGTCTCTGTCTTTTCCTACGACGATGAGGAGCTCATTGAGACGATTGACGTCGCCGCCACGACTCAGGTCGCCGTGAGCGGGGACACTGCCAACGTCCAACTCACGAGCCCGTTGAAAGGATCAACGAAGTACTACGTGACGGTTTCCGCCGGATCTTTCCAAGACAGCCGAGGGGCGTCCTTCGCGGGGATCACTGATAAAGACGCGTGGTCGTTCAACACCGAGATCGTCTTTGGACTCGCCAACGTACAACCGAGCGATGATGCCTCAGGGGTCAACCCCTCCACCAATCTGGTGATGACGTTCACCGACCCAATCAGCATCGGCGCGGGTGATATCGAACTACGGGCGGTGGTAGACGACTCGTTGATTGAGACCATACCCATCGACAGCAGTCAGGTGTCGTTGGACGGCACAACCATCACCGTCGACTTGGACAGCATTCTCGGTAGCGAAACTGCGTACTACGTCGATGTCGACAGTTCCGCCCTCGTCGCGGACACCGGAGAGAGTTGGGACGGCATCAAGACCAAGACGCGCTGGAACTTCACGACGGACGTGGTGGATTTTCCTGCCGGCACCGGCAGTGGTCTGGTGCTGTGGCTGGATGCGGCACATGCAGAGAGCATCAAGAGCAGTTCCAACGGGGTGTCCTTGTGGGCAGATCGGTCAGGCAAGTATCGCAACGTTCGCCAGGGAATTGGGGCCGCACGCCCAGAACGCACCACCGGAGCGATCGGGGGTAAAGCAGCTGTAAGGTTCGACGGTGACGATCAACTCGAGGCCGCCGGCATCGATCTCGTTGCCTACGACGCCTTCATCGTCTGGCAAAGCCCCCAGACGGCTGGCTTTGGTGACAAAAAAGCCTTGATCGCCAATGACCGCAACATGGAAGTGACGCACAGCCATCCTTGGGATGGCGCGATCAACGCCGCCAGTTCGTGCGTCGGCCCGGACTGCCCGAACGATGGGGGTTGGTACTCCGTTCGTTTCACTCCTGCACCGGCAGCCAACACGCCCCATCTCTGGAACTGGGGGTTCGATGCAATCACGACCAACATCTATGCGCGCGCAAACGGAAGCGCCCCCGTCAACAACACTGGCCCGACGATGACACCATGGCGACCAGAATCGCCACTCTTGATCGGAAACTGCACGACGCCTCCATGCGGCTTCACCGGGGATATCGGTGAGATCGTCATCTATTCGAGGACGCTGTCGCCCGACGAACGGAGCAATGTCGTCTCGTACCTACGCAACAAGTGGAGCCTCAACGCACCGAACTGTGACTCTGGCGAAGAACTCGGCCCCAGCGGCAGTTGCTACTATCTCGGCACGAACACAGTGGATTGGGCAACCGCTAGGAGCACCTGCCAAGCTCGGGGACGAGGGTGGGACTTGGCGACCGTCCGTAGCGCGACGGACCACGGATTTGTCTCGTCGCTACTGCAGAACGATACGTTCATCGGGGCGACGGACAGCGCGGTCGACGGCACTTGGCGCTGGGTGACCGACACCCTGCAGTTCTGGTCTGGCGACAGCAGTGGGTCGGCAGTCAACTCCGCCTTTTCGGTCTGGGCGCCCGACGAACCGTCGAACCTCCCAGGCGAGCATTGTGCGCGATACTCACTCGTCGGGAGCGACTGGGTGTGGAGAGACGTCAGCTGCGACGGTCAATACCAGTATTTGTGCGAAGGTCCGGCGAACTGATCGAAGCTATTCCTTCGACGCTCCCCGTGGGTAGACTGCGGAATGCGAGTCGTCTCCCGAGAGTTCAACTTCCGAGGTACCCTAGGCCCACTGCTCCGCGGGCGGTTGGAACTCCCGGCGTACGCGCCCCGAGCAACGGCTCTGTTCGCCCATTGCTTCACTTGTAGCAAGGACTCCCTCGCGGCCTTGAAGATCAGCCGGGCGCTCGCCACGCGCGGCATCGCCGTCTTGCGCTTCGACTTCACCGGCCTGGGCTCCAGCGAGGGTGACTTCGCCAACACCGACTTCAGTTCGAATGTCGGCGACCTGGTATCGGCTGCCAACGCGTTGCGAGAAGCTATCGCCGCGCCAAGCATCCTCGTCGGGCACAGCTTGGGTGGAGCCGCCGTGCTGGCGGCGGCCGAGAGTATCGCAGAACTGCAGGCCGTGGCGACCATCAACGCCCCCAGTGATCCAAGCCACGTGAGACACCTTTTCGGCGACGCAGTGGAAGTCATCGAGCGGCAAGGCACGGCCGCCGTCCAGCTTGCAGGCAGACAGTTCCACATCCAACGGAGCTTCTTGGACGATGTCGCGAACGCGCGGTTGGCCTCCAAGATCGCGAACATGGGTGTCCCACTGCTCGTATTCCATGCACCTCGAGACCAAACCGTGGGCATCGACAACGCCCGTGAGATCTTCACTGCGGCGAAACATCCGAAGAGCTTCGTCTCGCTGGATGACGCGAACCACCTGCTCACGAACGCAAGGGATGCGGAGTACGTGGCTGACGTTCTCGTCGCCTGGGTGGACCGGTTCCTACCCCGCGAAAGCGCCGAGGAACTTCCCCACGGTGAGGTGATCGTTCGGGAAGAGGGTGAAGGGAAGTACCTGCAGCGGGTAATCATGGGTCGTCACTGCACGGTCGCCGATGAGCCGGAGGCGATCGGCGGCAACGATGCAGGACCGTCACCGTATGAGCTCTTGCTGGCAGCGCTGGGGGCCTGCACTTCGATGACCTTGCGAATGTATGCCGAGCACAAGAAGCTACCTCTGCGTCGGGTCAGTGTGCGCCTGAATCACCAGAAGATCCACGCCGAGGACTGTGACTCTTGCGAGACGACGGAAGGCAAGCTCGATCTGATCGAACGACGGATCCACCTGGAGGGGGACTTGGACGACGAAACCAAGAAGAGGCTGCTTCAGATCGCCGATCGCTGCCCAGTCCACCGGACACTGCATTCCGAGGTGGTCGTTCGAACGCGGGAAGACGAATAGAATCGTGCTAGCCTTCGAACCCGCGGCGACCACACGCCCCGAGTCTCCCTCACCTCGCAGACAATCGACCGTTCCCATGAGATCCATCCACCTGGCCTGCGCCCTCGCGACGTTCTCGTTCACTGCCAACACCTACGGAGAAGTCACCTGGCAAGGCGATTTCGAAACCGGCGATCTCACGCAGTGGAGCTACTTGCTCAATGAAGAGGGGCTCAGCGTGGTGACCGATCCGGTGCAGTCCGGCGTCAGCGCCGGAAAGATCGAAATTGGGAGCGAGAATCTCTGGAGCAACGGACTCAATCGGGTCGAGTTTCAGCGCAAGCCTCGATCTGAGTTGATTGCGGAAGGGGGTGCGGTGTACTTCGGTTGGAGCATCTATCTCCCAGAGATACTCTCTGTGGACGATCACCAAATTGGCTACTGGGAGACAGACGTCACCTATCAGCAGGTGATGAGCCTCCACGCGCGGGGTGCGGATCTGTCCTTCAACACCAACTCTCCCTATCAGGTTCACTGGGAAGGCAATGGCCTGCTCACCGCGGGTCAATGGCACCGCATCGTCTACCACGTGGCTTGGTCGGCGGACGCTACAGGCGGTCACGTGAGCCTGTGGTTCGATGGCGAGAAGGTTGTCGACGAGGCGAGCGCCGCCACCTATCGAGGCAACCCCGCATTCATCCAACTAGGGATCTTGCGCGATACCATCGACCAGGTCGAAACAATGTACGTAGACGATGCGCTGGAGGGCACGACGTTCGAGGACGTCGCTCTCTCGGATTTGTTTCCGCTGGTGGAGTCCGACGGCAGCGACGTCACCCCTGAGCCCCCGCAGGGTGCCGCCGGCAACTCAGGGTCCTCACCGGCGCAACCGTCCTCGGGGCCTTCAGTACCGTCGGGTGCGCCCTCGCAACCCATGCAGGGGGAATCGGCGAACGCGGCCGAAAAAAAGAGCAGTTCGAGCTGTGCTCTGGTTCCGCACGATGAAAACGCGACACCCGTCGCCTGGCTCGCTAGCGCGCTGCTGGCCCTCGGGCTGCGTCGCCGCCGCACTGCTGACTGAGGCGCGGGTATATCACTCAGCTTCGAACCACGTCAGGCAGGCGCCGCGATCCGGTGGTCACCGGTGTACACGTTGAACGCGTCCCCTCGCACGAAACCAATCAGAGTCATCCCGAACTCCGTCGCCGTGTCGATGGCCAAGCTCGTCGGCGCTGACATGCAAATCACGATGGGGACTCCAGCAACACACGCCTTCTGAACAATCTCGAAGCTCCCTCGACTGGTCACGACCAGTACTCGATCGGTCGCCGGCAGGGCGCCGGTCAAGAATGACCTGCCGATAACTTTGTCCACGGCATTGTGACGCCCGACGTCCTCGGCAGTCGTCGCGCTTTCGCCATCCGTGGTCATGATTGCAGCAGCATGCATCCCCCCAGTACGCGCGAAGTTCGACTGGTGAGTCGTCAACGCCTCGCAACAGCGAAGAACTTCGCGCTCCGTCATCTGGATGGTCGCATCCGACAACGAAGCGCATCGCTGCTTCAGGAGCAAGATTTGTTCGCGACCGCAGACGCCACATGCCGAAGTGGCCACCTGGTGCGGTTGCAAACGCGCAACCGGATCGTGCTCTAGCGTAACACCAGGAGCAAGAGTGATTTCGATGACGTTGTGGAAGCTCTCCGTGCCGGGTCGACCGCAATGTGCGACGGACCCGATATCGGACATCGCGCGCACACTGCCCTCGGCAAACAGGTACCCGAGAGACAACTCTCGGTCGTGCCCTGGGGTTCGCATCGTGGTAGCGACAGCTTCGCCGGCCACCCGGATCTCCAGAGGCTGCTCTTCTACGACGACGTCGGGCGCCGAACTGGCAACGCCTGCCTCGTAACGAGTGACGCCAACCTCCCGAATTGCGCCGGGACGACCGCCTTCAGAGTCCGCCATGGCGGGCCACGGGAGTCAGTGCTCGGCGGGTGCCGTTGCGTTGGTGTCCGCGCCGTGGCCACCACCCTCAGCCCCGTGGCTGGCACCGGAAATCAGAGCGAATACGAAGATACCGCCCACGACCACCACGGTGCCAATCACGATCACGACGCCCATGAACGCGGAGGAAAACGGTCCTTTTGTGCTTTCTTGCTCTGACATATCGGTCCTCGACGAGTCGGCGCCGGACCATAGCCGAGTGGCCCCGGCAACGCCAGCGCACATCTCACCAGACCCTGAGTGCGTCGAAACGCCTCACCCGTGATGGGGGCACGAACCCCTCAGACTCTGGCGATGGCGTCGGGGGTCAGCCCGGAGGGTTCGGCTCGATGGTCACCGTGGTTCCGTAGTCGGGCTCGCCCGACTGCGGGTCGTACCGCGGCTCCAAGAGCACATTGCACTCGGGCCAAAAGGCCTGAACGTGCTGCGTGCGGCACGGCCCGGGCTTCACCTGCGCCTGCATCTCCCCGTGGTCGCTGCGAACCACGACAGGGGCGCCGTCGGCGAGCCCGAGCTGAGCCATGTCTCTAGGATCGACCAGCACACTGGTTCGTCTTGCCCCGTTCGTCAGCGGATCGCTGTTGCCGTAAGTGATCGAATTGAACTGCTTGCCGCGCCGTGATGTCAACACGAAGCGCCCAAGCGGGACATCGATGCGAGGCAGCTTCACCACGCAGAAGCGTGCTTTGCCATTGGGCATGTTCGGAAACCCACCAACCCCCAGGCGGGGCCCTCCCCATTGGACTTGGTCTCCCTCCGCCTCGAGCCGGTCGATACCGGCGTAGATCGGGATCAAGTCGTTCATCTCACTTCTGATCTGGGTCGTGGAGGAGTATCCAAATAAGTCACTGCGATCCGGTTCCAGCTTCTGGCCAATGATGGCGGGGATTTCCCACTCAGCCTTGGCTTCTTCGATGCGGGGCCCCGGGATCTCGGGCGTGAAACGAATCCGGCGCTCCGTGGACGTGGAGGTGCCCCCCGATTTCTGTTCGTAGCGAGTCTGTGCCGGGAGCAGCAACACGGCTTCCCGCGCAGGTAGCAGTGTCGAGCTGTTGAGCACGATGTCCTGGTGGATTCGCAGCCTGACGTTCGACAAGCCACGCTTGGCGTTCTCTCGGTCAGGCATCGTCTCGAGGTGGTTACCGCCAACCAGGTACAATACATCCAACCCGTGCTCAGCGGACTGATCGAGCAGGTGCGCGGCCCGTAGCCCTCTGCGACGTGGGATGGGGTGCTGGTAGTAGTCCTCGAAGCGCTGGCAGTTCTGCTCGTCGATATCGACGGCTCCGGGTAGCTTGTCGGCGTCAGCGCCGCACTCCGCGGAGCCTTGCACCCCGGAGTGCCCACGAATGGGAAGGATCCCAGCGCCCCGCCGCCCGATATTGCCCCGACAAAGCGCCAAGTTGACCACCATCTTCACGTTTTCAACGCCAAAGGTGTATTGGGTCAGCCCCATGGAGTAGATGATCACAGCGGAGTTGGCCGCCTGGTAGAGCTTGGCCAGATGCCGTATCTCCCGTTCGCTGATTCCGGAATCCGCGACCAGGTCCCCCCAGGACAACGCCTGCAAGTGAGCACGCAGTTCAGCGAACCCAACCGTGTGCTGCTCGACGAACCGTTCGTCGACGCCGTTGCTTTCATCCAGGGCTTTGATGATGCCGCTCATCAGTGCGATGTCGCCGCCAGGACGTACGGCGTAGTACTCGTCCATCAAACGAGTGCCAAATAGTGCAGATGTAGGAACGCTAGGGATCCAATAGCGTTCCAAGGCAGGCTCTTTGAACGGATTGAGGACGACGATCCGTGCACCGCGCTTGCGCGCCGCGCGCAAGTACTTGGTACTGACAGGCTGGTTGTTGGGGAGATTGCTCCCAATGATGAGCACCAGGTCGGAGTCGACGATATCCGTCAAGGAGATGGTCGGCGCGCCATAACCTATTGTTTGCTTCAAACCCACACCGGAAGCTGCGTGGCACAGACGTGCGCAGCTGTCCACATGAGGAGTGCCGGCGATGCGAGCCAGCTTCTGCACCATGTAGTAGGTTTCGTTCGTCAAGCCGCGACTCGTCAGGAAGAAACCAACCCGGTCCGGGTCCGATTTCCGCAGCGCATCGGCGACCATGGTAGTCGCCGCTTCCCAAGACAAGCGCTGGAAGCGTTCCTGGCCGGCCTTCTTGATCAAGGGATGAGGGATACGCCCCAGATGGTGCAGCTCTTCGTTGGTGTAGGCGTCCGGCGGCAACGGCTGGGCCAAAACCCGCTCGTCGATGGGCCCCATCGTGTTGAGGCGCAGGAGCTTCAGCCGCGTCAAACACAGATGCAAACCAGGCAGCACATCATCGCGCAAACCAGCTGTTCCGAGTGAACACCCGTCGCACACTCCGTGCCGCAGAATGCGCAAAGCATACAACCACCGGCCTCGGTTCTCCCACGCGACTTTGAACATCTCGAAAAAGTGCCGCGGCTTGCTCCGCACCAGGAGACCGAAAGGAATGATGCGCTGGAGGAAGCGCCACAGCGAAGTCATCGCCCGATGCTAGCAGAAAAGCCAACAAACCGAATCAGAGGTGATCGACCGAAGTCCGACTCGGAAGGGAGACGCCGCTCTGCTTGCGATGCTATGACGCCCCCATGCGTTGGTGGCCCGATGGTGGCTTGTGGAGGCATGCCGATTTCTTGAGGCTGTGGGGCGCCCAGGCCATCAGCGCAGTCGGCAACCGCGTCACCAGGACGACGCTACCCGTGCTCGCCGTGTTGCTCGTTGGTGGGTCCCCCTTGGAGCTCGGGTTGCTTTCGGCAGTGGGCGTCGCTCCTGGGGCCTTGGTGGCGATGTTCCTGGGGGGAACCGTCGATCGTTCCAAGAAACGGCCAATTCTCGTGATCTCGGATCTGGCGAGAGCTGCGTTACTGATGACGATCCCGGTCGCTGCCTGGTGGGGTGTTCTGACGATGGCCCAACTGTACGTCGTGGCGGGTCTTGCCGGCGCGGGCGCCGCCATCTTTCAGATCACCGACAACACCTACCTGCCCACCCTGCTCGATGACTCAGAGCTGGTTGAAGGCAACTCCAAGCTCGAAAGCACTGAGGCCATCGCTGAAATCACGGGCCCGGGCATGGCGGGCCTACTAGTGCAATGGCTGACCGCCCCGGTGGCCATCGTCTTCGACGCGCTGACGTTTTTGGGCTCAGCGTGGCTGCTGGGGCGCATCGAGCGTACAGAGGAGGTCACACCACACGGATCCTTCAGCAACAACCGATGGGTAGACTTGCAGGCTGGGTTCCGAGCGATTTGGGACACACCCAGCGTCAAACCCCTACTGCTCGCATCCGCCATCACTACCATCTCCTGGGGGGCTTTCGTGGCGCTCTATGCGCTACTCGTCATGGACGAACTAGGGATGAGTCCGGCAACCTTCGGACTCATCATCAGCGTGGGTGGTATCAGCGCTCTGGTTGGGAGCGGTTTGGCAGGAACGATGAGGCGGCGCCTAGGCTTTGGCAAGGCCATGGTTGCCGGCTTGACCCTCGCGCAATTGGTCGGGCTGTGCGTGCCTGCCGCCAGTTGGGCCCATGGCGCGTTCGCCAACGTCCCTTGGTTGCCACTCGTGTTCTTGGTCATCGCCCAGCTCTTTGGTGATGGGCTCATGGTCACGCACGAAATCCTCGCGGTGTCGCTGCGCCAAACCGCGCTCCCTCGCGCCACTCTCGCACGCGCCAATGGGGTCTTCGTCGCCGTGCATGGCCTGCTCCTTCCGCCAAGTGCGCTGCTCGCGGGGGTTATTGCCGAGTGGTTGAACGTCGAAACCGCACTTTGGCTCGGGACGAGCTTTGGTCTTCTTTCGCCTCTGTGCCTCATCTCCTTGTTGAAGATGAAATCGCCGCCATCAGCGACGCCTGCCCCGGTCGATCCCCGGTAATGTGACCAGGGTCGCACAGCCACGCCACTTGCGGGAGCCTCGACACAAGGCCCGCAGCACCCGAAAAGACGTCGTGGGTCATTGCAACGCCTCAGGGCGCAAGGTAGAGCAGGCGGTGACGGCCCAGGTCGAAGAACACCTCGTCTTGTCCCTCGTCCGCGGTGAATGGATACAAGTCCACGACGACCACTTGCATGCCAATGTCATCACAGGCCGCTCCTGGGTCGTGGTGGATCAGGTGTAGGGCGGTTTGGGGAGTGCTGCCGCTCGTGTCGATCGGATCGTAGCACACGTCAAACTCGTGGGGGCCGGCGCAGGTGCCCGAAACCTGGACGTCGATCGTCAACAGACCATCATCGATCGACACCGCTTCGTGACGGTAGTCCTCCGCCGCATCGTGGTCCTCTGCGCAGGGTTCGATCACGACGACCGGGCACGCTATTTCAGTACATCCGGTGATCTCGCCGTCAACACAGGAGCACTGGTTGCAGCTGTTGGGATCGGGCACTGACGAACCGTTCTCGTAGAGCACCCCACGCACCTCACAAGCGCCGGGCTCGAGGCAGCGCGCCTCGCCATCCACACACTCGCAAACCAGATCACCGAGCTCCACCTGCGTGCCATTCGGCAACGCCGCGCCAACGCCCTCACACTCTGGGTCCGGGCAACCGGAGAACTCGCACTGGATCCCCCCATTCCCACAGGTACATGTCGAGCAGGCGTCTTCCCCCGCCCACTGTTCGCCCTCATCGCGTTCGCTGCCAGACTCGTCGACACAGGTGCTGCAACCAATGGAGACACAAGCGATGTCACCGTTGTCACAGACACAGCTCTCGCAAGCGCGGGGAGCGGGGAGCGTCTCTCCGTCATCGTACGAAACCCCGCCCTGCTCACACCCGCAGGCAACGTCTGTGCAGGATACTACCCCGTCGTCGCATTCGCAGTCGTTGCAGGCGTCCTGAAACGACTCACCGTCCTGGTAATCGTTTCCTTCATAGCTGCACGCACCCGGTTCACATGCTCGTTCGGTGCAGCTGACTTGACCATCGAGGCAAACGCAAGCGTTGCAGTCGTCGTCGAAGCTCTCACCATCCTCGTAGATCTGACCGTCGTACTGGCAGCTGTCATCGGTACAGCCGATCTCGAGACAGGCCACTTCCCCCTCATCACAGAAGCACGTCTGGCAATCGCGATCGCCAGGCACTGCATCACCATCCTCGTAGCTATCGCCGTCCACGACGCATTGGCTATTGCACGCGATCTCGGTACAGCTCAGCGTACCCTCCGTGCACTCACAGGTGTTGCAACCGACCTCGATGACGTCGCCGTCGTCGAGCCACTCATCGCCGTCGAGTTCGCAAGTGTCACTTTCACAGGCCTTTTCCGTGCACTCGATGATGCCGTCATCGCAGAGGCAGGTGTTGCAGTTGACCTCGAAGCTCTCACCGTCTTCGATCACTTCGCCGTCGGATAGTTCACAGTCTGACTCTGTGGGCGCACACACATCTTCACAAGACAGCTCACCATCGTCGCAGGTGCAGCTTTCGCAGTCTCTCGTGCGGGTCGCTCCGTGGGCCAGACTACCATCACCGTCAAGGTCGCAGGGATCGCCATCGTCGGTCTCTTCCTCACAGCCAATCAACGTGCACGCCAGCTCGTCGTCGCCGAGACACGTGCAGGTATTGCAGTCGACCTTCAAGGAATCGCCTTTTTCCAGTTCCGTACCGTCCACGGAACAGCCTTCACCGCCATCGAAGGAGATCCCCCCACACGCTGCGGTAACTAGACCTAGGCACAAGGCCACCGCCAGCTCTGGCAACGACAGACGATTCAGACTCAAGTTAAGCTGATCCAACACTGATTCTCTCCTGACGGGCGCCGCCGCGTGGGGCCACCCCACCTACCCCATCTGCACCGTGCGTGCCAACCGCTCACCCCGGAGTCCAGGTGAGGCCATTCGATGGCATCGGGGCTAGCTGCCGGGTAACACTCAGTTTCAGCCTCTGTGCCATCGTGTGCCAACGGTGCCAAACGGGGCGGAGACGTCACGATCCAGCCGTAGCCGTGCTCGGGGACTTCGACCACAATGTTGGTATGCGCTTAATGACTTACAACATCCTGACTGGAGGCCTGGACGGCCTCGACGACAGCCGCTGGCCTCTCATCGTCGATGTGATTCGGCAAGCAAAACCGGACATCCTGGTGCTCAACGAGTGCAACTACTTCGAGCTCGAGCGCAACCGAAACTTCCACCGCATGGAGCGCGAGACCGACATGCACGGTGTGATGGCGCACGCGGAGACGGGGTTTCACGTTGCTATATTCGCCCGCAACGCGCACTTCATCGAGAGCCGCGACACGAGTCAGTCCTTCCATCACGCGATGCTAGAAACGTTGATCGCTTGGGAAGGCTGTGAGATCCGGGTCGTTGGCGTGCACATGTGCCCCTTTGGGGGCCACAGTCGCACGCAAGAAGCCGAGTACCTAACCCGCTTCTCCAGGGAGGATGAGCTCGTATTCGTTGCTGGCGACATGAACGCGGTAAGCCCACGAGACGCAAAACGAGTGGATATGGGAGGCTGGGCCCAACGGCGCAAGTCTCGCCATCTACTGCCTGGCACCCTCGAACTAGACACGCGCGCCATGACCATCTTGGAGGGCTCGGGACTGGTCGACCTAGGCGCTCAGGCGGGCATCAACGAAACCCCCACCGTGTTGACGCCCTTGCGTTCCGACCACGATACATACCGGCTTCGCATCGACTACGTCTTCGGGAACCAACGAGTTGCCAACGGCTTGCGGAGCGCAAAGGTGCTCGAGGGTGACAAGCCAGACCGGGCCTCAGACCACTATCCCGTCGTCGTTGACGTCGACGTCCGCGCGTGACACCTCAAGTGCCCACTACCTATAACTGGCTTGGGTTACTGGACACCTTGCGTCATGTTCCGAAACGGTAGCCACGCTTGGAACCGCTTGTGTGATGGTGAGTGGGGAACGCGCCGGGTTCCCTACAGAAATTTGATATGCGGGCGTCGAGGAGCCCCCCGGCGCCCTGAGGCAGACTAAGCTTGAGGCGTGGAGAGGATTGATGACAAGGGGGGCAGTGGTGGGTCACGGCCGCGAAGCGTGGGACTACGAGTCGTCAGGGACGCGAGAGGTGTCGTCGGAAAACACAGGCTGGCAATGACCCTCAGTCTATTCGTGTCGCTAGTCGTACCACTTGCCGCGGCGGAAGGCTCTGCGCCCCAAGGTGCGGTGCCGTCCACGACCGTGACAAGCAGCAACGACTCCAAAATCGCCGGAGTATCACCATCGAGACCGCCAGCTTCAGCTGCGGCGGAGACCTCGACCGACAACGAAGGCGACCGCAACTTCCGTGCCGTCGGAGCAAAAGACCTGTGTCCCTGGCACGTCCGGGTGGACGGTGACTGGATCCCCTATTGCCGCAACCTTCGCCTCGGTCCTACACGCGGCCACATCCGAAGAGCCGTCATCGTGCTGCATGGCAAGAATCGCAATGCACGCGACTATTACTCGACGGTGGAGCGAATCGCCAAGGAAGAAGGGGCCTTCGGTAGCACGATCATCGTGGCACCACAGTTCATCACCAAGGCGGATGTAGCCTTCGCGCCGAGGCGACACCAGCTAACCTATTGGTCCCGCGATGGTTGGAAGAATGGGCATCGCGCGCTGAATGGCCAGGGCACATCATCGTTTGAAGTCATCGACCGTCTGCTGAAGCGGCTGGTGGATCAGAACCCGAACCTACGTCAGATCGTCATCGCGGGACACTCCGCGGGCGCCCAGTTTGCTCAGCGGCACGCTGCAGCACGCCACGTGGACATGCCCGCCCTAGGTGTCGAGCTGCGCTATGTTCTCGCCAATCCCGGCAGCTACATGTACCTCAGCAAGCAACGCCCGGGCACGACCGCTGAGTGCCCTGACACGTACAACGACTACATGTACGGCTACGAGGACAACCACGTTTCGTACTTCGAGGGGCTGAGCGTGGACACTCTCAAGCAGCGCTTCGCCCAGCATCCAATTCACATCCTGCTGGGCGACCAGGACACCGATCCCGCGGACACGGACTCCAGCTGCGAAGCTCGTGCCCAAGGTGCCCACCGATTCGAGCGCGGGCAGCGCTTTTTCGCCCAACTGGATAGGGAACAAGCGCAGGCGGACCCAAGTGCCCCAGTATACAAGGCGTACATGCACGTCATCGACGATGTCGGGCACGACTTCAGAACGATGCTCGACTCGAAGTGCGGCCGCTCCGTGCTGTTCGGAGATGGCCGCTGCACGGTGGCGGCATCGTTCGCCGAAGCAAAACGCGCGCCACAGCGCTAAGCCGATTGGGTCAGGACAACACCCACGCTGGGGGCACTCCGATTCGATACAACGGCCTACCGGGCAACGGTTGATTCGAAACAACCGCGGACGATCGCTAGTTGATGTGAAACAACAATCGACTTGATGTTGATTGGGGACGCGCGAGCCAGTGAATCTCGCCGTTTGATCAACCTGGCGCCCGAAGCTAACCGGGCAGGAGAAGAACGGCGAATGACATCAAGCGCGTACGAACAGGCCTGGTATTCCGAAAGGCGCACTCGCCCGCGGTGCGCTATCCAGGGCGCTCAAGCACTGGTGGCGGCGCAAGACGGTTCCGGAGGACGCTATCAAGTCGAAAACCTGTCGTCCTCGGGGGTGCTACTCACAGGCGGCCCCCAGCTGCCGATCGGTAGCAGAGTAAGCCTCTGCCTGTACCTCCCGGGGCAACCTGGCGTGTACCTCGAAGGCGTCATCAGGCGAGCGCGAGAGCACAGAGTCTCGGGGTACGGAATCGCATTCAAGGATGTCGACCCTGAAGCGGAGGACACCATCCACAACGCCCTCCTCGGTGTCTTGGAAGCCCAATACCGATTGAGCGGCCCTCGCCTGCTGATTGTCGACGATTGCCCCGAGGTCAGTCGCTCTCTGAAGAGAGACCTGTCTTGGTACCCAGGCACCATCGAACTGGCGCGGACCGCGGCCCAGGCTTTGAGCATCGTTGCCGATCCCGATCGCAGGTTGGACCTGGCAATCGTCGATCTCTATCTGGGAGAGGAAGATGGCCTCGCGCTGATGGATACCCTGAGAGCGCAGCGCCCCACCCTGCAATGCATCTTGATGTCCGGTGCGGTGCGTCGGGCGCAACTCACCTTGGCGGCTCTCAACGGCCGCGCCGACGGTGTGCTCCCCAAGCCGTGGACCCAATCGGCGCTGCGGGCTCTCGTTGCAGCCCCAAGTGCTCATTCACGCGAGATGATGTAGAACCCACGGTCCGTCTCCACGCCGTAGCTCAGTTGAACCAGGAAAAAGCAGTGCCGTCGTCCCATTGATCCAGCAAGGAAGCAACGACTCGACTGGACACACTGGTGGCGTCATGGGGACGCCAGGTCATGAAGCGCGCGACCTCGGGGTACTGGCCCCATCGCGCGAAGACGACGGGCCCGTCTTCGAGGTCACCCCAGTGGATTCCTTCGCCCTGCCCTATCAGGCGCCAATTGTACCGTTTGGCGGCGGTTGCATGATCGAGGCGAGGATACCAAGCGAGGGGAACGGAGATGTCGATAAGCAGAGGGCGAGCCCGATGGAGTGATGGACACGGGCGCGTCGCCATGGTCACGACAACGCGGGGCGTCGAGCGATGAGAACAGGCTGGTAGGCGCTGCCGTCGAGGCGTCGCGAGTCGACGAAGCCGGCCTGTCGGAGCAGGTTGAGGAGGCGCGCGACGGAAACGGCGTAGTATTCGGTGACGAATGTGAGGAGGCGGGGCTGCGGGGCGGAATCCGCTACGATGTGGAGAGTGAGCTCGTAACGAGACTCGTCGAGCCATCGCCAGACTTGAAGCGGGATGTAGCGCTCACCATCGCGCCAGCGAACACCATAGGCATGAACGAGGTCTTGGCCGCGTGGCGAAGCGTCGTAGTCTCGGACAGAGAGCAGGCAGAGGCCGCCAGGCTTCAAGCAGCGTAAGAAGGACTCGAAGGCTTGGCTAATATGGTCGTCGGACAAGAGGTGTGGGACGGAGTTGTCGAAAGCGAGAACGACGTCGAGTGGCTCGGCGATGGAAGTGTGGACAGAGCGCATGTCACAAACGTCGGTGTCGAGGATTTGGTTGCGGGCCTTGGCTTCGCGGGCGAGTCGCGCAATGGCGCCGGAGGACAAGTCGCGGCAGATGACCTGAAAGCCCTGCTGAGCGAGCGGGAGAGACTGCGTGCCGATGCCAGCAGCAGCGTCCAGGACGGTCAGGTCTGTGGCGCCCGGAAGCTCGTCAGCGATGAGTCGAGCGATGAACGCGCCCTGCCGGAGCATGCTCTGCTCCCAGTCCTCGAAGATGAGGTCGTAGTGTTCGGCGAAAGCGTCGTAGAATGACTCGACAGTCGACATTAGTTCGTGCCTACCACGCATGAGAGCGCAGTTGGCCTGGGAACCACGGGACAGGTTCGGCTCCGACGCCAGATGCGATCATGCCCCCAACGGCCCGCGCATCGTGTTCAGACGCGAGTAGTCCACACAGCCACGAGTGGAAGTCGCCTGCGTACTCGACACCGAGCAACTCCCACCCAAGCACGGCATCGACGGGACCGCGATCGAGCGACTCGGATACGGAGACTCGGACGCACCAGCGACTAGAATGACCGACGGTCCGTGGAGCGACGGTCTCGGACGATACGACCGCTGTGCAAGATGGACCGCATTGCGCGGTCTCGCCAGGCGACGGTGGAATCGTAGAACTTGGACCGGGAATCGAGCGTAGAGACCAGGACGCCAGCAACATTGCGTCTTAGCTTTCCAGTGATCACGCCATCAGGACGAACGATGAAGCTGGGCCAGCAGCTCTCGCGGGCGGACGTGTTGGCGCAGCTGATCCAGAGGTAGTTGCTAGCGGCTGCGGAGTGCATAGCGGCCGGCATGGTTATCTCCGGCAGGGTAGTGCCAGGGTTCCAGCGGTAATTCTCTACGCCGACCTGTCGGCGCATCATGGCGATACGTTTCGGTGGGGCGTTTCCGGCATGGAAGGAGTGGAAGACGAGCTGGACGTCGCGTGACTTGAGGGTGCGGTAGAGCTCCGGATAACGGTATTCGTGGCAGATCTGGAAGCCACAGCGGATGCCGCGGATGGTAACGGTAGCGAGGTGACTGCCGGGAGAAAAATGGGCGAGGTCCCCGGTCGTGGCGGACTTATCGCCGGCGCAGAACATCTTGTCGTATCGCTCAGCGAGCTCGCCCGACGGGTTGAGCACGTAGAGACAATTGTGAGGCTTGTGACGACCAGAGAGCCGATGGCTCGAGCCCAAGACGACCCAGAGTTGCAGCTCACGAGCAGCCTGACAGACCTTCGCGGTGCAGGCTTGGAGGAGGTCCCAATCAAAGGTAGCGAAGGACTCGAAGTCGATGCCTGCGTATCCGGAGAGCGCGCATTCGGGGAAGTGCGCAACGTGGGCGCCCTGCCGCTTGGCGCTACGCATCTGACGTAGGACATATCGAGTATTCCGTTGCAGGTCAGAGCTGACGGGAAACTGGCAGGTTGCAATGGCGAGCTTCATGGTTCTGCAATATGCGATGAACGCTGGAGTCTGGCGAACACTTCCACCTGAAGAAGATCGAGGAGGGTCGGCGCGGGATCAGGAAAGCAGCGCAGGTGCCCGAGTGTTCTGGTGGCGCGCTGTGCGTTGAATCCTTGTCGCCCACCTGGCGCGATGGTAGGACGCGTCATGCGCGAGCGACGCATCGTGGTGGTCGGCAACACCTGCGCGGGCAAGTCGACGTTGAGCGAGGCGCTTTCAAGTGCGTTGTCGCTGCGGTTGGTGGACCTCGATGCGCTGTTCTGGAAGCCGAACTGGCAGAAGCCAGAATTGGCCGAGTTTCGTGCGAAGGTGGATGAGGCAACGCGTGAAGGTGGCTGGGTGGTCGCGGGTAACTACACCCAGCAGCAGGACATCAGCTGGCCGAGGGCCGATACGGTGGTTTGGCTGGATGTGCCTCTTCCGCTGGTGGTAACGCGCGTTCTGACGCGTTCGTTCGGTCGATGGCGAAGGCGGGAGCTGCTGTGGGGAACGAATCAGGAGAAGTTCTTGTCACACCTGAAGGTGTGGGACGAAGAGGCATCGCTCATTGCCTGGGCAGTACGACATCACTTACCGCGGAGGAGATACTTCGAACAGGCGATGACAGACCCCCAGTGGGCGCCTCTGGAGTTCGTTCGCTTCACGTCAAACAGCGCTGCAATGAAGTGGATGGCACGCCTTCAACCGAGACGTTGACGCGCACCAAATGGGTTACGCCTGCGCCGTCTCGCCACGGCGACCATTGAGCCGAGCAGGACGCTCCAAGCAAGGAACTTTGGAGCAGTCTGACGCTGGCTGGAAACGGAGCAGTCGCCTTCCGTGCTCGAGCAAGACGCTCCAGGATTCCGCTCGAGATTGAGCTCGATTGGTTCGAGCTGCGTTTGGTTGCCAGCACGGTCATAGACGGACGCGGTGACGGTGACTGATTCACGTGGTGAGTAGAACGATACGGCGGAGCTGGCCCAGCAATCGGAGCTGTCGCTGTCTGCGGGAGCCCCGAGCTGGACAGCTTTGCCGGAGTCGCGCAAGCGTGCGTCCAGAAACAGCACGGTGGACTCCGCGCCTTGCGTGACGACGAGTCTGACGACGGGGTCGTAGGCGATTGGGCCATCGTTGTCTTGGATCGCGTCCCAAGTCAGGGAGGCACCATGGAAGGCACCACATGCGCCCGAAGCGTCATCGATCTTCACGACGGGGGAGGCGGCTACAGGTGGGGAATCGTCGATGGTTGAGCCGGTGCGGAACCGCTGGCGGAAGGCGCGTGAGTCGTCCTCAGGGCCGACTTCGAGTGCGAACTCGGAGTCTGCGGGCAGGAGAGCAGCGGGCACCAGCCAGACCTGGCCAGCAGCGCCATCCGTGTCAACCACGTCGAATGCGACAGGGGTCTGAGTGTCGAGATTGAGCCAGCGGATATCGTTTTGGTCGAAGGTCGTCGGCTGTTGCCCAGGTCTGTGGTCGGTGAGCTCGACGAGGAAACGCGCATTGAGCGGAACGACCTCGATGTTGTCGACGGCGGGGCGCAGGCCGCGTGGCGTCTCGCAATAGCACGGAGGGCAAGCAGCGGACGGCTGCGAGACAAGCAAGCTTGCGGGCACGCATGCGGCGACGAGCGTCAACCGGGGCGGGTGGGAGGTCACCAGTGAGATCTATGCGGCAAGAGACATCGGCGCAACGGGAGTTTGCGTGGCCTGGTGCCAACGGATGACGACCACAGTCGTGGGTTCTCGGAACATCGCCTGTTTGCAACCAACGGCTGGGTAGAACTCCAGCTCGAAGGGTTTGTGGGCCGTCGTCATCTCCGCGGACAGAACCCGGCTGGGCGAGAGATCGTCGTCGTTCTGCGCTTGGAGGAAGAGGGCGCGGGGGCGTCAAGAAGCGACGCAGTGGCATCAGACCCCGGTGGCGCGCTGGACGTTGGCGATGAGGATGTTACCCTAGCGTCGATGAAAGGGAAGGCACTTGTTGTTTTGGGAGTGCTGGGCGTGTGCGCGTGCGGCAGCTCCGACGAGGAGTCAGATGGGAACGCCATCGAGGCGACGCGTTCGGACGGCACGTGGATGTTCTTCTACTCCCCGACGGACCATAATGAAGCACTGCATAGCGGTACCGCAACGATCGAAGGCGATTGCCTGATGGTTGGTGGAACGGTGGTAGTCTGGCATCGGGAAAGCCAAGACATTGCAGACGCAGCATTGACCGCGGCGAAGGAGGGCAGCGCGGCTGTGTTTTCCATCGGCGGTGGAGGTATCAGTCTCGACGAAGGTGATCAGACGATACCGGAAGAGATCGCGGAGCACTGCGATGTGCGCGCCGTTTGGTTTGGGTCGCCGGAAGCCCGCGTTGCAGAGTCCGGCTAGAACGAGGCCCTAGATAAACCCACTTTGGAGTGATTGTGCTGGCTGGTATCGCCAGGTATCGCCATCTGCTCTAGAGCGATTGGCGAGGACGACGCGGGGGACGCCATGGTACGCTGCGCGAATGTCAGAAGGCGAGAGAATGCGTTTCGTCATTGCGAAAGAAGCCCCTGCCCGAACGCGACAGAGCGTCTACCCGGCTCCGTTCAACAAAGTCACTGAAGGGCGCCTGAAGCGACCGTTAGGTAACCTGTTCGGACTGAAGAACTTCGGAGTCAACCTGACGGAGCTGGCTCCCGGTGCGGCGACTGCGCTGCATCACCGGCACACGGTTCAGGACGAGTTCGTGTACGTGTTGGAGGGGCGACCGACGTTGGTGACAGATTCAGGACGCTGCGTGCTCGAGCCCGGGATGTGTGCAGGATTTCCGGCGAATGGAGAGGCGCACCACGTGGTCAACGAATCGGAGGAGCCCGTGTTGCTACTCGAAGTGGGTGACAGGTCGGCTGGGGACACGGCGGAATACCCGAACGATGACCTGGCAATTGTGTCGGAGGGCGAAGGCCACGACCCGGCGGGGCCAACGCTGAAGTTCGTGCACAAGGACGGAACGCCGTACGAGTAGGCGGTACCCCCGGCGCTGCGGGAATACATCCAGCGCACGCAGCAGGCGTAAGTCGTGGACCTGTTTGACGAAGAAATAGTCAGGGTCGTGCAAGGCACGGATGCCTTGGGGGACACTATTCGAACGTGAGCGATGAGGTTCTGGCCGACGAGGGGGCGTCGGAACGGTATCCGGCGAACAGAGCACCGCCTGCGGGTTCCAGGACGCGTTCCGCGAAGGCGATGAGGGGCTGGGCATCCGACCCAACGAACGCTGCGTCGAAGGCGACCCGAAAGTCCTCCGCGATGGAAGGATTCAACTCGAGGAGGCGGCGGGGCAGGTGCTTGCCATCAGCAGACCAGCGGCCGTGGTGAGACAGGATGAACGCTCCCAGAAGCTCGTAGAGCTTGGCGGCAATGGCGACTAGTTCTGAACGGGGCCGGTGGTCTCGGAGATCGTCGAGCAGATCGGAGATGAAGTATCGGCTCGAGTCGATCGTATCGGAAGAGACGGGTGGCGGGTGGTTGAGGATGTCTCTAGCCCAAGTTTGCAGGCTGTCGGACAAGGCCGTAGCTCTGGGAATGACGACGGCATCGGCCAGCATGCTTGGAAGGGACGGCTGTCGCCTCTTGCAGTCCTGTTCAACAAAGTAGGCGAGAGTTTCGACATCGTGGACGAAGAGTTCGACGGGCCAGTCTTCGACGACGATGGATTCACGCCAGGCATTGGGAATGCTCTCCAGAAGCACGACGAGGTCGATGTCGGAATGTGGCGTGTGGTCACCACGGATGACCGAGCCGGCGCAAAACAGTGCCAGCGCGTCCGGAAAGCGGCTTCGGTACAAGGTCGCGGCAACTTGTTCGGGTGTCGGGCGGGTCAACATGGGCGCAGCGTGAATGAGTGCGCCCGCGAAATCAATTGGGGATGAAAGCTAGCCCAAGCTGGCGAGCCAACGGTCAATCGCGTCGACCTTGCCGATGTCGGCCCTACTGTCCCACCACTCGATGGCAGACACCTCGGGATTCTCGATGAATGGCGCAACTGCGCTGATCGAGACCGTGAACATGATCCTAGGCAAAGCTGGTGGACGCTTCTCGCTCGACGAAGTGCGGTGGTAGAGATCCCTCTCTCAATCCTTGCTTCACGGATTGCGGTCGCAGATCTAGCTGATGCACGGCATTCAGTGAAAACCATTTGAACTCGAGGTGGTGGCCTTCCTCGACGCCGAGGTGCGCCTGGTTCTTGTTCGAAAGCGGTGACCCCATCGGCAGGTAAGCGTGGGAGTAAAGGCAGACTTCGTGAAATCGTTCACCATCGTAGTGAAAGAAGTTTTCGCCAACACATGCGAGGGTGAGGTCGTCGATGGAAGTCTCCAACTCTTCGTTGAACTCCCTTCGCAGTGCGGACTCAGCAGATTCTCCCGCGTTCACTCTTCCACCGGGAAGCGACCAGAAGTTCTCACCCATGAGACGATGCAGAAGGAGATGGTCGTCCTCCACAACGATCGCCGCAGCACGGTAGTTGAAGCGAAAACTGTCGACGGCAATTGAGATCATAGGTCCGAGGGTTTGGAGCAGAAGAAACGGGGCCGTGGTGCAAATTCACGCACCGTTGGAGACCTCGGTCGGGTTCAATCGTCTACTAGATGGCCGCCCGAAGGGGACTTCCAACCTTCTTGATTGTCCATTCTCGCGGAGGGTTCGAAGAACGTCGTGTGCATCAGGGGCGAGGCGTGTTCAGCTTGGGTGGGTCGGCAAAAAGTCTGCGGAAAAGGAAGTGAAAGGAGTCCGACCTGTCCAGGAAGGAGATCAAGGCCGACGTATCGACATAGGCCTCAGGACTCTCGACTGTAGACGACGTCGTCGATGCTCTGGCTCGATGACGAGTCGCCACTTTCAACCATTCCTGCGAGGCGCATCCAAGGTCTTGACTGGTCTACGGGCAGGAGCTGTCGCAGTGATCTGCGAAGGAGCTCAGCAAGTGAAATGCCGAGGCGGTCAGCTTCACGCTTGGCAGCGTTGTACTCGTCCTCGGATAGGCTAACTTGGATGCGAATCACGATGATAACACCCTAGCGTCTACTGTTATCAGAGACAAGGTAGCAGCTCGAGAAGCCGCTCGCTGCGACTCCTGTCGGGGGCTTCATCAGTGATTCCAAAATCTTGGCAACGGCGCCGCTGGTTCGCCAACCAACGACCGCCGAGCGGCGGCCATCAATAGCGATGCACTGCTCCATCGTTGCTCACCTACCGAGACAGCCAATAACCTGCGGAACTGCCTCGCAGGGTGCAAGTTAGCCCACGCGTTCGGAAACGAGGAGTTCACACGCAGCGTGCCATGCTCGACAGAATTGCTCCATGGAAGCGAATCGACGATCCGGATCGGAGTGGCAAGCGCGGGCTTCGACCTCGAGGATGGCCTCGGCTGGCAGAGATCGAAGGCTAGTGCAGCGATCGTGGAGGAAGGCGGTGATGCAGCGGCCCATGTTGAAGACCGTAGTCCGTTCGTCGATGGTTGCGCCTAGAGTGAGCTCCTCTGGCGCCATGAAGCGCCTCGACCCGAACATGCGACCCATGTGGTTGGTGAAAGGTCCTTGGCGATAGTGGTCGAGGTCGATGAGGTGGACGCGATTGGCAGCGAAGTCGTAGATGAGCGAGCCATCGTAGAAGTCGCTAGCGATCCAGCCTTCCTCGGCAAGTGTGGCGTGTGCATCAAAAACGGCGGCGAGCGCTCGGCAGATCTTGTCCCATGACAGGGACTTGAATCGCGAAGACGGGGAATCCGACAGGGAGCGACGATGGGCGGGCGCATACAGGAGGTCGCCATGACACCATTCGAACACGAGCATGGGACCATGAGGTGATTGAATGCGGTTGAGAAGTGGAGGCGAAGCGGGCAAGGAGACGTATTGCGCGAGTTTTTCGGCATTGAGGAGCAGGTCGACCCTGCGGGCATGGGGCAAGGGCGCGTGAGTTTCGGGAGCGCCGGGGGTCTTGACGAAGAAGCGTCGGGAGCCCGCTGTGACTCCGAAAGAGACGTTGCCGGAGTCTTGCGCGTCGAAGTCGGCGAAGACGGTTCCGATACGGTTGAGAAACTCGGAAGGAGTCAGCGGGGTGACGCGGGTCGCAAGCAGCGATTCTGGATGTGCCGGTCCGCCCATGTCTGCAACGCTACCGGCTCGAGCAAGACGGGTGAAGAGCGAAACGATACAAGTCAGCGCAGGGGTGTTGGTCTAGTGGGAGATGGCCTAGGTCATATGCCGGAGGCCACGCTCGTCGCGTCTCAAGCTCGACGCCGCGACGGCTGCCGCTGAACTTCGAACGGCAGCGGCAATGAAGCTCTTCGAACTCGGGCCCCATGACTACTTGCCCGGTCAAGCGATGCTCCGGCCCATGCTAACCCGGGCCTCTTGGTCGTAACCGATGGAGGCGTAGAACGCGGCAACCGATGAGTTGGAGGAGCGAATCTGCAGGTTGACCTTGACGCAGCCCAAGGCGCGCAACCGCGTTTCTGCTGAGCGAACGAGTTGAGTTCCAATTCCTGCTCTGCGTCGAGCCGGAGCGACCGCGAGGTGGTAGAGCCAACCGCGCACACCATCGTAGCCAGCGATAACGGCTCCCACCAGTTCAGAGTGTGCGAGAGCCACGAGCAGAAGATCGTCGTCAAGGTGCAGCTTACGCTCAATCATTAGGTGCGGTGCATTGCGTGGCGGGTCGTGCGGAAAGGCATCGCTCCAGAGGCTTATCAGTCGCTCGCGGTCTTCGGGCTGAAATGGCCGTACGTGAAGCTTGGGTGATGTGTCCATGAGGTGTGGCCCGTTGAAAGAGTTGAAAGGCGGTGTCCGTTCGCCGATGATTGGCCGTGACCATACTGTTCGGAAACCTCGAGTCAGGCAACGTGCATAAAGTGCAGCTCCTGCTGAGGCGAGTTGGTGAAGCGTACCAGCGGGTGGAGGTCGGGCAGGCGCGCGGAGAGGCCAGGAGGCGCGAGTTTCTGGAACTCAATCCGATGGGGAAGGTACCAACAGTGAGACTAGAGAATGGCGACGTACTGTCAGAATCTGGGGCAATACTCTACTTCTACGGGCGGTCGACTCAGTTATGGCCCGCCGCTGCTCGGGCCCAGGCGGAGGTTCTTCGTTGGATGTTCTTCGAACAGTACAGCCACGAGCCGGCGCTTGCAGTCGCCCGGTACCGCAGGCAAGTCCACCAGGAGCGCATCAGTGCAGATTGTCTGTCGGAGTGTCATCGCGTGCTTGCGATAATGGACGAACAACTTCGCCGGAGTGACTGGTTGTGCGGTGAGAGCTGCACCATTGCCGACTACTCGTTGTACCCGTACACGAAGTGGGCTCCCGAGGCCGGTGTTGGTCTTGAGGCATTCGCTGCTGTGAGACGTTGGCTCGGGCAGGTGGAGGAGCAGCCCCGGTTCTTGCCGCTGCGCACGGAGGGGGCGGTAAAGGTGTTGAGCTTCGCCGAGTACTTCGGGTGACGCCTCGTCTCGAGTGGCGCCGGAGGCCGGGTCGAGCAGCACCCCTCACCGCCGCCGAGAGAAACGCCCTATGAGTTGACGGTCCGCGTCCGGGTGCGGGGGGCGCGGGTTAGCCTGCGACAAGTCCAATCAAGGTGGCCCTCGTCTTGGCTGGCAGCGATCAGACTATGTCGTATCACCGAGGTAGCGCGTCGGTATCTTGGTCTCCACGACGTTTTGCCCGTCGACACGAACTTGGTAGGCGTGAGCGTTGGGTCTGGAGCTTACGGCCTCAAGGAAGGTTGTTCCCGAGAAGTGCAGGGCCGCGCCATCGTCAGCAGCAAAGCCAATCGGCAAACCCGACTGTACGGCGGTGTGGAAAGCGGGCCTTCGCCGCGGATCGCCATCATAGTGCGGGCACGCGCTGGCTTCAATGAAACCGAGGCCGTCGTGCAGAGTCTGGAGGTCTCCGAATGAGTCGGTGACGGATCCGCTGAACCAGCAAATCATTCCAGCGCTCACGCCGCACAGCACCGCGCCGGAAGACCATGCGTCGCGCAACAAGCGATCTAGACCGTGTGCTCGCCAAAGTGCGAGGAGGTGGACGGTGTTTCCGCCTCGGTCAGAGCGTTCACTCTTGTCCAAATCGGACGAACACAACGGTCACACCGTTGTGTTCATATCCGGTGAGGACCGGAAGCAACGGTGGACTAGCTCCCGTGCTCACGCGCCGCAACAATCGTAACGGGGCATGCGTTGTTTGGCAGTCAAGTGTGCGTGACCAGTGCAACGTCGACGTTCTGTTCGAGGGGGTCGCCATGTACGAGTTGGACACGCACGGGAGGCGGAACGCTCCTCGATGCAGCTGCGTTCGACGCGACAGTCAGCACCGGCGGGCGAGAAACAGCGCGGTGGTGTGGAGCAGCTGAATAGAGTCTCCGCGCTGGTTGATCGCGCCTGCGATAGCCTTGAGCAAGACCTGTCGCTGGAGGCCTGGAAGGGTCGAATGATCTGAGTAGGTAGCAGCAAGCTCGCAGTAGGCGTCGGCAGAAAGGTCGCGCGTCCAGCTGGCTGCGTGAAAGTCGACATCGGTGAAGTACTCGCTCGCGGCCAGCTCATCAGCGACAGGGCTGTCGGGCGAACCATACCAGGCCTTGGCGTTGTCGCGTTGTGCGAGTGCTGGAGCATGACGGCGGTAGGCGAGCTGGATGGCCTCGGCGAGTGGCTCGGAGGCGACCGAATGCGAGTTGCCGAAGACCGCCAGCGCGCCATCTGGACGAAGGAGCGACGCAGCCTTGCGCAAGCGGACTGTGGGATCAATCCAATGGAATGCCTGAGCGGCGAAGACCAGTTGGAACGAGGTGCTTGGATCCGGCGCCCAGTCTTCGAATGAGGTAACCAGGATCGAGACCTTGGGACAGTCGACGAGATTGGCGGAGGCGACGCGCGCCAGGTTCGCGCCAGGCTCGAGACAGACGATGCGGTGGCCGAGCGCGGCGAGAGGGCGCGTGGCCTTTCCGGTCCCCGTACCGATCTCGAGGAGGTCGCTGGGAGAATCCTCGAGGCCTGCGTAGCTGACGATTCGCTCGAAGGTGGCTTGAGGATAACCAGGGCGGGCCCTGTCATATGCCGCAGCGACGGCGTCAAAAGACTTGGGCAAAGTCGTAGCGGACATGACGAGCTCAGCTTGGCTTGCGCGCTGCACAGAAGAGTTTGGGACCGAGGGCTGGCTCATTCTCGAGGTGACGAGCCAGGGTCATCAGCACCTCGCGGTGTGAAGGATCGGCCCAGGCTTCTGCGAGGTTGGGAACATTCCAAACAGGGCCGAGGATGCCAAGGCAAGGACCCGGATCGAAACCGGCGGCGTCAAGCTCTGCGCGGAGTTCCTCGGGTGTGTGAAAGTACGCTTCGGGGAACGTGTCGCAACCAGGCGGTGGGTTCGTGCGAACACCGGTGGACAGTTCGTGATGTATCATCTTCAAGTACGCGGGCTGAAACACGAGGCCCTCCGTCAGAGCATAGATCACACCCGCGTAGCGAGTGATGGCAACTGCCATGAGGATGCCCCCTGGACGCAGAACGCGGAGCGCTTGGCAAAGCGTCCGGTGTCGGTCGTTGGACTGCACCAGGTGATATAGAGGGCCGGCAAGGAGCACGACATCCATCGAAGAGTCGTCGAACGGCAGGGCCCTGGCATCGCCCACGACGAGGGAGGCTAGAGGCTCTCCGTCGCGCTGGCGCTTTGCCGCTGCCTCGATGTGCTTTGGGACGACGTCCATGAGGTGAACAACATGGCCGAGTTCGGCCATCCAGAAAGCATGCGCGCCGGACGCGCCTCCTGCATCGAGCACGTTGCAGGAGTGGTGGGGAAGATGTCTGGCGACCAGTTCCTTGGTGTGGTGAAACTCGAAGGTGCCGAAGGGAGACGCAAGGCGGGAAGCCTCGTCAAACACAGCGTAGTGGTCGACGGTCGAAGTTGAGTCAGACATGGTAGTATTCTACCTCAAGTCGCCCGGGCGCCACCGGTCGCCGCCAGAGGTGCAGCGTGAGCGCTCGCCGAGCTGCTCCCCGGTTGCTCTCGGCGCAACGGGGCCGCGCTTGATGTTATTAGCGAGTGAATGCTACAACACTCGGCAACGCCAGAGAACAGGAGGCAACCGGGTGGCTCGGACGCGGCGATACCAATGGTGGGCAGGTTGCGCGGCACTGATTTCGTGCAGCACATCCCATCCAGTCTTGGAGGCGGGTTACGACATTGTGGGAAGGCGCGAACAGGCGGCTGTGAATCCGTGCTACCGAGACCCGGTTGTTGCGCCGCCGGTCTTGAAGGGTTCTCGGCTGGACGTCGCGTGGGGTACGGCGGATCTCAAGCTCGTGCTACACGATCGCCTTGACGACCGCCTGATGCCCAACCGAGTGGTCGTGATCCTTGACGATACAACAGTTCTGCAGGCAGCTGGCGCAGACAAGCGCGGCGTTTATGAACTTCTACGGGGTACTGTGGAACCCGGGAGACACGAACTGGGGTTCATCGTGAGGGCTCAGGGAAAGGGGCGACACGAGGGGTATCGGTTTGAGAGGAGGTTGACCCACTCGTTTGACGCTACGGACGATAGACCGACGGTTCTCCACATCGTGGTGTGGGAGGAGCCGATGCGACAGGGGCGGGCAACGTATGCGCCAGGCGTGTGTATCATCGAGGAGCACGTGGCGCCCGCCGTGAGGTAGGTTCGTAGCGCCGGGCAGCGATGCGAGTTGTAGCGCCAGTTGTTGCGGCGGCGACGCTGACAGGACGTCGGGGTAGCGACGGACACAGTCACACAGTCGGGTTCACGACGCGTTGGGGCATCGAGGGCGCCAGCCTCGCCTTCCGACGGAAACCCAAGCGGCGCTCGACGCCCGGGCCCCAACATTCAGCGGCGGCCACGCCCCCGGTGCCGCCTCCGACAAATAGCGATCCCATCCTCCAACGCCGCCGCTAGCCGTCAGCCATCACTAGGCTATCGCCGACAGCTCCGTGGAGCCCGCGCCGATAGCCGCTCTATGGTCAACCCCTCCGTGGAGCCCGCGCCGATAGCCGCTCTATGGTCAACCCCTCGGTGGAGCCCGCGCGAATAGCGCGCCTATCAAACACCCCTCCCCGCAGCCCCACACAATACAAATTCTACGCAACTGACCCGGCGCGCGCCCGACCCCATTCCACGACAACCCCATGAAGCTCCGCCGAGCCTCCACACATCCGGGCCCTATTCGTGGAACCTCCCATCCATCAACTCGCCGTCTGGGTGCATCAGCCGGGCATCTCCGCCCTCGAGTCAGCGTTCCGCGCGACGCTGCCCGCGATGAACACCCTTGCCGACGCTGATCTCCTCACGGTCAATCTCGACATCCCGAAGCTCTACACGAAAGTCCGCGGTGTCTTGCCGAAGCTCACTCAACTTCATAGCGAAATGCGGACCCTGCCCGGCTTCGACGAGAATCTCCTCGAAAAGATCGACGTCTATTCGAACGCGCTCGCGCATGTTCACGCGGCCTGCATCGTCGCGCAGAAGCCTCCGAGCCAACTGCCGGCGTTGCTCGCCACCGCCACTGAATGGCGCCGAATTCTGCTCTCAGATGCGCGAGCGCTAACTCAACGCGGGCTATTGCCGAGCCGGTGCTTGGATCGGCTGAAGCTTCGCAAAGGCTACAAGAACGTTGCCTTCGACGTCATGGCGCTTTCCGCGCTCTTCCGACAGCATTGGGCCACCGTCGCCGGCAAAACGGCGGTATCCCCCGACGACATCGAGCAGTCCGCACGCATTGCCGGAGAACTGCTCGCGGCCGTTGGCCTTCGTGATCACGGCCCCGCGAGCACGCTCTGCGCCATCGAGCTCAGGAAACGGGCATTCACGTTGCTCGTCAACGTGTACGACGAGCTTCGCCGGGCTGTGATCTATCTGCGGTGGCATCAGGATGACGTCGACCCATGGATGCCGTCGCTTTATCAAAGACGGGGAAGCGGACGAGCAGGACGGGGCTCCTGACCGTGATGCGCGACGCACACTCGCAAAACGAAAGCGTGCGGGATAGACCGTATCTTCTCTAGAGCACCTGAGCGGATCATCAGCTTGCTCGACCCTGACGTTCCGTCCCCGTACGTCGGCGACAACTATCGCGGTACGCGCCGCTCCTGGCAGACGCTGCACTAGGTCGAAGCGGGCAGCTGCTCGATGCGGTCCGTCGCACTCTCAGCAGGGGCTCGAGTGTCGGCTGCGACACGCCTCGCCTGCTCGCTCTGCGCGACACGAAAACGCTGTCTTGTTGAGTGGCGTTGGCGCCCCGTTTCCAGCGGTCAGTCCAGGGCGACGAACGGATTGTAGCGTGAGACGGCGAAAAGCAACACACTGGTTTTAGTGGCGGAAGCGCTCAGACTTGGGCGATGGACAAACCGATGACGGGACGAGTCAACGTTGGGCAGGTCAGGTCAACCGTAACCAGGGTGCTCGATCGGGTGCTGGACCAGCCGGACCTAATCGAACGGGTTCGGAGGATGTCGGCCGCCACCATGGTGGAGCTGATTCGACAGGTCGGACTGGAGGATGCAGGGGAGATCGTAGCGCTGGCGAGCAGTGCACAGTTGGCGCGGCTCGTGGACGAGGACGTGTGGGTGAGTGGGCCTGGAGTCGAGCAGGAAGAGCTGAGCGCGGACCGTTTCGCCCTGTGGCTCGAAGTGATCGCAGAAGGCGGGGACGAGGCGATGGCAGAGCGGCTTGCCAGTCTTCCGTTCGAGACAGTGGTGCTGGGGTTCAGCAAGCTCATTGTCGTCGTGAACGACGACTGGCTCGAACGGACGGTGATGGGGCTCTCCGAGGAGGATGCAGAGGAGCTGGAGAAACGGTTGGATGGCTTCTCGCAAGAGCAATGGCAAGAATTCCGGGTGCTGTCGCGCGTCGAGCGTCACTGGGACACAGCGTGGTCGGCGCTGCTGTCATTGGACACGCGGTACGGAGAAGAGTTGAGATCGATACTGGAGTATTGCGAAGGCCTGTCGCGCGAGCTGCTCTCGGAGTCCGACCGCATCGACGAGGTGTTCGACGCATTGGACGAGTTGGAGGAAGCTGCCCGAGGCGGACGTGACGAGCGTCGCAGTCGCGAGGGCTACGTGGCGTTGCAGGACGCGCGTGCGTTCCTGCGGCTTGCAACGTCGGGGCTGGACTACGACTCAGCGCGGGATCCGGTGAGCCAAGCGTACTTTCGGGAGTTGGAACAGACCGGCCCGGGCCGCAGCGGCACGAAGGCGCGAGCGAAGTCCAGCGGCACGTGGGTGGGGCGACTGACGGCGGTGGGTGACGAAGCGAGCGTGGCCAAGGCAGTTGCGGAAAAGCGCTTGTATGCAGTGGCTCTGTCCGAGTTGACGGTCCTGGAACCGGACGTTGGGTCCGTCAGGAAGAGCGAGGTCGCGTATCTGGTGAACGTCCTCTTGTCTGGAACCCAACCCGTCGAGCAGAAGCTACGACCCGTCGAAGCGTTGGAGGTGGTTGTTCAGGTCTTGTCGAGCGGGCTACTTGCACAGCTTGGTGCGAACACGGGAGCCGAAACTCGAAGTTCGTCAGTTCAGGTAGTTGCCGACGTGCCCGCCGATCAGCTGTTTCGGATCGGGTGGCGCAGAGAATCGGAGCTCGACGCGTGGGTGCAAAGTTGGCGAAAGCGAATCATCGAGTCATTGTGAGCGCCAGCGCAGCGTCACCTGGTATCTAACCGCCGTAGGGCGTCCTCGAGGATGGGTTCGACGGGTTCTTGCAGCAGAGCGATGAGCTGCGGGTCCATGAATTCGTACTCATCAGGAACGTCGAGCGTGATGATAGGTGGGTCAAGGTCTCGGAACGCTCGTCGGAGTTGTCGCGCGTGCGCGTCTTCCATGACGAGGATGACGTCGGCCCAGGCGATGTCGGCGGCGCGCACAGTGCGGCGAGCACGGCCGCTGGTACCAGCGGAACGGACCAGCAGACGGCGGTCGTCACGGGTTTCATCGAGTGCGGAGCTTCGTTAGACCGCCAGGCTACCCTGTTCGGTGCGAAGAGCAAGTACCACTCCCGGGGGATTCGATGCGAGAGGCATGTGGAGGCTAGCACTGCCCGATTAGGCTGACGAGCGGCTAGCGAGGTACAAAGGTGGAGAGTTCAACGAGCTGCCTGCCGTTGCGGAGCGCGGTTCTTGAGGACGGGGTGTTTCGGGCATCGATGGTGCCAAAGACGTGCTGGTTGGTACTGAGGTCGAGTCGTTCGAGGAGGAGGCGCTGCAGGACGGGAGCGAGACCGCGTCCCCGAAAGGAGGGCTTGAGAACCTGTTCGACCATGCACCATCCGGTCCAGAGGCGGAAGGAGTCGGGCCGTGCCGCAACGAAACCCGCAAGCACGGAATCGACGAAGACCATGAAGTAAGAATTGGTCTCGGCGCAGCCTGCAAGTGAGGTGCGGTCCTCGGGTTGGGCCATGTTGGCGATATCGGGGTGCAGCTCGTGAAGAGCCTGATAGGTGAGGACGTAGTCGTCGTAGGAGTCGAGGTTGGGGTCTGGCATCAGAGAAACGCAGCTTGACGTGGCTGGTGGGGGCCGGGAAAGAACCGATGGAATATGGCCTGCAACAACGTCTAGGTCGCGTCGTCCGCTGTCCGGTAAGGGGTCGCTTGGTGATTGCCAGATACGAACTGCCTTGGGTTCGAACAGCGCGAACGATTCAAAGAGCAGTTCAAGGCGAGTGGGCAAGTCCGCGGTCTGTGCGGAGACATCGACAAAGGGGAAGCTGAGATCGAGCCCACGAAAGTGAATGCTGGCGATGACGGAGCACGACGCGCTGAGCTGAACGAGCCTCGGGGCGTAGTCCGCGGGGGATGCTCCCGGGACGGGGCAAGCGTTTGCGTATCTCTCGAGCGCGTCGGAGTCCTGTGCACGGCCAGCAAGATTGCGAAGGAACGTGGTAGCGTCCGTGCCGAGACTCAGATTGCCGAGGTTGGCGTCACGTGCGTCAAAGTAGCGTTGGAACGGATTGATATCGAAGGATGTCATGCGGTCCGTCTAGCGATGCCGTAGAAAAACCCGCTTTGGCGTGAACGTCAACCTGCTCCCCGCCCCCTCGAGCCCCCCGCGCTCGATTTTCGTCGCCCCGTGCCCGAGCCCCTTCGGATGGGGCCGCCCCGGTTCACCCGGGGCTGACGCTCTCACTGACTGTGCGCTCTGGCGATTTTCTCGATGTTGTGAGCGATGGTGAAGAGCTGCCACTGGGCGTTGACCTTGATTTGTCCACGCAGTGTGAAGCGGCGCATGCCCCGCGACTAGCCTGCACCTCACGGGGCCTGACAGCAAGGCAGGGCGCTACAGCCTCCCTGTCGGCGTGCAATGACCTGTTGGGCAGCGCCTGTTCACCCGTCAGTTATCCTCAGCCAACGCAGGAGTGTGAGTCAGAGGTTTGAAGAGGAGCCAGAGTCCGAACACGACCTCGAACAGGGCACCAGCTGAGTAGAGGATGGTCTCGAGGGCCACGGGGTGCCGAGGGAAGGCGATGCTCACGGATGCGAGGCCCAACATGGATAGGTAGGTGAAGATGCCCCAGGCAGCGAGTGGGCGCGGGACGTACCAGGACTTGTAGAAGAGGTAGCAGAACGCAGTGCCGCCCAATCCGACAAAGACGAGGACGACGTCGAGGCCGGCACCTCGGACATCGAGGAAGAGCGCGGCCAGGGCCTGAGTGTGCTCAATCGGGATACCGCTGGAGTGGGTGTCACCGGTAAGGAAGGCGAGCGCGACGAAGCTGAGAAGTGTGGTTGCGGCTCCGAGTATGGCTTCCGAGATGCGCAGAAGCATGGCGATTCTGGCGAGAGCCTCGTCGACAGCTTTGAGAACGACAAAGAGCGAAGCGGAGAGAACGACAACACCCGCGTACATGGCGAGCATAGCGATGACGCCGATTCTGAACAGAAGCTCGTGAGCCAGGATGTTGCGTGCTGTTGCGGCACTGTCACCAGCGACGATCAGCCTGGAATCGATGAGCGAAACGCTCAGCATCCCCACAAAGATGACGAACAAGTACGAAGCGCCGGCAGTCCGCACGTAAGTCGAGGGTGGCGAGGCGTCCGTCGTGTCAGTCTTGTCCAAGCGATAGCTCCTTCGAGTTCGAAGACGCTACCAGGTCACGAGCGTGGAGGCTAGCTGGCGACAAGACTCGGTCAAAGCATCCGCGGACAGACGTTTGGGGCCAGGGAGGGGTGAGACGCATCATCTTAACGATGGCGAACCAATTGCTTCGCGCGGTCGGTTGCGCGCGGCAGAGCCAGAAGGCGGGTGGCTGGCTGATCGTGGTGTCGCCGAGCGTCACCTCGTCAAGTCCGTGAAGGTGCAACGAAGACGCCAGGTCTAAGGGGGCGAGGCCGCAGGAAAACCCACGTTGGCGCGAGCCTCATTCTCGCAGGATGATGTGAAACCCGCGGTCCGTCTCCACGACGTAGCTCAGTTGGTTCTCTTCGAGAGCAAAGGCTGCGTTGGCGAATTCTGGGGTCAGATCGTCGGCGGAGACGCGACCCAGTGAGTCGTTCTTGGAGTCGTTGTACTTGTCCGAAACCTCGTCCCAGCCCGCTCCCCCTTCCAGCTCCTCGAGCGCTTGAAGAGCGCGTAGGCATGCCTGCTCTGGTGACCGCGTGGCACCGCGAGGATCGGCAAGCTCCGCGTGACGGATGAGGATGTGACGAACCTCGATTCTCGTCGGAGCGTCCGCTCCAGGTTCACGCTCGGCGCGTGCATCCGCCAAGCATTTTTGGCCCTCGCTGGGAGGTCCGACGGGATCTGCTGTGACGGCGGGCGCCGTACTCGAGGCGCACCCGGTCAGCGAAGCAATGACGACTGTCCAACGCAACATGACGACAGCGTAATCCACGCAGCATCATCCCGTCGAGCAGCTCGTGAACTGCGGGGTCTAGGCCTTACTCTCTTTGGAGAAATGCAGTGCGTGCAGCTTCGCGTAGAGCCCGCCCTTGGCCAAAAGCTGACCATGCGTACCTTGTTCGGCCACCTTGCCCTTGTGAAGGACGACGAGGCGGTCGACGGCTTGAATGGTGCTGAGGCGGTGCGCAATGATGATCGCCGTTCGCTCGCGCATCAGCTCTTCCAACGCCGTCTGCAAACGGGACTCGGTGTCGGAGTCCACGCTGGCGGTCGCTTCGTCCAGAATCAAGATTGGCGCGTCGCGATACAGAGCTCGGGCGAACGCTATCAGTTGACGTTCCCCAGCGGAGAAATTGCCACCGCGTTCCTCCACGCGGGTTTGGAGGCCGTCCTCTCGCCCCGCGAACAACGCGTACGCATCGATGCGTCGCAGCACCTCTTCGACGCGAGCCATGTCAGGCTCCGCACCGGCGGCGATGTTTTGAGCGATCGTCCCAGGAAAGAGAAATACGTCCTGGGGTACCACGGCGAATTGTGTACGCAGATCCTGGCGGTCAAGCCCAGCAACGTCTTTTCCGAACACGCGCACGTGACCTGAGTCAACATCGTAGAGCCGCAGGAGCAACGAGGCGATGGTCGTTTTGCCCGATCCGGTAGGTCCGACGAGCGCGACCTTCTCCCCCCGTTTTGCGTACATGCTGACGCCATCCAAGACAGGAACGTCATCCTTGTACGAAAAGTCGACACGATCGAGCTCGAGCGCCCATTGGGCGTCCCCGTCGACGGCGTTGTCGAGTTTGGGTGCATCCCTCGATGGCTCATCCAGCAACGCGAAGACCCGCTCCACACCTGCCATCGAGCTTTGCATTACGGTGTAGCGTTGCGCGATCGCGCTGATGGGCTCGAAGAAGTCCTTCAGGTATGCGTTGAACGCAACCAGCGCGCCAAAGCTCACCGTATGGTACCCCACGAACCAGAGAATGCTGGCCAGCGAAACCGCCATCACCATCTCGATCGCGGCGTCCTGCATCGCGTCGTACTTGATCGAGCGAATGTTGGCGTCTCGGTAGGCGGCGTTTATCTCATCGAACTCGTCAGCGGCGGCATCCTGCTGATTGAACGCCTGCACCACGGTCATGCCCGAGACCTGCTCGTTCATCGTTGCGTTCATGCGGGCCGTCTTGGCGCGGATCTCTCGAAACGCGTCCCGGTGGCGCTTGCGAACCTCCCGAACCAGAATGGTAACCGGTGGCACAGCCACGAAGGCGACGAGCGCTAGCTGCCAGTCGAGCAGGAGCATCATCACGATGATACCAGCCAACTTGATCACGTCTGTCACGATTGCGAACGCATCCGTCGCCGCAAAGTCCAGCAGGGCATCGGTATCATTCGTGACGCGGGTTACCAGGCGCCCCACAGGCTGACGGTCGAAGAACCGAAGCGGCAGAGTGTGCAGGAAGCCGAAAATGTGGCGCCGCATGTCCCCAACGGTGCGAGCCCCCAGAAGCTGTGTGGCGTAGATCCGTCCAATCTGAATCAGCTGCTCGGAGAAGACGACCACTGCGAACGCCGCCGCGCCTTGAAATAAGACGTCGGGGTTTTTGGCCATCACGCCGCCATCAATCGCCCACTTCATGATTAGCGGACGCACCAGCGTCAGGGCGGAAACAACCAGGCCCAATCCCAACCCCACGAAGAGCAAGGACCGGTGGGGAGCGACGAAACTCCACAAGCGACGCAAGAGCCGTGCGTCGTACGCCTTGCCCAGCGTGGCTTCTTCGTGGAACTGCCGCAGGATCTCCTCGGTCCGCCGTCCCTGGGAGGTCGGCGCGCTCATAGAGATACCTCCACGACATCCTTCTGCTCGACATCCTTCTGCTCGACGCCCTGGCCGCCCAACTCGTGCAGTGCGCTTTCGACACGCTGCTCATCGGCAAACGACGCGTACAGCCCGCCCGAGGCAGCGAGCTCGTCGTGAGTCCCTCTCTCAACCACGCGCCCCTCATCCAACACCAGGATGGAATCACAGCGCTTGGCGGCCGCTACGCGGTGAGTGATCAAAATGACGCTGCGCTTCTCTCGCTGGCGGTCGATGGCAGCGAGAATGGCTGCTTCCGTGCGCCCATCCACCGCACTGAGGGGATCATCCAGCACGAGGATCCGTGGCTCGCTGACGAGAGCTCTTGCGAGCGCCGTGCGCTGCTTCTGCCCACCGGACAACTGAACACCTCGTTCACCAACGACGGTGTCAAACCCATGGGGCAGCGACTCGATCTCTTCGCGGATCTGGGCTTCTTGCGTCGCTGTCAGCACAGTTCTGCGGGCTTGCTCGGAGTCAGGGTCCTCCAGCACGAAGGCGACGTTGCGACCCACCGTCGTCGAGAACAAGAAAGGGTCTTGCTGCGCGTAACCCACTGCGCTGCGCAAATCCGAAAGCGACAGGTCGCAGATGTCGACCCCGCCGAGGAACACGGAACCACGCGGTGTGTTTTGCAGCCGAGCCAAGAGCAGCGCCAGCGTGCTCTTGCCGGCGGCCGTACGACCCACGATGGCGAGGGAGCCCCCATGTGGCAGCTCGAAGCTGACATCGTGCAACACCTTCTTGCCCGGGTACCCGAAGCTCAGGTGACGCACCTCCAAACTCGAGGGCCCGTCCCGCATGGGTTGGTCCCCGTCGACGACATCCGGTTGAATGTCGAACACAGCCTTGACTCGTGAATAGCTGGCTCGACCTCTCTGCACGACGCTGATGAGAAAACCGAGCGAGATGAGCGGCCACGTCAGACGTGCCAACGCGCGGAAGAATGCCAGAAATGATCCCGCATCAAAGGTCGGATCGGTCAAGACCAAATGACCGCCGTACCACAAGAGCACCACCAGCCCGACGGAGCTGAAGAGCTGCATCACCGGGAACATCACGCCGCGCAACCGCGCCAACCGGAGTGACTTCTCCAGGTAATCCTGATTACCCAACTCGAAGCGCGCGCGTTCAGCTTCCTCCAACCCGAACGAACGAACGACACGCACCCCCGCGATACTCGACTGCACGCGGTCACTGAGTTGTCCGAGAGCGGCCTGATTTTCTCGCTGCCGTTTGAACATGCTGCGAGAAAAGAACAAGACCACCACCATCAGCAGAGGCAGGCCGGCCAACGACGCGAAGGTGAGCTTCACGCTCCGCTCAAACGTCACCGCCAAGCCACTGATCAACGCGAAGCTGGTGCCGAACAAATTCAGGACGCCAAAGCCGAGTAGCAAACGCACCTGCCCGAGGTCGTTGGTCACACGACTCATGATATCGCCGGTAGGCATGCGCCCATAGAAGGCCGGCCCTAGACGTTGCAGATGGTCCAGTAGCGCGCGCCGGATCTCGTACTCCGCGTGCCGGCCGCCATTGAAGATGGCAATGCGCGACAGGACTCGGGCCCCAAAGGAAACGATGGCAAGCCCCACCAGCAGAAGCCCCAGATCGACGACCAGGTCGCCGTGACCGCTCACTGCGGCGTCCACGGCGGAGTCGAGCTTGTTATCAAACAGGTATTGCAGGTACTGATACCCCGCCAATAAGACGAGCCCCGCAATGTACCCGGGCGATTGACGTCGAAACTGAGCCCAGAGACCTACGGGGATCTGGTCAGCGCGCGTCTTTGGCCTGGAAAACCATGAGCGGTGGGGCACAGCGGTCGGGGGCGAATGGGACAACGGACGGAAGGGGTTAGAACAATCCAACGGAGAAGTGAAACGCTCCGATGTCCGATTCATAGAACCGTCGGTCCAACTTGAAACCGTAGTCGAACGCCAATGGGCCCACGGGCGTAACGAACCGCAAGCCGGAACCGGCGGTGTACCGGAGAACTGTCGGGTCCACGTTGCTGATGTCCCTCCAAACGTTGCCCGAATCGACAAAGATGGCAGTTTGCAGCAACTTGGTCAGGGGGATGCGGAGCTCGACACGCGGATTGAGCATGAAATCTCCTCCGCGAATCACCACCTTGCGCGCGGTCAGCCGCTCTTCCTGGGCAGGCGCGTTTGGGTCTTCTTCCTGCAATTGCTCAGCAATATCCTGAGGAATCAAGGACGCCTGCAGAAAGCCCCGCATCGAGTCGGCTCCTCCCATGAAGAAGAGGCGGTCGGGGTAGGTGCTCGAATTATCGACGAGTTGGAAGTTCGCACCCCAGCGCACACTCACCGCCAAGCTCAGCCCATCTTGGGTGAACGGCACGTAGCCTGCCACCCGATTGGTCACCTTGAGAAAGCGGCTCTTGAACTCGCACGTTGCGGGGTCGTTGCCGGCACCTTGGCAAGCCTGGAGTTGCACCGCCGCGCTGTCGTCGTCCAGATAGGCCACCACCGGCTCGACTTCGCCGGAGAGGAACGTTCCTCGGGTGGGAGCCAACGGATTGTCCGTGCGGTCCCACGCCCCACCCGCTCGAACAGCAACTGCAAAACTTCTACCCTCGGGTACGTTGAGCAGACGAACCTGCTCGGGGTTAGCCTCCAGATACTCTTGCAGGTTCTGCGTGTCACCGAACACGCGGGCATCATTCAACTCGAAGGATGAACCGGTAACCAATGAGAACCAGCGCGATGGGCGGTGCGTCAACGTGACGATGAAGGCGCGTTTGGTGATACCGAAGTCTCGCGAGTTGTCCCGGGCGTCCACCCCGTCGAACGCCAGACGGTAGCGCTTACCCACCGGAAACTCGACCGTTGCCGTATTGCGGCGTTCGAGCCGATTGGAAACGGAAAGCTCCTCGAAGTTACGGCGCACCCGACTTTCGAACAACAGGAAGCTTGGCAAGTATCCCAGCTGGACGCGGAGGCGCAGCTGCACGGCTTTACCCGCCAGGTTGCGGTGCCCGTACTCGAACGCAACACGCGCTCCCTCGCCAGTCGAAAAGCCCGGTTTGATGTCGACATACTGGGGCAGGCGTTCGACGACGGAGATGATTACCACCTTCTGCTTCGCCGGCACGTCCGGATCCTCGAGGCTGATGGTGACGCTGGAGAAGACCCCCAGTGTCGCCAGTTGTTCCTCGCTCTGGCGCACGTCCTGTCGTTTGTAGATGCCGCTTGGTTTCAGCTCGAGCCGCCCCAAAATCAAGCCTTCGCTGGTTTCGCGAGCCCCCTTGACGACGATGGCGGAGATGCGAACACGTTCGCGCTCACTGATCACGAAACGGGCGCTTCCCCGGGTCTGGTCCTGGGACAAACGCAAATCCACGTCGACGCTGGCAAACGCGTAGCCTTCGTCCGCATATAGATCGAGAATGCGGCGGCGAGCACGTTGCAGCTCGACTTGGGAAACTGGCCTACCCAGGGCAAGATCGGCCGTTTTCGCCAACTGCTCTTCGACTAGCTTCTTATTCCCCTCGAACTCGATGTCCCACAGGGTCGTGCGCGGCCCCAGCTTGACGGGAATGCTGAGCACGACGTTGGGCTCGCAGTAGACTCCACGGCTGGGATCTGGAGCACAAGTCAGGTTCGGATCGCTCGCCTGATCCTCGACGGGGAACGGGTCGTCGGCGGTCGGGCACGTCGAGGCAGGTGCCACACGCACCCCCACCGGATCGCACGCTCCAGGTCTGGACGTCGCAGCGCACGCGCGACGCAAGGCACTGACGGGGCCAACAATCGCCGAAAGGTAACCTTCTGACCGATACAAATCACGCAAGTGATTGAGGGCCTTTTCGTACGCTTCCGGGCTGTACGTTTGCCAGGGATTGGAGCGAAATGATTGCGCTCGGTGACCTCCGGGAGAGCCCATGGTTTCATCGACAACCTCTGACGGTGGATCCTCGAACCACGCATCGCTACCCGGCAACTGTTCACCTAAGACGCCATCAATCTCTTTGTTCGCCTTGTCCGCGGCGCGTTCCCCCCGCAGGCAAGGGTAGGTCCTTCCGACAACCCGCACGGGCTGATTTTCTCGAATCAAGATGACCCGGTCGACATCGACTGGTCCAGGCCGGTCCTCGACCCGAACGACCGCATCGAACAGACCGTTGGCGACATAGAAGTTGCGGATCCGGGACGCCAAGAGCTGCTTGGTGGGCTCCTCAGTGTCCTCCAACTCGAGCTGAGCACGGAGCACGGCAGAATCGAAGGTACGGTTGCCCTCAAAGCGGATCCGGTAGCGTGGCCCCGCCTCCACCACGACGACCAACTGGGTACCTTGCCCGGTCTCCAATAGCTCGTGTTGGACGTTTGCCGCGAACCAGCCGCGGCTTGAAAGCAGATGCGCCAACGCTACGTCCGCCTGTTGCAGCGCGTCTTGATCCGCACGTGCCCCTTCCTCGACGCCATACTCCGGCAGCAAGGCGCCGAGCTCGGGATGCCGTGCCTGCCCCAGGCGGAAGGAGCGCTGCTGCACGATCCGCGGTGGACCGGCTTGGATGACGATACGAACCGAAACCTCGCTCGGATCGTCTGTTGCGACCCAATTCGCCCGGACCACCGCCGAGGGAAAGCCGCGAGCGACATAGAGTGAAACCAAGCGCGACTCGATCCGCCGCAGCTTTGGTTCCGTGACTTCGTCGCCAGCGCTGATGCCTGCTGCACGCACGGTGCTCTCCACATCCAGCTCGCCGCCGGACCACCTGACGTCGACGACGACCTTGCGCACCAACCCGATTAACCTCAAGCGCACCCCGTCGTCGACCGGTTCGACCTCCGCACGAAGCTCGGCGTAGTTGCCGTCCCGCAGCAGCTCACTCATGGCCCTGCGCGCCACGGCCGGAGAAAATCGCTCGCCGAGACGGACCAACCGGAGCTCCAGCGCGGTGTCCCGCGCGCTACCCTGCTCACTGAAGACCAGCTGGCGCAGCGGGAGGCCAAACAGTGCGTGGCGAGCTACACCCGAGGTCATCTGCGGCAGAGCGGAGCTGTTCTCCAAGTCCGTAGCCGGGGGCGGGTCGTCTACCGGGTTCGTCCCCTCCCCCTCCTCATCTGCTGCTGCGGTGGGCAGGTAGAGCAAGAACACGCAGGCCACGGCGCGCAGGTGAGCCCAAACCGAGCGCTTGATTGCCACAAATGAGCCCACGACTGCGAGATGCACTAGCATGTCAGCATGGCCAGCAAGACCATCAAATCTCAACGGAAACCTCGCCGTGCGAGGAGCTGGCGCCGACTTCTTTGGGGGGCCGTCTTCGCGACACCCGTGGCGGTGGTGGGCTTGTGGATTGCGGTCAACAAGTTCGAGTGGTTAGGTCCGTTGGTCGCGGACAGCCTGCGAGCGGTGATCGGGAAGGAGGCGGTGACCGAGCTCGAGAACATCGCTTACGGGGTCCAAGACCGACTCTACCGCTACACCCGCGGTGACGAGCAACCCAAGGCGTATTGGGAGGTTCCCGAGACCACTCCACCCCCTCCCGAACCGGCGGCCGAGGAGCCCCCTCCCGATGCTGGGATCGAGCCCGAGTTGCCCCCATTTCGACCCAAGGACGTCGGACCCGTTCACGCTTCTTGGTCGGCACCGGGGGATGGCCAATGGGTGCCGATCGCGGTCCCCGACCTGCCGGATCTGCCGCCCCACATGTTCAAGACGCTGCTGCACCCGGACAAGAACAGGTCGTGGGCGGAGCTCTTCGTCGTCGCCATGCGGATCCGCGACATCGATCTGCACCTGGTGGCAGGGTCTAAGGAACCCGTCGCGACTGAAGTGGAAGCAGAGGGCATAGCCCGACCTGGAAAGATCCCCGAAGCACACCATGCGCTGGTGCTCGCCGCGTTCAATGGCGGCTTCAAGACGGAGCATGGCAAATACGGCATGCGCCTCGGGGACACGACCTTCGTCGCGGCGCGCACCGGAGTCTGCGTGGTGGCCGCGTTCGACGACGACAGTGTGCAAGTCGGAAGTTGGGACGTACTCCAGGCGCGCGAACAAGAGATGCGCTTTTGGCGGCAAACCCCCAACTGCATGTACGAAGGAGGCAAGCTCCACCCAAAGCTCCAGACAGGACAAAGCAAGAAGTGGGGCGCCACGTTGGACGGAGAGACAGTGATCCGGCGTAGCGCTATCGGCGTCGATGCCACTGCTAGTACGCTCTACGTCGGCATCAGCAACCACACCACGGCCCACGCCATTGCACTAGGCATGAACCATGCCGGAGCGGCAAACGTTGCCCAACTTGACGTCAATTTCTCCTTCCCTAAGTTCGTCTTGTTCGAGAGCCAGGGGGCGAATCAGCCCAGGCAGGCCGTTGCCCTTGCAGACGGCTTCGAGTTCAGCGTAGACGAGTTCATCCGCAAGGCGGCTCGCAGAGATTTCTTCTACGTGACGCCGCGCAGCATGAAGGCGACGGCGCTGGCAAATTGACGTGAGGGCAGGATGGTGATGAGGCGAGACCGACATAGATTGCAGAACCAGGGACGCAGGTGGCAGCTCCTGGTGCTGGTATGGACATCGCCCCTCATGTTAACCGGTTGCCCTCCAGAAGGTTCCTCCACGTCGCTCCCCACCGAGCAAGGCGGCTCCAAAGAAAACAAGAAAAGCGGGGCAGGTGACGACAGGCGTTCACTCCAGGACCTCTCGGGCGCTGAGCGATCCAAGACCGAACCCCGTGGCGGCAACCGAGAACCCGGAGGTAGGTAGTTGACAAAAGCGGTCCCCTCGTCGATCTGGTTTGACTCGCCTCCGCGTCGGAGCTAGACGCCCGCCAGAGAACGCGCATCTCGACCAAGCTATGGGTTCAGCTCACCTCATTGCACTGACCACTGCGCTGCTCGTACTGGTTCTCGCGGGAATCGTGGAGTTCGTCGCGCTGGTACGGGCCCGCCGACAAATCGACATTCGCATCCACGTCAACGGCACGCGGGGCAAGTCGAGCTTGACCCGACTGATCTCGGCGGGGCTCCGGGAAGCCGGGCTGCCCACGTTCGCCAAGACCACCGGCACCCTGCCGCGCATGATCTATCCCGACGGCAAAGAGCTGCCTGTGTTTCGCCCAGCCAAGGCGAACATCATCGAGCAACAACGTATCATGCGTGTCGCCGCAGCGTCGGGCGCCAAGGCCATCGTGCTCGAATGCATGGCGCTGCAGCCCATGCTCCAGTCCCTGAGCGAACTTCGCATCGTGCGAGCCACGCACACCGTCATCACCAACGCGAGGCCAGACCACCTCGATGTCATGGGGCCGGGCCCCGCGGACGTTGCTCGCGCCCTTTGTGGAATGATTGCCGTCGGCGGAAAGGTATTCACTGCGGAGAAAGAACATCTTGCCATCTTGGAGCACGCCGCCAAAGACAGGCGCAGCAGCATGCAGGCTGTGACTCAAGAAGAGATTGATGCCGTACCGCAAGAGGTGATGGACGGGTTCAGCTACACGGAGCACGCGGAGAATGTCGCATTGGCACTCAAGGTCTTCGATGCTCTCGACATCCCGCGTGACACCGCAATTCGGGGTATGCACAAGGCGCCGCCCGATCCCGGGGCAATGACCACCCACGAACTCGACTTTTTTGGTAGACGGCTGTTGTTCTTCAACGGCTTTGCTGCCAACGACCCCGTATCCACCGGGCGCCTCTGGCATCTGGGACTTTCCAAGGCTGACGCCTTCGAGAAGAAGATCGCCATCTTCAATTGCCGCGCTGATCGGGCTGATCGTAGCGCGCAACTGGCAGAAGCACTGCCCGAGTGGACAGCACCCGACTGGGTCGTCCTGATGGGTAATGGAACCCAGATGTTCGCCCGATTCGCCAAGCGCGCCGGCTTTGATGCCGACAAGCTCGTCTTTGCCGAAGGGCTCCGCGTCGAGGAAATTTTCGAGCGGATACTCGAGCTGGCAGGGCCCTCGGCAATGTTGATGGGTATGGGGAACATAGGAAATCAAGGTCTGGATCTCGCACGCTACTTTCAAAACCGCGAAGTCATCCACCCACCCCCAACGGATAATCAAGCACAAGGCTAAGTCATGGCGGATCAACTCACCCTTGCCATCGGCCTAGGTCTGGCCGTCAGCATTCTCTTCAGCGAAACCTTTGGCATCGCCGCCGGTGGCATGATCGTGCCGGGCTATCTAGCACTGCACATCAATCAACCCCTGACTCTTGGCCTGACCGCGTTGGCGGCAACGATCACCTTCGGCATCGTTCGCGCCATCTCGACCTTCGTCATCGTCTACGGCAGGCGCCGCACAGTGCTGATGATCCTGACCGGCTACATCATCGGCGCCGTCTTGACGCAGCTAGCGCCCGCCCAGGTGGGCGAAGAAACGGTGCAGGTCATCGGCTACATCATCCCCGGTTTGATCGCGATTTGGCTCGACCGCCAGGGCATCCTGGAGACGTTTTCGTCAGCCACGACAGCGGCGATCATCGTCAAACTGCTCCTGATCTTGATCTCTGGTTTGAGGTTGTCCGCGTGAAGAAACTGTATTGGCGACCGTCTGGCATCTCGCGCGTCGAGCTGGTGCTCGTCGCGGTGGTGGCCATCATCTGCCTCGTCTCAGTCGAGAACTTGCCCCGCATCCAGAGGCAGCCACACTTCCGCGAAAAGATGGCGGCAGCGCGCCTGTCTCAAGCGTGCATGTCGGCCATCAAAGACGAGAAGCTGCGGCGCGGCTTCACTCTAGATTCCGAGGTGGATCCTCACGGCAGCGGGATGATTGGCACACTCGTCACTCCGGTCACATCGAACACGGGGCACCTGCCAGCCAAGCTGCTGACCACCAATCCCAACTTTGCGGCAGCTGTCGTCAGCATGCTCAAGCGCGCGGGGGTGAAGAAAGGCAGCCCAGTCGCGGTCGGTGTGTCCGGGAGCTTCCCAGCGCTCAACGTATCCGTCTACGCTGCACTGCAAACGCTTCAAGCCAAGGGGATCGTCGTCGTCAGCGTGGCCGCCTCCGAGTGGGGAGCAACTGACCCGTACTACACTTGGCTCGACATGGAGCGCACGCTCTTCGACCGGCATCTGATCAACTTCCGCGCCGTCGGCGCATCTCGCGGTGGTATCGACGATCGCGGCTTCGGCATCTCCAAGCGCGGCAGAGCAATGCTGGACGGAGCGATCCAACGGGCAGGCATCCGTAAACTCGACTCCGCCTCCTTGGAGGACGCGATCGCGTCGCGCATGAATCTGTACTACGAGGTGGCAGGAGAAGAACCCATCGCCGCGTACATCAACGTCGGCGGCGGTGCCGCGTCTGTCGGTACCGCCGTTGGAAAAAAACTGTACGACTCGGGTCTCAACTTCAACGCACCGCGCGGCGCAACCGACTCGGTGATGACGCGGTTCGTCTCAGAGGGCGTGCCGGTCCTTCACATGTCCGGCATTCAGTACCTCGCAGACCACTACGGTATCTCTCAAGATGTGACCTTGCCGCCCACGGTTGGGGAGGGCGGCGTCTATTCCCGAGTCGAGTACAATCCCTGGTATGCGGGTGTGGGCGTGTTTCTCATCTTGTTGACCATGTTCGCCTTCCTGAGACTGGATCTCGGGCGAAACTTGCTCGGAACGGGGAAACCTTCCAAGTAACCACGTCGGTGAGCTTCGCAGCTGCAGCATCAAATCGCCGTTGAGCTCACTTGTCCTTGCAGGGAAGGCCGAGAGCAGCCTATTGATTTGAGCATGCGAGGCGCGCGCAAGGGAGGGTGGTGCAGGCTGCGTACTGCAAGCAACCGAGCGCTTCTTCAAGTCGCCTGCTGCGTCCTGGCTTGTCTGCTGGCAAGCTGGCCCGACACGAGCCTCGCCCAGACCGCGGCACTTCCCGCGACCACGCAGAAGGCGACAGCGCCACAGCCCGAGAGCAAGCCGGCAGAACAATCCGCGACGGCAAAGCCCAAACCGCCACCCACGAGGAAGGTCGCCACCCCCCCAGCCAAGGCCACCGAGTTCCAGCGGCAGCTGCAGCGCTTGACTCGCCACATTCGCCAACTCCGAACGAAAGAACTCGATCCAAACATCGACCCCCGAACGTTGTTCGACGTCGATTTGGACGACGAAAACGCTCTGCAGATAGAAGCGAGCCGGCTCCGCCTGCTGCTCAGTGACTCCGCGCCGGACGCTGGCCTGGCACCCTACGTGGAGCGTGCTCAGCAGTGGCAACGTGGCCTTACACCTGATGCGGGGAAGCAGCAGCGCAAAGTCCAGGCGAACAGTTGGACCCGGGGAGAGCTCACCGCGCGCCTTCAGCTAGACCGCGAACGACTGGCGTTCTACTCACTGCCGGAGAGCGAGCGCCGTGCGCTCCGTGACGCCCAACAACAGCGGCAACTCGAGGGCAAGGCGAGTCAGGTCGACCAGCAAGCGGATGAAGCCGAGGAGCGAGCGAAAGAAGCCCAACGTCAGCGCCAGGAGGCCTTGGAGGCCGCCCAGAACGCGCGCACGGAAGCCCTGCGGCTGCTCGCGGAAGAGCAGGCGAACCTGTTGGGCATCGCTGCAGCCCAAGCCCAGTTCGAGGCCCGCTTGTTAGAACGCCGCAGCGAGCTCAACGGGCGTCAAGAAGTCACGTTGAGTTGGCAGCGCAAAGTGCGGGAAATGCTCTCGCGTGCTCAACGGCACGAAGCCAGCGCCGCCGAAGTCAGCGAGCTATACACCAGCTTGCGCGACGACTTGCGCGCTGCACGTAACGAACTCGGGGACGCGCTTTCGGGTGCCTTGGGCGTACCCGATGTACCGGGACCTGGTCCCGACCGCACAGACAATCTGCCGGAAGACGTCGACGCGACGGCATTGCGCGCCAAGTGGAACGAAGTCAGTGCCGAGGCAGAACGGCTAGCGCGCCTGGAGAATCAGTTCCTCAGCAACAGGGCACAGATCCTCTACGAGCACGTCAAATCGCTGAACGAAGATCGCCTCGCCCTCTTTCCCTATCTCAGCGATGGAGAGCGACACGGCATCGTGGGCTTCGGCGCCAGAGGCTTGGACCAGGCTCGCGCAGAGCTGCGCCAAGTCGTCCTGACCGCTAGACATCGATTCTTCGAGGCAACACGTTGGTTAGGCGCGGTGGAGGTCGCGGGAGGCGCCCGCACTGAGAGCGCGGTTGCCGTGCTACTCGTGGCGCTGAAGTGGATGGCCGCGATCGGTGCATTCATCTGGTGGCGACGCCGTTCGGCCATCGTGTTGCGAACTTGGCGAGAGTTCGCGCGCAAGGAGCGGCGTTTGGACCGGAGTGTCACGCGCTCGCCCCTCGAGCGCTTTCTGACGTTCCTGCAGCAGGTTCACAAACCGCTAGAAAGTCTGGTCCTCTCCATCGCCGTCATCTCGCTGCTACCGGAGGAGACGCAACAGCGGCTTGAAGTACAGTTGTTGGCGATTGTCTTGTACTGGATCTTTGGTGGTGCGTTCGTCGTCACCGCCATCGACGCGCTCTCTGGCCAAACGAGCGGACGCCATCTCCGCGACAGCCAAATGCTGACCGCGCAAATCCGTCTGCGCTCCCTCCGCTTGCTGGGTCGCGTCGTGGTGATAGTTGCACTGGTCTTGTCGCTGACCCGTGAAATGGTCGGCAAGGGGACCATCTACGACTGGGTGCTATCGACGTGCTGGTTTGCCGCCATTCCGGTGGTGCTGGTCATCACGAAGTGGTGGCGCGACATCATCTTCGAACGACTCGAAAGACGCCGCAAGAAACCTCCCCTCGCGCAGTGGGCATTGAGACAAACCGGTTGGCGCAGCCTCTTGGTCGCGATTGGCGCCGGTGGCTTCCTACTGTACGAAGGCGTGATTCGAACAGTGAAGCCCTTGGTCACAGGTTTCGACCTGACTAAACGGGTTCTCGCGTATCTATTTCGCAGGGACCTTTCCAAGCGCGCTGAAGACACCGAAGCCAGTTACGAACCGATCCCGAAAAAGCTCTACAGCAACCTCGGTCCCTCGACGCCCTCGGAAGAAATTGTACCCAGTATCGCCGACGCACAGGTGTCGGAGGTCATCGAGCGCGTCAACCAAGCAGGGGGCGGCGTATTTGCGCTCGTCGGTGAGCGAGGGTCGGGGAAGTCGACCGTCCTGCGTCGCATTGCAGCCGAAAGTCGTGACGCTCATCTGGTCAAGTGTCCGTTGGAGGTCTCCGAACTGACGTCGTGTGTGGCGCGGGCCCTTGGCGCCGACGAGGGATCCTCTTTTGAGGAAGCCGCAGCTCTCGTGAACACCAGCGACCGGAACGCCGGTATCCTATTCGATGACGCTCACCGCCTGATCAAGCCCATGATGGGAGGGCTTGTCGAGTTCGACAAGGTGATCGATTTGGCAAGCCGTCACAGCCAGCACTGCGCCTGGGTCTTCGCTTTCGACGAGGTCATGTGGAGCTTCCTCGAACGCGCACGTGGCACCAAACCCATGTTCGATGACGTTATCGCTCTGTCTCCGTGGGGTGAAGACGGTATCGCCGCGCTACTCAAGAGCCGTTCGCAACAAACGCATGTCAACCCGGACTTCTCTGCGCTGGTCGGCACCCTACCCCCAGACGCTGATGAGATTGACCGGCAGGAGGCGTTGACACGAACGTCCACCGGCTATCATCGCCTGATCTGGGACTACGCATCGGGCAATCCAGGAATCGCCCTGCACACCTGGCGCCGTTCCCTCGCCCAGAATCCTGACGGCAACGTCGTCGTTTGCATTTTCCGTGTGCCAGACGTACGCGAGTTGGAAGCTCTGCCGGACCCACCAGTGTTCGTCCTGCGCGCCGTCGTTCAGCTGGAGTACGCCAGCGTTGCAGACTTGACCGAGGCAACGCGCCTATCGCGCGCCACCGTCGACACCGCCCTGCGGTTTGCCTGTATGCGCGGCTACGTCGAGCAGCGCGGGGATCGCTACTGGATCACGTGGGCGTGGTTCCGTCCCATCACTCGGTTTCTGGAACGTCGACACCTCCTTTCCAAAAAGTAACTCGCGAGGAGAATCATGCGAACTCGGATCTGCACCACGACACTTCTGCTCGCAACATCGGTCGCCCCACTGGCTCACGCGCAGGATTCACCACCGGACTTCGCTCAGCTGGCAGGCTTCATTCGCTGGGGAGGCGTGCTCTTCTCGGCCGCCGTCATCGTGGCATCGGCCATCGCGCTAAGAGTCCTAGGAAGTATGGCGGACAAGGTGAGTCACCGCTTCACTTCGCGGCGGCTGCTCGTGCAGAAGGTCGAATCCTTCACGCGGTTCTTGATCTACGTAGCGACCGCCGCCATCTGCTTGAGCTTGAGCATTCGCCTCGATCCCACGGCCTTGACCGTCATCGGCGGCGCGCTTGCCTTTGCCGTCGGCTTTGCCATGCGGGATTTGGTGGCTGCATTCATCGCAGGGATCACAATCATGTTCGATCGCCCCTTCCAGGTCGGTGACCGTGTCGAATACGCTGGCCAATACGGTGACATTACCGAGATTGGTCTTAGAAGTGTGCGCATGAACACCTTGGATCACAACGTCGTGACCATCCCCAACAACAAAGTACTCACGGACGTGACATCGTGCGGCAACTACGGTGCGCTCGAGATGCAGGTCGCAATGGACTTCTACATCGGGGTCGATCAAGACGCGCGGGAGGCGGCTTCGATCATCAAGGAGGCCTGCCTCACTAGCCGCTACGTGTTCATGGAGCAAGAGGTTCCCGTATTTGCCAAGCAGGTACTACTGAACGACGTGGTCGCCATTCAACTCAAAGCCCGCCCGTACGTCCTGGATACGCGCTATGAAAAGCCATTCGAAAGCGACGTACACCTTCGGGTACTGCAGGCCTTCCACGAACGCGGGATCCTCCCGCCGGCTGTGCTACATCGCAGTCTGGACGGCTCGCCCCCCGCGCACATCAAGGCCGTGTAGCGTTGGAGACCGAACATGCTTCTGCGACGTGCGAAGAACTGGCTGCAATTCAAAGTGGAGATGTTCATTCTCCGTGGCCCGTTCTACCGCATGCTGGCGGTCATTGGACTAATTGGCCTCATCTCCGCCGCAGCGGGTGGAGTCATGTTCACCACCGGCGAGGACTTCACCACACCTGGAGAAGCCGTTTGGTGGGCATTTCTTCGACTAACAGACCCAGGTTACCTCGGAGATGACGAAGGCACGCTGCGGCGAATAATTTCGACTCTGATCACCGTACTTGGCTACGTGGTCTTCTTGGGCGCCCTGGTCGCAATCATGACCCAGTGGTTCCAGCAAACGATGACCCGCCTGCAGGAGGGGCTCACGCCGTTGGTCCAACGGCAGCACATCCTGGTCATAGGCTGGACTAACCGCACCGCCATCATCGTGCGAGAGCTCTTTCACTCTGAAGGCCGTGCTCCGAATTTCCTGCGGCGGATCGGCGCCAAGCGTCTGAGCGTCGTGCTTTTGTCGGGTGAAGATCCGGACATCGTGATGCGTCACCTGAACAGCTATGTCGGCATGTTTTGGCAGCCGGCGCGCTTCATTCTGCGGTACGGGGACCCGGCCCATCTCGACGCAACTCAGCTTGCGCGCGTGGATTTCCTCAACGCAGCGACGATCATTCTGCCGGCGGACAGATCCCCAACTTCCCTCGAAACGGTCGACGGAACGACCGTCAAGAACCTCATCACCATCGCTGACATCGCGCGTTCGGCCGGGCGGCGCCCGCCACCGGTGGTCGCCGAGGTTCTGGACCACAACAAAGCCAGCCTGGCCCGCACCGCCTACAGCGGCGGCTCACTGCAAGTCGTCGCCAGTGACGAGCTCGTCAGCCGTTTGCTCGTACAGAACATCTGCCATCCGGGGCTTTCGGCGATCTACAACGAGGTGCTCGGCTACGGCCACGGCAACGAAATGTACTTGCGGGTTTGCCCACAGCTAGACGGCAAGCCGTTCCGCGAACTGGTAGCTTGGTTTCCGACGGCGATCCCCCTCGGGATCGTGCGACCAGTCGGGGCAGGCTACGAAGCCTTTCTGGCCCCCGTCAATCACCAGCTAGCAGCAGGCGACCGCATTATCTTGCTCGCTGAAGAGTACGAAACCTCGGCCCCCGCGGCAGAGCCGTTGGCAGCCGTTCAGTGGGATGAGCCCGTCAACACGGTAGACCCGGTGCACGCTGAGATCACCCATGTGCTCCTACTTGGCTGGAACCACAAAGCACCGGCGTTGTTGGACGAGCTGCAGCAACACACCCGCCGGTTCGAGATCGACGTCCTCTCTCGAGTTCCGGTCGCTGAGCGTCAGGTGGATTTGGAGCGCTTTGGATTCACGGGCAAAGGGGTGGTGCTCCACCACCACGTCGTGGACATCACTTCCATTGCCGACCTCAGGCATTTCGACGTCAGCAAGTACGCCACAGCCGTCATTCTGGCTAGCGATTGGATCGAGACCGATGCGTCGGCAGATTCTCGCACGATACTCGGATACCTGGTTCTACAAGAGAGGCTCGCGAGCACCTCGGGCGGCCCGCACATCATCGTGGAGGTGCTCAATCCGGAAAATCGAAGCCTATTCGACAACAAACCGTGTGAAGTAATCGTCACCCCGGTGCTCGCCAGCAACGTGCTGACACATGTCGCGCTACGTCACGAGCTACTGGAAGTGTTCGAAGAACTGTTCGCCCACGACGGAGCGGACATAAGCTTTGTCCCCGTGGGGGACTATGTGGGTGAACGCCAGGCGAACTTCGCTGAGCTGCGAGCAGCATGTCTGGTCGCCGGGCAAATAGCAATCGGCACGCGAACTGGCAAGCGGGTGACCTTGAATCCGCCCAGGGATGCGAAGCCGGACTTGGCTCGCTCGGAAGTCATCGTGCTGACCCCTCGTTGGCTACTGGGCAAACACGCACCTGGCCGCTGAGGTTGGCTCGACTAGGGGCAGTCCCTAATTCTGCCAAAGAGCCTGGCGCCGCTGTCGAACTCACCGCAGCGGAGACAGAGGCGGCTGCTGCCCCGGAGGCCGCAGGATAAGAGACAGCCCCCTAGCGCATGTCTTCTGAGTCGCGAGAAGATTCGGAGTCGCGAGAAGGTGCCGCCATGGACTTCGACGGTTTCGGCCGTAGCTTGCGCCGACGTCGTTTGCGGATGTCTGGAGGGATCAAGTCCTTCAGATTCAAGTACTTGCCGTAGCACAGGAGGTGGTCACCCTCCAGGATCTCCCGGGTGGGCTTTGGGTTCGGGATCACCTTGCCGTCTCTCGAAAGACTGAGCACGGCGATGTCTCTGTCTCTAAGCCCAGAATCGTCGATGGTGGCGTTCTTGAGCTCAGATTGGGCACCAATGTAAACGTCTACCACGCCATAGCCGCGGCTGACGGTGAGCCGCTGCCTGAGGTCCAACTCGGGGTAACGCACGTTGTCGGAGACATAATCCACAATGGCTCCTGCGACGTCACTCTTGGTTGCCGTCTCGATGCCTTCGAGCCCTGGTGAGGAGTTGACCTCCATCACCGCCGGCCCGGACGCTCCTTCGAGCATGTCCACTCCGGCGAGACGCAAGCCCAGAATCTGTGCGGCTCTGACCGCGGTTTCTTCGTAGACGGGTTCGAGCTGTACGGGCTCGACGCGTCCGCCCCGATGCACGTTGCTGCGAAACTCGTCCCCTTGGGCGACACGGCGCATCGCGGCCACCACCCGGTCGCCGATGACGATGGCGCGAATGTCACGCCCTTTGCTCTCGGACATGAACTTCTGAATCAACACGTTGTGCTTGGTACTGTGCAGCGTTTCGATGATCGCCTGAGCAACTCGGACCGAGTCCGCCAGAATGACGCCAACCCCCTGCGTTCCCGCGAGCAACTTGACGATCACGGGTGCACCACCCACACGCTCGATGGCAGCGCGCACGTCACGCTTGTCGTGCACGAACTCGGTAGGAGGGATGCCAATGTCGAACCGGCTCAGCATTTGCGTAGAGCGCAGCTTGTCCCGTGAGTTGGCGATGCCGCTGGCGGAGTTCGCGCAGAATACATCCATCTGCTCGAATTGCCGAACGACGGAGGTGCCGTACAGCGTGACGGAAGTGCCAACGCGGGGAATGACACCGTCGTAAGCACTCAGGCGCCTCCCCCGATAGTACAAGTCTGGCTCCTCCTGGTTGGACGAAATGGCAAACTTGAGGGTATCGAGGACCCGAACGCTGTGACCGCGTTGTTTGGCTGCCTCCACGAGCCTAACCGTGCTGTAGGATCGCCGACTCCGAGAAAGAATGCACAGCTTCATGCGGCGCCAAGCCTGTGCCAAAACAGGTGGCTAGCCAAGCAGTTTTGGAGTACTTGTCGAACAATGTCACCGCTGTGACGGGCCCGTTCGGAAGTGCGAGGGCGAAAGTTGAGCGAAGCCAAAAGACAAAAGCCAACCGTGGGCTGGAGGGAATGGATTGGGTTTCCGGAGCTCGGCGTGCCTCACGTCAAAGCCAAGGTCGATACCGGGGCACGCAGCTCCTCGCTGCATGCTGAAGACGTAGAAATCATTCGACGGCGCGGGACGAGTAAGGTGCGATTCAAGGTGTTTCCCCTGCAGCGCAGCAAGGAGGCGAGCGTCATCTGCGAGGCGACTCTCCACGATGAGCGCTGGGTCAAGAGCTCCAACGGCAGCCGCGAACTACGTCCAGTGATTCGTACTTCCGTGAGTTGGCGCGGCGAGTTCTGGGACATCGACCTCACGCTGACGTCGCGGGACCTGATGGGCTTTCGCATGCTCCTCGGAAGAGAGGCCGTCAGAGGGCGCTACCTCGTCGACCCGGGGCGTTCGTTCCTCGGCGGCCGCCCCCTGAAGCGGCGCAAGAAGGAGCGCGACGGGTGAACGGGCGAGCATCTCGCAAACCAGCGGCGGCCGTGCCGCGCGACAAGGCCGGGATAAAAAAAACCCTCAAGGCGCCTTCGCAACCCCGAAACCCGAGACCCAAGCCACCTCTTGGACCTCCGCCACCGCCTTTTCAGTTCGCCGACCACGTCGTGTTGGCTGGCATGTTGACTCGCATCGAAGTGCCGGTGGCTCGGCTCCCAACGGGTAACTGGCTGCCGCTGCCGGTGGTGGTGATCCACGGCGCAAGCCCTGGGCCCGTGGTGTGGCTCAGCGCGGCCGTACATGGCGACGAACTCAACGGTGTGGTGATCGTCGACGAACTGGTTCGGCAGCTCGACCCGATGGAAGTCGCGGGCACCGTCATTGCCGTACCGATCGTCAACGCGTTCGGCTTGATCCAGGGCTCGCGCTACCTGCCCGATCGTCGCGACCTGAATCGACTCTTCCCGGGTTCCAAGCGCGGGTCCCTCGGTGCGCGCCTGGCGAACCTGTTTTCGGAGTTGGTCATCGAACGGGCGGAGTTCGGACTGGACTTCCACACGGGCTCGGGCGGGCGTTCGAACCTGCCTCAGGTGCGATGCAACCTCGACGATCCAAAGACGCGCAGGCTGGCTGGGGTCTTTGGTGCGCCCGTGGCATTGCACGCGGCGCTCCGCGACGGGTCGCTCAGATCCCACGCCGCCAAACTGGGCAAGCCCACATTGCTGTTCGAGGCGGGGGAAGCCAACCGTTTGGACTCCGAAGCCATCCAGCTCGGCGTGGCAGGTTCACTGCGTGTTCTGTCCGACATCGGCGTTCGCCCAGCTGGTGCGCGTAAGGCCAAGCATCCAACGCAGTTCTTTCGGTCTAGTACGTGGGTGCGGACGAATCGAAGCGGTTTCTGTCAGCTCGAAGTCGAACTCGGCGACTGGGTGATAGCCGGCGAGAGCTTCGGGACGATCATCAACCCCGCGCTGGGTGCCCGTACGCCGATAAAGACCAGAACCACCGGGGTGGTCATCGGTAAGGCCACCGAGGGGCTAGTCACACGGGGCGACGCCGTAATTCACGTGGCTGAAACAGACCGGTAGAATGCGCGAAGCGCAACAACTCTATCTCCACAACAGCCGCAGCTCGCAGGAGCGCGAACCCAAGTCCGTTTATTTGAAACCGCACGCCTTCGGAGACGAGGCAGGTTGTGGTATGGAGCTATCCCAATGGGGCAAGTGGCGAAGAAAAAGACGACCAAACAAACCAAGAAGCCGCTGTTTTCCGCATACCAGCCGATCTCGGGAGCGTACGATGAGTTCTTCGAGGCGGCGGGCAAGGCACGCGAAGGCATGTCGCAGCTGACCAAGGCGCTCGATGCATTGGGGCAACGCGAATTTCGACGGCGTCAGGGTTTGGCGAGCAGTGATTTTCTCAACGCGGGAGTAACGTTCTCCGTCTATTCGGATCAGCAGGGCGCCGAGAGAATCTTTCCCTTCGACCTGATCCCGCGAGTCGTGACCGAAGATCGCTGGAAGCAGGTGGAGGCAGGACTGCGACAACGCGTCACAGCCCTGAACCTCTTCTTGGGGGACGTCTACGGCAAACAGCGAATTCTCAAAGAGCGTGTCATTCCGGCCAAGCTGGTCCTCGGCTCGTCTGGCTACATCAAGAAGATGCATGGCGTTCGCCCCCCAAAGAACGTGCACGTGCACATCGCCGGCATCGATTTGATTCGTGATCCGGATGGCGAATTCCTCGTCCTGGAAGACAACGTGAGGACGCCTTCCGGCGTGTCCTACGTGCTGGAGAATCGGGGCGTGATGAAGCGCGCTCTGCCGAAGGTCTTCCGCAACATGCCGGTACGCCCTGTGGATGAGTACCCCACGCGTTTGCGAAACACCCTCAGGGAGACGGCGGCGGTGCGCGGGAAAGCCTCGCCCAACGCGGTGGTCTTGACGCCTGGTCCGTACAACTCCGCTTACTTCGAGCATAGCTTTTTGGCTCGACGCATGGGCATCCCACTCGTTCACCCGTCCGACCTCTTCGTCAACGACAAGAAGGTCTACCTGAAGACGACGGTTGGGCCAGAACGGATCCATTCGATCTACCGACGCATCGATGACGAGTTCATTGACCCGGAGGCGTTTCGGCCCGATAGTTTGCTGGGTGTTCCGGGAATCGTCTCGGCCTACGTTGCCGGCAACGTCACTCTAGCCAATGCCATCGGCAATGGAGTCGCGGACGACAAGGCCATCTATCCCCACGTCCCAGAGATGATTCGTTTCTACCTGTCCGAAGAACCCATCATCGGCCAGGTGGAGACATACGATTGCTCGAAGAAAAAGGAGCTCGCCTACGCGCTCGACCACTTGAGCGAGTTGGTCGTCAAGGCGGTGGACGGCAGTGGTGGCTACGGCATGCTGATTGGCCCCAGCGCTTCAAAGAAGGAGCTGGCAGAGTTTCGCTCCAAGCTTCAGCAGAACCCCCGCGGCTACATCGCCCAACCTCGCATCGAGCTATCCACAGCTCCAACGTGGTGTGACGACCAAGCTGGGCCGAGACGCGTCGACTTGCGGCCATTCGTCTTGACCGGCAACAGCACCTGGGTACTCCCTGGCGGCTTAACCCGAGTGGCGCTGAAGGCGGGCTCTTACGTTGTTAACTCGAGCCAGGGTGGAGGCTCGAAGGACACCTGGATACTGGGGAAGGACGGCTGATGATCTCTCGGGTTGCGGAATGCTGCTTTTGGCTGCACCGATACATCGAACGAACCGAAAGTACGGCACGACTAATCTCGGTCAATCGACTGTCCATCTTGGACACAGGCTTGCATGATGCCCAACGTTGGCGCCCGATTCTGCAAACCGTTGGCGAGCACGAGCGTTTTGAGAAGGCTCACGGCAAGGCAGGCTACGAGCGGGATGCAGACGTCGAAGAATACCTCACCTGGAGCGCAGACAATCCCGTCTCCCTGCGGTCATGCCTCGCTGGAGCGCGCGAAAACGCCCGTATGACGCGGGAAGTGATCAGCCGTGAGATGTGGGAGACGATCAACATCTCGTGGCAGTGGCTCAACTCTGCGGATGCGCGGAAGGAGTATCGGCGCGAGCGCGACCACTTCTATCGGAGACTACTGTCGATGTGCGCTGAGTTCCACGGCAACTGCCACTCCACGATGCTGCACGACGAACCCTTTGACTTCATGCGCTTGGGTATGTTGCTCGAACGGGCCTCGCAGACTGCTCGAGTCATGGACGTGCGGCATTTGTGGCTGGCCCCGGGGGAGCGCTCGGTGGAAACGCCTCAAGAAGCTGCACAGTGGATGGCCATCCTACGGCTCTGCTCGGCGGTGGAGCCATTCTTCAAACGCAATAGCTCCGCCCCGACTGGAGAATCGGTGACCCGTTTCTTGCTTCAGGATTCGTCGTTCCCCCGCTCTGTCTGGCACTGCCAAGCACAGATTGTAAACTTCCTGGAGCGAATCGGGAAAGACACACGCAAGGGCCATCTACCATCGTTGGCGATGGTGAAGGCGGAATCGAACAAGCTCCGCAAGATCGACACGTCGGCGTTGACCCACTCCCAGCTGCACGACCTGCTGACGGAAGTCTTGAAGGCGTTCGACACCCTGAACGACTTGCTGTACGCGGAGTTCTTCGAACCTGGCCAGGCGATGACCCCACCGACCCGACGCAAGCGACGCGCGGCCAGCTGAACCAGCCAGGCATCGGTTCTCATTCATGCTCTGCGTCTAGCAGCCGTGCTTGGCGCGCTTGGGCTTGGCGAATGTACGCCGGGGCCTTGGTCAGCTCCCCCCGAACCGCTTGACAGAGACCTTGCTTAACCGTGGGCGCGGTAGTGCGCGAGGGCGGCACACGCCTGGCCTAGTTTTTGATCCGAGAAGAAGTCACTGGCTTGGTCGAACTCAGGCAAGGTCCATGCGTCCTTGTTTGGCGGAAGGATGTATGTCTCGGCGAGCCGTTTACCCAGCTGACCCTTCTCGTAGTAGAGGTACTTGGCGAGTTCCCAAGCCAGCTCAGGGTGCTTGGTGGTCTTGCTGATGGTGTCAGGCCGCCCCGGATCCGGCCTGGTCGTCAGCAGGTGGGCTGCGCTGGACAAGACTGCGACCAACAGCAAGGCAAAGGGGACTTTGCCGAAAGGAAACTTCTCGGCCGCGTCTCTCAAGGACACACAGCGGGTCGTTCCCTCCTGTTGCCGGCTAGCTCTAGATTTCCCGGAAATGCACCGGAAACTGGGCGCAGTTGCAGCGCCGGCTCGCCCGTCGCCCCTCGAGCCTTTCACTGTGGATGGATAAGCGCAGGCAAGGCAGGTATACCCCGGCCATGAGCGTGGACGAACGCAAGCTGGAAGCGGCTCGGGCCGCCTTGGAGCACTTGAGCTTTCCCAGCGTGGTCGGGTTGGGCTCGGGTTCCACAGCCAAGCTCTTCATTGATGAGGTGGGTGGCCTCGTCCAACAGGGAAAGCAGCTGACCGGGGTGCCCACCAGTGAGGCCAGCCGGGCCCAGGCCGACAGGCTGGGCATCACGTTGCTAGACGATGTCGGGCCTTGGGAGATCGACGTCTGTGTCGACGGGGCTGACGAGGTGAGCGACCAGCTCGACGTGATCAAAGGAGGCGGCGGGTGTCACACCCGTGAAAAGATCATCAACAACGCGTCCAAGAAAAACATCATCATCGTCGATGATTCAAAACTGTCACGGCACTTGGGTGACAAATGGCCTGTCCCCGTAGAGGTTCTGCGCTTTGGTGAGCAAACGACGCGGGCCAGGCTCGACCGCTTCGGTCGGACTAGCCTGCGGCTCCGCGACGGCGAGCCGTGGATCACCGACTCGGGCAACCTGATCTACGACGTGAAAACCGGCTCGATTGTGGATCCGGGAAGGCTGGACACGGAGCTGAGAGCCATCCCGGGTGTCGTCGATACGGGCCTCTTCGTTCGGCGGGTCGACGTCGTGATCGTCGCTGGGGCCGGCGGGGTGCGGATCCTGCGACGTCCGCGCGATTTCCGGTCACCGCCCACGGCCTGAGCAGCGCACACCGGCGCACAGGCCCGGCCTGCGACCCACGCGCTCCGGAGATCTGCCACCCGGATCTGGTCGACTCATGGGCCAAGGACGGCCCACTTCTTGGGGCGCGGGTCAAACCGGGGCGAAAGCTGGCGGCCCAGTGCGTCAAATGCCCCCGAGTTCGTTGACTGAACTCCACGATAGCGCAGAGAATGTAGGCAGTGAGAATCGAAGTAGCTGGGCAGACCGACGTCGGGCGAAAACGCGCGCACAACGAGGACAGCTTCGCCGTGTACTCGGAACACGGACTCTACATGGTCGCTGACGGGATGGGTGGACACGCATCAGGCGAAGTCGCGTCTCGCATGGCTATCGAGACGATGCGCGATTTCTTCGTTCAGACGTCGGACGACCCCGACAAGACTTGGCCCTATAAGATGGACCGCAGCAAGGACTACGATGAGAACCGCCTCATCACGGCGATCATGCTGTCCAACCTGCGCATCTACCAGACCGCCAAAGAGAATCCAAAGCAGCGTGGGATGGGAACCACCATCGCTGTAGTGTTCGTCGTTGAAGAAGGCATGTACGTCGCCCACGTAGGCGACAGTCGCGTTTACCGGATTCGCAACGGTAAGATGACGCAGCTGACCGAAGACCACTCCCTGCTCAACGACTACAAGAAGATGAAGAATCTCAGTGAGGAGGAGATCGAAGCCTTCCCACACAAGAACGTGATCGTCCGCGCCCTGGGAATGAAAGATACCGTGAAGGTGGATACCCGGTACGAACAGCCCGAACCGGGAGACATCATTCTGATTTGCAGTGACGGCCTCGCGGGCCCCGTCAGCGACGGCGACATCCAACACATCGTCTCGACCTCTCCTGACCTGTCGGCCGCGGCCCAGCGCCTGATCGACGCGGCGAACGAAAACGGCGGACCTGACAACATCACCGCCGTGCTCACGCAGTGGACCGCCTGAGCGTCAGCTCAGCATTGCGGAGCTAGCTTTGACGCGTTCGATGTGTCGGAATAGGCTCAGCGTGCAAGATGGGCGCGGCTGAACCAACACAGCAGTACTACAGCATTCGCGAATTGACCCGCATGACCGGGTTGAGCGCCGATGTGCTGCGCGTATGGGAACGCCGATATGGCTTTCCTGCGCCTGAGCGTGATGATTCCGGCGCTCGCATCTACTCCCCGACAGAGGTGGAACGGCTGTCCCTACTTCGGCGCGCCATGCAGCGGGGCCATCGCATCGGGGCTCTGATCCCGCAGAGCAATGAAGAGCTCAAGAGCTTGGTAGATCGTCGCGGCCCTGGCGCGGTCAGTGGCGGCGGAGACGAAAGCGCCGTGCGGCGCATCATGGAGGCTTTGTGTGCCGATGACGACCGGACCCTGGTCTGGGAGCTTCGCTACGCCGCACTGAATCTAGGGATTCGCGGCTTCGTCAAAGACATTGCCGCACCGCTCGTCACCCAAGTAGGTGACGCATGGGAGCAAGGACGCATACAAATTCGTCACGAGCACTTGCTGAGTGACGTGCTCACGACACAGCTTCGGGTGATGTGGGCATCCCAGCTCGACGCGGGGCCTAGCGAACGTGTCTTGCTCGCCACGCTGACGAGCGAGATGCATGCTCTCGGCCTCGAGATGGTGGGCACCTATCTTGCTTCCCTCGGCATCACGCCGCGCTCCATGGGGCCCAACTGTCCCCCAGAAGAGATTGCCGATGCCGCGGAAGCATTGGACGTCGACGGCATTGCGCTCAGTGTTTCCCGTGGAGCAGATCCGATCGCGACTCAGCTCAACCTGAACATGCTGGGGGCTCGCCTGGGCGCAGCCTATCCGATCGCCGTTGGCGGAGCGCAAGCGCCGAGCCTCAGGTTGCCCGAGGGCGCCGAGCTCGTGTCCGATTGGTCCGAACTAGAAGCGTGGGTGCAGGGTGTACGGAATCGGGACCGCACAGTTGCGGCACGCAGGTGACCGACCTAGAACCATCTGCATGCAGTTTCGTGTTCATTCTCTCGTTGCCGTGCTTTGCTTCGCCAGCTTGGGTCCCCTCGTTTCCGCTGATGTGGCCGCTGGATCCGAGTCGCAAGGCAAAGGAGGGGGCTCGGCAACTCTAACGGTTCAAGTAACGAACCTGCGCAACAACCAGGGACGCGTGGCCATCGCGGTATTCAATACCGAGGACTCCTTCCCTGACCAAGAAGAAGCCCTTCGCGGCAAGCTGGCAAAAATCAGGAACAAGCAGGCCAAGGTATCGTTCCCGGGGTTGAAGCCAGGAACGTACGCCGTGGCGGTCTTGCACGACGAAAACGAAAACGACGAGATGGATTTCAACTTCGTTGGGATGCCCCTGGAAGGTTATGGCTTCTCGAACGACGCGTCAGCCATGTTCGGACCACCGAGCTTCGAGGATGCCAGCTTCAAACTGAAGACGGGTGCGGCGAAAACCCGGATCAAGACGCGGTACTTCTCACTCTAGAGCGGCCCCGCCCTCACCGATCGAGGCTACTCCAAAGTCGTGGTTACCGAGGTCGTGCCTACCCAAGGTCGTGGCTACCCACGCGCAACCTCACCCAGCCACAACTGAAAGGCGTGGCTGGGTGGCTGCTTCATCGACCCAACGTCGGAAGGTCTCGGCGCTGTCGTGAGCTGCAAATCGTTCACCAAGTCGGGCAGCTTCTCTCCGTAGGTCCCCGTCGATCAGAGCACGATGCACTGCGGCACGAACAGTATCCACATCGGCTGCGCGCGCCTTCACCTCGAGACCAACGCCCCGCTGCACCAGCGCTCGAGTCGCCAAGTACTGGTCGAGGTTACTGGGTAGGCCAACCACCGGCGTCCCCTCGCGAAGGGCTTGGTACCCTGTGGTACTACCACCGTTGGAAACAACCACGGCAGCTTCTCGCGCGATCTCCGATCCGGGTACGAACTCACTCACTCTGACATTGCTGGGAACGCTCCCCAGCTGCGCGCGACGCGCAGTGGCCACCACGACGTTGACCGGCAACTCCGAGACGGCGCGAACTACCGTCGGCAACAGGTCTACCTTCCCTGACGAACCCAGCGTGACGTACACCAGCTTCTGTTCCTTTGGAAAGTCCAACCGAGGCATGGGCACCTCAGGTTGCCAAAGCACCGGACCCAAGAAGCGGTGGTGTGACGGAGCTCCTTGGATGGGCGTGAGCCAGGGGTCGTCCGGGTAGAGCGTGTAGGAGCCGTGAGTGAGCACTTGTTGCAGGCTTCCCACCGCCGGCAAACCGAAGCGCTTTCGTACTGCGTTGACCGGGCTCGCAAAGTGGTCGAAGGCCTTCGGCAGTGCCTTCGGAAAGTACTGCTCCGCCAACTGCTCCCCCACCAGACGAACGATCGGATGATCCGGCACCGGCCAAGAGTCACGCACTGCGTAGGGGCTCCAGTACGCGTTGATCAGAACCCCGCAAGGAACACCCATTTTTTCGGCAGCGGTCGAGAGCGAGAGGCGAAAGTCTCCAACGATGACGTCCGGTTGAACTCGGTCTATCAGCTGCAGCTCGGCTGCGACGTAGCGCAGCAGAGTCTTCTTGTCGTACAAGCGCCGCCCCGCCTCGAGCGCTTTGCTAGCTCGCTCCGCGTCTAGCGTCTCGATGTGATGCTGAGTAAACGACGTGTCTCGGAAGACCAAATCCGGAAAGCTCGAGCTTGCAAAGTGAACGTCATAACCCTCAGGTAACTGACGAGCGAGGGTAGCCAGACGAACGACTTGGGCAAGCGTCACGTTCTCGGCGACAAATAGAATGCGCGTGGACACTGATTGGGCAATAAGGTGTCTGCAACGCCGCGACAACCCCCGAAAACCCCACGACGCAAATGTCGAGTCGCGTCAAACGAGGTGTCCAGGCGCTGTCCATGCGAATAATTCTCATCACCGCCGCATATTTCCCGATGGCCACGCAATCGCTGCGCGAGGTGTCCAGCTTGACGCCAGGCCTGTCCTGGACAAACGGTGGACAAGCCGTCCATTTGACCGCCGTGGGATAACAAAAGCGAGAACCGTCCAACCAAGCACACCTATCGACCAGGGCGAACGAACCAACGGCCGCGTCTGTTCCGCCAGACGGTAACCCGACACATTGCCTAGATTCTAAACCAAGAGAGCTTGACCTCGTCGCTTGAGTCGCTAGTTCTTACCCTCTCGATGCGAGGTCAAGGCACTCCGCATCGCAGTTCAGACTGTTGCTGTTCGGTTACCAAACCATGACTCCACGCGAAGTGTCAGCTTTCCACTCGGCCCCCTCGCTAGACGGCTTCGACTACGTCGTGGTCGGTGGCGGGCTTCAAGGGGGGCTCATTGCGCTGAGCGTTTTGGCGCACCAGCCCAACGCGAAGCTCGTACTGATCGAGCGTGACGGTGCGCTGGGAGGCAACCACACCTGGTGCTTGCACGAAGGTGACGTCCCGCCAGCTGCCTGGGATTGGCTCGAGCCCCTGGTGATGAAACGTTGGGGAGCCCATGATGTCATCTTTCCCGGGCATCGCCGCCGGATGTCGCAAATGTACTCGGCGATCACCAGCAAGCGGCTTGACCAGGTTGTGCGGGGACGCATTGGCAATGCCCCGAACGCCCGGGTGATGACTGCGACCGCCCTGGCGGTTGAAGCCAAATCCGTCACCTTGGAGAACGGAACACGCGTCGGCGGTACCCTCGTCATCGATGCACGCGGCCCGGACCGCTTGCGCAATGACTCGAAGCACTTTCAGAAGTTCGTCGGCCTCGAACTGCTCGTGGAGCCGACGTCGGCTCCTGAGGTGCCGGTGTTGATGGACGCCACGGTCGAGCAGCTCGATGGGTTCCGCTTCATGTATCTGCTGCCGTTCAGCCAGAATCGTGTGCTGGTCGAAGACACCTACTATTCGGACTCAGCAGAGCTCGATGTCGATCGGTTGAACGAGGGCATCTTACGCTACGCGCGGGAAAGAGGCATGCGCGTCCGCGGCGTCATCCGCCAAGAGCGAGGGGTGCTGCCTTTACCTCTGCGCCCATTGGCACAGTCCCGGCAGAACAGGTCGCCGCTCTGTGCCGGCTACGCAGGCGGGTTCTTTCACCCGACGACGGGATACTCGTTGCCTCCCGCTCTACGCCTGGCACTTCACGTCGGCACCCGCGCCCCAAGCGACATCTTCGACCGACGCTTCGACGCCATGCTCGAGCAACACCGGACTCAGGTCCGCTTCTGCTGCTGGCTCAACAAGCTGTTGTTCGGAGCGTTCGCGCAGCACCAGCGCTACCACGTGCTGGAGCGCTTCTACCGACTTCCCGCGGACACGATTCGCCGCTTCTACGCACTGGAGACCACCCCGAGCGACCGAGCGCGCATCCTATGCGGTCGGCCGCCACGCGGTTTTTCGCTGCGTCAGCTCATCTTCGAAGGACAACCCGCATGAACGATCCTCTTATCGCACTATCGTCTCAGAGCCCCCTGGGACAGCTCCTCGACGAACACTTCGACCAGGACAATCTGCGCGAGCTGCTGGGGAAAGAAGCTTCGGCGCTGGATGGGACAATCTGGGGCAAGGCTCTCAGCCAGCCTTTGGCCGACTTCGTGGGCAGACCGGGTAAGGAGTTTCGTGCTGCACTCGTAGCCACAAGCTACCAACTCGCAGGCGGCACTGACTCCTGCCCAAAAGCGCTGCCGATGATTGTCGAGATCCTCCACGCCGGGTCGTTGATCGTCGACGACATTCAAGATCAGTCCACAGTCCGGCGCGGTCGCCCCGCACTGCACATTGACTTCGGTGTTCCGGTCGCTTTGAACGCTGGCAACTGGATGTACTTCTGGGCTTTCTCCTTGGTGGAGAAGCTCGGGCTGCCAGATCATGTCCAGCTCTCGCTACTTCGCTGGATGAGCCGGTCGCTTCTAGCCTGCCATCACGGGCAGGCACTCGACCTGACTGCACGGATGCAGGACCTGAGTCAGAGTCAGGTAGCGGACGTCGTCGGTGCAGCGACGCAGTTGAAGACTGGCGCGTTGATGGAGCTATCGGCAGTACTCGGCGCAGTCGCCGCCCAGGCAGACAGCAAGACCGTCCAGCAGCTCGGCACCTTTGGTCGCCGTCTCGGCGTGGCGTTGCAGATGTTGGACGACGTCGGTGGGCTCGTCAGCGAACGCCGTGCACACAAGGGGCATGAAGACCTCATCCTTGGCAGACCCACGTGGCCCTGGGCCTGGCTCGCGGGTGACCTGAGTCCGTCAGCGTACTCCGAACTGCGCGCGATGGCTCAACAAGTCAGCCAGCGGGACTTGCATCCGGAGGTTCTCTGCAAAGCGCTGCGCACGGCTCTGCAAGGCTCGGGTCGGGTGCGTGTCCGTCGCTACGTGCAGGACGCGTTCTCCCAGCTGAGGAGCGCTCTCGGGCCCGCAGAGGCCTTAACCCAAATTGAAAGCGCGATTCAGCGGTTGGAGAAGAGCTATGGTTGAACACAGCCAGCACGGACGAGAGGCCTTCGGGCAACGTGTCGCGGTCATTGGCAGCGGTTTTGGCGGATTGGCGGCAGCGATCCGATTGCAGTCCGCAGGCTACCAGTGTGTGCTCTTCGAAGCCCGCGACAAGCCCGGCGGTCGCGCCTATGTGTATGACAAGGACGGCTTCTCCTTCGACGGCGGACCAACTGTAATCACCGCCCCTCACTGCATCGAAGAGTTGTTCACTATCTCCGGAAGAAAGATGAGCGACTACGTCGAGATGCTTCCTGTGGCGCCGTTCTATCGCTTGATGTGGGACGACGGTGACGTCTTCGACTACGACAACGATGGCGACAAGATGCTATCGCAAATTGCTGCAAGGAATGCGGATGACGTGGAGGGTTATCAGCGCTTCCTCGATTATTCGAAGCGGGTTTTCTCCAAAGGCTACGAGGAGCTAGCGGCTACACCCTTTCTCAAGTTCTTCGACATGGTGCGCGTGGCACCTGACCTGATGCGCCTGCGAGCAGACAGGTCCGTCTACTCGACGGTTGCCCAATTCATCAAGGACGAGCACCTACGCCAGGCTTTCAGCTTTCACTCTCTCCTGGTCGGGGGAAATCCCTTCGATACAAGCTCGATCTATACTTTGATCCACTATCTAGAGCGGAACTGGGGGGTGTTCTTTCCGCGAGGAGGCACCGGGGCTCTCGTCGCCGCTCTCGTTCGTCTCTTCGAAGAACTCGGAGGCGAAGTGAGACTGTCGACGCCAGTCAAGAGCATCGCGGTCGAAAACACTACCCAACAGGCGGTGCATCGCGTCGTCAGCAGCCACGGCGAAGAGCGCTTCGACTTGGTCGTCTCCAACGCAGATCTGCATCATACGTACTCGACGCTCTACCAAGAAAACACCGCTGCCCAACGCATGACGAAGAAGCTCGAGCGACTCGAATGGAGCATGTCGCTCTTCGTGTTGTACTTTGGTACCAACTGCGTCTACGACAACGTCGCGCACCACACAGTCTTGTTTGGTCCACGCTACAAGGAGCTACTCGACGACATCTTTCAAGGACCAGTCCTTGCCGAAGACTTCAGCCTGTACTTGCACGCGCCGACGGTCACCGATCCGAGCATGGCGCCGCCCGGCAAGAGCGCATTCTACGTCTTGAGTCCCGTACCTCACCTCGGGAAAGCTCAAATTGATTGGGATCAAGCGGGGCCGGCCTACGCAGAGCGAATCCTCGAGGCCCTCGAACAGCGCGCGCTTCCCAACTTGCGGGCGAATCTGGCGACTCAGCACTACATCACGCCCAACGAGTTCCAGCGAGACTTGTCCGCGTACCAAGGCTCAGCCTTTTCCGTGGCGCCTAAGCTGACCCAGAGTGCCTGGTTCCGGCCGCACAACAAGGACCCAAAGATTCCCGGGCTCTACATCGTCGGCGCCGGAACGCACCCAGGAGCGGGCCTGCCCGGAGTGATCAACTCCGCCAAGGCTACAGTCAATCTCATCGTTGCCGGGAAGGATCCGGGCGGGGCGCACCACGATGGCGCACGTCCGACGCCGTATCCGGCAGCTGCGGAGTAGGCGGGGACATGAACCAGGCCATTCAGATCTGTCGGACCAGTATTGCCCAACACAGCAAGAGCTTCGCGCTAGCCTCCAGACTTCTGCCTCCTTCCAACCGTGACCCGGCCGCCGTAGTCTACGCATGGTGCCGCCGAGCAGATGACGCCATCGACAACAGCGCGGGAAGTGAACAGCGTGCCGCACTCGAGCGTCTTCAACGGGAGCTCGGTAGTCTCTACGCGGGCGAAGCCCAGAGAGATCCTGTCCTATCGGCGTTTCAACAGGTCGTCTTTACCAGCAACATCCCAGAGCAATACCCAACGGATCTGCTGCTGGGGATGGAAATGGACGCAACGGGCACTCACTACAAAAGTTGGGATGACCTCCTACTCTACTGCTACCGGGTCGCCTCGACGGTGGGCTTGATGATGTGTCACGTCATGGGCGTGAGCGATTCACAAGCCCTTCCCCGCGCAGCGCACCTAGGACTCGCCATGCAACTGACAAACATCGCGCGCGACGTGCGCGAAGACTGGGAGCGCTCGCGACTCTATCTCCCCGATGAACTGCTCGATGAACATGGTGTTCGCTGGCTGCGGGCGCACCTAGGCAGGCAGCTACCCTTCCACGCTCGCCCAGGCTGCAAGCAAGCCTTGCGCTCGCTGCTGCAGGTCGCTGAGCGCTACTACGAGTCGGGAGATGCAGGCTTATGTTACCTCAGCCCGCGCTGTGAACTCTCGGTAGCGGCGGCGCGAGCCGTGTATTCGGAGATTGGCAGTCAAATCGCCAAACAAGACTTCGACATCTTCGCGCCGCGGGCGTTCGTGCCAAAGCATAGAAAGCTGGCCCTGTGCCTGAAGGCAGCATTCGGCACTCTTCGTCGCCGCGGCACGCTGTGGAGTGCCAACGTTCAACCCGCAAAACTAGGACCGCTCAGCTATGGCGCAGAGCTCACTACCATCTGAATTTCTGGTCTACGTAGGTCGCGTCAGTCAGTTCGAGCGGAAGGATTGGCTGGTGTACATCGCCTGGGTGGGGCTGATGCTGGGCTTGGTGTTCTCCACCGGGGGGTTTCTGCTGATGGGGCACCTGGGTGGAGTCAGCTTTCCTGGCGAAGCCTGGCTAGTACCCACGGGAGCGGTCCTCTTCACGACCAGCATTGCCATCGACAGTATTGGGCATCGCACGGTCTACAAAGAGGAAATCCAAGCCGCTGAAGGCCTGGTGCATGGCATCACGATCTTCTGTGGAATCGGTAGCTGCGTTCTATTGTGCGCCGCCTACGAACACCCGGGCTTCTTCTGGGTTCCGGCTATGGTGTTGACCATACTGTCATTCGTCTACAGCATGGTGGACGAAGTGTTCCACTGGCGTCGCTACGTCAGCCGCTACTCTGACCGAGTGGAGATGTGGAGCCACGTTGGTATCCTGGTCGGACACGGCATCATGATGCTCGGCTGGTGGGCTTGGTATTTCCAGGGCTACCCAGGTGTCGCGGAGACGGTAGCGCTGCTATAGCAGTCGCCCACAGCGGCTACAGCAAGAACGACACGCCGATAGACACGGATACGGGGAAACCTAACCGCATCGTCAGCGTGGTGCTATCGCTAAAGTGAAAGCGACCACCCGCGCCAAAGACGATGGGATCGATATCGAGATCCCGGTTGTCCAGGTCATTGTCTGAATGGTCTTCGTTGAAGATGAGTGCGAGACCAGGCTCTCCGAAAACGGACCACTTGCGGTGCAGCCAGAAATTCCATTGCATCACCAACGGTAGGATGATGACGTCATGGGTGTGGCAATTGTCGCGACCATGACAATGCTCATCCCCCAAGAGCAAGAAGTCCGCCCCAAACCCGATCCCAACCGAGTTGTTGATCGAACTGACGAACCCGTTGTCCACGACGACAATCGTGCCTCGGAACCCCGGACCAAAGGCATCGTCCGCATGACCACGGTCACTGAACAATAGGTGCGGCTCCGCCTCGAACGAATACCGGGGGTGGGCGCCTGGACGCTTGATGGTCGCCTGGGCATCGGCTTCGCCGCTGACCAGCAGGCTAGCAAGGGTCACGGAGAGCCCTAGCAGTGCCGACGCCACGCGACGAACCCACGGCAGGCGAAGAGTCGCCGCGGTAGCGCCGAGCTCGCTCATTGGAACCTCGAGTGTTTTCACTGTGTTCAACCACATAAAGTCGGATGCCATTGTGGGGTCAGTGGCGGGCAAGATGCAATGTTATGAGTGTGGCTCGAGACAGGGGATCCCCGTGAAACCGTGGGAGATTCTCATCGCACTGGACTACCGATTCGCCGGCAAATCGGGAGTGTCCAGTGAGCACTGACCCAGCCCACCTGCTGCGATCTCTCGGTCGCTCTTGTCTAGCGGCTCAGGCTCGGCTTGCCGCCACTGCGCGTCGGCGGCGAGCCAGTAGGAGCCAAACCAACATCACACTGACTACCCATCGCGGCCCACCCGCACCACCTGCCGTTAGACCACAGCCGCCACTGCTACTACGCCGGGGACGGGGCTCGGTCCATACTCACTGGCAGAGCCCGCCCCCGCCCAATCCGCAGACATCCGCGAAATCCTCCGGATCGGGCGTGCCTTCTTGACGGACGAAGGTACCGGTAGTGCAGCAGCCCGCAGGATGGCACGATTACAAGAGGACACCACGAGCACGCACGACGCAATTTGACCTTCTCGCGGCTCGACGGCACCTCTGTCGCAGTGCAAGAATCGCCTGCGTGAACTTTCGCTTTTCCTCACTTACCTACCTCCTCTTGCTGCCACTGGCTGCCTGCGATAGCGGCGCGGAGACACCGGCGAACGAATCGACAGCCACGTTGTATACCGCCACCAGTCCGACGGGACCGGAGCCCGCAAGCCCCACCCAGGCCACACCGACAGATCCGGTTCCGGCCGCCTCGCCTTCACAACCGCAGACACAACCATCAACCACTCCGATGGTGCCTTCCCCGTCCGCTCCAGAACAGCCAGGCCCCGAAACGCAGACCGACGTGTCACCGGGGGGCGCCGGCGGTAGCCCAGCGCCGGTCGCCCCAACCCCTGCGGGAGGCTCAGCTGGGACCCCCAACCCAGCGCCCACTCCGGAGGGCCAAGGAGGGAACACCGTGCAAGGTGCCGGAGGTGAGCCCCAAGCACCTGGCGGGCCACAACCCCCGAGCGATGACCCGAGCACCTGGTTCATCGAACCCACCTGTCGTAACTACGTACTGTGCGAAACGTTCGAAGATGCGGCCCCAGGGCAGCTGCCGGACGGCTTCAGTCTCCTCGGCTACGGCGAGCGCACCGTCGCCGTCTCGGGAGATCAGCCAGCACGAGGCTCACAATCACTGCGTATCGATGTACCTTCCCAGGCGGCGGTTGTTGCCATGTTGGAGATAGCCGCACCCGCGGAACTGTCGCTATCACACTGGGGACGCAGCTTCGTCCGTCTGGAACCACCGGTACCCAGTGAGTTCGTGCACTACGATCTCTTCGCCGCACTCGGTCCTTGGATGAGCTATACGAACGAGGTGCGCTGGGCCGTCACAGGCACGGGAGTCGGCGATCAGGCCAGCAACCAGAGCTTCATCTACAACGTTCAGCCGAGCGGTGATGGTGCACCTGGCGAGTTCGGGAGTGAAGGCGACCGATCGGCGCACCCGGTCGAGGGAGAATGGATGTGCCTCGAATGGTACTTCGACGCGATGGCTCAAGAAGCACGGTTCTTCTACATGGGGCAAGAGGTGGAGTATCTCCACATCGACGACGAGCAATCCGAAATTCCCGAGTTTGAAGCGCTGCGCGTCGGATTTCAGAAGTTTCAGCAGACGACACCCTTTACCGTCTTTGTTGACGAGGTCGCCTTCCACATCGAGCGCATCGGCTGCAACAACTGAAGAGTAAGCATTCGACCCGCTGTCGCGGAATCACACCCGGCAGCTATCCCGCAGCAAAGACGAGCTCTACCTTGCCGGAGCCTGGCACTTGGACTTCGAGCCGCGCACGCTCGGCCACGTACGTCGCTGACAGGCCCTGACCTTGCCATGTGACTTGGGACGGAGCTCGTTCCGCGTAGCAGAGCAGCGGCCCTCCATCCCTCAGCTCCACTGCCACAGTCAGAGGGCCGTACTCCACGGAACTCACCGGACCGCCCGGATTCAGCAACGCCTTCAGGCCGATGACTGCAACACCGCCCTCAATGGGTGCGAGCGTGGCAATCTCGTACCCGAGCGTGTCCAGGGAAAGCTCAATGCTATGTCGATCGACGACTAGCAGCGTATCTGCTTCGACCAAGTACATCGCATAGCTGCCTGCCTCGAGCCCAGGGACGTCGCTCGGGCCCACCGTGCCAACGATGACGTCTTTGGCGTCTGGGCGATAGCGGGCGTTGAAGGCCCCGACCACACTGGACGCTGCATTGCGATTGAACACCTTCAGCAGATGCCCTTCTTGGGTAGGATCTTGAAACAGGCAATCGCGGGTGGGGCGGGCGATGTCCAAACAGCGGGCGACTGTTCCGTCACTGAGCACCAGGCGCCGCAACAGCTCGAAGTCGTGTCCGTCGGGTGGATCGGAAACATAGACGGGGCCTCCGCTAATGGCCCGGGCCGCAGCGTGGTAGTGCCCGACGGGATGTCCCGATTGGAACATGTCCCAATCAGGAAGGTTGAACTCGCCGAACCACAAGCTTACGAGCGCATTCGTGTAGAGGTGCAGGCCGTGGGTTTCCGGTTGCCTTGGCCAAAAGTCGGTAGAAGTTCGAGTCAGAGTCGAGTCTTGCGCGAAGTAGTAGCATTCACTCGCGTTCGACATACAGTTGATCAGGTTTCCGTCGAAGTGCCGGCGCGCACTTCCTTCCAGTGCGCGACGCACCTGCTTCCAAAGTGCGACCCGCCCTCCAGCGTCGTGAGCAAGTCCTTCCAAGGAGCTCTGGTTGTCCACCTTGACCCCGTCGACACCCTGTCCCTCGAGCCAGGCATGGTAGTCATCATAAAAGGCCGACAGCCTGTCCGCCGCAGGCCTGCACGCCGTGGGGCCACAGTAGTCCGCGTTCATCGCGGGCCTGTGGGAGAGCACTTCGGGCGAGTACCAGCGCAGAATCGGCTGAGGAGCGTACTTTGCCAAGGCATCGGGATGAGCCCCACCCCAGTAACCGAACACGGCGTGCCAAACCATGAAAGTCACGACCCCGTGCTCTTGTCTAGCCCTACTCACGATTGAAGCCAGCTCGCCGCCAAACTTCGAGTTGGCGGCCAGGGCGTTGACGCGCCCTTCATTCGTGGGTTCATCAACCGACTGCCAACCGTCATCCAGGATGACCAATCGTGGGCGAACCCCGCCTTGACAGAAACTTTCGAGACCGCGTTCGACGCCAGCTGGATCCACCTCGCGGTAGAACGCATCCCACGTGCACCAGCCAAACAGGTCAACGAACGCGGGCACCGCCTTGTCGCTGCGCAGCCGGCCCTCTCCCAAACGTTCACACACCTCACGCGCCCCATCCTTCATCATTTCAAATGGATCGTTTCCCCGGAGTAGATACAGCGGAAGGGCATCTTCTCCGGTCACCTCGGGCGCTCCAGAGTCCAACACCACGACAAGCTCATGAGCGTGGGATTCAAGCGAGCCGTGGTACGGCTCAGCGGGTAGCGGGACGACGAGCAAGTACTCCCCGTCCACCAACTCCAGCAGTACGTACTGCGTGTCGCGAGGGAGCTGATCGATGCAAGTGCCCACGCGCGGCTGCATCCAGAACGGATCGAAGCGGTAGCAGCCGACCCAGCGCTGCAACCGCAACGGCCGCCCCAGGCACAGTACGTGACGATGCCTGCTCGTCGGGAGCTTCGCTCGGACGAAAACCCCGCGGAGCTCCTCCTGTGCACTGGAGCCTTCCAGCGTCAGCTCTGTTCCAACACCGCGCAACAGGTGTTCGTCCCCGACGTAGCAGTCGCCATCCCGGAGGGCCCATCGAGTCATGACCAGCTTATAGCTGCAACACCCACCGACACCAACGCGGGTGCGATAGAATTTCGTAGACCAAGGCAGCTTCCGCAAAACCTGCGTCGGAACTCGTTCGGACCGGCGCTGCTGTCCCCAAAAAACTCCGTACCGTCGACGGTTTCGTCAGTTCGGTCCAACCTTTGCACCGTTGGGTGCACAGGCTTGGCGCAACGGGCACTGAGCCTTCTACGGTCAGGCGAGAGGTATCATCCAATGCAACGACGAGGATTCATGAGCACGCTGGCTGCCAGCGCTTTCGGGCTAACCCTGCCACGGCTTTCCCTCGCGTGCGGCGGGCACGTCGGCAACGCCGAAGAGGAATTTCTCGACAGCGTCGATACGTCCGGCAAGCGTCGCCTGCTGGCCACCCACGCCGTCGACGCTCGCTTTCCGACTACCTCACGTCAACGGTTTGCCATTTCCGCCAACGGCGAACACTTGGCCTACGCTGATCTCAAAGCGAAGAGCTTCATCGTTCTGGACAACCGGGGAGGTAGTCATGCGTTTGCCGCTCCTGAGGGAGCCGAACCGATATTCAACCCGACGAATCCCCGCACATTGCTCTTGTTGGTGCGCAAAGTGGGCCGCAAGCAGCTCCTGGTCATCGACCTGCAGACCTACGAAAGTAGAGTTTGGAACGAGTTCCTCGACGTGCGCAGTGTGACGTTCACGCCCATCGGCCTGGTCGTAGCCCACAACAGACCGAACCACGGAGGTGGCGCCATTTCGCTCGTCAAGGAACCTGGCACGAGCGAAGAGCTCCGTCGCTTGAACTTCGTGCACACACTGACCCAGTCTCGCGGCGCAGAGCTCGGTTACTTTGCTGCCGCCGAAGCCTACTCGATGGACCTCGATGGCATGAAGTCGACCTCCTTCGGGACAGTGCCCTACGAGCTGCGCGCGGCGGCCTGGCTCGGCGAGGGCCTGCTCGGCATCACCGATGAGGGTGCCTACTTGATGCAGAAGGGTCAGAAGTACCAACGTCGTTTGGACGATCGTAGCCTGTATGCGGTCTTCAATCACGGCAAGTACACGGTGGCTGCGTCGCCCAATGGTCTTTACGTATTCCGACAAGACGGGCGACTATTCTGGCATCACCCCGCAGACGGAAAGCTGCACGATGTGCGTCCTCTACCAGGCGGCAACGAGCTGGTGCTGTGTCACGGCGCGGATGTGTTCGTCGCTAGCATCGGCGCTCGCTCGACCCAGCAGGTCGCCGTCGGACGCCGCGGTACCAAGCTACGGGGCGCCACCAAATTCGGAAGTCGCATTGTCACCTGGGGTTCGAAAAGCTGGCACAAGACGACGGAAGGCAGGTGCGTGGAGGAGGCGATCCCGCCCGACTACGCCGATTGACAGGCGCGCCTGGTCGAGAATCGAAGGAGTGCAAGGTTGGCAACCTAAAGCCGGTACGTGGTATTGCGACAGGCAACCGCTCCCGCGGTTCTGCCCAATCACGTGACTTCCCACAACCCCATGCCCTTTTCCTTCTCCCACTGGGAACGGGTGCACACGGTGCTCACTCTGACCGCGGTCGCGGCCGGTGTGCTTTGGTACAGTCTGCTGCCGCTAGCGTTCGCCGCTGCCGTGTCTTTCTCTCTGCTCGGCTGGGGCAATCGGGGCAGCCACAGCGCACGAGTTGGATTCGGACTTGCCAACACAATCACCAGCGCGCGGCTGTTGCTCACGCTGGGGCTGATGTTGAGCTGGGAACCAGTCCCCGGGTGGGCGTTGGCGGCAACGGTCTTCGTCCTGCTGATCCTCGATGGCGTCGATGGCAAGGTGGCGCGAAGCCGCAAGGAGAGCAGCACGTTCGGCGCCCACTTCGATGTCGAAGTGGACGCCATGATGGTGACGACCCTATCCTGCATGCTCTTGCTGCGAGGGCAAGCGGGTTATTGGGTACTGCTGGCTGGGCTATGGCGCTACATCTACCTCGCCACCGTTCACCTGATTCCGCCACCCAACGCCGAACGCACGCGGACGCTGTTGGCCCGCTCGATCTACGTCGTGATGACGACCTGCTTCGCCATTGCTCTGGGATTGCCCTCCAAGTGGGCGCATGTGTTGGCAGCGATGGGTACGCTCAGCGTTTCCTTTTCCTTTGCGGTCTCGTTCTGGGACCGCTACTCGCCTCGCCGCAGTCACTAGGGCGCAGTCACGGTGATTCCTCGTTCAGGGCCTCCGCCTGCCGCAGTGCCTCCTGGAGCGCAGCTTCATCGACGTTCGTCGCGGAGTTGAGCGCCAGCGCCATACCGTTGACATCCTCGACGGGCGCTGATTCCAGTGTCTCGTCCGCCAAAGCGGCCGCATCCGCGGCATCCTCCAGCGCTTGCTCCTCGGCAGTCAGTTCTACGCCTGCCAGGGCCTGGTTCACCTCCGCGAGAGCGGCCTGGATCAAGTCGCTGGCGCCACGCACCAAGCCCAGCCCACCCAAGCCGAAAGCGGGTATCGGGGCCCGCGGCGCATCCCCTGCACCAGGCGCAAAGGTAGGACGAATGAAGCTTTCGAAATCAGCAAGTGGCGGCTTCATTTCAGTTGCGCCCCGCTGAAGCCATCCCGGCCTCAAGTCGTTCAAGTCACCAGAGATGGCCGCTCGTTCGAAGCGGGCAGCCACACGCATCAATCGGTGTGCACCACGCCCCCCTTCTGCGGCCAACGCATCCAAACTTTGCGCGACGCTGGTCAGCACTTCCTTCAGCTGCTCTGGCGACGCTTGCTGTAGCTCTTCGAGCTTTTGATACAACTCGAGGCGTTCCTCGAAGTTGCTTCGACCACAACCGTGGTCCCGATGCATGTGACGAGCATGGTTGTTGTGGTGACGGACCTTAGCTCCGTCGTCCTCTATTCTGCTGTTGGGAGTCAATCCGTTGACTCCCGCCCCTGCTATTGTGTTGACGCTCATACGCCCTCCTGTGCTTCGTGGCGCAGCCCCCGCGGGCTATTGTTCCTGAAACTCTGTCGGTGGACAGACCCGGTGAGTGCCGGCGACCACGTCTCAGAGCAAATTGAGGGCCATACTCACGCGCCGCACCGCGTCGTGCCGCAGGAGCACATTCCACCCGCGCTGCCGCCCGCCGAAGTCGCGTTCAGTTGGGAGGTACGATGCGCACAGGCTTCGGATTGGGATCTTCCGCGATCGGTTCCCCAACGAGCGGGGTGAGGATGGCGTAGATGATGGCGACGATCGCCAGCATCATCAGCGACGTGATGAAATAGGTGGCGAACGGAGGATGCCGCGAGGTGCTCCAGCCATCACGGTAGAATTTGCCTCCACTCCGATCTCGCAAACGTCGTTGCACACCGCTGAGAACGTCGACATCCGATCCCTCATCGTCCGCCGCGAGCGCCTGCTTCATCAACAATTGCAGCCGATCATCTTTCAAGGAGTCCGGCGGATGCTCGTCGGTACCAGCAAAGGACTCCGAGGTGGCACCCTCGACGCGTTGACTTGCACCCTCGTCAGAGATTGGTTTTTCGTCGGTCATCAGACCTTTTCTCCCAAGTGACGTGACACCTTTTCCCTGAGCATTCCTCGTGCTCGGTGGATGCGGCTCTTGACGGTCCCTTCCGCCAAGCCGGTGATCTCTGTAATCTCTTCGTAGGTCAAATCCTCGACATCTCGCAGCACCAATACTTCGCGAAAATCGGGCTCCAGCTCGGCGATACAAAGCTTGACGATTGTCTCCAGCTGATAACCTTGCACCATCTGATCCGGTGGGGCAGCCTCACCGGAGGTGACCCCTCGGGCCTCACTCAATGGACGGCGTTCAGCGGCTGGTTCGAGTTCGTCTTGGGCCTCGCTCTTGCGTCGATGGAGATACTTGCCGCGGTTCTTGCAGAGATTGACGGCGATTCGGTAGATCCACGTAGCCAGCTTCGCTTCCCCTCGAAAGCTGTCGACGGATTTGAAAACCTGGACGAAGACCTCTTGAACCATGTCTTCGGCCTCGTCACGCCGGCCGAGCATGCGGTAGACGAGCCGAAAGACGCGTACTTCATACAGCTCGACGAGATCGTTGAAGGCTCGCTCATCGCGCTGCTTGAGCCTCTCGATGAACCGTCGCTCCGCGTTGTCGTCGCCCTGCACCACTGGTACGGATCTCATACCCGCTTCCAGGAAAAAAAGCGCCCGCTCAACTCGAACAAGCCTTCACATTTCCTGAGATTTGAGCTGTGTGCGCCCAGCCAAGTGAGACACGCGCTGCCCTCGAGAGTTCCCGACGCCTCGCAGAGACCGGACCCCGGGTCGACCCAGCACGTTGCCCGTCACACTGCCCCGTGCAGCTGAGACTGGTGTACGAGCTTCTGCCACTCGCCTTGCGACGTAGGAGGCGCGCCCTCTCGCCGAACTGCTCTGGTGGCCTTAGAACTGGACCATGACGAGCACGCCCTGCATCATCTCCGTAGCTATCACCGGCTCGCTGCCACAGAAGAAGCACAACCCCGCCGTGCCCATCACCGTGGCCGAGCAAATCGAGTCGACTCACGAGGCGTTCGAAGCTGGAGCTAGCTTGGTGCACATCCACGTTCGCGACGATGAGGGGCACCCGAGCTCCGATCCTGAACGGTTTGCTCAGGTGCAAGCGGGAATCAAGCAACATTGCCCGGGTATGATCATCCAGTTTTCCACTGGCGGCAGAGGGCGTGCTCTGGATGAACGTGGGGCCATGTTGCATCTGAAACCGGACATGGCGTCCCTCGCCACCGGTTCCGTGAACTTTCCGTCATCTGTGTACGAGAACCCGCCGGACTTCATCGAAGCGCTCGCTCAGTCGATGATGGACAACGGCATCAAGCCAGAAGTCGAGGTCTTCGACGTCGCAATGTTGTACAACGCTCATGCCATGGTGGAGCGAGCGCAGCTCCGGACGCCGCTGCACGTGCAATTTGTGCTGGGCTTGAAGAACGCTCTCCCCGCTCGAAAGAAAGTCCTGCAATTCCTGCGTTCGGAACTCGAAGAGTTGTTGCCAGGTTCTACATGGACGGCAGCAGGTATCGGCCGACATCAACTGGAAGTCAATCATTGGGCCCTGGAATCTGGCGGCCATTGTCGCACTGGGTTCGAGGATAACGTGAGATTTGATGCAAACCGCGTGGCAAAAAGCAACGCTGAGCTGGCGAGCCGTGTGACTCAATTGTGCAACGAATACAATCGGCCTGTAGCGACCCCGCAAGAAGCGCGACAACTGCTCGGATTGGGTTGATTAATGAACACGGCGAGCACATGCTGCCGGCAATGCTGCTACGTTCAGTTGAGACGAAGCTCGAGACTGCTTGCAGGCGCGAAAGTGAGGGGCTTCCAGTTCGCAGGCTGTTCCCATCTCACGGCATGGAGATGCTCGACCCGTTCCTGTTGATGGATCACATAGGCCCAGTAACCTGGGGCCCAGATGAAGCGTCGGGGGCTCTGGAGCATCCGCACCGCGGGTTCGAAATCGTTACGTATCTGCTGTCGGGGCACATGGAGCATCGGGATTCAGGCGGATACGTTGCGCACCTGGGCCCAGGCGATGTGCAGTGGATGACAGCAGGCACAGGAGTCCTGCTGGCCGAGGTGCCAGAGGCCAAGTTTCGACGCGAAGGGGGAACAGTCAGCGGTTTTCGACTTTGGGTGAACTTGCCCCGGTCGAAAAAGATGAGCGAAACGCGCTATCAAGAGCTTCACACACGGGTAACCCAAAGCAAGGACGGGCTCGTCAGAGCGCGGGTGATCGCCGGCGAAGCCCTCGGTGTGGTAGCAAGCATCCAATCCCAAACGCCGGTCTTCCTGCACCACTTCAGTCTGGAGCCCGGTGCAGACCACGTGCAGCCCGCCCCAGTGGGTTACAACACCTTCGCCTATGTGTTCGCTGGACAGCTCCAGGTCGGAAACGAGGACGGACAGGCACTGAAGGTCGGGGCCGACCAAAGTGTCGTGTGGGCAGCCGATGGTGAGGCCGTGCGGCTCCAGAACACAGGGAACACTACGACTGAGCTGTTGCTGGCAGGGGGCGTGCCCCTCAATGAGCCAGTCGTGCGAGACGGTCCGTTCGTGATGAATACTGCCCAGGAGCTCAGCCAGGCCGTCGCCGACTACCAAGCCGGCAGGTTTGGTCGGATCGAACTGTAGGTCCGATTCGGACGGTCGTGGGCGACAAAGACCGACGGCAAGGCACTGGCCGTCCGGAAAGCAAGCTCCTTGGACTCCGATACCCCGGTTCCCTTGGCTGGAGGAGGGCGGTGGCCAAGGATCCGGTGACCCATACCGAGCGTGACCCGCAGCGGACAGATTCTCGTCACTTTTCGCAGCGCTGGCAAGGTTTGTTGCGTCTGGCCGTTGCCGCTGTGTGGGGCTACGTTTGCCAGATGAGCAGGTTGCTGCGCCGAATCGGTTTGGGGTTTCTGCTCGTGACGTTTGCCACGAGTTCCGTCGCGGCCGACTTCAATCCACGAGGTCGCGGACGCAAACCAAAAACCGCCACGCCAACGCCGCGTGCACCGAAAGCTCCACGCAGCGCCACTGGGCAGCCGCGCTCCTCCCAAACGAAGTCTGCGACGCCAGGGACACCGGCGCCGAACACATCTGCCGCAGACGAACCCAACGACGCTCTCATCAAGCGCTACACGGGCATCGTACTGAACCAACCTGGCGCAGAGTTTCCGCTCCAGCGCCTCGCCGAACTCTACCGCAATCGGGACGGTAATCTAGATCAACTAATCGGCGAGTTCGAGAAGCGAGCCGCGCAAATTGGCCCGGGCCAGTACAACGCGACCATCGCGCTCGCAGGCATCTACCGGCAAGCGAACAAGATAGAACTGGCGATCAAAACTTACAACGAGGCGGTCGCCTCCAAGCCCAAGGACCCGGAAGGTCTGATGGCAATTGCACGCTTGTATCAGGCGCAGGGACAACCCAGCGACGCACGCGCCTATTTCGAACGCGCACTGCCACTGTTGAAGAACGATGCAGACGTGGAGCAAGTGCTGCGTCTTCTGATGAAACTCGCCTTGGAAACCAACGACCTGCCAGGCGCACGCAAGTTCCATCAAACCTTGGTCAAGCGCGCCAAGGGCTCGTTCTTCGTGCAAACAGAGTTGGGCGCCGAGCTACTACAACGAGGTGACTATCCCCAAGCAGAAGAGGAGTTTCAGCGTGTCGTGCAAGCCGCACGCGGGGACAACCGAGCTCTCGCCCCCGCACTTCGCGATTTGGGAAAGGCGCAAGGTAAACAAGGCAAACACGAAGAAGCCCTCAAGACGCTCCAGCGCGCCCTCAAGCTGACTTCCACACAGTCCGGTCTGCACCGAGAGCTGCTGGACGTCATGGTGGAAGTGTACCGCGATGCGGAGCGCTTGAACGAGCTCGTCGCGCTGCTGGAAAAGGCCGGTTCGAGGGACTTCGACCGTTTGCGACTGTTGGGTGGTCTCTACGAGGAGCTGGGCCGGATCGACGACGCTCAGAAGACCTACGAGCAGGCGCTAGCTTCGCGCCCCAAAGATCTCGAAGTACGATTGCGCCTCGTTCAGCTCCTCCAGTTGCAAGGCCAGCTCGACCGGGCCATCGTCGAGTACCGCTCGCTGATCCGAGCTGCCCCCCACAATCCAGATTTCGTCTTTCGTCTTGCCGAAGCCTTGCTACAGCGTGGAGAGCGCGAACAAGCCGTCGCTGAGCTCAAGAAGCTCGAGCAGCGTTCCCAGGGCGACGAGCAGGTTCAGGCCGCGCTCGTGGACTTCTACGAGCGTGTCGGTGAAAGTGAACGAGGCCTCGCCCTCCTAGAACGCCTCAGCCAGGGCCAACGAACTGACCCGCACCATCTGGTGGAACTTGGCGACCGCTACTTCAGAGAAGGGGACACGGAGAAGGCGAAGCGCACCTGGAAGCGCATCTTGTTGGTCGTGCCGAGTCGAAGCCGGGCCCTGAGCATCTTGGGGGAAGTGTACCTGGACCACGACATGGCCGAGGAAGCCCTCGATACGTTGCGGGAAGCCACCAAGCTGGCACCAGATGATCAACGCCTGAAGAAAGCGCTCGCGCTTGCCCTCGAACGCGCCGGCGCAGGAGCGCCCAAGCGAGTCCGACTGCGGCGCTACGAGGAGTCTCTGCGCTTGTGGGAGCACCTGCTGGTTGCCGGCAAGACAGATCCACGTCTGGCACGAGAGGCGCGCCGCCACATCATCACACTGTGGAGTCTGGGAGGAAGCCTTGAGCGACGATTGGCGCCCCTTGAGCGAAACCTAAAAGCCAAGCCTCCGGATCTGGCTTCGGGAAGGCTCTTGGCGCAATCGTACTTGCGCCTGAAGCGCCTACCTGATGCAGAACGCGTGCTGTATAGGGTAACCCACCACGCACCAGGGGACGTGCAGAGTCACCTAATGCTGGAGCAAGCTCTGGTGCAACAGCGGAAGCTCGCCCAAGCTGTCGAAGTACTCTCCAAGCTCGTCAAGATGGACCCCACGCGGGCGAGAGACTACTACCAACGCATGGGCAGCTATTCGGCGCAGATGTACAAGGATGACGACGCCATTCGCTTCGCCGCCAAGGCCGTGGAACTCAGCCCAGAAGACGCGCAAGGTCACAAGAATCTGGCTGAGATGTACGCGCGGCGACAGAACATCGACCGCGCCATCAGCGAGTACCGCAAAGCCATCGAGAAGAACGACCGCCTCTTCCCCGCTTACTTCGACCTAGCTGAGCTTCTCATCAGCCAGCAGAAGGTCGACGAGGCCGACCGCCTTCTGCGGCGCGTCGTTCGCTCTGCTGTGGATGAGGAGCTGCTGGCACGAGCCACCCGTCTGAGCACGCAGCTCAATCTGAGTCGCGGCACCTTGGAGTCCCTGGAGAAGGAACTCCTGCCCGTCGCGCTGGCAAATTCACAAAAACCCATCTACCGTCGACTGTTGGTCGAGCTCTACGGCTCGCTGACCTTTCCACTCGTTCAAAAAGCGAAGAGTTCGGATCCAACCGAGCGGGCAGCTGCGAAAGGGGAGCTGAAACGCATCGGTCAGCGCGCCGTCAAACCGTTGCTCGATGCTCTTTCCGATCAGCGCGACTCGCAACAGCACGTTGCCATCGAACTATTGACGCATCTGCGCAACGAAAACGCCAACCAAGCTTTGTTCACTTACGCCACTGGTGAAGGTGATCCGAAGCTGCGCGTCCGTGCGATGATTGCCGTTGGCGCAACAGGCGATGCAAAGATGCTACCGAGCCTGAAGACGCTCCTGTTCGAGGACAACGACGCACGGGTAGACGAGGGCGATCCCATCGCTTTGGCCGCGGTCTGGGCACTGTGTCAAATCCAGACGAAAGACTCGAGTCGCCTGCTTCGCCGACTGCTGCTAACAGATTCGCCGACCGCCCAAGCGCTCAGCGCCATTGCACTCAGCTTGCGGGGCGAACCGGTCGACGAAGACCTGAAGCGTCTGCTCGACTCATCGGAACACGGCAACGTGCCCCGAGCCGCTGCCGCCTTCGCCTTGGGCCAATTGGGCGCAACCTCCGCCCGAGAGGAGCTCTACCCGTTGACCCGGGCCGGCGATCCTCGGGTACGGGCTGCCGCACTTGTCGCAGCAACGCGCCTAGGCGAGAAGCGCGCGCCTGAGGCTATCGCGCGGGCTTTGGTGAGTGACGACGACGGCTTGCGCAACGCCGCGGTCGGCGCCGCGGGCGTGCTCGGCACAGGGCGTTACGACAGCGCAGGCGATCCCTTGGCCGTGCCGGAAGGACGTGTCGATGCCGCAGTATTGCTCCACAGCCTGCGCCCCAAAGCCCCCGCTCCGGACGCACGAGCACGGGCCATCGCTGTCCTTGCGGGGCCACTGACAGAGATGATCCCGCTATCCATTCAGCGCTCTCCAGAGCACGCAGCATTGATTTCCGATGCGTTGCTCAGCGGCCAAGGCAAGCCCGCATTTGGTGAGCTCAGTCAAGGGCTGGAAAACGCCGACCCAGCGCTGCAAAAGCGAGCAGTCGAAGCCCTGACCGCCATTGCAGCGAGTGCTGTCGTCCCCTTCATCAATCTGAGTCGACACCCATCGGCAGAGGTGCGCACAACGGCACTTCTCTTCGTCGCCACGCGATCTGAACCCGCGGCGCAGGCGACACTCCTCGAGGCCCTCCGGGACAGCGACGCCCGCGTACGGCGCCTGGTATTGGGCAAGCTGGGTCAACGTCCCAAGCTCGATGCGCTACCTAGCGTCGTCTCGGCCTTGGAGCAGGCGGACAATTGGAACGAGCGCAGCTACGCTATCGAAATCATCGGCAAGTTCGGGGCTCTGGGAGCGCCGAGCACTGCGCCCGACATGGCACGCGCCATCGACGCGCTGAGCAAGCTGGCAAGAACTGACGAGTTTGCCTTCGTGCGTCAGAAGGCGGCTGAGTCGTTGGCGGCGCTTGCAGGTCGTGCAGCGCGGGACGTGCTGCAAACCCTCGCGACGGACGATCCAGAAGCACGTGTGCGAAAGACCGCAAGTGAACTACTATCGCGCCTGAAATGAGCGCCCGCACCGCCATCGCCCCTGTTGTTCTGCTCCTCGGTTGGCCCCTAGGCTGCAACGATTTGGACCGCTTCGACAACGGTGATGGTAGCGCGTACTGTGGCAACGTCGTCTCCTCCTCCTTCTTTCGAGCCGGGTTCGAGAATCTGCCACGCTTGCAGCTTCGGCTCGACATGAGCTCCCTCGATCGGATCCCCGGGCGCATCACCATGGACGACGCCAATGATGGTGACTGTCGCCCCAGCGCAACGTTTGAGGACGCACCTTTGCGCATCTCCACCCCCATGCAGGCGGACGCGCTGAGTCAGCTGAACTTCGGCGATGGTCGGGAGATAAACCTTTTGACGTGGGTCGATTCGACCTGCGACGGAACCTACCTCGCCGTTGTCTCACTGTTGCACAACGACGACGTCGAAGTGCGAATCATGAAGAGCGAAGCCAACGGCAAGGGCGAAGAGGTGGGCCCGTTCGGGGTCTTCAAGCTCAAGCGCCACTCGGAGGAGTGCGGCTTCGACTGAAATGGGTCGGGGGCCACGCTTGAGCACAATCTGCGTCGCGCCCACCAGACGCGCGCGTCGCGGAGCGCCGCGCCTGGTCGCACACTGGGACTTTACGATTCAGCCTGGGCGTGGGACGATACACAGGCTTATCGGGATCGCGCTGTCGGTAGTCGGGATCCGATTCCTCGCTGAGATCTTCAATGGCTTGCTTCTCGGAATGGCGGGATCTAACTCGTCGGAATTCTTCGTTCGTTCGATGCGTGAGCTTGCTTTCGCTGTTGTTCGGCCTGCACGGCTGCAACTTGAACCCGCGAGGTGAACTTCCGGGCGCCTCGGAAGGTGCCGGCGAGCCCCAGGCTAGCGAAGGACCGGGATTGGACGACCTGGATGATTCATTCGGCGAAGGCGCCGCATTTCCAGACTCGGACCCCACCAGCGAACCGTCATTCGAAGAAGACGTCGACACTCCGGGAGACCCTGTCTCCGCCGTCACCGACGTGAGCGCACCGGACTCGTTCGACCCGGGCGCCGAAGATCCCCTCGCGCCGAGCACGGACGAGCAGTCCGAGACCCCCGAGCCCGAGCCCGAACCTGAATCCGAGCCACCCGACTGGGCCGACGCAGGAGTCGCTATCCCGGCGGACGGGGGGGTTGAGCCACCTGCCCTCATGGGCGATGGGGGCGGCTCTACCCACTCCCCCGCCGGTCCCGAAGCGGGCGCAGATTCCGGCATCGACGCGAGTTTCTGAACCGCTTCGCCAGCCCCCAGAGGATCCGGTGGCGTGATCGGTCGCGCAACTCAGAGCGGGGGACTGTGAGCCAGCAGAAAGCGGGGCGAAACTTGCAGGCGGGGGGCGAGGCGTCCCCGCCCCAGGTAGCGAAACTCCAGCTGCACCCCCCCAACCGGCAACACCCCTCGCTTCAAGAGTTGAGCTGAACGTTCGCCAATGGCTTGTGCGAGGGCCTTGTCATCAGCACCGCGAGCGTCGGCCGCGCGCCGTTCACAAGCAGCGTTGGCGTTGCACTCATCATGACGTTTCTTGTAATCGAACTCAGCTCGCCACAGCATCAACCACAGCTGTAACGTCGGAGGCGCCGCGCGGGAGCGTCCCACGTCGAGGAGGAGCTTTTCCAACTGCGCAACGTGCTCCTGACGCCCTTCGCCGCTGCTAGCCAAAGCATTCAATATCGAGAGGTACCCTGTTGCCGCAATGAGTAGTTCCTGCTCATCGTGTGAGGCTATCGCTCCACGCGATGTGTTCTGAACGATGGGAGCCAAGACGTCGACTGCCGCTCTGATTTCGTTGGCGCGGGCCAGCAACCCTGCCCGGTCCATACGAGCGCGCAAACGCAGGTCGAGGGGGACCCGTTCATCCTCCAGGTTCTCCGCAATCTTGCGAACTGTGCTGTAGGTTTGCGTACTGGGTTCGACATGCGCCCCTGCTTCTGCCCACAGGAAAAGCCATTTGGAACGCTGAAAGGGACTCTCCTCGTGGTTCGTCGCAATCTGCCCAAACCATTCCTGAAGCTCCTGGTACCGAGCCTCATCGCCGTCGGCTAGCACGTCCCACAGTTGTAGCGTCCCCAGCAAGGTCTCGTATTGGCGCTCAACGCTGCCCTGAAGTGGCGACAGCAGAGCATCTAACCGTTCTTCGCGCGACGTCATGGCTGCGACTCCGAGCACGGCTGCTTGGATCCAGGGCTCCGCCGGTAGCTTGCCCGCAAGCGTTGTGGCACGGCTGACCAACTGTTTGCGCAGTTTCGGTTCGAGCGTGGCACGAGGGGATTGTGGGTTGGTGGCAGCATCCATGGCGAGCCCCAACGCTGCGGCCATCAACGCGACGCCTTCAAAATACGGGGCACTCTCTGCGCCCTGCTTGGCAACTTCTTCGATCTTCGAGAATGCGGAGCGCGCGGAGGTGGCAGTCTGCTGACTGCCGTCGGCGGTCAAGCCGTACATCAGGGGCACAACATGTGACAACCCGATGTACGTTTCAATCGCCTCTGCGTCGCGCCCCTGCCCGGACTTCCACGCTGCGTCCAACGCCAAGACTTCGGGCTTCGCCAGCAGCCGCGCCCACACTTGCTGACAGACGTATTCGTTCGCTGCGGCGGCCCCGACGACCGTCGGGCATGCACTTGCACCGGTGACGGCGCGCGCCAGAGCCGTTGCCAGGGCGAGGTGAGCAGCGGCCTCACCAGCGAAGGGGCGCAAGGTCTTTTCCGCGCGTTCGGGCATTCCCAAAGCCATCTGCCGACGCGCCAGCTCAACGGCTTGCTCCACACCCTGGGGCGCCTCGGTGGCACTCGCAACCGACGAGGCGAGCTCGATCTCTTGCTTCACGGATTGGGCAAGCTCGCTGGGCAAGCTGGCCGCGTTCAGGCGCTGTGCGGCCTCGTCGACAGCCAGTGAGGCCACATCTTGGCGAATCAGCGCGAGCGTCCACGCTGGATCCGGGTAGCGCTCAGACAACTCCAGCAGCGCCAAGCGCTCCAAGTCTTGGCGTTCGAGTACCGACGCAGCGAACACGACTTCTTGCAGGTGCTCGCGCTTGTGCTCGACTGCCGACGACAAGTCTTCGGCTCGCGAGTGGATGACCCACTGCGCCGCACGCTCGACCAAAGCATTGGAGGCGGCCGCCAGATCCTGCTCGCTGTTGGCGCCCCTCGCCAGGGCAACGAGTTCGTTGCTAGCGGCGCTGGACGAGAAGATGAGCGAGACGATGCTCGGGTCGCGCCCACCCGCGGCGACATAGAGCAGGGGTCGCGTGGTGACGACGGGATCCTGTCCTTCCAGCAGGAGCTTTTTCTGCTCCGGGGTGAGCTCGGCGACCTGCGCCTGCAGCATTTCGAGCAACGCTCCCGGCAAGACATCCACGATGTCACCCGGTGTTTGAAGTTGCGTCAGCGCGAGATAGAGCGGTGGCTCGGCCGCGGAGGCGACGGTCGCCTCATCCGCGGCCGGAGGAGTTTCAGGCTGGGCAGCAGGAGGTGCTACCGATGAACAGGCCAGAGCCAAGGTGAGCCACGCACTGGCCATCGAGACACGCATGGGCGGACCCTACAGCCCGCGATGTCAGCTCACAATCGATAGCTGCCAAACCCCGACGAGACTTCCTTTTTGTACACATTTTTGGCCATTTAGGCCCACAGCTGGCCAGACAGACGAGCACCGCTTCCCAGCGGGCCAAAGTCTGATACACCTGCGCCCCACGAGACCTCATGGCTTCCGACCCCGAACGATCCAAAGAGAGCGCATCCGCCGAAGAGGAAGAGACCGCGAAGGCGGAGGCGCAGGTGGAGCGCGAGTCGGACGAAGCAGCGCTGACCCCACCTGGCAAAGTGGGGGCGCTCCAGGCTTCGGGGATTTCGGCAACAGTAGCCAGCCTGCTGCTCGTTGTTGGACTCGCTGTGCCATTCCTGGTGATGGCGAGCGACCGCCGCTGGGTCTTCTCGGTCTACGTCGGCACGATTGGCGCGGGGTTGGCCAGCTTCGGCTTGATGCGCTTGCTCGGCTGCTGGAAGGCCGATGCGGCGCCCGCCACCGAGACACCGAACCACCTGCGCCCGATCGCCATCCTGACTGCCAGCATCGTGGCGTTCATCCTGGCCGCACGTGGCGCAGTCATAGGCATCTATCCGGTGCAACCCATCAGCGCCGGATTGCTGATCACGGGCTCGTTCTTGTGGGTGATGGTCGCTAGCTTCAACGCCCTCCGCGCGCTCGGTGTGATCGACGGCAGTAGAGCGCTCTGGCAACGCCACGGCTTTTGGCTGCTCCTCGCAACCACGCTCTTGTATCTACCCGGTTTGGGCAACTTCGGCCTGATTGACCCCTGGGAAACGCACTACGGCGAAGTGGCGAGGGAGATGATCGCGCGGGACGATTGGATCTCCTTGTGGTGGGCCCAGGATGGCTGGTTTTGGTCCAAGCCGATTCTGAATTTTTGGATCCAGGCGCTGAGCTTCAAGGTCTTCGGTGTTCACTACATGCCCGACCAGATGCTGTCGGGACTGAGTGAGGGGTTGTTCCCGCAACCCGAGTGGGCCTGCCGTCTACCGCTTTTTTTGATGACCGCCGCTGCGGGCTACGCCCTGTACCGAGCCATGGTCGCGCCGTTCGGGCGGCGCGCGGCCCTGCTCGGAGGCTTGGTGCTGATCACCTGCCCCTACTGGTACATCCTCGCTCGCCAGACGATGGCGGACATGCCCTACGTGGCGCCAATGGCCGCGGGCATGGCCTTCTTGATGCTGGGTTTCCAAACCGACCCAGACGCTCAGGTCAGGAGCTATTCGTTCCGCGTAGGCCGCTTTCGCTGCACGCTCACCGGGTTCCACGTACTGTTCGGCCTGACGTTGCTCTGTGTTCTGCCTCAGGTTCTGTACCTGTTCAGCCGCAACCTGACCTTCCACACCACGGACTTGTTCGGCTTTCGTCCGCATCTGGACGAGATTCTGCGCGGATCCGGCGGGGGCAACTGCGGCCAACCGGGGAACAAATCCTGTACCGAGGTGCGACCGCTCTATGGGTGGGGACAACCCGCGGCTTGGGCGGCGCTCTGGCTCATCCTGTCAGCGGGTCTCACCTGGTGGAAACGCAGGGAGCGGCGTACGCAGCGGCTGTACTTCATTGCTGCTTGGTTGTGCACGGCCATCGCCGTCATGGCCAAAGGCGCGCCGGGCCTCGTGCTGCCCGTTGGAGCGGCGCTGGCGTTCCCGATCGTGCGTGGTCGCTTCCGGGATTTGGCTCGCCTCGAACTCCACGTGCTGCTGGTGTTGCTCCTGGCGGTGGCGTTCCCTTGGTACGTGCAAATGTACATGCGCCACGGACAGCCGTTCTTCAACCGCCTGATCCTGCACGACATGGTCAAACGCGCCTTCGACCACGTGCACGATACGAACGAAGGTGATGACCTATCGTTCCGCTACTACGTGTGGCAGCTCGGCTACGGCCTATTTCCGTGGACCGGGCTGTGCGCGGGGGGCCTGTTGTGGTGGGCAGCTCTGAAACGTCGCGCCGCCGACGTGGAAAATCAACTGCGCGATGGGGCTGTGCACTTCCTGCTCGTTTGGTGGTTGCTCGCCTTCGGTATGTTTTCCGTCACCTTGACCAAGTTCCACCACTACATCCTGCCCTTGGTCCCCCCTACCGCAATGCTCAGCGGGTTGTTGCTCGCGCGCTTTGCACCGAAGCACCTGCCTACTCGCCAGCATGACAAGTGGCTCTACCCCCTGTTCATGTTTGTCGGCCTCGCAGCGGCGTTCTTGGGGCTGGTGGCCTTCTTGCCAGGCAATCTGGATGCGGAGGTGGTGCCGGGCGCAGGGGAGCCACCGAATCAACCCGTGCTCGGCATCGTGCTCTGCCTCGTTGGTCTGGGTTTGTTGATCGTCGGCGCGTGGCGCTTCGGACGAGAGTTGCACTCACCAACAGAGGATGCGGAAGAGAAGCGCCAAACCCCAGCACTCAGCGTGCTCGCGCTTGCCTCTGCCGTCGCCGTGGCGCTCGCTGGGCGTGATCTGTTCGTCACGCGCGCAGGCGACATCGAAGGCCCGTCGCGCATCTTGCACCTGTTCACGTACAACTACGCGCGACCCTATCCGGAGACGCTCGACTTCGGGCCGTCTTTGCTGGCGCTGACGGTGCTCGCAGTGCTTTCGTGTATGGTCTTGGCAGCCCCGCGTCTCAGGCGGCACGGCGCGGTCATGCTGACCTGCACGGGGACCATTTTCAGCATCTGGTGCATGGAGATCTACTTGCACCAACTGGCTCCTCATTGGGGACAACGGGAGACGATGATGGCGTACTACCAACATCGCAAGGACCCCAAACAAGGACTCGTTGCGTACCAGATGAACTGGAAGGGGGAGAACTTCTACACCGGAAACCGCATGGCGACGTTCGTCTCCACGGGCAAGAAGTTCAAAACGTGGGTCAGGAAGCAGCGCAAGAAGGGCATCACCACGATGTTCGTGACGACGGAGCACTCCCGCATGCGCACACTCAAGCGCGAACTCGAACACACGACAGACTTCGAACAACTGACGGACGAGGAACTGAACAACAAGTTCTTCCTGGCCAAGGTGGAGTTCGAACCGTTCAGCGAGTCCGAGGAAAACAAGCCGAAGAAGAAAAAGAAGAAGTCTAGCGACGACAAATGACGGCGCCCCGAGCATTCGACGTTCCGCGGTTCTTGCAGCTGCTACGCGACGAGGGTTGTGCCCTCGGCGAACCGTTCACCTACCTAGTTAGAACCGAGTCCACCAACGACGTGGCCAAAGCTGCCGCGCGAACGGGCGCCGCCGCGGGAGCCACCTTCTTGGCGGAGCATCAAACGGCAGGGCGGGGTCGACGCGGGCGCACGTGGTACGCCCCATCTGGCGAGAGTCTACTCTTCTCCGTCGTCATGGCGCCCAAGCTCCTACCGGACCAATTCAGCGCGTTGACGTTGGCGGTGGGCCTGGGCGTGCGCGAGAGCCTGGCGGCCGCGTGCGACAGCGAGCTGCTATTGAAGTGGCCGAACGACGTGTACGCCAACGATGGCAAGCTCGCGGGCATCCTCGTCGAGTCCGAAGTCACGGAGCGGCAGGTAACCGTCGTGGTCGGCGTGGGGATCAACGTGTCCACCCAAACATTCCCGGACGAGATCGCGCCGATAGCGACCTCCGTGACCCAACTTGGTGGCACTGCCCCGCGGGAAGAAATTTTGGCAAACGTGCTGCCCGCCGTGCATCGGTGGGTCCACGTTCTGGAAACGGATGGTGTGACCCGAATCGCCGAGGAGGTGACCCGGTTCGACGCCCTGCGCGACCGCGAGGTGCTGGTCGAAGGTGTTCGAGCACGCGCGCGGGGAATCGACGCGCGCGGACAACTCCTGATTGAGAGCGACGACAGGATTCGAGCAGTCGCCTCGGGGACCGTAGAAATCCAGCGCTAGCGCCGGTCCGCTGCGATCCCTGGGTTCCATCTGGTGCCGCGGAGACTGCCTGAAACACGGCGCGAGCCGGTCGTCCATTTCGCGCTCTTTCACCGAATTTCTGTGAGCTCCCGCGGACCCGGTGAGCATCGAGACGCGTCTCTGGCACGCTGACGCCCAGTCCAGGTAGCTCGCTCGCCGTCGGCTGCTGCTAACGCAGTGCGGCCTCGGCATAACGACCGTTCCAAAGCAAACGCGTCACCGTGATCTAGGTGTCACAGGACGTGAGAAATAACCGAGGCGACGGGATCGACGGATTTGCATCGACGGGGGCGTCGGGTAAGCTCCGCTACTCAAATGGATTCACATCAGGCCCTCGTTACGGGTCGGAGGTCTTAGAATGAGCAAAGTACGAGTTTTCAAGTTCGTGGCGCCCGCCGTGGCAGCCCTGGTCGCTGCAGCTGCGTGTGGTGAAGAAGAGGGTGGCAACGCCAACAACAACGCCCCCGTTGGCCCGGGCACGACCGCGACCCCCACGACCCCTGGTTCGACACCAGCGACCCCCGGTTCGACACCCGCTCCCTCAGCGACGGAGCCAACGACGACCGCGTCGATGTGCATGAACACCGCGGACGGCGGCGGTGCTCCCCCGATGGTCGACGGTGCCACGTGGATCTTCTCGTACGGTGACTCCGCCAACACGGCGTGCATGGCCCCGTCGACGCATTGCTTGGACGTCACGCAGCCTGGCAAGATGTGCTTGGAGGGTGTCGCCGCAGATGCGATGACGGGCTACCCGTGCTGGGGAGCCGGCTTCGGCGTGCAGATGGCAGTTGCCGACGACATGGGCGTCGTCACTCTGCCGTGGGATGCGGCCGCAGCTGGCGTGGCAGGCGTCAAGCTGACGCTCACCGGTTCCGGCCCGGCCCTCCGCGTCCAGATCGGCGTCGATGGCTTGCCAGATGACGCGACCTACGTGCACGGCGGCGGGAATGCGGACATCGCCGTCGACGGCATAGAGCACGTGCTGATGTTCGAAGAGTTCACGTTCCCGTCGTGGACCATCACGGCGAACCCTGACCTGGACGGCGTGGCGATGGACACCACCAAGCTCAAGGGCATTCAGTTCCAGGTGCCCACGAAGATCGGCGATACCGCGGAGTACTCCTTCTGCGTCGAGAGTCTGGCGTGGGTGGATGCAATGCGCACAGTGGTCGACGTCGTGGAGCCCGTCGTCGAACCAGACGCGGGTGCTGGTGGCGCGGGTGCCGGCGGCGCAGGTGGTGCTGGTGCCGGCGGCGCAGGTGCTGGTGGCGCAGGTGCTGGTGGCGCGGGTGCCGGCGGCGCAGGTGCTGGTGGCGCGGGTGCCGGCGGAGCAGGTGCTGGTGGCGCGGGTGCTGGCGGAGCAGGTGCTGGCGGCGCGGGTGCTGGCGGAGCAGGTGCCGGCGGTGGCGCAGCTGAAGGCGGCGCTGGCGGTGACGGCGAGATCGACATGATGGGCATGGGCGGCATGGGCATGTAAGCCCGCTCAAGCCCTCTGTCCGAAAGGCCCGGCTCACTCGAGTCGGGCCTTTTTGCGTTTGGACGCTCCCTCGGCGTGGCGCGCCGGGACGCAAGAATCACGCACTCACGCTACGCGCTGGCGTGAATTATCACGCTGTTTTGTGTGCACGCCGGGGGTCATACTGAACCCGTAATGAACACCAAGGCACTGATCGACGGCCTGGTCCGGCAGACGACCGTGTTGATAGCGCACGTCGCAACGTCTGCCGGCCTACGCGCTCCGCTCGCGCACGTAGCGAACCAGATCTTCGTGGACTTGACGTCGGAACTGGAGCGCCAGGGCGTGGGGCAGAAGGTCATCGCCGACATGTTCGGGTTGGCGCTGCGCTCCTACCAGCAGAAACTCCGTCGGCTCTCGGAGAGTGCGACGGACCAGGGCCGCACACTCTGGGAGGCGATCTACGGCTACCTGTCGGACAAACAGGTCGCCCGTCGCGTGGATGTCTTGAAGCGTTTCTGCCGAGACGACGAGAGCAGCGTCAAGAGCATTCTGAAGGACCTGTGCGACAGTGGTCTCGTCTATCGAACCGGCAAAGGGGACGCAACCGTCTATCGCATGACACCCCCAGAGGATCTGTACTCCGGCTCTGAGACAGACACGAAAAACGTCGCTGCACTGCTGTGGGTATACATTCACCACGAGGGTCCACTGAGCATCGACCAACTGGAACAGCGCGTCAGCCTGGACCGCGCTGAGCTGCAAGCCGCGCTGAATTCACTGGTGCAGGACAAGCAGGTGATCACCGAGGGCGTCTCGCCCGTGATGTACAAGAGCGACGAGTGCTTGATCCCGCTGGGTGCCAATGCCGGCTGGGAAGCCGCACTCTTGGACCAGTTCCAAGCCATGGTGCGTTCGATGTGTATCAAGCTCGCGAACGGACAGGCACGCGCCCTGCCGGACGACGAGGTCGGCGGCAGCACGTACACCTTTGACGTGTGGCCCGGTCATCCACAAGAAGCCGACGTCCGCGGGCTGCTCCGCGACACGCGAACTCGCATGTCGGCGCTCTGGGACACGGTAACAGAATACAATGCCGCCAATACGGCGAAGCACCCCAAGCTACAACGTATCACTTTCTATTGTGGCCAGTCCGCCACCCAAGAAGACGGCCTCTCAGGAGATTGACATGAACCGCACCACCCAACCCACGAACACACCTGCCCAAGGCGCCCCCAAACCGCTACTTCGGCGGCTGGTAGCGGCGGCCGCCGGGTTCCTTCTGCTCGCCGCCTGCACCAGCGACAAGCAAGACCCAGTGACCAGCAGTCAGACGCATTGGCTCAAGAGTTGCGACTCGTCGCGCGACTGTGGCGATCTCAGCTGCGAGTGCGGCGTATGCACACTTCCCTGCGACGACGATGACAGCTGCGCTGGGCTCGGCGGCGACGCGGTCTGCGCCCGCACTGAAGGGCTCGAAAGCTGCGGGACTGAGGCGGTAACCCGAGTCTGCCTGGAAGGCTGCACTGAGGATGACGACTGCGGCTCCGGCAGCAGCTGCGAGGACGACGTGTGTGTGCCCCAAAGTGACAGCAGCGAGACTCCTCCCGGTGTCAACTGTGGGGACTACGAGCTCTGCGATGCCCTAGACCCCTGCAGCGACGGCACCAATTGCATCGCCTTTTCGGAGTGTGGGGGCGCGCTGTGTATCCCGTTTGACGAAGCCTGTGAGCTCTCTTGCCCGGATACGAACGATTGCTCTCTCGCGGAAAGCTACCCTGAGCAGCTATTCTGCGACGGCAAGGTCCCGGCGAACGTTGGCGACGGCACCGACGTGCCCTCGGAAACCGACGGCACAAACACGGACCCCGGCACCGACGGAACGGACGTCAGCACCCCAGCGGATGAGCCCAGCGGTGTTGAGTGCTCCGACTATGAACCCTGCGGACTCGACGATGCCTGCGACACGGGCAGCTGCATCGACCTGGGTGGATGCAGAACAGCCATTTGCATCGACGCCGACGAAGCGTGTGAACTCTCCTGCCCTGCCGACAGTGAATGCGAATATCTGGACAGCTATCCCATGCAGATCGCGTGTGAAGGCTTCGTACCTGGGATACCCGGGCCAGCCCCGAGCGGCGAGGGCATCCAATGCGCCGACCACCCCGTTTGCGATCCCATGGGCGACGGCTGCGAAAGCGGACTCGAGTGCCTGATTGTGCCCGAGTGTGGCACCGATCCCAGCGACGAGTTCGGCGGTGCCATCTGCATCGACACCGACGAAGCCTGCGAACTGTCGTGCCCAGATGGCGAGTGCGTCATTCTGGAGAGCTACCCAGCTCAGCTCGGTTGCTCGGGAGAACGTGTCCCTGCGACGCCGGCGCCGGGCAGCGACCCAGCAACGGACGCAGGCGTGGCAACGGGCTTCAGCTGTGGTGACTACCAAGAGTGCGGCACCGACATCGAAGAGCCATGCGCCAGCGACACCATTTGCGTCACTCTGCCAGAGTGTGGTGACGATACGGCGTACGGCGTCTGCGTCCCACCGGACGTCGCTTGCGAGTTCTCGTGTCCGGACTCCGCATGTTTGCAGATGGAGAGTTACCCCGTACAACTCGCCTGCGTCGAGTGCCCGCCAGAAGCGTGCGCAGAAGGGACGGTACTCAACGAGTCTACGTGCGAGTGTGAACCCACCAGCTCCGATCCACCAGGCGTCTCCTGCGACGACTACCCAACATGTTCAATCGAGAACAACACTTGCCCCGCTAACTCGGATTGCATCGCTGTCGAGGGCTGCGACTCTGCCATCTGCATCCCCGCGGATGAAGCCTGCGACCTATCGTGTCCGGATCCAAATGAGTGCGCCTTGGCGGAGAGCTTCCCGTTGCAGATCGCCTGCCCCGGTATGGTTCCCGGCACTACGGCGACGAGTTCCAACGAGCTCGACTTGGCAGATCTCAACAGCGATTGCGAAGACGACACGTGCCCCGATGGGCTCACTCCGGTGTTCTACTTCGGGATTGCCGGGGAGGCGGGCCCTGAGTTCTGCTCTTGCAGCATTCCCTGTGCTGACGACGCGGATGTCTGCCCGGATGGCAGCAGCTGCCAAACCATCGCTGATGGTCCAGGCGAGGTCTGCGTCCAGGAATAGTCGAGCACTGCGCCTGGCTGACTGCCAAACGCGCTCACCTGCCATGCCAAGCGGGTGAGCGCGCCGACGTCGAACGCGACAACTTTCGTATCCCTTGTGGACGGTGGTGCCCTGGGTGACGAGGTAACGCCAGGAGGTAGCTGGGCCAACAGAGCGCTACCGTCGGGAGAATTCGGTCACGTCGAAGACGGTGTCAGCGTCAGTCGACGGCATGTCGGAATCGGGTCTGAACGTGAACGACCGTGGACGGCCGTTCGAAGGTTCGAAGCTTGCGGTCACAACCAAGCCGCCAGCAAGAGCTTCACGCATCATTCGGAACTGCCCGGAGACGGTGAACCAGGGCATGTGTTGTTCAGGCGTGAGCGGGACGGAGTGACGCTGGCCTTCGTCGGAACCAAGAGCACTGTCGACCTGCCCGTCGACGACGGTCACACGTGCGTCGTCGACGGGCTCGATGTTGCAGAAACACCCTCTCTGGACAGTCATGTCGTAGCTAGAGGGCGCGGCTTGGGACCAAGCGGTCTCCGCCTGTGAAATCTCTCGCAAAGTGGAACCAGCGGATGAAGTTGGCTCAGGACCCGAACGGACCTCGTCGGAGCAACTGCTGAGGGGAAGGAACATGAGCAGAGGCATGAGCGACTTCACGTACCGCATTGGTAGATCCTGCCCTTTCACCTGATGTTTGTCACCGGCGAAAGGGCAGGACCCCCTTTCAAACCGTGCGTGCGGATTTCCCGCACACGGCTTACTGGTGGTCTGTCGATCGACAGCATTACGCGGCCTCCCTGTAGGAGCGCTGCTCCGGGTATTCAACGGTACCGCGCACTTGGTAGAGGCCGAGGTTGTAGAAGCTTTCACGCGTCCAGCCTCGCACTTCGCCCGGTTTCAGGTGTCGCCCTTTGCGTTTGACGCGCAGGGCGAGCAGTCGTCTCCAGACGTAGGTGTCCAACTGATTGAAGCGTTGGGCGGCATTCCCCGAGCGAAAGTAGTTCGCCCAACCCCGCAGCACGGGGTTGAGGTCACCGATGATGTCGCGGAGATCCGCGTGACATCGTGACCTTGGCGTCAGCGCCTTCACTCGACTCCGGATGCTTCGCATCGCTCGCTGACTCGGACAGCGCTGCAGGAAGTACAGGCGCTTGCGCGACCGCTCCCAGACAACGCCACTGAGCCGCTTGCGAAGATGACAGCCGAGAAAATCGAAACCCTCCTGTCCCCAGGCGAGTACGGCTTTTCTCGTCTTGTCCGGATGTAGCTCCAAACCGAGACGCTGCAGGATGACCTGAATGCGCGCTTCGGCCCGCTCGCAGTCCTTCTTGGTGCGGCACACCACCACGAAGTCGTCTGCGTACCGCACCAGTTCACCCAGAGGGGCACTGTGGCGCGTCCACAAGACGTCGAGCACGTGCAGGTAGATGTTCGAGAGCAAAGGAGAGATGACCCCTCCTTGCGGCGTGCCAGCCATCGTCCGATGGACGACGCCCTCTTCCATCACACCTACTTCGAGCCATTGCCTGACCAGCTTCAACACTCGACGATCCGAGATGCGCCGAGCCACAAGCTTCATCAGCTTGTCGTGGTCGATGCTCCCGAAGTAGTTCCGAATGTCGGCATCCAGCACGTGGTTGCCACCTTTCGAGCCGAGTTTCCTCAGCCGTTCCAGCGCCATTTGCGCACTGCGCTTCGGCCGAAACCCATACGAGCAAGGCAGAAAGTCCGCCTCGAATACGGGCTCCAACAGCAGCTTCGCCGCCATCTGCACCACACGGTCTCGGACCGTCGGAATGCCGAGCGGTCGCTTCTTCCCATCAGCCTTCGGGATGTACTGCCGCCGGACCACCTGCGGTCGGTACTTCCCTGTGCGGAGTACGATGCCGAGTTCCTCCAGGAAGCGCTCGACTCCGTACTCTTCGACGTCGTGGAGCGTCTGACGATCGACTCCGGCGGCGCCACGGTTCCGCCTCACTCGCTTCCACGCCTCCCACAGGACGTCACTCCGGTGGATGTGATCGTAAAGGGCGTGAAAGCGCCTACCCGGTGCCCGCTTGGCTGCAGTCCAGAGTTGGCGTTGCAGTCGTCGCACTTTGTCGCGCGGCCTACGGCCGCCGGGGTCGTTAGGACCAGTCTTGCTGGCCATTCCCTCGCGCTTACCTGCTCTTCCAACATGACCACCGCAGGGACCCTTCCCTCCCACCGCGTTGTTCGTCACGGCGTTCGTTTGCGCAGATTGCTCCGCGCTCTTCGGTACTACGATCCCCTCGGACTTCCGCTGCACAGGCTGCGACTTCGGCTTTGCCTTATACGCACACCCTTGCCGCGACGACGGCGATGCAGACGGACCTCTCGTGTTCCGCACTTTCCTCTGTACGCGTGCTGCGCCCCCTACCCCGCCAGAGTCCGCAGCGCGTTTCGGCGCCAGCACTGCAGATGTTGCCTTCGCCGTGAAATGAGCGGCTCGGCCTCCGGATTGTTTATCTGTCGAGGCTGCAGGCTTCACTTCATGTTGCGGCCCGCGTACTTGCTCCCTTTGTAGCGACTTCATGTCGCCTCCAGGCTTTTGACGTCCCGCTCGGATCCGGGGCTCTCACCCCAAACCTGGGACCTGCTACCCGGCGCACCGACGCCTACCGGGACGGGACTTCCACCCGCTAGAAAAGCGCAGCTCGCTCCGGATGCCCTTCCACCAAAAGGCAGAGGTACCCCCTTTGCTTCACGACGCACCATCGGCGGATAGTAGCACTTGGACGCGGCTGCGGCGATGCCCGGTTCCTCTCGTGGAACAACCAACGGAAGCTGCTGTTCATCGCCAGCCAAAACTGCCACTAAACTTCACTAGTCATCGGAGCTGGTGTGGACATCGAATGGGAGTACTACAGGAAGAGGATCGGCTGCCAACAGGTCGCGCGTGGCTTCCTCCGACAGAGTCAATGGCTGCCAACGACTAGCGTGCAGGGCCTGGGGGCAGAGTTCAGGTGAGTCGGACGAGTAGAATTCGTTGTCGCATGAACCTGCTAGGCACGCTGCGCGCTCGACACCGAAGCGGAACTCGATGGGTTGTTCCGCGGAAGAAAGGAGCTGCACCCAGGTATCGCCACCAACCTCGACGACGAAGGTGTGTGACGTACGAGGGGTGACTTCGGTAAAGACGAGTCCGGGAACGTGATCAGCGCAGCACGCGTCAGAAACTGGGGTCGGTTTCGCCTTCGAAGGTGCAATGTTCCCAACACCCGAGACGATCAACTGGAAAGGGTCACAGTAAGTAGCATCGGTGAGAAGTGCCATGGAGGTCGCCCCGTCGTTCCAGACAGCGATTTCGAAGCGGACAAACGGAGGCATTTCTGGTTCTAGCTGCGAGTCAGCGCTGCTCATGGGACTGGTGCCTGCATCTGGCACAGGGGTTCCGGAGCCTTGGGCGCTCTGCACCGGCGTGTCGTCGAGGCCGGACGGTGAGGGGGAACTTGAGCATGCCCCAGCTGCAAAGAGCACTCCGAGCTGACGAGTGTGTATCAAAGCGAAAGGACTGCGCGACACCGATGAAGTGTGCTGCCAGCAGAAGAACGTGTCAACGTGTCGAGTGGCGTCAGCACGAGTCAGCCTCACTCACCGTCCACGGAGAGCGAAGCGGCGCATGCCCTTGTTCTGGATGCGCACGTACCATCGCCCACTCGGGGCGGCCTATCCAACGCGGCGGCGAGGTGTCACACGTGGGGTCTGGCGAGCCAGAGGCTATAGGAATCAGAGCGGTCAACTGTGCCAGCGAAGGAAGACGTGATCAGGTCGCGCACGCTGGCCAAAAAGCCGTTTCGTGCTTGTGGTTGAAAAGAGCGGACGTCGGAGTAGGTGTTCAGAAGGCTACAAAACTGGTCAGCGGAATACTGCCTAGAGACAGTGTATCGCTTGAGGTATACATCAGGAAACAGCCCAGAAGCCATGAGCTCTGTGTGCTCGGATGGCAGGTCACGAAGCGTCTGGGGAACAAACCCCGGTTCGTGATTGGGGTCCCACCTCGCGTAGCAGGCTTGGATTGCGAGGGAGAAGTCCGAGATGTCGCGGCCGACACCCCAGTGCGTGTCGACGATAGCCAGAACGCCGGTACGTTCTAGAACGGCGTGGCATTTCTGCGCGCGCGTTGTCGGGTCCAGCCAGTGAAATGCCGTGGCGACCAAGACGACGTCAAAGTGATCGGTCGGCGGGGACCAGAGGTCGAAGTCCGCGAGTTCGACCTTCACGTTGCTCCAAGATTGGAGGCGGCTCGTTGCGACTGCGACAAGCTGGGGGCCGAGTTCGAGGGCGAGGATTCGTGCGCCAGACCGAGCAAGTGGCGCGGTGCAGAGTCCAGGACCACACCCGATCTCGAGGATGCTGCTGTTTGGGCCAATGCTGGCGTCGGACAGAAGGTCCTGGATCAGCTGTTCGGGATAGGGCGATCTGGCAGAGTCATAGGTCTCTGCGACCTCGTTGAAGGTATGGCGTAGGCGCGTACGGGAAGACGTCATCGGTGCTCTGGGCTTCGGATTAGTTAGTGGCGCCCCAAGCCCCTCGCGGGTCACTCCGCGAAAATGGCCGTCGTGAGCCGACCATCGACGTCGATGGCGCCGCGGTACATACCGGAAGTATTGAGTGAGCAAGCGATCTTCCCATTGCGATCGATCGCTATCAACCCACCCATCCCTCCCACCGCGCTCAATTCCTCCAGGATGACTGCGTGCGCGGCTTCCTGCAGACTGGCACCACCGAACCGCATCCGGGCACACATTTGCTGCGCCGCTGAGATGCGCAGAAACATTTCACCGTGTCCAGTAGTCGAGACCGCGCAGCCCCGATTGTCCGCATAGGTACCCGCGCCAATCACAGGACTGTCCCCGATGCGCCCAGGCCACTTGTTCGTCAGTCCCCCGGTTGACGTCGCGGCTGCCAGGTTGCCAGCTTGATCTAGCGCGACCGCGCCGACGGTTCCCAGACCAGCGTCGGGCATCTCTGTTTTCTCCTGTACCGGTCCCTCACTCTCGGACAGCAATGTCTCTTCTTTCGCACTCGCCTGTACCGCCGACAGCGCCGCCCGGCGCCGTTCGGTGATGAAGTAGGATTCCGGTTCTTGTGCGAGGCCTTGCGTGCGCGCAAACGCCTCCGCTGTCGGTCCACCCAACATCACGTGCCTGCGCTGATCCATCAAGGCTCGCGCCAAGCGGACTGGGTTCTTCACCGTGCGCAAGAGAAATGCCGCGCCCGCCGCCAGGTTCTGCCCGCTCATGACCGCGGCTTCCATCTCCACGCGGCCTTCGCTTGTCAGCACCGACCCTACTCCTGCGTTGAACAGCCGTGCGTCTTCCAAGACAACCACCGCTTCGACCACAGCATCGACGCTCGCTCCCCCCTGCTGCAACACGCCATGACCAGCTCTGAGTGCCTCCTCCAGCTTGTCACGGTATTCGCGCTCCAGTTCCGGACTCAGGTGCCGACGCTCGATCGCGCCAGCACCGCCATGGACCGCGAGCGCAAAAGGGTGACTCATGCGCAGCCAATAGCACGAGCTCGCCAGCCCCGCGTGAGCTTCCAGCGGTGGAGCAGCGACCGGGGCGACCAGCCGCGGTCCAAGCGGGATCTGCTCGGTCGCCGCGCATCCTGACCAACAAACAAACAAAAAAAAACAGCCCCAGCGACATGACTGCCGTTGGGGCCGGCGCGTCCGGGTGGGGGACGCGCTAAGAGTGTGCTCAGTCGTGCGCTTGCGAGGGAGCGATGAGCCTACGCCGCGGAGCCGGGGTCCTCGGGCTCATCGCTATCGTCATCATCGCTGTCGTCGGCACTGGCTGTGCGACGTGACGCGAGACCGAGGCTGATCAAGTAGTCCCGTCGAGTGAATGTCGTGCGCGCGACTTCGCGCCACTCGTGGAGCCAAGCGCGGTACTCGGTGAAGGTGCGCTCTTGCTCCACTTTGTCCTCCGTGGCGTTCGGGGTTGGGATGGCACCATCGGGGAGTTTGGCCCCCTGCCGGGACGCGTGAATCAGATCCCGTAGGTGCTTGGCGATGGAATCGTCCACGATGCGGCGAATGGCCAGCACTTGAACGGCTTCTGCCGCTTCCTTCTTGCTGACGCCCGCAGCGTCGTTGGCCTTCAACAAATCCCACCGATCCAGGAATTGCCCAACGGCTACGACCGCTTCCGGGCCTTCGGCTGGCGCCAGATTTCGAAGTAGGAATGCGGATGCCTTGGGAGTGCGGTGCTGCAAAACTGCTGCGGCGGTGTTGAAGTTCGGTGCGTCCCAAGCATCCAACTCGTTCATGGCTTCGGCCGATTGAGTGGGCGTTGGCAATGGCGGCACCGACTTGGTATTGAGCCCGACGACACTCGAGTACAAGCTCCACCCGCGGGCGAGTTCTTCATCGGTGAGGCCGCGGGCTGCGAGCCCGCTGCGCACGACGGGATTGCGTGCGACCGTGAGGAAGAAGCGCTGGCCTCGATTCAGCCAACGGTAGATGATTCCGTTTAGTGACATTGTTCACCCCTTACGTGCCTGAGGGGTGACATCCCCCCCAGCGTTGAGTGTCGTATATTGGATGAGCCGCGCAGGATCAACTGTTCGTCGGTCTGACGCGTCACGACAAGCTTACCGTTCGGTCTCGTCACGGTGCGTCATGGGTTAGTGTTCAGTGTTTGCGGCCACGCGCGTCGTCACACATGGGAGAAAATGCGACTCTTGGTGAGCCGTCCCATCACCCGAGCAGGTTGCCGTGCACCACGACAAGTCCCGAGGCGGCGCTGGGTGTGGACACGATTGGAATCCATCTCGGGGGACGGCCGCAGCGTGCCCGTTGCCTCGGACAGCCGAGTCGAAGCTCTCGCGGCGGTGCTGGTTGCCAGCGACAGCGCCAAAACCCCTCGATCTTCAGTAGTTACGCTTCGGACAGCGGCTCTGGAGGCGCGCACGGCGCCCCAGAGGCCTCAATCAGGCCAAATTCGCGGACAGAACCCGTTGGACAAGCTCCACCGTCGCTGCGGGAGCTTGGGGGGGCCTGTCCAACGCTGCCGGACTCACTGCGCAAGCTCCACGGGCGCTGTCCGAGGCTCGGCCGAGATTGTCCTGGCCTTGGTGGTAGTTGTCCGGACCTTGGTGGTGGTTACTCGGGCCGGGCACGGGCACGATCGCGCCGATCTTCTGCGGCGGGACACGCTGGCGGGCGCTGCTCCGCCTCGCCCACGGGCTACGGAAACGACTAGTCGACGCATGTCCGCGTTCACAAGGCTGGTTTGGGTTCGGGCTCCGCTTGGGGATCACCCTGTGTGATTGCACGGCAGTACCCGAAGGTTGGGGACATGGTCGCACGATGTTGCGGGTTGAAAGCGACTCGGTAGATGCTGCGGGCAATCACAGCAACGAACACCGCTACTTCAGCGGGTCAGTGGGGGCACCTGGGCGGGAGTATACTGCGGGTGTCGAAGCCCGCCTGCGAAACCAGGCCACTGCGGGCGGTCGCTCGGATGCGCCCCTGCAGCTCGGTATTCTGGTCCGCTCCGGTGCTCCAACAGCCAGACTCAACGATGACAAAGTGCTTTGGGTGCACAGTCGTCTTTTTCACCTAGCAACTCGAGTTGGTCGCCCTATGCTGGTGAGGACCGGTGCGCCGTGGTATCTTCGGGCGGCTCAGGCACGACTCGCGAGCGGAACGCGGATCCTGGGCGATGGGAGGCCGCGTGATGTACCCGGTCGTGCCCGTGTACCCTCTGCCCACCGTACAGAATAGCGCACTTGTGCGCTTTTCCTGCACGTGGTCTGGGGGTTCGGGCGCTCCTCTGGCTCCGCGCCGGCCAACAGGGGGGCGCCTGTATCACCTACGCGCTACCGGATCACCGCTCCAGGTTACGGCGGCCATCATGAGATCTTGCCTCCCGGCACGGCCAGAACGTACGGACAGCGCCAACATCTAGCCGTGGTAGGACGTACGCTACAACGTCCGACACGTATTCAAAAGTGGTAACGACTCACATCAAATCGTGGCGTGCCTTGGCGCAGTCAGGAAGTCGTTGGCAAACTCAGCGTGAACATGACCAGCGACAACACGTGCCAAATCGTCGTCGGGCGATTGGTGGAAATCGACGTCGCGAGCGGCTACCGGTCGGTCGCTGACGTTCAGCTGATGATCGACAAGATACGCGGGGTCGTCGCGAACGCACCCGGCGACAACGAGCTCATCATCGCGGCAGATTGGAGAAACTGCCCACTGTTCAATGAAGCGGTCGCGGTGAGCGTCACAGCGATGCTGCGCGCGACGGCTGACCGTATCGAGCGCAGCGCCATCTTGCACCGCATCGACCAGCCCACCTCGGTGCTTCAAGTCTTCCGACTGATCAAGGAAGCGCATCAGGATCACCGCCGCGTCTTCCACAACGCAGAAGAGATGAAGGCGTGGCTCGGGGAGCTCTTGAGCCCAGCCGAGCGCGAGCGACTCGAATTGTTTCTACAGAGCTGAGCGCCCGCCGTCGCCGTTCCGGCGCTCGGGACTTGCTCTGCTGCCGGTGCTCGTGCGCCAGCGTCTGCCGCGGCTGGACCGTTCACCCAGCCCGGCGCCAGCCCGAGTGGGCTGGCCTCGAAGTGCCCGAGCCGTTGCTGAACGACCGTTGTGGGATCGAACAGGAACGCGACGAGAGAGAGATGAGACCACAGAGCTGTCCTGGCTACTTGCCTCCTCCGCCGCAGGATCGTTGAGAAACGCGACAAGAACAAGGCATGAGCCGCGGATGAATGACGTAGCCAGGACAGTCGCGCACGGGGTCAGCGCGGATACAAAACGGAACGGCCCGGCGGCGCATACGCGCAACACCCCGACCCCCAATGCTCACGACGACCTAGCCCTTTCCGGAGGACTTCCATCCGTTGTTCCCGCTCCCACCCTCGCGCCGCACCGATAGACGGCGTGCTACGTGCGTGTTGAACCTATCGGTAGCAGCGTCGTCGACTGCAACGCACCGGTTTGGATTTGGCGGCCAACTAGCCCGCGCCCGCAGCCTATAGCGGGACACAGCCCGCGCCCAGCGCGGCGTTGACGTCACACTGTTGGCCGCAGACGGCGCAGTCGACCGTTGCGAGTGCGCCGTCGATACAGGCTCGTGCCGTCGTGCCCTGACAATCACCCAGCTCACTCACCCCCTGACAGGGGTCGGCGATGCATCGGCTGCCCATAGCGGTCGCGTCGACGCCACAAATCTGCCCCGCGACCGCTCTGCAATCTTGGGTCTGGCGAGTCTCGTTCTCACACCACGTGGCGATCTGTCCCTCGCACTCACCGGCGGCTGTCAACTCGCCACAGGAGGTATCCTCGATGCACCGGTTGTTGCCGGCCATATCTTCACCGCACACCCTATCCATGGCCATGCAGTCTTCGCTGTTGGGCGTCTCATCTTCGCACCAGCGCGCCGTTTGACCGTCACAACTTCCCTCAGACGTTAGCCCAGCACACGGATCGACTTCACCGACCACACTGGTGATCCAGTCCGCCTGGTTATCCAGACGTGTGAACTGATCAACACCGACGCAGGACTCAGCACCGCGGGTGAGATCGCCAACGACCCTAACGGTGCCATCCTCGTAGGTTGTCATGAGCGGGCCCCCAGAGTCGCCGCCGCACAACCCGCGAGCACCTTCACCATCAACGCTGATGAACCGCTGGCTCAGGTCCACAACCGGCTCAGCTGTGAAATAGCGAGTTCCCTGTGAGCCGTTTTCCGTTCGACCGTAGCCAGCAGCCTCCATCATGTCGCCCTTGGTATCATCAAGCGACTCCAACCCCACGGGGATCGGCACGATCTTCGGATCGTCATCAAGAGGAGACTTGGTTAGACGCAAGAGCGTTGTGTCGAAACCGTCCGGGTTTTCGCGCTTCTCCGCAACGTCGTACGCCATATCCGGGTTTTCGGGATCACGCCCAATCCTAAACCTCATCTGCGAAGCTTGCACTCCGTCGGTGCAGTGTTGAGCCGTGAGCACCCATTCGCGATTGATCAGTGTTCCCGAACAGGATCCGTTGAGCGTCAGTTGCCCGATCGCAACGATACTGTCCTCCGCCAGCGCAAGTAGCGTCGGCTCAAGAGTTCCGTAGAAGACCTTTTGCCCGAAGCGTTCCAGTTCGCAAGTGGCGGGGGCAGCCGGCATTCCAGGGGCCCCAGCTTCACCCGCAGCCATGCCCCCCGTGCCAGGGGCCCCAGCTCCGCCCGCAGCCATGCCCCCCGTGCCAGGGGCCCCAGCTCCGCCCGGAATGGGTGCGGCGGCCCCAGCTCCACCCGCACCCGCGACCATGCCCCCCGCGCCAGGGGCCCCAGCTCCGCCCGGAATGGGTGCGGCGGCCCCTCCTGCAGCCGTACCTGCGCCCGCAAGCATTCCTGGAAACCCTGCTCCACCAGAACCTGTCACAGGCAGTGGAGCAGGAACCCCGGTCGCTCCGATGCCCACCGCCGCGGGCGTTCCCGATGCACCCACAGGCTGCAACGTGCTCCTGTCGGTGTTGCCGCCCCCGCACGCCACAAGAACTACGGAACCCAGGACACTTCCGCCCGCGCGGAAACTACATTTGAACGTTCGATTCACCGTGTTCATCTTCTCGTTCTCCTCGGGCGACAGTCGGGAGTGTTGCATGGTCTGCGACAGTTGAAGGGGATTCACTTTCAGTTCTTGAAAACTCGCTCGGCGGGTTCACGCTGAATGAACGTTTCCATCGAGTTTGAAGAGTACCTCGAGTGCGAAGAACCTGCTGGGTCTGGCGAGTGTGAGCGAAGCCCTGACGGGTGCCGTTGGCGCCGTACAGCGCGTGGATTCTGCCTTGCGCTTGAATGTGCACTTCCACATTTTGTACTTCGCCGGCGTCTAGTGCTCGACAACCCCAGTCGCCTCGCCATCAGTTGGCAACCCCGAAGGTTACCGCAAGGGTGCATGGTCTCGTGGACACTGACCGCGTATCCAGTCCTCGATGAGGGCGACTTCGAGTGAGACTGGTGCCGGTGAATCCGACTCATTCGATTACCCTTCCATGATGGCCGTCAAGGGTTCGCTTCGCACTTCGGCCTGGAAAGCGTAGGGAGTCTAAGTGCCCCCCGATGCGTCGGCGAGGCGGAGCGGAAGTGCGGCGCCCTTGCAGAGCAAGCCGCAATCGAGGAACCGCTCGAACTCAGCGCGAACGAAGTCTGGAAGCGACGCGCTGACGAATCCCGCTTCGACCGCAGCGTAGAGTGTCTCCAGGTTGTCTTGCACCACGTGGTAGATGATCGTTTGCTCGGGCCGGCGGCGTCGATAGCGATAGCCTCGCGTCCCGACCAGCTGCGGGCCCTGTGCTCCTGCATCGGCGTCTCGCGCCTGCGGCTGTGCGTGCGATGGCTCGGCCACCCTCGCACCGGTTCACGGCGCGAGCACAAACTCTGCTCAAGCAGGTCTGCGCGCAAGGGGTGGCGGTCGGAGGGAAAGGGGTCGGACGCGAGCCTCGAGGGAGCAAGCGATGTGCCAGCCCCGCTCCAGCTCGATGTGGGTCGAAAAGTCTCGGGGCAAAAGGCGATCGCTCGCGATTCGTAGGAAAACGCCCGAGGATCGATGGAGCAACCCCTGTGCTTCGCCGGCACAGTGGATGTACTCGTTGCGGGTCCCGCGGTCGGATCGGCTTGTCGGCGCGCTCGCATAGGAGTAATCCCGGAGCCATGAATCTGAAGCGTTGGGGCCTGTTTTGGGGACTGCTGCTAGCGGTCTGTTTCTCCTCCACGAACGCGAGCGCTGCCGCGAAGCAGACGGCGCTGTCGTCGATCCCAGGATCCGAGACCGGTGGGGTGAAATCGGTGACCAGCGGCGAAAAGCCGCAGTCGAAGTTGTGGGAGTACGCGGGCACCTGGTGGGCGGTGCTGGCGACTGACGAGAACGACAAGAAGAAGAACGGCGTGGAGGAGGATGGCCTGTGGTTGTGGAAGCTCGACCGCACGAACTGGAAGCCGGTGTTGCGGATCGCCGGGCAGAGCCACTACGGGCAGGAGGCCGAGCTGTTCAAGGCCGACGCCGTGCGCGACGGAAGCGTGGTGCACGTGCTGATGCACTTCGAAAACCCCCGCGATCAGTCGGACTACGCCGTGCTCGCCAGCTTGCAGTACGACACGGGCACCAAGAACTACAAGTTCTGGCGAAAACGCGCCACCGAGCGCGTGAAGATCCCGCTGGCGAGTAGCGAGACGGCATCGATCGCCCTCGACGGCAAGGGCAGGATGTGGCTTGCGACCGAGCAGAACGTTTCCCAGGGCACGCCGAAGGTCAAAGTGCTGTACGCTGACGCGCCCTATGAGACGTTCAAGGGGCCCGTCTATCTTTCGGGAACGGTAAAAGACGACGACATCTCCGCGATCGCCACCCTGCCCGACGGCTCGGTGGGTGTGTTGTGGTCGAACCAAGCGAGGTGGCGCTTCGAGTTCAAGCTGCACAAGCCAGGGGACGACCCGACGAAGTGGAGCAGCCTAGAAACGATCACCAAGTCGGTGCTGCCTTGCAAAGACAACGGCCATTTCGCCGACGACCACATCAACTTGGCGGTGGGCGACGACGGCACCCTGTACGCTGCGGTCAAGACGACCTACGACTCGAAGAACTGCCCGGCCATCGCGTTGCTCTCCCGCAGCAAGAGCGGCACGTGGAAAGCCAAGGAGGTCCAGCGCGGCGACGGCACGCGGCCGATCACCGTGATCCGTCCCAGCAAGGGGCGCCTGTACGTGGTCTACACGGACGCCACGGGTGGTGGAAACATCGTCTACAAGGGCGCGAACCTGTCGGGTATCGATTTTTCCAAAACCGCGCCCAAGGTGATCTTTTCGGGCAAATACAACAACGTGACCAGCACCAAAGAGAGCATCACGACGAACCTGGTCGTCGTCGCCGACGGCGGGCGCAAGGGCAAGCAGCTCACGTTCTGACGGCGCAGGAGCGACGTCGCGACTCATGGCCACTCCACTTCCCTGGCTATCCTTGCGCTCGACACCTCGAGGGCCAGCTCAGCTCACTGCGGAGAGGCCCCCCCACGATTCCGCGACGCAGCCCGACGCCCCCCGCGCTCTTCCCCCAGCGCCCGCAGCCGAAGGCGAGGACGACCAGGGGCCAAGCGGGCCGCCAGTGAACATCAGGTCCGCTCCAACCTTTCCGCACCCAGTGACGGCCCGGATGGGGGCTCCTTACTTCGAATACGATGCTTGGATTCGCCACGGCGCCAGGCTTGCCCTCGACTTCTTGCGCCGGACCGTAAATGACGAACATGCTTGGTCGAGTATCTCCCGCTCTTCGGGCGTCGTCGCCGTGGGCGGGAGGGTTGATACGTATGCGGCCTCCGCGATGATTGCCTTCTGCATGGAGAACGATAGGCTCAGGAGCGCACCGGGGCCGAAGCTCAGCTTGGTCAATAGCCCTTGGATGCCGGAGATGAGATCCAGCCGGTGATTGAAGGTCGCTAGCCGATCAGCGGTGGAGCATCCACCGGAGCCACCTCCACTGCCTCCGGCAAACGCCGTACAGCGTGCCGCTATCGGAGTGGACGGCCCACACGGCTGGCACGCTGCCGGGCTCCGGGATCAGGTAGTGGTAATCTCCACCCCCACATGTCTCGGGCTCGGAGCAACGCATCGGCGGCAGTTTGGCCGCGCATCAGAGGCGTTTGTGCGCCAGGGCAGCCAGTACTTTGGGTACCTGCGGCCCGACACCATCGTCGACGGTGTCGGCCGTATTGCTCATACGCTGCGGTCCTGTACCCCATAGGAATGCGGCCAACTGGGCCGCTCGCTGGGCAGACGGGAATGGGTATGACAAGCTTGCAACAACGGGGCATGATGTCCAGATGGGCGCCTCACTCCTGCCATGGATGGTGGCCAACGCTGCCGCCGCCCTGATCAACGCCGCTGTCTTGGGCTTTCTGGCCCGGCGTGAGCACAATCATGCGTTGGGCTGGTGGTCGCTTGCGTGGTTTTGTGCGTCGGTGACTGTGGCCATCTCGAGCCTGGTGGAGCCAGTGGCGCCCAACGTGTGGCAGGTGTTGTTGGTGGCGACAGTCAACATCACCGCAGTCTCTGCATTCCTAAAGGGGGCCTACGAGGTCGCGGGTCGTCCGATGACGCGACGGTGGGGCCCAATCATCGCGCTCGTCGCGACAAGCAGCGTTTTGCTTGGCCATTTTGTGGGGCTCTCGGCTGCGGTGGCGCCCCTGGTGCTGCTCTACTGTGTGGGTATCTCGGTCACTGGGGTCTTGGTGTGGCGTGCTACACCCAACAGCTACGGCGCCCGCATCGTGTGCGTGGCGCTGATCCTCATCGCGATTCACGTGCTCGACTACCCGCTGGTAGTCGACTTCCCGCTCCTCGCTCCATGGGGCTACTTGCTCATGGTCTTGTTGGAGACGATCGCAGCGTTGGGCATGCTGATGCTGCATTACGAGTTGGCACGGGACCAGTGGCGCGCCAGCGAGCGCACCCTCAATGCGGTGCGCCGCACAGAGGCGTTGGGGCGGGTCGCCGGCGGTGTTGCCCACGATTTTAACAACGTGCTGACGGTGATTCAGGGTCATCTGGACCTGCTCGATATAGACGACCCTGAGAGCGTGAGGACGTCGAGCGAGGACATCGGTGCGGCTGTCGGACAGGCTACCCGATTGACCGCTCAGCTGCTCGCCTTTGGACGACGTACGGTGTTGCAACCTCAAGCCGTCGACATCCGCGAGGTGGTGCGCACCACTATCGATCTGCTCGGTCGGCTGGTGCCTGAGCATATCACGCTGTGTTTCTCTTCAGATCGAGATGAGTACCCTGCCTCCGCCGACCGCTCCCTACTCGAGCAGATTGTGCTCAACCTGGTGAGCAATGCCCGCGACGCGCTGGCGGCTGATGGCGGCCGCATCGACGTTGAGCTCCGGCAGGTTGAGGTGCCCAGAGTGGGGGTCCAGCTGCGCGTTGTCGATGATGGGCCGGGTATCAGCGAGGCTGTGCTCGAGCATCTTTTCGAGCCGTTCTTCACAACAAAAGCCGTCGGCCATGGCACTGGTCTGGGCCTTGCGTCGGTGGAGGGGGCGGTCGCGCAGCTGGGCGGTACGATTCGGGTCCACTCCAAGTTGGGTGAGGGCACCACCTTTGAGATCTTCCTGCCGCAGCTGGCTACGCGCATGCCGCGCAAGTCCGAGAGTCGGCAATCAGCCCGTCGATGCGGTCGCGTTTTGGTGGTCGATGATGACGCACGAGTGCGTGATGTTGCCGAACGTATCTTGGTTCGACACGGACACACGGTGGCGTGTGCTGCCGATGGCGTTGCGGCGCTGGCCTTGTGTCGCGAGCAGTCGTTTGATGTGGTTCTGACCGATGTCGTGATGCCACATATGGGCGGCGTCGCCTTGGCTGCGGCGCTTAAGGCTGACTATCCCACCGTCAGGGTCATCTTCACGTCAGGGTATCCGGCCGATGACAGCCGCGCTCTGACGGGGGTCGCGTTCCTGCCCAAGCCCTTCAATCAAGCCTCGCTGCTTGAGTACGTGAGCCAGGCTCTGAGCCTAGAGGGTCCACCGGGGCCCCGCGAGAGTCAGCGCGCATAGCGGGTGGTGCATAGATCTACCGCTGCACGGACCCCACCTATGCGGCTTGAGGGCGATTCGATCGGTGGAGTTACGCGGGGATGGTAAAGGTGCCGAGAGGCCCAGCGAGTTCGTCCGGGTCGAGCTTGGCGCGAGTGGTCAACCAGTGCATGGGGGCAAGCTCGAGGAATCGTTCACGAGGCCAGTAGGGCAGCAGTCGCATGACCTCGTCGAGGTATTGCTCAGGGTCCAGGCGACGCAGTCGGCAGACGCGTAGGGATTCTAAGCGCCCCCAATGCGTCGGCGAGGCGGAGCGGGAGCCTGCGAAGCCTCCCCTTGCATGCGTGCGGAGGCCTCGTCGTGCTGCTGATGGCTGCGTGGCTGGCTGGTGAAGTAAGGTGGTGGCCGAGGCGGAGCTCTTTGGGAGCCGTGCTTGGCCCATCGAGTGTGCGCAGCAACTTGGGTAGGCTTTTCGGGCTGAGGCGGTCCTGAGATAGTTGCCCCTGGCGTGCGAGCGAGGCGCAGCGGCTCTCGCTGCCGGCGCTCAGGGCCAGCCGGTGGCGGCGGCTGCGGTCACTTGTGCCAGCAGCAAGGGAGGTTGCGCCGTCAGGGTGTTACCCTACTGGGTGTAGGGCGCCCAGGCGAGGTAGCGGATTGTCACCGGGTCGCGAGCACCATCCAGATTGGAGCCGCCGTCTTGTTGAGCGCAGAGTTACTGGTCGGCGGGTGCCCGTTCCGTCTTCGAGGTGAGCACGGCGGTCACGACGATGGCGCTGTCCACGAGCAGGCCCAGAGCGACGATCAGCCCAGTCACAGACATCTGATGAATCGGCACGTCGAGCACATGCAGGGTAGCCACGCTCGCCAGCGCCACTAACGGCAGGGTGGTCGCGAGACGATGAGCGCCGACCGCCACCCCAAGAAGACCAACAGTACCACCAGAACCAGCGCCAGACCCATGACCAGATTCGTCATCAGGTCGTCCAGACGCTGATCGGTGTAGCGCGCCTGGCCGAAGGTCTCTCTAGGGACGCGAGCTCGCCCTCGACCTCCACCAAGAGGTTCCTCGTGTCGGCTCGAGGATGCACCTGGCCACGGTGCTGCTGCAGGACAAGCACCTCACCCTCGCTGAGGTCGGCTCGAGAGTGGGGTACCAGTCCGTCGAAGCGTTCAGTCGCGCCTTCCGACGGGTGGTGGGTCAAGCTCCCGCACACTTCCGTAGCGCACAGTAGAAGCCACTCGGCAGATTGTGTCGTGTGGCGGAGTAAGAATCGGCGCACCTGTGCATCGCCCTGTTGGCGTCGCTCGCGCCGTGGGCGCGGTGTCGAGGCAGCTCCGGCTCAGGCAGGCTCGGCGAAGAGCACGCGTTGGGCCGTTTTGCCTGGGTTGTGCTGGTGATGTTCTGCGTCGGTAGAGCCTTCGATGACCAGTTTGCCAATCTTCAGGCGATACGGAGAGCTCTTGATCGGTTCGTGCGTCGGCGAGCGCAACAGCAGGCTGAACGGTCGCCGCTGGCCAGCAACGACGAACTTCGCCGCAGTCCCCGCTTTGACCGCAAACCATCTGCGTGGCGGCGCGTCGTCGGGGAACCAAATCACGTCGTCCGTCTTGAGCGCGTTGGGACTGCGCGCCAGCGTTTCAGTGTGCTGGAGTGCTGCACCGAGGCCGCTCCCGAAACCCTGCCCGCCAGCCGAGCCCGATCCCGTCCCGGTCGAGCTTGCTCGACCGAGACACCTCCGATCAACGCTGGGGAGCCGGGGGAGAGCCGGCGCTCGCAGCGAGCCAAAGTAGCATTGCGCCACGCCACACCCTAGACTCCCGACATGCGCGTCGTGCTCCTCTATCCACCCCCCTGGAAGATCCCAGATGCGGCGGAAGAGCCGGACCCCGTGGATGGCCCGCCGGAGAACTTCCGCCCGGAGGACTTGGACCCCGACTTTCACCAAACGCCATACGGGCTGTTCTCCCTGGGCGCTCAGGCAACCCGCGCGGGGCACGAGACCAAAGTACTCAACCTGTCTGCGTTCACCTGGCAACTAACCAACGAGGTGATCCGTAGCCTGCAAGCCGACCTCTTCGGCCTCTCTTGCTGGACGGCAAACCGCCGCGGTGTCGACCTGGTGACGCGCTTGATTCGTCAGTATCACCCGACAGCCCACATAGTTGTCGGCGGCCCCCACGCAACCCCTTTGGCGAAGGAGGTCCTCGAACACTATGAGGCCGTCGACACCGTGTGTTTGGGGGAGAGTGAAGAGCAGTTCCTCGAACTGCTCGAGCGTCTCGAGAGTGACAAGCCAACGACGGGGATCGCTGGTACGATGTATCGTGAGGGGGGAACAATCCAAAAAGGTCCACCCCGCGCCGCGATTGCCGACCTCGACACCCTGGCGAGCCCCCACGAATTCTACGACACGCACATCGTGATGACCTCCCGGGGCTGCCCCTGGCAGTGTACGTTCTGTGGTGCCGAGACGACTTGGGGCCGCGGCTTCCGCGGGCAGTCCATCCCGTATGTGATTGATGCACTAGAGCACGCGTTGGAGCGCTTGCCGGTGAAGATGCTCCAGATCAAAGACGATACATTCACCGCGAACAAGCGACGCGCCATGGACATCTGCAAGGGCATCCGTGCGCGCGGCCTCAGTTTTTTGTGGAGTTGCGATACCCGCGTCGATGTCCTGACGGAGGAGCTACTTCACGAGATGCGCTTGGCCGGATGCCAGCGGTTGAGCTTGGGGGTGGAGTCGGGTTCCCCGAAGATCCTCAAGGCCATCAACAAGAAGATCACTGCGGAAAAGATCAGCAATGCCGCACAGATGGCAAAGCGCTACGGGATCCAAGTGCGGTTCTACATGATGCTCGGCAACCGCGGAGAGACGCGCGAAACCTTCTACGAGACTCTGGATTTTCTCGAGCACACCAAGCCGCACCAGTACCTGTTTTCTTGCCTATCCGTTTACCCCGGCACCGTCGACTTCCACGACGCCGAGAAGGCTGGTTGGCTCGATCGCGAGGTGTACTTCACGGATAAGTTTCAAGAGCTCAAGGTCCCGTTCGATGCATCCGAGGAAGATGCTCGACTGATGGCCGAGTGGTTCAACGCCAATTCTGGCCTACAGCGCATGTACGTGGAAAGCGTGGACGACTGCAAACGCATCCTGTCGGCGGTCGGTGACCACCACGCGGCACACATGGATCTCGCGGGGGCATACTTTCGCGCTGGGTCCTACGAGTCAGCCGAAGAGCACCTCGCAAAAGCTGAACACCTTGGATACCCTTGCCCAGGCTTGATCCACAACTACCGCGCCTGCATCGCAGCCGCCCAACACGATCTGAAGTCGCTGGAAGCGCATCTGAAGCGAGCCCTCCGAGAAGATCCCTATCACTACGTCATAGCCCGCAATGCCGAAACCGTGCGCCGTTGGTACGTCGACGGCGGGCCCGTCAAAGGACTGCCTCTCAACCTGGAAGGACGCCACGAGTTTCAGCTGTTCGAACGCACCGTTCAGCCCACGCTGCCCGGCCCCCTCGCTGACGATTTCGCCCAGTGGCTGGACCTGCCGCGCGCGCCCGACGCCAAGCAGTCGAGTCGACGTCACCTGGATGTGGTCAGCTGACGCCGCCTGAGCTCGAGGCAACCGTGAGCAAGCAGGACAAGAAGAAGACGAACGCGTGCCGAGCGCTCGATGTGTTGGGAATTTCGTACGAGCTCGTGAGCTACGAGGTGGACGAGAGCGACTTGTCGGCTGCCACGGTTGCCGGCAAGGTTGGCCTGCCTGTTGAGCAAGTGTTCAAGACGCTGTGCGTCCGCGCCAACGACGGAGACATCCTGCTCGCTGTCGTCCCGGGCGATCGCGAACTCGACCAGAAGGCGCTGGCACGCTTCGCGAACAAGAAGTCGACGGCGCCCGTTGCCGTCAAGGAACTCCCCGGCTTGACGGGATACATCCGTGGCGGTGTGACGGCGCTCGGGTGTCGCAAACCGTACCCGGTCTTCATCGATGAGCTGGCGCAGCTCTACGAGATCATCTCCGTTTCAGCGGGTCAGCGGGGACTACAGGTCTGGCTGAACCCAGCAGAATATGCCCGAGCCACCCGGGCACGTTTCGTCGATCTGAGCCGGTAGGAACGCTTGGTCCCGAGGCGCTCCGGCCTTACGCAGTCGCTAGGCTGCGCTTAGGGCGCCGATTGCACTGCAGGATCGCCTTGCGAACGCGAATCGCGTCCGGGGTGATTTCGACCAATTCGTCCGCATCGATGTACTCCATCGCGCCCTCGATGGTCAGCTTGCGCGGCGTACTCAACACCGTGTTTTCGTCTTTTCCGGCAGCACGAATGTTGGTCAGCTTCTTTTCCCTGACCACATTGACGTCGAGATCGTTTTCCCGAGAATGCTCGCCAACGACCATGCCTTCGTAGACTTCCACACCGCTACCGATGAACAGCGCGCCGCGCGGCTGCAAGTGGAAGAGCGCATAGGGCGTTGTCTTGCCCGCGCGGTCTGCAACCATGGAGCCGTTCCGCCGGCGCAATGTTTGGGGTTTAGCCGGCTGCCAAGAGTCGAACAGCGTGTTGAGCAAGCCCTCGCCTCGTGTCTCGGTCAGGAACAAGGACCTGAAGCCAATCAACCCCCGCGATGCGATGCGAAACTCGATTCGGGTTCGCCCTGAGCCCAGGGCATTCATCTTCGTCATCTGACCGCCACGTTCGCCAAGGTGGGTGGTAACGGCGCCCACGCAATCCTCCGGGACGTCCGTGACAACGAGCTCTACCGGTTCGTGAGGGACGCCGTCGATCTCGCGGATCACGACTTCGGGCATGCCCAGGCAGAACTCGAACCCCTCACGGCGCATGGTTTCCGCCAGAATCGCGATCATCAATTCGCCGCGTCCGAACACGATGAAAACGTCGGGCTCCGCAGTCTCCTCGACGCGCATTGCGATGTTACGCTCCGACTCCTTGAGCAGGCGATCGCGCAAATGACGGGAAGTGACATACTTGCCGACCTTGCCAGCGAAGGGTGACGTGCTGACCATGAACCGCACCTTGATAGTGGGTTCTTCGATCTGGATTCGAGGAAGTGCCTTGGGCTCTTGGAGATCGGCGAGGGTGTCTCCAATAGCCACATCGGCGACTCCGGAGATCGCCACGATGTCCCCGGCGCGAGCGCTTTCGACCTTGCGGCGTGCCATGCCTTCGAACGAGAGGATGGTCCCGACCTTGGCTTGCACCTGCTTCCCCTCCTTGAGGAGCATCACCTGCTGCCCCGCTCTGATCACACCGTGGCGAATGCGGCCGATGCCGAGCCTGCCAAGGTACTCGTCATGCTCGGTGTTGTGAACGAGCACTTGCAGGGGTGCCTCCGGATCACCACCAGGCGGCGGTACCGTCTCGATGATGGTCTCGAACAAGGGTTTGAGGTCGACACCGGGCACCTCGAGTTCCTTGGAAGCCACGCCGTTCTTGCCGATCGCGTACAGAGTTTGGAAGCTGCTCTGTTCGTCGCTGGCATCCAGATCGCAGAACAGGTCGAACGTCTCGTTCAGCACATCGTCCGCGCGAGCATCCTGGCGGTCGATTTTGTTGATGCAAACGATGACGGGCATACCCAACCCAAGCGCCTTCCCCAGCACGAAGCGCGTTTGCGGTAAGGGGCCCTCCGCGGCATCCACGAGCAGCAGCGCTCCGTCAGCCATCATCAGGGTACGCTCCACCTCGCCGCCGAAGTCGGCGTGGCCCGGGGTGTCGATGATGTTGATCTTGGTCCCGTCGAAGTGAACGCTGGCGTTCTTAGCCAAAATCGTGATGCCGCGCTCACGCTCGAGGTCGTTGGAGTCCATCACTCGGTCGTCGACCGCCTCGTTGGCTCGGAATACGCCTGTTTGCCGCAACATGGCGTCCACGAGGGTCGTCTTGCCGTGGTCGACGTGGGCGATGATGGCGATATTTCGGATCTGGGTCGGTGTAGGGGTGGACACTGCGGAGCGCCGATAGCGCATTGCGTGGCAGCCCGATACTGCAGTGAGTCATCGCTGGTGGAGCGCCGACCAGCTGACCAACAGGAAGTTCCGCCTCCACTCTACAAAAAGTCAGCTACCTTGAAGAGGAGCTCCTGGAACTCACGCTTGCGTTGCTCCCAAACTGTCCGTCTAAACATCGATATATCTAGGTCCCCCCGATCCGAATGACGTCCTCAGGCCGAAAACCCGAGTCGCCCAGATTTGCGCCGAAATGCACGCGTGATCTCGGAGTTCTCTGCCTCGTCGCGTCTGGGCTATTTTGCGCCGGCTGCGTTCTCGATCTGGCGCCGCCCCTCGCGGAAACGGAGGGGGGCGTCTCACCAACACTGACAGCTGAGCCTTCCACCGACACAGACACCGGAGAAACCAACGTGGGGACCGATGTCGACGGCACCGGTTCCGCGGACGTGCCCACGCAGACCGATGCTCCAGTCACCACCGACGTCGAGACGACGGATACGACGGACGCTTCGACGGACATCCCCGCGATGACCGATGTCGGGCCTGAAGGCTGCCCGCTCGACGAGGAGAGTTGTGACGGCGCGTGTGTGCCGCTCGGAAACTGTGAGCCGACACCGCCAAGCTGTGAGGAGATTTGCTCGATCCCCCACGCCACGACGGCGTGCGTCGACGGGGTGTGTACATTCGTGGCATGCGACGATGCGTGGGTGGACTGCGACGGTTCGCTGATGGACGGCATCGTCGAGGATCCGGCGAGCGACGACGGTTGTGAAGTCGAGTTCGGCACCGGTGTGTCCGAAGACGAACCGCTGCAGGTCTCTCCCTTGACGAATCCCACAGAAGCCGACTGGGACACCGTCGACGTGTTCCGATTGTTGGTGACCTGCTCGACAGATGACTGCGGCCCAGACTACCCGGAGGTCCCGGCGCAAGTGGACCTGTATGTCAATGCGCTCCCCGAAGCAGATAGCGATCTTCGTGCCGGGTTCAGCATGGGCTGGGACATGTCCGCTCTGTGGGTGCGCGTCGTGATGCTGGATGAAGACTGGGTAGACAGCGAAGACGTCGACGGCCTAGGTGGGGATCGGGTCGCAGATCCACGCTTCTACGACCACGTCGAGTTCGTGCTCGATGGCGCCAACTTGGACCGCTACGGTGACGCCGAGGACCACCACCTCTTCATGGGTTTCGACGGCGGAGCCTTCGACCAACGCGAAAACAACATCAACGACCGCGTCAGCGTCGATGTAGAGACGCGCGGTCTATGCCGCATCATGGAGAGCAAGCTGAGCGAGGGCTACATCAGCAGCACCTCACCGACATCGTTACTCTCGGTCGACAATATCCTCGGCTTTTCGATTGCAGTGAACGACTTCGACCACGTCGAGGGGGATGAGGGCTACGTGCAGCGGCAGCACCGCCTCTTCTACAAGAACCCAGGACCGGCTTACGTGTATAACAACGGGGCAGAGGACGGCGGGCGCGCGCTGCCCGAAATGACCCTGATCGAATAGGACCGAGTCCGCTGCGCCCGTATCGGTGAATACGCAAGCAGGTCCCACCAGCGCTTCAGTACGGCACAAACCGCCGACCGTTCACCTGTCTGCCACGGGGCCACGCCAAAGCAGCCGCCGTCCCACAGCACGCTAGCCCGACGAACCCGCGAAAGCCCAGGAGTCTGCGACAACGGTCCGACCCCGGTGCGCACGGGCTTGCACACCGGACCGTGCACCTGCGTGCAGAAATTTGCGCCGGCGGGAAAGGACAACCTGCCCGGGGACTTTTTGAGGTATGGACGGACCTGCCATGAAAGTCGCGGTACCCAAAGAGATACACCCCGGGGAGCGTCGAGTCGCCGCCACCCCAGAAACCGTCAAGCGGCTGAAAAAGCTAGGCTTTGAGGTGCTAGTCGAGAGCGGCGCCGGGGCCGCCGCATCGCTGACGGACAGCTCCTACGAAGCCGCAGGGGCGGAGATTGTTGCCGACTGCGCGGCACTGTGGAGCCAGGGCGATGTCGTGCTGAAGGTACGCCCGCCAGAGCTCGACGCGACGACCGGGCGCCACGAGTGCGAGCTGCTCAGGGAAGGTCAGACGCTGGTGAGCTTCTTGTGGCCCGCCACCCAAACGGAGACGATTGACCGCCTGGCGGCCCGCAAGGTGACGGCGTTGGCGATGGACCAAATCCCGAGAATTACTCGGGCCCAGAAGATGGATGCGCTGTCGTCGATGGCGAACATCGCTGGCTACCGCGCAGTCATCGAGGCAGCGAGCTTCTTCGGCCGCTTCTTCACGGGGCAAATCACGGCAGCGGGCAAAGTCCCTCCGGCGAAGGTACTCGTGATTGGCGCAGGTGTTGCCGGACTCGCCGCGATTGGCGCGGCTCGTGGTCTCGGAGCCATCGTCCGCGCGTTCGACACACGACCCGCCGTCAAGGAGCAAGTCGCCAGCATGGGCGCCGAGTTCCTCGAGTTGCACTTCGAAGAGGATGGCACGGGGGAAGGTGGGTACGCCAAGGTGATGAGCAAGGAGTTCATCGAAGCCGAGATGACCCTCTTCCGTCAACAGGCGAAGGAGGTCGACATCATCATCACGACCGCGATGATTCCGGGCAAGCCGGCACCAAAGCTCTTGACGCAAGATGTCCTCGATAACCTGAAGCCTGGATCGGTGATCGTCGACCTTGCGGCGGAGGCGGGCGGCAACTGCGTGTTGACGCGACCTCAGGAAGTCGTCGTCGAGAACGGTATCACGGTCGTTGGATACGTGGATCTACCGAGCCGACTAGCGCCGACTGCGAGCCAGCTCTACGGCACCAATCTCGCGCATCTGCTCTGCGATATGGGCGGCGCCGCAAACTGGAAGGTCGATCTAGAGGACGAGGTTGTGCGCGGCGCTTTGGTGCTCGACAAGGGCAAGCTGATGTGGCCGCCACCCAAGGTGGAACCCAGTCCCGTCGCCAAGGCGGCCCCAACACCGGCGGGTGCGCCAATCAAGAAGGCCGAAGCACCCAAACGCGATCTGACCTGGTGGGTCTTGACCGGACTCGGGCTGGCGTTTGCGCTCGTGGGGTTGTACGCACCGGGTGACTTCTTGAACCACTTCACCGTCTTCATCTTGGCCTGCTTCGTCGGTTGGCAGGTGGTGTGGAACGTCGCCCCGGCCCTGCATACCCCACTGATGAGCGTGACCAACGCGATCAGCGGTATCATCCTCGTCGGCGGCATGGTGCAAATCTCCGGTGCTCCAGATGCCCCAGTCACAATTCTCGCCGCGGTCGCTGTCCTCGTTGCAACCATCAACATCAGCGGCGGATTTCTAGTAACCCAACGCATGCTACGCATGTTCCAGAAGTGAGGTAACAACCATGTCAAACGGCCTAGTTACTGTCGCATACCTCGCCGCTGGCGTACTGTTCATCTTGAGCCTTGGTGGCTTGAGCACGCAGGAAAGTGCTCGCCGGGGCAATCAATTCGGCATCATCGGCATGTTGATCGCCGTCGTAGCCACCGCACTCGGCGGCGCCGTGACGTCCTACGAAATGCTGGCTGGCGCGCTAGCGGTCGGCGCTGTAATTGGCGCCATTCTGGCGGCACGGGTGGAGATGACGAGCATGCCGCAGCTCGTCGCGATCTTGCACAGCTTCGTCGGTTTGGCCGCTGTCCTCGTAGGCTTCGCCACCTACTTGGACACCAACGCGGTCTACACCGGCGCCGAGGCTGCTATCCACGAGATTGAAATCTACGTCGGTGTGTTCGTCGGCTCTCTCACCTTCACGGGGTCGGTCATCGCGTTCGGCAAGCTCCAGGGCGTTATCGGGGGTAAGCCGCTGACACTGCCCGGTAGGCACATGCTCAACCTGGCGCTGGTGGCTGCGTCCGTATACTATGGGGCCCAGTTCGTGGGTGCTTCTCATGACGATGGTATGATTCCCCTGATCATCATGACCGTCATCTCGGGTGTGATCGGCGTCCATATGGTAATGGCCATCGGCGGCGCCGACATGCCAGTCGTCGTGTCGATGCTCAACAGCTACTCCGGGTGGGCGGCAGCGGCCGCAGGGTTCATGCTGAGCAACGACTTGCTCATCATAACGGGTGCATTGGTCGGCAGTAGCGGCGCGATCCTGAGCTACATCATGTGCGCTGCGATGAATCGTTCGTTTTTCAGTGTCATTTTGGGCGGTTTTGGTAGTGCGGGAGGCGGCGGCAGCGGCGCCAAGGTGGAAGGCGAAGTGACGTCTGTTGATCCCGAAGAGGCCGTCGAGCTGCTGCTCGACGCTCAAAGCGTCATCATCGTACCGGGCTACGGTATGGCCGTGGCCCAGGCGCAGCACCCAATCTACGAGATCACGACTCTGCTCAGAGCGCGTGGAACGCGGGTGCGGTTTGGCATCCACCCAGTTGCCGGACGCCTTCCGGGCCACATGAACGTCCTACTCGCCGAAGCGAAAGTGCCCTACGACATCGTACTGGAGATGGAAGAGCTGAACGACGACTTCCCCGACACCGACCTGGTCCTCGTCATTGGCGCCAACGACATCGTAAACCCTGGCGCGCTAGAAGACGAGTCGAGCCCGATTTACGGCATGCCGGTACTCGAGGTGTGGAAGGCGAAGACTGCGATCGTGATGAAGCGGGGCATGGCCACCGGGTATGCGGGCGTGGACAATCCATTGTTCTACAAGGACAACACCTCGATGCTTTTTGGAGACGCCAAAAAGAACTGCGACGCGCTGCTCAGTGCCCTCCGCGACAACGCGGCCGCACAAGCGGCAGAGTGAGCCCAAGGCCCGGTGCTGCTCGGTGCCCCCCGCGACAACGCGGCCGCACAAGCAGCAGAGTGAGCCCAGGGCCCGGCGCCGGTTGGTCCTTTCGTTCACAATGGCACATCGTCCCGTCGTGTATACAAGTAGCAGCGATTCCGACACCTGAGGGTGGCGCGTCGATTGCACCGCTGTCCGCGAACGGCACCAATTGGGCCTGGAATCAAAGGAAACCATGCGAGACAACGACAAACAAACGTCAATCACTGAGCACAACACCGTCAATTCCTTGACGCTCAGCGACCTATTGGACCTGCACTATCGGCTGCGCATGTTGTCATTGAAGGAAGCCGGCGCTGCACAGACCGTCGAAGACAACGACAACGGCGAAGGTTGAATCCGCCATCTACGCCTTCGGCGGGAGCGCCTCGACCACCTCCGTCGGCTCTGAGGCGTCACCATGGATGACCTCCGCCACGACGCGCTCCGTGATCTCCTGAAGGTGGGCCCGCAGCGTCGCCGATAGCTGCTCAAACTCGGGCCACAGGGTTTCCTCAGCGAAACGCCGTGGGACCCGAGCCATCACCGTAGTGCGTCGCTGCCGGGGGTAGCGATACGGCTCGATGTCGTACCGTCGCAGAAGCGCAATGAAGACGCGACGCGACCAGTCATCCACCAACTTGAACCGGTACTCGATCGGGGGATCTTCCCGAGCGACCTCCTTCAGCCGTCTGGCTATCCGCTCTTTCGCTTCTTGGGCCGCCAGCCGCTCGCCGTCCGTCGTGGCTTCGGCAAACAGGGCTTCGATCGCCCGAAGCTTCTGCATCAAACGCTCTTCATCCATCGTGTCGCACCCTAGCGCGTCTGCACTCCACCGCGAATCAAAGACTCCCCCGGCAACGTCCACGGCGACACCACAAGCCGCAGGCTGCCCTTCTCGAGGCCGACGGTGGTAGGACAGTCCGATGGCGCCCCCCGCCGAACCTCTGGCAATGAACCCCTCCAGCACAGCCCCCCCAGTCAGCAATGCGGCCGGCGTCGGACCGGAGCACGCTACTGGCTTCGACCGAGGCAGCACGACTCCCGACGACTGCAGCGTCGGCGAGGGTCGCCGCACTTGCTATGACTGCTATCGGCCGCTGAACCACTGCTATTGCGCGCTCATCCCGCGGGTTCAGAACCACACGGGCATCACCATCCTGCAGCACCCTCGTGAACGTTTTCATCCCATCGGCACAGCCCGAATCGCGCGGTTGGCCTTGGCAAATTCGGAGCTCCTCGTTGACCACGCACGACGGTTCAGCGACGGCAAAGAAGTGCTGAGCTTGCCTGCGGGTGCGGGCCTCCTCTACCCTGCCTCTCCGTCCCGTGCTTTGGAAGACGTGCCAAGCGCGGAGCGCCCCAAACACCTCGTCGTGCTGGACGGAACCTGGCACCACGCGCGCTACATGTTTCGAGACGTCCCAGGGCTCGACGCTCTGCCGCGCTTCCATTTGGGCTCGCCCCAGGCAAGTCGCTATCGGCTGCGCAAGGAACCCCAGCGCGACTTCGTTTCAACTATCGAGGCAATCGTTCACTGTCTGCGCCTCCTGGAACCTGAAACCTCGGGACTTGACGCGCTCCTTCGAGCCTTTGAGACCATGATAGATCGACAGATTGCCGCACGAGATGGCAGTCGGCTCGGGCGACAGCTGACGCGGCGACGGCCAAAGTCGCTTCGTTCATTCCCTACGGCTTTCGCGGAGAACTTTCGCAACTTGGTCGTCTGCTACGGCGAGACCCCGGGCGGGCAACTCGTGCATTGGACCGCACATCGGCTGAGCGATGGCGCAACCTTCGAGCAACTCCTTCGACCAAGTCGGCCCCTTGACTCGTACCACCTCGAGCACATGGGCTTGTCCGACGGCGACCTGGCGTCTGGCGTCGACATGAGCACGTTCATCCGACGTTGGAAGAATTTCGTTCGCTCGGACGATGTTCTGACAGCCTGGAACCAAGCGACCTTGCTGCCGGTCAGTCGCTTGATGTCGCGCGAGCCGAGCGCTGCCTACTTGAAGGCCGCCTACCGCAACCAAGGGCGACACGGAGGACCGCTAGAAGACGTCGTCCAGGCCGAAGGGCTGCGGCTGCCCTCCGTTGGTTGTCGAGGCCGGGCAGCCCAGCGGTTGGCCAACGCGGTAGCGTTGGCCGACTTGCTCGGCGAGTTGGCGCGGGGCCGCGATACCTGAACAGGTGAACGCAAATAGCGAATGCGAACAGCAGCAGATGCGTAACGCTGCTTAAGGTCCCGTCTACCCTGACGTAGATATGAGCACGGAGAGCACATTGGCGAAGCACCCCTGCCCATCATCGACCCCCATGCCGATGACCCACAAAGGACGAGTTCTTTTGGTGGATGACGATTTGATGCTCGCACGCGGCATGCAGCGCATCCTCAGCGCCGAAGGCTACGAAGTCGTCACCAGCGAAAATGGCGAGGCCGCTCTGCTGCAGTTGGCTATGGGCGACATCGACGCCATTGTAACGGACGTTGCCATGCCACGCTTGGGTGGGGTCGAACTGCTGCGGGCGATCCGCGCGCAGGACCACGATTTGCCTGTGGTGATGGCAACGGGCGAGCCCAGCATCGACAGTGCGGCAGCGGCGGTCGAACACGGCGCGCTCAAGTACTTGATGAAACCCATCAGTGCCGATGAACTGAGGAGCATCGTTCAGAAGGCGGTGCAGATGAACCGCCTGGCGCGACTGCGCCGAGAAACGCTGGCGACCTTGAACGCCAGCGGGGAGGGCGGTGGGGCCTACGGACTCGAAGAAAACTTCAACAACGCGATGGAGTCCCTATGGCCGACGTTCCAACCCATCGTGCGCGCTGAAAACGGAGAACTCTTCGGCTACGAGGCACTGCTTCGCACCGACGAGCCCGCCCTGCCCTCGGCCCCTGCCGTGCTGGACGCAGCCGAGCGCCTGAACGCTCTGTGGCAGTTGGGGCGTATCATGCGTCGGCGGACGGCTCTGGCCATGGAAGGGTCAGACCCGAGCCTACAACTCTTCCTCAATCTTCATCCGCGGGACTTGAACGACCCGGATCTGCTCGACCGGGCGGCTCCTCACACGGGCCTGGCGCCGCGCGTCGTACTCGAGGTGACCGAGCGCGCACCGCTGGACAACATGGGCGACACCCGCGGCCTGATTTCGCGTCTGCGCGAGGCGGGGTTTCGCATCGCCATTGACGACCTGGGCGCAGGCTACTCGGGCCTCACGAGCTTCGTTCAGTTGGAACCTGAGTTCGTCAAGCTCGACATGTCGCTCGTACGAGGTGTCGACAGCAATCGGGTCAAACAACGACTGATCCGCTCGATCACGGACGTTTGTCGAGACATGGGACTGTTGGTGGTCGCAGAAGGGATCGAGTCGCGTGCCGAACGCGACACGCTGGTCGACCTGCGTTGTGACCTACTGCAAGGGTATCTACTTGGCAGGCCCCACCGCGATCTGCGCCCACCGCTCTGGTGATCGACGAGTCTTCGACGAAGCGTCAGTAGGGTAGGCCAGGCACGGGCAGGTCCAGCTTTGCCAAACCGCCGGTCAACGTGATGTACAGCGTCTTGCGCTCTGGACCGCCGAACGCGACGTTGGTCACGTTCTTGCCCAAACCGGTGATGCTGCCGACTTCGTTACCGGCCATGGAAACGACCCGGATGCGCTGGCTGGTGTGTTCGGTGACGTATAGGTTCCCCGCGCAGTCGAACACCATCCCATCGGGAACCGTGACGGGTTGCAGGACGACTTCGCCAGCACCGACCGAACCGTCTTGGGCGATGGGGTAGCGCTTGAGGTACCCCTGCTCGAGGTTGCCTGCAACGAACAGCGCGCTCTCGTCAGGCGAGATTGAGATGCCATTGGGGTTCTTGATGCTGTCGTCGACAATGCTCACCTCCCCGGTGGGGGCGACGCGGTAGACGTTGGTGCTGGCCTGATCCTTCTCTGGTCCTGCCTGAAAATCGGGGTCGGTAAAGTAGAGATTGCCATCAGACCTGAACACTAGATCGTTCGGTGAGTTGAATGGCTTGCCCTGGTACTTGTCGACGAGCGGCACGACAGACGAGAAATCTGGCGCAAATCGGACGACACCCTTGACCTTGTGGCTAGCCCCGACGAGTTGGGTTGCCCCCGCGTCGAGACCCAACCCATTTGTGCCCCCATCCGCGAGAGCGACAGCGAGGCCGGCATCAGGCGTGTAGCGCAAGATGCGGGAAGGAAAGCCGGCCGTGGTCTTGAAGTCCGAGAAGTACAAAGCCCCGTTCAACCAGACCGCTCCTTCGTACAAATGGAACTCCGTGTCATTGGGGTCCAGCGCTGTGGGCTCGGTGTTGGGGATTGGCGTCGCGGAGACCTCACCGCTCAACGGGGCCTCGAATGGTCCTGCTGGGCAAACCTGTGCGGCCAGTCCGGCGTGAGCGACCGCCGCCGTCGACTCAGCCGTTGTCGGGGATGGGCTGGCAGCCGGCGCTGCGCTCGCCGCAGGCACATCTGCGCTGGCGCCGGGGGGAACTTGATCTGCTGATTCGGCGGGCTGGTGACAACAGCTGCTCAGCCAGCAACAGACGACAAGACACGTGACGGACCCAGACAACGAACGCATGGCTCTCGCCAGTATCACGAAGCCGCCTGAGGCCATAGGTCTGAGCCCCAAAAATCCATTTCGCTGCGATCATCCCCGACGTCTCGGACCGCCAACGAGCAGGATTTTCGACTCCATAGCCAAAGCCGGTAGTTCACAGGCTGTGGGGGCCAGGCTCAGTGATTGTAGATGTGCACGTCTCGCTGGGGAAACGGGATCTCGATCTTGGCCTCGTCCAGGGCCTTCTTGATGTTCGACATCAGGGCGAAGTACGTCGGCCAGTAGTCTGCTGTCTTGACGTGAGGACGCACCGCAAAGTTAACGGAGTTGTCGGCTAACTCCAGGACTTCGATCGTGGGCGCCGGTTCCGCCAGGACTCGCTCGTCAGCGCTGACCACCTTCGTCAGCACCTGGCGCGTTTGCTCGATGTCCGCTCCGTAAGCCACACCGATGACGAGGTCGACGCGCAGGGTTTCTTCCACCGTCAAGTTGACGATGGTGCCATTGGAGAGGGGCCCGTTGGGGATGATGATGCGACGATTCTGAGCGTTGTTTAGCGTAGTGGTGAAAATCTCAATCTTGGTCACCGAGCCCACGTGTCCTTGCGCCTCGATCACGTCGCCGACTTTGAACGGCTTGAACACGAGAATCAACACTCCGCCAGCGAAGTTCGAAAGACTTCCTTGAAGCGCCAGACCCACCGCCAAACCAGCGGCACCGAAGATGGCAACGAATGACGTGGTCTCGATGCCAACCGTTGACGCTACGCTGAGCAACAGAAGAACGCGCAGCGTCCAACCCAAGAGACTCCCGATGAAGGCAACGACTGTTTCATCAACTCCACGACCGCGCGCAGCCCGCATGGCCAAGTTCGCAACCCGTGTCACCAACCACAAGCCGACGATGAGCGTGGCCAGCGCGAGTAGCACCTTGGGCGCCCACTGGACCGCCAGATCAGAAACCAAATCCACCAATTCGCTTGCTTTGTCCATGACGTTGGTATCGGAAACGAGGGCCCAGATGACCAGTAAAAAAAAGTCCGTGGCAGTATCGTAGAACAACGAGCACACTGGCTGATCAAGCATGAAGGCGTATCCAGGAGTCGGAGTGTGGATGATGTTGCTGAGCTGCGGGGCGCGTTCCGAGATCCCGTTCGAGGATCCGGGTGGAGACGAGCCTGCCGAGTCTGCGTCCCTGCCAAGCCCTGGAAGCGCCAGGGAGCCCCCGCGCGGTAGCGACCCGAGCATCATTCGCTCGGGACAGTTGCCGGCATGTGTCGAGGGCACGCCGGTGAGCGACGCGCCAAGCTGCGCCTTCCTGGCCGACTCCCTGTGCTACGAAACGTCACGAGAGGCCTGCGCCTGCGCCTGCTCTCGGGCGCGCGAATCGACGTGCGTGGAAGGGCTATTTGCCAACGAGCACGGCGGTGTCGATGTGACCTGCTACTGACGTCGCACCGACAGCGCGTGAAAAGCGCGCCCGAGCCCAGTCGCCTGGCGCGACGGGCTAGCCCTTGATCGCCACGACCACGTCGCTGACCGCGGATCGGATACCGTCCAAGCCTTCCGCCGCTTGTTGCCGGACCCGAGATGCGTTCTCCAGGCAGGCACCCACTTCCTTCTTGGCGCGGGCGTGCTCGGCCAACGTCTCGTCGATCGCCGCAAAGGTTTCAGCGAGTCTCGCATGGGCCCGGTCAGTACCCGCTTTCATGCCGGCGTCTGCTGTGAGAAGGAGCTCGAGCCGCTTCTCCAAAGCGGACTTGATCTTGTCCGCCGCTCCCTCGTTGCTCGAGTTGTAGACGACGATGTCGGCGTAAGCCCCTGTGCAAGTCGACTTGCTCACCGTCTGCGCCTCACACATCGCTCCGCATGCGGGCACCATCTCGGCCGGACCCAGAGCGAAGTCGCAACGCTCGGCGCTAAACGCCTCGCTGCAGCTGCCGACACATATACCCGCACACTTGGCTCGTTTGCTCTCCGACACGCACGAGCCCGAGCACTTCCCGACGCACGGCCCTTGGCAGCTGCCGTCCGAGTCCGAGGTGCACTTGCCGTCGCAAGTGCCTTCGCACTTACCTGATACCGTGTTGCCGTCGCACGTGCCAATGCAGCGTCCGCCGCACTTGCCGTAGAAGTCCTCCTTGCAGGCACCGCGACACATCCCACGACACACGCCATCGCACTCTTCGGTGAACGCCTCGAAGCAGACCCCATCACACTTGGCCGGGCAACGACCTCCAGCGGTCTCCTCATCACACTGCACTCCCGCAGCATCTGGAGATAGAGCCCCATCGCACTCGCGCACGCAACTCTTGAAGTCGTCCAACCCAACCGTGCACATTGGCTCGTAGGTGTACAGCAGGAACACCACCCCGTCAGCGTCCCGCTTCTTCTTGATCAGCTTGGCGGTTCGACTACAAACATCTTTGGCTCGTTCGCCGGGTGGAAGGTCAGGTTTGGGCTTCACGTTCTCACCCAGATCCCGCGCGACCGCCGTACACGCATCCACGACGGTTTGATCGAGCCGCTCGGTGAGGTCCCGGAGATGAACTGTCCCAACTAGCGCCGCCGACACCCGCGTTGGCAAATCACCTTCGACGCTGACCTTGGTTTCCTTCGCAGTTTGCATGTCGGCGACACACGAGGAGGTCTCCGTGGGAGATTTGGTCTTGCCGAGAAGCTTTTCGACGTACTTGCAACCGACAACGGGGACGGTAAGCGCAAGCGCGCAGCTGAATACGATGCTTGTCTTCTGCATGACTCACTTAAAACAGATGTTGAAAGGCCTGAACAAACCAGTTGTAGAGTCTCCCGAATTCTCACAATCAGGCGGACCACCAAAACCCGTACAAGGTTCGTCCCAGGGCGGAAAATCGCTGAAGCAACGTACTTGCCACCCGCTGGGGTGGGTAGCGTAGACTACTGGCAGTGAACCTTTCCCCAGACGGACGGCAACTGATTCTCATGCGGCACGGTCACGCCGCAAAAGGAGACGACGACTTCGCCAGACCCCTCACCGACGCGGGCGTGAGTGCGGTTCGTCACGCAGCTCAAGAGCTCAAGTCATCGTCTCCGGCGATCGACCTGATTCTGCACTCGGCCGCCCTACGCGCGACGCGTACCGCGGAGCTCGTGGCTGAAGCTTGCGAGACAACCCCGACACTCAGGTCCCTGAGCGACCTGTACCTGGCGGAGCCTCAAACCTACATTGATGCCATCGGCAGCGTCTCGAATGAGTGCCGAGGCGTTCTTGTGGTGGGTCACAATCCAGGGCTCTCTCAGCTCTGCTACGACTTATGGGGCTACTCCCGAGGCCTGCGCGAAGCGGACTATGTGGCTCGCACGCTGACGGTGAGCAGTTGGGCAGGTGCGCTCTTGGGCGCCTAGGGGGGTGTCCCAAGTTTCTGTCCTGCCGCGAGGCAGGATTTCGCGGCTGCGAAGCGCGGCCTCGTCGTTAGGATGTCATTTCGCCTGTGTCGCGCTGGGGGTCTGGATCGGTGGTAGGCGCCTCAGAACCTGCGGCGGTGTGAGCGAACGGCGAACTCTGAGCAGGAGCGCTGACCTCCGAGGTGTCACTCCCGGGAGGCACCGCCTCCTTCGGAAGGTCCACGGCGTTTGCATTGGCCGGCGCGTCTGTCTCGGCCGCCTTCGTCGATGACGCCACCGTGTCCGGTGCAACGAACTCGTCGACTACCGTTATCTCGATACCGTAGTCGTCCGACAGGTCGTGTTGTTGTGCCGTGCTACCCGAGGTATCACTGCTACCAGCGGAAACGCTTTCCTCCACTTCACCTCCCGCCTCCGCCGCCGGCGCCCCAATGGGCTCAGGGCAGAGGCCAAGGGGCGTTGGTCGATCGAGGACCAACTGACGCCCCGCTGACGAGGCCTGCGCTGGGTACGGCACAGCGGGTGCTGCCGCGGTCGCTTGTGCCTGCGCAGGAACTGCCCCGGCAACCGGCGGTGGCCAGCTACCAACCCCTGGGGCAGGCCGTCGCGCAGCAGTGGCGCCCCCGATAGCTCGAGCCGCTGGCGACGGGGGAGCAGCCACTCCCGACGCGGTCACTCGAGCCGTCATGCGCGCGCGAAGCGAACGCAACGCCTCATACTCCCGCGTCATGCGACTCAGATTTCGCTTGGTTTCGATCAGCTCCCGGCGAAGGTTCTGATTCTCCTCGCGGGCGAGCAGTAACTCCTGCGAGGCTTGAGGGGGCGGCGGAACGCTATGTTTGACTTCTTCCGCAACCTGCTCGACGCGCTGGCGCAGGCGGATCACTTCTTGCCTCCTGTCATCCAGCTCCCGCCGCACTTCATCAAGTTCTGTGTTGGCCTCGATCGCTGCATCGCGGGCCCGGTCCCGTTCGTCCTCGAGTTCTCTGTGAGCCTCGTCGAGCTGCCCTTGAAGACCAATCGCTTCATCCCTGGCCGCCTCAATCTCGGAGTAGAGCTCGACGCGCACGTCGTCCACCGCAGCGACCGCTTGGTCGCGTTCGTCTTCTAGGCGAGTAACGAGTGCCTTGTGTTCATCCAACTCGTCATAGGCTGCTTCCAGCAGACGCCGGATGTCAGCTAGCTGTGACGGCACCTGGGAGCTGGAAACAGACGCCCCCAAAACGTCTTTGCGGGCGAGGGCTTGACGCGCTGCGCTGAGCTCTTTTTGGAGCGAGTCTGCCTTCCCATCCTGCTCTTCCATCAAGAACGCGACAAACTTGTCGTGCTCGAGGACAAGCTCGGCTCGTTCTTTCTCGGCGCCTTCCATCGCGACGGCCAGTGTCCTCAGCGCTTCGTCGCGCTGTTCAATCAACACCAGAACGACTGCCTCCAAGTGCTCTTTGGTGCGTGCCTCGAGCTGGTGGTTGGCGGTTCGCACCGCCTCCTCGGCGGCTTGCGAGACGGCCTGATGCTCGCCTGACTCGGAGTCGATTTGTTGCGACATCATGTTAACTCCACTGGGCCGCTGCTTGACCAACCCCTTCGAATCAACACGCGTAAGATTAACGCCCATAGCAATCCCTCCAGCCAATCCCTCTGACTCTTCCTCGGCCATGATATGAAAAGGGTAACGTAGGGCTTAGCCCCAAGAAAGCTCGAATCACTCTAACCTTGGCCGAGCCCAACGACTCAGGCACAGCGCGCAATTTTCACCGCCGGTGTGACGCTGCGGTCGCCCGCAAACATTCTCGTATCGGTGGGCGTAAATGGGGACCGCGCCGTCGACACCTGCAAGCCCATGGCAACTCTCCACCCTCAGCGAGGCGTCGGCGACGCGGCTACAGCGCTATCCGTCAACAAGTCCGTCGGAGGCGAAAGAAACAACAACGACGCGAGATGAGAGCTGATGTTGGCATGGTCCCGATTGGAGCACCGCGTGTCGCCGGCAGCAGCTGGCACGCAGGGCTCGTTACAGGCAGGGCAGACACTTCGACTTGACATCTCTATCAGGCCGACATTTCGCTATAGGAACCAGTCATGCTTGAAACGACCGCTAACGACCGTAAGTGGATGGAGATCGCGTTGCAGGAAGCAGACGCAGCGGCTCTGCACGGCGATGTTCCCATCGGAGCTGCGATAGTGACGGAGGACGGTCGCCTCCTGTCACGCCAGCACAACCGGCGCGAGATTGACTCTGACCCGACAGCGCACGCAGAAATCCTAGCGCTTCGTGAGGCGGCGCAGACTCGGGGGCATTGGCGTTTGCACGACTGCACGCTGTATGTGACCCTCGAGCCGTGCGCTATGTGCGCGGGCGCGTTGGTCAATGCCCGCTTGGGCAGGCTGGTGTACGGCGCCCAAGACCCCAAGGCGGGCGCCATCGAGTCACTCTACAGGCTGGGGGATGACTCGCGCTTGAACCACCGATTCCTCCACACGCCTCTCGTGGCAGCGGACGAATCGCGACAACGCCTTCAGGCGTTTTTCCAGGAACTCCGAGCTCGAGGGGAGAAGTAGCTCGCTGGGTACGAGCCAGACCGTTCAAGCCAACGTTGTGAACCGCCCACAGCGTCAGCTGCTACAGCAACCGCCTGAACACGTTCGCTCAGGGCCCCGAAAGATCCTCGCCCCCCTTAACGCCAACTGCCTTGTAACTCCTCATCGTCATCCGTCTCCTCAGATTCGGTTAGGTGAGGAACTCCGCGGCGCACCTCCTGAGTTAGCCCCTCTGCCAATTCCGCAGCGCTGAGCCTGCTCCGGTCGTGGGCGATCTTCATCAAACGGCGGATGTAGGCCCACCGACTCGCGGTGAGCGAGCCGTCGTCTTCGAAGTATCGAGACAGCGGACTTGGTAGCAGGGCGGCAAGGAAGAAACACTGCGCGATGGACAGGTCTGCGGGCTCTGAGTGAAAGTAATGGTCGGCGGCCATTCCAATTCCCCAGATATCCGGGCCGAACTCAATGACGTTGAGGTACAGCTCGAGGATCTGAGCTTTGGTCAAGCGCTGCTCTAGTAACATCGTCAGCAGCGCTTCCTGAATCTTGCGAGATACGTGCTTGTCGCGCGACAGATAGAGATTCTTCGCGAGCTGCATGGAGATGGTACTGGCGCCCCGCACGAAGCGCCCCGCTTCCAAGTTCTGCCTGATTGAGCCCGCGATTGCTCCCTGATCAAAGCCTTGGTGTGACCAGAAACCACCATCTTCCGTAGTCAGCACGGCGACTTCCAGGTAGCGAGAAATCAGCTCTAGAGGCACCCAATCGGCACTTCCCGGCCCACTCCAGACTATCAGCGGTACGCCGTCTGGACTGGGTACGCCCCGCGAAAATGGCTCAGTGAACCGCTGAGGATCCGCTTCTTCGGGAACATGTGTGATGTGGCAGCGATTGTTCATCCGCCAGCCTACTTTGGCGTCGGACGGGCGGTCCGTGTCCAGGAGCAGCGACCCCTTCCAAGAGAAGTCACCGCGAAATTTCGCGCCGCGCAGCAGCGGAACGACTGCGCTTGGCAGTGAATCGAACATCGACTGGCAGGACGCCGACGGCACCTCGAGCTTCGCATCGACGACCAAACGCTTGTCCTGTCGTTCCAGTGAGAGCTCACCCTGGGCCTTGACCGCACCGAAACTCAATTCCGCCTCAGGCACGACCAGCTTCGACCCATCGAGTAGGAGATGGCCCTCACCGGACCACGAAAACTCGATGTCCGTCAGCGGCTCGGGTGCTAACTTGGCGTGGTCGAGGCTGACGTTGTGCACGGCGCCGGAACTGGCCAGTTTCACCAGCTGCCCATCGCTCGACAATTCACCATCCACACGCAACTCGAGCCGGGCACGCTTCACCCCAGCCAGTCCGAAGTCTCCCTCTCTAACCCCCAGTTCGGAAAGAGCGATTGGACCTCCGTGGGCACTCAACTTCACGGGGCCCGTTTCGACCGGAAGAACAACCTCTGCCTGGAGCTGTTCTCTCCCTTGATTGGCACCGGGCAAGAAGCTGAAATGCATCGCTTGCGCGTCTCTCACTCCGCTCAGACGGACAGGTCCGAGGTTGAGCCTCTGAGCATCGTGGCGAATGATGACGTGGACACCATCGAGTTGCAGCTTGCCGCCAACGGGCAAACGCCGCGACAGCAAGCCACTGAACGCCTCCAGTCGAGCCCGCAACCTCTCACCACGCCCGGGGCTGAAGCCGAGGCCCGCTCCTACGAGCGCACCAGGAGTGCTCGCACTCGACTTGTTGTTGCTGGGCGCCGTGTCAGTCGCCCCCCTTGTGGAAGGACTGCCCTGCCCGCTGCCAGCAACGTCAGCGGGCGACTCATCCCCCAAGGACAGCATGACTTCTGTCCGCGCCGCTTTGACGTCTTTCAGAGCCAATCCCGGCAGCGTGGCCTGGACAGCTACATCGGCCATTTCCACTTCCGCGGCGCTTTGCCGTGCTTTCAGCAGATCCGCGGCGAGTTGCAGCTGCCCCGAGCCACGCCGAAACGATAGGCCCCAAACGTGAACGTTCTGAGTCGCTCGTTCACTCCATCCCAGATAAAGACCGCTGGCCGAGAGCTGTTTCCCGCCTGCACTCCCCCCTGTACTTTCTTTGGCCCCTCCGCGAAGCGCCCGAAACTGCCGCAGCAGAGACTGCCGATCACCTCTGAGACGCACTTCTCCCCCATGGATCGAAAGCGAGCGGATCCCAGCTAGTCCAAAGCGCACTTCGATCGCATCGAGCTTCCCCGTGAACCCGTCCACCGCGCCGTGTCTCAGCTCGACGTCGTGCAACCAAACTCGCGTTGGTCGCAGAGCCACCGCGCCGATTCTCACATCGAATCCTCGCTCGGCGGCCGCGCTTCGGGCGGCGCTAGCAACGAGTGCCGGCAGGCCAAACGCCAGAGCGCCAGAAACGCCTGCCGCAGCAGCGAGCGCAAGCAGCAAGGTGGGTCGACGCATGCTCCAGAGCGGGTTTAGCGTCGCTCCGGCTTCGAGCCCACCACTTTTGGCCCCTGGGATCGACCCGCTCGGCCGAGATCGTCACCAGCTCGCGTTAGTTTTGTAGGAAATACCGACCTTTAGCGCGGGGAAACGCTGCTCACAGGACCGCCGGGGTTTCGCCTGAGCTCGCCGGGGCTATAGCCTAGCGCTTCCTTGAAGACACGATGGAACTGAGCATAGCTGCCAAATCCAGCAGCATAGGCGGCCTGCGTCAAGTTCCGCCGCTGCCCCTCACCGTACAGCTCGAAGAACCTCTCGATGCGAGACTGGTTGCGGTAACCCACCAGGGAAATCCCGACCTGCTGTCGAAAAAGACGACTGAGCCATGAGGCGCTGGCGCCACAGGCGTGGGCCAACTCTTGCATCGATCCGGTCTCAGGCTGCGTCCTCAAGATGTACGCAGCTTTCTCTACGGCTGGGTGGACATCTGCCAGTTCGTTCATGTTGGCTGCCTTCTGATGTTCTGCCCACGCCGACAAGAGCAGGTACTCCAAACCGACTGCGAACTGCTCGGTGTTGAGGTCCGTGGCATCCAGGTGTTCGAACTGCGTCTCCAAGCGTCGCGCACTCACCTTGACCAGGTGTCTCAGAACGGCTCCCCCACCTTCCGCCCCCTGAAGCAGGAACTGCGTGTCCGTGTTCTGGATTGCGCGGTTGAGTATCTGAGAACCGAAGAAGCCACACCAAGCGCCGTAATCGGGTGTGACGTCGAAGACTGAGTGTAGAGCTGACGGGACGAACCAGAGCACTGTGCCTGGCTTCAGCTCGTAGGTTTGCCCCCCGATGGAGTACTTGGCACTCCCACGCCGAACCAGCACGCACTGCAGCGCGTAGTCTTGTTGATTGGCGTAGCGAGTGGCTGTCGTCCCGTCGACCCGACTGATCACCCCGAACATCCGCTGTGAGGCGGATTCGGGCGGTTGACTCGGCGGGTATTCCGAGATGACGGTTTCCGAACAAATTACTGACCTGGAAAGATTGGCAACCACGACTGACTACGCAGAGATTCCTTGCGCCTGGCGCCTGTCACAAAAGGTCGGAGATGTATCACCAGGTCCGTGGAGGAAGGAACACTTCGCGTTCACTGGATTTATCCTTCTGAAGGCGGGCCCAGGGTCGCCATCTGCCGCTCACCCGAACCGTTCCGCAGTGTTCTGTGGGTTCGCGCTCGAGTCCCGACGTTCTGGCCACGCTAGAACCCACCCTGCGCTGAGCGTCGAGCCATTGTGACCGAATGCCGATTGGTTGCGTATTGGCTCTCGGCAGGACTATTCGTCGCCAGGCGAATGGGTCGACTGCCGAAACATCAGGCACTGCATCCGAAAGCGGCTTTGTGGAACCCAATCCCAACACTTTTCCCTCGATGACCGCTCAAATGGAGCCAGGCAAGCCCCTCGACCTTCCTCAGCTGACCCACGTTTTTCGCGCCTCCCAAAAACCGCGCACTTCGTGGCGCGCCGGCCTCGAAGCAGAACGCTTCGGCGTGGACGCTGATTTGAGAGCGTTGCCCTATGCCGGTCCTCGGGGCCTCGAGGCGATTTTCGGCTGGCTCCAAGCTGGCACGGACTGGGATCCTGCACGCGAGACCGTCGACGGGCCGCTGCTCTCACTCAAACGTGAACAAATGTCCCTCACTCTCGAACCGGGCGCACAATTGGAGCTCTCGGGGTCGCCGTTTGCGTCGCTCCACGATGTCGCCGACGAGTACGGCGCGCACATCGAGGAGATACGTGCCGTCGAGGAGCACTTCGGTGTTCGTTTCATCGGTGTGGGGTTTCACCCGTTCGCGGCCCAAGCTGACCTGCCATGGGTGCCGAAGCGCCGCTATCCGATCATGAGGCGCTACTTGCCGACCCGGGGAGCGCGCGCGCTCGACATGATGCAGCGGACTGCCACCGTACAGGTGAACCTCGACTACGAGAGTGAATCCGACGCAATGACCAAGTTGGTGACGCTGCTCAGGCTGACACCCCTGCTGCAGTCGTTGACCCTGAACAGCCCCTTCATCGAAGGCCGAAGATCCCGACTTCTGAGCGAACGACTCGACGTGTGGCTGAACATGGATCCGTCCCGCTCCGGACTGATTCGCGAGCTTTGGGACCTTCCGTCTCCCGGCTACCTAGATTACGTGAAGTGGGCAGTGCGTGCTGGCATGTTCTTGGTGCTACGCGATGGAAAGCTGCACGAGAACACCGGACAGACGTTCTCAGACTACATGCAACGAGGTCACGGCGACCTCACGCCGATGGAACAGGATTGGCGGCTGCACTTGGGCACGCTGTTCCCTGAGGTGCGGCTCAAGAACACGATCGAAGTGCGTTGTTGTGACTCGCTACCACCAGACCTGGCACTCGCGGTTCCCGCCCTCCTCGTCGGCATGACCTACGACAGCGAAAGCCTAGGACGGGCCACGGAACTCGCTCAGCGCGTCTCTTCCAGCGGAGCCGTCGAGCTGCAACGCGACGTGGCTCGGCGAGGACTCCAGGCGGAGTTGGACGGGCAAACTATCCAAAGGAGTAGCTTGGCCCTGCTGGAGATCGCGCGATCGGGTCTCGAACGTCGAGCCATCTCGAACCAACTAGGCCAGGATGAGAGCATCTACCTGGATCCCATGCAGCAGCTCGCGGAGCAAGGCCTGACACCCGCGGAGCGACTGATATCGAAGTGCGAGACACTCGGCTCACTCAGCTCCGCGTTGTTGGCCTGAGCGGCCACGAATTTCCCCCCAGCGAAGCGAGCGGCTAACATGCCGGAGTGACCCTCGCTCAACGAATCCTGCTTGCCATCAGTGTGCTGGTGAGCCTGGTGACCGTTGCGCTGACGGTAACCGTTCAGCGGGCGTGGGAGGCGGCCGCGCAAGAACAATTTCTCTCGGACTTCAGCTCGGCGACGGCCCGCCTGCGTCAGCAGCTGGCCGACGAAGTGGCGCAACTGCCAGCTCAGCTCGAACCGCTCTGCAAACACGGTCAGATGGTCGATTCGACGCTGACTGGTCTACGTGGAGGCGGCTTGGACCGCGAGCGCAAGTACGCCCTGAGCTTGTTGGTGCCTTCGACCCAACGCGCATTCGACTTCGATGAGCTCGTGCTGGCGACCTCCGGTGGGGAGATCCTCGGCGCCCATCGTGCGGGCATGATCGGTTCGCACGATGCCCGTTTCACTCGGCTCACGACGGAACCTGCCAGCTCCCGCCTGCTCGAGCGCGACGGGTCTTGGCGTATCGAAGCTCATTGCAGCAAAGTCGCCTCGAACCACGGCGTCGTCCTGTTCGCTGCCAAGTACCTCGACCCGATCCTTCAACGTGTCGGAGCACTGCACGGACTGCGCCTCTCTCACACGGCGCCCGAGGACCGCCCACCCCAGTTCACTCGTACCTTGAGCCTTCCGGAACTCCAAGGCGCGAAGCTCTTCGCGAGCCCCAAGCGCATGACTGTTGAGAAGGCTGTTTCCAAGCTCAACGCCGTCATTCTGCAATGGGGCGCCCTGGTTCTCGCCGTCGCTTTGTCGCTGGGTTTCTGGTTCGCCCGACGTCTGGCGCGACCCATCGTGCAGTTGTCACTGCAGGCCCGTCGGGTGGTCGAAGGGCAACCCCAACCGATTGAAGCCCATGGCAGCGTCGAGCTGCGCGAATTCGCCAATTCGTTCAATCGAACACTCGACGACCTGGTGCGCCTGCGCAAACGACTGGCGAGCATCGAACGAATCGCCGCACAGCGGGAGATCGCCCGACGCGTCGCCCACGAGATCAAGAACCCGCTAGCCCCAATTCGAGCGGCCATCGAAACCCTACGTCGCCTGCGCGCCCGCCGAGCGCCCGAGTTTGATGAGTACTTCGACGAAGCAACGGACACGGTGCTCGGCGAAGTCCGCCGCATCGCGCGCATCGTGAGTGAGTTCACGGAATTTGCCCGCATGCCCCCGCCGAAGCCGACCCGCTTCGACTTCGCACAGATGCTTCATTCCGTCGTGCAACTTCATCATCGCGAGGGCGTCGAGCTGGAGGTGAACATTGCCTCACCTGTGGAAGTGTACGCAGACCGTGACCAGTGCGTGCAGGTGGTCACCAACCTTCTGCAGAACGCGTTGGACGCCGTTGCAAGCACCCCAAATGCGCACGTCGAAGTCGTCCTCGGCACCACTGGGGAGCACATCGAGCTGGCCATTGCTGACAATGGGCCCGGAATCGAGCCGGAGCTGCGAGGACAGGTGTTCAAACCCTACGTGTCGACCAAGGAGGGAGGAACTGGTCTAGGACTCGCCATTGCCCATCGCATCGTCGTCGAGCACGGTGGTGACGTTCGTATCGTCGATCCCCCTCTTGGTGGCGCTGCTTTCATTGTCACCCTGCCGGTCGCCGGGCCCGCGTTCGTGCTCGAAGAAGACGTCGAGAGCGAGGGCACAGCACTTAGCTAAGAGGCGTAGGGGCGTTCTTCTCTTCGGTAAGAACGTGCCCTGCCATCGTAGCGAGACTAATATTGTTTTTAGGCCACGCGCGCTTGGGGGAGCAGTAAACTGCGAGGGCGCGCGTGCCGTAAGCCACGTCAGATCAAGGCCAACATGAACGCAATCTCACTTCGTACGCTTCTCGCGCTGGGCGCACCCGTCGCTGCTGCCCTGGCACTGGTAAGCCTCAACGCAGAGTTCAACCTTCCCGTCGTGGCCATGACGGTGGTTGCGTTGGCTGCCATTTGGACAGTTTCTACCTCAGCGACGCAGCCCTCGCCGCAGTTGTGGCTCTCCATGAGTGCTGCCTTGGAGTCGGTAACCAAAGGGCAGCGTCCGCCGGAGCCCCCCCAGGACGCCACCAAGGAGGCGCGCGACGCCTGGGCCCTGGTGTTGGATTTGCATGGGCGCTTGGCAAAAGTGAACACCGAGCTGGATACGACGAAGGCCGAGCTCGCGGTCGCAGCGAGTTCCTCGGGGCTCGACTCAGCGACACTCGAACAATTGACCGAGCTGAGCCAAGAGATGAGCGAAGCCCTGCACACGTTGGGGGCCTCTGCCGAAGCTCAACAGCAATTGGGGGAGCAAGCTGGGCGCCACACTCGCGAGCTCGTCGGTGCAATGAGTGGCGTGGCTGAACAAGCGGAAGCTCTCGCGGGAAGCGCGGAGGAGGGAAGCTCTGCCATATTGCAGATGACGGCAACCAACGACCAGATGGCGGAGAACATCGGCGAGTTGGGCGCGAGCGTCCGCGAAAGTGTCGCGTCCATCGAAGAGATGACGTTCTCGATCAAAGAGGTCGCCAAGAACGTCGACGCGCTATCGCTCACGGCTGAAGAGACGAGCTCGAGCATGAACGAGATGGACGTGAGCATCGACCAGGTTCAGTCGAATGCAAACGAAACCGCACGCTTGTCGGAGGAAGTGGCGCGAGACGCGGAGATGGGCGCAGAAGCCATCCTCAAGACGATTGGCGAGATCTATCGCATCAAGGAGAGCAGCCAGGAGGCAGTGAGCGTGATCTCGAACCTCGGTTCGCGCATCGACGCCATCGGCCAAATCCTGAACGTGATCGACGACGTGGCCGAGCAAACGAACCTCTTGGCCTTGAATGCTGCGATCATCGCAGCCCAGGCCGGCGAACACGGCAAGGGGTTCGCCGTGGTCGCTGACGAAATCAAGGACCTTGCGGAACGCGCCGGCGCCTCCACGAAGGAGATCGCCGACTTGATCAAGACGATTCAGTCAGAAAGTCGCAACGCCATCCAAGCGGTGGAGCGCGGCGCGCAGAACGTCGACCGGGGCGTCCAAGTCTCCAACGACGCCGAACGAGCTCTGAAGAAGATTCTCGAAAGCTCGCAGAAGAGCACCAACATGGTGCGCGCGATTGCTCGCGCTACGGTGGAGCAAGCCAAGGGCAGCAAACAAGTCACCGACTCGATCGGGCGCATAGCAGAAACCGTGCAGCAGATCGCTGCGGCAACCGCAGAACAGGCGCGCGGTTCCGAACTGATCATGACGAGCGGCGAGAAGATGCGCACCATCGCGCAACAAGTGGAGCGTTCGAGCCAGGAACAGTCGCGCGGCGGACGACAGATCACCCACGCGATCGAGCGCATCAGCACGATGGTGCAGCACCTCAACGACGCCCAGAAGCAGCGCAAAGAAGATACTGAACGAGCATTGCTGGCAACGGAAGAGCTCGTCTCTTCTGCTCGTCGGCAGGCTGCCTCACTGGGACGGCTCAGCCATGCTCTCCAAGTTTTGGAGCAGACTGTCAGCAACGTTGACCAGGAGGATTGACCTACGGCGCGGTCTCCAAACTGTTGACGGGTCGACACTCACCCTCGGCAGGACTAGTCACGTACAGATCGTAGTCGCCTACCGGGACGTTGTTCGGAACGACCAACTGTCCCTCGAAGTGACCTCGTTCATCAGCAACCAGTACCCCGAGGGCCTGAACGTTGCCGTCACTCGAGCGCAAGAGAACACGAACTTTGCGCAGTGGGCAGCTGCCGGACACTTCGGCGATGCGTCCAACGACGGCCACTCTCGCCCCCCGAACGGCTGCTTGCTGTGCGACCATCAACTTGACGTCGGCGAAGACCCCCCGTTGTACTGACGCGGTGGCAGGATCTGGGGGTTCGAGCGCCTCCTCCGCGGTGGACGATGGCTCGGCAGGCTGAGCTTCGGAATCCAACTCATCCACCGTCGGGCCTGTAGGAGGCTCGGAGGAGCCCTGGGCGCCGGGACTCGCGCTCGTCCCGACGGGCCCAGTCCCCCCGCCAGCACCGGACGGGTTTGCTCTTGGTTCCGCCGCCAGCACAGCCTCATTGACCATGTCTTGACCGGACTCGCTGTTCGTTGGCCAAGCGTGAGGATCGGGGGGAGCTACGTGAGGTACGTCCAATGCGTTGTCGAAGCTGACGTCCCCGGCCGCGCCGCCGAGGTCGATCCGATGCCACAACTTCGCGTCGAAGACTTCAACCCAGGCGTGTGCCTCATTGTGAACGAAGCGCGTCGGTAGCCCGAGCGCCAACGCCGTGACGACGAAGGCAAAAGAGCGGTGCCGACAGACCCCCGCCTGCCCCAAGGCGATCTCGGTATACAGCTCGACACCAGTCTCCATCCGTCGCTCATCCGATGGCGCAAAACTGCGAAAGTGCTGCACCATCCGCTCCAGGGCTGCCGCCGGCGACTGAGCGCGACTGAGCCCGAGCTCTTTGAGGACGGGCGCTGCGGCAGCGCCAACGGCTGCCGGGAGGTCGGGTAGATATCCCGCAAGGCGCTCCCAGGTCGTGTCGGCGAACGGGCTGCCGAAGACCGCACGGTCGATGGCTAGGTGCACCGTCAACCGGCGGTTCCCAGTACCGGAAACCTTGAGGAACCAATTTTCAGCGCTGTCTTCGAGTAGCGCAAATTGCCCCGGCGGGTCCACCTTCGCCCCAATCACACGCGCCATCGGCCCGACGCTGGGCACGCGGATGGGCTTGCCATCGGCGACGTCCACCGAAATGTCACCGAAGAACTGGTCGTCACGGCTGTGGGGGCTGCCACCGATCTCGACCTGGTTCAGCCGGGGGTCCAGAACGACGAGCTCCAGGCCCTCGTTGACGGAGTCGTAGGCAACCAGTCGCTTGAACGGCGGGATCGAGGGCGTGAACGGATCTTCGTAGCCCACACGGTCCGGACGCGAAGTATTGGCATCCAATTGATAGCGGCTCGGGTCGGAGCTGGCGTGGGGGCCGTCGGATTTCGCAGCGTTGTTGGCGGCACTGGCCGTCTGTGCGTGAGGGCTCGGCGGGGCCGGTGTGGGCGCCGCTGCGCCTTCGACTGCCGGCGCGACGTCCGCAGAATTGACGTCGAAGTACTCGTGCAGCACCGGGGCCGCCAACACGACCCCCGCGAGAAGCACGCAGGCCAGGACTCCGGCGTAGATAGCAAGACGTCTCACCACGCTACGCAGTTTAGTCATCTTGTGAACAAACGCCGAGGGCGGCGCAACCTTGGGGTCGCCCGGCTGACCCAGCACCGCCGAGACCTCCGCTGGACCGTGCCGACAGGGGAAAATCTGCACGAAAACCACGTGTTTCAAGCTACTCTCCGCAGCAGAAGAGATGAACCTCGAACAACAGCTGGATCAGCTCCCCGCAGACACCAAAGACATCCTGACGCGTCACGGCTTCGATCGCGAGCGGCTCTTGAAGCTCGCCCGCCGATTGCGCGGCGAGGTCGCGCACTCCAACTACGTCACGGAGCCGATCCGCACCTGTGATGACTCGGACATCGCCCAACTGCCCGAAGAAGGCTCCGACGAGTCGAAGGAGTTGGAAGCCATGGGGCTCGAGGCATTGCGCACTGGCAAGTGCGCGATGGTGGTCATGGCTGGCGGAATGGCAACCAGGATGGGGGGCGTCGTCAAGGCCTTGGTCGAGGCCTTACCCGGACAACGCTTCCTCGATCTGCGACTGAACGAAGCAACAGCCCTCGAGCGCCGTTCTGGTCGGCGCGTCCCGCTGTGGCTGATGACGTCCCACGCGACGGACGATGACATCCGGGAAGCGCTCGGATCGCGAATGGACAGCGAGTACCTGGAGACCTTCCGTCAGTTCCTCTCGATCCGGCTCACGCCCGAGGGCGACGTGTTCAAGGACAGGGAGGGACAGCCTAGCGTTCACTCGCCGGGACACGGTGACCTACCAGATGCACTGAGGTCGAGCGGTCTGCTGAAGAATTTCGTCGATGGTGGTGGGCAGATCGTCACCGTCGCCAACATCGACAATCTGGGCGCCAGCCTCGACCCGGTGATCATCGGCTATCACCTCAGCCACGGCAAGCCCGCTACCTGCGAAGTCGTCGACAAGCTTGGGACCGACAAGGGTGGAGTACCCGTACGAGTGGGCGATCGCGCTGCGGTGTTGGAGGAGTTCAGAATCCCGGATACCTTCGACCCGGCTACCGTTCGCGTCTTCAGCACCAACACCTTCCACTTCGACGCCAAACAACTGCTCGAACTAGACATGCCGTGGACCTACTTCACCGTGGACAAGAAGGTAGATGGCATGCCCGCAGTGCAGTTCGAACGCTTGCTCAACGAGCTCACCAGCGCAATGGACACCCAATACCTGCACCTGCCGCGCACTGGCAAAGAGTCACGGTTCCTGCCCGTCAAAGACTATGACGAACTCGAGAAACGCCAGGGGGAGATCACATTGGTGGCGCGGGATCGAGGTATGATCGAATGAGAGAAATCCGACCGCTCGCGGCTTGGGCTGTGGCACTTGGGATCTGCCTGCTCGAGACGAGCAGTGTTGCCCAGACGCCCGTCGTCTCTCCGCGGCGACTCCCAGAGGTAGGACGTGCGATTGCAACGAGTGATGACTCGACAGCCATCCTCCTGAACCCGGCGAACCTCGCCTTCGCTGCCGCGAGTGAACTTCGCTTCAGTAGTGTCTACCTCCAGGAGGCGCTGCTGGTTCCGTGGCAGGGACACGCCGCTTCGCTGTCGGCGCGACTCCCGTTCCTGAACCTCTCGACCGGCTTCCGCCTAGACTTGATGACACCTCCGAACGGGGTTGGGGCTGTCCTGAATGAAGACTATCAGTGGTTTACCTGGGCGCTCGCCGTGCGCAGCAGTCGTACTAGCTCGTTCGGTTTCAGTATTCAGGGAAGCAACTCGGACGGGCCTTATGCCAACGACCTCACCAGCTTTTCGTTGGGCTACAGCACCAGACCATTCGATCAGCTCGGGGTTTCGCTGGTGGCGCACGACATCAATACTCCCACCAATGGCTTCACCCGCCTGGACAGGAGCTACGACGCGTCGGTGAGCATCCGCCCGTTCGGCAGCACTGCGCTAGAGGTCGCGCTGGAAGGTAACTATATCGACGATGCCGACGTTTGGACACCGCGGGCAGTCTTGGGTGTTGATCTGCCGAGCTTCGGTCGCCTGCGCGGCGATTTTTCGATGAGCAACCCAACGCGCGAGAGCGAGCGGGCATGGCTCGCATCGGGTGGGCTTTCCTTCTATCTGAACTCTCTCCGGGGGTCGTCGGAGGTGAGCGGCGGCGCATTGACCGGCAATGGCCTTGGGCAGGACGATTCGTACAACGTCTACACGAGCTTCGCAGTGCGCGGCTTTCGTGAGTCGAGCGGCTTGGAGCCAAAGCGCTACGGTGTTCGGATCCGCTTGGAGAACACGCCGGGTTCGAGGCTCCACGTCGGATTCCTGCGCCAACTGTGGTCGCTCGCCAAAGAGCCCAACGTCGATGCTGTCGTTTTCGAACTGCGCGCCGCACCCGCCAACAGCTTCGCCCGAATTCAGGAGTTGCGGGACGCGGTGTTCGAGCTACGCCGAGCAGGCAAACGCACGATGTGCCATCTGGAAAGCGGCAATGGCGCGTCGATGTACTTCTGCGCGGCGACCAACAAGACGTACATCAACCCTGCGGGGGGATTGCGCTTCTCCGGCCTGCGATCGCAGCACCTCTACTTCGCGCGATTGTTGAACAACATAGGCGTGCAAGCGGACTTCGTCCGAATCGGCGCCCACAAGAGCGCACCTGAGCAGTTTAGCGAAACGCGTGCTACGGAAGTCGGTCGCGCCGACAAGATCGACCTGCTCCAGCAGTATGAACGCCAGTTCGCAGAGGGTATCGCGCTGGGCCGCAACATGACGGTAGCCGAAACCCGAAAGCGCCTGATGGAGGGGCCATTCGTCGCGAGCGAGGCAAAGCAAGCGGGGCTCGTTGATGGCTACGCCTACGACGACGAGGTCCAGCAGAAGCTCAACGACCTCACGGGCAGAAACACGCCTCTGACCCTCGACCACCGAGCACGCACCACCTGGGACACCTTCGGCAACGAGGGATTCATCGCCGTCATCCACATCGACGGAGACATCATCGATGGGAGAAGCCGTTCCGTCCCCTTCTTGGGCATGGAAGTGGCTGGCTCGTACACCATCGCCGAAACGCTCAAGGCGGTCCGAGACAACAAGGACATCAGGGCGGTGGTTCTCAGAGTGGACACGCCGGGTGGTTCGTCCATGGCGGCCGACGTCATTTGGCGGCAGGTCCAACTCACCGCCAAAGCCAAGCCCACTGTGGTCAGCATGGGCACGGTCGCCGCGAGCGGCGGGTACTATGTGTCCGCACCAGCAACGCGCATCTTTGCGAGCCCCTCGAGCGTCACCGGTAGCATCGGCGTGTTCTATGCGAAAGCCAACGTCGCGGAGTTGCTAGACCGCATCGGCGTGGACGTCGAGACGTACAAGACACAGCCCCAGGCAGATGCCGAGGCCTTCTATCGGCCGTTCACGGATGAAGAGCGCAAGGGCCTAGAAAAGAAGGTCGATCAATTCTACCAGGTCTTTCTCAAGCGAGTCGCGGAAGGCCGCAAGATGAAGAAGGAAGACGTCGACAAGGTCGGACAGGGCCGCGTCTGGACAGGAGAGCAAGCGCTGGCCCACGGACTCGTGGATGAGATTGGCGGCCTGCGCCAAGCACTCGCCTACGCACGGGAGAAGGCAGGCCTATCCGAGGACGCGCCTCTGATTGAGCTCCCCGTGATTCAGAAGTCGTTCCTTTCGAGACTGATTGGCGTGCCTGGATTCCGGCAAACTCTGTTGGACGCGCCGATGCCCAAAGGTCTAACTGACACTCTGCAGGCGCTCGGACCGTTCGTGATCCACGACCCAGACGAGCCCTTGGCTCGCCTCGAGTTCAGTCTCGAAAAATTCAAATGACGGAGCTCTCGCTTCGCGGTCTGCGCGCCAGCTTCGAAGGTGCGAGCTTCGACGGTCTGGACTGCGACGTGAGCGGAAGGCGCATCGCTCTAGTGGGCGACTTTCGTCCGCTTTTTGCATTGGCCTCAGGGCGCACGACCGCCGTACAGGGTGAGGCGCGGGTGGATGGCACCGAGTTACGCCATGCAGTGCTGGCGGGTCAACTTGGGGTGGCCGATCCGCTGCTGCACCCCCTCGCTGATGGGACCGTAACAGATTGGCTGACGGCGTACGCCAGGTTGCGCGGTGAGGCAGTGCAAGGAGCGCGTGAGCTCGCAGCGGGCGCGCTCGCTCGACTCGGACTCGACTACCTCGGACGCTACGACTGTGACCGCCTGCCGCCGCAATCCCTGTACGCTGTGCGGATCGCGTTGGCGACCATCACATGCCCAGCCGCGGTCCTCGTGGACTGCCCGACCTGGACGGCGGAGGCCGCTCCGGTGGAGAACGCCGTCCTCAAGGCGTTGTCCGAGCACAGTGAAGTGTTGCTCTGCTGCGATGTGACTCGGCAGCCAGAGCTCTACCTGCAGTGCGACTCGGCAATTCTGCTCGGCGACGGGGGTGCCATGACGGTACTCCCGCAGGACCACTGGCAACGAGACCACCGGCACTACTCGGTGGTGGCGCTGCAAAACCATGACGCGCTCGTGGAGCAACTCGAGAGCGCCGGAGCCAGGGTGCTACGCCCCAGCCCGCAGGGCGAAATGTGGGTCACCTTGCCGCGAGCCTCGGGGCCCGAAATCGTGACGGCCGCTGCCTACGCCTCCGGCGCCGGGCTGCGGCGGCTGAGCCCACTTTTCGAACGGCCGTCAGGGGAGTAAAGAGCGCTGATGAGCGATTCTCGCCACGCCCTGAAACGCTGCAGGCGAATTGTCGTCAAGGTGGGCTCGCGCCTGTTGGCAACCAGAGAGTCGTTGATCAATGAGTTGGCGGCACAGATCGCTAGCGCCAGCGGGACGGACAATCGCCAGTTTCTCATCGTTTCGAGCGGCGCGGTGTCTTTGGGCGGCGCCGCGCTCGGCTATGCCCAGCGTCCACGCCAGATGGCGAAACTGCAGGCGGCAGCGGCTGTCGGCCAGGGTGAGTTGATGCGCCGCTATGCGGACGCGTTCACGCCGTACGACACGCTCGTGGCGCAGGTGTTGTTAACCCACTCGGACTTAGCAAGCCGACGCCGGTTGGGCAACGCCCAGCAGGCGCTTGGAGCACTCTTCGATGCCGGGGTCGTGCCCATCGTCAACGAGAACGACACTGTCTCGACCGATGAGATAGCGTTCGGCGACAACGATCAACTGGCGTCGATGGTGGTTCCACTCGTGAGTGCAGATCTTCTATTGCTGCTCACAGACGTACCCGGTGTGCTGGACCCCAATGGGGAGCGCATCGGCGTGATGTCGGGCTCAAGCGTGGTGGGTGATCGAAAAGCCAAGAACGCGTACGGAACTGGCGGCATGTCGAGCAAGATCGAAGCGGCGTACAAAGCGTCGAGATCGGGCGCTAGCGTCATCATCGGCCCAGCCAACGAGCCCGACACCATCACGCGCGTGCTCGCCGGGCAGGACGTCGGCACACTGTTCCAGCCAGACGACAACGCGTTGCGCGCCCGGCAACATTGGATCGCCTACACCCTCAGACCCAGGGGCGTCGTGCTGATTAACGAGGGTGCTGCCGAGGCGCTCCGCAATCACGGAAAGAGCCTGCTCCCCGTGGGCGTGCTCGGGGTGCGTGGGCAGTTCAGCCGCGGCGATGCGGTGCGCCTGTTGAGCCCTGATGGAGAAGAAGTGGCGCGTGGGCTTTCTCGCCTAGGCGTGTTGGAAGTATCGCGGATGGCAGGGCGCTCCAGCGCGGAGATCGCGACCCAAATTGGCTCGATGGACCCGGTGGTCGTTCACCGGGACGACCTCGTGCTTTCGAGTTAGCGCTATCGTGACCTTGCGGCGACGCTGCCAACAGCCGGGCCATGCTTCCCACCGCTCTCGCGTCGTGCCTGAACCGCTCGCAGATTCCACATGCCACCCCACCAGCGCGCGCCCCGAGTCCTTCACTGGTGGTCGGCCCCTCGAACGCTTGCGGTCGTCGGACTCAGTGAGATCACCCACGCCGCGCCACTACAGCAGGGGTTGAAACGCTGCTCGCCTGATGCAGCATGGGTTTCTCGTCCAGCACCGCTTGCCGCCGGGTTGCGTCCAGATCCCGCGCCGCGATGTGCCGCGGTCAGGGTCGAGTTGGAACGCTCGGGGCATACCTCGTGTACTGGACGTGGATTTGCCCAACGAGCTTGGAATCCAACCGAATAACGCTCAACTAGCGTAGGTCTTTGTCCAAGCGCACTCGTCCGAGAAGTGTCGGAACTTTTCCGCACCTTCGTTGTCTGGGCGAAACGGTGGTCGGCTTGCGAACGGACTCTCGGTGACTCAGAAACCGGACTCGTCAGAAGATTGGGTGGGCTGTTGTCACACTCGTCGAGGTGCCGGGGTACCGAGGTCAGCGCAGCGTTCGATCGCCCTTTGGGGCTGGATCTCACTCGTTGGGTGCAGCGCCTGGTCACGAGAAGCCAAGCCGCCAGAGCCAGTGCCGGCGTCGATCGCGGACCCGCGACCACCTGATCTTCGATTCACCGCGGGGGAGTTAGTGGATGACGCGATCGTTCGGCTGACCACCCCCCACGTCGCCTGCACTGGTACTTTGATCAGCCCCAAGCTCGTGTTGACGGCACACCACTGCGTCGCTGCGCGGGATGAGTACGGCGACTTCATGATGCAGGACGTCTTGCCCGAACAGGTCCACGTCGAACTCGGTGGTGACTACCTGCCCTGGGCGGAGGTGAACGTCGAAACGATCGTCACGCCGCCCTGCGGATACGCGGCCGGCTTTGGCGACATCGCCCTGCTCGTCCTGGCCGAGGAACTGCTCGAAGTCCCCACCAAGGATGTGCGGCTCGACCAGCCTCCACGCACAGGGGAATCGATTGACCCGACAGGGTTTGGGCGTTGTGCGGACTCGGATGAAGGCGTCCGACGCCACGCTCGCGCCGGCGGCAAGGTAGACAGAGTAGGCGCTGCGGCGGTCCGCTCAGAAGCCGCGGTGTGCCCGGGGGACTCAGGAGGACCGGGGGTCGACTCGGCGGGCCGCATCGTCGGCGTGATTTCGTCGAGCGCGATGGACGGGCGCGAGAGCACCAGAAACGTCACCGAGTTCACCCGCGTGGACGCGTTCCGAGAGATGTTCTCCGTGGGATTGCGAATCGCCGAGGGCGACAACCCGGCGGAGCTCCCTCCCCTCACCTGCTCGAACCCCGGCGACTGACGACCCCGGAGGGGTCCTCGGGCCGCCCCACGCTCTCCTAGCGAGGCGGGGTGACGGAAGCCGCGTCCGCTACGAAACGAACAGCGGGCTGGTGAAAAGTCGCGCGCGCGAGTCCGGTCCTCTACGATCCCCGGTTGTGCAGAGAGTGTATCGGTACTTGGCGTGGGCGCTGCTCGTGGCCGCCGCCGCGGTCGCGGTCTTGAGGGCCACCGCGTTGCGCTGGTGGCAAGTCCCGTCTGGTGAGCCAAAGCTCGGTGATCCTGAGCTCGCTGCGTCGATCGCGCCGAGCCTGAGAGGTGGGGACTGGATTCTGCTCTGGCGGCTGACCCGGCCGGGGACCGGCGATCTCGTGCTCTGCCCCGATCCTGATGACCCGAGCAACGTGGTCATCGGCAGGATCGTCGCGGAAGCCCACGACGAGGTCGTGATTCACGGGCAGGAGGTCTATGTCAACGGCGAGCAGTTCGACGTGGAGTACAACTGTACTGACCGGACGTTCAAGGTGGTGGATCCAGACAGCCTCGAGGAGGAGGAGATCTACTGCGACATGGAGGACGTCGGCGGTGTTCTGCACAAGCGTGGCTACGGCGCGGAGAAGCGCCAGCGCCGTAAGTTCACGAAACAGGTGGAGTCGGGGAAGGTGTTCTTGTTGAGCGACAATCGGGCGCACGCCTTCGATTCGCGCCACTTCGGGACCGTGGACCGGCACTCCTGTCAAGAGACCATCTTCTTCAGGTTAGTCAGCGAGAAGGGGTTCTTCGACGTGGAAGGTCGTCTGCAGGCGATCCGCTAGCGGGAGCGCCACGCAGTTTGTTGTTCAATTTGCAGGGCATCTGATCGAAGCTGCTCAGGTCAGCAGGAGGACGAATGGATCAAGCAAGGCACTACATCTGCACGGCGTGCATGACCCCGGTCCCGCGAGGCCACAAGTTTTGCGGTCGATGCGGAGAGGCGGTGCCCGACGACGTCTTGTCGATGGAGACCGAATACTTCAGCGACATGCAGGACCCAACCAAGGCGCGCCTGATCCTGATCCACGGGCAAGGCATGGAAGGCCTGAGCTACCACCTGACCGCTGACCAGCACATCGCCGGGCGAAACGGGCAGCTGGAGTTTCCGGATGACGAGTTCATCTCGCCAACCCACGCGAACTTCTTCTACAGGAACACGCGACTGGTGATTCGCGACGAAGGGTCGCTCAACGGCGTCTACATCAGGGTGCGTCAGCCGACAGATCTCGCGCCCGGGGACATCTTCCTGGTGGGCAACCAAGTGCTGCGCGTCGAGTTGACACCCAAGGCATCCGACGCCGCCGATGCCGACGGGACCTACTTTTACACCTCACCTCGTGCGCCGTCGGCGTTCCGCGTCAGCCAGCTGTTGGAGGGAGGCACTCCCGGCACCTGTGTTTGCGCGCGAGGTTCGTCGCTGACCATCGGAAGGGAAGACAACGACATGAACTTCCCAACTGACCCGCATCTCGACTTGCGTCATTGCACTGTGACCGAAGCCGAGGGCCGCTTCCAAATCACCGACCACGAGACCCGCAACGGGACGTACATTCGCATCAAGACCGAGGTGGAGCTCGGACACGGCGATTACGTGTTCCTCGGCCGCAAGCTATTGCGGGTTGAGCTCAACGCCTGAAGCACACACCTCAGCCGTCGGAGGCGTCGCTCGCTCCCGCTTTGGAGCGGCGGCGACCGCTACGCTTTTTCTTGCGACGGCTGCGTGACGGGGGCGGAGCCGCCCCACCGTCCAGCGTCGGGCCCGCGTCACGTATCGCAGCAACCAGTGTCGCCGCCATGGGAAAGAGCGGAGTGCGCGCGAACTTGCCAGCTCCACCCGCGGCGAGTTTTGGCAAGATCGCGACGATGCGTCGGACCGCGTCCGCAATACGCCTGGGTACCGCGAGTCGTTCGACGATGGGTTCGATGAACTCCTGACACGCCACCACCCTATCCCGACGCCCCTCGCAAGCCTCCAACATGGGCTCGAGCAAGAGCAAGGACAGCAGCACGATGTCGTCTACCGGATCAACGCCTCGCGTGAGCTCATCCGCTTTGTCGAGCAAGCGCCAGAAGCAGTGGGAGTCTGGGGGCGTGTCGTAGAGGTACGACGCGAGCTCCGGTAGAAGGATGTCCAATAGGCCCGTTTCCCACAGCAACCAGAAGCTGCGGTGCGCAGCACCACCGCGCAGGAACCGCAGGATCTCTTCGAATAAGCGCGGGCGCGCCGCCATCGCTAGCGTCCCACGGCATTGAACCAGTGCGTTGTACGTCTCAGGATCGATGCCCAAGTCCAGGCGCGCCGAAAACTTGATGGCGCGCAACATGCGGACGGGGTCTTCTTTGAAGCGAACGATTGGATCACCGATGGTGCGCACCGCGCGACGCTCGATGTCCTCCATACCACCGCACCAATCGAGGACTTCTCCGCGCTGCAAGTCGTAGAACAGGGCGTTGATCGTGAAGTCCCGACGCGCGGCGTCTTCGTGTGCCGCTCCGAAGGTGTTGTCGTTGCGAATCAGCAGGTCATCGCCTTGCTCGTCTTCGGATGGGTTTCGCCGGAACGTAGCCGTCTCGATCACCTTGCCGGCACCGTACAGCACGTGCACTAGACGAAAGCGCCGTCCGATGATGCGCGAGTTGCGAAACAAGCGACGGACCACTTCGGGCCTGGCGCTGGTGGCTACGTCGAAGTCCTTGGGCGACGCATCCAGCAGTAGATCTCTCACGCACCCGCCGACGAGGTAACCTTCGTAGCCTTGGCGCGTCAGGCGCCGCACGACCTTGGCGGCGTCCTGGTCAATGCGGTCTTCGTCGATGTCGACCCGTCGGCGTTTGGGAGCGATACTGTCTTCGCTGGGGAGCGTCTGGGGACTGCTCTCCTCGGAAAGCTCCTCAGGATCCAGCGGCTCAACGGTGTACGAAACCGGATCCCCCTGCTCGCGCCGAGGGCGGTTACTCCGTCGAGGAGCCTTCTCTTCGAGCGGGTCAGGTGTTGAACTCTGCACGCCGTTTCATCAGTCCACGAAGGGTAGAATTCACCCGATGGCCTTCTGTGGCTCTAGCAGGCCGGGCGCGCAGAAACTAGGGATCCCAGTGAAAATGTGCAGAACCTGGAAGGACACGGGAGAGCCCCCGAGGCGGACCGCGGACGCAATCGTGGTACTCGGCTGCCGACTCCATCCCGACGGCTCACCCAGCGGTGCCCTCAGTCGCCGATTGGCCGTCGCCGCCGCAGCATTCGAATCCGGACAGGCTCCCGTCGTCATCGCCAGCGGAGGACGGGCCTGGGGCCCGCAGACCGAAGCCGTAGGGATGCGCCAGGCGCTGATCCGACAGGGCGTGCCGGAGGCCCAGATTTGGCTGGAAGCGTGCTCGCTGACCACTCTAGAGAACGCTTGGTACACCCGGCAGCTGGCGGACCGCAGAAACGTTCAGAGCGTCGTGGTCGTCACCTGCGACTTCCACATGCCCCGGGCGCTGGCCGCGTTCGAATCCGTGGGCTTGTCCTCTGTGGGTGCGGCAGCCGCCACGCCAGGAGGCGTGAGTTGGACGCGAGCACTCAGAGAGCGGCTGAGCGCCCTACTGGACGGCGTTTGAAGTCCGCTGCGCAGGCAGCCGCGTTGGCGGCGTCGTGCGCCAGTAACTCAACCTATTTTGTGCGGCTTAGAAACTTGGAACACCCCCTAGTCGCAGTCTGCACTCTCGTGACAGAGTTCGGGTTTGCTACTCGCGGTCGACATCGGCAACACGAACCTCACCTTCGGCCTGTTCCATGGTGAAGAACTCAAGCTGACGTTCCGTCTGGAAACTGTGCGCATGCGTACGGCTGACGAGTACGCGGCGCTCCTGCGTCAGCTCGCCAGCCTCCACGACATGGCTCCCCGCGACGTCGACGCCGCGATCGTTGCGAGTGTCGTACCCCAGCTCACTGAAACGGTCGTCGGCGCGATACGCATGGCGTTCAGCTGCGACGCCCTCGTGGTAGGGCCTGGAACCAAGACGGGCGTCCCCGTCCGCTATGACAACCCTCACGATGTCGGCGCAGACCGAATCGTCAACGCTGTTGCTGCCTTCAATCGAGTTGGCGGCGCGGTCATCGTCGTGGACTTTGGCACCGCCACGACGTTTGACTGCATCTCGCCGAGGGGTGAGTACCTGGGAGGAGTCATCGCACCCGGCGTGCAAGTCAGCCTGGATGCGCTGATGAAGCGGGCAGCAAAACTTCGCCCCGTGGAAATCGCTGTGCCGCCAACCGTCGTGGGGCGCAACACGACCCACGCGCTTCAATCAGGTGTGGTTTTCGGATACTCGAGCATGATCGACGGCGTCGTCGGCAAGATCCAGAACGAGCTGGGTTACCCCTGCAAGGTGATCGCCACGGGGGGCCTGGCCCCGCTCATGGTCCACCAGTGCGCCACGTTGGAGGAGGTAGCGCTCGATCTCACCCTCGATGGGCTCAGGATGATCTACGAAAAGAACGTAGGCAACTAGTCCCGAGGGAAGCGCTTTCGGCACGAAAGGGCTTCTAGACGGCTCGCCGACGTTCGGGACACCAGCACGCGGACGTCTGGGATCACCCGGCCATGCGGGTGCGTGCTACGCCACGGCATGAAGCCATACCGCGGCGTGCATTGGCACGTTACTTCTCGAATATCTGCGTGGCCACCAACCCGGTGCCGGCAGCAACGGTCGTCACCACACGCGCCGCCCCAGCAACAGGCAGCGGCCACTTGAAGCAGTTGGGCGCCTTGCCGACCACAGCGCGGGCGCCTACCATTTGGTCTTCCGCTAGTACTGCTTGTAGCCCGGGGACCGTCGTTGTCGGCAGCAACTGAACGTTTATTTCTGCCACCGGGGGTAGTCCCACGGAGATCACCGTGTAGCACTTGCCGGGAGACAAGCTCATGGTCATCTCGCTGGATTGCCCCGTCCCCAACAAGCCAACGGTGGGCATTCCCATCCCCTTGGCGCCGGGCGGAGCTTCCTCCTTGGCGACCTGTGCCAGTACGGCTTGCGCCGCCTGGGCCAGCGCCGGCTCAATGGGAGCAATCGGCGACGTGGGCGCAGCCGTCGCGGTCGCACTTGGAGCCGCCGTCGGCTGAGTTGGAGTGCCAGCCGCCGTCGCGGACGTGGTTGGAGCCAACGCTTGCGGAGTCTCTGGCTCGGGGTCACTACCGCCACAAGACAGCTCGACGACAAGACTGCCCACGACAAGCACCGCCGCGGCCGCGCGGGTGCCGTTCGTCACCCACGCAGAACCCGAAGCTGGCTTGCGCTTTCGTTCGCCGCTGGTGCTCATGTCACTTCTCGTAGACTTGAACGGCCGCGACACCCTGCCCCGCAGCTACCGTGGTGATAACCTTCACCGCGCCGGCGAGTGGCAGTGCCCACTTGTAGCAGTTGGGGGCCTTGCCGAGCGTCGCGTTGGGACCGGTGCCCTGGTCTTGGGCGAGAACCGGGTTCATGCCTGGAATCGGCATCTGAGCGACGAGTTGAACGTTCAACTCGGTGATGGCGGGCAACCCCGCAGCGATCACGGTGTAGCATTTGCCCGGCTGCATCTGGACTACCGTCTCCAGCTGTTGACCTGGCTGAAACATACCGACGACCGCAGCGCCGAGAGGCTTGGCCCCGGGAGCATCCGTGGTCGCCATTTGGTTGAGGATGGGCTGGGCAGCCGCACCTGCAGCCGCGTCGAGCTGCTGAGCTGGACTACCCACGGGAGCGTTGGGCGGCAACGGTAATCCGGCAGGAACACTTGCGCTTGGCGCGGGCGCGGGTGCGGGCTGTGGTGCCGGTTGCGCCGGGGGTGGCGCAGCGGGCTGCGCGGGTGCGGGCTGTGCCGGCGGGGGTGCCGTTTGCTGCCCTTGCGGCGGTGGATACTGGGACCCCGCTTGGAACTGGTTGTTGGGTTCTGGTTCGCTGCCTCCGCAGGCTGCGACCAATGCCGCTGATGTAAATCCCAAAAGCAGACTTCGTGCAATTCCGCCCATCTGTTCGTTGCTCCCTGTATGGATGTGTTGCCGAGCCAAGTCGGCGAAAGCGAGGCTACCTTCAGACGCACTGCTGGGTAAAGCGAGTCATAGGAATCGATCTTTCTGATTGGCTGCGGGTCCGAAGGTGGTTGGTCCGCTCGGGAGCCAGCTGTCGGTGTGTCGACTCAGCCGCTATAACCGCGTGCAATGTACGGGAGGTTGCCAGGTGGGTGCTCGTTAGGTCTGGTGGTGTTGGGGCTGTCGTGGAGTTGCCTCCCCAGAGATGAGGACGTCGGGCGCGAGCGCCCCAACAAGAAGGCAGCGCCGAAAGAAGCCAAGGCCTCTCCGAAACCCAAGCCCCCGAAAAACCCAAAGCCTGCTCCGAAGAACTCCAAACCAGCGCAGAAGAGCCCGGACAAGCCGGACCCGCCGCTGACTGGAGTCTTCCAAGACAACTTCGAGCGGCAAGCCCTAGGGGGCAATTGGCGGGCCACTTCAAGCGTGTGGCGCATCCAAGATGGACAACTTTGCGCACAAGGTGCGCGGAATCACCCAGTGTGGTTGGCTCGCCGCCTACCCGTGAACGCCAGCATCGAGTTTGACGCCACCAGCTACTCGGGAGATGGGGACCTGAAGGCCGAATACTGGGGGGACGGGCGCAGCGCGGCCGGGGGGATTTCCTATGAGGATGCAACCAGCTATCTGACGATCTTTGGTGGTTGGAAGAACCACTTCCACGTCTTGGCTCGATTGGATGAGCACGCGAAGGACAGAGTCGAACTGCGAGTCGACCAGGGTAGCGACGATCTCAGAGCGCAACCAGTCGTGCCGAGCCAGCGCTACCGGTTCAAGGTCGTGCGTCGCGACGGCAAGCTGCTCAGGTGGTATGTGGATGACATCGAGATCCACACCTTGGACGACGAGGACCCATTGAAGGGCGACGGCCACGAGCATTTTGGCTTCAATGACTGGGAAGTGCGTGTGTGTTTCGATAACCTTCGAGTGACAGCACTCTGAGGGTATGGCGCATTGGACCAGGACGAGTTCGACAACGAGCTGAACGAGCTCGAGATCCGCCTCGAGCGACTGCGCGCTCTCTACGAGCAGTACTTCCTCGGCATAGAGCGGATCGAGCCCGCCGTTGCGCGCAAAGATGTCGACCGACGGTTCTGGCGCATTCGCAAGGTACGGGTCCGCAACACAGCCCGGCGTTTCAAACTGCAGACATTGCTGCAGCGATACAACACGCTGCAGCAGCATTGGACCAAGGTCTGCCGACAGATCGAAAACGGGACCCACATCCGCCAGCTAGCTCGCGCCAAACGCCGCATGGGGGAGGTGGCTGAGGAGCCCTTGGCACTACGCCGTCGTCGCAACAGACAGTCGGCAGCAACCAGCGGCCCGAGCGCGCCGCCGCCACCAGTTCCGGTCTCAGCCGGCGGTCGGCAGCCGCCGTCGTTCGACGACAAGATCGACCGACTGCATCGCGAGCTGAGTGAGGCCCAGGCGAAACACGACCCGGGAAGCCGAACTGTGTCGCGCAGAGCGCTGGCGGAGTCGCTTAGAATGACTGAAGCGAAGCTGCGTCACAAGCACGGCGGCAAGGAGATCGACTTCCGTGTCGTGCTGAAGGACGGCCGCGCGGCGATCAAGCCCGTCGTCAAGAAGACCGAGGAATGACCCCACTGCCCGAACGCGCCGAGGTCCGTCTCCGGCGCGCACAGCTCGTCAGTGACCTACTTCCTGGCGGGGGACACTGGCTTGCTGGCGGGCGACACTGGATGACTCACCTCTACGAGGCGCCGGCAGCCAATTGCGACCGCCTCGTGGCTCCTCGCGCAGCCTCGTCCTGGCACAGTCGGATCGCGCAGGAACCGCGCCCAGCTTCACGCATTCGGGAGCAGAGACTCGCCAGGTCCTCGTCCGCGTCGACTACCTCGCCCTCGATGGGCTCCATGGTCGATTGGTCGTAGCGGCAGTGATCGAGAGCCACCCAAAGCCCCTTCAATTGCTCGCTCTCGCAGATTTCAGGCCACGTCATACGTTCGCCCATTACATAAAACCTTTCGTTCCCAACCTGGGTAGGTCAGCAGCCGACGCCATATCGCGGCCTGATGCTGATGGCACTACGGCACAAGAACCAAGTTCTCTGCGCCGCGCGTCGGGGTTGGGACGCGCCAGGGTCCAAGTTGCAGTCACGGTCAATCCCGTCGTTTGAGAATCCGTTGCTCGTACAGCTAAGAAAAAGCCTTCTTCAAGCGAATGTCCGTATTCACGTGATCTAGACCCGCCGGGCTTTGGGGGTCAAGCCTGTGCCCCGAGTGGGCCAGCTGGTTGCTCGACTTCAGACTCACCGGAACCCGGTCAGCACGGCAATATTGTCTAGTGAGTCTAGCTATTTACAGCTACTCACAGCGGAATCCAAACCGCCGCTGCCTGCGTTCATCGAATTGGCCGCCAATTGGATCTGGCGCGCTTTGGAGCAGTCGCCTGCCTTTGCGGCCCGCCTGGCCGCAGCTGGCGCCGTGGCTCTCGCGCGCCCACTGCAGCTGGCTTGCTTGCCCGGGTCGTTGCAGGCGCGGAATTGCGCAGCGGCACCGACAATATCCTGCCGTCCGGCCAAACTGTTACACTTGGAGCAGGCCTGGGACGTGTCCGGCAGCGAAGGCACGGGACTCGGAGCCGGGGCGGGCTTGGGCGCTGGAGCGGGCTTAGGAGACGGCTTGGGCGCAGGGCCAGGCTTGGGAGACGGCGCTGGTTGCGGGTTGGGTTTTGGTGAGGACTTGGGGCTATCTGCCGAGCCTCCTGCTGTCTTGTCCTGCGGTTCGTCCGAGTCTTCGTCTTCCGTCTCCGCGCTGTCGCTTTCTTCCTGCCCGTCCACAGGCGCGATTGTCGCCGCCGGCGGAGCGCTGGTTTCGATGGCCAGCGTCTCGTCGGTGGTGGCCTCACCGTCACCACCGCCGGTCAGGGCGAGTGTGATGCCGCCACCCAAGAGCACGACCGCGCCAACGAGTCCGTAGACGAGCATGTTCGCGCCGCCTTTCTTGGGTGCGCTCGGCGGAGGCCCTGGGGGCAAGCCCGCGACCGCACCACCTCCGAAACCTGGAGGGGCCGGTGCCTGCGCGGGCATGGCTGCTGTGGGTGCGGGACCAGCACTTCCACCTCCGAAGTCCGGTGCTGCCTCCATTGCGGCCGTGGCATTGGACGTATCGACGTGCGCCCCGTCTGCGCTTGGGACCACCGACCGCATCGGCTCGGCGACACCTTGGTCCAACGCGTCGACAAACTCTGTCACCGTGTTGAAGCGTTCGTCACGGTCCTTCGCCAACGCTTTGAGAATCGCTTGCCGCATCGCCTGCGGCACCTTGTTGCTCACCTTCGTGGTTTCGAATGGTCGCGGCTGCGACGTCATGTGCTGGGTCGCCCACTCCCAGGGCGTGGTGGCATCGAACGGCAACGTCCCAGTCAGCATCTCGTACGCCATCACGGCGAGGGAGTAGATGTCGCTGCGCTGGTCGAGGGCTTTGCCGGTGAACTGCTCTGGACTCATGTACGGGGGCGTGCCGAGCACCATGCCCTGCTGCGTGAGCTTCGCTTCCCTTTCGGCGTCCGCGGACTCCGTGCGAGCCGCAATGCCGAAATCCAGCAGCTTGACGACGTCCTTCTCTCCGGCTCGATTGACGAGAATGACGTTTTCCGGCTTCAGGTCGCGGTGAATGATTCCCTGGCGGTGTGCTTCTTCGAGAGACCCCGCCACCTGACGCAGCAGCTTCTTGGCGCGAGCCGGCGGCATGGGGCCGGACTCCTCGATGACTTTGTCGAGGGCCTTACCCGCCAGGTATTCCATGGCGATGTACAGTGTGCCGTCATCCATGGCCCCGAAGTCGTAGACCTTGATGGTGTTCGGGTGCTCCAGTTGAGCGACCGTGCCGCACTCCCTGTGGAAGCGCGCCGTTACCGACGGGTCGCGGGATAACTCCGAGTGCAACGTCTTGACGGCCACCTTCCGCACGGTGGTACCCATCTGCTGCTCCGCCTCGTAGACGATACCCATCCCACCCTCACCGATCACTCCGGTGATGCGGTAGCGGCCGCCTACTAGCTGTCCTACCCTCGGGTCCGATTCATCGTGATGGACGGTAATGGTAATGCCACAGTTCGCGCAAAACCGCGCGCCCTCCACGTTGTCGTGCCCACAAGCCTCGCAATTCATCCTCGGGTAGCGTGGCATGAAGCAGCCGCAGAGCGCCACAGTTTAGAGCAGATAGCTGCACTGCGTTGGTGGCCGGAGGCTCCGCACTCGGAGCCCGCCGGCATCATGGTTTCGGCGTCGCTGCTGCGGAGGGCACCGACGTAGGTGCCTGTGGCGGCCACGAGAGCTCGAGTTCTTCACCCGTCGCCCTATCAATCAAGCGCGCACTCGTTGCACGCTCAGTGGCGGGCACGACCACCTTCCTCGTCAGCACGGACCCCTCCCCGAAGCTAGGAGGGGAATGCAAAGGTGCGACATCTCCCGGCGGGGCTTCGGCGCCCATCAATGGGAAGTCGAACCGCACCCGCTCGATCAACTCGGGTCCCAACCACAACTCGACGGCAAAGCGGCCCATCATCCGTGCCGTCTCCATGGGCTTAGTCGTTTGGAAAGGTCGAACGTTCATCACGCTGAGGTTGCCGCGATCGTACTGCAGCTCGTACTCGTAGTGCTGCGTCGACTGCAGGGGAGAGGGATCAGGCGGATAGCCATGGGCAGGAGGGCCCGCCGGCGCCGCATCCGCCTTGGCTTGGGACGCGCTGTCGGCAGAAGTGGACGGGGCGACTGCCTGATTGGGCTTGCCCTCGGGTTTTTCGGCGGCCTTGGCCTTGCCCGTATCCCCTTCGGCGATGCGCGCAGGCGCCACCAGTGCCGCGTGGCCGGGCTCCGTGCTGTAGCGAGTCGCTGCGCAACTCGCAGAGAGCAGACTCAACGCGCCCAGCGCGACCCCGAGTTGCGGGGGGACCCGACACTCCTTGGCGCGTGCCAGCGCACCGGGCGAGCGACGGCCGCTCCAGAACCGCGGCGTCACTGGTCGTTGTCCGTTTGCACGACTCCAGTCGCCCGTTGCAGCACGCGTTGAAGCAGCGGGTCCGACTCGAGTTGCTCACGTAGCGTCTCCCGCACCAACTCGAGCTGCTCAACGGAAAGCCCCTGCTGCAGATGGGAAACCGCCTGCTCGACGCGGGCATCCAGATATTCGTCCTGACTGAGCTCGCCGTTCGCCAGTTTCTCCAGGTCCCCGCTGTCTGCTGGAGCTTTGCCGGCCTCGATGGAGAACTGGCCGCCGGAACGCTCCGCGCCGCTAGGGGGGCTAATTTTGGGGGGGCCGCCGCCACCGCTGATGCCATCAATGCCCATTGGCGCGCAGTCTAGTCCGAAAACCTGAGGTCTGAAGTGCGTTCTGACAGAATGCGGGAGATCGAGTCATCGCAGGTTGCCGATCGCATTCTTGACCGAGTCATGACGTGCTTTGAGGACGTTGGAAACCGCTTGATAGCTTCGAGTTTCCTGCTGGATCTGCTGCTGCAAGCGCAAGAAGTACAGGCTGTCCTCCGTCTGGCGAGCGAGCACCCCGTCCATGTCAGTCGCCCCGGCGGCACTGGTGGCGCCGGTCGCCGACTGGGCGCCGGTGCTGGCGCCTGGCGCGCCCCCCACCGGCACTGGAGCGCCGCCATCCCGCACCGCTGCGACGACGACCGGTCCGCCCGGAAGTTTGCTGGCCGCTGCCTCCGCACCGGCCAGCACGGCGTTGGCTCCGCTGTTGAGGAGGGCGTTGAAGGGGCGACCCGGTTGGGGAGTCGTGCGGTGCGCCGTCCGCTCGACGCCGATCGTGGTTTGGGGGCCTGTTGGACTGATTCTCGTGGTCATTCGACTGTTTCCTCCGATGAAGACTCAGGCACGTCGACCGGGACGAATCGGCAGTTGTCACCTTGTGTGCTCTCGGCCTGTTTTTCTTCTGGAAGCACCCCTCGGCGAGCCCAGGCGGGAAGCGAGCCGGCAAATAGCGTGGCCGATGTGGGGTCAGATCCCCAGCCACTCGGCTGGCAACAGACTGATGCCGTCGTGGCGCACTTCGAAGACCAGCATCGCTCGGCCGTCTGTGCTCAGTCCGAGCTCCCCGAGTTCGGCCCCCGCGGCTACCGTGTCCCCCACCTTGACGAGGACCCGCTGTAGGTTCGCATACGCGGTGGAGTATCCGTCACCGTGCTCGACGATGACCACCCGTTGCCCGTCATCCCCATCCCCCGTCAACACGACGCGTCCCTTGTAGATGGACCGTGCTACGGAACCTCGTTCCAATCTCATTTCAACGCGCGTGCCGTGCGCCTCGTCGGGATCGAGCTCAACTACTTCCGCGCGCCCCTCTACTGGAAATGGCAAATGCCCTTTGAGCTCCGCAAAGGACTGCGCTCCATCCGCATCCGTCTTGGAAACGTAGACAGCGGTGTGCCCGTCTTGGGTTCCCGTTTCGAACGCCCGACGATACGCGGCCTCGCGTTCTCGTGCCGCGATGATCGCGCTGCGCGAACGCTGGTAGTCGTCTAGCTGCCGCACCATGTGGTCGCGTCGAACTCGCATCTCGCGCAGCGCCTGCTTGGCTCTGGCCGCTTCGTCGTCCAGTCGAGCCACCGCAGCCAAATCCCGCGCAAGCGCGCGATGCAACGACTCCACGCGATTGGCGTGGCTGACGAAGCGCTCGAATCCCTCACTCAGCGGGAGCAGACCCAGCCGAACGAGTCGGACATAAGCGCGCCCCCGAAGCTCCGCGCTTCGGAGCAATGCTTGCTTCTCCAGAGCGATCTGTTGCAAGCGCCGCACTGTATCTTCCTCACTGATGTCGGCCTGGAACGCCGTTAGCTCCGGCGGCGCGCCGCCACTCAGCGCCGCACGCGGCCGATCACTGGGTTCACTCTGCGCGACTCCGCCGGAGAGCCCCAAGAGTGCGATCACGGGGAAGCGCCACCAACGGGTCATGCCGTAAACGATCTCCGCAGGCTGAAGTACGCGGCGGCAGCGCCCAAAAGCGCACCCGTGCCGACCAGCGCCACGCTCAGCAGCAGTGGCAAGAATCGTGGCTCGACTCCGAGCAACAACATCAATTCGCTGTCGAAGCGGCTGCTCAAGAACGCAAAGACCAAGCCGCACAGCGAAAGCGCACCGAAGGCCCCCACGGCCCCTTGCACGGCGCCTTCGAGAAGGAACGGGCGGCTCACATATTGGCTGGTAGCTCCGACAGTCCGCAGCACTTCCACCTCGTCACGGCGTCTCTCCAACATGAGCTTCGTCGTAGAAGACACCACCGTGGCAACCGCGAGGAAAACAATCAATGTCAGGCACACCGCCACGACGTTTGCAGCGTGAACGAACCGAGAAACGCGGGCCGTCCAGGCCGCGTAGGTCTCCACCGATTCGATGGCTGGCAACGCCTCCAGTTGGCGGACGAGCACCGCCACCCGTTCGCTACTGAGGCCGGGCTGCAGAGCCACCTCGATCGACGCTGGAAAGGCGCCTGACGGCAACATCTCGAGCAATGTCGTCGGGGACGCTTCCAACATTTCGGCCCGAGCAGATTCGGCGGCCACGTGTTTGGCCGACTCGACCCCATCCGACAGTCTCAACGCCCGCACCACTTCGCTGACCGCGGCTGGTGCCAGGTCCGGCACCAGGTACGCAGAGAGCTGTCCCGCGGAATGCCAGCGCTGCTCCAATCGCCCCAGATTCGTAACCATGAGGAGCGCGAAAGCCAGGCACAAGAAGGCAACGGAACTACTCAAGATGCTCACAGCGTGGGTGCGCCACTCGCTCTTTGCCCCGCGCCACGCTCGGTCGATCGCCTTCATCCCTAATTCCCTTCAAGCCTCACGCAACGGTTCGCAAGCCGTCGGGAACGTCCGTTGCCTGTCCTTCGTCCAGGACGACGACGCGACGAGGGCGAACATCCAGCAGCGTACGATCGTGCGTTGCAAATATCACACTGACGCCCGTTTGATTGATGTCTTCAAATAGTTCCAACACGTCGATGGCGAGTTGTGGATCTAGGTTACCTGTGGGTTCGTCGGCAAGGACCAGTGCCGGCTCTGCGACGATCGCTCGAGCGATTGCAGCTCGCTGTTTCTCTCCACCAGAGAGGACCCGAGCTGGGTCGGAACCTCGCCCCCCGAGTCCGACTTGCTCCAGCACTTCGCTGACGCGACCCGTGATGGCTCCTGGTGGCAAGCCCAGAATCTGCAACGGTACAGCAACGTTCTCGGCGACGGTCCAATTTCCTACCAAGCGAAAATCCTGAAAGACAATCCCGACATTGCGTCTCAGGTAGGGGACTGAGGTAGGTGCGAGTCGGCTGACGTCTCTCCCCATGAAGAGTATACGACCCGCGTCCGCCTGTTCTGCGCCGTAGATCAGCTTGAGCAGCGTGCTCTTGCCTGCACCGGAGGGCCCAGTGAAGAAAACGAACTCGCCGCGTTCGATCACGAGACTCAGGTCGCGCAGGACGCTGCGATTGCCGCCGTAGCTCTTGTGTACCTGCTCGAAGATGAGCAGCGGCTTGTCCGCCGCACTGGCGTCGAAGCGCTTGCCAGGCCGCAGGAACGGCCGAAAGGCAGTAATGCGCTCACCAAAACCCATACGACAGCAGGTAGCAACGGGGGCGCCAGGCATACAACTTTTCGGGTCTCGGGCCGCCCAAGATCGCCCCCGTCGAACCTAGTGCTAATGTGTTGGGTGTCTTTGATGCCATCTGGAGCAGATCTGAAAGTCAGCGGTCACGCCGCCGCACTCGCCAAATCAGCTAGGGAAAAACTGGCCCTCGCCCTCGCGGAACTTCAACGTCATGGCGCGCCAGACGTCTGTCTGTCAAACGCGGGGAGCATCGCAAAAGCGATGGGCTTGCTGCTGAGCTACGAAGAGAGGCGCGAGCGCCGTTTCGCAGACGAAGCACTGGCGGTGGTACGCGAGAGCCTAGCCAAGCTGCAGTCCGTCGGAGACGCGCACCCTGCGCTCGGACAAGCGGCGTCAAAGGTGGCGGCCTCGCTGGGATTGCTGCACTCGGTTGGGGAATTGGCAAACGTGGGCCGGGACCGGGGCGCTGCGCCGCCGAACTCAACCGCGGACATCCTTCGCATGCACGGCGCGCCGAGCGCGACCGCGGACGCGACGGACACCGCCAAGACGAGGCTCAGCGGCGGCTCGAAGCGGCCTGGTTCCCCATCGCTGGAACGGCGAGTTCAGCCATGGGAAGAAGTAAAAGCCCCGAGCCTGGCAGCCCTCGAACACCGCTACGCTCACGCTCGGCAGAGCCTCGAGGCGACACGCCGCAAGCGCATCGAAGCCGCATTGGGCATGCACAGCCACACCAATTTCTATCGCGGATTGGGAGAAGACTTCGCCCAGTCTGGCGGCCTATTCGTGGCCACTTACGACATCCCGACCAGGGACGAGAAAGTGAGCCTGAAGGTCAACATGCCCGGCGGCTACGAATTCGAAGCCGAAGGGATCGTCCGCTGGACGCGGGAGTTGCCGACGAACGGAACGTGTCTCCCCGACATCTCGCCTGGCTTCGGCGTCCAGTTCACTTGTTTGCCCGAAGCAGCCCGGCGGCTCGTCGAACGCTACATGAGGCATCGCGACCCCATCTTCCACGATTGACTGACCGGCGCGCGATCTTCCACGGTTGACTGACCGGCGCGCGACGCCTGGCGAAATGTTGGCCCCGCGGTCGCGCTGCTGCTAGTGGCCGCCAAATGATGCGGCTGTGTGGTCTGTGCCTGGTGCTATTGTCCCTGTCGGGGTGCATGGGTCACCAGACGTCGTCGCAGCGCCTGCTCGAAAGCGCCCGCGAGCTCAATTTGGCGGCGCGCTTCGGGCGCCTGGACCTCGCAGCGGAACACGCGTCAAACTCCTCACGCAAAACGTTCTTGGAACGGCGAAGCTCTTGGGGCGGTGAGATCCGCGTGGTCGACGTCAACGTGGGCAATCTTCAAGTGCAAGACGATGAACACGCCGAGATTGTCGTTGAATACGCCTGGACGCGTATGGACGAAGGCGTGCTACGGACGACCGCCGTCAAGCAATACTGGGAGAATCCAGAGCAGGCGGGGTGGCGCTTGGAGCGCGAACAACAAGCCGCCGGTGACCGGGGATTGTTCGGGGAGCGTGCCGTCGACCACTACGTCCGCCCAACCGGCGATGTGCACTTCCCCTCCAAGTCGCTTGGCGTGACTCCGTAGTAAGGCCCACGGGTCCGTCTGGGGACGGCGCTCACTTCTTCGCTGCGCGTTCCTTGCGTGTCTCTTCGGCGCGACGAGCTTCGCGCTCGCGCTTCTTTTGCTGAGCCTTGCGGCGGCGCATCTTCTTGGTGTTGCGGCTATCGAAACGACCCATGATCTCTTACCTCTCGAGTTGGCTGCGCAGATGTGAGCACCTGCCGGGGGGCGAGCTTGTAGCAGACCGCCCAGTCCAGGCCAAGGACAACTCGGGTCGCAGCGAGCGCTCGGAAGCGGTTACTCACCCGCTCAACGCGTCGTCCAAATCGGTCTCCCGATCGCGAACCTCGAGACGATAGCGACTATTCGCAGTCTCGACGTAGAACACATCTCGTTCGGCGACTCGCATCACCCGCTTGACCGGCGTAGTGACATACTCATGCATTCCATCGGAAAACTCGATGACGATCACGGAGCCCTTACGTGGAGCTCGGATTAGCTTTCCGGCGACAGCTCGCGAACCGCGACCCAGCTTCCTGAGGACGACCTGCACGAAGTGACCATAGCAACGTCGCTACGGGATTGCACATAGATCGTCGAGCGCTCTGGAAGGCGAAATTGCAAAGTCTGCGTAATCGTAGAGTTACAGCGTTCGTTTCCTATTTGCTTCGGAGCGCTCCGCACCGCTCCGCGCCGCGAATTCGGCTGGCCTGCGCGGGGTGCGCGCGTAGCCGTGAGCACCCGTTCAGCAATCGAGACCAGCTCACGCACTCGGAGACGGGGTGCGTCTAGGGGCGAGCGACTCGCTCATGACCCTGCTTGTTGAAGTAAGCCCTCAGCACGTCCCGAGCCAAGTGAGGGCCCTTGATGCGCCAGACGGGCGTGTTCACTACAAGCGCTGCCACAGCCACCTCAGGATTGTTGGCGGGAGCGAAACCAACGAACCACGTGTAGTGTCGGTTCTGCTTGTGCCGCGTCAACGTCCCCGTCTTGCCAGCCACGGGGATGTCCGGCAGGAACGCACGCCCGCGCTTGTCGAAGAAGGTCTTGTGCGCGGAACCGTTGAGAGTCGTCTGCAGCATCATCCGAGTGAGCTCCCGGGCGGTCTCGGGACGGATCGCCCGGCGCGTCACCTCGGGTTCAACGGGCATGCTGTAGCTCACCGTGCCGTCTGTCTCGATGACTTGTTTCACGATTCTCGGCTTCAAAGTAACTCCCTCATTGGCGACGGTCTGCATCAACTGAGCGCCGGCAATCGGCGAAAGACTGGTGTGCCAAAACCCAGCGGATGCGCGCGCAAACTCCACCCGGTCATCCGTTGGCAGCGCGATCTGAGCCGGCTCGTTGACAGCCTCGAAGGGCACCTCCGCTCCGAAACCCAGGGCACCACCCATCGCGGTGAGCTGTTCGACGCTCAGGTGCTTACTCGCCAGGCGCGCAAACACGACGTTGAGACTACGACCCATCGCGCTGGCCAAACTGGCACACCACTTGTCGCGAGCGGGGTCGTCCTCCAACTCGCTGCGACTGATAGCGCTCTTGCCACCGTGGTAGCACTGCTCGGTTTCGGCGCTCAGACCGGCCATCTCCACCAGAGCGGCTCCCGTGACGACTTTGAACACACTCGCAGCTGGGGCTTCCGCTCGGGCATTGAAGTCGAACTTGGGACCCTTGTTGATGTAGCTGGCGTACACCAGGGTTTCGGCGGTCTTGACGTCGAGCAACACCACACCTGCCTCAGGCAGCCGGTACCGCTTCATGATGCTTTCCGCCGTCCGTTGAAGTTCGGAGTCGAGAGTCAGCACTGCGGTCCGCCCCCGGGAAAGCGGCGCGGTGACGCGACGGGGGTGCAGATCGATGGTAGTGAGGTCGAGGCCGGTAAACACATCCGGATCCGAGGGCTCCTCTCGGCTCTGCTCCAGACTCAGACCCAGGTGCAAGTCGGCTGGCCCGAAATTTCCCCCGATGATGGGTGCGAGCGCACCCATCATGCCCAAGGCCAAACCGAGCCCAATCCACCTCGTGAGACCGCGCATGTTCTTGCGTAAGCCATGGAGGACGGGTCCCGGGCAAAAAAGCCGCAACGGTTGGGGTGCCGCGAGGCACTGATGTCGTATACTCCGAGCTCCGAACGCCCAAGGAGGCTCCCCCCCTGAATCCAGAACCGCACAGCGCGAACATCGAAGTCGACAACCCCAAGGTGCTGATGGCTATCACGGGCCCCCATAGCCAGCTGTTGGGAGAGGTGGCCAAGCAGAGCGGCGCCCTGGTGAACCTACGCGGCAACACCATACTTCTGTCGGGCAACGAAGGGGATGTGCGCATCGCAGGGCGCTTTTTGGAGGATGCTGTCGAGCTGGTGAGCAACGGCGTCGAAATCGGCAAGCACGACGTAGCGCGCTCGCTGCGGAGCTTGCGCGAGGATCCGACCATCACGCTGAAGTCGCTGTTGGACGAAACCATCATCGTCTCTAGACGCAATCGACCCATCGTCCCCAAAGGGCCGATGCAGCGCTCGTACATTCGCCAAGTCCGCGAGCACGATCTGACATTCGGCGTTGGCCCGGCGGGCACTGGTAAGACCTACCTGGCCATGGCGATGGCTGCACAAGCCTTGGTGCAGCGGCAAGTCAAGAGAATCATCTTGACTCGCCCCGCAGTGGAAGCCGGCGAGCGCCTCGGTTTTTTGCCTGGGGACTTGATCGAGAAGGTCAACCCCTACCTCCGGCCCCTGTACGACGCGCTGCACGACATGCTCGACTTCGAGAAAGTAGAGCAGCTGATCGCTCGCAGTCAGGTGGAGGTCGCTCCGCTGGCATTCATGCGTGGGCGAACGTTGAACGACGCGTTTGTCATCCTGGACGAGGCGCAGAACGCGACAAGTGAACAGATGCGCATGTTTTTGACGCGGCTCGGCTTCAACTCCAAGGCGGTCGTGACGGGCGACGTGACCCAGACCGACCTGCCACGTGGCGCTCGAAGCGGACTGGCTGAAGCGGTGCAACTACTGGCAAATGTTGACGGCATTGCGATGTGCCGATTCAGTGAGGCGGATGTCGTGAGGCACCCCCTGGTTCAACGCATCGTCGTTGCGTACGAAAAGAAGGATGAGCGCGAGCGTCAAACTCGTTCCAAAAGGTCCGCGGAGCCACCGCCGCCGTCAGAAGACGACTGATCGGCAGCTCGTCAGCCAGTGACGGCACTCGGAAGACGCGCTGCTCGACGGCGAATCGCCCTGCCCGACGGACCGCCCGAGATCAACAGGAAGATGGCTTACCCGTCGCTCTGGAAGGCAACTCCGGCAGCAACACAACGGAAACGATTGAAAGTGGCTTTGACGCGCAACGCTCTCGCGACGACTCGACTTTCGTGATATCGGGGACCCGCAATGCCCGACATTATCGATGTAAGCGCACGTGAAATCCTCGACTCCCGAGGCAACCCCACCGTTGAAGCCGAGGTGCATACCTCCAGCGGCTTCGGCAGAGCCTGCGTCCCCAGTGGTGCGTCCACAGGCGAGCACGAGGCCGTGGAGCTCCGCGACGAAGACAAGAGCCGTTATCTCGGCAAAGGCGTCAGCAAAGCTGTCGCCAACATCAACGACAAGCTCGGCCCGGCTCTGGAAGGGATGATCGTGCTCGATCAGGTCGCCATCGACCAGACGTTGATTGAGCTCGATGGTACCGAGAACAAAGGAAAGCTCGGCGCCAACGCTATCTTGGCGGTGTCGATGGCTGCGGCTCGCGCTGCGGCGGACACCATCGGTGTTCCCTTGTGGCGCTACCTCGGTGGAGCCCAGGCACGGGTGTTGCCGACCCCGATGATGAACATCCTCAATGGCGGCAGCCACGCGGACAATGGCCTGGAGATCCAGGAGTTCATGGTCATCCCGTTCGGGTTCGATACCTTTTCTGAAGCCCTCCGCTGCGGCGCAGAAATCTTCCACGCGCTCAAGAAGAACCTGAAAGACGACAAGCTAACCACCGCGGTCGGCGACGAAGGTGGATTCGCTCCTCGGCTGGATAACAACGAGGAAGCGCTCAAGCGCATCATGGATTCGATCAGTGCCGCAGGTTACGAACCTGGCAAGCAAGTTGGCATCGCTCTGGACTGCGCGTCTAGCGAGTTCCACAAGGATGGCAAGTACACCTTCGACAAGAAGCAGGTTAGCGCCACTGAGCTGGTGGACATCTACGCAACGTACTGCGAGAAGTACCCCATCCTCAGCATTGAAGATGGCTTGGATGAGAACGACTGGAGCGGTTGGAAAGCATTGACCGACAAGCTCGGTGACCGAGTGCAACTGGTGGGTGACGACCTCTTCGTAACGAACAGGAAGCGCCTCGAGGTGGGCATCGACAAGGGTTGCGCCAATGCCATCCTGATCAAGCTCAACCAGATCGGCACGCTCACCGAGACGCTGGACACCATTCGTATCGGCGCCAACAACGGCTACAACTCCGTCATATCCCACCGCTCGGGGGAGACTGAGGATGCTTTCATCGCGGACCTCGCCGTGGCCACCAACGCCGGTCAGATCAAGACGGGCAGCCTGAGCCGTAGCGACCGTGTTGCAAAGTACAACCAGCTGCTCCGCATCGCGGACGAACTCGGCGACGCGGCGATCTACGCCGGCAAGTCGCCACTCAAGGCCTGAGCAGCCGGGCGCAGGCCCCCCGGCGTGGGAAGAGAGCACGATCAATGTCCGTGGCTCGATTCACCACAGAAGGGACGTGAAAGAAAAGGAGGCACACGCCTCCTTTTTTTCGCCGCGCCGCACTCTTGGGTGCCCGCAAGTTCCTCTGTTCGACTGCGCCGCACGAGCACCTCAGCGAAGCCAACGCAGGCTGGTAGCCTCACACCCTGGATTCCAGCCCCAGCCGAACGCAGCGAGAGCGTGCTCTTGGCGAATTTCACGATCCCTCCATCCGCCAGCGCGGCGGTTCCGGGGTAGATAGGCGCCCCATGGCGAAGTCCAAAGTAGCAGTGCTGAAAGTAAAGCCCGAGTCCATCCTCGCCGACATCGAGCGGTTGTGTGAGCTCGCCGGCATGTCGCAGGCGCTCGACAAGAGCGCGACCACGATCCTCAAGGACAACATCTCGTGGCACTACCCATTCCCGGGGGCGAACACGACCCCTTGGCAGCTCGAGGGAACCATCCAGGCGCTACGTCGCTCTGGGTATCCGGATGTCAGCTGCGTCCAGAACAAGACCGTTGTGACCGACGCATTCAAGGGCGAGGACCTAAATAACTACGTCCCGCTATTCAAGAAGTACGACATCCCGGTGCTGTTCAACTTCAAAGAAGAGGACATGAAGTGGATCGAGTATCGCCCAAAGGCACGCATGCACGTGCTGCACAACATTTTCCCGGATGGCATCCTCATCCCGGACTACTTCCAAGGGAAGAACATCATTCATTTGCCCACCGTCAAGTGTCACATCTACACGACCACGACCGGCGCAATGAAGAATGCCTTCGGCGGATTGCTCAACACCAAGCGTCACTACACGCACAGTTGGATCCATCGAACACTGGTCGACCTTCTAGCGATCCAGAAGGAAATTCATTCCGGACTATTCGCGATCATGGACGGAACGACGGCGGGAAATGGTCCGGGGCCGCGAACGATGTTCCCAGTGATCAAGGACTACATGCTGGCCAGCGACGATCAGGTGGCCATCGACGCAGTTGCGGCAAAAATGATGGGGTTTGATCCCATGAGCTTGGAGTTCGTCAACGTCGCCCACGAAGACGGTCTTGGCGTAGGCGATCCGCGCGACATCGAAATCGTCGGCGATGACATCTCTGGAGAGAGCTGGGGCTTCTCGGTCGGCGACAACGCCGCCAGCATGGTCGGCGATGTCATGTGGTTCGGCCCGCTCAAGAAATTCCAGAAGCTCTTCTTCCACACGCCACTCGTCAACGTGTTCGTCGCTGGCAGCGAGTTTTATCACGACTACTACCGTTGGCCGCGCAAGGACCGGCTCACTTTTGAGAAGTGGAAAGAGGAGACCCACTGGGGCAAGCTATTCGCTGCGTACGAGCGGGGCGAAAGCGACCGCATCATCACCCAGCCCACAGAGACCGCACCGAGTCCAGCGTCCTAGGAACCGACCCCAAGAGATCGATCAACCCGCGCGCCGACGAGAGGGGGTCAACCCGAGAACCGTCAGGGGTTGCTTAGAGGCCGAGAAAGTCATGGCTTCACCCAATTCGACGGCAACTCGCTTGAACGGCCCATCCAAGAACAGACAGGCCTCCTGCATCTTGTTTTGCACGACGACTTGCCGACCCTCCGACACGACGAAGCGATGCAACCGGGGTCGTTCGTCGGCCGCGCCATAAACCTCGCGGGCGACGACCTGTAACTCTCTCGAACCAAGCGGCAATACCCTGCCCCCCGCCGAGCGTATCGCCGCCGTCGAACCCGCGGCAGTGCCCACCCAAATGCCGCTGGAGCGATGCTCCTCGCGCTGCCTACCGTAGCGCACGATGTAACGCGAGGTGGCCGCCGGAATCGTGTGGCAAAACAGCGCCTCGTTCAAGACGCGATGGGAGATGACTCTCTTGTTGACCCTGACTTGCATGCGACTCAGGTTCACACTGCTCAGCGTGCCCTCCAGTGCTCGCTCGAGAAGATCACGGAGATTGCCTCGACGAGCCGCGCAAAAGAAGCCGATACTGTGGTCGGGGGAGCTGTTGACACCGAGCAGCGGTGTGTTGCTCACGTTGTGTGACGCCGCGAGCAGCGTCCCGTCACCTCCTACGCTAACGACCAGCGCTAAACCCTTGGAGTCGAAGCGTCCGCCCGCCCCATGCACCAGCCAGGCAGTCGCACCAAGGCGCCGCAAAGTCTCCTCAACCAACTCCAGCGTGCGTACGTGGTTGTCGTGGGCCTTCTTCCAGCGGCGCACGCTTGGGTCACCGCGCTTGAGGAGCCGAGCTACACGGGGATCTTCGCCTTCGTCTCGAAAGCGCTCCAAAGCAGTGCGTTTGGAGACGATCACTACTTTCGGCTTTGCCATGACTCCTGAAATCGCCTCAACCCCAGCTCCGTCTTGGAATCGGGCAAGGCGCCCTTAGCAACGGCTGCTAGCGCATCCGTCAGCGAGATGCAAATCACCTGACCTTCCCTCTCCAAGGGTGAGCCATCTTCCACAGGAGCACGTCGAGCAGCGGGTTCCACCTCCACTTCGAAAAACACTTGCCGCTCGGCGATCATTGCTGGCAGTGGATATACGGGATGACCTAGCAGGCGAAAACGCTCCGGATCCACGTCGAATCCCGCCTCTTCAAGCAACTCGCGCGCTGCGCAGACCCGAGCTGCCTCAAGCAGAGGGCCTTCCTCGTCGATGATTCCGGCGGGGAGCTCCCACAGCGAAGGACCGTCGGAAGTGGAGAAGGACTCGTCGGACTCCTCGCGAAAGCTCAATGGCGGGCGGACGCAGCTCCGCATGTAAACATGCGGCTCCTCCCCCTTTACGCAGTACGCAACGACGGTGGCGGCGTCGTGGGAACGACGAAGGACAGTGTCGTATGTGAACTCGACTTCTGCTTGCTCCGATGAGTGCGCCGAGTGCACCAGCACGCAACGACGGCGGTCCAACCTGAGAAAACCGGGGCCGTCCGCGCTCAGCGTACGTCGGGTAACAATGCCAATCTTCGGCAATCGCTCGAACATGCACGCTCGGTTGTACGTCGGCTTGGGCTCTGGCTGGGGCTGCTGGGGCGCCAAGTTGCCTGTCGCATTCAAGAATGCGCGGATAATTCGGCCTGTGGGCCCTGATTTCTGACAGATTGCGCTGTGGTTGCGGGTCGCACCGAAGCGCCCGCGGGAGTCAGCCGGTCAGTAACTTTTTGCGGCTACTCCTGCCGGTATCCACGCAAGCCGCTTCCCGCGACCCATTGCTATGACACGGCGATCAGGGTTTGAGGCACGCGCTGCGGGGGTGTGCTGAAACCGGAAGCCGAGAACGAGGCGCTCTGCGGACCCCAGGACCCCGTCTAATCTGGACTTTGTGACGATTCGGAGACAGTATCGCAGCGCTTTCGGCTCGGGCCGTCGCCTCTTGGCACGACTCCTGCTGATGCATTGACGGAACCCCCTTAACTCTCTTTCAAGTTCCCTGCTTTTTCCCGGGAAGGAAACTTTATTCATGTTGAAGACCAAGAACTTAGTAGCTCTGTTTGCCATGGGCGCAGCGTTCTCGCTGGTGGCCTGTGGTGACGATGATGGCGGTGAGTCCGCCGACTCCGGCACGATGACCGACGAAGGCACCGACGAGACCACCGACGGGACCACCGACGGGACCACCGACGAAGGCACCGACGAAGGCACCGACGAAGGCACTGACACGGTGGAGACCGATGGCGGCGTTGAAGACGGCGACGGCGGCATGGACGACATGGACGGCGGCGCTGAAGACGGCGACGGCGGCATGGACGACATGGACGGCGGCGCTGAAGACGGCGACGGCGGCATGGACGACATGGACGGCGGCGCTGAAGACGGCGACGGCGGCATGGACATGGACGGCGCAGACGGCGGCGACGCCGGCTGAGCGAAATCCCAGCCAAGACGACGAAAGGCGCCCAAGTCGGGCGTCTTTCGTGCATTTTGGCGGCATGAGCATGCGACGCGTCGCCTGGTTGCTGGATCTCGACGGCACCCTCTACCGCCCGAAACCGGTGAAGCGCCTCATGGCCATCGAGCTATTGACTAGCGGTTGGGCGGCCATCCCCACGCTGCGTCGGTTTCGCGCCGAGCATGAGCATCTGCGGGAAACGCTGGAGGAGCCGGTACAAGACCCATTCCGCCTCCAAATACAGAACACCGCGACAGCGGTCGGTAAATCGGAGCGCGCGGTTGAGCAGCTCGTGCGGGAGTGGATGATCGAGCGCCCCAAGAGGTGGATCCGTCGCCACACGAGACACGATCTCATCGACGAGATCAAGGCGTTCGCCAACAGTGGCGGCAAGCTGGCGGTCGTCTCGGACTATCCCGCAAGCGTAAAACTCGAGGCCATCCTGCACCTGCCGAAGATCGACGTGGTCGTTTGCCCCGGCGAGTCGGGAGGACCAGGCAGACTCAAGCCCCACCCTGATGGCTACCTGGAAGCTGCGCGGCGGCTGGACTGCTCCGCGGAAGAATGCCTGATCATCGGCGATAGAGACGACGCCGACGGCGAAGCCGGGCGGCGCGCTGGCATGCAGGTGCGCCTCGTCCACTAACGAGCTTGCGGGCAGCTTCAGGCGGCAGCACCGCGCATGCTCGGAGCCCAGACGCTGACCCGGTCGCGCCCACCTCGCTTCGAGACGTAGAGCGCTTCGTCTGTGGATTTGAACAACGACTCCCAGTCAGTGCCTGCCAACGGCAACGTGCCAACGCCCAGAGAACACGTGACGTTCAGGGGGCCATTCGGCGTGTGAAAGGTAACTGCCGCCAACTCGCTTCTCACCCGCTCCGCGAGCAAGCGTGCGCCCTCGGCATCGGTTTCCTCGCAAACGAGGACGAATTCTTCGCCACCAAACCGCCCCACCGCATCGGTTTCGCGCTTGCTGCGCTTGAGCACGTCTGCAAAGCCCTTGATCACGACGTCGCCGATATCGTGTCCAAACTGGTCGTTGACGCGTTTGAAGTGGTCAATGTCGCCAATGATGACACTCAACGGCTTGCTGAAGCGTTGCGCGGAGCGGATCTTCTGGCGTGCGACATCCGTCAGCGCGCGCTTGTTCAACAACGACGTCATCCCGTCCGTCGTCGCCATGTCCTCTAGCCGTTTGACCATGCGCGCATTGGCCAACGACACGGAAATATGGCGCGCGAGCACTTCGAACGTGGGCTGGAGCGCCTCGCCAAATGCCCCTTTGCTGTTGCTGCCGAGCACCAGCGTGCCGAGCGCCGTTTCGTGAACCCGCAACGGCAAAATGATCAGACTAGGCATCTTCGGCAGCGTCAGCCCTTGCTCGAAAACGACCTGCCTGGACGCTTGGTAATCTCCACGATATGGCAGCGGGTGCTGGTTCTTGACGACCATCGATACAAGACCTGTGTTGTTCGGAAAAACGGCCCCCACCAGGTCGTCTGCCCCGGGACCGCTCACCGCACAGACTTCGTGCGTGTCGTTGGCGCGATGGTAGAGGGTGACTGCTGCAAAGTCGAAGCTCGCGAACTGTCGCGCCGATTGTACGCCAGCGCGAATGACGTCCACCTCGCTGCGCGCCTCAGCCAGCATGTCCGCTGCCTGATACAGCTTGCCTTGTTCGGTCTTGGCCCGTTGCAGACTCAAGAACAAACGTTCGCTTTCGACACTCCTGACCACAAAAGCTGCGGCCTTGCGGGCAAGTTCCTCGGTCCCATCCACTTCCGACGTGCCCGGCTGGCTCTCCATCAAGAGCACACCCACCGGGTGGCCATGCTCGAACAGCGGAAGCGCCGTCAGTCGACCACAGCTCTGCTTCGTATCGTACAACGGTAGGCGCCCTCCGGCGCGCCCTTCGGGCAAAGTGACCAGCTGGCGGCTGCTGAGCGCAGCGGCGAACAGTCCTTCGTTGGCCCCAAAGGGTCCCGGGCGCAAAGCGTCGTGTTCTGTGGCCACCTCTCTCAGCGCCAACTTCTTGCCGCCATCCTGCAGCCAGAGAATCGCCGCGGTACGCAGACCTAGACTCGCCCGGAGCATGTCGAGGACGAAGTGGAGCGAGCCCTGTAGATGATCGAGACTTGAACGGAGCAACCTCGCCTCATCTCCTTGTGGAGCCGTCACCCGCTGAGAAGCCCCATCCGCCGCACTGCGGGGCACGCCGGTGAGTCGGTAGTCGCGGGCTTCGTCCTTGATGCGCTGTAGCTCAGAATCGAGTCGCTGTCTCGACAAGCGCCGCACCCGGCGGATCTCCCCGCGAAAGACGATCCAGTTCAGGGCGGCGAACAACACGAGCATCGCAGAATGAGCCGCCGTATTCGCGACAGCGACATCGCGCGTCGCGCCCGCGGCAAACTCCAACACGATCGACGCGAACAAGGTGGTCGCGACGGCGGCAGTCGAGAAGAATGCCGCGATGAGCATCATCAACACGTAGGTCAGCGCGTGAAACGCTCCACCAGCCCCGCCTGGTAGGCAAAGCACCCCCCAGTACGTCAACGCTACGAGGTGGACTCCAACCTCCAAGTCACGACGGGGTGACTTTGCGGGGTCAATACGCCGGAAACGACGATAGCACCGCCACGTCAGCGACGCGCACAACAGAGCGCACAAGGCCAGCCCCAACGGAGCCGCCAACCAAGCTTCCGGTGCGACCGCGACGAACGCGATTCCGCTCAGGCCTATCGCCGTCCCAGTTGCCACTCGGAGCGTGCGCTGAATGGCCAAGGCGCAGCTGACGAGGGGGTCCATTCTTCGGCCGTATCAGATGCACAGCCCCACGGCCCACTTTGTGGAACGTCGATAGTGTGCCAAAGAGATGCAGGTGAAATCGGGGCTGCGCCTTCAGATGCTCGTGCTCTTGGGACTCGTCCTGGGGCTCGCGTTTGTCCCCCTGTACTTCGCCATATCCACATACATCGACGTCGCCATCGCGCGCACTCAGAGCGAGGCCGCGCGCGATTTCGCTCGCTCCACCGCGCGCTGGGTTTCGCACGCCGAGCGGCCCAAAATCGCGCAACTGGGGGCGGCCCTGCCGCAACAGTCGGACGCATATCACATCCGGGCGGTCGCCATCTACGCTCAGGATGGCACGCTTCAAAAGACTTGGGAGGATGGACCGGGCGACGCACCCCTCCCCAACGTCTTCTCGGGGCCCGGGACTCGTGTTCTCCCCCCAGAGGGTAAACACAGGCACGTCATCGCCAGCGAGCGAGGTCAACCTTGGAACGCCACGGTGCTCGTTGAATTCGAGGCTGCTGACACTGGCGCGCTCAATCGCCTGGTTGCCCTTTACATGTCGTTGATTGGCTCCGCCCTGTTGGTGGGCGTCTACTTCACGGTCACGGTCTTCATCATACGTCCCCTAGATCAAATCTCGACGTCCGCCAAAAACGTGGCGTCCGCCGGACACCGCCTGCGCCTTCCCCGAACTCGCTCCCGCGAGCTACAAGCCTTGGCGAACAACCTACAGAGCATGACGAAGAAGCTTGCGCAAGAGGAGGCCTCCCTGCGCAGCAAAGTGCAAGAGTTGGAACTCGCCCGGGAGCGGCTCGAGACAGCCCAAGCGCAGCTAGTCCGTTCGGAGCGGTTGGCATCCGTTGGTCAGCTGGCTGCGGGTCTCGCCCACGAGATCGGAAACCCAATCACCGCCATGCAGGGTATGCAGGATTTGATTCTCGATGGGGGCCTCGATGCAGAGCAGCAACTGGACTTCACTCGCCGGATGCGGAAAGAAACGGAGCGCATCAGTCGCATCATTCGTGACCTGTTGGACTTCGCCCGCCCCAAACAGGCAGCATCTGGTGCTTTGGTTCATGGCAACGTCGAGGCCGCGATCAACGAAACGATCACGTTGGTCTCTCCGCAACCACTACTCAGAGAGGTGGATCTGGCGGTCGACGTGGTGGTGGGATTGCCTGAGGTCACCCTGGACCACGGACAGTTGACCCAAGTCGTGCTCAACCTGCTGCTGAACGCCGCAGCGGCCTGCAAAGAGGGCGGGCGCGTTGAAGTCAAGGCGGACCGCCTGGACCAGCACGTTCGTTTGGTGGTTCAGGACAACGGACCCGGCGTCCAGCAGGACCTCGTCGACCGCCTGTTCGAACCATTCGTGACGTCCAAGGACGTAGGCGAAGGCAGCGGATTGGGGCTGAGTGTGTGTCGCGGCCTCGTCGAAGCGGGAGGCGGTAGCATCACCCTGGATACCGAGTACGTGGACGGCGCCCGCTTCGTCGTGCTGCTCGAGCCGGTCAACACTGGCGCTAGCTAATTCCTGTTAAAAAACGGCTGTTTTCAAGCTCGTCCGGGTTATGGGGTGGGGCCCCGCAGCTCCGCTGCGGGGCGGGGTTTTTGTCAAAAACCCCGAGAAAATGCAGGGCTAGTTGGCGTAGGGGCGCCTCAGCGCAGGGGTTCGCCCGCCCTCACCCAACGGGGCGGGTGAACTCCGAAGCGCCGGTTTGCGCCGCGATCTAGCTAGCAGCTAGTCGTCCAACCAAGCATCGAGGGATACCCAGCGAAGCCGTGCGCGGCTGGCGGCGGCGACCACCTTGTTCAGCAGCCTCGGATCGACCTCCAGCAGCGAAGTCGGCAATCGCAGCAGTGCCCCCGCAGCGACGCCTTCTTCGAGCTGGTGGGCCTTTGGATCGTCAGGCCAGCCGACGCTGGCGCCCACCAGCAGCGCGTCCAGGCGATCAGCGGCTCGGCCCAAGCGTCTCACCGCGAGCCTGCTAGGCGCCCTCACCAATGGCAAAACGAGCTCTGGTTGCGGGGACAGCGAGCTCAATTCGTCGAAGGCGCTCCCTAGCTGTTTCGCCATCTGCTCGGCTGTCCCGTGGGCAGGCCCCCTCAAAGCCAGCCGGTGCCCGGCCTCTGCCAGTCTGCCAATGGTCGCTGCCGTCGCTCCTGGTCGATTGAAAATGAGCTCGAGCGGAATGAAGAACGTTGCAACGACGCCGTGTTCGACCAACAGCGCTAGCAGATCGTCGAGGACCGCCCCAGCTGGAACGCCATCGAAGCTCAGGCACGCTTCCTCGCGGTCGGTCGGGCCTCGCACCAGTAGATCCGTGAACATCTCCCACTCGGGGTAACGCAGCCCAAGCGCCACGACGACGACCAGCAGCGCCAGTCCCAGGAGTGACCACACTCCAGCGATTGGGTCGAGCCACGCCCGGAGGACGAGCCCGAGCGCCGCTAGAACGACGACATACAGCGCTACGCGCGCCCGAGGCATGCTCGCTCTACTCCGCAGGCTCGCCCCCGCGAGCGCCGGGGGGCTGGGCGCCTGCTATCGGCACGCAGTGAGCCGGGCGAATACGCGCCCCCAGCTCGAATGCCAGAACGGTAAGCAGTGCACAAACGGGAAGGACGATGTAGGGCGAAAATCCGGTGGTCGTGAAGTCCCCGAGCGGCAGCGCCACGAGTGCCCAACCGCGCAACGACGGCACAACGAGGGCAGGAACGAGCACGGCGACGGGCAATCGACACACGATCCGCCGACTCCAGTGCCGGGGCCCAGAACGACCCACCAGCAGTGCAAGAAGCAAGCACAGATAAGCGGCGATGAGGTACGCAACGACGTCGTTGATGAACGCCGCACCGAACCCGTAGTCGACAGCTACCGCCGCCAGCAGAGCTACCATCACACCGTGTCCCAGGTTCCGAATCATGAGCTACGCACCAACGCCGCAATAGGCCTCATCCGACCACTTGTCAAAACGCTTTGCGGCGACGCGTCACCGTCATCCCACCCCCCGTTCCCATCGGAAGCGTTGGTGGCGGCCCGGGGAGTTTTCCTGTAATCCAACGGGTTGCGTGCTGTTCAACACCCTGGCCTATGCCAAGTTCTTCGGCATCGTTTTTCTGGTGTCCTGGTTGCTGGTCCGGCGAAAACTCGCCGTTTGGGTGCCGTGGATCGGCCTGGCAGCATTCGTAGCGTTCGGACCGGCGCTCCAGGGCGATAACCAAGCGCTGGGGATTTCGGTCATCGCCTACGCTCTGACCTGGGCACTCTCGCGTTCACAAGGTGAACGCCGCTCTCCGACGCGGGATGCGGCAGTGTCGTCCCCAGCCGCCCCTGCGCCCATGACGACCGCCACCGCGAGCGCAGAGTATGGCGGAGCTCCCCCAACCCCTGCCACAGCAAGACCCGCCGATTCGGCGCCGTCAACGCGAGCGCTCGCAGCCAGCGCTGCCATCAACACCATCGCCTTGGCCTGGCTGTTGTACGACGCCGGGCAGGCAAACCTCGTCAGCGCGACATTCCGGGGTCTGGGTGTCCCACTTGCCGACGCGGCGTGGTCGAAGACTTCCCTGGCCCACAGCGTGGGCGCGCTGGTCTGTGCGGCGGCAATGTTCGCCCTGCTGCGAGCCAAGCGTGTGCGCTTACTGTTCGTTCTTGGCGCGAGCTACGTCTTCTATGCTCATTGGGACTACCGCTTCTTGCCGTTGATCTTCGGCTCTTCCACGATCGACTTCTGGCTTGGGAGAAAGATCGGCGAAACGGAGGACCCCAAAGAACGACGCAAGTGGCTGACGTTCACTGTCCTCGTCAACCTCGGGGTGCTGTCAATCTTCAAGTACCTGGGATTTGGAATCGACAGCGCGACCCTGGCGCTCGAAGCGTTGGGCTTCGACGTTGCCCGCAGCACGCTCGAGATCGCTCTTCCGGTGGGTATCAGCTTCTTCACGTTCGAGTCGATGAGCTACGTGATCGACGTCTATCGAAGAGAGTTGCCCCCACACAGAAGCTACCTCGAGTACCTGAGCTTCGTCGCATTCTTTCCGCATCTCGTCGCCGGCCCCATCGTTCGCCCCAGAGATCTCCTGCCGCAATTGGGCGGTCCGCCACGTTGGAGCAGCAGTGAAGGCAGCGAAGGCCTCTACCTGATCGCCTGGGGCCTCTTGAAGAAGGTCGCGATTTCCGACTATCTGGCGTTGAACCTCGTGGACCGGGTGTTCGACGCCCCCACGCAGTACTCCTCATTGGAATGCTACGCGGCCGTCGTCAGCTACGCTGTTCAAATCTACTGCGACTTCTCGGGGTACACGGACGTCGCCATCGGTTCGGCACTGCTGCTCGGCGTGCGCTTCCCACTAAACTTCGATGCGCCCTACAAGGCGCACAACATTCAGGACTTCTGGCGGCGCTGGCACATTTCCCTTTCAACCTGGCTCCGTGACTACCTGTACATCCCCTTGGGTGGCAATCGACTCGGTACCGCACGCACGTACATCAACCTGATGCTGACGATGTTGCTGGGGGGGTTGTGGCACGGGGCCAGTTGGACGTTCGTGCTCTGGGGGGGCCTGCATGGGGGCGCGCTAGCCCTGCATCGCGCGTGGGGCAGCCGAGCCCCACCCAACCCTCAAACTGCCCGCCATTGGGTAGGCGTTGCGTTGACGTTCCACTTCGTGTGCCTCGCCTGGATCTTCTTCCGCGCGGAGACTTTTACCAAGGCGTGGGCGATCTTGACTCAGATCACCCAGGGTACCGTCTTTCACCCAAACTTGGATTGGAAGGTATTGGCGATTCTTGCGGTTGGGTTGGTGACCCACCTGTTGCCAGAGCGCTGGTATCAGACGAGTCAGCGGCGCTTCATCGAGCTGCCCGCCCTCGCTCAGGGGGTGGTACTGTGCCTGGCGGCTCTGGCTCTGCGGGAGATGCTGAGCGCCGAGGCTGTGCCGTTCGTGTATTTTCAATTCTGAGCCGTTCCCGTCATGACAGACTCATCCACCGACGACTCCCCCACGCCAGAACCCAGCCCAAGAGAGCCGCGCATTGAGCTCGACGCTCGCGGACGTGAACGCCCCAGGTTTCTGCTCAATTTCCCCAAAGACCCGCAACTACAGGAGCTTTGTCGAGCATTCGAGAGCGGTGACTTCGCGCGAGTACGTCGCGAAGCCCCCAAGTTGGCTGAGCGCACGCCCGACCCGCAGGTGAAAGCCGCGGCAGAGGAACTGAGGCGACGCATCGACCCGGACCCGCTCGTGTACATTCTGCTCGCGATGGCGTTCGGACTCCTTGTCTTCATGGTCGGTTGGACGTACCTCAACCACTGAGCGCGTTGGAGTAGTGCTCATGGCGGGCGCAAACGAGTCAGTCAGTCGTCGACGGAACGGAGGCGCTTTCCACTGCAGCGATACGGCATCCCCCCAGGGAGCGGCGCCGTCACAACCCCGAGGCCCCGGCGTCCAGGCGTGAAAGCTCCACCCGCGTCAGCGCCGTGTCCCACGCGCCGCACTCTGGATAGCTCTCATCCTCCTCCGCTGCCAAAGTCTGTGCGACGAGAGGGTAGCCGCGAGCCTCGACGATCACGTCAGCAGCACCGTTGGACCAAATGAGACATCGGACCTGCGTGGGGGAGCTCAGCGGGCTGTTCGGGACCGAAGCGTCCGCCAGGCTTTCGCCACAATGAGCAGGGTGCAGCGAAAGTCCCTCTCCACTGTCGTCAACACAACAGAGCGACGCTTGATTCGAGCTGTGTCCCTCGCCCACCACGTAGTGCTCAGTCGTGGCACCGCCGTAGGTGACGCTGATTCGCGTACCAACCGGCACGCTTCCCCCTACAGCCGTCACACGAAGGTCGAACGCTGCTTCCGCTCGAGGACACACCTCGGTGTCGCTATTGTCCGGCTCACGACAGCTGACCGCACCCAGTGATGCCATCTGCGCGACGAGTAGCAACCTGCGACCTGGGCGTGCACACAAAGCTCGACCACGATTCATCTGGCACCCGCGGTCGCCCACTCGCATGCACAGGGAATAGGAAAGGCCGGTGCCAATCGCAAGCGATCAGACACCGGCCTTCTTCACAACGCGACTTTCGCCGCGGTTTCGTTGAGCGATCTAGCGGATCTCAGAAGTCGTGGCCGCCACCTTGGGGAGCCGCGCCGTGCTTGTCGTCCTTGGGCTTCTCGGCGACGAGTGCCTCGGTGGTGAGCAGGAGACCCGCAACGCTTGCGGCGTTCTGCAGGGCGCTGCGAACGACCTTCGTGGGGTCGATCACACCGTCGGCAATCAAGTCGCCGAATTCACCGGTGCGGGCGTTGTAGCCGAAGGAGCCCTTACCGTCGCGCACCTTTTGCACGATGATGGAACCCTCTTCTCCAGCGTTGGCCGAGATCTGACGCAGCGGCTCTTCGAGCGAGCGGCGAATGATCTGGACGCCGAAACGCTGCTCATCGGCCACCTCGAGCTTGTCGAGTCCCTTCTGAGCGCGTAGCAGAGCGACGCCACCACCAGGCACGATGCCCTCTTCGACAGCAGCGCGGGTCGCGTAGAGTGCATCCTCGACGCGAGCCTTCTTTTCCTTCATCTCGGTCTCTGTAGCAGCACCGACCTTGATGACGGCAACGCCGCCGACCAGCTTGGCGAGGCGCTCTTGGAGCTTCTCGCGATCGTAGTCACTCGTGGTGTTCTCCACCTGAGTGCGGATCTCTTGCTGGCGGCCCTTGATCTCAGCCTTCTTGCCGCCGCCGTCGACGATCGTCGTGTTATCCTTATCCACCGAAATGGTCTTAGCCTTGCCGAGATCACTGATGGTGATGTTTTCGAGCTTCACACCCAGCTCGGAGCTGACGACGCTACCGCCGGTGAGCACGGCGATGTCTTTGAGCATCTCCTTGCGGCGGTCGCCGAAGCCAGGTGCCTTGACGGCACAGCAAGCGAGGGTGCCACGCAGCTTGTTGACCACCAGGGTCGCCAACGCTTCGCCGTCGATGTCCTCTGCGATGATGAGCAGGGGCTTCTGCTGACGAGCGATCGCTTCGAGAACCGGAAGCAGGTCCTTCATGTTGCTGATCTTCTTTTCGCTCAGCAAGATGAAGCAGTCTTCCAGGTGCGCTTGCATGCGCTCAGTGTCCGTCACGAAGTAGGGCGAGAGGTAACCACGGTCGAACTGCATACCTTCGACGACGTCGAGGGTGGTCTCTGCACTCTTGGCTTCTTCGACGGTGATGACGCCTTCTTTGCCAACCTTCTCCATGGCTTCGCTCAAGAGCTGACCGATGGTCTCGTCGCCGTTGGCAGAGACGGTGCCCACCTGAGCGATCTCGTTGGCGTCCTTGGTGGCCTTGCTGAGTTTCTGCAAGCTATCGACGCAAGACTCCACAGCCTTGTCGATGCCACGCTTGATTTCCATCGGGTTGTGTCCGGCTGCGACCAGCTTGGAGCCCTCCCGGAAAATAGCCTGGGCGAGAACCGTTGCGGTCGTGGTGCCGTCGCCGGCGACGTCGCTGGTCTTCGATGCGACCTCGCGAACCATCTGAGCGCCCATGTTCTCGAACTTGTTCTCCAGCTCGATTTCCTTGGCGACTGTCACGCCGTCCTTGGTGATCGTGGGGGAGCCGAAGCTCTTTTCGATCACAACGTTACGGCCCTTGGGGCCGAGGGTGACCTTGACCGCATCAGCGAGTGCGTTGACGCCGGTCAGGATGAGGTTACGAGCCTTCTCCTCGTATGCGATTTCTTTGGCTGCCATTTGTTCTCTCCTAATAATCCTAGGTGGGTGCCTTACTTCTCGATCACGCCGAGGATGTCGTCCTCGCGCAGGATGAGGTGCTCCTCACCGTCCAACTTGACCTCGGTGCCTGCATACTTCCCGAAGAGGATGAGGTCACCCTTCTTGACGCCGAGCTCCCGTAGCTTCCCGTCGTCGCCGACTTTGCCCGGACCTGCCGCGATCACCTTGCCCTCGATGGGCTTCTCTTTGGCAGAGTCTGGGATGATGATACCGCCCTTGGTTTTCTCTTCTTCGGCAACGCGCTTGACGAGCACGCGGTCCTGCAACGGTCGAATTTTCATGGTCTGCAAATCTCCCTGATGGTTTTGCTTGGAGCCCCTTCGACTATTTGAGGGGGCACGTAGGCTTCTTGGTCGCCGCCGAAAGCGTTTGGCTCGGATACTGACAATCAACTGAACAGTTCGACAGCTGGTGCCTGTACTTTCCTCCGAGCGACGGCCTTCTTTGGCGCTGCGCCGCGGAAACTAGCCACGCTGGGATAGGTGTCAACCCGAGCTTCTCGATTTTGTGGTAACCGGCTCTCGCGCTCTGGTGGCGTGCACGTGATACGGTGCGCGCGTGCAGCGGTTGTGGTGTTTCTGGGTACTCGTTGGGTTCTTCGTGGCCTGTGGAGGCGGCGAGCAACAAGGCGCAACTGCTCCCAAAGTTCTGCGGCCACTCGACGGCGCCCCGAAACCGACCACCGGCGCCCCGCTGGCAAGCCTGCCCAAGGGTACGGTCGGCCCATTCCTAGCTCCTGCGAACCGCACCTGGGTGGCCGTTTGGGCTGCGCCCACGGACGGCGATGGGTTGTTCTGGTTTTCGCGGGCGGTCCACGAGGATGGTGTGCCGGTCGATCCCCCCCGGCGCCTCGGAAGAGCTGCAGAGGGGATTCGCTTGGTGCGCGTCCGGTCCTTGGGCAAGCGCGGTGTTGCGGTGGCGTTCACAGCGGAAGGCGAGAACGCCGATGGCGACATCGAGCAGCAGGTCCAAGTGATGTACCTGGGTGCCCACGGTCAGCTGACCCAAGCACCCAGGGTGGTGGCGCAATCCTCGCAAGAGTTGGTTTGGGTCGATCTGGCCACCAACTCGGGCGGGGAGCTGGTGTGGTGGGCGGAACGCGCGGGAGACCGGGCCGAGCTCTTCACGCGCAAGGTGGGGGGTGACCAACTCGGTGAGGTTGTCGACGCCGCCAGTGGCGTGCGCGGCTGGCAGGTCCTCGGCACGCCAGACGGCGCGCTCCTGGCCACCGTCTCGGCGAAGGGTGACGTTGGACTGCTGACGCTCGACCAGAGCGGAGAACCCGGGAAGACAACGGCGGTCTCGGACGCAGCCGGGGACAACGAGATCGATCTGGCCGCGGCGGGCGACGCCTACGTGCTGGCCTTCAACCAAACCACGCGCTTCCAAACGCGGGTCGTCACCGCGTTGGTCAGCTCGAACGGGCAGCTCCTGACGATGCCGGCGGCAGCCACGGACGCCCTCGGCGACCAGGCTCTCGTGAAGCTCGTCGGGGGGAGCCAGGCACAGCTCGTCTGGCAGAATGTAGACAGCGAACCCGGGTTCTTTCGTAGCGCGCACCTCTCGAAGGCCGGCACAACTACAGGAGGCGAGTTGCTCGTCCCCGTCAACCCCGGCAGCCCGGCACCGTTGTTTGCCCGCACTCCAACGGGCCCAGCGGTCCTGATGTGGGGGTGTCCCCGCGGTAACGACTGTCCGGCGGAGGTGCCGCTGCTGGTCAGGGCAGGGCCGGATCTATCGCCAACGTCCGTGGACCCTTGGGTGCTCGAGGGCGGCACCGATCTCGCCTGGAGCCTAGAATGCGAGCGCCAAACCTGCATGGGGCTGGCCGCTCGGTTTGGCGATCCCACTGAGGTGTTTGCGTTGGGTGCACGGCCTCGCAAGGGTCAGTGGGCCACTCCCGTCTGGGTCGAAGAGAAGAGTCCGCCGCGAGCGATTTCGGCGACGGCAGCGATCGCGACACCCGATCTGGCAGCGCTGGATGCCGCCACTTTCGGTGGTGGGCGACTCATCTCGTGGCTGTCGTATTTCGATCCGGCAACACCCTATGAAAAGCCGGATAGGCCGGCGCCGGATGGCCGCTACAAGCCCATCCGGGCCTTGCTGAAGACGCAATGGCTCCCTGAAGATTGGACGCAGAGCAGCGCCCAGCTACCGGAGTCGGAAGTCATCAGCTACCGGGCTCGCTCCGTGGGTGGGCTCGACCTCGCGACAAAAGAAAGCAGCGCGTTGCTTGCGTGGTCAGCGCTCGATGGTGAACATCCACAGGTGTTCACGACACTTCTGAGCCCGAAGGGCCAGAAAGTGTCCCAGAAGATGCAGACTCGATCCAAGGGTGAAGTCCACACCATCCGAGCTGCCGCTGCGAAGTACGGCTGGGTCGTGGGTTGGACGGATGAGCGTGAGGGTAAACCCCGGGCGTACGTTGCCCGTTTACTCGACAACTTGAATCGCTCCACCCCGGACGTGGCGCTGCTGGATGCGGACTCGGAGGTCTCTGGTCTCGACTTGGCAACCGTCGACCGCGAGGTTTGGGTACTGCTGACCGCGCGACAATCGGTCCACCTCCTGCGCCTCGATGATCAGCGACTACGCCCGGCTACGGAGCCGCTGGAGCTGGCTCGCGGCCATCACTTCGACGAACCGGTGTTGGCACTGGGCGCGCGCAAATGGGCCGTCTGGTTGGAACGGGGGGCCCAAGCTGGCCGCGTGCTGCTCAGCGACCTTTCCGAACCGGGCGGACCGTGGGCGCTGGAAGTTCCTGGGGTGCCGGAGCGAATGGTTGCGCGCTGCGGTACATCCGACTGCTACTTGGTGCTGAGCGCGCACACCGAACAGGGACCGGTTCTGCTGGGGGCAGTGCTCGGAAAAGGCGCTCAACTACGCAAATTACTTACCCTTTCGTCACCGTTGTCCACCGCTGTTGCGCCCACGATATCGGAAGATCACGGCGTCTGGCAGTTCGACTCCATTCCCAGCGCTGGCAATCGCGGAGTGCACTTCGTCGAAGTCGCGTGGCGGTAAGCCGGCCAGTACTGAACAACCGAGAACCGGTCCAACTCAGCTAGGATCTACTCCTAGACTTTCCCTCACGACAGAGTCCGCCATCGCTGTTCACCTGAGACGGCTGATTGGTAAGGCACTCGCACCTAATCGAAACACCTCCGGACGCGCCCCCGGCCGCTTGCGCTGGTCCCTGCCAGGTATCTCCAAACGCCACGCTCGGTGACGGCGTGACCGGAAGCCATGATTTGCTCGGCTTTTTGGTTGTCCGCAAGCGGGTGACACTGCCGGTCATCATGAGTCCATGAAGTTTCTTCGCGAGCTGCGCATTGTTGTGTGACGACGGTTGGACCCGTTTTGGGGCTGCTTCTGGGACAAGTTGCAAAGCAGCACGTCGCGGCAAGTTTGCGCTTTTGCTTCCGCGCAAAACCGACCATACACTGGGCAAACGATGGACCCGCGGCTACTCGGCGACGATACCGAGCTATGCCTGGCAGCCAGTTCGCTGGTCGGCAAGCTCGAGCTGACCCACGCCCAGCGCGAGCTGTTGAAGGCGGTGGGCCGGGAGCCCCGTGTCGCGGACATAGTGCGCGAGGCGCGACTGCCTAAAGGCTTGGCGAAGCAGCACCTCATCAAGCTACTCGACCTGGAGCTGATCGCGTTCAAGACGGCCAGCGCTGAGATCGACGTCGTCAACCCGGGCAACTCGGACACAGGTGGGCGCAGCGATTCGGACACCGCCGCAACGGGTGGACAAGCAGAATTGCTAATCCTGCCTGAAGAGGTGGAAGGCGACGAGGAGGCACGCGGGTTGGCACTGCCACCCGGTGACGCAGGTGAAGGTCGCCTCGGCAGGCTCCAACCGCGAACGCAACCACTGGGCACGAATACCGATGGAACGCAGGCGAGCAAAGCGCCCACGCGCGGGAAAACGGTTGCCGACGATGCCAACGGAGCGTCGCCTCCCCCCGCCAACGGTCGCCGCGCGACCCAAACCCCGTCAACCCTTCCCGCCGGCTCCCCCACCGCGTCCCCACTCCCAGGCGCAGCGCGCAGTCCCCAGGTGATCACGCCATTGGCTCCGGTAACGCTGGTCTCCAGCGTCAAGCTCGGCGACCACGACGCCAACGACAGGTCAACGATGCAGGCCCCGCCTCCGGGCGGCCTCGCTGCAACCCGCCATGGGGAGAGCCTGGGGGAGCCGCACCGGAACGGTGCGAGGACGCTCGCGGCGCCAGTTCCGGTGCAGAGCTTTCCGGTGCAGCGTTTTCCAGTGCAGAGTTCGCCGTGGGAAGTCGAACACCCGCGGACGCTGCAAGGCATGGTGCCGCGTCCGCCGGGCCTTCCAAGGGATGTGCTCAGTGATGATGGAGTTGCTCAACCAGCGCACCTCTCCGACAGCGCCAACGGCGCACGAGGCGGCACAGAGACCGATGCGTCGGGTACCATGGTGCGCGCACAAAGTGGAGACACCGAGCGCCCCGGTCCCACCAACAGACCCGCGCCTCGTTTCTCCGGATTCGAGGCACTGCGACCGGGAACCGAAGCGAGCGTACTGGCCGCGGGGGCAGCGTCCGGGGGAGATGAGCCGCTGCAACCTCTGCCCCGTGTCACCGTCCCTAGACCGAACGAGGTGGAGGGCACAGACCCAATGGCGGGGCAGGTCATCCCCCTCGTCCGGATCGTGCGCAGCCCGATGGTAACCCTTCGGGCTGCGGAGCCGCGTCCCCACGACGCCTCACCAATCCGGCCGACAGGCATCGTGAACCTGCAACCGACGAATGCAGCGAGCGCACGCCCAAAAACAGGTCCCGGAGAGCAGGTCGCCGTCAGAGAAGGCACGAGCGGACGAGACGGGCAGCTGATCGCCGGTGTGGCGGTCAGGAACGTTGGAGAAGAGGGAGCTCGCCGCAACGACACGCCCCGGTCACCAACGTCTGACCCTCCTGCCGCGGAGGCCTTCGAACGAATGCCCAACCCGTTACCTAGTACCCCAGACACTGCCAGCAAGAAGAGCGGGAACACCCTGGAGGGCATGGTCGCCCAGAGCTCGCACCCACCACCGGCCGACAGTGGCCGGACAATCGAAGGAATGCCTGCTCAAGGCGCCCAGGGGACGAGCCGGGTGTCGCCACCGGGCGCGGCAAAGACGAGTTCGACACTCGAGAGCATGCCCGCACCCCCCCCCGGAGCCCGGGCACCCCATGTTCCTACGGGGCTCGTTCCTACGGGACTTGGCCCAAGCGATGACCTCAAGAGTACCCTTCGAGGTGGCGTGGCAGCTTCTGATGGAAAAACCAACAAGCGCAGTGGGCGCCCCTCAGTGGTGGTGCGCTCCGGAGCCCCTCCGCAGGGCTCCCAAACACTCATCGACCTCCAACCCACCGGGCCTACAGGGAGAACCCTGGCAGGCGTATTGGCTCCCACGGCGGCCGAGATCGCCTCGGCGAGGACTGCTGGCAACACCAAGACCGGTTCGACGATGCCGTCCTGGAACGCCCAGGGCGTACGTGAGGCACTCGAACACAAGCAGCACAGAACTGACTCAGGTGAGCACTCCCGCAATCAGGATGAGTCCCTCGAGCACTACCAAGTGCTGGAGTGTCTCGCAAAGGGCGGAAGCGGTGTGGTGTATCGAGTACAAGATCCATCCGCTGGGCAAAGCCAATCGCTAGCACTGAAAGTACTGCGACAGGGGCAGCACCGGGAAGCGGATGTATTGACTGCCTTCGCTCGAGAGGCCGAGCTCATGGATGCCCTTTCGCATCCAAACCTCGTTCACTTTGTCCACTTCGGGCACGAGAACGACGAGCCCTTCCTGCTGATGGAGTACATCGAAGGACTGAGCATGGCGGAGTTGCTGCACCATCCGGTGCCTTTGCCGCTGGATGTCGGTCTGATCATCATTCAGGATGCGCTGGAAGCGCTCGACTACGTACACAACACACGCTTGCCAGATGTCATCCCCGATGGCCTGGTGCACTGCGACGTTTCCCCCCAAAATCTGTTGGTAGGGGCTGATGGACGCACCCGCCTGATCGACTTCGGTACGTCCCGGGCGCCGGGCAAAGCAGTGAGCGACGCCAACGTACGTTGCAAGCCTCGGTATTCGAGCCCTGAAGTAATGGCAGGAGAAGCGGTCGGCCCGCAAGCGGACCTATTCTCGATGGGTGCCGTCTTGTTCCAGCTCTTGAGCAAGCAGCCTGCCTTTTCCGCGGACCCACGGCGGCGCAAGAAGGAGAGCCTGGTTCCAAACCCAAGCTTGCTCAACCGACGGGCACCCACGCCATTCGATCCGATTTGCCAGCGTGCGCTCGACCCCGACCCCGAGGGCCGCTACTCATCGGCGCGCGACATGTTGGAGGCGCTCGATGCGGCGGTGGAAACGTCCGGCATAGAGCTCCGTCGCGCCCGCATCAGCTTCTGGGTGCGTCGCGTGATTCAGAGTCGCCACGGTGACGTCGAGTTCGACATGAGCGAACTCGAAGAGCTGCTGGACACGAGACGCGGACGGCATCGTGAACTGCCGTCCAGCACCTCGAACGAAGTGCCAAGCGCTCCGAGCAGCGAGAACACGAAAGACGTCAAGCCGCACAAGGGGCGGTCGGTGCCCCCACCGCCAGTCGAACCCGTGGACCAAGCCACGAGCGACCCTCCCTCGAGCAGCCTCGGGGCGGCCAGCCGCTACTCCGTTGCTCCGCCTGGCGAAGCGTACTCGCTGAGCTTCACAGCGCGCTTGTGGATCACGGGGGCGTCGATTGGCGCCACCATTGCCATCATCCTATTTGCCGTGCTCAAGCCGGAAGTGTTCGACGCTTGGTTCGGCGAGGCTGAGCAACCTAGCTGGGAACAGCAGGAGGCTTCTCCGCGACCGACAGAGAAGACTCGGCACGAACTGCAGCAGGAGCAGTTCGAAGAAGGGATGCGTCAACTGCTCCTGAGAAAAGACCCTTCCGCCAACGGCGCAAGCAATGGTCCTCAAATCAACCCCGTGAACGAGCCTGCATCAGCGACCGAGGCTGAGAAGCCACAAGAAGAAGTCGATGACGCGCCACCTCAGCGCGCAAAGCCCCGACCGCGACCCGTGGCGAGGAAGCGACCCGCACCGAAACCCGCCCCCACTCCAGAGACGACATCTCCCCCGAAGGCCTCCAACGATCTAGCTGAGGTCCCGAAGGCAACAGCTCCAAGGCCGTCCCAAGACATCCCTAAGAAACCCGTTACAGGGGCGATGCCCTCACCTGAAGTGGAGTCGGGGCTGTCCGAGGCCGACCCGCCCACAGATGGGTCGGGCGCTGAGAGGTCTTCTCCCCCTATCGCGAGTCCACCGCCGACCCCTGAAGCCCCCACAGCACCCACTGCTCCGCGCACCGAGCAGCGACCCAGGGGGTCACTCAAGCCGGGTGTCCCCGTCGCACCATAGATAGCGAAGCCGAATTATTAGTCCGCCAAAGATGACCAATTGATACTCGCGTACAGCATCGCCATCTTTTCGCGAACCGCGAAGTCATCCACGAGGTTAGGGGCCCGAAAGCCAGCCCGAACGCCACCCCGTACCTGATACTGACGACTCCAAACGACCGACGCGCTCGCGTTGGCCCCCGACTCGTTGATGCTAGAATCGATCGAAGGCACGAACGCAACCGCATACGCAGCAGCATCGGCCACGAACGACACACGGCGACTCACCTGGTGAGCCGTCGCCAAGAGTAAACTCGCTTGGGGTCGCAACTCGAACAGAAACGGATCGAGACGGGCATCTAGGGCGAACCGAATGCTGTCTGAACCGGTTTCTCGAGTCCGCGACAAGCTCGCGCTGCCTACACCATAGTACTGAGGATCGAGCTTCTGCTGACCGTCGGCGGGTGACCCAACTTCTTGAATTCGCCCAACCCCCACGGAGACGTCACTGGCGAGAGTTGGCATCAGTCGTTTGCCCCATCCCACGCTCGCCTCGACAGAAACTTGTTTGCGAATCGGGAACAACGCGTACTGCGAGGCGATCGCAAATCGCAGGGAGTCGGTCGGCGTGAGGCGATGGATGGCGTCCTGCCGGAAACCGAAGAGTTGACTGTCCTGATCGCCTTCGATATCAGCGACAGTGGGCGGTGTGGTTGAGTAACTCCACGGGATCTCCGTGACCAGCGTCCACCGGCGGGAGACCATGTACCTCAGCGATGCCGCGGCATTCAAGGCGAACACCTCGATGAAAAGGCTGTCGTCGATGGGTGCGTTGGCCTGAGTCTCACCGAATACCTGGCGTACTCCCACGTAGTCGAGCTGCCCCATGGTGAGCGACGACGCCATGGTGAGTGTGGTCCGCTCCTCGAGCACAGGACTTACCGCGAAGGCCAACTGATGCAACAACGCCGGTCGAAGGCACCCCTCCTGGTCTGTAGCGTCCGCAGAGTCATCCTGCTGCACTGAACAACGTTGGTTTGGCAAGCGCCAAAAGGCGCGAGGGCTGTATGCGGCCCGAAACCGCGCGCCTCGTCGCGTCGTCTCCTGCACGCCAACACTCGGTGCCACTGACACCGTCACCGCGCCCTCGCTTCGGGGTTGCGGGTGATCCAGCGCAACTGGCGCTGGCAGGACGCCAGCGGCGACCTCTGAGTAGGCTCCGGCAAAGAGTTGCAGAGCGAACGCAAGGCTCGTCGCGGAGACCGTGGGCATGCCCTACTCGACCAACACCGTGTCGCCGTCGCGCAACCTAAACAGAACCGCGGCAGCGTCGGGTCGGGTAAGGTCTGCATACCGAAAGCGAATGCGTTGCGCAGAGGGGGTGGGCCTCAAGACGTAGATCTCGTCCTTGTCAGCAAACTCGGTGAGACCACCTGCCTTACCGATAGCCGCGAGAACTCCCGCGCCGTGAGGAACCTCGAACGCCCCCGCAGCCGCCACCTCACCCACTACCGTCACCTGCAGTGGACTATGGGACACCAGCGTCACATCCACCGTCGGCTCTTGCACGACGCGAGACAGCCTATTTCGGATAGCAGTAGCGGCTTTCTGCGCGTCCAATCCACCCACCGCCATGAGCCCTACCACTGGATGACTATACTCACCGCTGGCGCCCACAACGAACTCGCCAGAGAGGTCATCGTGCCCAGCCACCCTGACGTATATCTTGTCACCAGGGTTTATCGTGACCGACTTCTGCCGGGCGTAGTCTTGCGGCACCTCACTGTACCAAACGAAGGGCGGACGGGTGGCACACGCAGTCAGCAACACCAACAGAGTGTAAGTAATTAGACGCAACACAGGGCTTGGACTCAGGACGTTAGCAGCTCGGGGTGCTGTTTCAGCAAACGACGTCCCTCGAGCAAAGCGATGATGAGCAGCGCAACGACCAACCCAGCAAGCAATCCAGCACCGACGCGCTTCATCAAGAACTTGGTGGTTGCCTGGTCGACCAACTCCGCGGGAGCGACAATCTCATACCGACCTCTCACATTTGCGGTTTCGAGGTCAATCTGCATACGCTTTTCGCGGTGTTTTTCGAACAACTGATCGCGCAACGACTGCAGCGACTTCTGACGTCGGGTCAGCTGTTGGATCTTGACGTCCACTTCGGGCACAGCCGCCGCCTTGCCGGCCGCGCCAGCCAGCTGCTCCCGCACCTTGCCCAGTGCACTTTCGGCAACTCGCAGTTCTCCTTCGTGCTGCTGTAGGAGTCGTGACAATTCTTGCTGTCGCGGGTCGACCGTCCTTTCGAGATCAGTGACACCTGAGGTAAGCTTCTTTTTGACCTCTGAATCGAGCATGTCGATCTGAGTCGTGAGCGCGCGCACGTCGGGGTGGTCGTCCTTGAGGCCACCCGCCTTCAGCCTACTGCGCTCTCGCTTCTTCTGTGCCAGCTCATCTTGCAGAGGCTTCAAGTCTTCCACCCGACGCGACACTACGGTGTCTGTCTTGCGCATCTGCGAGCGAACGTTGGCCGCCTCGATCCGATGACGTTCGACCTCGATCTCGAGTTCTGCTTTGCGCTGCGCGAGGTCGAGCTTGCTGAGCATCACCGCAGATGCCTGCTCCGGTAGGCTATCGATGTGCTTCCGTCGGAAGTCGGAGAGCTCGTCGTCGAGCTGCTGAAGCTCCTTGTTAACGTCCTCAAGCTCCTTCTCCATGAAGGCCGCCTGGGACTTGAGCACGCGAATCGAGTCATCCACCTCGCTCGAGAGGTAGTTTTCCAGGTACCGATCGAGAAAGTCGACAGCAGAGACACCAGCAGCCGCTACGCTCGGGCGAGCGAACTGGGCAACGTAAACTCCCGTCGGACCGAGTAACTCACGCTCGATCCTGAGTCCGTTTCTGACAGCAGCCGTCAAGGATGGCGCCGGATCCGCGTTCAACTCGCCCAGTGTCTCTTGAACCAGATCATTGCGGGCAAAGTTCTTCTCAGGCTCCGCGAAGAACGCCTCCGTCGGCTGCGGTTGGCTGTACCCCACAGGTGTACGTTCGGGCGCCTGGGTGAGCTTAACCGCGGCGGTTGCCGTCTCTGGTGGTGGGCGCAGATGGATGCTGTACGCACCCAGAGCGATCCCGACCAACGGCAGCGGCACAATGACCCAAAGATTGCGACGCAGCAGACGAAAAAACGCCACCAGTCTCCGCACGAAGGAAAAGACCGGGTTCTCCTCCTCAAACGACATCGTTGACGTCGCGACATCCGCGTGGTGCCTGGTGGCTATCCCTTGCTGACGGGCGATAGCTCGTTCTTCATGAGGGGGAAGAGCTACGGTGAGCGTCGACTCGCTGGCCCCCTCCTCCAAGAAGACCAGCGAAGTCTCACCGATCTGGATGCGGTCGCGCTTGCGTAACTTGCGCTCTGAGATGAGAACGTCGTTGAGCAGGGTTCCGTTCCGCGAGCGAAGGTCGACGAGGTAGTAGCCGGCGGGACGCCGCACTATCCGCGCGTGCTCGGTTGACACCGAGGCATCCGAGAGACAAATGTCAGCATCCTCGCTACGCCCAATGAGCATATCTTGGTCACCCAACAGATGAAGCCGTCCAGCTCGTGGACCCTCCAACACCAGAAGAAACGCTCGCGACGTGCCACCTAGAGGTGCAAGACGCTGAAGCTTTCGTTCCAACGAATCTGAAGGGGGGGAACTGCTTTGAGTCACGCGAGCCTCTTTCTACCACAACGCAAAGCCACTTTGCCTATGATGTGGGCAAATGTGGCTCAAAAGTGTGATTACTCCTGCTCCGTGTTGAACCGAATGCATAAGACGGTCAACTTCAGCCCTCAAACAAACCTACTGTGAACGTGAGCAGTACCACTATCGAACTGTTGGGGCTCCCGCTGGACGTGCTCAGCGCAAGGGGTCTCCTCAATCGCATCGAATCGGACCTGACCGCCGGCAAGGGCGGGTGGGTAGTCACCGCAAACGTGGATATCCTGCGACATTTTCTGGCCAATCCGACGGCTAGAGAGGCATATCTCGCGGCAGATGTGCGGGTGGCAGACGGCATGCCATTGGTCTGGGCGTCCCGCCTTCGAGGTGAGCCGTTGCCGGAGCGGGTTGCCGGTTCCAGCCTGTGCGTTCCGCTTCTGGAAATGTGCCAGCGCCACGGCTGGCAGGTGACGCTGCTCGGAGGGGCCGCAGGCACCGCAGAACGAGTTGCCGAACGCTACACCCAACAGCTACCCGGCTTGAGAATTCAGGGAAACTCTGGGCTGCGTTTTTCCAATCAGCCAGGACACGCCGAAATCGAGGCAGCCAATGAAACACTTAGATGTCACAAGGCTGAAATAGTGTTGGTTGGCCTAGGTTCACCCAAACAGGAAATCGTGATCCAGCAGCTGCGAAAAAGCTGGCCCGCTACTTGGTTCATTGGTGTCGGGGGTAGCTTCAGTTTCTTGGCGGGAGACATCAAGCGCGCGCCGCGCTTGATGCAGAACTTCGGCTTGGAGTGGGTGCACCGCTTGGCGAGCGACCCGAAGCGGCTTGCTCCCAGGTATTTGCGCGACGATTTGCCAACCGCCGCTCGGCTTGTTGCGGACGCTATTCGGACGAGAATTCTGCGGAGCAAGTAGCTCGCGGAGAAAACAGTCCAATTTCTTGCGCCAGTTGTCGATTTGGGGGCAAACGACCCACACGTCTGCAAACATTGGTGAGCGGCGATGTTCTGCGTCGCACTTGCCTGCAATCTTGCATCCGCAGATACTGGTGCGACCCCATGAAGCCAGGCACCTTCAGAGAGTACTCCAACATACTTGCAGTAGGCCCGCGACTGTTGGACGGGGTGTTGATCGCTACGGCGAAGGCGGCCGCGTGGGCTGCCTACGTGGGCTACTGGGGCTATCGGGATACCGTGCTCGCAGCAGTTGCCGTGGGTGCGTACTGGTTCATGGCAGAGGCAAACGGTGTCTACCGCTCTTGGCGCGGAGCCCGAGTGCGAGATGAACTGCGAAGCGTGCTCTGGTCGTGGCTGCTGACCGGCACGATCCTGCTGATCTGGCTTTTCGCAACCAAGACATCGGAAAACCATTCCCGCGTAGCTACGTTTAGCTGGTTCATCGGTACGGCCGTGCTGTTGGCTGTGAGCCGATCGCTCAAGAACACGGTCCTTGGCTTGTTCATGGCAAACGGACGCAGCTGCCGCGTCGCGGCGCTAGTCGGAGCAACCCCGGTCGCGCTACGGCTACTGGATGAACTTGCGGATCCGGCGCACGGAATCAAGGTCAAGGGCATCTACGACTTCAGGAGCTACGATCGCGTCAAGGATGAACTGAGAGGGGAACGCCTGGAGGGCAGCTTCTCCGACCTAGTCGAGCAGGCTCGGTCTGGGGAGGTGGACTACGTGTACATCACCCTCCCGCTCCGCGCTGAAGCGAGAATAGCCGAAGCCGTGGGAGCGCTCGCAGACACCACAGCGACAGTACAACTCGTCACCGATTTCTCGGCTTTCGACCTGCTGCGCGCGCACTGCGCAAGCGTTGGTGGAATACCCGCAATCTCACTGTTCGACACACCATTCAACGGTTCGTCGGGCGCGTTGAAGCGGGCAGAAGACTTGTTCCTCGGCATAGTTCTTCTCGTCTTGGCGAGCCCCGTGATGCTGATAGTTGCGTTGGCCATCAAGCTCACCAGCAAGGGGCCAATCTTCACCGTCCAGACGCGCAACGGCTTGGGCGGCAAACCAATCGAGGTCCTGAGTTTCCGCACCACTGAAACCGAAGGCCACGGCGACGCTGCCAAACGCGACGCTCGCTTGACGCCCATTGGTGCTTTCCTGAGAGCAAGTTCACTGGCTGAGCTCCCCCAGGTCATCAACGTCCTCCGCGGGGAGATGTCGATTGTGGGCCCTCGACCTCACCCGATTGCCCAGAACGAAGCCTATCGCAACGTCATCCACGGGTACATGCTACGCCACAAGGTCAAGCCTGGCATCACCGGTTGGGCTCAAGTTCACGAACCGCGCGGACGCAGGGTCACCATGGAGAGTGCCCGCGAAGACGTCGAATACGACCTCGAATACATAGAGAAATGGGACCTGCGTTGGGACCTGGAGATCATCATTCGTACAGCGCTGCGCGCATGGAGAGAGCGACGCGGCGACGCTACCTCTTGACCCGGGATCCGCGGGACCGGGCCATCGGCGCCGACTCACGCAGCAATACGGAAGCAAACGTTACTCGAAGCTGCCAAAGCGGGGCAGCTTCGAGTGGTCGATGTCTCGAAGCAGTGGCGCAGCGGCGTCTTTGGCCGACAAGGTTGGGCTCACTTCCGGCCAGGCAATCCCGAGTTCTGGATCGTCGTACCGAACGCTACCCTCGCTTTCCTGATGATAAATCTCGTCGCACTTGTAGTGCAGCAAGGCCCAATCGGAGAGCACAAAAAAACCGTGGGCGCAGCCGCGGGGGATGTAGAGCTGCTGCTGCTCGTCCCCTGAAAGCTCGACGGCCACGCTGGTCCCAAAAGCCGGGGAACCCACGCGCAGATCGACGGCGACGTCCAGTACCTTTCCGTGGGGAACGCTCACGAGTTTGGCCTGGTCGTACGGGTGCTGGTAGTGAAGCCCGCGCAGCACCCCACGAGAAGACTTGGACAGGTTGTCCTGGACGAACGGTCTTGTGATTCCAGCTTCGCCATAGCGCTCCGCGCGATACTGCTCGACGAAGAACCCGCGCTCGTCTTTGAAGACCCGAGGTTCCAGTAACAGCACACCAGGCACCGACAGCTCGGTAACTTTCACAGCTCCGACTCCGCGAGACGCACGAGATACTCACCATACGCGGTCTTCTTCAACGCATCAGCTTCGTGCAGCAGTTGCTGCTTGTCGATCCAGCCTCTTCGGAAAGCGATCTCTTCCGGACATGCGATCTGCATCCCTTGACGCGCCACAACCGTGTGGATGAAGTTGGCAGCATTCAGCATGTCGTGAGGCGTCCCGGTGTCGAGCCAAGCCGTTCCGCGACTCAGCTTGATGAGGTTGAGCTCTCCGCGCTCGAGATACACCCGATTCAGATCGGTGATTTCCAGCTCACCGCGGGCGGAGGGCTTGAGCTGACGTGCCAGCTCGCACACCTTGGAATCGTAGAAGTACAGGCCAGTTACTGCGTAGTTGCTCTTGGGGTTGGCAGGCTTCTCTTCCAAACCGACGACCAAGCCGGTGGAGTCGAACTCAGCCACGCCGTACGCGCTCGGATTGTTCGTGTGATAGCCGAACACCGTGGCGCCCGTTACCTTCTCGGACGCCTCGCGAACCAATTTCGAGAGACCCATGCCATAGAACAGGTTGTCACCCAGGATCATGGCGACAGGGTCACCTGCCAGGAACTCTTCTCCAATGAGAAACGCTTGAGCGAGCCCATCTGGACTCGGCTGGACCGCATACTGAAACGATAGCCCCCAGCGTGAACCATCCTCGAGTAGCCATTGAAACTGGTCCGTCTCGTGGGGCGTATTGATGATCAGGATCTCGCGAATACCTGCCAGCATGAGCACACTGAGCGGGTAGTAGATCATCGGCTTGTCGTAGACCGGAATGAGCTGCTTGCTGACGGCTTTCGTGATGGGGTGCAGCCTCGTTCCACTTCCGCCGGCTAAGATGATGCCTTTTCTTGCCACAGTCTGTCTTCTCCTGTCGTGCTTGCGCGACACATCCACCGCGTACAACTCGTCGACGCGAGGCTCCTCATGCGCGAGCAGCTCGCCGCCTGATGCGCCAAATTGCCAGTGCCGCAAACCCAAGGGCGATCGCGAGCCAGAAACTCGACAATCGCGAGAGTATCGTGATCGCAGTTGCTACCGGGGGGGTCATCGCTTCGCCCCCGAGTTCTTGAAGCATACCTGCCATCGATGCTTCGGTCACTCCAAGCCCTCCCGGAATGAACGCCAGCGTTCCAGCCAGCAGAGGTGCCGAATACGCGAGAAGACCTTCCTGCAGCGAGAGCGATACCTGCGGATACCCCGACGCAAAGACATTGAGGCTAACGCAATGAAGGCCCCATGCCACGAACGACGTCGCGGTACCGACAACGAACGGCCACGGTCGAAGCATATCAAGCAGGGCATCGTAAGCACCTTGGAGCTTCGCCTCGAGCGGAGCAACGAAGCGAATGCGCGTCACCGTTCTGATCAGCGTGTTGCCGAGCGCGCGCCACGTACAGCAGGCGAATAGGAAGACCACCAGCCCACACGCCGCAGCTGCCAGCGGGATGCCGTGTGGCAACACCGGAAGCCCGATGGCTCCTAGCATCAGCAGGCCCACTAGATCAGTGACACGTTCAGCAAGCACGATGGGCCCGGTTCTGGCGACAGGAATTGAGTATGCCTCTTTCAAGAGGAGGGCCTTGATCACCTCACCCAACTTGCCGGGGGTGATACTCATCGCGAATCCCGACAAGAACACGAGTGCGCTTTCCGAAATGGAAATCGAGATATCCAGCACCCGCAGATAGAAATGCCACCGGAAGAAACGCACCACGAAGTTCAACACCGCCAGCAGGGTGCCGAACAAGAGCACGTCGACAGAAACTGAACGAGCCTGGTCGACAATGGCCCCAACGTCGGCGTACAGCAGCAACGTCCCATAGACGAGCACAGCTAGAATCGTGGGGAGCAGCAGCTTCCGGAGGAGGCCTCGTGAGAAGATTTCTACCTCGGCAGGTAGAGTCTGTGCTTCGATCCGCACGCCGCCGGCCGACTCGTTCATCGTCGACGATGGTACAGCAACACGCTACAGGATACACGCGACGTGCGACTACTTGGAGTCACGATTCAGGGCCACGACAGTCGCACCGAATGCGTGCCCGTTCGGTCCGCTCGATGCGCCCTGACGAGAATTTCGACTGGGCCCCCCGAACGCGGGATGGGGGCCGCCTCATTCCGCCTCGGCTGGCGGCTCCTGCCCGATAATCCGCTGGTACAGGGTCGCGGCCCCGATCCGAGAGTCGAAGCGTTCGACGATGGTTTGGCGACCACGGGCCCCAAGTTCCTGGGCCAACGCGCGATCGTCCATCAAGCGCCGGATGCCGTCGGCCAGCGCTCGTGGGTTTTTGGGTTCGACCAGCAGCCCGTCGTGTCCGTCCGTGATGATTTCGGCCACGCCGCCGGCAGCCGTCCCGATCGTAGGCACGCCACACGCCATTGCCTCCATGTAAACGACACCGAGTGGCTCGGCATGGCTTGCCAAGGCAAACGCATCCGCGGCCAAAATCTCTTTCTTGACGTCGTGCTCACCAACCGAGCCGGTGAAGGTCACGCGCTCGCTCAGGCCCAGAGCCGCTACTTGCTGCTCCAGTTCCTGACGCTGCGGTCCGTCACCAACCATGCGGAGCACCACGTCGCGCCCGTCGTCGACGAGCAGCTTCAACGCGTCGATCAGAGTGTCGTGGCCCTTGCTGAAGTGGAGCCGGGCAACCGTAACGAGGCGAAACGGGCCTGCATCGTTCGCTCTCGGCGGCTTGACCGCCCAGCTCCGGGTATCCACGCCAATACGACCGAGCAGGGCTTGATTTTCCCCAACCTCTGGATAGTCCCGCCGAATCTGGGCAAGCAACCACTCGGTTATCGCAATCGTGAAGTCCGCATCCAGGAACTTTTCGCGCATCGCACCACCCCACCACTCGAGGTTGGCGTTCAGCGTCATCGAGAAAGGAATGCCGGTGATGCGCTTGACCAACATGCACAAGATCGCGGAGCTAGCGCAGCTGTGGCTGTGCAGATGGGTGAGTCGCATTTCCGTTGCGCGCTTTGCTAGGAAACACGCACTCGGCAGCAGCTTGAGCAAATGAACGGGCCCTGGGCGCCGCTCAATGGGAAGCGTGCGGCACAGGTCGAGGGCAGAGAGGAAGCCCTGGGGACGTTGCGTCGCTGCCCAGCGAACAGAATCCAGCACCGGTACCGGCCACAGGAATGTCGTGATCGGCTCTGATATCTGTGCGAACGCGTGTCGCGCACGGTCTCGCTTGGGTTTTTGAGTCGAGAAGACGTGGACATCTTCTGCCCAACGCCGCAGCCACTCGATCTCGCGCCACATCCAGATATGTGTCTGCCCAGGGAACTCGGGGATGAGATACCCGATACGAAGGGGACTGCGCGGCGGACTGTGTTGGTCTTCCATCGGTGTTTCGCTTGCCGTGGGGCTAAGTCGTTTGGTCTCGAGGAACTCTTCTACTTCCCCGACTCGTGGACGACAAGCCAGTCCGTCCCGCCATGATCCATGGTGAGAACAACGCCTTGTCAGCCCGTGGCCGTTCCGTCGTGACTCGCCTCATTCGTGGTAGCATCGGTGGTCGAGCCTGAAGCGAGCCGACAGCGCTCAATCCATTGTCGCTGCGATTCGGTGAAGTCGCCCACCCACGTGCGATCCGGGCCGGCCCCGCACACCTCGTAGAGTTGTACTCCATAGCGGTGAAGGCCGGCAAACGGCTCGACATGTGAAAGCATACAAGCCTGCACCATCTGCTTGAGGTCCCAATCGACGTGCAGGACGTCCAGCTCCGTCAAGTTGACGGGGATGCCATCGCCCAGAAGGTTGGCGACCTTGCCGTCGCGCTCCTCGAGCCTCCGAGTGGCGTCATCAATGGCCGTTGAATCTCCTGACAAGAACTCGAAGAACGGGATCATGGGCAGCGACGCGCAAGGCAACGCCTCCCCTGGTAGGCGACGACACATCGTATACTGATGGATCATCTGCGACGGATGAACGAGACTTTCTTCCGGCATGCCCATCGTCGTACGCCGCTCGGGCCTCGTGTGGACGTGCTGCAGGTGAAGCAGCGTGTCGTAGTCCCGCGAAACGCCCCCATGATACGCAACCTTGTGGAAGCCAGCTAGGGGGTGATGGGCGCGAATCCAAGTCACGTCCACGAAGGCTTCGAAGGTGGTCGCCAATCGGTCTTCCAACTCCACTCCGTTCCCCTTATACCAGCGTATCCCCTGGATAGCGGCACGTGAGGCGACAAACTCGTCGTAGCGCCGCTGCAACACGTCGCCAAAGACGAGTGCATCGTAGTCGTGGATGAGCGCGTGACGGGTGCGGCAGTGCGAATACGCGATCGACCATGACAGCCAAGAGAACACCCACGGCAGCCGCAACTCTTCGCTGAGCTTTGCCTGCTCCGGTGAGTAGTAGAAGATGTCGACGGCGATGGCGTCTGTTGCCAAGCGACGCGCCTTGGCCTCGAGCTCCTTCGCAACGCATCCCTCGGCACCGTCCACAACGACGATCACGCGCTTGAGTGCCGGCCACGCCGCCGCCATGAGGCATCTCAAGTTGCTCAACAGAACGCCGGGCAATCGGTGGCACATACCAACAATGGCGGTGCACCCGCGCTCGGGACGGGCCAGTGGGCCCCACGATACGGCCCGCCGCAGCTTCAAACGCACTGCCTCGCGATTGACGTAGGCGGCCACGTAGCGTGGATAGCTGCCGTATTTTCCCTGCATGGTTCGACTCTGATTCGCGGCCAGACCGTAGCACAACAAGGGTCGTCGCGCGCAGGTCAAGGCCAAGTCGACGGGCTAGCGAAGGCGGCGTCAGTGGGTTACAACGTTTGCACGCCCTGGCTGTCGACCGATAGGTGCGTAGGCCGAGAAGGGCCGTGTCTGATATAGAAACAAAAGGGCCGTGTCTGATATGGGAACAGAACCGTCCGCCACCGTACCCGACTGGTCGAGGGAGCGGTGTGGTCTGCTGGCCTGGGACCCAGGGAGGCAGATGTTGCGCGCACTGCGCGACTACCAAGCGCTGCTGGGTCGACGCGGTCCCGCCGCCAAACTCGCACGGCACGCGGCGGCCGCGCGCCATCGTTACTGGTCGGCGATTGCGGGCTGCGACGTTCCCCTCAACAGTGAGATAGGGGGCGGCTTGCTCCTACCCCACCCCAACGGCATCGTGATCCACCCGGCCGTGAAGGTCGGACCCAACTGCCTCTTGTTTCAACAGGTCACCATCGGCCACGGGGGCCGTATTCCCGGCGTCCCGGTCTTGGGCGGACATGTGGATGTGGGCGCTGGGGCCAAGATTCTCGGCGGCGTGAGAATCGGAGCTCACGCGAAGATCGGGGCTAACGCGGTCGTGCTCACGGACGTGCCAGAGGGGGCAACAGCGGTCGGCATCCCCGCCCGCGTGGCGACGCGCTCGCCATAGGACTCCGTGCGGCGTTCCACGCCAGCCTAGCCCCGAATTACAGTCATCATCCCGCATCATCCGGTGATGAACACGAAGGGATGGCCAAAACCAAGCGCTAATCGGACACCCACCAGCAACGCCAGCAGCAGCAAGAACATCGCCGTGAGAATCGCGTCTTGGCGCACGCAAGCCAGCTTTTCGCGTCGCAGTCCAGCGGTGATGACGGCGTAGTAGACGAGTTGCCTCGCCGCCATCGCGCCGATGGCTCCCGGAACCCCATAGGCAGCGAACGCTAGCGGGATGGCTGTGACGTTGCACAGCGCGACGCCACCGTTGGCAACGCTGCCATACTGCGGCTTGCCCAGAGCCACCAACGCCGGATCCACCGACATCGAGAGCAGCGCTACCCAGGCACTGAGTAGCATGATCGCAACAACTGAACCCGCTATCGCATAGCGATCGTCATACAGAACGTCGACGGCGATGTCGCTCACGGCGCAGCCGAGCGCGAATAGGACAGCTGCAGCTGGAAGTACGCGCCAGCGCTGGCGCTCGATCAGGGCATGGAACTCGTCACGCCCGAGGTGCATGATCTTGGACATCGCTGGCAGCAGCACCTGATTGCACAGACGCGTCAGCACTTGCTTGGGCATGTCGGCAAGCTGGAGTCCGATACCGATTGCACCCAGAGTGGCGAACGGAACGAGCTTGCCCAGCACGGCGCGGTCCGTCTGGGTCGCGAGGAACATCAATGCCGTAGAGAGCATGATCCAACGCCCGAAACTCGCCATCTCCTTGAGCGCTGACTTGTCCCAACGCAAACGGTTGTTGTGGCCGGGAAACATCGTGAAGCTCAGCACTACGTGAACGCCGCTGCTGACCATCGAGCCGGCAACGAGCGCCCAAACGGAAGGACTAACCAGCGCCCACGCCACCATGATCACGACCGTGACGACCTGATTGATCAGATCGTAGAGATTGACGCGAAGTGCATCGAGGTGACGCTCGGCAGTATTGACCTTGGTCGAGCGACAAGATCCCAGCAACACAGTTCCGGAAGCTAGCGTGGGCAGCAGATACGCGAGCTCTGGAGCGTCATAAAAAAGGCTCGCCGGATAGGACAACCCGCAGGCGATGATGAACAGACCTAGGCCCCGCGCCAACGTCAACGTCCAGGCCGTATCGAGGAACGACGGCTCATCACCTCGCGGGCTTCGAATGATGCACGGTCCCACGCCGAAGTCGGAAAATAGGTACAACCCTGCGATGACCACGTTGAGCAGCGTGATGAGCCCAAAGTCTTCCGGCGATAGCAGCCGAGTCAGGACGAGGTTGGAGCCTAGTCGGATGACGAAGCCGACGACGTATGCACCGACAGACCAAACGCTCGCAGACACCACGCGAGAGCCGAGCGTTTTCTCCGGTTTTGGTTGGGCAGCTGCGTCTGATTTCATCCGTCGACAACGTTGCGCGGTCATCAATCGCTGCCAGGACAAGCGTCTAGCGCAGCTACGTAGCGCTGGCAGTAGCCCAGACGCGTCGCCATAAGCAAGGCGTGCGCACTCGGGAGCGGGCGGCGCGGCAGCACCACTGCGATTCGCTTCTGGCGAGTCGAACCAGAATGGGCTGTCGGCCTAAAGGCCGACCTCCGTTGGGCTGCGACAGCGACCGACGCACAGGTCATTCGTGAGGCCGCAAACCCGATCGGAAGCGACACAGGGCCAGTAACCCCAGGCAGAGCAATCCCCCCAGTAGGTAATGGGAGAGCGCAACTAGGTAGGGCGCCTTGATGAAACCGGACGGCGTGCACCACGGACGCAATACCGGTGCTCCGACCGCGACGATCGCGACAACGGCCCAACGCTGGTCGCGGCCCAGCAACTGGCGGTACTCGGGCGCGAGCAGCAAGACTGTTAGAGGAAGAAGCATCCAACAGTAGTAGTGGGACCAGGCGAGCGGACTCATCACGCAAGCGAGTACGAACACGCACAGATACTCCAACTCGAAGTCCGAGCTCCCAATGCGCCAGACGCGCCCCGGCCCGCGCCACGCCGGCAGCAGTGCTGCCACAACGACAGCACCCAGCATCATCAAAGACGCCAAACGCGAGAGCCAACGTCCAGAAGGCGCCAGAGCCCGACCACCCCAATCACAAATGACTGCATGCGCGTGTTCAAAACGTAGCAAGGTGGCTGGCACCGACTGCACGTTGAACGCCCCGATCGGGCGCTCGCTCGCTGGCGCCACGAATGACTCGTACCAGTGGACGTGGGGCTCCAGACCGAACAACACGATTGACAGCAGCCCGACGCCGCCCACAACCAACCCACTTCCGACCAGCGCGCCCCACCTGCCACGCACCAAGAAAAACAGGCCGAACAAAAGCAGTGGTAGTTTGAACAGAGCCGCCGCACCGATCAACGCTCCTGCCCAAACGTCACGCCCGGCGCGCAGTTTGCAGAACGCGAGCGTGACGGCGAACAGTGCCATGTGGCTCGTGTTACCTTCTCGGATGCTGTTGAGAAGCGGTCCATTGAGGGCGAACAGTAGTGCCACCAACAAGGCGCCGTAGCGGTCCAGCCCGAATCCCACCACGATGAGACGCCAAGTTCCCACTACGGCCAGGATCCCGAGAAGCAAGTACAAGCCTGCTCCCACCTGCTCACCGACTAACGCGAACGGAACGAATGGCAGCGCGAGAATCGGGATGTTGACGAAGCCGTGTACACCGCGCTCGAACTCTTTCGGGATTTCATCCAACCCTCTGAGAGCCGTGGCACCGCCCTGGTAGTAGGCTTCGACGAAATCACCGAACCATTCGCGCTGGGGCTCGGAGATCGCAAATACCAGGCCCGCCATGACGAACAGCCCGACTGCTGGTCGTGCCCACCCGAGGCGCGAGAGCCCTTGGCGGTGGTGCATGCGACGCAGCCACAAGAACCCAACGACCAGAGCCGCAAGGTGCAGACCGTAGAACGCCACCGTTTGTGCGAGCAACGCCACGAACTGCCCGCCGACAGGCGGAACTTCAACGGCTGCAATGCTGACCAGAACGACCTACCTCCAGATAACTACGAGTAGACATCAAAAAGCGCACGCATGTGCGACATCGAGTTGGCCACGATGCAAATGACCGCGAGCCCAAGCAACGCGCGCAAGGGCCAAGCGCGAGCGGGCGCCGCCCTCAATGCGTGCCCGTAAAACCCCGCCGCGACGACCACCAAGGGGAGCACCCAGTTGGGGGAAAAGAGGAACACCTCATCGCCGTACAGGGTAAACAGCGCCAGATGAAAGGCTAACAGGATTCCGCAAAAGCCTGTCGCCGGATTGCCTACGACAGAGCGCCAGTCGCGACGGCAAGTGACGACACTCACGCCGAGCAAGGTCAACCAAGCGACGCCGCCGACGCCGCCGAACCAGCGATGAGAGGACGCCCAAGGCTCGAACGTCACCTGCGGCGCTTTCTGCCAAGCTGCCTGTTGAACGCGAAACTCAGGAGCGAATAGCGCATTGACGAACACTGTGTTCACGACATGAGGCACCCGACTGAGTAGATCGCCTGACGCGGTAGTCCAAGCGGTGTTGCTCTTGAGCGAGTGGATCACGTAATCGATCTTGCCGCGTAAACCCTTCGACTCTTGTTCGTTCCAGTGGGGGATGGTGCCCTCGCCACCCTTGTCTTGAACGAGGAAGGTGGGAATGGAAGTAGGAACAGGCCCGCGCACAGGTGGCCACAACGCACGTTGTGACAAGTGAAGGGTCCCCACGACGGCGACGATCGCCGCAGTGACACGCAGAGGGGACAGCGCTCGGCGCCATCTAGAACGAGCGGAAGTGTTGGTTAGGTAAAAGAAGAACACGGGCAAGACGGCCACCGTCGTGACGATCATCCCCACCGCTAGGATGGATGCCGCAATCGGCGCTGCGCCACCCTCCTTGAGCCAGCTCAGGGCGGTATGCCCCGGTCGACGCAGCCGCTCGATCCGTTCCTTCGTCAAGCACCGCGTCATGAACGACAGACCCAGGGCAGACAGGATGTGGGTCTCTGGGATGGCCGCACCGAACGTGACGTGCGAAGCGGTGGCGCCGAGCAGGATGACGAACAGCAGCCGGTCCCAAAGTGACAGTCCGAACTGCTGCACCAGGATGCGCTCGAGGTTCAGCAGAACCAACCCCGCTGCCACGGCGGTGATCAGAACCGCTGCCCAGGTGGCAGAGCCTGTGATTGCGGTCAGGACCAGCCCCAAGGGTGCGACGAGCACAATGTGCAACGGATGGGCGCGAGTGCGTGCCTGGTCCCCAAAGAACGTCGTCGAATTTTCGATGACACGACTGGGATCGGACTCGAAGATCAAGCTGAAGTGGTCCAACCCCAACCGGTCGCCATCAACGAAGTGTTGTGCACAGATGAGGTACGATGCCACCAGCAAAAGTGCCACCCCAGTCGTGAGGAGTCTGTCCCGTATTGCCATACCGTCTGCGCTCTAGCGACCGACTGCGACGCCCGAGCCATTTAGCACGCCTTGGTCGAGACCAAAATCAAACGATGGATCCGCTCGCTTCGCAGCGTCACTTCGTTCTCGACACGTCGGATTCTGGCTGCTTTAGTCACGTTGTGAAAAAGCCGAGAGTGCTGCTCGTCGCAGAGTCAGCCAACCCGGAGTGGGTGAGCGTACCGCTCGAAGGTTGGTCGCACTGTCGGGCCATTGCTGACCTGGTGGACGCCCACGTCGTGACGCAGGTCCGAAACAAGGAAGCGATCGAACGCGCCGGTTGGCGTGAAGGACAGGAGTTCACTGCGATCGACACCGAGTTCATGGCGTCCCCAGTGCACCTGACTAATACGTGGCTCAGGCGCGTCAGCGGCCTCGGGTGGACATTGACGACTGCTCTCGGAAGCCTGTCGAACTACGCCTTCGAGGTGTTGTTGTGGCGCCAATTTGGAGCGGCAATCCGCGCCCGAGAGTACGACGTGGTCCATCGAGTCACACCACTATCGCCAACAACGCCCAGCTGGACCTTGGCCCCCAAGTGCTGGCAGGCAGGCATCCCCTTCGTATGGGGACCGGTCAACGGGGGGGTCCCTTGGCCGAAAGGGTTCGGCGAGGTTCAGCGCGCCGAAGGGGAGTGGTTATCTTACGTCCGCGACGCCCACCGGCTCCTGCCTGGGTATCGGAAGACAAGAACTCACGCGAGTGCTCTGATCGCGGGCTCGCTATCCGCGTGGGAGCAATTCGAAGGGTATCACGATCGTTGTGTGTACATCCCTGAGAACGCTGTTGCTCCGGAGCGGTTTCCCCAAGTCGCACCGCGCTGGGAGAAACCTCCGATGCGCGTCGCCTTCGTCGGACGACTGGTACCCTACAAGGGGGCGGACATGCTGATTCAGGCAGCTGCGCCTTTGGTCAAGAGCGGGCAGCTCATCGTCGACATCATCGGAGACGGTCCTGAAATGGGTGCGCTCCAACAGCTGCGCGCGCGCGAAGGACTCGAGAGCGGGGTCTTGCTCGACGGGTGGGTGCCACACGAGAAACTGCAGGAGCGCCTCCTCCAGGCGCATGTCTTCGGTTTCCCCAGCGTCCGCGAGTTCGGAGGTGCAGTCGTGCTGGAAGCGTTGGCCTCAGGGCTCGTCCCGGTCGTCGTCGGCTACGCCGGGCCCAACGAGCTGGTTACTGATGCGACCGGCGTTCGCATCCCCCTTGGGAGCCGCGAAGAGATCATTGCCAATCTCCGAGCGGCGTTCGAGCGACTCTTGTCCAGCCCCGAGCTGGTGGCTGACCTTGCGACGCGAGGTAGGAAGCGGGTCCTGGAGCACTTCACCTGGGAGGCCAAGGCGAAGCAGGTCTTGGAGGTGTACCGCTGGGTGCTCGGCGAGCGTGAACGGCCCGACTTCGGTATGCCGTTGCCCGATCCGGAATAGGAGCCCGTTCAGAGACAACGCAACGTGGACGACCTACCGTGAAGGATGCTAACTGGCGTTAGGCGACAGTCGTGCCTGGTTGCAGGATCGACTTGATGGTTCATTCGAGCGTGGAGAAAATCCGTGGGACTAGGCTCAATCAGAAAAACGGTGCTGGTGACGGGCGCGGCGGGGTTTCTAGGCTCGCACCTGGTGGATCGCCTATTGGCGGAGGGTTACGAAGTCGTCGGTATCGACTCGTTGATGACAGGTGACCTGACGAATCTGTCGAACGCCGCGAAGGACCCGCACTTCCACTTCCAACTCGGCGACGTGCGGGAGCCCATGCATACTTATGCCGAGGTCATCTTCAACTTCGCTTGTCCAGCGTCTCCCGTTCACTATCAGCGCGACCCCTACGCCACCTTCACGACCAGTGTCCTGGGTGCTCAGCGTCTGATCGAAATGGCCCGCGGCAGCAATTGTACCATCATCCATTCATCGACGTCGGAAGTGTACGGCGATCCTACGGTGCACCCTCAACCGGAAGGGTATTGGGGCAACGTAAACCCAATCGGACCTCGAGCTTGCTACGACGAAGGCAAGCGTGGAGCGGAGACCCTTCTGACGGATGCTAAGCGATCGTGGGGGGTCGACACCCGAATCGTCCGCATTTTCAACACGTACGGCCCAAGAATGGCGCTCAATGACGGCCGCGTCGTATCGAACTTCATCATCCAGGCGCTCAGCGGCAAGCCGATCACGCTATTCGGTGAAGGGACGCAGTCACGCTCATTCTGTTTTGTCGATGACCTGATCGAGGGCTTCCTGCGCGTGGCCGCTCTACCCGAGCTCAACGGACCCATGAACCTGGGAAATTCCACCGAGTTTACGATGAAAGAGCTCGCGAGCCTGGTCTTGGAACTGACTGGAGCAGAGTCTGCCATCGAACATCTACCGCTCCCGACGGACGACCCGAAGCAGCGAAAACCCGACACCACTCGGGCCAAAGAGCTGATCGACTTCGAACCCCAGGTTCCTCTGCGCGAGGGCCTGAAGCAGACCATCGAGAACTTCAAGCAGCGCCTGGCAACCCCGGGGTGAAGCCCCGCGCAGTGCTCCGCTGACGCTACGACAGGAACTGCTCGGCGGGGAGGACGATACCTTCGCGAACGATGACCTCCCGCTCGGTTGCGGGTTGCCATCCGAGCAGAGTTTTGGCTCGCGTGTTGTCGAACCGAGCGGCGCAAGTGCGACCATCCCAATTGGCGTAGCTTGGGAGCTTGCGTCCAGGATCACGCGCCAACGTCTTGACCAAGTACTTGGCGACGTCCTCCACGAAGTATCGGGCACTCGAGGTGGCGACCCGGTGGAACTTGACGCCCGCTGCCTTCTCGAGTTCGTCGAGATACTGTAGTGCGGTCAGGCACGGGTCACCCACCAAGTTGAAACTCTCACCCTCGATGCCCTTGACGTCTTGCGCCTTGATCATCGCCTCGACGCAATCGTCCACGAGAACGATCGGAAGCTCGTGGGTTCCATCACCCCAAAGACGCGGAACAGTACTGAAGGGCCAGCCTGCTACGCCCCAGTGGAGTGGATTCCCCCCATCCCCCAGGACGATTCCTGGACGGAATATCACAACACCCAGCCCTCGCGAGCGGTGCAAGTCAAGTAGGAGTTTTTCTATTTCCACCTTGGCGCGCGAGTAGATGTTCGTACGCAGGACGCCCTCGTGAGGGGGGGTCTTCTCGTCAACCGTACCTGCCGCCCCACCAGCGTAGTAGATAGCTATTGATGACGTGTAGTAGAAGCGCTCGACGCCAGCATCGAGGCACAACTCCGCAAAACGTCGCGTCGGCTCCACGTCTGTGCGCACGTAGTCTTCCCACGTTTCCCCATTGCCGCGGGCCAGGTGATACACGGTTCGAATCCCATCGAGCGCCGGTGTCACGGAGTCGGCATCGATCAAGTCTCCTTTTCGAATGTCGAGCCCCAATGCTTTGAGATCCTCGGGCACTGCGTCTGGGTTTCGCGCAAGCAGCCGCACGCCCTGCCCCGCTTCCCGCAACTTGCGCACCAGGGCCCGGCCGATGAACCCCGTGCCGCCGACTACCAGGACGCTGGCAGCGGGGGGCTCACCGCTGAAGCCGGGCGCTTGAATGGTCTTGGTCGACTTGCCCTCATCGGCCCCAAACTGCGCCGCGTCCCGCATGCGCTCACCGAGGTTGACGCTGCGTGCGGCCAAGTCGGCGCTCAGACGTTCGTCCAGCGCAGGGCCAGCCCCGCGCCCGGCGTAGAATGCTCGAACGGCTCGTGTGATGCTGCGTTGAAAAGGAGCCCCTTCTTTGACGACGCCCACCTTCCACAAGAGGAAGCGCGCCAACGTCTCGCTGGCTTGGGCGAGCTGACTTTTCACCGCGGTGGTCTGTGCGAGGAAGCGGTCGATGTCGAGCATCTGCGCCGAATGCTGATTGCAAACGTACGTTCCTTGTTCGAAGTCGACGGTAGCCGCGGCAGAAGTACCGCGAACGTGGATGAAGTGCTGCGTGTAGCCGTCGATGAACGCAAACCTCAGTCGAACGCTCGTATTGCCGTTCCATCCCAACGCCTCCCATCGTCGGTAGAAGGGACAACCACCCGGCAGAACCACGCGATCCCGCACTTCTACGGTCAGCTTTTCCAGATCACCCGCCAAGTCCACCGCATGCGCCAGCGAGTGCGGGCCTATCTCGAAAAGGACATTGCTTGGGTTCGACAGCAGCCAGCTTCCGAACGGTCCGCCTTTGAGCTGACCGAGCTCCTTGTTCCAGACGATGTCGATTTGGTCGATACGCCCGAGTCGTCCGGCTTTCATGTCCGCGACCAGGCGTTCGTAGTTGGGAGCGAACAGGAAGTTGTGACCCACTCCCAGAGTCCTTCCGCGTTGTTCTGCGTGGGCACCCAACGCCTGGCAATCCGCCGATGAGACGGCCAGCGGCTTCTCGGCCAGAACGTCGACACCGGCTTCGAGGATCTGGTTGATCGCGGAAACATGAGCCGGCGGCGGCAGCAGGACGTGCACCACGTGCAAGCGTTCCGCCGCTAGCATTTGGTCGAGCCGAGTGTAGTGATTCGGGACGCCGTGCGCGGTGGCGACGGCTGCTGCGCGGGCGCCGTTCAGGTCGCACACCGCGCACACCTCGACGTCTGGCAGCTTCCGCAGCGCCTCGATGTGAAATGCGGATATGTAACCGGCTCCGAGCAGAGCGACGCGAGTTGGCTCGCTGGGGCGATCGTTGTTGGTCATGGCGATTCGGGTCCCTTGTATTCGATGATGTGCGGGGTGCGCTCGAACAGTTCGTCGAGGTGATATTTGAGGAGGCCGACCGCCTCGGGGATACTCGACGCCGCACAAGAAAGCCCCCACGCCACGCTTGCGCGAGACGACAGACCGCCCTTTTGTGCTCGGCGAGCGATTCGTGCCGCACGCAGCGGATAGACTCCGAATAGCATGAGCGACGCGCCAACGGTCGGTCGGGCCAGAGCCACCAACACTACTGGAACCCCGAGACCCCAGGTCATGACGCGCCGCTGCTCACCTCGAAACTTCCGGGCGGGGGTGGCGCCGTGCAGCCCTCCAACCTGCGCGTATCCGTAACCGCATCGCGTCGCGCGCTTCCACCATTGGGACAGCTTCGACATGGCCGCATCATGCTTGGTCATAAGGCGGTTCACTCGGAGTACCAAGCCGCCATCCTGGCACAAGCGAATGGCTAGCTCGTCGTCCTCCGCCGCGATCACACGAGGGTTGTAGCCGCCAACCCGTTCGAAGTCCGCGACCCTGATCATCACGTCTCCGCCGAACCGTGTCGTCTTCCCGTATGCACCTTGGGTCCACTCGACGTCGCACACTTCGTTGTACAGCGAGCGTTCGGGATAGAGTTCGCGGCGCACCCCCGTGACAGCCACGAGATCCGGGTCGTCGACGAGTGCTTGCCGCGCAAACGCCACCCAGCCCGGAGCAACGGTGCAGTCCCCATCGACGAACTGAACGTAATCCACATCAGGACACAGCTCTTTGACGCGCCCAAACCCGGCATTACGAGCCCGCGCGGCAGTGAACGGCACGGACATGTCTAGCTCGACGACGCCAACACCGAGGCTCTTGGCCAGTGCCACGCTATCATCGCTGGATTGCGAGTCGACATACACCAAGACGTCGACGTCACCGATCAGCGAGCGCAGACACCGATCGAGGCGCGCTCCTTCGTTCCTGCCGATGGCCACGGCGCCAACCCGAGGCGCTGTGGTTGTGGTGTTCGAAGTGACGTCCGTCACGTCGCTACTTCGCTCCTCCGCGATCTGTTCTCACCCACTCCTTCTCGCGGCTCCCCCGGAAGAAGTCGAGATACATGCCCACTTTACGCCCAATGTAGAATGGCACACGCGCCAAGTCCCCAAGCGAGACGGTATCTCGGCCAAAACGCCGAAACGAAACCACGATTCCACCGCTCAAGAACACCGCGCCAGCGACGGAGACACCGAGAGGCCCCCAGACGTGCCAAACGGCAACGGCGGTAACTCCTGCTCCGAGCGCCCCCATCTGCAGTAGCGTCAGGAGCGCCAGCGGCGGCACGGCCAAGTCCAGAGCCAATGCCAAGAGGTTCTTGTCGGCCCGCACGAGGCTGTTCCACAGCAGCCTCGGCACGTAGCGCCGCGCGGTGGCGAGTTGTCCCGTTTCCCAGCGCCGACGCTGCGTTCGGGACCCAGTGGTGGTGTGCGGTAGCACGCTGCGAACCCGCGCGTGAGGGCTGAACCGAGGCGCGTGCCCCTGCAGCGCAAGCTCCAAGCCTAGCGCCATGTCCTCGACGATGTTGCCTGCCATGTTGGGGGCTGCGTCGATCTGCTCCCAGGGGAAAGCCATACCGCTCCCAGTGAGCTGGCAGGGCAGACCCAAGCGCCAAAGCCCCAGCGGCCGCACTCGATTGCGAACGAGCACTGCAAAAGCTGAAACCCGGGTGAGCGCCGAATCCGTTGTTTCCGGCGCGTGCAACAAATAGTCCGCCTGCACCGGGCGGCGGTGACGAGCCGCGTCAGAGACGAGCACATCCAACGCGCCGGGCTCCAGCTCACAGTCCGCGTCGACGACGACGACGACGGACGGCGGACTCGAGCGGAGCCGTTCGATAGCATACGACAGCGCATATCCTTTGCCGCGGCGGTCCGGGTCAAGGCGTTCGAAGACTTCCGCGCCGGCTTCGCGCGCGAGCGTGGCAGTCTCATCGGTGCAGTTGTCCGCCACCACGATCAGTCTGTCGGACTCACCCAGGTGCGCCTTCAACGCTCTCACCGTCTGCGCGATGCCCTCCGACTCGTCATGAGCGGGCACGACAATCGCAGCGACGGGCCGCATTGCACAGGCGGAGGGTCGCTTGGGCGAGCGGGCGACAAGACACTGAACCCCGAACACCATGCCGGGGACCGAAACCGCTCCCAACGTCGGCGTGAGCAGGAGCTGCAGTGCTGCGGAAAGGAAAGACATTACGAAGCCGCGCCCTTCATATACACCAACTCCGATGGCGTTGCGCGAACCGTTTTGCGACGTGATCTCCCACCTCGGCCTCGTCGTTCGCAGCTATGGAAGGCGCGGCCGTGCTCGTCTACAGTGGGGTAGGCCCATCGACGGATACGAGTCGGAGCAGCACGATTGACCCCCACTTTGATTGCGTTCATCTCGTTTCCGCGCCCCGAGTATGTCCTCGCGTCAGCGGTGATGCTGCTGTGGCCAGTGATCTGCCTCCTGATCTTCACTTGGCTCCCACGCCATCGTGCGGCGATTCTCTGCTACCTGGTCGGCGTTCTTTGTTTACCTGCTGCGAACGGGCTGGTGATACCCGGTTTGCCCCATTTCACGCGCAAGACGCTTCCCGCAGTTGGCGTATTGGTAGCCGCCATGCTGATCAATCGTTGGCCCTGGAAGGGCGCCAGATTGGATGGCGTGAGCAAAGGTCTCTTGGCGCTGATCATGCTGAGCAACATTCCGCGTGTCTGGGCGAACGTCGACCCGATGATCTTCCCCAATACGGTCGTTCCAGGCCTGACGCCACCTTGGCTCGTCACATTCATCGTGGAGGATACGCTCACTCTGGTCGTTCCCCTGCTGATCGGACTCGGCGTGGGGCGGCAGATATCGCACACGCAGGACATGCTCCGCATATGGCTGAAGGTGGGCCTGCTCTACATGGTTTTGGCAGCCATCGAGGTACGCATGAGCCCACAAGTTCATGTGTGGGTCTATGGCTACTTTCAGCACTCCTTCGCTCAAATGGTGCGCTATGGGGGGTACCGTCCCATCGTGTTCATGGAACACGCCCTGGAGCTGGCCCTCTTCACGGCCACCTGCCTGCTATTTGCCCTAATCGGTTCGAAGACGCGCGTCCGGGTGTGGGGTATTCCCGCAGGTTTCACGCTGTGGTTGTTCGTCCCAATGCTGATCGCCAGCAAGAGCTTTGGCGCCATGCTTTATGGAGCTGCCGGACTGCTGTTCCTCTACGTGGCGTCGCCGAATGTCCGGTCGAGCGTGGCAAAGTGGACGGCGGTGGTGGTTCTGACGCTTCCCATCACACGTCTGCTCGACTGGATACCGACAGATTCGCTGGTCGAGTTTGCCAGCGACATCGACGCAGAACGCGCCTCATCCCTGTGGTTCCGCCTAAACAACGAGGACAGGATGTTGGACAAGGTGGCGGAACGGGCCTGGACGGGATGGGGCGGATTCGACCGCATTCAAGCCTATGACCAATGGGGGGCGAAGTTGTCCATTCTGGACGGTTCGTGGGTCATCGAACTGCTGTCGGGCGGGATCCCTCGCTTCTTCGGCGTCTTTGGACTCCTCGCCTGGCCAATCTTCAAGGCAGCGAGGTTGACGCGACGGCTGCCCCGGGGCCGCCACAAGCAGCTCCTGGCAAGCATGGCGCTGGTCGCATCTTTTTTGGTCCTGGATCTCGTCCCAAACAGCTTCTTCAACTACTTTTCCGCGCTGGTCTGCGGGGTGCTTTTGGGACTTTGTCAGAGCACGGCCGAGACGTTGCCGGCCCGACGTGCCGTCCCACGCTCCGACGAACTGGTGATCGCGGCTCGCCGCGACGTCAGCCCCCCCCGTTGAACAATGTCTTTCCCGGAGTGCGCTTCTTCGATAGTGTGAGCCTCAAGAAAGAGAGGCACTCGTGTCGAAAGAGGAAGTCCTTCAACACATCCAAACACTCGTCAACAGCGCTCTGGAGGACAAGGGCGAAGATCCCCAAGAAGTGACGGCCGAAACGGAACTGCTCGGGGAAGGGCTGGGCATTGACTCCCTCGACCTGGCGATGCTGGTCCGCGAGCTCGAGCAGATCACCGGACATGACCCGTTCAAGGACGGTTTCATCGACTTCAGAACCGCAGGCGAATTGGCGAAACTCTACGTGAAATGACCTCGCCGCTGGGCCTCCACGAGAACGGGGACGCGATCGCCCTGGTGTCCGAAGGCGAGCAGGTAACTCGCAGCGCACTGCAGGCACGTGCCACCGCCCTAGCGGAACGCCTGGGTGACCAAACCATCAATCGCGTCCTGGTTCGAAGTGACGACCCGGCACACGTGTTGACGGCTCTCGACGCTTGCCATCGCACAGGTGCAAGTCTGTGGATAGCCCACACGAACGTACCTGACGACTTCGTCGAGGAAATTCGTGACGAGTTCGGCATCGAGCTCGTCATCAACGATCAGGACGAACACGCCAGCCCGCAAGCGAGGTCTTCAAAGGACACTCCGTCGGGCAACGCCAGCGTCTACATGATGACGTCAGGGACGACGGGGCGTCCAAAGATCGCGGCTCACACTCTCGACAGCCTTCTGGGACGGGTCCGCACGGCGGCTTCGCTGGAAGTCAATCGTGGAGGTACGTGGCTACTCACCTACCAAACCACTGGCTTCGCCGGGGTTCAAGTGCTGCTCACGGGGGCGCTCACACACAGCACGATCGTGGTCCCGTCGGAACGTACCCCGGCCAAGTTTTATTCAGCTGCAGTGGCGGGGAGTGTGACTCACATCAGCGCCACACCAACGTTCTGGCGGTCGTTCATGATGGTGGCCAAGCCAGGCATGCTGGCGTTGAAACAGATCACCATTGGAGGCGAAGCGGTGGATCAGGCAACCCTCGACCGCGTCAAGACCGCGTTCCCGGATGCTCGAGTCACTCACATCTACGCGTCTACGGAGGCGGGGGCCGTGTTCGCTGTGCATGATGGGATGGAGGGGTTTCCCGCCGCCTGGCTCGACCGACCCATCAAGGGCGTCACGCTGCGCTTGCGCGACGGATTCCTGCAAATCAAGACACCCCACGCCATGAGCAAGTACGCGTCTGCCACCGCACAACCCCATCTCGACGATGGCTGGATCGGCACTGCGGACCGCTGCGAGGTAGTCGGCGAGCGCGTCCGGATCCTCGGTCGCCAAGATTCCACCATCAACGTTGGCGGGTCAAAGGTGTATCCTCTCGCCGTCGAAACGGTGCTTCTGGGAATGCCGGAGGTCGTCGAGGCAAAAGTCTTCGGCGTGCCGAATCCCGTAAGCGGTTCACTTGTGGCAGCGCAGGTCGTGCTAAAGCCCGGGGTCGACGCCAAAGAGACGAGAAAGACAATCCTCAAACGCTGCCGAGAGCAGCTATCGGGTTACCAAGTGCCGCGCGTGTTCGAGGTAGTGGATTCGATCGAGGTGGGCGAGTCCGGAAAGAAGGGCTGAAATTGGACAGATTGAGACACGTCATCGTCACTGGAGGAAGCCGAGGCTTGGGGGCCACCATGATTCGAGGCCTGCTGAGCGATGGCTACCGAGTTTCGACTTGCAGCCGCAAGCAGTCGAAGGCAATCGTGGAGTTGCTCGAGCATCCGGAGTATGGGCGGCGATTCTATTGGGGCAGCTGCCAAGTGGGGGAGGCGGACGAAGTGGATCGCTTCGTCGACGACGCTGTCGCAAATGCAGGAAGCGATCCGCTGTGGGGCCTCGTGAACAACGCCGGAATTGCGCAAGCTGGCATTCTTACGTCGTTTCCCAACGTCGAAAGCGAGCGCGTCATCAAAGTGAACCTGATCGGCGCGCTGCAGATGACTCGAGCCGCGTCGCGCCACATGCTGCGCAGCAACGACGGCGGACGCATCGTCAACATCAGCTCCATCATCGGGAGCCGTGGCTACAACGGCATGGCCGCCTACAGCGCATCCAAGGCTGGGATGGATGGCATGACTCGAGCGTTGGCTCGCGAGCTGGGACGACGCCAGATCACGGTCAACAGCGTGGCACCAGGCTACGTGAAGACAGACATGTCAGCCTCGCTCAACGTCGCGCAGCTGGCTCAGATCGTCAACCGAACACCGATGGGACGCTTGGCGTCAGAAGAAGACATCCTAGGCGCCGTCCGCTTCTTCTTGAGTGACGCCGCCGCGATGGTTACCGGGCAAACACTTCTCGTCGACGGCGGCGTGACTGTCTGACTCGACACTGCCTGTTGGTCGACGGTCTGTTCCCAAGTCACCCGCCGGGCTGAGTGACAACCTTGGGTGTTGCTGCAGTTGCCGCGCGCGCGGCATCGCGCGTCAGCAGGTGCAGGACGACCAATAGCGTGATTGCTCCGAAGTAGAAGTGCGACTGCAGAAAGTTGATCGGTGTGTCCGCTAAGGCACCGACAGCGCTGATGCGAGTAGCGAGCAGTAGCCAAGCCACCGCCAGAGCGATCCACAGTCTTCTAGATTCAGTGTGGGGAACACGAACTAGGCACACGAAGCTGGCAGCAAACAATGCAGGCACGATCCCGTAGTGGTGTTCCCACGCGATGGGCGAGGCGACCGTGAAGCACAACGCGGCAAGACTGAAGTGAACTCCACGCGCCAATGAAGAGTCGCGACTCTGCTGGGTACGCAGGCGGGGATACATTGCGAAGCCGATGAAGCACAGCGATGACGCCAGCGTCGCCCAACGCACGAGGGGGTGCTCCGGCGCGAACGAATCGACGGTAAAGGCGAGGTTCGGACCCAGATGCATTGCGCGGAGCAGCAAGCCGTTGAGCGATTGGTTGGCGAAGTAAGATTCACCGTGCCGCGATATCATCGAGAGGACGTCCAAGTACTCCAAGTGCACGTCCAAGCCATAGCGCCCGAGCGATATGACACCGAGCACCGCAGCGCATGCTGTCAGCGCCGCTGCGAATCGGTACTCCTTCTGGATGAGCCCCCACACCAAGAACAGTCCCATTTGGGGTTTGATTGTGGCCATCAAGCCCACCAACAGCCCCGCCGCGACCGTTCGACCGCGCAGGTACATCAACAGGGCCACCGCGAACATGGCGTTGAGCCACGTCTGAATCTGTCCGATCTCCAGCGCTTTGAGCAGAGGGTAGCAACACACAGCCAACAGAGCGGGCAACGCGTGGTCCAGCAGGGCACGCCTCGGCTCGGGCAAGGCAGGGCGCGCTATCAGATAGACCGCGGCAAGAAATACCAACAGGAAGCCGACGGAGATCGTGTTGAGCACCGCGTTGCTCAGAGCGGTGGCACCCAGAGAACCGAGCAATTCGATCAGGTGCAAGCTCGAGGGCGGGTACTGGAACTTGGCGCCCTGTTGAAAGATTGGATCGTAGAGCGGCTCCCCCGGATGCTCTGCGAGCCGCTTGCGCGCGAGCTTCATGGCCGTCCACGAATCGTCTCGATCGAGGAGTCGGTCATGAATGAGCTTTGAAAACCCTGTCCGCTCCGGCGGCGGGTCTTCCCCGAGCACTTCCGCCGCTAGCTGAGACGGCCCGAGCGGCAGCGGTGGTCGACCACGTTCGTGGGGTCGCCACATCCACGCAGCAACGAAGATGATCACGGCGGAAAGCCAGAACACGAAAAGCGAACGACCGAGTCGGCTGAACGAGAAACTGATGCTGCCTGCCGACGCGACGTCAGTGCCTCCTGAGTTCACTGCCTCTCCATATCGTTCGCCGTTCAAGTCGTGCCCCGCCCTGAGCCTCCGCCGCAAGAACAACTCCCGAATCCGCGGTAGCCACAGGTGGGCCGTACGGCCTGGTTGTCTGCGCACTGCGACCGTGGAGCTCGCGCGCCGGAGGACGATCGGTACAAAATGGCGAGCGAACACTGAAGCCGTCCGCCCGTCATGAGAATCGCCTACCTTGTGAACACCTACCCTCGGGTAAGCCACACCTTCATCCGACGGGAAATCGGCGCGCTGGAGAGGCTGGGGGTTGAGATCGGGCGCTACTGCCTACGCGGCACGCCTGACACACTGGTAGATGCCGACGACAAACGCGAGCTGTCCAAGACTCGCGTGGTCCTGGACGCCGGGGCGCCTCGCTTGCTCTCCGCTGTTGTCAAAACGGCGGCGACCCGCTCCCGGCGCACTTTGCGCGCGCTGAGGACTGCGCTGCGACTGGCGGCGGTCTCCGACCGCGGCACCCTGGCGCACATCGCCTACGTGGCGGAGGCTTGCGTGCTCCTGGATTGGATGCGGCGGGACGGCACGGAGCACGTTCATGCTCATTTTGGGACCAATTCGGCCGCCGTTGCGCTCTTGGTGCACCAGTTGGGTGGGCCCTCGTTCAGCCTGACCGTGCACGGACCCGAGGAGTTCGACAATCCAGTCTTGTTGAGCCTACGCCAGAAACTGACCGAGGCGGCGTTCGCCGTCGGGGTAAGTAGTTACGGGCGCAGTCAACTCTACAGGCACTGCCCCCACTCGCAATGGTCCAAGATCCATGTCGTGCACTGCGGGGTCGATAGTCGACTGCTCAGTTCAGAGCCGAAGCCACTGCCTGCGGCCCATCGCCTCGTGAGTGTTGCCCGCTTGAGTGAACAGAAGGGACAGCTCTTGCTGATCGAAGCGATTGCGCGTGCCCGCACCAGCATTCCGGATCTGGAGCTTGTACTCGTAGGTGATGGTGAACTGCGCGGGGTGATCGAAGCGCGCATTTCCGAGCTGGGTCTCGATGAGTGCGTCAGTATCACAGGGTGGGCCGACACGAATCGCGTACGCGCTGAACTCGACGCCGCTCGGGTCTTCGTGCTTCCGAGCTTCGCCGAAGGGCTCCCGGTCGCGTTGATGGAAGCGCTCGCCGCAGGTCGTCCTGTTGTGACAACGAACGTCGCGGGAATCGCTGAATTGGTGGACTCGGAGTGCGGCTGGCTCATTCCAGCGGGCTCAGTCGACAAACTGACCGAAGCGATTACCCAAGCACTCGAGTCACCGGTCGAACGACTCGAGGAAATGGGGCGGAAAGGGCGCATGCGTGTGCGTCAACAGCACGACGTCGACACCGAGGCCGCCATCCTGAAGACACTCATGGAGCAGGCTGTGGCAGGCCAGCAGGAAACCCCGACAGCGACTCGCGAGGCCAACAATGCCCGGGTCGAGCAATCGGGCATTGCCGGCTGAGTCAGCGTTCGATCAGGTAGTACATCGTGCCGGGAAGCATCGGTGTCCGAGTAACGCCATCGCGCCGTCGCCGCGTGGGATGACCGTTGGCGTCTAACGCCGTCACTTTTAGCTCCGATGCATCCGGGCGCGTGAACTCGAACGAACCATGAACCGCGCGCAGCAGGAGTGGAGGACCGCCTGGGTCTTTGATCGTCTTCCTCTTCCGTCCGTGGGCTTCCCAGTGGCTGTTGCGAACCTCAGTGACCACCTGCAGCAACATGCTGGCTGACTCGGACAAAGGGACATCGTCGAGAGCCACCAAGGCAACGGTCGCATATTCATTTTCGATCTCGAGCCGCATGGTTGGGAGCTCGACCGTGCGGACGCTGCCGAGAAATCCGGCGACTGCTTCGAGGCTTGGCGCCTTTACTTCGAGGACGCCAGTCTCGTAGTTCAATAGCAGCTCGTCCGTCTTAGAACGCACCGTCGACTTCTCGAGATCGACCCAAGCATCGAGGTCGTCCTGTTGGAGTCGATCTTCTTTAGCGGCGAATTCAAAGTCGATCGGGCCAATCAGAAACGCCAATGGATCGATGCCTTTTTCTTGGCTCCAAGGCGTGCGCTCCAAAGGAACGTCCTTGGCCCGAAGATTGTCAAGGGCCGCAATCGACGCCAGCGGCACGCCGTTGAGCGCAAACAGGGAACGTTGCGTTAGACTACCGCGAACCACAGGCTCCGCCGTTCGGACCATGCGCTTACGAAAGGCCCTTGCTGCGGCTGGAAACACGCCCATGGTCGCAGGATCGCTCACAGTGAACTTGCCGAGCATGTTCTCCCAGCCCATCGCCTCGGTAGCAAAGAACATCGGACCATCCAGTCCGTGCAGACTGCTGTAGACAGACGTCATCAGTGGTCCCTCGGCCCTGAAGCGGTTGGGCCACGTCCAACCCAGCTCGCTCACGACAGATGGTTTGCCGTTGACTCGCGCCTCCACGAATGGCATCGAAAGTCCGGCTGACTGTTCTTGACCTTCTGGTTTAGGACTGAAGTCGATGCGCAGCGCTGACCTGTCTTCATACTCGTTGCCCGCTCTGACCGCATAAGTTGCAGCTTCACCCTCGTGCACTCCTGAATGGTAACCGTGACGATCCATCACGTCGCAGACAGAATTCGCCCAATCGTCGAGCGGCCCGAGGATACGTTGGTCGGCTGTCTGCCAATTGGAGCACACGGTCAGGGCCTCGAGACCCAGTTCTTTGCGTAGGAACGCCTGCATGTCAGCGTAGTAATCGCGCATACTGCGACTGAGGAATTCGGCGGTATCCTGAGCGCGTTGGTGGCGTTCGGTCGCCATCTCCCACAGACCCATGAACGCGATGCGACCAGCAGCGACGTTGTCGTTGTTTGCTGGTTCACTCTCCCAGCGCGCGTAGGTCGCACCGAGGTCACCGTATTTTTTGGATAGCCAAGCCCCAAACTGTCGCTCGAGATCAGCACTTTGCTCCATGGGGATGGTCCCGTATGGCTGGAACGTCCAGAACAGAGTGGAGTCTTCGTTGACCAGTTCGACCATGGCGAGCGCTGGGTCCTTCGCCAACGAGAGTCCAGTATGCGGGTTAACGGTCGTAAGTAGACTGCGCCACCAACCGCGCTGAACTTTCTGAAACTCTGGGCTGAAGTAGGCGAGCGAAAACGGTTGCTGCCCTGAGTAGCCCGGAAACCCGTCGTTTTGCCCGATCTGCATCCAGACCGGGAAGTAGACCGACAGAGCCAGGTAGATACCCTGCTCACGCAGCGCTGCGGCGAAGCGATGTATCCTATCGAGTTTCTCCTGGTCGAATTCTCGGAAAGCGTCCTCGCGCCATATCGGCCCGTGTAGACGCACGAGATTCACGCCGTACTTGGCTTGGCGGCGCGCATAGCGCCGCATTCCCTCGGGGGAGAGCTGCAGCACGCCATGACCGGCGTTCATGCCCCAGAAACGCAACCGCTCGCCACTGCCCTCAATCAAGAACTCGCCGTTGCGAGCGCGGATGAAGCCACCCGCGCCAGCTTGCTCTTGATTGAGTGCACGTTGGTCGAGAGGCGTCGGCGTGAAGTTGTCGCTCGGGGGATCGAACGTTACCCACCCTTCCGGCGCCGCCCCGTAGGATGCCGTGGGCTTCAACTTGCCGCGAGGAGTGAAGCCATCTCGAGTCAGTACGAAGGCGTCGAACGCGACTGCTCCATCAGACTCTAAGAGCTCAATTCGAAAGGTGTGTGCGCCTGACGGCAGCTCGACATCGCCTAGCTCGACCCAATTCGCGACGACGTGCAAACGCAACGGCGCTTCATCTAGCAAAGCCACCGACGTGCCGCAAACCCTCCACGGTCCATCGTCGAAGCGCCAACGAAACGGACCGTGACTCCAGAATTTGCGCGCGAACAGCTGGTACGTCGCTGCCTCCGAGACATCGACCTCGTACTCCAGAAATAGCTTCCTACCCGCATCCGAAGCTCCAACCCACGCACCGCCTGAGAGCACGGCAGCCTCGGCATCCGTCGCGGGTTCGAATGGATGGTGCTTCGGAAAGTCCGTGCGTGTCGGCCGCTCTGCCTCCCACCATAGGTAACGCGACGTGCGTGCTCCGCGCGTGTCCAACGGTGCGTGCCAGGTTCGCCCCAACTCTGCAGGCGACGACGAAGGCGTCGGTTGCTGCGCCGACCACGAAGGGGAAGCGCTCGACGGCGGCGGCCGATCGGCCGAGTTCCACCAGCAGCTCGAAGCGAGTCCGACGCCGACCGCCAGTCCGCTCCAAACGACCCATTTGCCCCATGTGCGTGTACCCGACATCGTGCCCCTGACAGCATACACCAATCGACGGCGCCAACGCTGCCCGCGGAGGCGCGACAGCGTGCGTGGACATGCAAGTTGCGACCGTGACGGCGCAAGTCGTAGGAAGGTCGCCCACGAAATCTCCCACCCATGCCGCGTGGTTTGAACAATCCTCCTCGTTTGCCCAGTTGTGCGAGTGGACGTCGCTAGTATTCCAGCCTGCGGTCACTCACTACCAGCACCCAGAATGCGCGAAACCATTGCGGGCCTGTGGTAGGGCCAGCGCGCGTTTGGTACCAAGGTGGAGCGACGCGAAACAGCCCGGGCGGACGCCCCGCTCGCTGCATCGGAAGTACACCTGAGGTTCTCACGCGACCTTGCATGATGTGAACTCGTCGTGTAAATTGCCGCTCGTTGACCAGCGTGGACGGCAGAGATTCTTTCGGTGCTCGTATAGAGGACGCGCTTACAAGCGCTGCCCGCGCGTCAGGCAGCAAGACCGCAGTTGTCCAAGGTCAAACTGAATACTCCTACGAGCAACTGCAGCGCGACGTCCTTCGGTTAGCGGCGCAACTGAAGTCGCTAGACGTCGCTGCAGGCGATCGCGTGGGCGTCTTCTTGGACAAGACGTATGAGGCGGTGGTCGCCACCTACGGCATCTGGGCGGCGGGCGCGGTGGTCATCCCGATCAACGAAAACCTTCGTTCCACTCAGGCAAAGCACATCCTCGAAGACAGCGGCGCCAGGGTATTGTTGTCCACCCCCAGAAAGCTCGACTCGCTCGAGCCGGACGCATACGCCGGCGTCACCTGCGCTGAGGTCGTTGGCGCCGATGGCGATGTCCCAGCACGTGAGTCGCTGCAGGGCGGGGCAACGCCCGCCATCATCCTCTACACGTCTGGCTCTACCGGACGCCCCAAAGGCATCCTCGTATCGCACGACAATCTCGTGGCCGGGGCGCGTATCGTTTCGCAGTACCTGGAGCTGCAGTCTGACGAGCGGATACTCAGCGTCTTACCGTTCAGCTTCGACTATGGGCTGAACCAGCTCCTGACGAGTGTGCGGCAAGGTGCAACGCTGTACCTACAGCGTTCCCTGTTTCCCGCAGACATCTGCCGATCCCTGGAAACGTATGAGATCACGGGTCTGGCTGGAGTACCCACGCTGTGGATCCAACTGATGCAGCGTCACTCACCGTTTCCGAAGCGACAGTTTCCCCACTTGAGATACATCACCAACTCGGGTGGCGTGTTTCCCGTGGAGCTGGTGAAAGCGTACAAAGAGCACCTTCCGCAGGCTCGCATCTACCTGATGTACGGCCTCTCGGAAGCGTTTCGTTCCACCTATCTGCCGCCATCCGAAGTGCTCACTCGTCCGAGTTCGATGGGCAAGGCCATGCCCGAAACCGAGATACTCATCTTGGACGAGAACGACCGGCCATGTCCACCCGACGTTCCAGGTCAACTGGTGCACGCTGGCCCGACAGTATCCCTTGGGTACTGGAATCGACCTGACGCCACCCGAGCGGTGTTTCGGCCTGATCCGCGACAACCAGAAAGCCCGACCCGCGTTGTGTACTCGGGGGACATGGTGAAGCGAGACAACGACGGCTTCTTGTACTTCGTCGGACGTGCCGATCAGCAGATCAAGAGCTACGGGTACCGCATCAGCCCCGAAGAGGTCGAAGAATCTCTCTACGAGTCGGAGATGCTCGCCGAGGTCGTCGTCCGAGGGACACCAGATGATCTAGCCGGAATGGTCATTGAGGCCCATGTCGTGCCCCGCAAACCAGAGGAGTTTTCGGTCGACGACTTGCTCCAGTTTTGCAACGCCAAGATGCCGCGTCACATGGTCCCCAAGCACGTGGTCGTTCACGAGGATCTGCCACGCACCTCCTCCGGAAAGGTGGACCGAAAGAACGTCGGACGATGAAGGCTATCTCCGAGCAACTGGAGCGCCTCACCGCGCCTCAAGACGAGGTGGACCGCCTGCGCAACCTAGCTGTGCGTCATGGTGGTCGGGCCTTTTCAGACCTCGCCTACGCCAACGCGTACGACGGGCCGAAACCCGAAGCTATCGACGCGATCCGTCGGGCGTTACAGGACACGGCTGCGTTGGCACTACAGTACACCCCATACGGTGGATCGACCGTGGCCCGTCGCCTGGTTGCTGAAGCGTTGCGCGATAGCCACCAAATGCCGTTTGCCCTGGGTGACGTCGTGCTGACGCCGGGGGCCATGGCAGCGCTCAACATGGCCTTTCGCTCCGTCCGAAGTGATCCCGGTGATGAGGTAGTCGTCATCACTCCGTGTTGGCTCGACTACCCGCTCTACTTGGAGAATCTCGGGTTGGTCGCACGCCTGGTTCCCGTCAATAGCGAGCTTCGTCTCGACATCGACGCCATTCGCGCCGCCCTGACGCCGAAGACGAAAGCCGTGATCCTGTCGCAGCCAGCGAACCCGGCAGGTCTGCTGTATGGCGAGGAGGAGCTTCGCTCCTTAGCTTCCGCCCTAGAGGATTCGAGTTCCAAACCGCTGTTGATCTCCGACGAGTGCCATCGGGACATCGTGTTTGGAGAGAATCGATTCGGCTCTCCCGTCCAGCACTATCCCAACTCTGTCGTCATCTACTCGGTGGGCAAAGTCTTGGCTCTGCAGGGTCAACGGCTCGGGTACATCGCAGTGTCTCCCAAGCACCCAAGGCGCGAGGCGTACGCCCAAGAGCTCATCAAGCTGACTCGCATCATGGGCTTCTGCACGCCGACAGCACTGATGCAATTGGCGTTGGGCGACCTACTGCAGATTCGCGGCCCGATCGCGACCACCGCCCGCAAACGAGACCGTACCCTGGAGGTACTGAGGCGTGCGGGGTACAAGGTCGTCGCATCTCAGGCCACGTTTTTCCTCTATCCGCAGGCCCCAGGTGGTGACGCGACGGCGTTCACGGAGTACCTTGCCCGAAAGGGAGTCATGATCTTGCCTGCTTCGGTCTTTCACCACCATGGTCATTTCCGAATCAGCCTCACCGCCAGCGACGAAATGCTGGACCGTGGGCTCGAAGTTCTCGAGCAAGTGCTTCCCGAGTATATGGAGACGTTGCGGTGACAAGTGAGGCAGTGACGAGTGCAACAAGCGTCGTTTCGGATCTAGTACTGCGTGACGGCTCTCCTTTGCCCACGGATTCGCTCACGAGTAGCGACACGGTCGACACGTTCGCGGCGCTTCGTGGCCATTTCGCTCTGCATCTGAGAGGCGGCGGGGTCGACCTCCTCGCGCGCGATCCACTCGGAGTCAACAAGCTCTTCTTTGCCATCGGCGCCGAGGGCGTTTCGAGCTCGAACTACTTCGTCGACCTCGTGAGGCAAGGTCACGCGGCCGCCAACATCTGGTCGGTGCCGTCGGGGCACCTCGTGCGGGTCAATGCGAAAGACAAGACGCTCAGCCTCGAGAAATACTCCAAGTTGGAGTTCGCCGACGACGTTCCCGCGCTAGATGAAGAGCTGCCCGTGCACGCGTCGCGGATCACAGAGCGCTTGCAGGATACGTTCGCGTCCCTGGCGCGTGCGCTCTCTGGGCGTACCCTGTATGTGACCCTGTCGGGCGGCCTGGACAGTACGACGGTCGCGGCGCTCACGCGTGAGTACATTGGACCGTTCACGGCCGTGACGTTCGTGACACGCGAACCGGGTACGCCTGACGAGCCGAATTCTGACGTCTACTACGCAAGGAAGGTCGCTCAGGAGTTTGGCGTACCTCTCGAGGTGATCGAAGTCCACCCGACTTCGCTGTTGGACGTGCTCGACGAGGTGTTGGTGTACGGCCAAGACTTCAGAGACTTCAACGTGCACTGCGGCCTGGTCAACGCAGTCTTGGCCAGAGCCCTCGAAGGTCGGTCTTCTGGAAAGGACAGGCCTTGCGTGTTGACCGGTGACACGATGAATGAACTGATGGCCGACTACACACCGGTGAAATACGGCTCGTCGGAGTACTATGGCCTACCGGAGCTGTCGCCAGGTCGCTTGCGTCGCTTCCTCGTCAAAGGCTTGGATACTGGAGACCGAGAGGTCGGCATTTTTGCCCACCATGGGATAGACACAGTTCAGCCGTACGCTATCTGCGCCGACGCCTACGCTAGCCTGCCTTGTGGCTTCCTCGACCGCGAGGGAGCCAAACAAGAGCTAGCTCGCTTGATGATGGGAACTCGCATCCCATCATTCATCTACGATCGGCCCAAAGTTCGAGCCCAAGTCGCGGACTCCAAGAAGGTCGGAGGAACCATGGCAGCTTTGTTGGACCGAGGCATCAACGAACGCGCGCTGGCACAGCGCTTCTGCGAGCTCTGTGGCTTCGACGAACCCGAACTCAAACGTTGGATCCGAGGGGGCATTTACCGCTTCACCGCCTCCTACCCCGAAGGAGCCTAGCCGCCCATGTCAGAAGAAGTTGAATCCCCCATCGAAGCCTATATTCGCAAACGATTCCGCGTGCGTGAGGACGACAGCCTATTTAGCCGGGACGTCAACATGTGGGAGAACGGCTACGTCGATTCCGCCGGCGTCATCGAGATGATCGCCTTCCTGGAAGAAACGTTCGACATCACGCTTCCGGAGGAGGCACTCTTCGATCCGGACTTCACGAACATTCGAGGCATCAGCCGCATCGTCAGTCGCGAAATGGAAACAGTCGGGACTGGCGCGTAGGAGCCGCCGACCGGCCATGAGACTTGCTGCAATCTTCGTCAACTACCGAACCCCGGAGCTGACCCTCACCGCCGTAACCAAGCTGTTGGCGGAGCTGTCGGACGTTGGGGAACACCACATTCTGGTCGTCGACAACGATTCGCAAGATGGGTCCGTCGAGGCCATATCCGCGGGCATCCAAGAACGAGGCCTCTCGAAGGCGGTGACCGTGCTCGCCGCGCCTCGGAATGGTGGCTACGGGTATGGGATCAATTTCGCCGTGGCATATGCTGGCAAGCTACCTAGCCCGCCTGCGTACTTTTACATCATCAACACCGACGCGGTTCCAGACCCGGGCTCAGTCCGCAAGTTAGTAGACTTCATGGACGCGCACCCCGATGCAGGTTTGGCGGGCAGCGTCGTGCACGGTCCAGAAGGTGACGTGCAAGGAGCGGCATTTCGCTTCCCGACAGTCTTAAGCGAACTGGATGACGGCGCGAAGCTTGGAATCGTATCGAAGCTCGTCAGGCGCCACGTCGTTGCGATGCCCACGCCTGCCCAGAGCGTCGAGGTGGACTGGGTGCCAGGTACCAGCATGTTGGTCCGCGCCGAGGTGTTCAGCGGCGGCGTTGCGTTCGACGAGGATTTCTTCCTGTACTTCGAGGAGATCGACTTCGCAAAACAGGTGGCCGCCGCGGGCTGGCGCACCTGGTTCGTGGCTGACGCTCCCATCGCCCACTTGGGCTCGTATTCTACCGGGCTCAATGACGGGGGTAAGGCATGGCCCGACTACTACTTCGACTCTCGGTGGCGTTACTTCACCAAGTACCACGGCGCTCGCTACGCCCTGGCATGCAGCGTCGTCCGCGCCGCGGGACAGTCGGTCTACAGTGCCAAGTGCCGACTGCTCCGTCGGCCCTATCGTGAACGACCGAAGACGATTCGGGGTATCGCGCGCTCCGCGGTGAGGTGGCGTCTGCGCGAAGAGCGTTCTGCGGATGAGCTCAATTTGGTGGAGCTCTTCGTCGAAGACTTTACCGCGCACGGCAGGAGCCTTGCCTCGACTGGCTTCTGGGCTGTGTATGCTCATCGTGTGGGCGAACGCGCGGTGAAGGGGCGCCCGGTGTTGCTTCGAAACGCGGTGCGCATCCCGCGTCGAGCGCTGTCCGCTTCCGTTTCGCTGCTATCCCGCATCCACATCGGCGAGGACACGAAGTTGGGCAGACGAGTGCAGCTGTTACCCGGTGGCACCATCGTGCTCGACGCCCAATCCGTCGGAGACGACGTCCGGATACATCACGACACGACAGTCGGCCCCCTGCGAGGAGACGACTCGGGCGCGCAGTCGCTGCCCCAGGTTGGCGCGGGTGCTGAGATACGCTCAGGCGCAGCGGTTCTTGGACCAGTCAAGGTTGGTGGTCGAGCAGTTGTCGCCAACAACTCGGTGGTCCTCAAGGACGTACCTGAGGCCACGACGGTCGTTGGCGTGCCGGCAAGAGCCGCCCCACCAGACGAAGCAGATGTGAACGCCTCAGCGCTGGGACCTGAAAGAGCGCGCGGCGCGTCGTGAGTCACTGAAGGAGGGATCCGCGTGGCAGGGCATTCGGCTGACAAAGAGCCCAGAACATGGGACCTCTTGAGAGAGGATTGGCAAACATACGCGGGCGCGCTCGGAGAGGGAGGCCTTTGGGTAACCGCCTTGCACAGACTGCGCGCAAGCGTCGAGCATGCGCACCCAAAAATTGCACAACGCCCTCTTCGTGGTGCACTTACCGCCGCTACGGCGGTGGCCGCGCACGTGTTCGGGATACACATCTCCCCTCACACTCGCCTCGGGCGTCGTCTCCGGATCTGGCACAACGGCGGGATCACCCTCCATGCCCGAAGCATCGGCGATGATGTTCACCTAAGACCGAACACCGCGTGCGGCAGCCCCGGTAACCTACCCGACACCCTAGACAATTGGCCAACGATTGGCGACCGCTGCGACATCGGCGCAGGCGCTTGTGTCCTCGGATCCGTCGAAGTCGACGACGATGCGATGGTTGGCGCCAACTCGTTGGTCCTCGAAGACGTCCCGAAGGGCGAGGCGATGCTGGGGGTGCCCGGTCGACTCTGGCCGCAACGTCCGGTGCAGAAAGCCGCGCGCCGAGACGAGGACGCCGTGCCAGAGTCGGGCCCTCGTCCGGCACGAATCCTTGGACAACACGACCAGAATCCTACGGATGTCAGCTTGGCAAAGCTCATTGTGGAGGACTTCCAGACACACGGCGGGAGAGTCTACTCTCCTGGCTTCTGGGCTCTGCTTGTGCACCGCCTCGGCAACCGACGCATGGCGATTGAGCGCAAGGCCCTGCGTGCACCAATGACGCTGGCATATCTCACTGCCTTCGAATGTGTCCGATTGGTGTGGGGTATCGACCTGTCCTATGTGGTCAAGGTTGGGCGACGCGTGTACATCGACGGCCGGGGACCGATCATGATCGGAGCAGAGTCGATCGGCGACGACGTGAGGATCTGTCACTCGGTCGTGGTGGGGGTGCTGCGTCGCGACGCCCCACATGACAAGCCGACGATTGGGCATCGGGTCGAGCTGGGGCCGCGGGTTTGTGTGGTTGGGCACGTCAGTGTAGGTGACGATACGTTCGTGTGCGCCAACTCAGTCGTCCCGGCGAACATCCCTCCAGGTTCTTTCGTGCTTGGTGTTCCGGGTCGCATCACGAAGCTCGCGAAGCATATCGATAGCCCTCCAAGCTGATCACCCAGGGCGGACTTCCTGGTCCGTTGAAACAACTGGGGACGCCTTTCGTCATCCTGAGAAAATGGGTCGCACGACGGGCAGGCACAGTCGTTTCGGTCTACGATCCTCCTATCCCGAGCACTGGGAAGCTCGAAAAGTTGAGGGAGAGAGACGTGACGCAATTTCAACGCAAGTCCATTGGCGCGCTGCTGGTCGTTCCGTGCATCTTGAGCGCTGCCTGTGCGTCGGCGCTCAGTCACGACTCAGGTGAAGACAAAGAAGACGCAACGAACGAGGGCGTCGATATCACCGATGGCGGAGACGACTCGACCGATACAATCCCAACTCCATCTACCGAGGATGAGGAAAACCATCCTACCATTGAACCGACGCCAGCCGGCTTGGATACCGACGACGCAACGCCTGCCGAGACAGAGCCACCGCCATCCGAACCCACTGGTGGGACGGAAACGGATTCCGGTCCATCAACCCCAGAAGGCCCGACCGACACAGACGCAACGTCTGAGACGGACGCAACGTCTGAGACGGACGAGGCAGAACCTGAGGTCGTGCGCCCGCCGGCAGGTAGTGTGCCGATGTTCGTCGCAGCTGGCGTTGGGGGGCGCCGCGCGATGTCCTGTGATGACGGACTGACTTGGGTTGCGGACGAAGTCGAGCAGCCCGACTACGGCGACTTCGACCACCACGAATGGCTGGTCCGAGGCCTGGCCTACGGCGACGGCGCATTCATCAGCTTTCACGGCTGGGGTTCGGAAGGTCGAATCCGTCGTACCGTCGACGGTATCAACTGGGAGGACGTCTACCCAATGGGTGAACAGTTCTACAACAACGGATTCTGGGGCGCGGCGTTTGGCGATGGTGTCTTCGTCGGCGTTGGGTCCGCGGCTGCGATCCGCTCAGCTGACGGTGGGTATACGTGGGACTGGGACTGGATGGACGTCGAGGATGGTCACACGACGGTCGCCTTCGGTGACGGCCGCTTCGTCTCCGTTCAGCCGGGCCAGGCAAAGTACAGCGATGACGGGGGTGTCTCCTGGACCGAAGGTGGCGCTTTCGACTGTTCCGAGCAGCTACTCGTCTACGGCGCTGGCGTATTCTTGGCGTCGAGCTTTGGAGGTCAGCTGTGTCGGTCCACCGACGGCGGCGAGAGTTGGCAAGCGGCAGGTTCGACGGGCGCCGGCGAGACTACGGCCTTGGTATGGACGGGTTCCGAGTTCCTGGCACTCGGCGGTTCGATCACCAGCAGCACCGATGGCGACGAGTGGAGCGCACTGGGGGGCGGAGGTATGGGAGCAGCTGAGGCTGGCGTGGCCAGCACGGAAACCGGAACACTCATTATCGCCACAACCGACTCCAGACTGCACCGAAGTGCCGATGGTGGAGCGTCCTGGGAGGTGGTTTCCGATGCCGGCGGGCCCTGGTTCAAACGCCTCGCCTTCGGGTACGGCACCGCGTCTGCCGAGTGCCCAGCGGAATGACAAAACGCGAATGACGGCCACGCATTGCGGCCGTCATTCGAACACCGTTCAGGGCTCGAGGGACGGCCGCAGAAACCAGCCGTCTCTCGAACCTCGTCTAGCCTCAGGGAGTCGGCAGGACGAATGACACGTTGGCGCCAGGCGTCGAGAGCTGCTCGTTGTCACCGTATCCAAGCTGACCGCTGGAGTTGTCACCCCAGCACCGCACATTGCCGTCCGTTAGGAGCACGCAGGTGTGCCCGACCGTAGAGTCGCAGCTGGTGGCGATCTGTTCGACCTCGACGCCACCCGACAGTGTGACGTTGCCAGCGCTGACGATCGACGTCGTGCCATCCCCGACGTTGTCCTCATCTCCGTATCCAAGACGACCGCTACTGCCACGGCCCCAGCAGCGCAAGGCGTTGCTAGCGAGCCAGACACACGAGTGACCGTCACCAACGTCCAAAACATCGACGGTTCCGCCAAGCGGAACTGCCTCGTCCATGGGCAGCGGCTTGTCGGTTGAGGGGATGTCGTCTACGTCGTTGTAACCCAAGCGACCTCCCTCACCCCAGCCCCAGCAGCGGAGCGACGAGTCACTACTCATCACCGCACAGGTGTGCGCGCCACCGTTGGCACTGATGTGGCTGACCAAGTCGCCATCGAAGTCGAGATCCGGGCCGGGTTCCTCATAGAGGTTGTTGTCGTCCGCATCGCCCGACAGACCGGATTGGTCGTAGCCTGCCTCACCGCTGAAGTTGAAGCCCCAGCATCGCACCGTCCCGTTGTCGAAGAGCGCACAGGTGTAAGCCCAGCCCGCGGCGAGTTCGACGATCACGTCTTCCTCGGCGCCGAATGGAACGGCGCTACCTGGCTGAGGCCACGAGCCGACATCGTAGTATCCCAACTGCCCCCACGCGTTGGAGCCCCAGCACGATACCGTGCCGTCTTCGAGCAGAGCGCAGGTATGTGACCCACCCGCGACGACCTGCACGGCTTTGTCGGCCATCACGAGGTTCCCGCCAGGAGACTGCCGCGTGTCCTCGTCGCCGTAACCCAAACGACCGTTCTCGCCGTTGCCCCAGCACCGGACGGCGCCCGTCTGAAGCAAGGCGCAAGTGTGGGACTCACCCGCGACCAAGTCGACGACGAAGCCCAGTCCGTCGACGTTGCCGCCAGGGCTATCCAGCGAAACGTTGTCACCGTAGCCGAGCTGACCGCTGGAGTTGTCACCCCAGCACCTGACGTTGCCGTCGTTCAGTCGAACGCACGTGTGCCGGGCGCCTGCTACCACCTGCTCGACTTGGACGCCAGAGCAGACACGGTCGCTGGTCGAGGTGCCGGGCGAAGTCTCGAACTCGCCGTCTCCACACACCGTGAACAGTGAGCACTCGTCTTGGTTGGACGTCGAGCTGAATTCGCCGTCGGCACAGTCTATACACGTACGATTCGTCGTGGCGCTACCTGGGTCGTCGATCTCTTGCCCAGCAATACACGTTTGCTTGGCGACGCAGGGCGTCGACGAGTCACTATCGTGATCGAACGTGTTGTTCCCGCAACTGACGAGCGGGGCGTCCCCACCGGCACAGTACGTACCAGCTGCGCAGTCTTCACAGACAGGAAACCCTGCATCTACGCCCGTTGCAACGGTTCCGGCTTCACATTCACCCGGTACGATGCACGTAGCGAGGTTCGGTGCCGGCGTGGACGTCCCATCGGGACAATCGAGGCATGTGCGGTCTGCGATATCAGAAGGCCCAGCAGAAACATATGTCGTCGGCGCGCAGTCGCTCCACGGCGTGCATGCCTCGGTGTTCTCCGCGTCGCTGAACGTGCCCGAGGCGCAGCCCGCACAGGTTTGGTTGGCTGTTGCCGAACCAGCACTGGATATGTACTCACCCGCGTCGCAGGTGCGCCAAGGCGTGCAACTGTCAGCATTATTCGTGACCGAGAAGGAGCCCGCTTCGCAGTCCGCACATTCGCGGTCCGAAGTCGCCGTTCCCTCGGATAGGACGTACTCGCCCGCTTCGCAGTCCGTGTGAGGCACGCAGGCTGTGGACGAATTGTCGTCGTGGTCCCACGTTCCTCCGCTGCAGTCGGGGATAGGGTCGTTTCCGCAAACACGGTTAGACGTCGAGGTTCCGGGTTGCAGCTGAGTCTGGCCTGGCAAGCAGGTCCACCACTGCGTGCATCCGACGGCATTGTTGGTCGTTGAGAACTGACCCGACGGGCAGGCGCGACACTCGCGGTCTGATACCACCGTCGGCGAGGCCACGACGAACTCGCCAGGAACGCAGGTCGAGAACACGACACACGGGGTCACTGGGTCAATGTCGTGATCCCACTGTCCGGCAGGGCAGGTTTGGGGCCCCGGATCGGTGTCCGTCACGTCGGTGTCCGTGCCGGTATCCGTCGTGTCGGTTCCGTCCGTGACGTCCGTGACATCGGTTGCGTCGGTTACGTCCGTCGCGTCGGTTCCGTCCGTGACGTCCGTCATCCCACCGTCGGGCGGTTCGATGTCCGTCCCGTCGACATCGGTTTCACCCGTCGTGTCCGTGTCGGTCGTTACGACGTCGCTCATCTCCACGTCGGTCATCTCGTCCGTGACGTCGGTCACCTCCCCACCGGTATCCGTTGCGTCAGTTGATGTGCCGTCGGTCCCGTCCGTATCGCCGACGTCCGTCGGTTGATCAGTGTCGGAACCCGAGCCCCCCCCGGCGCCCATCATCCCCGCGTCATCTTCGGTAGTAGTCGAACTGTCGTCAGAACAGCCCCACAGAACCCCAAGTGCAATAATCCCGATCGCTAGCGCCTTGTTCATGTAAGCTCCTTGCAGGCTTCGGAGTATCGAACAGCGCTCCGTCGAGCACCAAGCTTTTTGTCGGGTCTTGTGGGTTCCGTCGGACATGTGGAACACATGAGTGCCATCGACGAACGCCGGGCGCTCCCGGATGGGGCACTACCCAGACCACTTCACACGGATTGGGACACGGGACGTAGGAGATATCGCAATCCCTACAGCCGCCACCGCGTAGACCGGCTCAGACGGTCAGACGTGGGAGCGGCCCGCTGAGATCAATCGTGCCACCAACTCCATCAAGACTGGGGGCGCCAAGATAGTCCACGTCCACACCAAACCCCTGGAGAATCGACACCAGCAGGCGGCTGTGCGGGTAGCCGCTGTACGCATTGATGTGGCTGTCGAATATCTCCGGCCGAGGCAGATTGATAGGATACTTGATGTACCTACCCGGGGTTACGATGCCAGACCCGCTTCCGAACAGGAGCGTGGGCAGATTCTCGTGGCCGTGGTTACCGTGGGATATTTCGCTCATGTACACCACGAGGGTGTTCTCGAGCAGGCCCGGCTGCGACTTGAGTACATCCAGGGTCGAAGCCAGCAGTTCCATCTGCACGATGTTGCGCTGCACCATCAGCTCGGTGCGGTCCTCCCAATCTTGCAACGCAGATCCACTCAGACTGTATCCCTCGGTGGGGTCTGTCCGATGTTCGTACTCCTGGTGTGGAGACGCTGACGCGTCCAGACCGTACGACTCGTTTGGCGCCATCCAGCCACCGATCGTTGCAACGCGCGAGATGCCGCACGCAAATCCTGCGGCAGCCAGCTCCGCGAAAGAAACCATGGTGGAGCGCCACCGCTCAGTGACATCGCCTCCGCCCGCGTTCCCCAGCTCGGGCGGCGAATCACAGGAAATCGTTGTCCCGGGCTTCTGGGTCAAACCGCCGAGAAGGTCTCGATGCGCCTCCAACTTGGCACGGTCGTCCCCAGACAATCGAGGCGCGATTTCGTCGAACTGTTGCAACGCCAGATTGATGGCGTAATTCGCGTTGTCGGTGAGAGGATCGGCGGGCTGTTCAGCTCCCCCGCCGCCGCCTCCGGTTAGTCCAGCGAAGAAGCGATTGAGGCCTTCACTGGGACTCGTCAACACAGGTACCGTCGCGGCCCCCCCAGAGGCCGACGAGCGGTACAGCCACTGGTGAAATATCTCTGTCGAATAGTTGAAGTCCATCGACTGATGGTCGGGCTGCGTGCTCTGAATGAACTCGTTGATCCGCTGATCGACTGACGGAGCACTACCGAACGACTTCACACCGTCCGAGCTTGCAGCAGGCTCCGCAGACCACGCGTGAATGTGTGCCCTAGCGTGGTCATCACCGAGGAAATCGAGAGCCGTTGTGAGCATCGACAACCCCTCGACCACGGTCATCACGTCACGATGACGGTACAGTGGGCGCAAAATGCGCGAAAAGTCCGCTTCCGTCAGGCGAGAGTCCGTCAGCTCGAACTCCCACTCCAGGTCGTCTGGGTTTCGCTTGCCCGGCTGATAGAACTCGTACTCACTCCACTCCGGGGGCGCCCAAGGCGGGCGCATCTTCGTGTCGCGGAACACCCAGCCGCCGTCCGCATAGAGGAAGAGCAGGTTCGGACCCGCTGCGCTGGATTGCGCTTCGACACGTCCGACACCTGGAAGCCAAACGCTGCCTAACCCCAATCCAGCAGCACCAAGCAAAGACCTTCTCGTAATTCTGTTCGTCATAAAAACTCCGTCACCAGGTTACCGGGCTCAGTTGCCCTCGGGTGGGGCCAGCCAGCGAGAGAAGCGTTCGTGGCGGGCGATTGCGACCACCAACGCCTTGAACGAGTGCTCTGCGGCCGCGAAGTCCGCCAAGACCTGCTCTTGCACGGCCGAACTGCTGGCGGCAGGCCCACCGCCGAAACCGAACGTCAGCATCTTCTTCACCGCACAGGCTCGGTACGCCTCGCTGCCCGCGATTTGCTGCGCCAGATCGACACCGTCCGAGAAGTCGAAGCCCATGGAGACTCCTGTGGCGTCTACCACTTCGCCATTGTCCTCAGTCCGGTAGCGGCCCAGCGTGTCGTAGTTCTCGAACGCGAAACCGAGCGGGTTGATGATCGAATGGCAACCGGCGCATTCGGGCGATACGCCCGTCACCTGCTCGTACGCCTCCCGGTTTGTGGCAGCTTCGGACGTCCTTTCCTCTGGCGCATCTGGCAGAGTCACATTCACCCCCGGAGGGGGGGGTGACGGCGGCGCACACAGCAACCGATCCATGACGAAGACGCCGCGCAAGACTGGGGACGGAAAGTCCCCATAACCGTAGGCTCCCAAGAACGCGGGGTGAGTCAGAAAACCCGCCCGCTCCTCTGCATTGGTGGTCACGACCTGCCAACCCTGTTGCCCGGCCGATTCCGCGCCAAGAAGCTCTGCAATGCGGGGCGTTACCGGATAGGCGTTTGAAGTCAACAGCTCCAGAGCGCCCCCACCGCTCGCAAACACTTCGTCGTAGACGAAACGCACAGCGCTTTCCGCCAATTCATCACGGAATTCCTGGCTCCAGTCATCTTCGGCGCGCTTTGCGACGGAGGAGACTCTCGGCAACTGCAGCCACTCGGAGAAGAACTGTGAGATCCCTTGTCGTGCGCGCGAATCCTCGAGCAGTCGTTCCGCTTGAGCACCAACATCGTCAACATCTGTCAGCCTGCCGTTCGCGGCTGCGTCGAGCAACTCACCATCCGGCATGCTCCCCCACACGAAGTAGCTGAGACGACTCGCCACTTCATACGGCGAGAGCTCTACGTCTTCGGCTCCCTCCCCGTCGACGCCGAACTCTGGACGATAGAGGAAGCTTGCTGATTGCAGCATCCCCATGACCGTGAGTCGCACGCCAAGAACAAAGTCGTCCGAGCCTGGACCAGAAGTGAACGTCTGCTCGAATGCCTCAAACTCGCTGTCGGTCAGCGGCCGACGGAACGCGAGTAGACCGAAGTCCTGGATGAAGGTGCGAGCGCATTCGAGTGTTTCGCCACAAGGAGCCAGCTCTTGCGTCACGTACGCTGGTGAAATGGCCTCGGCAATTGATGTGGCAGCGGCCGAGTATCGTTCCACCAGCAGGGCCGATGGCTCTTGCTTGGAGTAGTTGTTTTCGAAGCCGTCGAGCTTCGCCTCAGCAGGTAACGTTGGTAGGTCGAACGTGAGCGATGGGAAGAGGTCGCGCAGCGTGTTTTCGTACTCGACGTGACTCAGCCGTCGCAGCGGTTGGGGATCCGTCTCATCCAAGACGGTGGCGGGGGCAGTCGGTTGGTTCCCCGCCCCCGGCAAATCCTCTCCGTCCGGCGTCTCAGCACCGACTGGTTGGCTCGGTTCGTTGCCTTCGCCAGGACGGACAGGTTCGTTGCCTTCACCCGTACCGTCGGGGCCGTCTGGGCCGTCGGGGCCCTCTGCACCCATTGCATCGCCACCTTCGTCGGGGGAGTAAACCTCTCCGCCAGAGCAACCAACTGCGCCTCCAAGCACCACGAAGATGCTCAACAGACGTGACCGACGACTGAAACTCGTACCCATGTGTTCTCTCATGCCCAGAATTGGATCCGTCTCGGGGAGTGCTTGCGTGTCACAAGGACACAAGTTGTCCCAACTCGATAAGTCTTCTCTCCAGATCGGCACGTCGCAAGGAAGACTAAAGCCCGACCTGTTGCCATCCAACGGAGGCTGAATAAAGGACTACCTGGGGTCGCGATTCCCTACAGATCGGGAATCGAGCGCTAGCAACTCCGTACCGGGAATCATGCACCGACAGTGGCAATCACCGCTTGCTACCGTGGGTGCTGGGACCACCCGCTCGGACCGCGAATGCGCGTGACCGGCAAACTACGTGTCGGTTTCTGCGGTTACGCGTCGTTATCGCGTTTTGCAATCAACGGATAGTCACCGCGAACTGAGAACCCGAGCGAGACGAGTCTGCTCTTGAGGTCATCGACGCTACGCCCAGGTATGCGATGCACCTCCATCGCGATTTGTCTCACAGGCGCGGCGGTGTCGGATTCGAGCGCGTCGAACATTTCGTACTCAGCCCCCTCGCAGTCCACCTTCATCAGGTGCAGCGGACCGTCGCACCTGGCGATGGCATCGGCCACAGCAACCACGGGCACCTCGAAGGATTCCGCGTGCTGCCCCACACGACCGTCCACCCCATCGAAAAGTGACGAGAAAGCGTTCTTGTCATGGCGGTGAAGTTTGGCCGTGCCGCTCGTTCCCCCGACGGCGCTGTTATCGACGACGACGTTGTTCAGACGATTGAGGCGGACGTTCTCCCGGAGTCGCTCGCAGCAATCTGGGTCGGGTTCGTACGCGAACACCTTGCCGCTCTCGCCAACCATGCGAGCCGCCAGCACGGTGAACGCACCGATGTTTGCACCGATGTCGACGACGCAGTCGCCTTCTTTTAAGGGGGCCACGTCGCGGAGGTAATCCTGCCGAATGACGTTCTCGTAGAAGGTGAACCACTCCCCACGCCCCCCGATGAGCTTCAGGGCGGCCCCGTCTCGGCTGGTTGCGATGTACGGATCGCGCTCCAGTCGAACGCAATCACGCAGCAGGCCCAAGGACAACCTCGACCCACGTACCAATTCCAACCGACATTTCAGGTGATCAATTGCGTCCATCTTGCTCACTCCCGCCGGGCGGTTTGCTCAACGTATCTCAGCCGGTGTGCGTACGCAACCGGCCCGCGCACGGCAGCCCGGAGCGACAATTCAGGGAGACGATCTCCGGCTTCCAGGCGGCGCGGTCGCCAAATCTGCAGCTCCCAAGCGCATGGAATTGTTCATAAAATGAATGATCCCACTGCCAACGCCAACGCCTGACACGCACGTGTTCTAGGACTGGGTGGCCAGAGCGGATGCCACCATCCGTTCGATGCCAGCTTCCAAACCGAGCTCTGGAGCAAGCCCCAGTACCTGGGTGGTCAGGGCCGGGTCGAGCGCGTATCGCTGAACCCCGCCGCTCGATTGAGGCCGCGCGCCAATTCTGAGCAGCGGCATGAGATCGCTGCCCGACTGCTCCGATGCGACACGCGCGATCGTCAATGCCGCATCACGAACTGTCGTTTCCACGCCCGTGCCCAAGTTGTAGGTGCCTCCAGGAACGTCATCGCAGAGCGCTCGTGCGATCAACGCCGTGACGTCCGCGACGGCAACGAAGTCGCGCGTTTGTTGCCCAGGCGTCAAGTCCGCGGGACGCCCGGAAAGCAGCTGCGACAGTACATAAGGCAACAGCATCGTGCCTCGCTGACCGGGACCATACGCGACGGCTAGGCGAAATACGATGCCGGTATTGCCCGTCTCGCTCGCGTAGCGCCGCACGACTTCTTCCCCGGCGATCTTGGCTTGGGCGTATGGAGATGTACCGAGCAGGGGTTGCGCCTCGCGGAATGGGACCGGCCCCTGGCCGTAACACTCACCGGAGCTGATGAACACTGCGCGCCGCGGTCGCGCGATAGCGAGCAAGCGCTCCGTCAGTTCAGCATGTACGGCTCGCAACTGCGCGAAGTCGTCGGAGCGGCCCCCTTGACAGAAAACGGCTACGTCGCAGCCTGCCTCTGCTTGGCTCAGTGCATCCTCCGTCTCGCCAATCGCGACCTCGAAGCCCTGCTTCGCCAGGCGCTCTACCAGGTGCGTGCCGATGAAGCCCGCACCGCCAAACACGATGGCCCGTCCTTTGCTCATCCGGGTTCAGGCGCCGCGGGGTGCCCAAGGTGCGTGGCCGCTATTCCACACCGCTTCGAGCTGTTCGAGATCGCGACGCGTATCCATGCATTGCCAGAAACCGCGATGGGGAAACACCATGAGCTGTTCATCGCGCGCCAGCTGCTCCAAGGGTTCTCGCTCGAGAATGCAGGATTCGTCGTTCGAGACGTAGTCAAGCGCCCCCTGCGAGAAGACGAAGAAGCCGCCGTTGATGAAGCCGTGGTCGATGCTCGGCTTCTCACTGAACTTCTTGACCTGACTGCCGGAAACCACCAGCTCGCCGAAACGACTCAGCGGGCTGACGCCGGTGACGGTCGCCAGCTTGCCGTGCGAACGATGAAACTCCAAGCTCGCGCGAATATCGACGTCAGCCAATCCATCACCGTACGTCAGCAGGAACTCCCCAGTCCCCAGGTGCTTGGCCACTCGCTTGAGACGTGCTCCCGTCATCGCGTTCAGGCCAGTCTCCACGCATGTGACCGACCAATCGCACAGCACGCCTCCGTGATAGTCGATCTCGTTGGGCGTCTGGAGATGGACGGTGAAATCACTTTGCAGCGCGGCGTAGTCCAAGAAGTATCTCTTGATGAACTCCGCCTTGTAGCCCAGACACAGCACGAATCGTTTGAAGCCCTGCCCCGCGTACCAGGACATGATGTGCCAAAGGATTGGCTTGCCGGCGATCTCGATCATCGGCTTGGGTCGAAACTCTGTCTGCTCGCGAAAGCGGGTCCCCATGCCTCCGCACAGGATGACGACAGGGGGCATTGAGTCACTGGTGTCGGGATTGCTCATCTTGTCCAAGTCGGTGTTCGGAGGCCAACGTCAGCCAGACCGGTGTTGTCGCTGAAACTCTAGATACCACGACTCGAGGTCCGGGCCTTGTCGACTGAGTATGTCGCCCATGTGACGCCACGCAAACAGCAGGCCTCGAGTGTCGGGCAGCGCCAACCGCAGGCGCCCCACATCGGTCGCGAGCGCGATGCCCAGTCGCTGAAGCACGAAGTTCCGACAGCGGCTTCGCAACCCGGCCCGATCAGCGTGCAGCGCATTCATCGCGATCACGTTCAGACAGGTAAAGCCCGCCTTGAGGCTGCGCCCCGGACGGCCCCCGGGCTCCTCGAGGTGATGCACTTTGGCCCGCGGGGCCAATGCCAACGCTCCAAACCTGGAAGCGCGATAGCTGGCGTCGAAGTCTTCCCCCACCGCATAGCCCTCCAAATACTCAGGAAAGCGGACTTTCGCGATCACGTCTCGCCGAAACGTCATCCGAAAGCCGCCGATGAGAGAGCACGGGATAGCACCCAAGTCGGCGACGGCCTTCGGCAGTTTGGGCTCGTGGTACTCGCCATCATATGGGAGGAAACGTAGCTTCTGCTCTGACAGCGCGTACTCGATGGGGCGCAGTAGCGGTGGCGCGCGGCGATAATGAGGTTTGGCATCCGCTGGCGGGGCGGGTTCGTCGGGGGGGTAGTCAACCCCGGTCATCGTCACACCGACCACCTTGCCCGCCTCGTCGGCCTCGTAGACCTTCATGACCTCTTCAGCGCAGTCCGGATACATCAAGCTATCGTCGTCGATCATGAACACGACGTCACTCGATGCTGAGTCGATCGCGAGGTTCCTCTTGAACGGTAGCGTGTTGCGGGGCGAAGTCTCGTAGCTCCAGGGCGTATCACCTAGCAGTGGGCCGAGTTCTTCCTCGAAACGCTTCTTGCAGCCTTCCCAATTCGGGGTGGTGTCGATGATCACGACTTCGGATGGCGGACGCGTTTGCGTGAGCGCCAAACGCACAGCTCGCCTGAGCACCTGCTCCCGGTTGTAGGTGCAGATGGTAAGACCCCACTTCAGCGAGGTTGACATGCCAATTTCGCTAACATGGTGGCCGCCAACGCTGCAAGCGCCATTGAGGCGACCGGGCCCCATTCCACCCGCGGCGTTTGGGAGCGGCCGCCGGTAGTGGTCCTACGGTGTGTGGTCGCGTTGCTGGACTACGGGGGCAGCGACCCCACCCCGGCTCGCGACCCCATTCGGCGCGGGTGCTCGGTCCGCACACACCGATGCCGTCGATCAAGACGCCACTCGTGACGTCGACCGCCATGTCGTGGCAACATCGTGGCACGCACATCACTCGGCACCGGTCCTCCCCGCGCGCCACCGATCATCCCAATGCACCCTTTGCAACACAGAGTAAACCCGATGCCCAATACGGACTCTCGACGCTCTCGTCCCAACAGGCCGATGAAAATCCATCCGGCTGCGCTACCGCTACCGGGGCACGCCTGCCAACCTGGGGTCTCCGCGTGACCGGGCTGGCCGAAGCGCTTGGTTCCTTCTATTCGGGACGCCGGGTGTTGGTAACTGGGCACACTGGTTTCAAAGGTTCATGGTTGACGCTATGGCTGAAGAAGATGGGAGCGCTCACTGCTGGTATCGCCTTACCGCAGGAATCGAAGCTATCCTTGTTTCACGCGGCCGACTTGGCTGGTCCGGAAGATCAGCTTGTCGACATTCGGGAGCTGGAGCCGCTACGCAAAGCAATCGCGGGTTTCCAACCGGAGATCGTACTGCACCTCGCAGCCCAAGCTATCGTCGGGACGTCCTATCAGGACCCAGTCGGCACCTTCGATACGAACATCATGGGGACGGTCAACGTGCTCGAGTGTGTTCGCACTCTGCCCGGCATCCAGGCTGCGGTGATGGTCACCTCCGACAAGTGCTACGAGAATGTAGAGCAGATTTGGGGCTACCGCGAGCATGACCCGTTGGGCGGGTCGGATCCCTACAGCGCCAGCAAGGGCGGATCGGAGATTGTCACGGTGTCCTACTCCCGAAGCTTCTTCCAGAGCGAAGGGACGCCTAACGTCGCGAGCGCACGCGCGGGCAATGTGGTCGGCGGCGGGGATTGGTCGGAGCTGAGGCTCGTCCCGGACTGCATTCGCGCTATCCGGCAGGATGTGCCGGTCGTCTTGCGCAACCCCTACTCGACACGACCCTGGCAGCATGTGCTCGAACCGCTGGCTGGCTACCTTTTCCTCGCCATGCGCCTGGTGGAGGAAGGCAAGAGGTTTCAAGGCGCGTGGAACTTCGGCCCCCTCGTCGACAACACGAGCACCGTAGACAGAGGCGCGCGCGCAATCCTCGAGGCGTGGGGCAAAGGGACGGTCGAACATGGGCCCAAAGAAGGGTTCCACGAAGCGACCCTACTCCAACTCGACTGCACCAAAGCACGCCGTCACCTCGGTTGGAAACCAGTCCTCGACTTCGACGCCACGATGCAGAAGACCACTACCTGGTACAAGCACCAGTCGGAAACCAATGACGGCCCGATGAAGGACTTTTCCATTGGGCAACTGGAAGCATACGAGCAGCTTCTAGATCAGCACGTGATCGTCTGAACGCATCCTTCGAGAACCGACAGCGGTGGGCTGCAGACGGGGACCCATGGCAGCGAGCTAGGGGGTGTCCCAAGTTTCTGCTCGTCGCGAGAGGCAGGAGGCGCGAGCGAGAAGCGCGCCCGAGGAGTGAGCACCGGAGGCAGGCTGAAGCCTGGTGAGGAGCGGAACGACGAGGCCGTGCTTCGCAGCCGCGAAAATCCTGCCTCGCAGTAGAGCAAGAAACTTGGGACACCCCCTAGCCTTGGTTGTGGGCTATCTTGGTCTGGATCGCCTGGATCAGCTTTCGCGTTCGTTGCTCTCGGGCGGCCCTGCGCAGGTGGTAGACCGTGTCGAAGAATTCGTCCACCGGGTACACGAAGTCGCTGGGCGGCATCGGCGCGTGCAGTGCCGGCTGGGCTGTGATCGCTTCGTGGAGCGCGCCGAGCTCTTCTTCGTAGCGCTCGAAGTAGGTGTCGGCAACCGGCGTATAGGACACCAATACTTCTACTCCCCGCTCACCAACGCGAGTGGCAAAATCGTTCAGAAGGTCGAGAGCCTCCTGATTGAGCGGTTTGGCTTTCAAGTTGTCGCCATCGAATGGCTCACCGGGCAGAACGATGTCCAGGTGCGCGAGGAGGTCCCCGTGCTCGTTGAACCCGTCGACGGAGCCGATGGCCTCCTCCACTTGACCGGCGCTTTGGTAGTCCTTGCCTTTGATCAGACTGCGAACGGCACGCGCTGGTTCGAGGACGAAGCGCGCGGCCTTGAGCTGCGCAATGCGCGGAATCGCGGGGAGCATGGCCTTCTGCTGCTCCCAGTTGATGAACGCGATGGCTTTCGGGTTCGCCTTGATGACGGCGAACTGGTTCTCGGCGACGCCGTTGACATCATTGATGTAGGCCCCGTGTTCGAAAGCCAACACCACTAGATCCGACTCTCTGAGAAACGGCTCGACCTCAGCCAACATGAACCGCATCCCCAGGAAGCCATCCATGCCCATGTTCACCACGCCACGCCCAGTGACCTTCTCGATCAGGGGGCTGTCGAGGCCGAATGCGAGATTCGAGCCACCAACGACGACGATCTTCGGAGAAGGCAGTTGCTCCAACCGCGCATGCTTGATCGTTGAGACCTTGGAGTAGGTGTTACCCTCTGGCACAAACCAAGCGATCAAGACAACCGTGATGACCGTGGCAACGAACAGAGCCAGTACTTGGACCAGCAACTTGCCCACGCCGCTTCTCTTGGTACTTGCGTCGGCGCCCGCTGCTTCAGGCTTCTCGCGTTGGTCGTCATTCATTGGCTAGAACTGTACGTAGATGAAGTCGTGCTCGCCGCCACCGGCGCCGAGCACCATCACCGCCACAGCACCGACATAGGTCGCCGTCCAACGGACCCAGCGCGGGCGATCCGTGAGCGTGAACTGCTTCTTGTCACGCTCCGAGAGGTAGTCGACGACGGTGACGAGTAACGCCCCGGAGAGAGCGAACGCGAGGGGAGCCCAACGGCGCGCGACCAACGTCGTGATCCCGCCGACCGGATCACCCCAACCGGTGTGCAGGTGCGTCATGATGTGCCATGCATCACTGACGCTGCGCGACTGAAAGAGAATGTACGCAAAGCAGACCAGTCCGAAAACCGTCCCGACCTTGACCCATCTATGCAGGCCCTTCTTCTTCAGTAGGCCGGTGCGCTTATGGAACTTGTTGCGCGCTTTTTGCGTCATCGTGGCAAACACCAGGTAGACGCCATGCAGGGTTCCCCACAACACAAACGTCCAGTTGGCGCCGTGCCACAACCCGCTGAACACGAACGTCAGCAGCAAGCTGAGTAGCATCAGGTAGTACCACTTCAGCCTTATCTTGGAGCGCGTCAGCGGAGTGTAGATGTAGTCCGTGAGCCAACTCGTGAGCGAAATGTGCCACCGCTTCCAAAAGTCTTGAACAGACGTGGCGAAGTAGGGTCGACTGAAGTTGGGCGACAGCTCGTAACCGAGGGTCCTGCCGGCTCCGATTGCCATGTGGGTGTAACCCGCGAAGTCGCAGTAGACCTGGAACGCAAACAGCCACGTGGCAAAGGCCATGGTCATTCCACTGTGGCTTCTGGGATCGCCATAGGCGTCGCCAACAAACGGTCCGAGCGTGTCGGCGACGACCACTTTCTGAAATGCGCCCCACAGCATCAGTTGCAGGCCAGAGGAGACCCTCCCGTAGTCGAAGTCCGTCCTTTCGTGGAGTTGAGGCAACAGACTCTTGGCGCGCTCGATTGGTCCTGCCAACAACTTCGGAAAGAACGCCACATAGACGGCAAACACGCCGAGATGGCGCTCGGCCTTTACCGTGCCCTTGTAGACGTCGACCTCGTAACTGATCAGCTGGAACGTGTAGAACGAGATCCCCAACGGCAATACCAGATGCACGACGGGGATTGGGTACGACATCGACAGCATGTGCAGCATGGCGCGTGCGCTCTCGTTAGCAAATGCCGTGTACTTGAAGACGAGAAGGTTGCCTGCCAACAACACGATCGCCAGCTTGAGCCAGCCGCGCTTGCGATCACCATCTTGTGCGGCCTCGACCCGCAGCCCCAGCCAGTACGCAACCAGCGTGGTCAAACCCAAATGCCCCAACAAAAGTGGGCTCGCCGATCCGCTGAGGTAGAAGTAGTAACTCGCCAGCAGCAGGTACACCCACCGAAAACGGTATGGGACGAGGAAGAAGAGTCCCAGGACCACCGCGAAGAATCCGACAAATTGGTAAGAGCTGAGGATCACGCTGTCGCTCCGTGGGCGCAGGCATCGCGCCAAGACGAGTTACCTACGGGATGGCCGCCTGTATTGCTATCCGATGTGATCGCGTCGTTCAATGGGGATTGCCTCGCCGTCGCCGCAAGAAGGCCGTAGATCTGTTCCAGCGCACTTGAGCGCGGTGTTGAAGACCGTCGGGGGAGTCTTTCAGGTGCGAGCGACGGCATAGGTTCACGGTGGTGCGAACGACGAGTGCGCTCGGCCTCTAGGCCGAGCGCACTCGTGACTCCAGGTCGCGAAAATCGGACCTCAATAACCATTCGTTGGAGCATGGCTGTACAGAAGCCCGTCGCGTTCCGCCAGCTGAAGCGACGCCACTGAGAACGTCGAGGTCGCGCATACAGCGCCACGGCATCGGCGTGCCGTTACGAACGCACCTCCACGAGTTGCCGTCCCGACATTGTTCAGAAAAGGAAACGGCCGGACGCGACGCATCACTCCCGAAACACCTGGGCGTTTGCGTCGTTTCCCCAGCGTCTCGCGCGTAGAGCGTCTCGGGGAGGCCCCGACACTGCGAGTTGCCCGGCATTCCATGGACGCCTGGGATTGTCGGCGGCGCCAGTGACTTAGTGAACTGCGGACATTTCGCGAGAACACAGCCGGATGGCTAAGAACGCTACCGCGCACCTGCCGGATGACATCGACATGCAACGCGAAGCCCAGTCTAGTTTGAGTAAAAACTCGCTCCGGTACTGAGGGCGCCGTCACAGTGCAGGACGAAAATCGCCCTCAATCAGGCCAGAGTCCTAGTAAAACTCCCACGTGTGCACCGCGACGGAACTGTCTACGTGTTTCTCTACAAATGAACCTGACGGGTGCCGCCTCGTCGCTTGAATTCCTTCGCGGCATCAAGATACTGGTGGGCCAGGGTTTGAGCGACAACGAGGCCACGCATGAGAAACGGAACGATTAGGCAATATTCAGGGATGCTGGCCGTTGGCCAGCGGCTCGTCGATGCTGCCGCAATCGTGGTCGTCAAGCTCGTCGTCTGGCTGACGTACGTCCAGAGCTGGACTGACCAAGAGACGCGCCTCGCCATCGTGGCAGTCATCTGTTTTGGGTTGGTGGCGGAAGCGAACGGGGTCTATCGCTCGTGGCGCGGTGCCAAGCTGCGAGACGAGCTCCGTGTCGTGCTGTGGACGTGGGGCATGTCCGGCGTATTCATCTTGCTCTGGCTGTTTGCCACCAAGACGGCGGAAGACCACTCCCGCGTCGCCACATTCTCCTGGTTCTTGGCGACCGGCATGTGCCTGACGACGCTGCGCTCGCTCAAGAACAGCGCGCTCGGACTGGTCCGCGCCAAAGGCCGAAACTCGCGCACGGCCGTGATCGTCGGGGCAACGCCGCTGGCGCTCAAGCTCCGAGACGAGCTAGCCGATCCTGCGCACGGCATCCACGTGCGAGGCATCTACGACTTTCGCAGCGAAGACAGAGTGAAGACCGTCCTCGGAGACGAACCGCTCGCGGGGGACTTCGCCAAAGCTATCGAAGCGGCAAAGGCCGGCGAACTCGACTTCGTCTACATCACGCTGCCGCTGCGAGCCGAGTCGCGTATCGCTCAGGCCGTGGGCGAACTTGCCGACACTACCGCCACCGTGCAGTTGGTGACGGACTTCAGTGCATTCGACTTGCTGCGTGCTCGCTGGGCAACGGTCGGCGGCATGCCTGCGGTATCGTTGTTCGATACGCCATTCAACGGACCTTCAGCGTTCATCAAACGCATGGAAGACTTGTTGTTGGGCATGCTGTTCATCGTGCTGGCCTCGCCAGTGATGTTGGCGGTAGCCATTGCGATCAAGGTCACGACGAAGGGTCCTGTCTTCTTCTCCCAGACGCGCCATGGCTTGGGGGGCAAACCCATCAAGGTGCTGAAGTTCCGCTCAATGACCACGGCGGACGATGGTCCCGAGGTCAAACAAGCTACCCAGGGCGATGCGCGGATAACCCCAATCGGCGCCTTCCTCCGCAGCAGCTCGCTGGATGAGTTGCCTCAATTGTTCAATGTGGTCAAGGGGGACATGTCCATCGTCGGGCCACGCCCACACGCCGTTGCCCACAACGAGGAATACCGAAACCTCATTCACGGCTACATGCTTCGCCACAAGGTCAAGCCCGGGATCACCGGTTGGGCTCAAGTCAACGGCCTTCGCGGCGAGACGGACACGGTCGACAAGATGCGGGCGCGCGTCGAGTACGATCTCGACTACATCGAGAACTGGGACTTGCGCTGGGACCTCGAGATCATCTTCCGCACCGTCTTCCGCGTGTGGACTGACAGCAACGCGTACTGACCTCGCGCCGCCACGAGGACCCACCACGGACGGGATAGGCCGTTTTGACGCGCTTGACGCGCAGCGTCAGCCACGCGGCCGATTCGTGCTTGGCTTCAACCCTCGCGAACCCCCGCACCGGGACGTGGCGTTCTGGGGCTGAGCAATGGAGGTGAGATCCGAGCGGCTTCCGCCATCACGCGTCGATCTGGTATTTCGACGGGATGCGCGTTCTCGTCACCGGCGGAGCCGGCTTCATCGGCTCGAACTTCTTGAACGTTTCCATCCCGTCCCGACCAGGGGACACGTTCCTGAACATCGACGCCCTCACCTACGCCGCGAACCTCGAGAACCTGACGAGCATCGAGTCCGCGCCGAACTACTCGTTCCAGCGAATCGACATCACCGACGCTGAGCAAGTCGACTCGTGTTTTGCGGAGTTCGAACCCGATCTGGTCGTTCACTTCGCGGCAGAGAGCCATGTCGACCGCAGCATCGTGGCGCCTGACTCGTTCATTCGCACGAACATCAACGGCACCTTCAACCTGCTTCAGGCGGCGCGCCAACGGCACGCAGCAAGACCGCTGCTCTTCTTGCACGTCAGCACCGACGAGGTGTTCGGCTCTCTCGGGGCAGAAGGTTTCTTCACGGAGACGACGGCGTACGACCCCTCGTCACCGTATTCGGCATCCAAAGCTTCGAGTGATCACCTCGTACGCGCCTACAACCGGACCTACGGACTTCCCACGAAGATCACGAACTGCTCGAACAACTACGGTCCCTACCAGTTCCCGGAGAAGCTCATCCCACTGATGATCCTCAACGCGCTGGATGGAAAACCCTTGCCCGTCTACGGTGCTGGCACGAACGTGCGCGACTGGCTCTACGTCGAAGATCACTGTTCAGCGATTTGGACCGTGATCGAACGAGGCAAGGTTGGCGAGACGTACAACATCGGCGGCAACAACGAGATGAAGAACATCGATGTCGTCAAGCAACTTTGCCGCCTGGTCGCAGAGGAAGCCGGCAAGTTGGAACAGGACCTTCTGAACCTCATCACGTACGTCAAAGACCGTCCCGGTCATGACCTACGGTACGCCATCGACGCTAGCAAACTGCGCCGCGAATGCGCCTGGGAGCCCACCGAGACACCGGACACGGGGTTTCGCAAGACGGTGCGTTGGTATCTCGACAATCCCGAGTGGATTGCTTCCGTCCGTAGTGGAGATTACCTCACCTGGATGCAGCAGAACTACGGCAACAGATGAGTGACGTTGGTGCTCGAGGCGCGCTCAGGCGCAAAAACACATCGCCATCCACCCCGCTAGGCGGATAAAAGCCATTCGATGACCCGCATCCTCATTCTCGGCGCCGGGGGCCAAGTCGCGCGGTCTTGGACCGAGCTGCTAGCCCGCGAAGGTGTCGACCACGATGCTTGGACGAGGGCGGACTTTGACCTGAGTAACCCCAGTCACATCGAGCGGCTTCGCAACGGCGCTGGCTGGGAGTTGGTCGTCAACTGCGCGGCGTACACCCAGGTCGACAAGGCCGAATCCGAGTACGAACTTGCCGAGCGCGTCAATGGCACGGCAGTAGGTGAACTCGCGGTCTGCTGCAAGCAGTTGGGTTCTCGTCTGATCCACTACAGCACGGACTACGTGTTCGACGGTGAGGCGAGCGTGCCTTACCCAACCGACGCTCCCATCGCGCCCGTCAACGCGTACGGCCGTTCGAAAGCGGTCGGCGAGAGGAAGCTTCTGGAGAGCGGCGCGAGCGCTTTGCTCATTCGCACCAGCTGGGTCTACGCGCCTTGGGGCAAGAACTTCGTATTGACCATGGCGCGCCTGCTTCGCGAAAGACCGGAGCTCAGCGTAGTCAGTGACCAAGTGGGTCGCCCTACGAGTGCCCAACAACTCGCAGAGCGCAGCTGGGCCCTCAGCAAGCAAGTGCGCAGCGGCACCTATCACCTGACGGACGCCGGCGAATGCAGTTGGCACGAGTTGTCCTGCGCGATTCGAGACGAGTTGGGGCTGGAAACGCCCGTCCGCGCCATACCGAGCTCGGAATTTCCCACGCCAGCGAAGCGCCCCAGCTACAGCGTTTTGGACATCTCCAGCGCCGAGAAGCTGATCGGCCCCGCGCGACCGTGGCGCATGGCGTTAAGCGACGTGCTCGACCGTTGGCAGGCGGACCAGGACAAGGGCTGAGTCGCAACCCGCCGACACCATGGGGTTGGCGGGGCTGTTGCCAAACCGCGTCCGCCCTCGCCCCACAGCGGGCTACACGCCTTCCGCTGATTCAAAGCTAGAACACGGCTATTGTCCACTGCCCGCCCGCGATAGACTGGCGCGATGACTTACTTAAGAGCAGCGCTTTTTTGCGGGGCCGCCGGCGCAGTGAGCACGCTGTGCCCTCACGCGATGGCGGGAGACGTTCAGGACGACTTGCAGATCGCCTTCGGGGCGTCTGTGTTCAGCATGTCCGACACCACGACTGAGACTACCGTGGCTGACCAAACGACGGACGCCGACCGCGATTCAGTGGATTGGGGGATCGGGCCGAGTCGCACGACGCTCGAGGTGGGTTACGGCTTCTCCTCGGAGATGGTCCTCGGAGGCTTCGCACAACTCGGTGCTCACTCGGACAACAGCGAAGCCGACAACGTGTCGACGGAGCGCAGCACGTTGTTGCTGGGACCAAAGTTCGACTACCACTTCTCATCAGAAGAGATCACGCCCTTCGTCGGAGTGGTCGTCGGTCTAGCTCGCGTTTCTTCGACCACCGAACTCGATCTGAACAACAGCGAAACGAAGGACGCGTACAGCGCCTTGGGTTACACTCTTGGAGCGCGCTTGGGCGCTCGCTGGTTCGTGGCCAGCGCCGTCAGCATCGACCCCCAGCTCAACATCAGCTACACGAGCGTCTCAGGGGACGGCGAAACCAGGGTACAAGTCGGCGCACTGTCCGTCGTCACCGAAGACGAGCGCAAGATCGCCGCAATGACACTGAGCATCGGCGTCGCCGCCTCACTTTGGCTGTAGCGACGACGACGCTTCGAGCCGACTAGCAACGCCGCGGACGTGCGAACTACTGAGTCGGCGTTGGAGCTGCTGGCGCGGGAGCGGCAGGCTTGGGCGCAGGGGCCACAGGCTTGGGCACAGGTACCGCAGGCGGAGGTGCCGGTGCGGCTGGCGGAGATGCCGCTGGCGGCGCTGTGGGCTTTGGCGGCGGCGCTGCTGGCGGAGGGGTAACGGGTTTCGGAGGAGCCGCCGTTGGTTTGGGTGGCGCTGGCTGCGGGGTCGCGGCCGGAGGCGGCGCGGGAGCAACGGGCTGCGGCTTGGGCGGCGCGACTGGCTGTGGTCGCGGCTGCGGTGCTTCTGGGGTGGGCCGAGGGGCGATCGCGGTAGGTCGCGCCGGGGCTACGGGCTCGGGCTTGTCGTCGATATCGGTGGGGGGAGCAAGCGGCTTGGGACCAGGCAGACCGGGCACGTCCCCTGCTTTGAGTTCACGGGCACGAATCGGGCGCGGCCGCTGGGGGCGTTCCATGCGACGGCGCGGGCGTTCTGGCGGTGTGGCCTGTTCCGCTTTGACGGCTGCGGCGGCGACGGCCGGCTCAGCGCCGCCGAAGGCACCCAACTTGACCAATCCAAAGACGGAGGCTGCGATAGCGATAGCAACGGCGCCGCCGACGATGGCTGTGGTTTCGTAGTCTTTGTCTTCGCTCACGTTCTCGCTCCGGGCAAAGGGGGCGAGCTCCATTAACACAAATCGGCCCCTGTCCACGCCGACGCGCCGTAACGTCGCAGCCTCGGCCAAACGACCGAGCTGTGGAGTCTTGACCCCAGCAACCCGCCCGTCTATCTGTGCAAATCCCGGTTTTCCCGGGACCTGCGCCTCTAGCTCAGCTGGATAGAGCATCGGACTTCGAATCCGCAGGTCGGGGGTTCGAATCCCTCGGGGCGCGCTAGGCCCCAGCCACCAGGCTGGGGCCTTTGCGCTTTCCGAGGGCTTCGGGGCAACCTCTCGCGTCTGCGACGCTCG
>JBNKUV010000013.1:0-13725 GCA_050298815.1 Polyangiaceae bacterium
TACAGGGAGGCCGCGTAATGCTGTCGATCGACAGACCACCAGTAAGCCGTGTGCGGGAAATCCGCACGCACGGTTTGAAAGGGGGTCCTGCCCTTTCGCCGGTGACAAACATCAGGTGAAAGGGCAGGATCTACCAATGCCGGCGCCCATGCCAGAAACGCCTATGCGTGCGGACCAGTACTTGGTGTGGGAGTCGCAGCAGGCGGAGCGTCATGAGTTTTTCCGCGGAGAGGTATTCGCCCTGGGGGACTACTGACGTGCTGGTCAATCCGAGCCTCATCGTCGAGGTATTGTCCAAACGCACCGAGACGTACGACCGTGGGCTCAAGTGGGAAGGCTACCAACGACTGGCTTCGGTTCAGGACTACCTGCTCGTGTCCCAAACCTCCGCGCAGATTGAGCACTACAGACGCGAGCCCGGCGGCGGCTGGCACTACAGCATCGCGGAGTCCGGTAGTCAGGTCGTCTCGTCGGGCGGGGTGTGCCTGGAGGTGGACGCGATCTACTCCGGGGTGTTCGAACTGGCGGGCGAGTCGTAGGCCGTAGCTCGCGGCCCGAGAATACGGTGACCTCGAGCTCGACACGAACGACTACGAGGAGGCGACTGCCGCGTTCAACCGCTGCTGAAGCCGGGGCATTCAAGGTGTTGCCAGCGGCCAGAATGGAGCTCAGCCCAGCACCCATACCGCTCGCGGAGGCCGCGTGAAGGCGCCAATCGCGCTCTCTCTGCGCGGGGGAACGGTCTGACCGTTCCGTGAGACGAGAGGGGCGCGTCGACAGCGTGGGGCAAGGATGACGCGGTGCGGCTTGCTTTGCGTATTTTCAAGTAGTTTCAGGTGGTTACTGTGGTTTTCCTAGTTGATGACGGCTGGCGTGTGATGAGACGCGGTCAAACGAACAACGGTCGGACCGTTGTCGAGGGAACGGTCTGACCGTTCCCAGAGCGACCCGAACAACGGTGGACCGTTGTCGCACAGAACGGTCTGACCGTTCCCACAGTCACCCGAACAAACGGCGCGCCGCTCGCCTAGCCCGGCCCTACCCGCTCGAACCCATCCTCCACCAACCGGAATCGATGGTTGGTCAGCGCAAGCTGGTACTCCAAGTACTTGCGCACCGCTGCCTCCCGACACAGCGGTAGCAACTCTTCCCACGTGAGCACGAGCACCTGCGTTCGAAACTGCTCGACGTAACGCCGGTAGCTGCTGTTCCGATGCTTCCGCAAGCCTTGGACGGCGTCCCACTTCCGCTGCGTTACCAGCAAACACGGGACGATGTCCGACTGCAACCACCGTTGGCGGAACAGATCGAGCCGCTCGAGATTCTTGTGGATGTCCTTGGCGACGCTCCAGTCACTCGAGAACTTCGCCTCTATCGCCACCAAGAGCTTCCGGCTGGCATCATGCAGCAAAATATCCGCCAGCTCCCCACGATCCGTGTCGTAGCCGACCACGTAGGCGTGGTTGTCGAAACTCACGTGCGTCGCTTCAGTCAGTTCCACCCGGCGCTTCAGCACCATCTGGTGCGCATCTACCTTGCGCTGGAGCAGCTCGTTGAAGGCGGCCAGACGCTCGCTCCAACCCGGAACGAGCTCGTTGAACACATACCCTGCCAACACCTTGTAGTAGAGATTGCGCTCCTTCTCCGACTCGAAAACGGTGGGGCCTACGTCGTATAGCATCTCATCTCCGTTCGGGTTTCGGGGTTCTGACCCATGGTTCCAAGCGTCGGCTTCCCTTCCCGGTCGAATCCGGCGATCTCGCTCTCATGCCCCTGCGGGTCATATGCCGTCCGCATCGTGGCCAACCCTTGGTCATCGAGCGCCCGCTCTGCCGTTGCGTTCCAAAACGATCGATCGACTTCACAACCCACGGTGTCATAGACGAATCGGGTCGTCGAGAAACCAAGGTTGGTATTGGTTGGCTCGCCGTTGAGGCGCTCTGCTGTCGAACCTCCGGCGGTGTAAGCACTCGCGCGCTTTTGCATCGTTACTGAGACCACCTAATCACAATTGACAAACGTCCCGCTGGAACCCGCGAGGAGGGACGTCTCGTTTCGCCAACAGGTAGAACGAACTTGTTGTCGCGAGCCACTGCGGGGCGTGGTGAATGAAAGCCCGGTATTCGACGACGACCTCAGACGGGCGCGCCGGAGCGAAACGTGTAGGTCGACTTGGCACTCTTCGGTACCTCGGTACCCCCAGGACAGTTCCTGTCCGCCCTCAGTTGCCTCGGCTGGAGGCCCAGGCTAGTCAGCTCGCATGGCTAGTTCGCCCGAGATTGAGGTAACGTCAGGCTGTCCCTACCAGCCTTGGCGACCGGGACGGGGCGGACTGACAACACCCATGACTCGATCAACGACTGCGATGAAACGCTTGCGATACGAGGGCTCGTGCTGACCGTCTCCGAGAAGCCCACCCTACAAACTGTACTCGCTGCGCTGTCACGCGAGCGCCTCTATGACCTCGGGCGCGTCATGGGTGCCGGGCTTCGGGAAACGAAGTCCGCGAAGACAACACTCGTTCATGCGCTGAGTGTCGTGCTCGGAGAGGACCGGCTACCCGCGGTACTCCATGAGCTCGGCCGCGATGAGCTGCGCTCGGTGTGTCGCGCGCATGACGGCGACGGATCGAAGTCACAGCGGGTCGAACTGATCGAGGCATTGCTCCAGGCCAGCGGCTACGACCCGCGTGCGTCATGGCGAATTCAGCCACCTGTCCATGACGGTCTCCCCCAGGAGGGCCAGGTCCTCGCAGCGCGCGGACGGCAGTGGCTCGTCGAGCGCGTCCGCACTGGTGCGGCGCATGAGTCTCCGCTCCTGGAGCTCGCGTGTTTGGACGACGATGCGCCCGGCAAGAAGCTTTCGATGTTGTGGGACCTCGAGATCGGCGCCCGCGTTATCGAGCCCAGGACGCAAGGGCTCGGGACTCCGCAAAAGCTGGACCCTCCAGCGCACTTTGGAGCCTACCTGCATGCGCTCAAGTGGAGCTCCGTCAGCGCAGCGGACGCCACACGCTTTCAGGCGCCCTTCCGGGCCGGAATCAAGATCATGCCTCACCAGCTCACGCCATTGATGAAGGCATTGGAGCTCCCGCGCGCTAACCTCTTCATCGCAGACGACGTCGGGCTCGGTAAGACGATTGAGGCGGGGCTGGTGCTGCAAGAGCTCATCCTGCGTCAGCAGGCGGGGTTCGTCTTGGTGGTTTGCCCAGCGGCGGTATGCCTTCAGTGGCGCGATGAAATGATGCGCCGCTTCGGGCTTCGCTTTGAGGTCATGAGCCGCGCGTTCTTGTCGATGAGGCGACGGGAACGTGGGTTCGGCATCAACCCGTGGGCCACGCACAATCGCTTCATCGTTAGCTACCCCTTGATCCGACGCCCCGAGTACCGGGACGCGTTGCTGGCACACCTTGGGTACCGCGCGGAGAAGGGCCTGTTGATCTTGGACGAGGCACATGTCGCGGCTCCGGCCAGCGCCAGCAAGTATGCGGTCGACAGCGACACCACGAGAACCGTGCGGGATCTCGCGCCCAAGTTCGACAACCGTCTATTCCTCAGCGCGACCCCACACAATGGTCACTCAAACTCCTTCAGCGCGTTGCTCGAGATCCTCGACCCGATCCGTTTCTCTCGCACCTCGCCTATAAAGGATCCGAGCCGTCTGGAGCCGGTGATGGTGCGTCGCCTCAAGCGCGACTTGAGGCAGCTTGGCGCTGACCGCTTCCCTGAGCGAATCCTGTGTCAGCTCGTGCTCCGTCACGACCCCACACAGGCGAAGGGCAGTGACGCGGTGAGCGCCGGCGCCTGGAGTGTTTCCGAGGCGCGATACAGCGCCGAGGACGGCAAGCAGGAAGACGCGACTGAGCTAGCCAGTGGTCTCCCTGGCGAGAGCACCGAGCTGGAGCTTGCCGACATGCTCGCGCGCTACACGGAGCTTTGTGCCCCGAAGAAGGGTGGCGGTCGCTTTCCTTTCATCAACCTGCAGAAGCGCCTGCTGAGCAGCCCGGAAGCCTTCGCTCGCACCATCGAGGTCCATGCGCGCTCCGTCGAGAAAGCGGGCGGCATCAAGGTTAATGCGCCCGTACAAGCCACCGGGGCACAACTCAGCCTCGACGACGCGCTGGACACCGAGACCTACGGGGAGGACGACGAGGCGATCCTAGCAGAAGAGCTGGACGCGGTTGCCGCAGCCTCCGCGTCGCTGCCTTCGCCGACGGACGAAGCGAAGGGACTGCTGTCCAGGATGCGGGCGCTGGCGGACAAGGCCCGCCGCCGTCCTGATGCCAAGGCACTGGCACTTTTTGCCTGGCTCCGCGCCAACTGTTGCGCGGGGATTGGACAGCCTGCGGCGAAGAAGAAAGACTGCCAGTGGACAGATCGACGCGTCATCCTGTTCACCGAGTACGCCGATACCAAGCGCTACCTGGTCGAGCTGCTGAGAGAGGCTATCTCCCACACGGATGGTGGAGAGGAGCGGATCCTGCAGTTCCACGGCGGGATGGGTGACGAACAACGCGATGAAGTACAGCGCGCGTTCAACGCGCCGCCAGATGAACATCCTGTGCGCATCTTGGTCGCGACGGACGCTGCGCGTGAGGGTGTGAACCTTCAGGGGCACTGCTCCGATCTCTTTCACATCGACGTGCCTTGGAACCCGTCTCGACTGGAGCAGCGCAACGGCCGCATCGACCGCACACTCCAGCAGGCGGAGCAGGTGCGTTGTCACTACTTCGTGTACGAGGGGCGCAGCGAAGACCGGGTGCTGGAGACGCTGTTCCGCAAGATCCAGACGGTTCAGGCGGAGCTCGGGTCGATGGGCGCCGTTCTGCTTGATGAGATGGAAGGCACCCTGCGTGACGGTCTCAAGAAGGACACCGCGGACAAACTCGCTGCCCTCGGCCGCGATGCGCGTGCTGACACGACGGACAAGGAGCTGGAGGCGCTCCGCCGACAGCAGGATCGACTTCAGAAAGAGAACCTGCGCGCAGGGACACTCCTGGAACGCTCAAAGCGTGCCCTCGAGGTAGAGCCCGAAGCGCTGCGAGGGGTGGTGGAGGTCGGGCTTCAGCTCGCGGGAGCCAGCGGCCTCGGCGCGGGTGAGGGGACGAAGGGCGGCCGTGCCAGCTACGTGCTGCCCCAGCTCGATGCCTCTTGGGACGTCACGCTGGACACCTTGAGGCCACCGCGTGGGCGCAAGGAGAGCTTCTGGGAGTGGCGAGATCAGGCGCCACGTCCCGTCACCTTCGAACCACTCACATCGCTGTCTTCGGAGGCCGAGCAGCTTCATCTTTCACACCCACTGGTGAAGCGCATCCTCGACCGATTCGCGGCGCAAGGTTTCGGCGCGCACGACCTGTCACGACGATGCGCAGTCGCCGTCCCTGGCGAAAGCGTGGCGCGGGTGATCGCGTATGCCCGGCTCACCTTGTTCGGTAATGGAGCGGCGCGCCTTCATGACGAGCTCGTGGCTGTCGCGGCAGCGTGGACTCCAGGCGAGACGCCCACACCCTACAAGGATCCGGTGACTGCTCAGAAAGCTCGTGAAGTGACGGAAAAGGCATTGGCAACCGGAGCCTCCGCGCCGACGGGTCGCATCATTGAGCAAGCGTTGGCACAGGCGGAGAGCATCTTCACCGCACTCTGGCCCCACCTAGAGGCCGAGGCGGAGTCCAGGGGTGTGGACGCGAAGAACGGGCTGACAAGGCGCGCTCGCAAGGAAAGCTCCGATCTGACCAACTTGCTCCAGCGCCAGCAGAAGGAGACGGACAAGGATCTCGCTGAGCTCAAGCAGGTCACGATGGAGCAGCTTTCGGACAAGACTCAGCGGCGCCAAGCAGAGCTCGACATCAAGGCAACTGAGTATCGGAAGGCGAACTTCGCCCAGCAGCTCCGCGAGGAGCCCGCCAAGATCGAGGCGCTCTATGAGGTACAGATGACCCGGCTCACCCCAGTCGGCTTGGTTCTAGCCTGGCCGGAGGGAGCGTAACGTGGCGACGGACGCACAGACCCGCTTCCACAAGGAGTGGCTGGGGCTTGCTCAACCCTACGAAGGCTTGGTCTTCTCCGTTCCCGTCCTGGCAGACGCGCAGATCGTACCGCACGTGGGCGCCGATCTCACCAGCCGCTTTCGGCGCTGCTTGGTCATGCCCGCAGGCGAAGGGGCGGAGGATGCCGGCCACATCGGCGATCTGCGGACCTTCTTCGAAGACTTCCTCGGCTACACACAGACCGGCGCGCTGGTGCCACGAGATGCGTTGCCCGATGAGCTGCACTTCTACGCTCAAGAGGGGCAGCAGGATCTTCGTCCCAGCTTCGCCATTGCGCGAAGGCCGCAATCGCAGTCCAATGAGGAAGAGGACGACCTGTTCGGCTCGTTTGGCGAGGAACCGGAAGCAAAGACGCCTGCCGACGGTAGGTCCAGCGACAGTAAGTCGGCCGAGTCCAACCCCTACCTGGCGCTGGTCTGGGACGTGCGGGACGATGTCGCCGCTGGCGACGACTCTGCCCTTGGGCTCGACCTCGATAAACCCGAGGCGCTCACCGGGCCTTGGCGCTACCCACCGACGGCAAAGTTCGAGCGCTTGCTGCGTGCCGTCGGCGCTCCCGTTGGTTTTCTATGCAACGGGCGAGACATCCGCCTGGTCTACGCGCCCCCTGGCGAGTCGACATCACACCTAACGTTTCGGGGCGACTTCATGCAGCGCCCCGACGGGCGCCCGATCCTCGCCGCGTTCGAGTTGCTCCTGAACGCGAGCCGCACGTACGAGTCGGCGCCCGAGTTCACCTTCGAGGGTTTGCTTCGAGAGAGTCGCAGTCGGCAAGCAGACGTCACCAAGGAGCTAGCCTCACAGGTATTCGAAGCTGTGGAGTTGCTCCTGTCGGGTCTGGAGGCTGCAGGCAATCGGGATGGTGCGAGCGGACGTCAGGACACCCTCCGTGCTGCGCTAGAAGAGCCGCACGACCACGCTTACCAGGGTGTGCTCAGTGTGGTGCTTCGCCTGGTGTTTCTTCTCTACGCCGAAGATCAGGGCCTGCTCCCAGTGCAGGACGAAACCTATGCGGCGCACCTGAGTGTGAAGGGGCTCTATGACGAGCTCGTTGAAGACGCTGGACAGCACCCAGAGAGCATGAACCACCGCTTCGGCGCCTACGGGCGCCTGCTCTCGCTCTTCCGCGCGGTGTTCTACGGCGTGGAGCACGGCAGCTTGCGGCTGCCCCCGCGGCGTGGGCGCTTGTTCGATCCGAATAGCTTCCCTTTCTTGGAAGGCGGGCTCCCAGGTTCAACGGCGGCGTATCGAGTGCCCGAGGAGCGCGCTGCTACGCTGCCTCCCAGCGTAGACGACGGCACCGTCTACGAGGTGCTGCATCGCCTGATCTTCTTTCAGGGCCAGCGCCTGAGCTACGCCAGCTTGGACGTGGAGCAGCTCGGCTCCGTCTACGAGTCGCTCATGGGCTTTCACATCCTTCGGGCGACGGAGCCTGCCGTTCGTTTGGGCAAGAACGGCCTGTGGGTGGAGCTCGGCGAGCTCACGCGCGCAAAAGCGACAGACCGGAAGAAGCTGCTGAAGGAGGAAGCCGGGCTCAGCACGGCGCAGGTCAGCAAAGTCGAAGCGTTCATCAAGGAGCACAAAGAACCCTCCGCACTGGCCGAGGCGCTCAACGAGCTCTCGCCGGGGGGCAAGAAACAACGCCACAAGCACCGCGCCAACATGGGACGCCTTCTGCTTCAGCCGGGTGAAGAGCGCCGCCGCTCTGGCAGTCACTACACGCCGCGCTCACTCACCGAGGGCATCGTGAAGCGCACGCTGGAACCACTGCTCAAGTGCCTTGGGGAAGAACCCGCGGAAGAGCAGGTGCTGTCCCTCAAGATCTGCGATCCCGCGATGGGCTCTGGCGCGTTTCTTGTGGAGGTGGTTCGTCAGCTAGGCGCGAAGATCGTGGACATCTGGACCCGTGAAGGGCGCCTCGCAGAGATCACCGAGCAGCACGCCAACCCCCATCTGCACGCAAGCCGCCTGGTAGCGCAGCGCTGCGTCTACGGCGTGGACAAGAACGCAGCCGCAGTGGAGCTGGCCAAGCTCTCCTTATGGCTTGTCACTTTGAGCGCAGACCTGCCGTTCACCTTCGTGGATCATTCGCTGCGGCACGGCGACTCACTCGTGGGACTCAGCCTGGAGCAGGTGAGTAGCTTTCACTGGAAGCCCACGGAGCAGATACCGTTGTTCCAGCAGGCTCTCAAGGACGCGCTGGACCAGGCGCTGGAACATCGAGGCGAACTCTTGGAGTTGGCCAAGGACGATACTCCCCGCAGTCAGGAAGAACGCCGCCGCCTGCTGGACCACGCCGAACAAGCGACAGACCGCATTCGCATGATCGCCGACATCTGCGTGGGCGCGTTCTTCGCGGAGGCGAAGGACAAGGCGCGCAACGCCGAGCGGGTACGGCGGATGGACCTGGTGGAGTTGTGGTTGAAAGGGGAAACGTCCGTTGAGTCGGAGTTGCGTGAGATGGCCGACGAAGCGCGGGAGAAGCTGTCGCCGTTTCATTGGATGTTGGAGTTCCCGGAGGTGTTCTATCTGGAGCGGCCGGATCCTTTGGATGGGGGGAAGGTGAATGGGGCGGCGATGATCGAAGGATTCGTCGGAAACCCTCCCTTTCTCGGAAAGAACCGACTCAGCATAGCTTCGGGCGCGGAGTACATCGCCTGGCTCCAAGCTCTCCATGAGGGAGCGCATGGAAACGCTGACTTGGCGGCTCACTTTCTGCTCCGGATGGCTAATCTTACGGGAGAACATGGCAGCATTGGCGTGGTGTGCACCAACACGATACGCCAGGGAGACACTCGATTGACGGGATTGGCCCGGTTGTCTGCCGAGGGATTCCGCATCTATGAGACTCGGACAGGTATTCCCTGGGTGGGGGGGCCCAACGTGTCCATCGTTGTGGTTCATCTTGCCCGCGGCACCCCCCTTCTGTTGCAAGGGCGCTTCATGAACGGGACTCGCGTCGAGAATATCAGTTCCAGGCTGAGACCGACGCCGGAGCGCAAAGACCCTAGCAAGTTGCGGGCGAATGCGAACTTGAGCTTTCAAGGGAGTATCGTCTTGGGGATGGGGTTTGTTCTCACGCCGGGGGAAGCGACTTCCTTAGTTGGGATGGCAGAAGCAAACCGAAGCAGAATCCGACCGTACTTGGGGGGTGAGGAGGCCATTACGAGCCCGACCCAGTCTCACGCAAGAGAAGTAATCTGCTTCGACCAACTGTCGATTGAGCAAGCCGAAGCCTGGCCAGCTCTTCTCGACCTTGTTCGCCATCGAGTCAAGCCGGAGCGGGACAAGAACAAGCGAGCCAACTACCGAGACCTTTGGTGGCAATTCGCAGAGTACCGGCCGGGCCTCTACGCTTCGCTGACTGGCCTGCGCCGCTGTCTGGTGACCCTGTTTACCGCAAAACATGTCACCTTCTCGTTCGTTTCGACGCATCAAGTGTTCGCAAACTCTCTTTACGTCTTTCCTCTGCAGGGGTGGTGCGCATTCGGTGTGCTGCAATCACGTGTTCATGAACGGTGGGTGTTGCTCTTGGCGTCCACGCTGGAAGACCGAGCGGCGACCTCTAGGACACGCTACGCCGCCACTGACTGCTTCGAGACCTTCCCGTTCCCTCAGCATGATCCGCGCCTTGAGATCTCCGACGTGGCTGCCAAAGGCCAGGCGCTCTACGAAACCCGCGCCAAGTACATGGTCGACACCGACCAGGGCCTGACCAAGACCTACAACGCTCTCAAAGACCCCGCCTGCACGGACGAGCGCATCCTCCAACTCCGTCACCTCCACGAAGAGATGGACCGCGCCGTCCTCCGCGCCTACCCCAAGCTCGAAGGCGTCGGCTCCGACGCGCCGGAGGTCGTGGGTTGGTCCGACATCGAGGTGCCCCCCTTCTGCATCGCCACCGACGAAGACAAGGCCGCCCTCCAAGCCTTCGAAGACGAAGTCATCGACCGCCTCTTCGTCCTCAACGAACTCCGCGCCAAAGAAGAAGCCGCCCAAGGCAAGAAGTCCGGCAGCAAAGCAAAGAAGGCGAGCAAGAAGAAACGCGCCAGCACGGGCAAGCCCAAAGACGATCAAGGGAGTCTGTTTTGAAGCGAGCCACGTTGATCCTGCGCCGTTGGATTGACGTGTTCGCGATGGGGGTCGCCGGAGCGACCCTGGTATTCGTCATCTTGGCGACCCAAGCAAATTGGCTGGATCGCCTCGCCGAGACCAGCGTCTGGGTTCTCGCGGCGGGGGTCCTGGCAGCGGTCCTATGGTACTGGCACGAACGACGTGACCGTCGACTCAGCACTCGGTTGGGAGTGAGGAACCTGCACCTCTATCCACCAGCGTGGTTCGCTGGCGCATCGGGCTGCTTCCTGTTGTTGCTTGGACTGGCCAGATTCGCGTCCCCGCGCGCCCTGCTTCGTCTGGATAGCGATGCGGTAGTCCCGCTCGGTTGGTGCAGTTTTGCGCTCGCGGTTTTCGCAGCGGCGGCGATCCGAGCGAGCATCTCGATCGCGCGGCGCGATACAGAGGCCCACGCCGAACCCGCAGGCTCGGACGAGGTGGTTGCGTTGTACGCCTCCTGGGAGCGATTGCGTAGCTGGCTCGAGAACGACGACCCCGTCCCGCATCCGCGCGATGACGCGTTTCAGAGGCTCCCAATCGCCCGACGAATCGCGCGCCGCCTCGAGATGGGTAAGGTCCCCGCCCAAGCCATCCTTGGTGCGCTGGGGGCGGGTAAGACCACGCTGAGAAAGTTCGTGGAGCACGAGCTTGCGTCAGAAGCGCGTACCCACGTGGTGTGCGTCGAGCTATGGCCGTTCGATACGCCCACCGCCGCCGTTGAAGGCGTATTGCGCACTTTACTGGACGGCGTATCGAGAGAAGCAAGTGTCCTTGCCGCCCGCGGTGTGCCAGACCGTTATCTCGCCGCGATGGGCACAGCGGGCAGTATTCCCACGGCTGTAGCGAAACTGGTAGGAAAACCCGGAACGCCGTTCGATGTGTTGCAGGCGGTCGATCGAATCGCGACCACAATCGGTCACCGGTTCGTTGTCTGGGTCGAAGACCTTGAGCGGTTCGCTGGCAACGGTGCTGACGAAGAAGACCTCGAGCATTCGCGTCGGCTAGCCCCGCTCAGGGCCCTACTCCATGGCCTTTCCCGACTCACGTCGATCAGTGTCATCACCGCGACCACCACGCTCCACGCGCGCTTTGACACCGAGAAGATTGCTCGGTTCGTCGAAGAGGTACCGCTACTTACAACGACTGAAGCTGACCGGGTCCTGCGTGCCTTTCAGCGAGGCTGCCTGTCGTTGGTGCCCATGAATTTCATCGATCCCGCTGACGCAAAGGAGCGTAATATTTGGAATGACGATCCGCTGATCGGTGCGTTGCGGCGGCAGTACGGCACTGGCATTCATTCTCCCAGGGAAGCCGCCGCAGCACTTTGCCGAACCCCGCGTGCACTGAAGCAAGGTCTCCGTCATGCCCTATCCTCATGGTGGCAACTCGCTGGCGAGATCGACTTCGATGATTTGCTGCTGATGCAGCTCGTGCGAGACACTGCACCGGAGGCATTCGCCACTATCCGCCGCCACTGGAGGGGACTCGCCGGGCATCAGCAGGACGCCAACGCCCGCAAGGAGGTGCGCGACAACTTTGGTGCTGAGCTCGCGGCATTGAAGCTTGACGTCCAGCAGGCGAGAGCGGTCGAAGTGATCGTCGATCACGTTTTTCTTGGGCACCGAGGCCCCTTCGCGCATCCGCAAGGACTGCACATTGACCGCTACTGGGTTCGTTTCCTGGCGGTTCCGGAGCTAGACGCGACGGACCGGGATCAACCCGTTCTGCGAGTGCTCACGAGCGACGACGATGGCGCCCTGATCGACCTCCTCGAGGGCTCGCAAAGCAACCAGGCTGAGAGCTTTGGGCATCTGCTGTCGGGCCGTCGGTTGCTCTCACTTGTCATCCCCGTTGTAGAGCGCAGAGTCACAGAGAATCCAGAAGACTGGGCGGAGGCGGGTCAGTGGCCGACAGGACATCCGCCCGCTCTCATCCCTATTTGGCGTATGCTCATCAGCAACTTCAGGGTCGACAGACCCAAGCAAAAAGACATTTGGGCCGTGCTGGAGCGAGCGCTCAGCGCGGCTATCCCAAACCCGCACCTGGCAAACGAACTGGAGTATTTCTTCGTTTCTCCAACAGACGGAGGCGGACTACTGGACTGGCCTGATCGAGAACTGGGTGCCCGTTTGGTCAAGAAAGCAAATGCGCACCTCTGGCAGCTACTGGTGCAAACGTACCGAAACCGACCAGAGCTACTGATCGATGCCCTACGAGGAGCGCCTCCCTACACGCTGTACCGGATAACTTGGGGCGCGCGTCGCGTGCAGAGTGCACAGACAGAGCAGACCACTGAAATACCCTTCCCCGGTTGGGCAACACTCGCGCCGACTATTTTGCAGGCTTCGCGTATGGCACCGGAGGTCCTTTTGCCTCAACTCGCCGGCTTGGTGGTGAAGTCTAGCAATCGGTTCGAAAGGGGTGGCGAGTTCCACGTGGCCTACGACTTCAGCCCGGAACTGGCGGACAGACTGTTCGGAAGCTCGGCCCGCGTTCTTGAGCTGTTCACAGACCTGCCCGTGTTTAGCGGGGATCCGCGGAAACTGGTGGATGCAGTCCGGCGCGCGGCAAATGGCGCTCCGCAGACAACCGACCAGAGTGGAGGAGCGGAATGACGGTGGGTGCTCGAGCTAGGGCGAGAGGTGGTTTGACTCGCCGTGGTGATCTCCTTTCCCGGCAGCCGCTTGTCGAGCCCTTCGCCAGGCTTGGGAGAGGCACCGAGACATTCCTGCAGACCCACCGCCTCAGCCTCTACCCCAAACTCGAAGGCGTCGGCTCCAACGACCCTGAAGTCGTAGGCTGGTCTGCTCGAAGTGCCCCCTTCTGCCCGCGCAAGAAGCACCCCCGCAGAACTTCAGCGAACCGACCGAGCGGATCTCCCATGCGCACAAGGTAACTTAAATATTGCGACCCATTTTTAACTTACCGATTCCAGAGTAAAGTCACCTTAACTACCCATGGAAGCCTCGGATTTCACAGAGCCTTTTCCCGGCGAGTTGGTCCCGATCCCGGGGGGATTGCAGGCGTTCGCGCCTGATCCGCTGCCGCAGGCGTTGGATCTGCCCCCGAGGCTGCTCATCCAGGCAAACGAGGCCGAGCGCGCAATCGGGCGGCTCGGGGGGCTGCTCGTGGGTGGTGGAAGCCCCCTCAGTCCTCACCTCGTCGCGCGCCCACTGCAGCAGCGCGAGGCTATCGAGTCGAGCCGCATTGAAGGCACGTTCACCACGCCCGAACAGTTGATCCTTTTCGACGCCGACGGCGACGATGAGTCAGACGCTGCAGCGCATGCCGACACGCGAGAGGTTCAGAACTACCTGGTTGCGCTGGAGTGGGGACTCGAGCAACTCGACACGCTGCCGGTATCAGGCCGATTGATCCGTGGCATTCACGAGCGACTGCTGATGGGTGTCCGCGGGGGCGATCAACAGCCTGGTGAGTTCCGCAACGTGCAGAACTTCATCGGCAGCTCTCAAGATCCACGGCAAGCGCGCTTCGTCCCCCCTCCTCCCGAGCAAGTGCCCGAGCTGGTCGGCGCTCTGGAACGCTACATCCACACAGCTCCAGAA
>JBNKUV010000014.1:0-4131 GCA_050298815.1 Polyangiaceae bacterium
AGCAGTCCCCCGGCGGTGATTGCGATCGTGATGCGGGCGAGGAGTGCAGGACTAGAGAGCGAAGCGGCCATGAGCTATTTGAGCTCGGCGCGACTGTCCGTGCAAGCTGAGCGCTCGACTTTGTAGCGCGATGTGGGTGACAGACTCGTCGTCTAGTGGGTAGTACTGGTCTTTTCGGCCGCACCTTGAAGATGGGCTCTGGCTCTTGCCAGCCAACGCCGTCGTTCCACCAACAGAGCCAGCCCGTGGTGACAACGGGCTGCGCAATGGCCGACCCGTTCCCGTCGAAATGTAGACTGGGTCACGATGGGATTGCGCGCTCCGATCACTTCAGAGTGTTCGCGGCTCTGGGGACATAGCATCTGCATCGTCAAGAATTCGGAACAGTTCACTCTCACCGGACAACAGAAAACAAGACATCGTTTGTCGTTGACGCAGTGTGTCACACCCATGACTTCCTACTGTTGATCGTGCCGTGAGGTTACCCCCGGCACTGGTTGCATGAGTCGCTCCAAGTTGAACTAGCGCGTGTTCACCAGCTCTGGTATTCGGGTGCGATGCAACATGGAAGAGCGGCTCTCTGGGGAGTGGCCGTATGGGTCCTGGTGAGCGCTTGTGCCGATGAGCGTCCAAACTTCGAACAGCCTGAAGGCCCCGCGCATGCGGACTCGCAGGGTACGGACTCGCCAGATGCGAGTGAGGGCGAGTCGCAAAGCGACGTGAGTTCAAACCCGCACACGGACAACGATGACGGTTCGGATGCCGAAACGGAGACCGAGTCGAGTGATACCGACACGACTGACGGTGACACCGGTGCGTCTGACGGATCCAGCGATGACGACGAGACCGACAAATGCTCGAGGTACAGTGATTGTTCGGGCGGGACACAGTGTTTGGAAGTCGATTGTGTTGATGGCCACTGCCAGGAGATCGTCACGCGACGAGGCACTTCGTGTGACGACGGTGTGTGCGATGGTGACGGGGAGTGCGTGGAGTGTCTCGCCAATGCAGATTGCCCGGCCCAAGAATGCTCCGAGAGTGTCTGCGACGACAACGAGTGTGTGCCGGAGCACTCTGCGGAGGGTACGCCTTGTGGCAGTAGCGACGAGCTGATCTGCGATGGCGACGGAGGCTGCGTCGGCTGCTTGGGAGCGTCGGACTGCGGCGAGGCACCGCGATGTAGCACCTATTCGTGTGATGCCGATGGCCAGTGCCAGCTGGAGCCGCAAGAAGCGGGCGCCGTTGCCGGGGAAGGGAGCGCTGAAGATTGTAGGGTCAAGCAGTGTGACGGCTCAGGCGGCACGGAGTTGTTGCCTGATGACGTCGCCTGCGACGACGAGTTGTTCTGCAACGGTCAAGAGGTATGTCGGGCAGATGGGACGTGCTCGGCGGCCGAAGAGACGCCGTGTGCCGGGAACGATGCTGGCCCCCGTTGCGACGACAGCTGCGATGAGGAGGCGCTGGCCTGCACGGCTCCAGATGCACGGGGAACCGAGTGTTCCGACGGATTCTGTGATGGCAGCGGCGAGTGCATCGAATGCCTCGACGCGGACGATTGTGGTGAGCAGAGCCCGTTTTGTCATGAAGGGGAATGTGTCGAGTGTCTCGAAACAGAGGACTGCGAAACGTCCGACTGTTGGGACGCCTCCTGTGTGGACTTGAAGTGTGAGAGCACCGCCGCTGAGATCGGTACTGCTTGTGGTCGAAACGGCGGTCTCTTGTGTGACGGCGCTGGGACCTGCGCGGGCTGCGTGGAGGCGGAAGACTGCGGCGATCCCCCGCTCTGCAATCTCTACACGTGCACGAGTGACGGCGACTGCCTCTTGGAGCCCAGCACGGCAGGACCGATTGCAGAGTCCACCCAAGCTGACGACTGCAGAGTCCGAGAGTGCGATGGCATGGGTAGCGAACTCTCGGTCACGGATAGCTCGCTGTGTGACGATGGGCAGTTCTGCAACGGCCAAGAAGTCTGCAACGAGGACGGGACGTGTTCGCCTGCGGCGGCCCCACCCTGCGCCGTGGATGACCCGACGAGCTGTACGGACGCTTGTGACGAGGCGGCGGATGCGTGCACGGCTCTGGCCGCTCCGGGAACCGCCTGCGCGGGCGGAACCTGCGACGGCAGCGGCGATTGTGTTGCTTGTCGCACCAACGATGATTGCGCTGAAGCGACGCCCTTCTGTTCATCCAGCGGCGCCTGTGTCGAATGCTTGAACGCGACCCACTGTAGTTCAGATTCGGGCGAGTGTTTTGGTGCCCAAGTCTGCAATGCCGATGGTCAGTGTGAAGACCAGTTCGCCGCCGAGGGTGCGTCTTGCACGACAGTTGGTGCGACTCCATGTACCGTTCCTGCCTGCGATGGGGCGGGACGATGCGTGGCCACGAACGTCGCGGCCACCACCCCCTGCGACGACGACGATTCGTGCACCCTCGCCAGCGAGTGCGATGGCAGCGGTGAGTGCGTCGGTACGGTGCAGACGTGCCCTGGCGAAGGACAAGTTTGCTCCGAAGGTATTTGCTCCTGCACGACTGGCTATCGGACATGTGACGGCGGCTGCATCGAGGACGATCCCGCAGTGTGTTGCGAGCACGCCGATTGCGGAAGCGGCGGCAGCTGCGTCGCTTCCGCATGCGAGTGCGCCGAAGGCTTCACTCATTGCGACTTGACGGACAGCTGCATCCCCGACGGCAAGTGCTGCACGGATGATGACTGCGGTTCCGGCCAGGTTTGCCCGACGGCGGGAGGGAACTGCGCCTGCCCGGAGAATGGTTTCGGCCTGTACACGTTGATCGAAGAGCCGTCGGCACCCGAAACTTGCCAGCCGTACCAGTACTTCCGAGAGGGGGCCAGCTCCCCATTCTGCGGCTCTGATGGTGGCCTCATCACGTACCGGTCCTGCAATACGTCGACGTGCGCTTGGACGACGACGACGACGGAATGCTGCACGGACAACGGCACTTGTCCTTGGTTGTAGGATACATCCCCTTGGAGATAACCATTCGGGGATAGCACCCCGAAACCGGAGCTACGCAGCACCCGCCGCGGCGCGTTGCGGGAGCTCCCGGGCTCCCGCAGCCGAAAGAAAGCTCGGTTTGCGGCGGGCGAGGCCTCCGCCATCGGCCCAGTCGCTGTCACAGCAAGTTTCTCGCTTGGTTTGACGCCGGTGGAGCTTCGGACAGCGCCAACGTCGCTACGGACAGCACGAAAATCGCTACGTTGGTCTCGATTGCGGTTCGCTCTGCAAGGGTGCTGCCCTATTGGTCTGCGACACAGAAGGCTGCTCGGGCACCCAAGTTGTTGCGCTGTCGTGTAGAGGTCGAGGCTGGTGCAGTGCTTGCTCGGGCAGACGCATGGTGCAAACCGCAGCCAACGTGGTCGAGCGAGTCCTGCCTCCACACGTGCCGTTGCGGCGGTTCGTGGTGACGTTCCCGTACGAGTGGCGAGGCAGATTGGGCTTCGATTCCAAGCTGCTGAGCAAGGTGAGCGGCGTGGTCGTCGACTCGATACTCTCCTTCTACGAGCGCCGCATGCGGGCGCTGCTCGGTCCTCTGGCAATTGTTACCCTTTCACAGTTATCGCAGCAGGGAACCAACACCGCTGGCGAGGGGGAAGCCACCTTAGGAGCCACTGTGGACGCCGCTCGGGCGACTCATCGTCCCAGGACCCGACGACGGAAGCGGTGGCCGACCTCGTAACGACGATACGCGTCCGAGTACTGGCTCTGCTCATCCGCCGCGGTGTCATCGAGGACAGCGCGGAGCAACTCGTGCTGCTGCCCGATGGGCTCGCCGAGGACGAGCCTGTCCTTTCACAGGTGAGCTCCGCCGCCGCCTCGGGCTTGCCTCCAGCGGGACCTGAGCGTCGGGAGCGCGAGCACATGCGCATCGCCCGATCACCCGGGGCGAGCATCACAGGAGGGTTCTGTGCCGCCGACATGGGGTTTACCGTACACGCTGCCACCATCGCCCCACCGCCGCCCGCTGCAGATGGCGCACGCAAGGCGCGCTCGACTTGGAGGCCTTGGCCGGAGCTGCTCAAACGCAGTTTCGACATCGACATCCAGTGCTCCAAGTGCGGCGGGTCGATGCAGCTCAAAGCATTACTCAGACGCTCCGAGGACACCAATAGCG
>JBNKUV010000015.1:0-8316 GCA_050298815.1 Polyangiaceae bacterium
TCCCAGGCGCGAAACTCGGGCTTCTTGGTTTTCCGAGAAGCCACGACGAGCTGCTGCCGGAGTGCGGCGTTTTCGGCGAGAAGCTCATCTCTGGTGCGGAACATGTCAGCGACGAATCCCGCGGCCACTCCTGAGGGGCGAAGCTTCTCGGTTAGCGCCCGACGGGCGCGCGCCACCGGTCGCCCGAAGGCGGCTGTCAGACGGTTGGCGAGGGCGCGGAGCACATGGCTGATCTCGTCGACGGAGGCGACAACTTCAAGTCTTGCTCTCGGCGATTTCCTGAACGATTCTGTGACGGATGAGCCAGGTAGCCAGGACAGGCCTCTCCTGGGAAGGGTGAGGCTCGCGCACACCCGTTCATTTTCTTCGCTGAGCTTGAGTGAAGCCTCGGCCCCAAAGAGCGCGACGAGGCGTGAGCGAATGTTGGCCAACCCGGTTCCGGGGCGTTCGGAAGGGCTTACTTTCCCATGGTTCCAAACGCAACAGTGAATGTCGGGGCCCGATGCGTCGACGCTCAATGAAATCTGTTGAACCAGTTTGGCGGAGAGTTTGATCGCGTCGCGGGAGGAGCCGGGATGCCTGTGGTGAAGACGCCTGTCCGCACGCCGAACATGAATGCCGTGTGCGAGCGATTCATCGGCAGCGCCCGCAGAGAGTGCTTGGATCACGTGCTCATACTGGACGAGCGACACATGCTGAGCCTCCTTAATGAGTACGCCTTCGAGTACTTCAATCACAGTAGACCTCATCAGGGCATCGGGCAACGTGTCCCTGTCGAGAACGAACGTCGACCTTACGCTGCTGATGGTGGCGTCGTAGCGAACCTGATCCTTAGCGGTCGCGGCGTGACTGGTTTGCTGACGGATCCAGCTGCGGATGGGAGAAGTAGCCAGCACGAGGCTGTCACCAAGCAGCCGAGGTAGGTTCTCGAGGTCAGGGGCGGCCTCCGACTGGCGCCGGGTGCGCCACGCTACTCCGTGGCGATTTCCATCGAGTACGGCGTCGACCCGTTGCCATCAACCTCGATCTCAACGACTAATGTCATTGCTGAAGCGGCGCAGAACTCGACCAGCTCATAGGGGTTCGTGCTGCTCGACGAGTAGCCAATCAATTCGGGATCCCCGCCGTTGTAGTCATACACGCCGAGATCGACGTTTGCGCAGAGTACCTCGAAGATGACGCCTACGGAGATGCATTCGCCCGAAGCGACCTGCGTCCAGTAGAAGTCTCGATCATCCTGGCAGGTGTGCAGGTCTTCGACGAACACATCGCGAGGAAACAGGATGGACGTCGAGATGGAGTCGTTCCCGCCGCCAGCCTCGTAGTCATCCTGCACGCACGTCGGAGGGGTGCGAGTGCACGCGTCGGTCTCAGTGTCGCCGACCCACTCGCCGTCCAGGCAATACTCGACGTAGCGCGACTGCGTACCCGAAGGGTCACAGCTCAGGCTGAACCCGCCGCACGCACCCCAATCACCGGTGTAGCTGTTGAGGTAGTCGGTGCTTCTTGTGCATTCATCAACCTCTTGCTCTGTTGCCTGCGAGCCGCTCTCGCAGGTGATTCGGCTACGGTTTCGCGTGCCCGTTTCATCGCAGAAGCTGGAATAGGTACATGAACTCCAGTCACTCCACGGTTCTACGACGATGCCGTCCGTGTTTCTACTGCAGCTGCGGCTCTCTGACTCGTCGATCGCAGCCCCGTTTTCGCAGACCGCTACCGTGCGTGATTGGCTGGCGCGTTCGTCGCATTCTGAAGTGTACCCACACTCTCCCCAGTCTCCAGCATCCAGCACGTCGCCGTCTGTGTCCCGTGAGCAACCTTCTTGCTCTACCTGGTCGACCTCCGCTCCACCGGAGCACGTTCGGTTGGTACGGGCGCGCACCCCCGTTTCGTCGCAGTCGTTCGAATAGCCGCTGCACTGACTCCAGTCGCCATTGGCCACCAATGTGCCATCGGTCTCACGCTCACATGTCTGTTCCTCTGCGTCCGCCACTGGAGTGCCATTGGAGCACACTTGTCGTGGGCGCATCCGCGTGCCCGTCTCGTCGCACGTGTTCGCGAAGCCCGAACAGTCGCTCCATTCCCCCTCGCTACCCGTCACGATCCCGCCATCAGTTTCACGGGTGCACGGTTCGGCTTCGAGATCCTCAACCAGCTCGCCGTCTGCGCAAACGCTGATCAGTCGGGTTCTCGCTCCCGTCTCGGAACATTCGTGGTCGTACTCACACTCGCCCCAGTCTCCGACCGAATTGATGGCGCCATCGGTATCGCGGGTGCAGGTTTCGATAATCTCTTCCTCAGCAGCGAGTCCACCCGTGCAAACCTCGTGGGTCCGAGCCCATGTGCCTTCTTCGGTGCAAAGCCCTTCGTACTCGCATTCAGACCGTTCCCCCTCCAGAATCACGTAGTCCCCATCGCAAGTCAGCTGACTCGTCGTGGTGTCGCAGACGTATTGGCCGCAGTCGCCGCAATCATCGCCGACCTCGCCAGATAGGATCTCGCAACCGCCGCATGCGTTGACGCCGTCTCCATCGCACACGAGTGAATTGTCTTCACAAGCATAGACCCCGGGGCAATCCGCCTGGCCGCAGGGGTCCCCAGCGGCTGCTGGAAGCTCTCCGCATCCGCCGCATTCGTTGAGCTCATCTCCAACGCAGACGACCTCGGTGCCATCGCAACTGATCACGCCGCAGCCTGAGTCTCCGCAGGCGTCGCCGAGGTCTGCATCGCTCGGAGCGCAGCCTCCGCAGGCGTTTGTGGCGTCACCGATACACGCTAGGGTGTCGAGTCCTATGCACTCGAAGGTGCCGCAGTCGCTCTCTCCGCAGGGTTCGCCAGGCTCGCCTGTCAGAGCCCGACAGCCTCCGCATGCGTTTACTTCGCTACTACACTGCAACTCACCGTCTGAGCATTCCCAGGTTCCATCACAGTCGCAGCGTGTCCCGACGAGTGGCTCCCGTCCTGAGCATGGTGTTGGTGTTGCCGTAGGAGCACCTGCATCGCCGGAAGGGCGCGCATCGGGCCCAAGGCTGGCGTTGGGGGGCTGTCTACTTCTGCGCCCAGCGTCCATGACCTCGTCTATCGGTCTTGAGCGGTCTGGAGCAGACGCGTCAGGGGGATCGAGTTCGCCTCCGCCTTCTGACGGCGCATCGGCTTCTGGCGATTCGGGACCGCTGACCGTCGGTGGACCGTCGTCTGTCTCGGGGCCCTCGTCGGCTAGGGCACCCTCGCCCTGCAGCTGGCCGATGCTGGTGTTCTCGTCCTCCGCTTCAGTCGTCGCGCCACAGTAGCGTCCGCCCGCGAACTCGGCACAGGTTCCAATGCGACAGTCTTCGTCGTTGACGCAGCGCTCTCGGCACGCTCCGTCAACACAATCGAGGGGGTTGGTGCATGTGAAGACGCTGGTGCACTCGTCCCCAAGTCCACCGCGCCGGCCGACAGTCGATGAATCGCTGCACCCTATCAGCGCTACGACAAGAGCCAGCCACAAGCGAGCCAAGGCTTGGGCGACGGGAAAGAAACGTCGCTCCGTCGTGGTTGGTCCTTCTGCTCTACGCCGATTGTCGGCCACGGTGCGCTTCATTTGACGACTTCTTGGTGGTCACCATCCTAGGCCGCTGCCATGCCGTCGACGATGCTCGTGACATTTCACTTCACATTCCCTTGCTATCATCGGTTCGCCAGGACGCAGGCCGTGGCGCCCAGTGATTGCGCAGAGCAGGAGACCGGACAGATCACCTTTGACGTGGCATGACCTACGAGCCGGGAACCATCCCCAAAAAGGGGGATACTCGGCTCATGGCGAGGTCCCCGCCAGCAAGGTGTTGCGATACGGGCCGCAGCGTCCTTCAGCTGTTGCTTAGCCTACCGACCGCGCACTGCTTCGAACTCTAGTGCTGCGTGGATACTTTGGTTCACGCATTGACGCACCAGGCTTTCACACTGTAAGATTGCTAATCTGGCTGAGGCGGCGCGAGCGTTGATAGGGTGGCGAAGGGTATCGAGGCAGTCAGTTCGCTTGTGCAGTTCGTGTCTCGCGGGCTTGTCTCGGGTGCTGACGTGGAGGAGCTCCTGTACTTGTTGGAGCAGGTTGCTGGGGCGAACGCTGTAGCGGTTGGCACCAGCAGCACCTGGGCGGGCCATTGTTTGGATCGCGGGGTGTCCGAGGCTTGGCGCTCCGCTTACGTTCGGAATCGGCACTATGATCCCATGATGCGGAGTCTCCAATGCAATCGGCCGGGCTCTTGGTTGAGCGTGCGCGAAGATTGTGTCCACTTGCTTGATGACAACCCGACCGTCGCCGAGATGCGCCCACACGGCTGGGAAGACTGCATTGGTCTCAGGATCCCGAGTTACTGCGGTGCCGATCACTTCTTCGCGGTCTACCGATCGCTGGGTTCCCCTGTCTTTTCTGGTCACTCCCGCACCCTGCTGACACTCGCCGCTCCGCACCTCGCCGCATGTCTCGGCGGGCTTACCGCATCGCGAGCCCTGGCCGCTTCTGCCAGAGAAACCACGGGGCAGGCTGCCGCTCGCCTCAAGTACACGGCCAGGTTCACTCCCGGGACGGGCGAAGTTGAATGGTCGGTGGAGCTGCGGCGGTGGTTGGAGCGGCGTCTCGGCAGGCTCGACCACGCGGCTCTGGCGAAGCTCGCCAAGGCGCTGGAGGTTGCCGCCCATGCGTACTTCGCAGGCTCGTTCGGAGTCGCGGTTCGGTTTGTTGCTGGTCTGGTGGTTGATTTTGCCTACTTGGAGCCAGACTCGACCGGGAAAGTCCGACTGCTCGCCGTTGCTCATCGTTCCATGGCCTCCCTCGACCTCCCGGAGTTGCCGGCGGAGCAGCTGCTTTCACCGACAGAGCGCAAAGTGGCTCGTCTGTTAGCCACGGGCAAGCCCGTCTCGGACGTAGCACTGCGGTGTCAGATCAGTGTGGAGACCGCGCGCACGCACGTTCGCTCGATCTATCGAAAGCTTGGAATCGAAACGCGGGCGGAGCTGCTAGCGCTGTACAGTGGGTAACGACAACCACATGTCGACTCTAACTCCAGCAACCCCCCGTCAATCTGCCCAGTTGGCTGCACTGCTCGATCTGCTCGCGCGGGGTATCGTGACCGGTGGTGACGCGGCCGAACTTCTGGACAGTCTGGTGACTCTCGTCGGTGCCGAAGCCGGTGCGATCGGTACGGAAATCGCTTGGGAAGGGTTCGTCCTGAATCAAGAGGTGCCGGAGGATTGGCAGTCCGCCTACGTGGCAACACGTCACTTCGATCCACTAGCGCATGCTCTCAGGAGTCGCCCCCCGGGGTGGATGAACGCTGCGAAAGTTTTCGAGACTGGGCACGCGCCCGACGAGAATCCATGCGTTCAGGAGTTCAGTGATCGATTTGCGGACTGTATCGGTGCGCGGCTCCCCACAACCGCAGGAGAGGATCATTGGATTGCACTGTATCGTGGGCGCGGTGGGGCGTTGTTCGATGCTGAGGACCACTCCTTGTTAAGAGCGCTTCTCCCGCACTTGTCGATCGCGCTGCGTTCTCGCATTGCCATAACTGCACTCGATGCGCCGGCAGATGAGTCGTGTCAACATGCCGTGATTCGCCTAAAAACGACGGTGATGTTCTCGTTCGATGAAGAGCGGGTGCAGTGGTCGACGGCCGCGCGCTCGCTCTTGCTCAAGCGATTGGGCCGCATCAGCGATCGGGGGTGGCGTCGGCTCGCCGAATGCGTGCGCGCCGCCGCGCATCGGTACCTCGAGCAAGCGCCTGCGGGCGACCAGATGCTTCTGCCGCACATCGCGATTGACTTTGCGCGAATCCCAAGAGCCACGGGCACCCATCATTCGATGCTGGGGCTGCTTCGTCCCCTGGAAAGCGAGCAACTCCGGCGAGGCACGGTACTGCCCGCTGATTGCCTGCTTTCCCCTGCCGAAGGGCGCGTGGCGAGGCTGTTGTCGGATGCCCTGACAGTCGGGGAAATCGCTGCGACCTGCGGCGTATCGATCGGAACCATCAAGACACAGCAGAAGAGTATCTACCGGAAATTGGGGATCGCCTCGAGAGCTGAGCTGATCAGCATCTACGCACGATGATTGTAAGTCACGGGCCGCAGTGACTGAACTCACAGCGCTCGCTGACATTGTCGCGCCGGTGATTGATGAAGTTGCAGCTACCCGTGCACGACTCGCAAGCCGGCGGCGCACACTTGCCGCCGGCACAGATTAGGTCGTCAGCACAGTCATTGTCGACGGAGCAGGCACCACCACAGGTTTCTCCACATCCGGCGAGTAGCAAGCCCAACAGCATTATCCAGATTCTCATTCCGTGCTTCTCTCCACTCGGCTGAACGGGTGACCTCACTCAATGACTCTACCGTCTGCTCACGGCGGGGCTATCCCCCGGGTGGGGGATAGCCCTGGGGCGCCAGGTACGGCACAACACTACCTACGATGACGAGTCTTGATGTCGGGGCAGTCGCAGCGTGTATACTCTCTGCAATACTTGCCGTCGGAGTGGCCCGACGGCGTGGCTTTGCGGCGCAGTGGTGGTTTCTGAGTCTGACGATCGCAGGACCGCTCGTTGCCGCGCTCCTGCCGCGGGCGAACGGGCGAAGCCTAGAACCTGCGGAAAGGACGCGGCGCCTTGGCCGGGCTGCCCTTCTCGGCAAGGTGCTCAGCGCGGCTGGCTTGCTCTCGTACGGGCTAGCGGCGGTGGTCTTCGTTCTTGCGTATCAGCACAAGGCGCGACTCATCGCTGAGGTCGAGCGCGACCAGGCGGAGCTGGCGAGGATCATTGACGAGCGGAAGGCCGTCGAGGCTCGTCAGGTTGCCGCTGCCAAGCAGCAACGAGCGAGCGCCAAAGCCTCCGACGCTCAGCGCAGGGCGGCACTCGACAGGGTGCGAGCCGCTAGCACACCGACGGAGCGAGCCGAGGCTCTCGAGGAGCTCCGCGAGCTGATGGGCCCCCGCTCATCGGGTGAGCGCCCTGGTGCTCAGAATCAGGATGTGAAGCCCTGTGACTGTCCGCCAGGGGATCCCCTGTGCTCGTGCTTTTGAGTCAGGGACGCTCGGGCGCTACCTGCCGTCGCCTGCAGATGCAGAAATCGAAGCCCTGAGCGCCGCGCCCGGAATTGCTGCCGCCACCGAGCGACCTCGGGTTACTGCTCCGCATTAACGCAGCGCGCGTGCTGGGTATGGGAGGTTCTTCGGGCGAAGAGGACGCGCGTAGATTTGTCTTGAGGCAGGCTTGCGGTCGCGACTAGCGGAGTGGCATCCTGGAACGCGGCTCGGGAGGTGCGACGGGTCGATGAGCGACGCCAAGACGACAACCGCAACAATCGCGACGACTGCCAAGGTGGTCATCAGTTTGGCTCGGGCGATCGTTGTCTGTGTGTCCGTGACGCACGAACAGCGGTTCCAGGGCACAGTGCGTCACGCTGGCAGGGGTCGACTGCCTCGAGCGCTTCTACGAGCACGCCCGTCACTCGACAGCTTTCGAGCTCGGCGTGCTCCTTTGCTTGTCGTTGTTTCGTCCATGGTCGCTAGGGGAGCCTTTCCATCGTTCCGATGGTCCAAGCCACTCGGGCAGCGGGGGCGAAACTCGAACGCGTCCTTGCATTGCTACTGCTGGGCGCGGGCAGTTTCGCCCCTTGGTTGAGCCAGCGTGATGTGCGCGGGGATGCCCTCCTGGAAGCCACCCGGGGCCCGGCCCGCGCGGAGGATTGTCCGCAGTGCGATCAGGAGGAGTCCCTTTTGCCAGGGTTTGAGTTCAGCTGAGACTTGCTTGTTCGTGCGTGTCGTCGGGATGACGCCGTCCAGGCCCGGCGCTCGATTTCCAACGCAACTCGCGCCGCCCATGCCCGACCGGGCCCGCATGAACACCATCTCCCGCGGGCGCACGCCATCTTCCTCCTATGAACCACAATCTGCTGTGAGCGAGAGCGCTTCGCCCACCGCCGATGCAAGCGCCTCGAGCGGCCTCGAGTGCTCGCTCGAGAGCGACGTACCAGGTGGCGCGCGGGCGCTGGTCCAATCGCACCACACCCAAAGCGCAGCGGCGCTGCTCGCGGGCAATCTGCAGTCGGATCCGGCACACGAGGGCAATCTCGCCGTTGCTAGCGTTGCGGACGAGGACGGCAACCCGAGCGTCTTGTTGGCCAATGGCGCCGAGCAGTGCGCCGAAGCCGGTGTTGATGAAGTGTCCGAGGCCGCGGTTGAAACTGCTGGAGAGCCCGAGAAACAGCCGGCTCCCGCTGAAGAGGACGCGGCGTCCTCGGAAGTTGGAGAGCCAATGTTGATGCTCGGTGTCGGTGTGTCCGCTC
>JBNKUV010000016.1:0-144373 GCA_050298815.1 Polyangiaceae bacterium
GTCCACGATGTTGAGCTGGCCATCCACTGGCATCTCGTCCTCGTAGCGCAGCACGTAGATCGGAGCTGGCTCCGTGGGCTGAACGTCGAAGTTGTAGTACTCCACCATTTGCCCAGCGGGACCCAAGCCTTGCGTGATGAACGGACCTTGATCCATGTCGATCGCCTCGTTTGGTCCGGGAAGCCCGTTATCCTCCGTGCGTACCATCAGCGTACCAGCCGCCTCGCTGAACCGATCTACCTCGACCACTTCTGCTGCTTCTGGGTCTTTCGGTTCCGGCATCTCGGCGTCCGTGTCCGTGGCGCCGACGTCCGTGGAGACGTCCGTGGAGACGTCGGTCATCATCTCATCGGTGCCATCCGTCATTGCATCGGTCATGTCGACATCGGTGCCGTCCGTCATCTCGTCCATCGAGTCTGACTCTTCGGTTCCCATCACCTCGGTCGATGCGCCATCGCCGGTGCTGTCCGAATCATCTCCACAGCCGAGTGCCAGCAAGCAAGCAGCGCCGACTGCCCATGTAGTGCGTCGAATTCGCATAATCTTCTCCGTTCGTCTGTCCGCCACAGAATGCGGCGAAAGTTGTACTCGTCGGGTATTCCACTCGACCACGCGCGTTACCCAAGCGACGCACTTTTGTTCAAACGCGTGTTGGAGCGCACCCTTCCCCACCATGCCGCGGCGCATTGAGGGGCGGTCGCAGCCCCTATCCTGCGACGAAGAGCAGCTGTTATGCCGCAGCCACGGGTTGGTTACATGCCGCGCAACGAAAATTTCGGCGCCGACCTTGCGGCGGCACGTTGGCGTCGCCCGCACCTCGTACGCGGCTGACGTGCGTCAGCGTCCCAACAACGCCAACGGCAATCCGGCTTCGGAGATACCGTCCGCGACGAAGCGAGCCAGGATACGCGCGCCGTTTTCTTGAAAGTGTGTGCCGTCCACCGTTCCGTCATCTCGCAGAAGGAAGAAGTCTTCCGGCGTCGGCGCGGGGCAGATGGCGGTCAAGTAAGCGACGGTCTTCTTGTTGAGGTCAGACAGCGCCACGCTTTCTTCCTCAGCTAGATCTCTCATGGCTTGGGCATGAGCACCAGTGCCGTTGCCGCCCGTACAGTACGCGGAATTGCGCGGTGGCGGGGTGACGTACACCAACGTGGCGTCGTGGGCGTTGGCAACGTCGAGGTATTGTCCGAGATAATCTTTGAAGTCCGTATCGGGATCGAGGTAGTAGGGGATGATCTGCCCGTTGATCTCGTAGGTTGCTGTGGCGTGGCCATCGTTGGTCCCGAATTGGACCAAGAGGTAGTCGCCCGGCTGCAACACTGCGTCGATTTCTGCAAGCCTCCCTTCGTCGATGAATCGTCGCGCAGTGCGCCCGCCGATGGCACGGTTGTCGATCGTGACGTTCGGATCGTAGTAGAGATCGAGCATCTGACCCCAACCTGCTTGATCGGTCGTGCTTGGCGTATCGGTGTAAGTCGAGACGGTCGAATCACCCGCGATGTACACTGTCAGGGGTCCCGGCGGGGCTGGCTCGGTGTCCGCGGAACCTCCAGCCGCGCCACCAGCGCTCTCCGTCGAACCGCCGCCAGCGCCACGACCCGGCAATTCCCCGCCGCTGCCTCCCTCCGATGAACGATCCCCGCCCGCGTCTTCGCTCGTGCCTCCTCCGTCGTTTGCACTACCTGCGGCAGGCGAGCCGTTGGCGGATACTGCGTCGGTCGTCGGCGTGGTGGGTAACTCAGAGCCTGCAGTTGGGTTCACCGGCGATGGTTCGCGCGGTGTTGTCGTCTCGCTAGCAGTGGGCGGGGGCGCAGGCATGGCGGCGGGAGTCTGACTCGTCGTTGCCGATGGAAAAGGCGCGTCTGACGGGTTGGGACTCGACGTGGGCCGGGTGGAACTGGAGGTCGACGGTAGTTCCGAGGTGAGCGCATCAGCAGGGGAAGGCGCTTGGTCGTCGGCCTCCGATTTTTCGTTCGTCGCGCATGCGGAGCATAGGAGACTGACGACGGCGAGGACCTCGAGTCGAATCATCGCAGGTGATCCGCGATGGGTAGGCCGAGTTCGGCGAGCCCCGTGGCCACCAAGTCGGCGATCTGCTGCGCTCCGCCATCATCGAAGTGGGTGTGATCATCGCAGAAAAACGCCCCGACGGCGCCCCCAGTTTGTGCGCTCACGTCCCCGCCCGGAATGGGGCAAAACCCCAGCTCTTGATACAAGTCCACGCTCGCTTGATGCAGGTCGAGAACGGGCACATCGAACTGGCTGCCTGCCTCGAAGGTCGCATCCACGTAGCCACCTCGTGAGCCTACCGATTGTGAGCCCGAACACTTGACCATGCTTACCGGAGTAATGAACACGGGTTGTGCGCCGCGTTCCTTCGCCGATTCAGCGAGTACTCCGTAGGTTTCCACGAAGGCCTCCAACCCTACGTGGCGGTCGCAGGTGGCGGAGCCGTCGTTGATGCCGAACTGAATCAAGAGCGTATCCCCGGTCTGCATCCCGTCCAGCATTGCGAGCCACCGTTCTTGCAGTAGTGGCTCGCCGGCACCATCCCGCTCCAGCACACACTCGTTCGTCGCCTCGTCCATTTCCGTGGTCACGAAGTAGGTCCAAGTTCGCACGCTTCGACCGCCGACAGCACTGTTGACCACGGTGACTGAATCGTCGAAGTACTCGGCAATGCGCTTGCCCCATCCCACAGGACAGGGGGTGTTGCCATTGGCCACGGTGGAGTCGCCCGCAAGCCATAGAGTGTTCGGTTCAATCGGCGTGGGCTCGTTTTCTGCGTCCCCTTCGGCGTTGGGCCCACCGCTAGAACCGGACGCCCCATCGTCGGCGTCAACTTCGCCACCGCTGCCCCCGTTCGAGCCGATCGGTTCAGGGGCGTCGTTCCCCACGCTGCCGCTAGCGCCCTGCACACCCCCGCCGTCAGACCCTCCAGCACCGTTGATCGGGCTCCTCTCGCTGGGGATGGTGGGCGGTGATGCGTTGCTCGTTACCGTCGTCGTAGCCACGGTTTCTGGAGTCGACTCGGTTGGGTCGGTTGCGGGTGAACTCGTTGATATCGGAGGCTGCCGTACCGGCACTGGTTCTGGAGGCGAGAGCTCACCCGACGGCACGCCAGTCGCGTTCGGCGCACTCTGCATCGACGTCGATGCAGAGCCGGTGCTCCCCAAGGGGCGGGAGGTTGACGCGGACTCTTCGACACAGCCGATGAGCAACAGAGCGGTCACACTCGAGCCCGCTAGCAACGACCGTACCGGTATTCTAGGCGTGCGCAGCGACGCTCCCACGGACGTAGTCGTGCGGCGCTGTGGCTGGCAACGTGAACTGGAGGCGCCTAGTCGACGCTTGTGAGCGGAGTGAGTCAAGGCAGTCAGCATAGCGAAAGGCGCCACGACACCCATGCTCCGAGAGCATCGAAAGGGAGAGCACGCGCCCCGAAGTAGTCAGCGCCAGTGCAAACGTGCACCGTGGACTGAGTTTGAGCCGTTTCGGAGCGAGCGACTGGTGCTGACGGGCGCTTTCGGCCTGACTGCCCATTGTCTCGTCCGCGCTAATCCACCACTTTGCCGAGTTCGGTGCCGCGCTCACTTCGCTCTGGCTCATCCTGCATCCCGCTCGGCTGCGGCTTCGCAGCTTTGGTTATCCTCTGGTTCTTTGGAGAGCCGGCCTACGCCTTGAGCGTCGGTGTCCAATCGCTCGACTGTGGGGCTTGCCACACTGGAGGAACCACTCCGACGGTCCACCTGACGGCCGACAAGCCCCAGCCGAATCCCGGTGATCTCGTCACGCTCACACTCGAAGTCAGTGGGGGCAGCGTGTTCGGCTTCTACCTCTTCGCAGATGAATTCGCGGAAGTGGAGCCAATAGGTGGCAACGTGCTCGCAGTCAGCGACGGAGCCACGCACAGTGCCCCCATCCCGACGAGTGAGAGCGTGAAGTTGCGATGGCAGACTCCGGACTCGCCAGGGGGCGTGCGGTTCAGCGTCTTGGCCGTTTCAGCAAACGACAATCGGAACCAATTCGGCGACGCGATGGGATCGGCGGAGCTCAGCCTGGTTTGGGGATGCGAACCGGTGCAAGTGCATCGCGACACCGATGGTGATGGGTACGGTGTCAGCATCTACGGAGCGAAACTCGGGTGCGCCGCGGCCAACGGCTGGGCTGCGCCGGACGGGGACTGTGACGACGCAAACCCTGACGTGCACCCCAACGCAGCCGAGCTCTGCAACGAGAAGGATGACGACTGCGACGGCGAGGTCGACGAGAACACGGTCCCAGTAGAAGTCTACCTCGATGAGGACGGTGACGGATTCGGGGTTCCGGATGCGACGGAACTGAGCTGCAATCCGCCGGCGGGCTTCGCCGCCAACGCATCCGATTGCTTGGACCGCGACCCCAACGTCAACCCGGCTGCCGTCGAGATCTGCAACGGCATCGACGACGACTGCGACGGCGACATCGACGAGGGCGTGCGGCCTCGTTGTGGTGTCGGATGGTGTCGACGCAGCGCTCTCGGCTGCGATGCGGCAAGCTGTGCTCCGGGGGACCCGATCCCTGAGTTCTGCAACGCGTTCGATGATGATTGCGACGGCGAATCCGACAACGGCGACTTGTGCGCGTCCGGTGAGTCGTGTGTGCTCGGCGCCTGCGTTGCCGCAACCGCAAGCACGGCGAACGCACCCAACGTGCCTGCAACGGGTACGACGACGGTCGCGCCGTCCACCACTGCTTCCGCGCCAGGGTCGATGACGGCTGCTACCACTGGCACTTCAGCGTCTCCGGCTCTCAGCGCCGCAGCCCCCAGCCAAAGCGCGAACACGAGTCAGCGGCAGGCAGCAGGTTGCAGCGTACGCGGGAGTCCAACTGCCAGGTTGAGCGGTATGGTGTGGTGGGCGTCGTTCGTGGGGCTCGGCTGGTGGCTGCTCCGCAGGCGAAAGCTGGATCCCTTCGTTCCGCGGCTGGTGCCGCGCCGCAAGACTTGAGCAAAATCCCCTTGTCACCAGGTCGACCCGGGTGGGACGCTAGAACGATGCAGCGACGCACTGCGCTCATCGTGTTTTCTGCCAGTTTGGCGTGTGGAGCGTGTACCGCAGAAGACGTTGTCAGCGAGGAGGCGGTCACACCGACCTCCAGTGTCTCGACGTCGCAACCAACGCCCACGGGGCAAAGCACCCGTGTGCCCATGGTTACCGGTTCCGAAACCCCAGAACCTGCCCCAACCGCTGACCCGTCCGTCCTACCCAGCACAGAGCCTCCTGCGTCTGCGCCCAATCCGAGCAACACGTCGATCCTCACTGCTGGCCCGCCCAACGCGTCGCCGACCCCGACTGACTCAACGACAGCGCCCGCCGTTGATTCCAGCACGGATGGCGCGGGCGGTAATAGCGCGGTTCCGATGGTTGGCGACGGCGGCTCCGGCGGTGCTGTCGAAGGGAGTGGCGGCAACGACAGCTTCGGCGAAGGCGGCGTTGGGGGAGGCGCCACGATGGACCTCGATGCGCGCCGTTTCATCTTGCGAGATGAAGGTTTGTCGCGCCTCACCTATGTCGATTTGGGTTCACCCGGAAACGGTTGGTCGGTGGTCGTGCCCGCCGGGCGCGACTTGCAGCTCATCGGTGACGAACGCGTCCTGATCGGCACTGAGAACGGCTTGGAGGAGCGGAGCTTGGCCGATGGTTCCAAACTCGGGGAACTGAGCCAATTCGGAGGAACCGTCGGCGCCCAACGGCTGGCGGACGGCCGCAATCTGTTGGTCGGCGTCGATTGGCAAAACCAGAGTGGCATCACACTGGTGCTGGCTGATGACGACGGCAACGTCACAGGTACGATCAATTACCCGGGCTACGGCTACGTGCGTCTGGTGCGGCCCACCGCGAGCGGAACCTATCTGGTCACGGCCGACACCCAAGTGTTCGAAGGCGACTTGGATGGCAACATCGTCTGGCAGGCAACCATCACCGGGCATGACGAGCCCCACGCCTGGACGGCGTTACGTTTGGCCGATGGGAACACTGTGGTAGCGACAGGTTATGCTGCCAGCCTTCAAGTGTTCTCACCCGACGAGCAACTCGTCGATACCTTCACCGGACCCTCACAGGTGAACCCGTATTTCTATTCGGGCCTGCAGGTACTGGACAACGGCCACTTCCTCGTCGCCAATTGGCAGGGGCATGGTGAAGGCTTTGGTACCAGTGGTCAACAACTGGTGGAGTACGACGCAGCGGGTAACTTCGTCTGGGCCTGGCAGCAGGATGCGGCGCTCGTGTCGTCGCTGCAGGCAGTCGTCGCACTCGATGGCCTCGATACGTCCCGATTGCACGTCATTGGCGACAATGGACAGTGGATTGCCGCGCCTTGAGCGGTCTTCAGTTGGGTGCTTCTCCGCATGCCAGGGGTTGAGGGGGGTGCCCGCGCACGCGACGATGGGATCGTTCAGCCTGCGGCGCTCAGTCTTGCCTGGAGCTCCTTGGCGTCCCGCGCAACGTCCCCGTCTGGTGACTCGGGGAAGACGAGGACGTGTCCCATCTTGCGCCCGCGCCGGGCGGCGCCTTTTCCGTACAAGTGCAACTTGGCGGATGGATACCCGCTGAGCAAACTCAACCAATCGGGCTCACCGTCTTGCCACAAATCTCCGAACACGTTGACCATCGCAACGGGGCGCAGCAGCGTGGTCGGACCCAGCGGCAGTCCGCAGATGGCCCGCACGTGTTGCTCGAACTGGGACGTTACGCAAGCGCCCAGAGTGTAGTGACCACTGTTGTGGGTGCGGGGAGCAATCTCGTTCACCAACAACCTGTGGTCTCGAGTCAAGAAGAACTCCACCGCCATCAGGCCGCAATAGTTCAAGTGGCGCGCAATCTTCTCGCCGAGCCTGCGAGCCTGAGTCGAGACATCGTCACTGACGTTGGCTGGAGCAACCGAGCGCCGCAAGACGTGCTGTTGGTGTTCGTTATCGACCAATGGGTAGTGAACGACGTTCCCATCGAGGTCTCGGGCGAGTAGCACAGACACCTCGCGCTCGAAGTCGATGAATTGTTCAGCTATCACGCTCTGCCGCCCCAGTTGCTCCCAAGCGTGCGCGTAGCTCTCTAGACTTTCTACACGGGCTTGACCTTTGCCGTCGTAGCCGGAATGTGTGGTCTTGAGCACAGCTGGAAAGCCGACTTCGGTTGCGGCCGCTCTCAGACTCGTGTCGTCCGTCACGTACGCGAAGGCGGGCTGGGGGATGTCGTGCTCGGCCAGGAAAGTGCGTTGCCGGTTGCGATCCTGAATGATGCCCAAAACGCGGGCGCTAGGTCGTACGGGCGTGATCGCTTCCAGCTCTTCGAGCAGCGCAGCCGGGATGTGTTCGGTATCCAGCGTGACCACGTCACAACGACGCGCGAGCGCTTTGGCTGCGTCCACGTCGTCCAGCTCGCCAACGACACAAAAGTCAGAGACCTGCGCTCCTGATCCGCGCTCATCGGGATCGAGCACTCCGACGTGGTATCCCATGCGACGAGCTTCGACCGCCAACATGCGCGCGAGCTGGCCGCCACCAAGCACTCCAATCGTCGCTCCGGGGAGGAGTGGCGTCATAGGCCATCCTCCAGCACAGCTTGGGTTTGCTCAGCTCGATAGGCCTCTAGGTTCGCGCGCACTCCTGCGTCTGTCGTAGCCAGCATCGACGAGGCCAGCAGCGCCGCGTTGAGCGCTCCAGACTCGCCAATGGCCAGGGTCCCGACCGCAATGCCCTTCGGCATCTGGACGATGGAAAGTAGTGAATCCAACCCTTGCAACGCGCGTGATTGCACTGGAACGCCGAGGACGGGCAGCCAAGTTTTGGCGGCTACCATACCCGGCAAGTGGGCAGCTCCACCGGCGCCAGCGATGATGACGCGGAGCCCGCGGGCAGCTGCGGTAGAGGCATACTCGAACAGCAGATCTGGAGTGCGATGGGCAGAAACGACTTTGGCTTCGTGAGGGACTTCCAACTTCGTCAGCAGATCGACGGCATGCCGCATCGTCGCCCAATCACTCTTGCTACCCATGATGACGCCGACGAGGGGTGAGTTACTGTGTTCAGTTTCCACTTCTGCTCCAGTCTATATCCCATTCGGCTTGCTCGTCAGACCCGTCACTGGCGCCAATAGACTGGCGACAATGTTTTCGCGTATCGTATGTCATACATGAGTCAAACCGTGCAAGTCCAATCTCCCCGTGCCGAGTCGCAGGCTTCAGGTGGACGCAGGACATCCGCCCGCCTCGTGCTCGAGAACGGAGTGCAGTTCTGGGGAACCGCCATCGGGGCAAGTGGCATAGCCGTCGGCGAGCTCGTCTTCAACACGTCTCCCACTGGCTACCAAGAAATCCTGATGGCCCCGTCGTACGCCCAGCAGGTCGTGACGCCGCCGTACCTTCACCTTGAGCTGGACTGGTGAACCCACCCTGCGTTCACTGCAAGACTTGCAGCACACCACCAGCCAACACGTGACCGGAGCCTGAATGGTAAACGACACTTCGTCACAACGCGGGCCGAAATTCGGTTCCAACGTGCGCAACAAGCACGCAAGACCCGATGAAGAACCGGCCTGGACGTTTCTCACCAACCATTCCCACGTACTCATCTGTCTAGCTCGAGAGCCTGAGGCACGCATGCGGGACGTAGCGGAAGCAGTGGGCATTACCGAGCGTGCGGTGCAGCGTATCATTTCGGATCTCGAGCGTGCTGGATACATCGAGCGCAGTCGCGACGGGCGACGCAATCACTACGAAATCCGCAAGGAACTGCCGCTGCGACACCCCATCGAGCAGCACCAGCCGGTCGGCGCCCTGATCGCCCTTGCGCACAAGCGTCGCTGAAGACGGCGACGCGGTGAAGTTGAATCGGTGAGCTGTTCCACGGGCGGTGGGATAACTTCCATGATACGCCCGATGCATGCTCAGTCGCGCGGCTTGGATCGCTTCCACTTCGTTCATCTTGCTCCAGACGTGCTTCTGTGGGTGCGGTGCGACCACCGATGAGAGCGCCACGTCTGCCGCTGCGGGGACGGACGACGAAAAGGACACGTCGGCGGCCTCCGCACCCGATGCGTCGACACCGGAACAGGACAAGGCGACTATCGGTGATGGCCCGACTCCCGGGGCCCTCGACGCGGGCGACGTGACTGCCCGAGGTGACGAGGAGAGTACGCAGAGCGAAGCGAAGGATGGGTCCGCTGGCGCGAATTCAGCCGACGGCGCTGACAGCAGCGACCTCGACGCTGTCATGGATGGCGGTGTCACTGATGGTGACGGAGCGAGCGAGGGAGGGAAGTCAGCCGGCGACGCGTTCAGCTGCGAAGAGCAAGCCGTTCGGTGTGGGGCGGACTCGGGCGTCCGCGAGTTGTGCGTCGAAGGTAAATGGCGGGAGGAGGACTTCGTTTGCGCCGTCGACATCCGGGTTGAGGACCAAGAAGGAACCTCGTGTGCAGTGAAGTCCGATGGTTCATTTCTTTGTTGGAGCCTGGGCGGCGGAGTGCTGGCTCCCGAAGAGCCTCCCGGCCCCGTGGACGTCGTATTCCCGGTCCCCGGCGGTGGGGGACAAGTGGTCTGGTTGCTCGATGACGGTACCTTTGTGGACGAGCTGGGCAACGAGACACCGGGGGTGACGGATATCGACGTCGGTTTGGGGCCGGATCATTGCCTAATAGATGAGGATCAGAGCGCGACTTGCTCGCGCTCGGGGGATATCGGAGTAGCACGAGTCGTGCAGTTGGCGACGAGTTCGACGATGCGCTGCGCACTGTCGGAAAGTGGCGACGTCGTCTGCGATGATCGGCATGGCGCGTTGTTCACTTGGACGGGTGAGTACGCCGCGATCGCGGTTGCTTATCAAACGGTTTGCGCTGTCAATTCGGAAGGCAAGCTGACTTGTGCGCAGTTGGTATCGACGTTCGCGAATTCCGAAGCGCCGACGTACATCGCTCCATTGGAAGGGAGCTACAGCAAGGTGGCGATGATCGACACTGAGGTGTGCGCTCTGACCCAGAGTGGCGAATTGAAGTGCGCTACCCTGTCGGGAGATGAGCTCTACGACCAACCTGGTCTCTTCACGGAGATAGCGGGCGGCGATTTCGTCTTCAGTGCGATCCGACGAGATGGCTCCGTCCTGTCGTGGCTCAACCGCGAGGCCAACTCTCTGCCCGAGGGGTGGTGAGGACGAGGTGTCCTGCGGACGGCGGAGCGCTCGGCGATGGTTGCCAGAGTAGTGACTCACCGGCGGCCATGCGAGAAAGTTGGAACCTCAGGCGAGCCCCCTGGTGTGGAGTCCGTCGAGATGTGGCCGATTCATGCCGAAAGTGGCACTTTTTGAAAAGGGGGGCAATTCTGTCCCTCCGCGAAACGCGGGGCGTGTGGCACAAGAACCGACAGCATGCAGTATTCTCGAAGTGGTCGTTGGGTGTGGGTTCCGTTCCTGGTCGCAGCTTGCTCGTCGGACGGGGACACGGAAAACACGACCAGCCCGCAAGTGACCGTCGAGCCAACGACGTCGACCAGCCAACCGAGTCCCGGAGGCACGAGTCCTGGCCCGAGCGCGACCGGCCCCAGCATTTCGCCGACGTCGACCTCCCCCGGTCCGACGTCGATGCTTCCGATGAACCCTTCGGCGGAGCCCACTACACCCAACGTCGGGCCCACGACACCAATGCCAGCGGATACGATGCCGATGGGTGGCGCGGGCATGAACTCGGGAGGGCAAGGTGGCATGCCCGAACCCGAACCGAGCAACACCGGGGGAGCGACCGGTGGTCAAGGGGGCACCGGCAACGACGACGGTAGCGGCGGAACAGCGCAAGGCGGGGCCGCCGGTGATGGTAGCGGCGGAACAGCGCAAGGCGGGGCCGCCGGTGACATGGGGGTCGCGGGCATGGACTCCGGCAGCGACGTCGAATGCCCGGCACAAGCCCTTCCAGCCGGTGATACGACCGTGAATCTCCAGGTCGGCGGCGCCCAGCGATCGTTCGTGCTGCACGTGCCCCAAGCCTACGACGGCAGCGAACCCGTGCCGCTCATCGTTGATTTTCACCCACTCGGGGGCAGCGGTCCGGCGGAGCGCAATGCTTCGCCGTACCCGGCCGTGACGGATCCCGAAGGCGTCATCATGGCTTTCCCGTCCGGGCTCAGTGGCCCCTCGGGTGGCGCTTGGAACGTCGGCCCATGCTGCGTTGCGAACACCGATGACGTCGAGTTCGCGCGCGCCCTCGTACAGAACGTTCAGGAGTCCGCGTGCATCGATCCGAAGCGGATCTACGCTGTCGGCTTCTCGATGGGCGGCGGCATGTCGCACTACGTCGCTTGCCACGCAGCGGACTTGTTCGCCGCCGTCTCTCCGGCAGCCTTCGATCTTCTCGATGAGAACATCGGCACGTGCAACCCCGAGCGCCCGATCACGGTGGTCTCGTTCCGCAGCACGGGCGACTCTGTCGTTTCCTACAATGGCGGCCCCTCGTCGGTAGTGGCCGGTATGCCTGTGACCTTCCTCGGTGCGGAGGCGACCTTCGAGAAGTGGGGCGAGCTCAACGAGTGCCCCGGCGCGCCCTCGGCCCCTGACGGTGACAACTGCAAGACCTATTCCGAGTGCGCGGCGGGCACCCAAGTGACGCTTTGCACCACTCAGGGCGGCGGCCACGACTACGGCAAGGCGAACATCGCTTGGCCGGTCCTCAAACAATACACGCTGCCCTGAGTCGCGACTCGGTCGCACGCGTGTAGTTCGTTCGGCGCGCGCGTGTGTCGTAGCTGAGGTCTGAGCCGCTGAAGTGGCCACTGGGCCTAGCGAAAAGTTGCTCGGTCGTGATCCAGCCGCCCGGCTGCGTCGTACCCCCGGGGTGCAAACGGCCGAGCGTGCTCCCATGACCCCTGGCGAACTTCTGCGAGATCAACTCGTTGCGGGCAAGTACCGTATCGTTCGGGAACTGGGCCGTGGCGGCATGGGGGTCGTGTACGAAGCCCGCCATCTGGATCTCGACGTGCGGGTCGCGCTCAAAGTCGTGCTCTGGCAGCACGCTGGTTCGTCGGAAGTGGCGCAGCGTCTCGTGGAAGAGGCGCGCTCGGCGGTGCGCGTTCGAAGTGAGCACGCCGTACAGGTGTTGGATGTCGGGCAGCTTCCCAGCGGGTCTCCTTTTTTGGTGATGGAGTACGTCGAGGGAGAGAGCTTGCAGGATAGGCTGGATGCCCGGGGCAGACTCCCGCTCGACGAGGTGATCGATCTGGTGGGGCAAGCGGCGCTCGGGTTGTCAGCTGCACATTCAAAGAAGGTCGTCCACCGCGACGTCAAGCCTGACAACCTGCTGCTCGAGAACCGCGGAGACGGCGCTCCTTTGGTCAAGGTGGTGGACTTTGGGTTGTCGAAGCGCCTGGACACCGGTGGCCTGAAGCTGACGGACCCCGCGATGACGATGGGTTCGCCGCAGTACATGTCGCCGGAACAGATCATGAGTAGCGATTCCGTGGATGCGCGAGCCGACGTGTGGGCGCTGGGGGTCGTGTTGTACGAGGCCGCCACGGGGAGCGTTCCGTTCCCAGCGACGCAACTGCCTGAATTGTTCAAGAAGGTGTTGCACGACGAGGTGATCGCGCCGAGCGCGCTCGTGCCGGAGCTGCCGCCTGAGTTTGACGCCGTTGTGCTGGGCTGTCTCGAGCGCGATCGCGACCGCCGATTTGCGGATGCTGGTCAGGTCTTCGACGCGTTGATGGGTATTGCCCCTCACGGCGGTAGATCGTCGGTGGATCGGTCTTCGAGATTGCAGCGTTCCTCGCATCTGCGGGCGCGTCGACAAGCGGAGTATTCGCGGGTCGTAGACTCGCCGCTGGGTCGCGCCACCGTCGGCTCACCGCAACGACGATGGCCGCTCGGGAAGGCTGTGGCTGCCGCGTGTCTCGTCGCTGGGTGCGTCACGGCATATGCGCTATCGACAAGCCTGACGGCGCCGAACGAGGCCGCACGAGCCCCAAACGTCGATCAGGAATCGAGCACCTCTTCGCTCGTGGAGCGAGTTCGAGTCGCCGCCGCGCCGCCGACACGTGCTGACGCGAGCCAGCGCGCCCAGCTGGAGCACTCCAACGAGCCGGCGGAAGCCGCCGAGCCCGCGGAACCCACCGAGCCCGCCCCGGCGGCTGAAGCCACCGAGGTCGCCGAGCTGGAAGAAGTGGCGACACCATCGCCGAGTTCGCCCAACACGACACACGGGAAACTCAAACCGCGCCGTTCGACGGCGACGAACTCGCCTGCATCGGCAGACCCGTCTGGCGCCGCTCCCGTGTCTGCCGATGCCAAGGCAGCTGCGTGGGACATCGACACCTTCGGGGGGCGACATTGACGCGTCTCCGAACTGCGGCACCCAGGGTCATCGCGCTGTTCGCACTCGCTCTACCCTTGACGTATGTCAGTTTAGGTCGTGGCCAGGTGAACGGTTCGACGGATGCGGCCATGGCGGAAGCAGCATTCGAGGAAGGAAAGAGTGCGCTGCGTCGTGGGGAAGTGGCGAAGGCCTGCGCACTCCTGGAAACGAGCCGGTCACTGGACCCTGCACTTGGAACCGCGCTCACTCTCGCACACTGCTACGACACGCTAGGAAAGACAGCGAGTGCATGGCTTCTCTTCCAAGAAGTGGAGGCGTGGGCTCGCCGCTTGCGCGACGATGATAGGGAAGAGATTGCGCGCGTTCGGGCAACGGCGCTGGAGACGCGCCTCATCCGAGCCGAATTCGAGTTCGAATCTCGCGCGGATGGCCAGTTGCCTGGTTACGCCGTCATTCTAGACGGCGTGCAAGTGGATCCGGCGGCCTGGGCGCTGACATTTCCGATCGACCCCGGTGCGCACGTCGTTCGCGTCGATGCCGACGATCATCAGTCCTGGCAGAGCACGTTCGACGCGGACGTCGACGGGCGGTCGCTCAAGATCACCATCCCAACGCTGGAGCCCGTCGTGGCAAAGGCGCGTCCCGCGGTGGCGCCAGATGCCGCTGCGACACTGAAGGCAGGCGTCGAGACGGAATCTTCCGAGACGTCGCACACGTGGGCGTACGTCACTGGAGGGGCCGGCGCGCTGGCGCTGGGAGCGGGCGGAGTCGCGGCGCTTCTCGCCCATCGCACCTATCAGCGATCGGAGGAGGCCTGTCGTACGGAGACACGATGTTCGGAACGTGGTGTCGAACTGCGCGATGATGCATTTCGACAAGCCGACTACGCCACAGTCCTCACTGCCGGGGGCGTCGTGCTCCTGAGCACGTCCGCTGTCTTGTTCATCACTGGATGGGGAGAAACCACACAGGAAGAGGTTCAGGTGAGCGTCTCGCCCCTGGGAGCAGTATGGTTGACGGGTTCGTTTTGAAGTACGCGGCTGCAGTGCGGTTCGGCACGTCGGTGCTCGTCGCTGGCTGGGCGACCATTGGGTGTGCGGACGTGCTCGGCTTCGAACGTGCGGAGCTCGACGAATCCAACCGGGAGTCGGATTCGGAGCTGCAGTCGAGTGACGGTGGCCATCGCAGTGACGCGTCCGTTGTGTCGACGATGGAGCCTTCCATCGCGACAGCTACCGACGCGCCCACCGACGCAGGGTCCGCCAGCGAAGATGGCGGCGACGTTGATTCCGACAGCGAATCGGAGCCGTTCGATCCCGACGAGGTACCGTCTTGCGAGCGATACTGCGAGATCGTCCTCGAGGCGTGCCCGTCGTCCGAAGATTCGAACTACGCTGTGTTCGACTCGGTCTTTTCCTGCGTGCGACAGTGTCAGCAGTTCCCGGAGGGGGAGCCCGGCGACGCTACGGGTAACTCGCGCGCCTGTCGTGCAACGCACGCGCAGTTCGCACTTCAGTTCCCGGGTGAACGAGGTTTCGAATGCCCCGCTGCAGGTCCGGGTGGCGATGGTGTGTGCGGCACCAATTGCGAAGGTTACTGTGGGTTGATGGGTGGCCTGTGTGCGGGATCTCTCGAGGAGGATTGCATGGCGCAATGCCTCGAAGTGCCAGACACCGGCGGCTACGACACTTCAATCATCGAAGGTAACTCGCTGCAGTGTAGACTGTACCACTTGGGAGCCGCCACGGTGAGTCCCAACTTTCATTGTGCCCATGCGGCGGGTGATGACCCCTGCGTGGATCCCTGAATTGGAGCGAACTCGATCAACTCGCCAGACAAACTGATCCATCGACGCGTCTAGCTCGTACTTCAGTCTCAACCAGAACTCGAGCACGAGTTCGACTTAAGGATTGGAGAAGTCATGAAACGAACATCATTGGGGGTAGCGCGTCACGGACACCAGCTTTGGAAGGTAATGGCTAGCGTCCTGGTCTTGGGGGTCGCTGCGTGCGCAGACGATGATGAGCCTGAGTCGAGCGTGACCGATACTGACACGTCGATGACGGAAGAATAAACCGAAGCAACGGACCACGGGATGCAGAGCGACGACGCAGAGACGGACATGTCCGAGATGACTGACGTCGACGTCGAAACGGACGAACCCGCCGACACGGACATGATGGCCGAATCGGATATGATCGAAACCACGGATACGTCAGAGACGGACACGGGCGAGCCATCGCCAGATGAGAGCTTATGCGCCAAGTACGGAGGCGCCGACAACGTTGCTTCCGTCGTTCAGAACAACGTCATTGGTGCGATTGCAGGAGACTGCCGCATCAACACCTTCTTCACGTCGCTCACGGAAGACGCCTTCGTCCGCGTCAACGAGTGCTTGACCATTCAGGTTCAGGAGCTCTTCGGATGCGATGGAATTGCGTACGACGGGGCCGAGGCATCGAACGGCTTGCCGTGTCGAAGCATGAAAGAGGCACATCTCGGGCTCTCGATCTCCACGGGTGATTTCGATGCTCTGATAGAGGACGTCGTTGCGGGATTGATGGAGGCCGGTGTTGAGGACGAAGACATAGCTGCGGCTGCTCCAGCTTTACTCGGCATGGAAGAAGACATCGTCGAGTCTGAAGGCGCCGAGCCGAGCGACATGCAATGCATGCTGTCCGACGAAGAACCGGATGGTGGTGCGCCATCGTCTGATGGCGGTACCGATGACGCGGGAGCGGCGCCTTGAGCGGCATGAGAAACACACGCCGCGCCGTCAGGTGGGTACTTGGTTGCCTCGGCGGGGGAGCCATGTTCTTTTGCGGGCTCATGCTGGTGGCGCACACCGACGTAGGGCGACCATTGCTTCACTGGATGGCAAAGAGTGCCGGGTGTCCCGTTGATCTGGACGGCGGCGATCCTGTGAAGGCAGAGGCTTTCCGAATCGACGTGCTGAAGCGGCAGGCGGCCCAGGCTGCAGCATCGTCCCATCCCGCCGCTGGGTTTGTGCTAGGTCAGACCACGCGGGCGGACGTCGAGAACTGGGCGATGCGCGTCGGAGCACAGTGTAGCGACGAGCGTAAAGGATCGGTCATGAGCTGTCGGTTGCTCGAAGCGCTCGATGAATTGCGTATCGAGGACATGCATCTGCAATTCGACGCGCAGGCGCGACTCGTCGCGGTCGACCTATTTCGAGCGCAGAGCTGCGGCGCGGACGCAGTGAGCCACCTGAGAAAGGTCGGCGCTGAACTCACCGACGAAGTAGGCCCAGCAACGGCAGTTCGAGGTCGCCTTTCGCCGCAATATCTTTCGCAGGCGTACCGCCGAGCAGCGTACGAGTACCGCTATCGAGATTACCGTGCTCAGATCAGTGCAACGAACCTCGGTTCGCGAGGGATCCGGGTGCGAGAGCAGTACCAATGGGCGCCGCCTAGCGGCTGAGCAGTAACCAATGGCGCCGCCTAGCGGCTGCCCGGTACGGAAAGGCGTGCGGCTCGAGGTCAACTGAACAGTTCGACTTCGAGCCGCATGGGTGCGTCGAGTCCTGGACGCACCGGGATTATCCGAAGAACTTGACCAGCAGGCGCATCAGAGTTCCCGTGAACTCGCGACCGGCCTGAACCGAAGCTGCAATGCAAGGCTCGTCCTTGCCAACCCGAAACGAATGTTGGCTGCCGGGTTCCATCTCGTGCAGATCACCGGGGCCTACGAAACGCCCACTGGAGTCTGTGTACGACCCTTCCAGGACAAGGAGCGCTTCCGGTCCCGGGTGACGATGCGCTGGGAAAGTCATGCCCTTGGCAAAGCGCACGAGGTGAACGTCGGCTCCCGCCGTCCTGGGCCCACCTTCAACGTCCACGACTCGCAGACCAGGCAAACCCGGTTTGCGCCAGGCCGATTCGTCGCGGGCCGCGGTCAGCACCCCCACGACCCGTTCTTCATCCAGGTCCCAAAGCTGCGCAATGCGTGAATAGAACGGAGCGTAGCGCAGCGGTAACTCCTCAACGCTCGCCATCAAACGGTCAGCGCTCGATCCGACACTGGCCGGCGAAAGCAACTCGTGCAATCCGAGGGCGCGTTGGACTTCGCGGACCTCGTCGTCCCGCTCGTCCATGGCCTCACGTACGAATGTGGGCAGGTCGTGTTCCGGGGCGCTGCTCACGTCTTTTCCTCCGTCAACGTGGCTCGCAGCTTGTGGAGCGCGCTTCGCGTGCGGCTCTTTACAGTCCCGGTGGGGATCTGTAGCCGCTCCGCGATTTCCGAGCTGGAGAGCCCGCCGAAATAGCCGAGTACGATCACTTCCTGCTCCTCGCGGGCCAAAGCTCCGAGCACGTGGGCGAGCTTACCATAATCGGTACTACGAGTGGGATCCGCCTGCGGATCGCTCAGCTGCTGCAGGAGCGCCTCACTGAAGCCACGTGTTCGCGTTTGGTGCGCGGAGCGGAGGCGGTCGAGCGCTCTGCTCCGGGCCCGCAGGCTGAGCCAAACGGACACCGTGCCGCGCTCCTCTGAGTAGTCGGCGGCGCGGCGCCAGGCCTCCAGAAACACATCGTGCAAGACGTCTTGTGCTTCTGCTCCCTGGCCCATGAGGTGACGCAGAAGTGCCAGCAGACGTGGGGCGTGGCGCTCGTACAGCGCGGCCAGCGCAGCCCGATCGCCTCGCGCCATTGCCCCGACCAGCTTCGCGTCGCGTTGTTGTTCGTCCGCAGACATGCCTCGCTCGCAGGGTCATAACACATCCTGGGCGTCCAAGCGCGCGGAGCGCCGCTCCCTGGCGGACCGTCAGCTACGACAAACCGCTCACCTTCCACGGTCTGCCGACGCCAACCCGTGCAGAAACGACCGAGATCGCCGGTCGCGTCGCTGATCGCGTCGAGGTGGCGCCGCGGATCTGGAGAGGCGGGAAAGTGCCACTAGCGCTGATTGATCTTGTCTCGGTGGCACAGCCAGTGGACCACGCCAGTTCACTTTCTACCGCCCAAGCCGGATTGGGGTTGGCACGGTCACGGATTCTGGAGCAGCCTCGACGAATGGGACACGATAGCTCGGATGGCGCGATCACATCTTCCGCAGGCGCTCGTCAACGGGTAGCGCTGGCGGTGCTGTGTCTGTTGGTCGTCTCGATGAACAGCGCCTCGGCGAACGCGGAGAAAGCTGTGGACACCAGCCAGTCCGTCAATGGCGCGTCCGTTGGGCAGGGGAACTTGGCGGGCGCCCCGAGGACTACCATCGGACTCGGTATCACCCCAGAGGCTTACGGCGCCGATTTCTGTCGGCGCCGGCGTGAGATCACCGACTGCGCCACCCACACGTTCGTCGGTGGAGAGTTGTCGGTGGCAAGCCTCGTCGCCCACTCACTCTCCCTCGGTGCGACGGCTGGTTACGGCGTACAGGTCGGCGACCGCAGTGTCACCATGTTGGATGAGTTCGCTGCAGACGACGGCTCGGTGCAACGGGATGCCGCCCAGCTCATGACTGTGGGCCTACGTGGCCTGTATGCGCCCACCGGCAGCGGAGTGGTGTTTGGCCCGCGCGTCGCGATGCTGATGTTGAGCGAGCGCCGGGTGTCTCGTGGCGGTGCTGGTGACCGCACCGACGTGGCGCGGGATTGGGGTGCGGAAGCTAGTCTGGATGCTGGTTACGAGTGGTGGCTAGACCCTGCCTTTGCGCTCACCGGCATGGTGCGAGTGGGCTGGTCGTGGCTGTCACTTTCCAACGAGGACCGTGAAGGCACGACTCTCGCGTCGGGCTTGGTGCTGGGCGCGACCGTGGGTGGGGCGTTCGCCATCGATTGAGCGGCTACGTGCGCAGAGCGCCACTGAGCTCGAGAGCGCGCAACTCGACGTAACCGCCGATGGACCGCCCACCAACGAACACCTGAGGAACCGTGCGTTGCCCTGAAACATCTTGCAACCACTCCCGCAACGCCCAGTTACCGGACACGTCCACGACGCACGCGCTCAGCTGCTGTCGCTCGAGCAAGGCTAGGGCTCGACGACAATAGCCACAATACGGTGTAACATAGACGACGAGGCGCTCGCGTTGCACGCGCTGCGCTTCGAGTTCGACGTCCGTGGTTGGGGTTTCCATCGTGTGCAGAGTGGTCACGAGCTAGCGTACAGCAAGTTCCACGCCACCGCCTGGCGCGCCCGGTTCGATCTCAGCAGCGGCGTTTGCTCTGACCAGAAGGCGCCGCACGCGCACGCGACTCACAGCAGTTGGGCTCGAGCCCCTAGTGTCAACGCCACCAAGTGCAACCAGTTGCTGGTGTATCCGTCACCGGGTCCCTCGTCATCACCCGTGCCTTCCGCTCCGCCGCCCAGATAGCGGAGATTCACGAAGGCTTCAGTGTCGTAACGAAGGTTGAGCCCAGCGCGCAAACTGGCATCCCAGATCGCACCGACGACGTCGCTGCTTCCTCCGTTGATGTACTTGATGGGCGCGTAGAAACCGTCAACCTCTCCTTCGAGGTAGGCGGCGTCTCCAAACGCTCGCTTGACGAATAGACGCAGCAACGGAACCGGTCCGACGTCACGATTGGATCGAAACTGCTCTCCATCCAGCGATTGGAACTCTATGGTCGCGTTGCGGATCTGCAGGCCCCCACCAAGTCCGACTCGCCAGCAGCTGGACTGAACGACGGAGTAGGTATAGCTCATCCTCCAGAACGGAAAGCTGTAGCGAAACAGCATCGGTGTTCCCTCGGCGAAGACCTCGTCATCGACCCTCAGGTCCCGTTCGGCGGTCGCCCGACTTTCGATCAGCAACGGTTGGTACAGCAAGTCGAGCGAATGGCGATCTGACCAATTCAGCGTCATCGCTAGCCTGCCGAAGGGGAACAGGACATCCTGCCCGCCCTCGTCGACATAGTCGATCTTCGATCCGTTCTTCGAAAACTGGATTGTGTGCGAAACCGGTGCGACGAACCCGAGCTCAGCATGCGCGCGAAGCTGCAGGCTCGATTGGGGCTGCCCGATTGGGCTAGACGTGGCGGAGCTCGTGGAGCTCGACTCGGCGTGCGCCACGCCCATGTTCGTAAAATGAGCGAAGGCCGCAGCGAGCGCTCCCCTTGCAATCCGATACTGAAACATACCGTGCACGTAGGTCCCTGCACGTCAATCGCAACCTCTGGCGCGACGCACACACCTCGCTTCTCCGTGAGTACGCGGCCCCGAACGTGCCCTCGACGAAACCACGCTGGGGGCACGCGCTGCCCCCAGACCGCCGCGCTTTCGTGCGCTGCGGTGAGGGGACCAGCGCGGGCGCTACCGTCTGCGCCGCCGCCCGGCGAACAGTTTCTGCCGCTCGCTGTCTTGGCGGACCTGGAATGCCGCTACTTTACGGTCGCGCTCGATTCGTTGGAGTACGGGCTCTCATTGCCCGAAGTGTCGACAGCGGTGACTACCCAATAGTAGGTGACTCCAGAGATCCCCGTTGAATCCTGATACCAACTGTCGCCTATGGTGCCGGGGGCGGTTCCGATCAATAGATATCCGCTTCCTGACGTCTCGCTGCGGTATACGTTGTAGTGGTTCATGTCGGGCTCAGTGTTGTCGTCCCAATTGAGGCTTGCCTTCCCAGGGCCCCTCGCCGACACGGATAGACCGACTGGTGTGCTCGGAGGTGTTGCGTCCATCCCGTTTGAGTCGGTTGTGGTGCTCGCTTCCTCCGAATACGGACCTTCATTGCCCGAGGTGTCTATCGCAGTGATCACGTAATAGTAGGTCGTGCTTGCTGCTAGTCCGGTGTCCACGAACACAAGCTCCTGCGTTTCACCAACGAATTGATATCCGCCGCCTGCGACGGTGCTCCGGTATATCCCGTACTTCGCAGTGTCTGGTTCCTGGTTGGCATCCCATGTGAGGACGATCTCCGAATCACTCAGGACGGATGCAGCTAGTCCTACGGGCGCAGCGGGGGGAGTTGTGTCTCCGCTACCTTCCTGGGTCGTCGCGCTTGCTTCGTTGGAGTTCGGACTTTCGTTAGCAGCTGTATCTACGGCCGTAACCGTATAGGTGTATGCAGTGCTGGGCGACAATCCTGTGTCGCTGAATGAGCTCTCCGTCGACTCTGCGACTTTCACGCCTTCTCTATAGACGTTGTAGTGGTCGAAGTCCGGCTCACCACTCGCGCCCCACGACAAGTCAATTTGTGAGCCGCTCACTGAGTTTGCTACTAGGCTCGTAGGTGCTTCCGGTGGGGTTGTATCTACTTCTCCGGCAGGCGTGAACCGTATCCAATCGTAAGACGCCGTTACGGGAACTGCCGTTGGATCGATGGGGCCGAGCCAGCCTGTTACCGAGCCATCATGGACCCAGACGTTGGCCATGATTCTACTCGGGTTGCTCGGGATATCCTGGGTGGCGGTGTGTATGGCTACGCCATCTACGAACCATGTGATGCTGTCCGGCAGCCATTCGAAAGCATATGTGTGGTATTCCAAGGAGGCGTCGAAGCCCAAGTGGTATTCATACTCGTGCCCCCCGACCCCGTCCGTGAAGTAGTTGACCGAAAGAATCTCCGTATCTTTACCGAGGAACTCGATATCGATCTCATCCCAGGGGTTGCCATCAGTCGGGCCTGTGTATGTGAATAGACTGCCTGACATGAAACCGCTTCCTTTGCCCGGCTTCATTCGCACTTCATACAGCCCGTAGTGGTAGAATTCATTCGTTCTGTATTCGCCGCTTACGTACTTGTACTTTCTGAACGATCCTTCCTCGCAGGTGAGGGACATTTCGCCGTTGCCGAAAGTAACTTGGAGATCATCCCAATATGCGCCGAATGGGCGACCATTCCCCCACCCATCGGCTGCATGCCACCGTGTGGTGTCGAACGAATCTAGATCATCATGGAAAGCTGTGGCGCCGTATGCAAGGTTTGCGAAGGAGACAACAAGGGATGCGATTCCAATAATTTTTACAAACAGTCGTTTCATAGAAGGACACACTTTCGTAGTGGGGGCGATGAAGGTCAATGAAGATACGGAACCATCTTTGAAACAGCGCGGCAGGTAGTATGTGAACAGTGCTTCAAGTTGTGACTGGCAGAGAAACCAGGTTTCAGCGATGGTCGTAGAACGTTGGAAAGGGGTTCCGGGAGGCTTCAGCGGTGGTCATGAAGCGCTGGGAAGCTGGGTGAGTTCATGCCAATGGTCGCTAGGGCCGGGAATATGACATCGTGCTCTCCGGCGGTACAGGATTCTCCTTCGAACCGGCGTATCCCAGTATAATTGCACACCCACCGAAAGCTCGACGGGCGACAGGATGCCGTAGGGCATCCGGGGAGCGCGGCAGGACCGCGCGCGTCCTGGCCGGATCACCGTTTCTTCGCGAGCGCCTTGGCGGCGGCCAGGATCGCTCGGAACGCGGGATCTGGCGGGCCAATTCGGCGAAAGGGCCCGTGGGCGGCGTTCCGTCCAGGGCCTTGCCCAGCAGGGTTGCGTGGATCCACCCGCGAAATAGGCCAAGTGCAGTTGCTGCTTGGGGATCACGCTCTTTCCGCACAGGTACGCGAGGCGCGCGGAGCCGACATCCTCATGGTCTTCTTCGGGTTCGTAGCCTTCGAGCAGGGCCCGATTCGGGGCGATCTACTGCACGAGGTGGAGGTGGAGCGGCGTGCCTTCGCCGTATTCGTCCCAGGGCGCCTTGTTCTATTCCGCAACGGCGGTCATCTGACAACCGTTGCGCAATTTGCACGTAGTGGGGCGTGAATGTGAACACGCTTCTGCGCCAACTGGGAATCCTACCTCAATGCGCAGACGCCATACCGAGTGGTTACAGTCCACCGCACTGGTCGTCTGTCTTCATTGCGGTTCCAGCGCCGAGTCGGACTCGGAGCGGAGCGTGCACAGCGAGGACAGGGGAGGAGGGACTCCGAATACCGAGCTCGACGGTGGGGTCCGGGGGAACATGGGATCGCCGGCGCCGCCCTCTCCGCCAACTGCCGAGCTAGACGCGTCGTCGGGTACGAGTCTCGTGCCATTTCCCGCCGAGCCCTCCGCAGGGCCGACCACGCCGAGCGCCAGCACGGTCGACACAGAGCCCGCGCCCATGACGCCCCTCGCGGCAACTGGCGACGCGAGCGTAGGAACCACCCCAGAGCCTGCCACCCCAGGAGATCCTGGGGACGCCGGCAGTGAGCTAGCGATCCCAACGTCGGACGCTAGCACACCGCCACCGTTGCGTGAGCCTTCCCCCAGCGCCGGCTGTTCACTCGCGAACGACGAACCCGACGAACGCGCCGCAACGGCTGACTTCGTCGCCGAATTTCAGTTCCCGGCAAGCTACGACGGCATGCGCCCGCTACCGTTGGTCATCGGCCTACCCACGACAGCCGGAGGTATCATCACCATCCCCCAGTTGGGTCAAGACTACGTATTCGTGTTGGCGCGTGCCGAGAACTCGCTACGCACGTGGGAACAGGCGCGCATCGAAGTCTTCGGGGAACTCTACGCGCTGCTCCGAGACAACTATTGTTTCGACGACAGCCGAGTATTCGGAGTCGGGCACGGTTCGGGCAATACGTACCTCGTCTCGGTATTGCGCCAATATCCCAACACCTTTCACGCAATCGCTCTCCATGGTGCAGCACCCTGGCGCTATGTGACCACGCCGGTCCCCACGTTGTTGATACATTCGGAGTCCGAATGGCGTGGAGGCGCCACGTGGGACGATATCGATGGGGCCAAGATCGCGAGCGCGCTGTCGACGGTCAACGAGTGTGGTGCCGAGAGGACACCGACGAGCAGCGGATATTGCGGTCCCTCGGCGACCAACTTCGAGTGCGTCGATTACTCGGGCTGTGTGGCTGCGTTTCGCTTCTGCCAGCACGACACGCCGACCCGGGACCCGGATTTGTGGACGTGTTTCGCCAACGAGGAGATCCACAGCTTCTTCAACGAACATCTGTAGCGGCATCGGAACCTACTGCCGCGCCTGCAGCGCGCGGTAACTCGGAGTTTACATCGGCTGCTTGCGGCGCTAGGTCTGGGCCTTGGAGGAGAATCTATGGACGTCGTGGTAATTGGAGATGGGCCCGGTGGACTGAGCGCAGCGCTATTCTTGGCGAAGAACGGCTTGAAGGTCGTCGTCTACGGGCAGGACAAGACGGCGATGCACTGGGCGCTGCTGAAGAACTATCTCGGGATCGAAGAGATCCACGGGTCGGAGTTTCAGAAGCGAGCACGTGAGCAGGTCGCCAAGCTCGGCGCTGAAATCGTCGATGCTCGCGTGGAGTCCGTCAAGCAGTCGGCGGGTGGGTTCGAGGTGACGCTCGACGGCGGCAAGAGTCAGTCGTGCAAGTCTCTGATCTTGTCGGAAGGCAAGTCACCCCGCTTGGCCAAGCAGCTCGGGCTCGAATTCGACGAGCAGCGCGGTATCGTGACGGACAAGAACGGCCGCACCAGCATCGATGGCGTCTACGCCGTGGGCCGACTCGCGCGACCCGGACGAAGCCAGGCCATCATCAGCGCCGGGGATGGCGCAGCCGCCGCCATCGACATCCTATCCGCCGTCAAGGGTGAGGACTTCGCCGACTGGGACTCCCCGCCCGAAGACAGCGATTGAACGCAAACACTCGGTAGTGTTTTCCCACCGTCCGCGAGGGGTGACGTCCGGTCGTGTCTCGCAGCTGGGGGCGTTGGTGGTCTTCGGACTCTCGCGACCGGAAGACGGCCGTGAATCTGGCCCCTTCAAGACCTGACGGCTTCCGCGACCTTTGACTCCGCATCGAGGTAGAGGCGGAATCCTGTCATTCCTCTTTCAACACGTATTTTGGGATATGGGTGGCCATCAAGCAGCACTCCCGGATCGGAAATTTCGTTCAGAGCTTGGGTCAGCTTCTTGAAAAGGGTTCCCACTTCGGATTTCTTCGCGAACTTTCGGAGCGTTGCCATGCCCAACGCCTTTCCGACTGGCTTGCCACCCTCGATCTCGATGAGGCGCGTTTCCTCCCGATCCAGGAATGCCCAATCGTCCGGCGCCTTGGGGATCGCCTCAGCTGACACGTAGAGCAACGAGGGTGGGTTTTCGCTGGGGTAGGTGAAACCATCACCGCCCTCCTCGATTTCCTCGAATCCGAGAATGCCCCCGTCTTTGTCGAAACGCTGAGCGATGATGCGGAAAGGAATCACTTTTCGGATGCGGCCCAGGACGGCGAACAGGGTCTTGGGTCGGATAAAGATTTCGTACATGGTTCAGGTCGTTCCATACTTTGGCGAGCGGTCGAACCAGTCGATCGACTTGGACGTCCCGCTAGCCGTCTTGCCGTAGCAGGGCACGGCTTTCGGGCCTCCTTTACAGCACAGAGAATCACCCAATGCCAGACGCCCCCGCCCCCTGGACGCAGCCTGCGCTGCGAGGCTCTCTCGAACTGGACCGATCGAAGTGACACGAGAACGAGCAGCTATGCAAAGGACGACACTGGGACTTCTCGGCGTGCTCGGTATGGCTCTCGCCGCGTGCGGGGGGGCTTCGGACGACAGCGCCGTGGGTACCACGCCGCGCACGACATTCACGTCCCAGGAGGACGCGGGCTCTCCCCGCGGACCCGCGCAGAGCGACGACGAGGTGAGCTCCGCTGATGACGACGCAGGAGCCACTGACACCCAAGACAGTGACGAGCCGACGGATGATGCACCGGCTGACACGGTGGACGACACCATCGCCAGCGGCGACGAGCCCGACGGTGGCCGTGTTGCCGACGAGGTTTCCGACGATGAGCCTGTCGTCGATGATTCGACCGCAAACGACGAGGTTGCCGATGATGTGCCTGTTGCCGACGATGACCCGGTAGTAGACGATGAGGTCGCGTCCACCGACGACGAACCACCAGCCGACGTCACCCCGCTTCCCGGGCGCAACGTGTGTGAACGCAGCGATCTGAGCACGTCCGACGGTTTTTGTCTGCTGGACGAGTCTTGTAGCGGAAACCCGTCGTCCAAGGGCTGCAGTGACCAGGGCAACGGTAGTTGGCTCTGCACCTGCATAAACCCACTTGGCAGACGCGACTTCGAGTTGACCGGAGTCGATGAGAATGACGCCTGCTATGAAGTCGGGGAGATCTGCGATCGGGGCCTCGAGGTCGAGTTCGCGGGTGAGCCGATGTGTTCGGAGCCGATCTTGCGCGTCACCGACTACCAGTGCACTCAGAGCGAGGATTGCTCCGTTGTCGCACCCGTCGCCGACGGTGTGAGCGCCGTTCGCTTTTCTGGGCGTGCCGTCACCTGTACGTATACCGACTCGGTTGACGAGCTGCAGTCCAGCGATGAACTGACTTGCCAGTGCAGCAGTCCGGATGCCTACAAGCTTTACCAATTGAACGGGGTTCCGTTGTCCACGGCGTGTCTCGACTTCCAGCCGTGTTCGGACAACCCCGCCGTCGATCTCCCTGAGCCCACCTGTACCATCATCAGCAACGAGTCGGCTGCGTCCTCCTGCGAGATTCAGAAGGAATGCATACAGAGCGCGGAGCCCGCGGAGGGTGCTGTCGTCGAGTTGACCGAGCTGGAAGTGGCCAACTGCTCGTTCAGCGATGGCGAAGCGACTTGTAGCTGTCGAGGTGGCACACGTCTGTTGCAGCTTCGCATGGCCTTGGCTTCCGAGTCGACGGCGTGTGAAGAGGCGCTGGCCGTGTGCACCAGCCCCGACGCGATCTCACCAGAAGGCGAGCTCCGCTGCGAGGTGAGTTCGCAACTGAGCGACGAGGGAGGATGCGGTGCGGCCATAACCTGCGGCCGGGACGCGATCGTCAACGGCGCGACCGTCTCCATCCTCGACGAAATGGAAGTGGCCTGCATACCGGACGGCGACAACTTCGTCTGCAACTGCGCGTCGAACGTCGACTCGGCATCCCTCACGGTCGAGGCCACGACCAATTCGGACGCCTGCACCGTCGCTGCCGAGCAATGCCCGGAGCTGATCAGCATCGACATCCAGGCGCGGTAGGCGGTGCGCGGGGTTCGACCTTGCGGCGCTTGCAGACGTGTTGCCGTCGACGCCTGGCGCGCCGCCTCTACGGCAGCCGGATGCTCGGGAAATCTCCTAGCCCGCTCGAGTCTTGGTGAGCCTTTCGGACCGCCACTCGTCGAGTTCCACCAACTGACCGCAAAACAAAACGAGTTTCTCGCCGGGCGACGACGTTGATACCAAGTGACGCATGGACTCGAAGTAGTTCAGGTACAGTGCCTTCAGTCGCTCGTAGTCCGTTTTCGAAATGGTGAAGAGGTTGTAGCCGAACGCTCCTTTGGCTCCATCATCGAAGCGACGCAGGGCTTCCCCCAGCCAGAAACGTCGGAGCTGTCTGGCGCGCGCCGGATCCTGACCGGTGTCGATTGTGCCTCGTTCACTCACGACCCAACGTTCGTGGCGCCATTCGACTTGGTTCGAGCGTCGGAGGATGTCGAGGCACGACTCCTCTTCCTCGAGTGACAAGCCGATCCTGTCTGCAATCCAGCCCGGCTGATGCTTCGGCAATTCGGCATACTGACGCAGTTCCAACACGCGTAGCACGGCGTGAGACCATGGCATGTCGTAAGCTGCGTTGCGGAGCGCCAAGTGCGTCTGCCACTGCTCGGCGATTGACGGTAGCTTCGACGGATCGACGAACACTGCCACGAAGTCCAGCAGGCGATGCGTCGTGGCCTCGATGAACTCGAACAACTCCGGCAAGCTGGGTTCCGAGAGTCCTCGGCACCATCTGGATACCGCGAAGCGATTGAACGAAGTGCGCTCGGCCAGCTGCAGGTAGGAGCTGTCGCCGCGTAGGCGTTCCACCAGTTGGCACACCCCGTCGCGCGTGGTCAGTGACCCCCACTTGCGTGATGTGCGCGGGGAGAGACCCAAAAAGGTGAACACCGCTTCGTCGACCCTGACGCCCAATCCCTGCGCGACGGAAAACGCCGTGGAGCTAGGTGGCGCACATTGCCCGTGCTCCCACCGGTAGAAGATGTTGCTCCCGAACCCGAGGCGTTGACTTGCCGCTCGCTGAGAGCGGCGCCCCCGCAACGCGCGGATCCATTCACCTGCCAATTGCCGCCACATCATCTGTACTCATGTACTTCACATATGGTATCGATTCACGTACCGAAATGTTCGCGGCATGTATTGCTGGAGCCTGGGACGGCTGGCAGACTGCGTGTCATGTGGGGTCTCATGTGGGTTCGCCAAAACGCTAGGCTGACTGGGTTGCTTCTGGGATCGGTCCCATTGCTGGCGCTGATCGTGGCGTGTGGCAGCGGGCAGACGGGGGACGCTGGCCTCGGGGACGACCCGATCGAGACGCGTCAGATCGGCGCCGCTACGGACGACGTGGCGAACGAGCCCAATCAGAGGCAGGAGGAGGGTGACGGTACTTCTGACGCGATGGCAACGGGCACCGACAGCGAAGCGGAGCCGGGCACCGACGGCCCTGCGGACAGCGCAGCGAAGCCGGACACCGACGACCCCGCGGACAGCGCAGCGAAGCCGGACACCGACGACCCTGCGGACGGCGAGGCGACTGCCGACGGCGCCGCTACGGACGCCGTGGCGAACGAGCCGGACCGGAGTGAAGTGCCCACCGATGGGGATGGCGGTGTGTCCTCCTCCGGCGGAAGCCGGGCGATCGACGGTGTCGTGCTCCTCGACGATGCCGAGGATGGCGACGCTGTCACCTTGGCCGATGACCTAGGCTTCGTCGGCATTTGGTACAGCTTCGACGACCGGTGTCAATGCGATAACTTGGACCCTGCCGGCGAAACGTATCCAGTTCCCGTGCCGATTGGCGGCGGCGAGTTCACCATGTCGAAGTACGCAGATGCCGCGGCAGAGCCGGCCCCTGCGGAAGGCGAGCAAGCCACCAATTCGTACGGGGTGCGTTTGCAGGGTGGTGGGCATTCGTCGTTCGGTGCTGGCGTGGGCGTCGCGTTCAACATCGAAGGCGGGACTCTTTCGGGGTTCGATCTCGACGAAGCAGGCGCTACTGCCCTGCGCTTTCAGCTACGAAGTGGGATCCGTGGGCAGGGGTTGGAACTTCGCGTGTCGATCTCCGACGTCTACTCGGAGCCAGCTGGGGAGCAATGCGTGGTCCGAGCCTCGGAGCAGAGCCAATGCGATCCAACTTGGGATGGCGTTTCCTGCGACCCGCAGGGCTGCTTTGATTCCGCCGGTACCAGGCTAGATGTAAGCGACGAGTGGCAAACGGTGACGATTCCTCTCTCATCGCTCCTCAGGGACAACTGGGGAGTGTATGTGGACGAGTCGGTCCAGCCGCCACCGGAGCTGGAGTCGAGCAGCGCCTACCAGCTCCAGCTCCGCGTACCCCAGGGGCTCGCTCAGTTCGACCTGTGGCTGGACAACATCGGTTTCGTCGTGCCGTGAGGAGCTGCGCGCGGAGACTACTCTCAGGAGGGAGCTGCTCAGGGCCGGGCCGGACGCGAAGGGTTGGGACGTCTGCAATTCCTACGCGGCCGAACACGGTCCCGTAGGTGCCATCGACGCCCGTTGCGCCTGGCAACGATTGTCGACAGCGGTTACCGTGGCTCTCGATGCCTCGGCGTTCCCTCGACAAGTCGAAAACGTACCAGCGGAAGATCTCGGCAGTAGAAGCCCGAGAGCAGTATCTGTTCGTGACCAAGAACCGGCTCGATTTCTTCCCGCCCGCACCGACACCGTTTTCACTGCGTGTTGGAAAAGACAAGTTGACGGTGAGGATCGAATCCTACCCGTGCACCTGCCGGGGTCCTGAGCTCCCCCACCAGCACTACTTCGTTCGCTGCAAGGGGCTGACGGCCGGCGCGACCGCGATCGTTACTTTCGACGGGGAGCATCGGTACTCCCTCTCGTTTCCAGCATGAGTGACCGCGCCGCTCCCGGCGCATGCACAGCGAGCACCGGAGCATGCACAGCGAGCACCGGCGCATGCACAGCGGTAACTCATGGAATCGCAACGCGGATCGGAGCGCGCACAGCGAGCCGCGGCGCATGCACAGCGAGCATCGCAGCATGCACAACGAGCACCAGAGCATGCACAGCGGTAACTCATGGAATCGCAACGAGAACTGGAGCATGCGGGGCGGGCGCCGGACCTGCGCAGCACGACGTTTTTGGGTTCAGTAGTGAACTTATCTCGCGGTGGGACCGCGTGTGAACATCCCGCTTTTATATGACGCGGCGCGACGAAACGTTGACAGTCAGGGAGTTCACAGCGGCGTCGGTGACCCGCACACAGTGGGCCGTGAGGGTTGCGTCGCGCGGCGTCGCTGGGTAGCTTATGTCGGTCGATGTGCTCAGTTGGGGGTGCGCGGCGTATCAACTCACGAAAGAGGGAACAATGGCAGCGGTGAAGAAACTGAAGGTGTCTCCGGCGTGGCTCGTGCAGCGTGGTCAGCAAGCGCTCAACCTAGCGCGTGAACACTTGGACGCGGTGCAGGGGCGTTTGGCCCCGGCAGTTCTCGAGGGATTGGAAGCCGATCTCGAGGAACTACCTGAGCGTCAGGCTTCGGCGAGGACGGCGCGCCAAGCGTCGAAGGTCGCGACGACAGAGCAGGCGGTAGCACTTTCCGCGACAGCCGGCGTTATTTCCGCCGTCGGTGCCGCGGCGCGACGCCATCCAACATTCACCAGAGATCAGAGGAAAGCGTACGGCGTTGGGCTACGCATGAACCCCAGAACAGTCTCTTCCGTCGCCGCGCTCGGAGCGCTCATCGTCCAGCGCGCCACGAACCAACCTGACGAGGCACGCAGTCTCGGCTTGTTGGACACGGACGTCGAGCAGTTGCGAGAGCTGATTCAGAGTCTACAAGCTATCGACGCCAAGCAAGAGAAGCTGCTCGCCGCTCGTCCGCGCTCCACCGCGAACCGCAACCGCGCCGCCGTGCGCATCTACGAAGCGATCAAACAAGTCGCCGCAGCCGGTACCCTGGCATTCGCCCTGGAGCCGGACCTTCGCGCACAGTTCGACGCGCTGGACGATCTGCCCAAGCAGCAGCGAAAGGGCAGCAAGAAAGCGGCGTGAAGATCAAGCGTGCTACTGTGCCGGCGTGGCGCATGAGGAGTACGACGAGCGGAGTCGCGTGAAGCGGTGGTTGTACCGGGCTCGCGCCGTACGTCTACGACTGCAGCAGCACGTCCAGAACCGGTCGCGCCCACTCGGGGCAATCGGCAGGCTCCACCTGTCGCTGCAGGATGCCGTTTCTCGCGAGTAGGATCTCTTTGGGCTCCGGGCGCTGACCTAGCTTCGGATCGGCCTCGGCGCTGTTGTCGAAGACGCGCAGCACCGTCAGGCGCGGTGCCAAATGAACGAGATTCGCCATGCTCGACGTGTAGCGTTGGCGAATCTTCGCTTCTGGAATATCGTGCCCGCCAGCGGCAACTCGCGACTGGACTCGCGATAGGTGCATGTCCGCGCTAGCCAGCCCCACAAAGAACACCGCAACTTCTAGACCTGAGTCCATTGCTTGGAACAGCAGGTTGGTAATCGTGCGTCCACCGAGAGTAGTTTCGAAGGCGTACTCTGCATGGTCACGTATCGCCGTCTCGAGCCGTTGTCGACCTTCAGCCCAAGCGCGACCGTTAGCGTCTTCCTCGCTCAGCGCGGGCGCCGCGGCCAGGAATGCCCGAGTCACTTCGTCGGGGTTGAAGTACTCGCCACCACTTTGCCTCAGAGCAGTGCCTGCAACACTGCTCTTGCCCGCCCCATTCACGCCAGCGATCACCGTGATGCGTGCGGGCTCAGTCACGCTCCGTTGCGGCTCCGGCGAGAGCGGCTTCCCCAAGAGCCTCAGGAGTCGCGTCGAACAGACCACGAGCAGCCGCACGCCCGGAAGAGCTCCGCATGCGCGACACCATCTTGTCGACTTCGCTCGTCACGACAGTCGGCGTAGTCTGCTGCTGCGTCACAGAGGAGATGATGCGTTGCCGATCGAGTATCGCGGCGCGAATAACCCGTAGTAATGACCCAGAATCCGCGGGCTTCTGCAGCATTTGAAAGACACCTGCCTCCGCTGCTCGAGCCGCGAGTTCGTTGGTATGCATCGCCATTAGCACCACCACTCGCATGTTTGGTGCTTGCTCGCGAAGCCGCGCAACGAGCGACAACCCGCCGACTGCTGGCATCGTCACGTCCAATAGCGCGACATCGAACGCTTCACCTACCGCCATCGACAATGCGCTCTGCCATTCCGCTCTACGAACCAAGAGCCCGGAACGGCCGAGGTCGCGCGCCGCCTCTTCGATGGCAGGCTCGACCACCAGCACGCTGCCTGTTGGGGCGATTGTCATGATCCTGAGTATAGTCGTCGCGGTTGCGAGAGACCACTGGCGCCTGCCCCAGCGGTGCTCCGTGTCCCAGCGCACCACTTCGACGTAACGGCTGGGTCGCCCGAGTCACGCCAGGTTGTGCAATTTCAATCACTTGGCACGCCCAGTAACGGCGGGAAGCCACTTTTCCGTTCTGCCAAGGTTCTCGTCGAGGGTTCGAATCCCTTCCCGCACACGAAGAACGCCAACCCCCTCACGCCTCCTTCCCCCGCGCCAACCACTCTTCGCTCACCTCGCGCTCAAGCCAAATCCTTAGCCGCTTGTTCGAGTTGCCGCCCCCCTTCGCGCCGGGTGCGCGCCCCAACGCCGCGCCGGCCCTGCCGATGCGTGTTCGCAGTTGTTGAAAGTCTTCGACCTCGCGTGGGTCCAACGGAAACTCGAAGCCGTCCATCTGGATCAACCGCTGAGCCAGTGGCAGTGTTCGGGTTCCGCCGGACTCCACCGCGATCTGTTGCACGGTGACGCCGGCGCTGGCCAGGCGCTGCAATAGGACTTCCAGGCCCCGCGAGTACTCGCTGTTCCTGTCGCCACCGCGGCTGTGGAAGACGATGGTTGGTTGGCCGTCGAAGTCCTCGCTGTCGAAGGTTGCATCGATGGCCGTGCCATCGTCCTCGTGGAGTACCGCTGGGATGAGGGGCTTCCAGACCGGGCGACCACTTGCGTCGGTTCGTTGAACGACGCGGTGTTTTGCGCTTCGGGCGCCAGCGTCTGGTCCGAACCATCCGCGAAGCAAACCGGTGAGTTGGTTCTTCTCTTGATTCTTGTCGGCGGCCGTCGCCGCGTCCACGAAGTGCTTGCCGTAGTGCGCGCGGTAGGTTGCGGAGTCAGCGGCGACCAATACCCAGTCCTGAGGCAGTTCGTAGCGGGTGCGGTCCAACTTCAGAATCGGCTCTCCCTGATTGTTCTGCCCAACGTCGAACACTGGTTGACGCGGTTTGCGAGACAGGTATTCCGAAAGGCGCCACTCCAGAAGCTCTGCTACGAGTTCTTGGAGCTCCGGGGACCGACCCAGCAGCGCTTCCTCCGTGCGCACGACGTCCGCTTGTTGGACAAGCACTGCCTTCCCAGACGGCAGCTCTGCCCTAGCCAAAGAGCGCAGCGGACCTTCGCGTAAGAACTTGCTGAGAGCCTTGGCATCGCCTAGGGAAACCGGGATGTCATTGCTGAGCGCCGCGCTTCGCCGCACGCGCCGCGTGAACGCATCAGTCAATGTGGAGATGTTCGTCGAGCCGGGCAAAGCTCCGGCGCTTCGCAAGGCGTCGAGCAAAACTAGTTCATGACTGCGACGCGTCTGCCGTGTCTCAAGCCAATGCAAGAAGTCCCGGTCCAGCTTCAGTGCGTCCGCAGCTCGGGCTGAAAGGTCACCCATCTGAGCGACAAACTCCAACCACGTTCCGTAGTCATGGTGGACACTGCTCGGCGCGTAGCCGGAGTGGACTGCTTCGCGCGCCGTGGGTCGCCGTTGGGCATGCTCTCTAAACGCCTCATACCAGTCGCGCAGCGTCTGCGTCGCCTTGGAGGGGGGACAGAGCCGCTCTAGGATCTGCCGTGCTTCCAGGCTGTAGGTGACTTCACAGCCTTCTGGTAAGTCGAAGTTGCGATCTTCCAACAGTTGGGTGAGTTGTTGAGGCGAGGTAACTGTGACGCCGAGTGCGGCTAAGAGCGCTGCTGGTTTTTCTAAGAACGAGCGGTGATTGCCGATGTAGTCGATCACCCTGAGGTGGGTCTTGCTCTCGTGCTTGCGCAGGCCGCGTCCGAGCTGCTGGAGCCAGATCACTTTGGACTCCGTGGGTCGCAGCATCAGCACCGTATCGATGCTGGGAACGTCGAGCCCCTCGTTGAACATGTCGACGCAAAACAGGACGTCGAGTTGCCCGGCGCTCAAGTCTTCTAGCGCTCGTGCGCGGGAGTCGCTCGTCGGCCCGGAGTGCACGCTCGCGCAGCGCAGCTCTGTGTGCTCACGGAAGTAGTCGCGCATGAAGTCAGCGTGACGTTGGCTCACGCAGAATCCCACGGTGCGAGTGCCTCCCAACGCTCGCAGTTGGTCCAAGGCATTTTGCGCACGCTCGTTGGTCGCCACAGCGAGGGTCAATGCCTCTTCATCGAAGCGTCGGCTGCGCCAAGGGATCTGACCGTATTCCACCATGTCCGGCACACCGAAGTAGTGAAACGGCGAGAGCAACTTCTGGCGTACACCGGGTGCCAAACCGCACTCGAACACGACGTTCTCGTCACAGAGGGACAAGAGATCGCCACCATCCGTTCGTTCCGGTGTCGCGGTGAGCGCCAGGAGGAACTTGGGCTCGAAGTGATCTAGGACCCGGCGATACGTCGCGGCCGCCGCATGATGAAATTCATCCACGACGATGTAGTCAAAGTGTTCAGGAGCGAACTTCGCTAGGTGGTGCTCCTGGCTCAAGGTTTGAATCGATGCGAACAGCAGCTCCGCGTTGGGAGTCTTCTCCTCCCCCGTGTACAAGCCCGCGGATGAGGTCGGTCGAATGCGAGCGAAGGTCGCCATCGCTTGCCCCAAGATCTCTTGCCGGTGCGCAACAAACAAGACGCGCCGAAAACCGCGCTCCTCTGTGGAGTCGAACGCGCTCAGCCATGTCTTGCCCAGCCCGGTCGCCAGTACGACGAGGCCCGCGCGGTTGCCCGCTTCACGCGTCGCTTCCAACGCCTCCAGCGCCTCCAATTGGACGGGTGAGGGTTGCGGGACACTGGGGGGAGGGTCCTCTGCCTCCGGTACATCCGGGCGCAATTGGCCCTCTGGGATGATAGGTCGGCGCTGAATGTATGCGTCCACCCATTCATGGGTGAGCGCTCGGGTGCAGTCATGCGCAAACAGCTGCTCGAATTCTGCACGCGCGAGCGCTGAAGTGTCGGCGTCGCTACGGCGCAAGTTCCACTCAACCCCGTCAAAGAGCGCGGTTCGGCTGAGGTTCGACGAACCAACATAGGTCGCCAGCGCCCCCTCTCCCAAGTCGGAATAGAATAAGTAAGCCTTGGGGTGAAACGACCGCCCAGCGCGCTCTGTCTCAAACACTCGAAGCTCCAGCTCGCCCTTGAACTCCGGTTCGCCCTCGAACTCCAGCGCGCCCCCCAACTCCGGCTCGCTCTTCACTTCAAGGCCAGCGTCGATGTTGTCACGGCGCAGCCTTGTATGTGCGGCTACCTGCTCTTTCAAGTTGAGCAAGAGCCGCAGCGCCGCCGGTTCGGTCACACACTGATAATCTCCCGTCAGCAGTCGCACACGGCTTCCTGCGCGGGACAGGACATCCCGCAGTCGCGCCAGCACCCCGCCGTTGAGCCCCGCCGTGAATACGAAGGCGACCGCAATGTCGACGCAGAGAGCTCCATCCAGGTCGTTGAGCAGTTGTGGCCCCAGTGGTGCGGACGGGCCCACGGTCAGTTGCGTTGCTGGGCTCTCGGATGCAAGGGCGTCGGATGCAGGGCTCTCCGATGCAGAGCCATACTGAGGCACGATGTGCACTAACAAGTGCGGCGTGTGTTGATTGGGGGCTCGAGCCACGTCGAACTGCACTCGGTAGCCGTTCGGATGGTGACGAGCGTCGATGACTTGTTTGGCGGCCCCCACGGCTCGCCAAAGTGCTTCGCTCTCTTGCGGCGACAGCTCGAAAAAGTCCGTCACGTGCCGTCGCGGGAGTACGACGACGTGTCCTGGGCATCGTGCTTCGGGCGCTGGGAACGCGACGCACTCCGAGGAGTCGTAAAGTGTCTCTTGGCCCGCAGGGAGCTCGCAGTAGGGACATGGCCGCACGCGGGCACCGTATCACAGGCTGGCTAGAGCTGTTCACAGCTCCGCTCCGCCAAACCGCATCGCAAGAGACGGCTCTCGACGAGTTGATCGAATGGGCCAAGCGCCGTCTTACCCAAGCCGCATCATCGCCGGTGGACGCCTGGGCCTGAGCGCCAAGGAAGCTCAAAGGCTGACGCCGCGCTGGCGCACACACGCGGGGCGCGGCGGGCGGACTGGTGTTCGCTTCGGGCGGTCCGTCGGCTACCGTGAGGGGCGTCAGTCCCTCGACGAGCTCGCGCAGAGATGTGGTCTACGTTCGAGCGATCTGCTGCCGATTCTCGAGCGCCTGGAGCAGCAGCGCCGTGTCGAGTTGCTGGATGACGGGCGCTATCGCGCGCAGTGCTTCGCCGTTCCTTGGATCTCTTCGATTGATGACTCGGGGCAACGTCATGGGCACAGCACCATCACTTCGCCGGTCACTGTGTCGGCATAACAGCACTGCTCGCTGCAGTCGATGGTGCCATTCGGGGTCAGGCCGCCGAGATCAGCCGGTTCCAACAGCGCATGGCGTTGGAAAGCCGTCGGGAGCTCGGCGAGCCCGAGGACGTGAAGGCCGCTAGCGCGGTCTGCCACCACGGCGACGGACGCAGGTTCCCGTACGTCGAAGCTGATGCGTGTCGGATCGAGCGTGTTCGAGATCTGAAGCGAGGCGGTCGTCGTAGCCATCTCGGGATCGGAGACGTCGACGGCGGTGATGTCGATGGGCGTGAACCAAGCATCGACGTAGATGAGGTAGTCCCCAACCTTGGTCACGTTCTGATATGCAGTGGCGGCGTGGCTACCGTCCAAAGCGACCGTGTTGACGACGGTGCCCGTGTCGATGTCGACCACATCCAAAATACTGCGGAGTCGGTAGAGGTAGCCTCCGTCCAGGTACAACCCAAAGGTTCCTTGTTCCGCGAATGTGCCGAGGGAGGTGCCCAACCCGGAGTGCCCGATGTCGACGTCCCCGAGGGTGTAGTAGTGCACGCTTTCGAAGCTGAAGTCGCTCCAATACAGACGGTCCGAGCTCGGATCGAAGGCGAGGTCGTAGAGCCTGTCCGAGGTCGTGGTGATGTCCTCGTCCACGCTCAACGACGAGCCATCGAAGGAGAACACTCGCAGCCGCCCTTCGTCCAGGGTGCCGTCTGGACCGCTAATGCTTGCCAGGCGGCCGTCGGCGAGGAGATGAAGAACGATGACATGCTCGGCCGTCGGCAACGTGTACTCGCTGATGAACGTCGGTGACTCCGGTGCCGAAATGTCGAGCGCGATGATCGCGTCGCGATCTGTACGGAGGGCGAACAGCGTGCGCTCGTCTTGGCTGACCACAGGGAGGAAGTAGTCTGGGACGGTGGTCGCGAGCTCGAGGTCGATGGCGTCGCACACACCGTCGTCGTCGATGTCGGCGCCCTCGCATTGGCACAATCCTCTCTCCGTCAGCGCCGGCTCGTCAGGACACTCATCACAGGCGTCACCTGCTTCGTCCCCATCACGGTTGGCTTGTTCGGCGTTTGCTACGTTCGGGCAGTTGTCGTCTGGCGTGCAGATCCCGTCGTCATCCGCGTCGTCCGCACAGGGCGCCACCACGTCCGGCGGCGGAAGGTCCGCGTCCTGGACCGGCGTGGCAGCGTCCTCGGGTGAGGAAGATGCATCCGCTACCGGTGACGAAGAAGCAGCATCCGGCACCTCGGTTGGGACGGGGCTCGTTCCTGAGTCCGGCGTATTCACCGGCGGAACGGGACCGGCGGGAGAGGCGTCTGGGGTGGTCGTTGGAGAGGTTCCCGACGGCGGGGGTTCTGGGCCGTCAACGACGTCCGTCGGTGTGGGGGGCGTTGGCGGAGTGACGGCCGTTGCCGCTGCCCCCCCAGCTCCTGCCACGTCGCTCGTGCCGAGCGCGCCGCCCGCACCCACGTCATCCGCGTCTGTTGGACGAGGCAAGACGATGGATGCATCGCCGTCTTCGACGAACACAGCGAGCGTCTCGTAGTTGAGTCGACCACAGGCTCCGAGTGAGCAGGTTGTCAATGCAACCACTGCGCCCAAGCTTCGGGACCGTATCACCTCATCAGCATGAACTACGGCATGGCGCTCCGCAACGGGCCGAGCGTTCCAGTGTCAACCTGCGCACTACACCAACTACGAAGACACACGTGTGCGCCATACGCGCCTTCGACCATTTGCGCAACTTCGTCCACGGCTCGAGCAATTACGCCCCCGCTTCACCTACACGGGCATCAACAAGCCTCACTCGACGACGGCAAACGGTTGACTGCTCGGCAGCTCGTTATCGCCGATGTTCGATGTGTGGCCGTAGCCGAGCTTGCCGCCCGCATTCCGCCCCCAACACCTGACCTGGTAGCCGCTGGCACTCACCACCGAGCATGTATGGTCGTAGCCGACGGAGATCGAAACTGCGAGCCCGCCGATGCTGACAGTGCCGGCGGTGACCGGGTGCTCATTGTCACCGATGCTGTTCTGATTGCCGTAGCCCAACCCACCGCCCAGGCCTTCACCCCAACAGCGTACGTTGTAGTCGGAGTCGAGGACGCAGGTGCGATTTCCTCCCGCCGATATCGTGAGCGCCGTCACGCTGCCGAAGTTGACCGTACCGACGGAGGCAGGTGTCTCGTTGTCTCCAATGTTGGTGGTGTTCGCGTAGCCCAGCTGTCCGTAGGCGGCGTAACCCCAGCACCGCACCTGCCCGCCGCTGAGCAGCGCGCAGGTGTGACCCTCTCCAGCGGCCAGCGCCGTGACCGTTCCCCCGACGTTGACGTTCCCCACAGTCAGAGGCGTTTCGTTGTCCCCGATGGTGCTGGTGTGGCCGTAGCCCAGGGTTCCGTACGCATTGTAACCCCAGCACTTGACCGCACCTGAATCCAGCCGCGCGCAAGTGTGAAACTCTCCGGCCGCGATCTCGACGGCTCTGTCGGACACCGCGATGGGCACCGCACCCGCGCTAGCGGGCGTCTCGTTGTCCCCGATGGCGTTCGTGTGGCCGTATCCCAATTGCCCGGACATGTTGCCGCCCCAGCAGTGGACAGCTCCGGTCGTGAGCAGAGCACACGTGTGATAGATGCCGGAACTGATCTGCGTCGCCGTGCCTCCCAAGACCACGTTGCCGACGGAGCTCGGTAACTCGTTGTCCCCGATGTTCGTCGTGTTTCCCAGCCCCAACTGCCCCAAGTCGTTTCGGCCCCAACATCGCACGTTCCCCGCAGAGGTCAGTGCGCACGTGTGATAATAACCCGGCGCGAGTACGTCGACGGCGGCACCCACCGAGACGTCACCCGCGGAAGCTGGCGTCTCGTTATCGCCGATGTTCGTCGTATTGCCGTATCCCAGAACGCCGTACTGTCCAGCGCCCCAACACCGAACGCGACCATCCTCAGTGACGCATGTTTGGCGACCACCGGCAGCCAGCGGTGGAGGGTTACATCCCCATATGACAAACGAAGCCACCATTGCCCACAATCCCCATAGCTTGTTCATGGCGCAGCAGTGTGCACGACGAGCAGCGAACTGCAAGTGCGAAGCCAGCGCAAAAGGTGTCTGCATCTCTCGGGCGAACAGTGCTCGCGTTGTATCGGTGCGAAAACGTCTGTGATTTTTCGCAGGCCGAGGTGCTTGTTCAGTTGTTGCGGCTAGCCAACCGGTTGCGCGCTTAGGAGATATCCCAGCACTATCCCCCGGGTGACGGCCTCGAGCTGCTCGATGCAATGGGGGCGATTCGATTCCGTCGCGCGAGGTTTGAATCCGACATCGTGTATCGTCCGCTCACGGCGAAGACGTCTGACGGGCTGAGGTAGGGAAGGCACAGACAATTCGAGGGCCTGTTTCCATCTGGGGCTGGGCAAGCCGTGGTCAGGCGGGTAGTGTGTCCAAAGTGAAGGGTCGTGAGCGTCATACAGTGCCGTCGCGCGCGGCCGGTTGCGCGCTACTTGTGGGGCTGCTCGCAACTGGAGCGTGCGGGACTGAAGCGTCGGAAGGCAATGAAGAGCCGCTCACGCAATCGCCGTCCGGGGGACCATCGTCTGAGAGCGCGGCCCCTCGAGGGCAGGGGCTCGATGCGCTCGACCCGAACGTTGCTGCCTTGGTGAGCGCTTACTGCCAGACCATCGTCGACTGCGTCGGCAGCGGGGTCCCTGAAGCCGAATCCTGCGCGGACACGTTCGCCGCGCGTCTTGACTTCTGTCCCGAGGAAACCCTGTCGTTTCTGAACTGCGGTGTCGCGGAAAGCGTGGAGTGCAAGTGTTCGGACGAAGCATGCATCTCGTTCGCGCGTGCGTGTAGTACCAACGACCTGAACACTTGTTTGAACGCAAGCCAGCCGTTCGCCGTGACCGAGGATGGCATGACCGATTCGTCGGGTATCGCCTGCTGCATGTGCGCACCACGCGAGCTCAGAGAAGGGGGCTCCATTCGTAGCGAGGAGCAGTGCTGGTGCTACACCGCCGCGGTGCTGGAACAGGAGGGCGCCGAGGACTGCAACGACATGAGGGATACGCAGTCGGTATGCAACTGGGCGTCCTGCCGTGAGGAAGCACACTTCTTTGCCCTGGGGCGCCAGGAGCGAGGGGTAGCCATCACGTACGTCGGTACTCAAGAGTGAGCTCGGCACCGCCCATCAGGCCGTGCGCTCCTCCTCAAGCTGCCGCCTCGTCGAGGTGCGCGGCGCCCCCGCTCACAACGTCGATGATGACGTTGCCCTTGGGGCGCGATGTCTCGAAAAAGGCGTGGGCGTCCGCCGTCTTTTCCAGCGGATAACGCGCTGCAATCACGGGGCGGATCGCGCCGCGTTCGGTGAGGTCACGCACGCCGTCGGCCAGTTGAGGGGTGCCAAGGGCAACACCCGTCAGTGCGCGCGGGCCACCACGGAGACGCGTGATGAGCGCTTCCGACAGCAATCGAATGGTGACGTAGAGCGAGAGATAGCGACCCTCTTGGGTCAGCGATGAACGGAAGGCGCGGAAGTGGTCGCCCTCGGTGGTGTCGAAAATCACATCCCACTGATCGGCGCGTTGCGTGAAGTCCTCCTGCTTGTAGTCGATCACGGCGTCGGCGCCGAGTGAACGCGCGAGCTCCGGCTCGCCGCTGCAGACGGCGGTGACCTCCGCGCCAAGATGTTTGGCGATCTGGATAGCCATGCGGCCGACGCCACCGGTGGCGCCGACGATCAGCACACGCTCACCAGCTCGTACCTGCGCTAGATCGCGCAAGAAAGAAAGCGCGGTCACGGCGCCGTAGGGGAGCGCGGCAGCCTCGCCGTAGGTCGAGCCCTCAGGGATCTTCGCGATGCCGGAATTGTCGGGCACCGCGACGTACTCGGCGTAGGCACCGTGCATCGCGCCGCCAAACACGTCGTCGCCCACAGAAAAGCGGGTGACGTTCTTGCCGACGGAAACGACACGGCCGGAGAAATTCGAACCGCCGATGGGGTGGCGCGGTCGGAACACGCCCGTCATCAGCCGCCCGAAGATGGCGCCGATGCCCGGAAAGTCGGCGGCGCGCAGGCGGCGGTCGCCATGGGTGACGGTGCTCGCGTGGACCCGAACGAGCACGTCGTTGGGGCCCAGGGCGGGGCGGTCGACTTCGTTCAGTCGCAGGACGTTGGGGGTGCCGTAGCTGGTGTTGATGATGGCTCGCATGGTGCTCTCCTCGTGGTGGTGTCGGGGTGGATCCCCTCGACCCACTCAGTCTGGTCATGCGAGAACGTTTTGAACATCCTACAAACTCGAACAGATGCTATGCATCTGTGTATGGATTGGCGGCATATCAGCTTTGATTGGAACCAGGTGCGAGCGTTCTTGGTGACCGCTGAAGAGGGCTCGTTCTCGGCCGCGGCGCGGGCTTCGGGCACCACCCAGCCGACGATCGGGCGCCAAGTCACCGGTTTGGAGGAGGCACTCGGCGTTGTCTTGTTCGAGCGGGTTGGCCGTGGGCTGTCCTTGACCGCATCCGGTCTCGAGCTCGTGGAGCATGCGCGGGCGATGGGGGAGGCGGCGTTTCGGCTATCGCGCGTCGCAGCGGGCCAGTCACTCGAGCTGGATGGTCGAGTGTGCATCAGCGCCGGGGAGATGGTTGCCGTTCACATGCTGCCATCGGTGGTCGCCGAGATACGGGCGCGTCACCCTGGCATCGTGCTCGAGATCTTGGCGACCAACCAGGTCAGCGACTTGGGGCAGCGCGAGGCAGACATCGCGCTGCGCAACTTCCGCCCCTCCCAGTCCGAGCTGGTCGCCCGTAAGGTGCGGGAGGACAAGGGTTACCTCTACGCGACCCCCAGTTATCTCGCATCGATCGGGAACCCAACCACGCTCGAAGAGTTGAATCGCGCTGAGTTCGTGGCCTTCGACCAGACTGACGTGTTCATGGCAGGTCTCAACGCGATGGGCTTGGCTCTTACTCCTGAAAACTTTCCGTGGATATCAGGCAACCAAGCGGTGCAATGGGCACTCATCACGCAGGGCTCCGGGATCGGCGTCATGCTGGAGGAGATAGGGGAGGCTGAGCCCCGCGTGGTGCGCGTCTTCCCCGAGCAGCTCGCCTTTCCGGTGCCCCTGTGGCTCACCAGTCACCGTGAGGTGCGCACGAGTCGGCGTGTGCGTGTCGTGTTCGATCTGCTCGCCGAAGCGCTCGCGTCCGCCTAGATCCCTGGCTTGGGACACGGCGCTGCTCGGGTAGCTGCCGCCGGAGAACCGACGTGGTACGGGGCGGTCCACTACGGTACGAGAGGCGCTCGAATGAGGCGGCGCGCTGGAAGAAGGGGCTCGGATGGAGCCCAGCGAACGACCGGAAGTGGTTCAAATCGATTGATGCACTCACGCACCAATAAAATCCCAAATCCTACGTTCCATCGGAGCGGGCTCACGCAACTTATCAGAGTGCGCTTAGGCGACGGTCTCTCCAAGCCGTCAATGCCCCAAGCCTTCAGCACTCGACCCCCCCATGAAAGCGCCCCACTCTACCCACTTTACCCACTCTTCCGTTTGTACGCCCAACTCGGCGGGCATCGCGCGTCTGATGCTTGTCGTCCTGACGTCGTTGGCACAACTAGGCTGTGTCAGTGACCTCGAGCATGAGCTAAACCGACACGACGGTCGTCATGTTAGCGTCCAGTCCGACGCGGAAGCCCCATCAACTGAGTCCGAATCGGACTCGCGTCAGGTGACGGATCTGGCGATTGACGACGATGCCGTGACAGAACCCGAGGATCCGTCGATGATCGATGCCGCAACGACGGGTCCCACTTCGGAAACTCCTCGCGGCTCGAGCGGGGACGCTCGCGCACCCTCGCAACCGCTCGGGGATTCAATGACTGCGGTCCCCGAAGTCCCCAATCCCATCACCGAAGAGGACGCATCGTCGCCCGCGCCCGACGGGAACCCGGAGCATGGCGAGTGTGACGCGGACACCTGCGGCACTGACGGCGAGTTGGACGGAACTGCTGGTCCTGATGGCGGGTGCTCGCCACCCTGCGCGAATGACCCTGGTATCATCGGAGCAGCGTGCACTGACGCTCAGGAGTGCGCGAGTGGAAACTGCGTCGACAGTAGCTGCGCTGAGCTCGACCTACTCATTACTCACGAGGGGTTGGACGACGATAAGCCAGAGTTCCTGGTTGTCAACTTCGTGATCGAACGGGACACGGCATTAGTCAATTGGGAGGACCTTGCCTTCCTCTACTTCTTCACCCCAGAGGTTCACTACGACTTTCACACGTCGTATGAAAGTGACCCCGAATCGACCCGACTCTGCGTCGAGTTGGACACTGAGCTATGGGCGTACGTCTGGAGAAGCTCCAAGGTCGGCCCCGTTCAGCGGCTGGAGAACAGCTTCACAGCTCTGGTAAATGACGAAACATGGGTTGCGATGGACAACACCAACGACCACTCCTACATGGAAGCTGCAGGGCCCAACCCGAACGTCGTCGTCTGTCGCCGTGTGGGTTCCCAATGGTACTACGCACAGGGGAACGGCCCACCTGGCGTCGATGATCCATGCGGGGCTGTCGAGCCGGACTGTTCCCAAGTGTCCTGCGATGATCCTGCCGACTGAGGTCAAGATACCGAGGATGGCACGGCACTCTTGCCGATGGCCCAAGTCCCAACCGGTCATGCTAGTATTGAAATGATGTCACTCCAGGTTCATGGCCTCCCGGATGGGGGAAAGCTGTACGTCAGCGACAAAGGACGAATGCAGACCCATCACTTGGGCGGTGGAGTACTGCTGCACACGCGCAGCGGGTTCATCGACGACGAGTTCTCAGAGGTCGTTCGCGACGAGTGTGACCGACAGATGGCGTCCTTCGGCAAGTGTATTCTGATGGTTGACGCCACCCTGACGACAAAGCACTCGACGCGATTTCGAGAAGACATGACCCTGTGGTTTCATGACAACCCGGGTGCCGAAGTCCACGTCTTGACTAGGTCGTCAATGGTACGGATGGCGGTCACGGTGGCGACGCTGGGAGGATCTGGGATGGCGGCATACACCTACGAAGAAGAGGCGATGTGGCTTGCTGTCGGCATGCGCTACAGCGCCGGCTTCAGGCGAATCCCGCTGCAACTCCCCAAGAGTTGACAATCGCTCGGTCTGAGTCAGCTTCCCTCGGACGCGGTAGGGGCAAAAGAAACAGTCTCCGCGTCGTGGGCTCAGTAGATTTTCTGGGTGAACACGTCGTGGTCCTGGTTGCGAGCGTCACGATGCCCGCTGTGACGAGTGCTGTCGACGCGCGGGTGATACATTAACGTGAACACGGCGGCGCTTCCCCAGGTGTGAGTGGGAGCTCGAGTTTTAGGGCGCAGCTGCGCACGTCAAACCCCTTGCCGCGTCTGTGGGGGCGATCCAAAGTAGAACAAGGGCGCGTGCACCATTGTGTGAGGGCAGAAGATCTCATGGAAATTCTCCGAATCACGGCGCCTTGTTTCTGTTGTGAGACCCGACGGCGAACCCTTTATCGTTCATAAATACGAACGGCAGCTCCCGCTGGCGCAGTACTGCGCGGTGCCCGCGGAACGTACATTGAGACGCACGTGACCAATATGAGACACACCATTGTAGCTGCTGCACCGATCCGCAACGCCTCATCGTGGACGCAGAAGCGCCTGGTTCTGGCCACCCTCTGGTCTTGTTGTTGCGGATGCGTCTCAACACTAGCGGAGGACCTGCAGAAGTCGGGACCCAACCTGGCGACGAATGTGGGGGAGAACACCGAGGAAATGGCTGCCGATGGCTGGAGTGCGATCGTCGAGATGAACCCGGCTGCCGGCGCTACGGACGTTGCCCTGGATGTCGACGTGCGGCTGACCTTCGACCGGCAGATCCTGGCCGGAGAAGGCGCCATTCGCCTGCACGAGACAATCAACCAGGCCGAGGTGGAAACGGTCCAGATTGGTGACGATAGAATCAGCATCGACGACCGGACCTTGGTCGTCGCTTGGGACACCGAGTTGTCGCCGGCGACCGGGTACTACGTCTACATCGCGCCGGGCGCCCTGGTGGACGAGGGCGGGCAGCCGTTTGCCGGCGTGACTGATCCCGATGCTTATCGCTTCGCCACTCGAGGTCCGGAGCGCCTGCGGTTGACCAGGACTGTCCCCGCTGATGGCGAATCCGGGGTTCTGCCCGACACTGGTCTCAGCTTCACTTTCAATCAGTCAATCGTTGCAGGGTTGGAAGGCAACATCACCGTCGCCCAAGCCAACACCGACCAGACCCCGGTGCGCATCCCAATCGCTGACGGATCTCGGGTCGTCGTCAACGATGATACCCTGGAGGTTCGGCTCGATGGGATGCTGGCTTACGACCAGCAGTACCGTGTGACGGTCGACGCCGGCACCGTGCAAAGTACCGGCGGTTCCGCCTTCGACGGGCTCGATGTCAGCAACCCCCTGACGTTCACGACGATGCCGCCTCCGGCGCTGACGCTGGTGGGCACCGTTCCCAAAGACGACGAAACGAACGTCGATCCGACGAGTTCCGTCGTCTTCACGTTTGCTGAACAGATCGTTCCCGGCAACGGTGCCATCACCGTTCACCAGGCGCAGGATGACCTCGTGGTGGAGAAGGTGATGATCGGCGATCCGAATGTGGTCGTCTCTGGTGTCACCTTGAGTATCGACCTGACCTCCGACTTGGATACGAGCACGGAATACTACGTCACGGCTGACGAGGGCGTCGTTCTTTCTGCGGAGGGTGCCGTCTTTGCAGGTGTCAGCAAGGACACGGACTTTTCTTTCACGACGGCGGACGAAACGGCGACGCCACTGACTCTCCTCGCGCATGCTCCAGAGACGGGTGATGTCGAGGTGCCGCCCACGAGTGAGCTCACCCTTGTGTTCAGTGAACCGGTTGCCGTCGGCTCCGGTACGCTCTCCGTGTTTTCCGATGACGATGACGATCTGGTGGAGGTCATCGACGTGGCCAGCGCGTCCGCCGTCAGCATAGGGCAGGACACAGTCGCCGTTGTGTTGCCTCGGCCGTTGGCGCCGTCAACGCGGTATTACGTGACCGTGGGTGCTGGGTCATTTCGCAGTGTATCGGGTGCGTCCTTCGCGGGCATCACTGACAAGGATGCCTGGTACTTCACGACCGAGACGGTTTTCGGCATCGAAGAGACCGCTCCTGTGGACGACGCGACAGGAGTCCCGTCGACGGCGGATCTGGAGATCACGTTCAGCGACGATGTCGTCATTGGTAGCGGCAACCTCGAACTCCGCCGCGCCAACGACGACACACTGGTGGAGTCTGTTGTCATCGACAGCCCCCGGGTCCGTGCCGAGGGTCGCACGGTCAGTGTTGAGCTGAACACCGTCCTGGGCAGCGAGGTCGAGTACTACGTCCTGATCGATGGTTCGGCGATCTCGTCCGCCAGCGGCGAGTCCTGGGCGGGTTTGAGCGATGAAATGCGTTGGAACTTCACCACGGAGGCCGTGGATTTCCCTGCAGGTACGGGTGCCGGCCTCGTGCTTTGGTTTGACGCGGCCTATTCGGACAGCATCGTTGACGACGGCGGCGTCGCGATTTGGGCAGATCGTTCGGGCAAACACAACGACCTCTCGCAGAGCAACGATGACGCGCGTCCCGGCCTCGTTCTGGACGGCATCGCGGGCAAGCCAGCTGTCGCTTTCGACGGAGGCGACGCGCTCGTCGGGACAAATCTCATCGACATGACCGCCTACGATGGGTTCATCGTGTGGCAGTCCAACGTCGAGGCTGGGACCGACAAGGCGACGCTGTTTGCCAATGACCGCAGCACACAAGTCAATCACGGCCACCCGTACAGCATCTCGCAAGACGCGGCTCAAGCGTGTGTTGGGCAGAACTGTCCGGACAACAGCGGCTGGTTCATCGCGAAGTTCGAGCCGCCGCCGCAGTTGGACCGACCCAACCTGTGGAATTGGGGCTTCGATGCCGTCACGACCACCATCTTCGCTCGTGTCAACGGGAGCGCTCCCATCAACCAATCCGGACCCACGATGACTCCTTGGGCCCCTGAAACACCGCCCATGCTCGGCAACTGCGCGACCCCCCCCTGTGGCTTTGAGGGCAAGATCTCCGAAGTCGTCGTGTACGCCCGGACGTTGAGCCCCACTGAACGCATCGCTACCGTCGACTACTTGCGCCAGAAGTGGGGCTTCGCCAGGCCGAGCTGTGGCGCTAACGAAAAGCTGGGGCCCAACGGTAGCTGCTACCACCTGGGAACGGACCCGGTGGACTGGGCGACGGCGCGAACGACCTGTCAGTCCCGCGGTCTCGGCTGGGATCTGGCAACTGTCCGAAGTCAAGCTGAGCACGAATTCGTGATGGACCTGCTCGAAGTCGAGACGGCGATCGGAGCGACGGATGCGGACGTCAATGGCACCTGGCGTTGGGTCACTGACACGTCGCATTTTTGGACTGGTGATGACTCAGGAGCCGCCATCAATTCGTCTTTCGCGGCTTGGGAGTCAGGAGAGCCCAGCGCAGGACCCGGTGAAGCGTGCGCGCGTTATCGCCAGACAGACAGCGGCCAATGGCGGTGGGCAGACTACGTGTGCAGCAATGCCCAGGCGTACCTCTGCGAGGGACCTGCCAACTGACTGCCACTGTGGCCGTGCCGGTGCCGATCAAAGGGACCTGCGCGCGCCCGACGCTGGCATCGAGAACAGCCACGGTGAGTTGCTCTCCGTCGTTTGCCATTCGCTGGCTGCTTCCGAACATCATTCAGTTTCGCGACACCCACCCGGAGCTCGAAGTGCACGTTCGACGACCTCGGTAGCCGTACTTTCATTCAACCTGCTTGGGCGGGTATAGTTCGCTGCATGGCGCTGGCGGTGAGCTCTGGTGAGCAAAGTTTGGAGTTTCTCCGCGGACGGGTCTCGAGTTTTGGTCTGTTCAGCGGCGGCTCTCTCTTCGCTCTGTGGGTGTTCCGAATGCTCATTGGGCATGATGCGCTGGTGTTCGACAGCGTCGGTCACGTGCTTAGCGCGCTGATACTGCTCACCGCTTGGCCGATGCTCCGCGCCAATGCCTCATCTGCGCTGTTGGTGCGCGCAGTGGAGGTGGTCGCTCTCGTTGGCAGCTCGGCGATGCTCGTGGCGGTTTGCACCACCATTCCGAAGGTGTTCGACAGACCAGAACACATCATGGTGATGGGACTGACCTGCGTGGCTCTCGCCCGCGCCGTCTATGTACCGAGTACGGGACTACGGACGGCGCTGCTATCCGGCCTGACCGGCGTGGTTCTGCTGGCTGCCGTTTACTACACCTATCACGACTCAGACATGAGTGTTTACTTCGACTATTATCCGGAGCTGCCGCGTGTCGACAGCTCGACCATGGCCTTGCGCATCACGCTCGGCACGGCGGGTTGGTGGGCGATGTCCTCGGCGCTTGCTTGCGCCACATCGCGGGTGATTTATGGTCTGCGCAGGGAGGTCAACCTGGTCCGACAGCTAGGCCAGTATCATCTCGATCGCAAGCTGGGCGAGGGCGGGATGGGTATCGTCTACGAAGCCCATCACGCGATGCTGCGGCGGCCAACGGCCGTCAAGTTGTTGCAACGCGACCGAGTAGGGGATCGAGCCATTCTGCGTTTCGAGCGCGAGGTGAAGTTGACGGCCAAACTCACTCACCCCAACACCGTCACCGTGTATGACTATGGTAAAACGCCGGAGGGGATCTTTTACTACGCCATGGAGCTCTTGGACGGCGCGACACTCGAACAGGTGGTCCAAGTCGGAGGACCGCAGAGCCCGGCGCGTGTGGGGCACATCCTTTCTTGCATGGCAGGAGCCCTCTCTGAAGCGCACGAACTTCAACTGATTCACAGAGACATCAAGCCCAGCAATGTCATGCTGTGCCGCCAGGGGGGGCAGATGGACGTGGTCAAGGTGTTGGACTTCGGTCTGGTCAAGGAGATGCGCTCAGCCGAGGCCGAGCTGGACCTCACACAGCCAGAAGTCATCACCGGAACCCCGCTGTACCTGCCGCCGGAGGCCGTGTCGAAGCCAGAATCGGTCGATGCTCGTAGCGATATCTACGCACTCGGTGCCGTGGGTTACTACTTGCTCACGGGTCGGCATGTGTTTGAAGGCAGCAGCATCGTCGAGGTTCTGGGTCAGCACTTGCACATGGAACCCGAGCCGCCGTCAAAGCGGTTGGGGCAGGAGCTGCCCGAGGGACTGGAACGACTGCTGCTCGACTGTTTGCTCAAGGCGCCCAGCGAGCGGCCTCAGTCTGCCAGAGAGTTCCTGGGTCGCCTCAACGCCTGTTCTCTGCCACCCTGGGAAGAGGTCGATGCTGTAACCTGGTGGGCGACACACGAGATCACCAACTCAGATTCGGCCGAACGGAGTTCCACCGGCCAAACCATCATGATCGACCTGGCACGGGCGGCGGCCATCGGGGGCTCCAGGTGAGCTCGGTCCCTAGCTGACTCAGGGGACGGAGTGGACGTTTCGCTCAATGGGCCCAACCGACGACTCCGCTCGCTACTTCCAGCCGCCGGTTTCCCGTTTCTCCCTCTCCAAGGACTCCTGCGTTGCTTTCACCTTGGCGTAGAGCTCGGCGTCTCGCTGGAGTGGTAGCTGCTCGAGGGCGAAGGTGGCGATGTTGAGTAGGTGCTCCCGCGCGCGCCTGTCGCCTTTTTCGTAGGGTTGCGGCGTGGGCGGGGAGCACTCCAGGTACCACTTGTCTGGGCGATAGACGAAGTAGACTTCCATGAGCGAGATGGCCAGCGGCTGGGGCAGCCGCCGCACGACTCGCTCGGCGGCCTGAATCATGGGTAACTCGAAGCGATGCCGAAGCACCGCATCCTGGATCCAGACGCGCTTGTTGTCTTCTTGCTGTGGCCCCAGCAAGAGTTCCTCCAAAAGGGCGATCGCTGGCTCTGATCCATTGTCCGCGAGGACATCTGGAACGACGTTCTGCTCGATTTGACCGGGCACGGCGTTCTTGCGCCAGAATTCGATCGCCTGAGGCGGTGACGGGCGAATGGACCCCAGTGCCGAAACCAGAAGGCCATTGCGCAGCAGGTTCGCTTGAAACTCTTTGCTATCACAAAGAGCGATGAGCGTGTCTTGAGCCGCCTTGGCCGGATTCTTCTTCAGCACCTGCATGATGGAGGCCAGTCGCAACTGCTGCTCCTGGCCCTGGTACGCCGCTGCGTCGTCCAATCGAGCGTAGAATTTCGGATCCTCGAGGTACTTGAGAAGCACCTGATGCTCTTGGGGCTTGTCGCTTGCGGCGTACGCCTGACCCATCTTCATCGCCTCTTTGGGATCATCGCTGGTCAGTGCAGCCTCGTTGAGGTCGGGCATGTCTTCCTCCTTCAGGATGTGGTCGTTTGGTAGTGGCGGGGCGGGCTTCGCTGCTTCTGTCGCTGGCTCCTCGGCGTTGGTGGACGCAGGCCTTCCTTCCACCGCGGTGGCTTGTGAACGACCACTCTTGTCACAAGCGCCGCAGTGCAGGCTGGCGATCAAGAGAAGCGTCAGGTGCGCCTTCACGTGACCCCCGCGAGCTTCTTCATCGTGTCTGGTCCAGCAACGCCATCGACCGAAAGCCCTGCACTCTGTTGGTAGCGACGAACCGCGCCATCAGTCTTCGAGCCGAAGATTTCATCCGCGGTGCCGCAGCTGAAACCTGCTTCGTTGACGCGGTTCTGCACCCACAACACCACCTTTCCTTCGCTGCCCTGCCGCACCATCTGCGCCTTGGCAGCCGACTCGGTGGAGGGGTTCCAGTTGCCGTCTGCTGGGGAGTCACCCAACGCGTTCTGCAACTCGACCACTTTCTGGTTGGTCGTAGAGGGCGCTGGGGCCGGCGCAGGTGCGGGGGCTGGGGGAGGTGGCGGAGACGGCGGCGTGACTCCCGGGGCCGGCGCTGGGGTCGAACTATCCGGACGAACGACGCAGGGGTGTTTTCGAATGCACTTGGTTTGCACCAGGTCCAGGTCCTGCGACAGCGTGTAGCCGTAGCACATGACGTTCTCTTGGAAGGGGTGCCCCTTGCCGTTGGGATCGTCGATCAAGTCGTCGGAACCCGGGGCGCGGGAGGTGGCACCGTTGCCACGATGGCGCAACCCCAACACGTGCCCAACCTCGTGCGCCACCGTCTGCGGCCAATCCTCGTCACCTGGGACCTTGTAGTCTGCAAACACCGCGCCGTACAAATGCTCCAGCGCGGACTCTGGCAACCCACGAGCTTTGACGTAGTTGATGTCCGCGGCAGACGAACGGATCGCACTCGCACTCATGCTACGCATGGTGACCGTGCCGGCATCGCCGTCCGGCGGAACCCCTGACGGGCGAACCCAAGAGCTCGTCGGGGTGCCACCGACTTCCACGTCTGCACCGCTGAGCCCAGGACGCTCCATTGCAATACCGGCCACCCCAGCCTTGGTGAACGACTTGATGTAAACGAGCTGCATGACGTTGGGTCTGAAGTTTAGCCGCGCAGCGTCGGTCGGCTTGTTTCGGTCTACCTTGTTCGTCAGTGCATCACTCGTGTTGAGCGTGAACACCCCCGGATGACCCGCGTGCGCGGTAGCACCGTCGAACGCGGTCTTATCGCTATCTGGCACTAGCAACAGACCGGATTGAAACATCAGCACGTTGGCGAGGGCGATGTGCGTGCTGACGTCGGCTGGAGTCACGCGCGGCTTGCTGCTTGCGCCGGCGATGATGTTCGCGCGAAATGGAATGGTCCGAATGTAGCCCACGAACGCACGGAACAAGCACAGCGGGGTGCCACCCTCCAACCGCACTTCGATCTCTGCCAAGCTAGGTGAATCCTCCGTGGCGTACGCTTTGACGATTGCGCCGCGACTTCCGCCATGGAACGCGACCGGACCCTTTTTGACGTGCCAAGTGAACCTGTTGGTGTCGAAGTTCTTGGGTCGGTAGTGAGTTACTGCCAGGCGAGCCACACGACCGTCGAAGTTGGCGTCACCCGGGCTGATGATTGGAATGAGTGACGGGTTCGCCAGTGAATTGAGGGCAGGAGTGCCAGTCAGTGGGATTGGCTTGCTATGCTCTGTGTCTACACCCGGAAGTGTTCCCGCTCGGGGTGTTGGGCGAGGCGGCAGCTGATCCGCCGCCGGAGTTGGAACCACCGGGTGTACTTCCACGCGTGGCAGCGTGATGCTTCCGTCCACCACGGTGAAGTCGTCACCGTCTGGGTTGCCCCCGGGCGTGGGGATGGGTGGCAACGCCGGGTCGGGCTCTTCGGAAAATCCTGCCAAAACAGTGACGACCACATGAACCCCGAAGTGACGTTCAGTCCAAATTAGGCCCTCTTCGGTTCCGTCCAGGTGAACGTCGACGTCATCGTCGAACGGATAGTGGAGATGAAGCTGCACCTTTCCCTTCGAGGTGTTCCACATCGTTCCGATCTCGGTCACCTCGAACGTGATGCGAACGGTCTCCCCCGGGGCCGCACTCGCAACGTCGTGCTCCAAAGACCAGTTGTTCAAGTGAACGTCAGTTCCTGTGTTGACCTCGAACACGGCGTTGGGGTCACCAACCGCGATTCCGTCGACCTCCGCCTTGAAACTCCAGTCAGCGGCTCCCCAGGCGTCGTCATCCAAAACGGCGACGCTACGAAATTCGATCTTTAGGAGCGTTGCGGGCATGGTGTCATAGGCTCTTCAACTTGGCGACCGTCTCGTCGTCCACTTCCCCCGTAACCGTCAACCCGTGCGCATGCTGGAACTCTTTGACGGTGTTGGCAACCTGGTCCGTCAACTCTGACGTGGGTGCCACCCGATAGCCGAGATTCGACAGGCGCTGTGTGATGCCCGTCAGCTCTTCGATCGGGTCCATCATGCCGAACTGCAGCTGGCGTTTTGTTTCGTCCGCCGTCTCCGGTGCAATCGTCAGGACGGCCTCGCGGTACGCGAGCGGTACCTGAAAGGTCACCTTTCCGTCCGCGTCGGCCTGACCTTCCCAAGAAAATGCGTCGGCGGTGACCACGACGGGTGCATCCGCCCAAGGCTCCAGCACTGGGGGCGGTTGGACAGTATTCTCGAAGACGTTCGGAGGAAGCATTGCGGGCTCCACCGGCGGCTGCGCCACATTCTTGACCAGCTTCAGTCGCACGACCCGCATCGGCCGTTTCATCACGAATACCGAGACTGTTTCAGTCGTGGCGGGCTCTGCCTTGATCTGAGGAGCCGGAACGAAGACCTCGTCACCAGGCAGCAACTCATCGCGTTTGCTGCGCACCTTGCGCAGCTTTTCGTTGTTTGGGTGGTCCCACACCTTCGCAGGCGGCAATCCGTACAGCGCCGCGATGCTGTCGGCGCATTCACCCGGCAGCACTCGATGCGTCAGTCCGTCTGCAGTATTGTCAGCCATCACTCGGTCAGCACGGAGGTGGAGCGTTCCCAACGCGCCAGAAGGCAGAAGCATTCCGCGGACAGGCCAGGTCTGCCCAGCATTCGCGTCAGCGCCTCACGTTTACTCCGGCTCCTCCGACTCGTCGGCTTTCTCCGAAGGCTCCCACAGCTCTCCATCCAACTCCGTGAACGATATCTCGTAGGCATCTCCTTTGGGTGCCAGAACGCTCACCCGTCCGTCAGCATCCGTCCTCGCTTGCGAGCGAAATCCGTTTGGACCGGTGATCAGGCAGGGTTGCCCGGCAACGGGGTTGCCTTCATCGTCCTCTAGGCGCGCCCGAACGGTTGGGACCACGATCACGTGACGCTCCTTCGTCGCCAGCTTCAGCGGGTTCTCTTCCCAGTCAACTCGCGCCATACTGCCCCTCCTATCTCAGAGCCAGGAGCGAGAGAATGGCCCACCAGGGCAGTGTTTTCAAGCCGCTTCGCTCGGCTACTCGCGTCGGGACGATTCAGAGCACAACGCCCGCCACGGTCGCGAACAGATGCGCCGCGGCTAGTCGAATGTAGTGCGCTTCGCTACGGCATGGAAACCCACCGGCCTCCGAACCGAAGCAGTGTTCCCGCAGCCAGTCCAATCTAGTGCGCCTGGTCTTCGATGTACCCAGTCAAGTCGAAACAGCCGGCGGAGCCGGCCTCCTCTCCACCGCGGATCGAGAAGTCGCTCTGCCCATGAGTGTTCGTGCCAGTGCGGGCTTGGACCCACGCGCGATAGCCGTCCCCACGTCGGCGACGAGCACCAATCCGATGTAAACCTGCGCCAAACCATGCGCTTGTCGGCGCTTCCAGCCCCGTTGCTCGCGAGGCCCCGCACTGGAGTGCGACGCGTGGGGCGAGCCACGTCCCCCTTGCTGAGGGGCAAGGGGTCGCGTGCGCACCGCGACGGACTTGGAAGCCTGCGGTTGTCACGGAGGTGAGGCGAAATGTCTCTGTTCGTATTGTCAGCGTGCACATCGGGATGCGGCATGAACCGATGAAATCTGGGAGCAGCTACTGGCCAACCTCAGCTATCTCCCTACGCTGGGTGGGCGGGTGAGATCCCCGACGCGCACGACGGCATGGCCGAACACGCGCACGAGAACGACGAACTGAATGGGAGGTTCCGATGAAAACAATCAAAACTGCATTCACGAAGCTATTTGCGGGGCGCACTTTCTGGGCAGCCGCATCACTGATGACCATGGCACCCTTGTGGGGTCCCCCTGGCTGCGACTTCCTCCTGCCTCCTGGCGGTCCGGTGGGCGGAGGATCGAGCGAGTCCTGCGGTGGCTTGCTGGGTCTGGCCTGCGAGGACGGTGAATTCTGTAGCTATCCTACGGACGCGATGTGCGGCGCCGCTGACCAAACTGGCACTTGCCAGAGCATCCCGGAGCAGTGCACCCAGCAATACGCGCCCGTGTGCGGCTGCGACGACCAAACGTACGGCAACGAATGTGAGGCGCACGCTGCCGGCGTCTCCGTTGCGGCATTCGGAGAGTGCAGCGATGACCAAGGCCCAAGCGGTGAGGATTGCGGCGGCCTGCAGGGGCTCGCCTGCAACGACGGTGAATTCTGCAACTACAGTCTGACCGCGATGTGTGGCGCTGCCGACCAAACCGGCACCTGCCAGAGTGTCCCCGAGGCGTGCACCAAGGAGTACGAGCCGGTGTGCGGCTGCGACGATCAAACGTACGGGAACGAATGTGAAGCGCACGCTGCCGGCGTCTCTGTTGCAATGCTCGGAGAGTGTCCTAGCTGACCGGTTGCGATTCGCACCGTCACGAACCAGACCCCAACACGGCCTGCGCGACACCGCAGGCCGTGTTGGGGTCTGGCTCACTTCCCGAACGTCCTACCGCTGCCGCGCTGCTTTTGAGCGGCGTCCAATTCCAACTCTCGGCACCCAGCATCGGCCTCGCTAGTGCTGAAGTCGCATACAGCGCCGCGCTTTTCTTGGCGCCCGCCGGGGATGCCTGCGCCTCGCGGACGATTGCCGCCATTCCTTGGTCGCTCGCGGGAACGATCAAGACCAACCTTACGCCCCTACGAAGTCGAGAGTTCGTCCAATCCGCGGCCAGACAGGTCCAGAAGCTGACTGCAATACAGAGCGACGCACTCGCTGGGCTCGGAGCGGGCGATGACATCCTGCATCGCGCGCACGGGGCCGTGGGTTGCGTCAGGGGCAGCCCTGGCGGTCCGTGCTGATGATGATGTCGTCCATCCAGACGTCGATGTCGTTGCTGCTGAAGCTGTGCCAGCCGAAGACAGCTTCGACGAACTTGCCGTCCATCCAGTTGTCGGGCATCGCGCCGTTCTGCCACTGGTCGGCGGCAGTGATCGAGTGGACGAGTTGTCCGTCTGCCCAAGCGTGGAGCTCGTGAGGCATCTGATCGGCAATGAAGCCGACTTCGAAGCAGATCCAGGTGTTCGCCGGAAGCGCTGGGCCCATGCCCCATTGGTCCATCAGAGGCGTTATGTTGTCGCTCGGAACCTCGTTCGTGCCGATGGTGCCTTTGATTTCGCCGAAGCGAACCTCGTTGTTGGCGCTGCCGGGCTCCCCCCGAATGGCGAAGATGTGCTCGTGGTTGTCACCAGGGTTTTCGCCGAGTTGACGGGTCATGTAAACCCAAGCGGTGAGGTACACCTTGTTCGTGCCATCGGGCAGCGGCCAGACGATCTGTGCGGGGTTCGAACCTCCAGAAAAATGGATCGACTGGCTGCCAGAGACGGATTGTTCACTGCTAATTAACGCGGAGGTTTCGCCCGAGGGGTTCCCGCCGTTGGCTACCCATGCTACGAACGTGTCCCAGCCCTCGGGACCAGCGCCCACGGTGCCGGATTCGAAGTCGTCGCTGAAGAGTACGTTGCCGTCGCCCGCTGGCTGACTGGGTGCAGGTTCGACTCCGCCGCCAACGCCGTCATCGCCGCCGGAACCAGCACTCTCAGCAGGGAGCGTTGGCTCGCCACCCGCACCCCCGGTGCTCTCGGGCATGGGGGTAGCGCTCGGGGCGCTATCCGTGGGTGCCGGCGTGGGGTCCACCGGAGCCGGAGGGCTCGGATTGGGGTCAGTCGGTTGCGGCATTGGCCCCGTCTGCACCGGGGGAGGTGTTTGCGCTGGGCCAGGTGTCCCGGCGGGTTGCGGCATCGTCGGCTGGGTCGGGGTCTCTGGCGTGCTGGTGCTTGGCACGGGCGAGGACGCCCCCGGCGTTGCGCCTGTCGCTGGGCCCGGGACGATCGGCGTTTGAGAGTCGGAGTTGTCGTCCTCGCTGGACGAGCAGGCGGGAAGCAACGAACAGACGACAAAGACAAGAGAACAAGCCGCAAAGCGTGGTCGCAACATGGAGCGGACACTGGCACGCAGCGCCCGCCGAAGCCAGGCTCTCGGCGGCAGGACTAGCTAACGGTGCGAAGCTTCAATTCGCTTGTCATGCAGCGGTTCACTCCGTATCGCTCGTGCTGTTGTGCGGCAGGAAAATTTCGCGCGCCAGCAAGCCGGTGGGCAAATCCGGCACTCGGCCCCGCCTCCGGCGATATCCGGGATCGCTCCGAGACACGGGGCCTGGCGAGGGCGCGCCGACCCGCGCCGGCTCAGTGCACGCCGGCAAACCGGAGCTCCGCTGGGTTGCGCTCGAGGATTTGACGTGCGCAGGTCTCGCGACCCCTCAGGCCGGGGTGTCGTTGCCGTTTCGTCGATGTCACTGTGTCGAAACATTTGGATCGCCTGTTCACTGTTTGCGGCGTGTAACCGTGCGGAGCTGGTCCACTGGGCACTCCGGCACTGGCGTACCCTAAGCGCATTGAACGGGCAGCACTCCTCGGGCTCGCCGCACTCTACGATGTTCCAGTGGCTTCGGGCGTATGGCTGATTGCGTTGGCGATTGCTGACGCGGCGTAACGCTGCCGTTGCTGCCTTGTCCGGCCGCATTGGTGGGCAATGAGACCCACGCCGCGTAAGGTAGCAGCGTCTGCCTGGAACTGGGGGAGTGCCCACCGAGTGTGTCGGCGAAAAGTCGAGACTCTTGTCGGCCACTTGGTGAAGTGTAGTCTCTAGCCTGCAACCGTGAGCCCGCACTCGTGCAGTAGTCGAGGATCGTTAGGCTGAGTGGCTCGGAGCCGTTGGCTTGAGCAATGGTTTGAGGTAATGCGAGGTGTCTCGGTAGCGGTCGACCGACGCGTCGCCAGTCAAGATGCCTCGAAACCTGACATCATCATCGCTGTTAGTCTTGTGGATGCATTCGTGTTTGACTTCCGGCGTCTCGTTCAGGACCGCGTTGGAGACATGTCTCAGCAGGAATGTGCGAAGCGAGCGCCAGCATCTACCGTTTCGCCAACGCAAACGAAATAAATTAGGAGTGTTGTTATGTTGAAAAAGTTCAAAGAGTTCGCCTTCAAAGGAAACATGATCGACATGGCCGTCGGCATCATCATCGGCGGAGCCTTCGGGTTGGTCGTCAAGTCGCTAGTGGACAACGTACTCATGCCGGTCATCGCGGGCCTGGTCAAAGTCCCGGACTTCAAGCACATGTTCGTCGCGCTGGATGGCAAAGAATACGCATCGCTCGAAGCCCTGCAGGAGGCAGCTGCGCCAGCCATCAAGTACGGCGTGTTCATCAACGACTTCATCAATCTCATGATCGTTGCATTTGCGCTGTTCGTGGTGGTTCACTATGTCGTCAACGCCGTCAAGAAGAAGGAGGACGCTGCACCCCCGCCTCCGCCACCCAAGCAGGAAGTGTTGCTCGAAGAGATTCGTGACCTGCTCCGCGCCAAGACCTGAGCGGCTGCTGACACCCGGGCGCCACCCGTGCGGACTCAATCGGGCTGCAGGTGGAACGCGTCGTACTTGCGCATCAACGCGTCGGCAAACCCCATGCCCATCTTGACGTAGCCCCTTGCGGTGAAGTGGATGTGGTCGGGCGCGCCGAGGGCAGGCTTGGCCTCGACCCACTCATGCATCGAGTCTTCTCCGCCCATGAAGGCGAAGGTATCCCAAAAACCGCAATTGAACGCGGGGGCGACTTGGCGCTGCACGTCGATGATCTGGGTCAGGCGCTCGCGGGTCTTCCACCCGTCGTCGCCCTCGCGGGGAAAGTCACCCGGGCCGATGAGCACGCAGCTGGCCTCGGGCAGCGCTTGTCGCAGGCTCGCAAGTACCTGGCGCAGATTCCGCTCGTACGTTTCGATGGGTTCGTTGGTGTCCACCGTTTCGTTCGTGCCGTACGCGAGCGTGATCAAATCGGGTGCTCGTCGCTTCAAGTGCGCATGCCACAGGCCTTGGTCCCACGCGAGCATGTTGGCCGCGCGTGTGCCGTTGATGCCTAGGGTATCGACCACCACTCCGGCGGTGGCGCGTTCGACGCTCAGCCCATACACGCGGACCGGGCCGTTGCCGGCCGGCTTGACGCGGACCTCGTGCCAGCCGTACCCACCCATGTCGACGACGTGGTAGCGGGGCTCAGGGCTTGGCGCGTTGCCTTCGAGCCGCACGGGCTTGGTCTCGTCGATGCTGAAGTAGATGTCGCCCGACTTGGGTTCGGCCGAGTAGAATAGTTCATAGCGATTGGCGGTCAGCTCATAGTCCGAGTCGTTCATCGGGAAGACTTGCCCGTAGGCGTACGGAAATTGCCCCACGACGGCGATGCCCATCAAACCGAAGCGACCATGCTTCGGCGGTTCCTTCTTTTGGGCGAATTCGGTGCGAAACCCCCTGCTCTTCACCTGGTAGTCGAACTTGCGATACCACTGGTTGAGGCGTGCGACCTGAATGAACCCAGGGCCGCCATTGCCGAAGCGAGATTGCAGGTAATAGCGCAGGTACCCCGTGTAGAGATCGCCCTGGGTGTGGGAAGCACCGTAGGCTGCGATGCGCACCTTCCCGTCGGCGTCGCGACCCGTCGCCAGGCGTTCCAGCGCTTCGTGGAAGTGTTCCAGAGCTCCCTCGTTTTCGACGCTCACGAAGCTACCCATGGCGTTGCCGTTCACCCAAGCCGGGCGGCCCTGGTCATCGGCGGGGATATCCCCGAAGGCGACGACATTGCCGTGCTCGTCTTCGATCAGTTTGGCGCCGCCAAGAATGCGGGCTTGGGCCTTGGCTCGCAGTGCCAACACTTCTTGGTTGAACACGGGCTTGTCGTCCCACTCGGGCGCCGGCGCGGGGGCGGGTAGAGGTGCTGGGTTGGCGGTTCTTGCGAGCGGCGCGGGGGCGGCTTGGATCTCGGGAGGTAGGGCGGTGGGGGGCTGGGCCTTGGGGACGGCGGGTTGCGAGGCGCAGGCCAACGCCCACGCTGCGCTCACCAGCCCTCGGATCGAATGCCGAACGCGAAGGGTCACTCCCTTGGTAAAGCGCGCCACGTTCGCATTGTCAAAGAAGTCGCGTCGACGGCTAGTCGTCCGAAACCTCGCGGCGCATCGGTGTGTGGATAGCGCACATACCGTCGGCCACCTTAGAGCGCTTCGCCAGGCGCGCCAGAAGGGAGCAAGCTTGCCTAGAGCAACGTCACACATAGAAGCGTCAGCGTAACCGCCCCCGCCAGGTTGAGTCGCAGCCCTGCGCGAATCATGTCTTGGATCTCGAGTTCCTCCGTGCCGAAAACGACGGCGTTGGGCACCGTGGCGACAGGCAGCATGAAAGCGCAGCTGGCGCTCAGTGCCGCCGGAATCATCAGGGTGCGCGCGTCGAGCCCTGCGGCCAGCGCCGCGGCTGCCAAGATGGGCATCAACAGCGTGGAGATCGCCGTGTTGCTGGTCACTTCGGTGAGGAACGTCACGCCCAAGCACAGCCCCAACACCATGACAAACTCGGGCACGCGGACCAACTGGGCGAGCACAGAGCCGAGTGACTCCGACAGACCTGAGGCGCCGAACGCTTTGGCGATCGCGATGCCTCCAGCGAACAACAGCAGCAGGCCCCAAGGGATGCTGCGCGCCGACTCCCAGTCCAGCATGCGTCGTCCCCGTCCATCAGGGAGTAAAAAGAGTGCCACGACTGCGGCCAGGGCGACCGTGCTGTCGTCGGCGGTGGACGCAGGAACCAATGCGGACCAGCCGCCAAACGGTTCCTGTCGCGTCATCCACAACACAGCCGTGATGCCGAAGACCCAGAGCACTCGCCGCTCCTGCGGTTGCCAGGGCCCCTTGTCCAAGTTCATGCTGAAGGCCCCGCCGCGCATGCCCCGGGTGACTGACCACCAAGCCAGTGGCAACAGCACGAGCGTTGCTGGAACACCGATCTTCATCCAATCGACGAAGGAGAGCTGTCCCCCCACTTGCTCGTGATACACGCCCATGAAGATGACGTTGGGCGGAGTCCCGATGGGCGTGCCAAGCCCGCCGATGCTGGCGGCGTAGGCGATGCCGAGCAGGAGCGGTTTGGCCAAAGGCCCGTTGTTCGGCGCCCGATAGACAGCGGCAGCGACCGGAAGCAGCATCAGCGTCGTGGCGCTGTTGGAGATCCACATACTCAGGCCAGCTGCGGTCAGCATGAAGCCGAGTACCACCCGACGGCCGCTCCCCGGTCCGACAACGCGCACCAAGGCGATAGCCAGTCGGCGGTGCGCTCCGCTGCGCTCCATGGCCGTTGACAGGATGAAACCTCCGAGCAACAGCAAGATCAAGCGATGGCCGTACGCTCCGGCGAGTTGATCCGGCGAGAGCACACCTAGTATCGGCAACGTTGCGAAGGGGATCATCGACGTCGCCGGGATGGGGATGGCCTCGGTGACCCACCACACAGCGCACAGCGTGGTCACCGCAGCTGTCCACGCTGCAGGTGCGGGCATCTCCGCAGCCCAGCACAGCACCCAAGCCACGGCGGCTAGCGTTGGACCGAGTATCAGTTTGAGCGGTGGCCCCATCAATCGCTGCCATCCTACACAAAGGTCTGCCCAGCGTGGAGGGATTGCCCTATCTTCTCACTCGTGCCCAGACTCGTCGTGCTCGAAAATGCCGTGGGACCAACCAAAGAAGTCGACATGCCCGAAGGCGGCGCTTTGGTAGACGCCGCGGACGAACACTGGTTACCGATACCATTCTCTTGTCGCTCGGTGACCTGCGCGACCTGTCACATCGAGGTGTTGGAAGGGGCGGAACTCTTGGAGCCCCCGAATGACGAGGAGCTGGAGCTGAACTCGATCATCCGCGGGCCGGAGGGGGCTCGCTTCGCCTGCCAGGTGCAGATCAAAGCGTTGCCCGGAAAGGTGGTGGTGCGCCCCATCGAATGATGGTTCAGCGCCTCATGCTCTGATCGGCAGCACGCCTTCGAGTACATCGACCGTCAGCGGGAGCTGTCCTGGCGTCTCGCCGTCGAGTTCTATCCAAGCGTTTCCATCTGCTGGCCAAAGCCTCGCCTCGAAGTGCTTGCCGAGCACTCGTTGTGCTTTGGGGTGTTGCAGGTGGCTCCCCGCGTAGATCTTTCTCGAGAGGCCAATCGCGGCCGTCGTCGACAGATCGCCGAGCACGATGGCGTCGAGCAGACCGTCGTCTGGCTTAGCGCCGGGCGCCACATGCATGCCACCGCCAAAGTAGGCGCCGTTGGCAAAGGCGACCAAGTACGCCGGCCCAGCCAGCACGGCTTTGCCGTCCGCTCGAAGCTCGATCGAGACGTTGCGGTAGCCGAGCGTCGCGCGGAGGGAGGCGAGGTAAAACGTGAGGCGGCCCCCGAGGGCTTTCGAGCCGCTGTTGACGAGGTGACTCACGACACCCGAAATTCCGAAGCTGCCGACGTTGATGAAGCAACGTGTCACGACCTTTCCGCCGGAATTGACCGTGGCACGACCGAGGTCGATGCGTCGCGCCTTGCTGCTGACGATGCGTCGAACGGCTTCGGTGACGTCGAGACTGAGGCCGAAGGTGCGGCGGAAATCCCCGCCGGTTCCATTGGGGATGAGCCCGAGTTCAGGCCCGACAACCGGGTTGCCCAGTGCGTCCACGAACGATTGAGCGACCTCGTGGAATGTGCCGTCCCCTCCCATGGCGGCGATGACGTCCACGTCGTTGCACTCCCGCGCGAGTTCGGAAGCGTGACCGGGGTGAGTCGTTTCAGTCACCTCGCACTTCGCTCCAGCTCGGGCGAACTCCTGCACAACCAGGGGGATTTTCGACCTGGCCTGCCCGCCTCCGGCAAGTGGATTGACGACGAGCCGCACCCTCATCGCTGTCTCTCCAGCCGAGCGGGGCTCTCGGTGTTGTCGCCGCCAATGGCGGAACGCGCCGGCCAGCGGCGAATCAGTCGTACTTGCTGCACACAAACTACAATAGTCAGCTTTTTGCTGTTTCGGCGAGCCCGTAGCGCGGGTAGACTCCTCGCACTAGTTGGGATTCGTGTGCACAGTTCACACCCCCACGGCTGGCAGCGGTACTCGGCTGGAATTGCAGTGGATCAACAGTGAGCTTCTCAGTGACCAACAACACGGTGGACCAGCAACACGGTGGACCAGCAGTGTGGTTCAGCAAAGTCTTAGTTTCTCGGGGCGCCAACAGGGAGCGCTCTCAACGCAGACTGCGTTTCAGCTAGAACAAGAGGTTACAGGTAGATGTCGGTCGAGGACGAGCGCAAGCTCTTCGTAGCTGGTTTGGCCGAAACCGCTACGGAGCAAGGGCTTCGAGAACTGTTCGAGTCCACGGGGGGCACTGTGGATGAGATCACTGTGCCCAGAGACAGGGCCACTGGGAAGGTGAGGGGGTTTGCCTTCCTCACGATGGGCTCCAGCGACCAGGCGGAGACTGCGCGTCAGGAGTTGGACGGCAGCCTGCAAGAGGGGCGTAACATCTCAGTTCGCGAGTTTCGGGGTGATCGTTCCGCAGGGCCAGCACCACGCCCCTCACAGGCGCCGCCTGACGGCGAGGAATCGACGCTCTACGTGGGCAACTTACCGTTCGATGCGCAGATGCAGGACGTGCAGGATCTCTTCGCTGGCGCTGGTTTCGAGGACGTTCGACGTGTGCACCTGCCGATGGACGCGGAAGGTAGGGCGCGGGGTTTTGGCTTCGTGACCTTGGCCAGCGCCGACGACGCCCGACGGGCTGTCGACGAAATGAGTGGAGTTACGCTCCGAGGGCGGCCGTTATCGATCAGTGTTGCCCGAGCACGGGGCAAGACGCCCGGCGGGCCACGTCCGACGCGGCCTCCGCCCGGCGGCGCTGGTTACGTAGGCGGCGGTGGCGGTGGCTATGCAAGTGGCGGCGGTGGCGGCTACGCGGGCGGCGGTGGCGGCGGCTATGCGGGCGGCGGTGGTGGTTTCACCGGCGGCTCCCGACCCCCAGGTCGCCCGTCTAGGCCGCTGGAATCCAGTGGGGACACTGGCGGTGGGGCTTTCCACCAGCCCCCTCCGCCCAACTTCGGCGATGCCGGGGGCGATCGCGGGCGCAACAACACCAAGTGGGAAAAGAAGAAGGAAAAGAAGCGGAAGAACCGCCTGCAGGGGGACCGAGGCGGTCGCAAGCGTCGTGGCGGCGGCGGAGACGAGTTTCGCTCAGTGCGTCCAGATGACTACGTGGACCGCTGGGACGACGATTAATGAGAGCGACGACCCACGGGTCGTGTGCAGCGTGATCCCATGTCCAGGGATGGGCTGTTCGGCCGGCTCGCTTGGGTGGGGTCGTGTAGGGCGGTATGTCTGGCCAAATTGCGCCGGGAGGTTTCCCCGTGGTAAGCCGCCCGTCGGCGTGAAACGAGGCGTGCTCAGCGCCTCCCCCCGCTGGGGCCGGCGAACTCGGCAAAGCGGCTAGGAATGCGATGATTTTCGACTGGCTCTACGGTCTCTTCTCAAACGACCTCGCCATCGACTTGGGTACGGCGACGACGCTGATCTACGTCAAAGGCAAAGGCATCGTTAGTTGCGAACCCTCGGTGGTTGCTGTCTCGCGGGATGCTCGCGGTGACAACCGCGTTCTCGCGGTTGGGCGCGAAGCCAAGGAGATGTTGGGTAGGACGCCCAGCAACATCCACGCGATCCGCCCCCTGCGTGATGGCGTCATTGCGGACTTCGAGATCACCGAGGCGATGCTCCGGTACTTCATTGCCCGGGCCCACAACCGTCGGACCCTGGTCAAGCCCCGCATCATCATCTGCGTGCCCTTCGGCATCACCGAGGTGGAAAAGCGCGCGGTGAAGGAAAGCGCGGAGAGCGCGGGCGCACGTGAGGTCTACTTGATCGAGGAGCCGATGGCGGCTGCGATCGGCGCGGGCCTACCCATCACCGAGCCGAGCGGCAACATGGTTGTCGACATCGGCGGCGGCACCACTGAGGTGGCTGTGATTTCCCTCGCCGGCATCGTCTATTCTCAGTCGGTGCGCGTCGGTGGGGACAAGATGGACGACGCTATCGTTGCGTACATGAAGCGGAAGTACAATTTGGCCATCGGCGATCAGACCGCTGAGCGCATCAAGATGACCATCGGCAACGCCTACCCTCTCGATGAGCAGCTGACGATGGAAGTCAAAGGTCGCGACATGGTCGCGGGTGTTCCAAAGACGGTGGTGCTCAATTCCGACGAGGTTCGCGAAGCGTTGTCTGAACCCATCAACGCCATCGTCGAAGCCGCGCTGGTGGCGCTTGAGCGAACGCCACCGGAGCTGGCCGCAGACATTGTAGACAAGGGCATCGTCTTGACGGGCGGTGGCGCATTGTTGAAGAACATCGACGTCTTGTTGCGCGAGGAAACCGGCCTCCCGGTGATGGTGAGTGACGACCCCATCAGCGCGGTCGTTCTTGGCAGCGGCAAGACGTTGGACCACATCGAGCTGCTCAAAGAGGTTGCGATCGGCTGACCGTGAGGTCAGCCTTGTGGGCTGCGGCCAACCGCCGCCAACCACCCATCGCTTTTCGTCGTGGCTCCTTTCCGACGCTACAGAGATACCGCCTTGGTGGTTCTGCTTCTCGCAGTTCCGTTTTTCTTTTTGCGCGCGAGCATCAGGAATCCCCAAGACATGAACCTCATCGACCGCACGTTGATGAGGATCGCCACTCCCGTCGAGTACACGGCGTCGGCACTGGCACGCGGTGTCAGCAGCCTGATCGGTGACTACGTGCTTCTCGTCGACGTCAAAGCAGACAACAACAAGCTGGCATACGAAAATACCCAGCTGCGAAAGCGCGTGAGCGAGCTCACCGCCGTCGAAATCGAAAACCATCGCCTGCGAGGTCTGCTCGAATTGCAGAAGACGGTGGACGCGGAAACTGTCAGTGCGGTGGTAGTGTCCAAGGACACCACGGACTATTTCCGAGTAACCCGCGTTACTCTCGACCATGGCGATGCGCCGGTGCAGCCGAACATGCCGGTGGTGGCCTTGGGGGGGGTCGTCGGCACCGTGCAGCGTGTCGCCGGAGAAAAGGTGGACGTGCAACTCGCTGTCGACAGCGGGTTCGGTGTGGACGTCGTGGTCGAACGGACTCGCGCTCGGGGTTTCGTGCGCGGCATTGGCAACGAAGGCCAGTACGTCGTGCACGTGGAATACGTCCGTCGAGATGACGAGATCGACGTCGGCGATGTGCTGTTGACGAGTGGCTTCGGATGTCGCTTCCCCGCCGGGGTGCCGGTAGCGAAGGTCACGAAGGTCATCAAGCGTGAATTCGGTGTCTACCATCAGCTGATCGAAGCGCGGCCGACCGTCGATTTTTCCCGCTTGAGCGAGGTTCTCATCATCTTGGGACAGCAAGAGGGATGCACCCCGCAAACCCGAGCTGAGGCGCAGCGCTGAGTCATGCGGAATGCTGCCGTCATTGCGATTGGGGTGTTTCTGCTTCTGCTTCAGGGGAATCTGTTTCGCTTCCTCGGAGGGTTGTCCCTCCATGGTGTGACCCCGAATCTGGTGTTGCCTCTGATCATCTTTTTGGGGGTGCACGAGGCGGCGATGGCGCGGGGAGCGCTACTGTCCTTCGGTCTGGGCTACGTGACGGACTTGTTCGCCTCAGCTCCCATTGGATTGTTCACCTTCTCTGCGGTTGCCATTTGGTGGCTATCGCGCGTGACGGCGGTTCGGCTGAGTGCGCAGACGCTGCCCACGCAGATGTTCTTGGCGGCGTTGTTTTCGCTGATCGAGAGTTCCATCGTTCTGACCCTGCTTGCCATTTTCGGGGTGGATTCTCAGCGCCCGCTCGAAATCGCGACCATCGTCGTTCCCCGAGCGATTTCCACCAGCTTGTTCTCGCCACTGGTGTTTCGACTTGCTCAGCGCCTCTATCAGGGGGCGACGACGGTGCCCCGAGCCGCTGAAGGAGGAAGCACCTCGTGAGGCTGCTGGTCCAGCGCAGCGACGTTGGGGAGTTTCGGCGTCGCTACCGGTGGATGGTGCTGGTGGTCTTGGCGATATTCTTGGGCTTGATCGGGCGGGTGGGTCAACTGCAGGTGCTCGAGCGAGACATTCACAAGGCGCGCGCCCGCAGCAACATCATCGGTACCGTGACGCTGGCCACCACGCGCGGCGTGATTCGGGACAAGAACGGCAAGGTGCTGGCCGCCAACCGCCCGTCGTACGATGTTTGGGTGGTACCCGAGAAACTGGACATGGAGGAGACTTGGCCCAGGGCGGCGCAGTTGATGGGGCTCTCCGAGGGCGAAGATACGCTGCTGCGTGAGAAGATCGGCAAATCTACCGGCAGGCTCGCTCGCCAACAGATCCTGCTCAAGGTGGATGTGCCGCGCGAAGCGTTTGCCGCGCTCAAGACCCACCGAAACGACTTGCCCGGCATCATCGCCACGCCTTCTCCCGTTCGTTACTACCCCTATGGCGAGGTAGGAGCGCATCTGATTGGCTACATGCGAGAGACCAGTCAAGACGACCTGGCGCGGTTTTCTGAACGGGGTTATCGCCCCGGGGACCGCTTGGGCGCCATCGGGGTCGAGAAGCGCTGGGAGAGCTACTTGCGCGGACAGCGCGGTTGGCTCAAGCGCGTGATGGGGAGGCGTGCGCGCAAGAACATCGAACAGTTTGAAGAGAAGTACCTCGAAGAGCCGCGGCGCCTCGAACCTGTTCCCGGCCGTGATCTGTCGCTCACCGTCGACATCGAACTCGAGAAGTCCATCGACCGCGCCATGCGCGGGCAACTCGCGGGGGCTGTCGTCGTGGTGGACGTGCGCACGGGGCGCCTGCTGGCAGCCCTTTCGAAGCCCGCATTCGATCCCAATGTCGTCTCCGGTTCCTTGGGTAAGCCCGCGATTCGTGACGCCTTCGGGCGCATGTACAAGGACCCGCTCAAGCCCTTGTTGGACAAGACGATCAGTGCGGCGTACCCCCCCGGATCCACGTACAAGCCTTTCTCTGCGTTGGCCGGTCTCAATGAGCAGCTCATCACCCCGCGGAGCGAGGTAGATTGCACTGGGGGATACGAGTTCGGTCGCCGCTATTTTCGGTGTACGGGCGTGCATCGCCACGTTCACCTCTACGACGCCATCGTTCAATCTTGTAATACGTACTTCTACAACCTGGGCGAGTTGATCCACATCGATCGTCTGTCGGGTATCGGCATGGACTTCGGCTTCGGTGTCAAGACCGGTATCGGTATCAACCCCGAATCGCGCGGACGCATGCCGACACGCGCTTGGTACGCGCGCCGCTACAAGGGAGAAGGTTTCCGCGGTGGATTCACGCTGTTGTCCTCCATCGGACAGGGCGCGACGACGGTGACCGTCATGCAGTTGGCGCTGGCGTACGCGGCATTGGCGAACGGCGGTACCGTGTATCAACCCCAGGTGGTCCGTTCCATCGAGACGAGCGACGGCACCGTCGTGCAAGAGTTTCCGCCGCGCGTTCGGCGGATCATCGATGTGCCGCCGGATCGCCTGCAGCTGATCCGCGATGCGTTGGCCGGCGTTGTCGTCGACCGGGAGGGCACGGCCCATAAGGAAGCGTTGGAAGGTGTCGACATGGCGGGCAAGACGGGCACCGCCCAGGTCAGTCATGTCACACCTCGTGGCGTCGATCCGAACAAAGTGTGGTACTTCAACCGAGACCACGCGTGGTTCTCTGGTTACGCGCCGGCGGCATCACCCGAAATCGCGATCGTGGTGCTAATCGAACACGGCGGCGGCGGTGGTAAGAACGCTGTGCCAGTGGCCATGCGTGTCGTGCGTGATTGGCAAGAGGCCCGCAACGAGCGTCGCCAAGTCCAACGCACCAAAGAAGAGCGAGCCAAGGAGCAACAGCTCTGATGGCCTACGCCCGCCGCACTCTGAGGGTCCGAGAGCACTTCGACTGGCCTCTGTTCTTGGCCATCGCAGCCATTGCCATCGTGGGCCTCGTCAACTTGTACAGTGCGACGAGCCCGTACATTGACGATGCTCGCAAGTCGGGCTTGGCGGACATCTACGTGACCCAAGTCTACTGGCTCGTGGTTGGCGGCTTGATGGGCATCTTGGTGGCCATCATCGACTACCGTAACTTCGAGCGACTGGCGTACATCGCCTACGGGGTTGGCATCTTCGTCTTGATACTGGTCTTCGTCCTGGCTTCCGACGTGCGTGGTGCTGCGCGCTGGATCCGCCTGGGCAACTTTGCGTTCCAACCCAGCGAGTTCATGAAGCTGGGAGTGATCTTGGCCGTGGCGCGCTTTCTCTCGGAAGATCCCAAGACGGAAGCGCGCAACTTGGTCGACCTCATCCCCGCGATGCTGCTTTTCTTGGCGCCTGCCGTGCTGGTGATGCTGCAGCCCGACTTCGGTACCTCCACGATCTACGCACTCGTCGTTGGCTGCATGCTCAGCATGGCCAAAATCCGGCTTCGGAGCGTTTTGGTGCTCCTTGGATCGGGTGTGGCGATTCTGCCGATTCTCTGGAACTACGTGCTTCTGGACTATCAGAAGAATCGTGTGCTCTCGTTCATCAATCCGGAGGCGGATCTGGACGACACGGGCTGGCACGCGTTTCAGTCGCAGACGGCCATCGGCAATGGTGGGATTTGGGGTTCTGGCTTTCGTGAGGGCACGCAAAACCAGTTCGGCTTCTTGCCCGACCAGTTCTCCGATTTTCCCTTTAGCGTCTACGCCGAGGACTGGGGATTTTTCGGATCTGTGGCGCTCTTATCGCTCTATTGCTTCGTGTGCATTTGGTCGATCAAGATCGCCAGCATGGCGAAGGACAGATTCGGCGCCGCGGTGGCCATTGGTGTCGGTGCGATGTTCTTCTGGCACACCGTATTCAATCTAGGCATGGTGCTCGGTGTGTTGCCGGTCGTCGGTATCACGTTGCCGCTATTCTCGTACGGAGGTAGCAGCGTGATGACAGTCCTGATTGGTTTTGGGCTGTTGATGAACGTGTCGATGCGTCGCTAGCTCGCCGGCGCGAACCGCCGCAGGGCAGGGCGATATGGCGGCTGCCGCCGCGACGCTGGGGTCCGCTACTCGAGTCGGAACAGCTCGTCCAGATCGGACTTGCTGAGCTTCTTGGAGCCGCCGGAGTCCTCGCTGAGCACGGCCGAAACGAGTTCCTGCTTCTTCTGCTTGAGCTGGAGGATCTTCTCCTCGATCGTGCCCTCGGCCACCAAGCGATACACGGTGACGACCTTCTTCTGCCCAATACGGTGGGCGCGGTCCGAGGCTTGCTCTTCCACGGCGGGGTTCCACCACGGGTCGTAGTGAATCACCGTATCGGCAGCAGTCAAGTTCAAGCCGGAGCCGCCAGCCTTGAGGCTGATGAGGAATGCCGTCACCGTGGGATCGTTCTGGAAGTTGTCGATACGATCGTCGCGGTCCTTCGTGCTTCCGTCCAAGTACTCGTGCTTGATCTTGTCTTCTGCCAGGGCTTCTTTGATCAGCTTGAGCATGGATACGAATTGGCTGAAGATGAGCACCTTGTGCCCGCCGGATTCGGCCTCTTCGAGCAGTTCCCGCAGAGCCATGAGCTTGGCGCTGTCTTCGTGAGAGTACTGCCGAGGTAAGCCAAGCAAGCGGGGATCGCAGGCAGCCTGACGCAACTTGGTGAGCCCCGCCAAGATGTGCAGGTGGCTCTTGGCGACGCCCGACTTTTCGACTTCGCCCATGACGTTGGCGCGCACCTCGCGCAACACCTGAGTGTAGAGCGTACGTTGTTCCGCACCCAAGTCGATGATCTTGTCGGCCTCGATCTTGGGCGGAAGGTCGCTCGCGACTTCCATCTTGGTACGACGTAGAATGAAGGGATGAATGACGGCCCGCAGACGCGCGGCCACTTTCGAGTCACCTTGGTCGATGGGGCGCGCGAAGCGTTCTTCGAACTTGCGCAGGGGGCCCAAGAGACCGGGGCTGACGAACTCGAAGATCGACCAAATCTCACTCAGGCGGTTCTCGATTGGAGTGCCCGTCAACGCCAAGCGTCGTGAAGCGTTCAGTTCTCGCGCTGCTTGCGCCGTCGCGCTCTCTGGGTTCTTGATGTTCTGCGCTTCATCCAGGATCGCGTAGTCGAGATTCAGCTTGTTGAGCAGATCGATATCGCGGCGCAACAGCGCATAGCTGGTGATGATGACGTTTGCTGAATGTAGTTCGTCTTGCTGCTCTTTGCGCCCAGCACCGTGCCAAAGCGCCGTGCTCAGGCTGGGGGCGAAGCGCTCGATTTCGCGCATCCAGTTGCCGACAACCGAAGTGGGCGCGACGATGAGTGCGCTGAGTTTCTTGTTCTCTTGTTTCACGCTCAAGAGCAGGGCAATCGTTTGGATGGTCTTGCCCAAACCCATGTCGTCGGCGAGGACACCACCCGAGTTGAGCTCGTGGATGAAGCGCAACCAGGACAGGCCTTGTTCCTGGTAGGGACGCAACGTCGCTTTGAGCGCGCGCGGTTTGCGCGCTTTCTTGATTTCGTCGATGTCTTCGAGGCGCTTGAACAAGGTCTTTGTCGCCGCCGATATGGTCGCAGCGGCGGCCTGATCCAGCAGCTCTTTGATGCGACCAGCCTGGGACAGCGGGAGCTTGCCGTTCTTGCCGGTCGCGGCAATCAGTTCGAACTCCCGATCGATTGCTGCCTGCATGCGCTCGGGGTCGATGGGGGCGAAGGAGTTGTCGCTCAAGCGAACGAACTTCTTCCCCTCGCGCAGGCACTGCTCCAGCACTCGTCGGTCGACGCCCACGCCTTCACTTTCATAAGAAATCTTGAAGCTGAGCCAGTCCACGCCACTGGAAACGCGGGCATTCATCTGCAGCGGTTTGGTGCGGATCTGCGCGCCGACCAGTTCGTCAGGCACGTACAGGTCCCAATCCTCGGGCAGGCTGCCCACGCCTTCGGCCCAGAATTGAATCGCGGCATCGCCCTTGGCCACGAAGCGTTCACCGGTTTCGTCCTTGCTCAGGCCCAGCTGCAAGAGTAACTGCGCCGCGTGCTGCTGCGCGACGATATCCGTTCGCACACACTTGGCGCGTTTCTGACCTTCTTCAGGTGGTTGGATGATGATGGGAGGTGAAATGCCGTCGGCACGAACCTCGACCTCGAGGTCACCATATGCTGCCCGCAGCGATACTTCGGCCTCGAGCAGTGTGCCTGAAGCGCGCATCCGAAACTCCGGTTTCAGGTCGATCACGTCCGCGACCTGCGAGAGATCGGGTAGGTCGGCGCCCATCTCCAGAGCCACGCGGGGTAGGCCACTGGTGATGATGTCGATCAACTCAGAGGCTGGCTCGGCGATGGTCGGGCTTCGCACCAAGCGCTTGAGTGCGGCGGGCGATACTTTGTCGTCAATCGGGCGGGCAATGCCTTCGGTCGTGTCGATGTGCCAGCCCGGCGATCCTTCGTACCAGCCCCCCTGGTTGAGTTGGAACAGACGGCCATCACCGCGGTCGAAGGTGGCCTTGGCGATGATGGTGTCTTGGCCGACCATCTCCAGATCGAAGCGTGGCTTGAGAGGCTGCTCGTTGAAGCGCAGCTGCATCAGGGCCGGCTCGAGCAATACGCTTCGGCCCACCAACAGCGGGAGGAGCTCCGATACATCTTCCCCACGGATGTCGATTGCTGGGTGTCTCGGATTACCGCTCTCGAAACGGGCCAACAGGCGAAGCGCTGCGCGGTCCTTCGTGGGGGCGAGGGATTGCCAAGTGAGGGCCACGGATGGCAGGAGTGGAACACGTGCATCAACGTCCAGTACGGTGACGGTGAACCCTGAAGGGCGCACGTGGACGCGGAACTCGAGGTTCAGTCTGCGGATCGTTCCATCGGGCGCGAGCCAGGCACCGATGCCCGTTGGGCGCGCCGTTGCATCGGGGCTCGGCAGCATGACGCCAGGCGGCACTGCGAGTTGCTGCTGTTGTGCGCGACGCCTACGCTCCCGGCGGCGGCTGGATTTGCTGTCGTTGTTATTGTTGTTACTGTTGTTATTGTTCGCTTGCTGCTGAGGCTGGGGCGAGGGTTGAACAGGCCGCGGTAGGTTCGCGCGGGCTTGATTGCGCACCGTGATCAGCAGCGCAGCGATGTGCTTGCAGTGCTGCTGAGTCTTTTGGTGGGCGGGGCAAGTACATGTCGCATTGATGCCATCGCCGCCCAAGGTGACCAATACCTTGTACGGCTCTGGATCCGAGCCTTTGACCTCGCCGGTGGCTTCCTTCTCCGCGACGTCGACCTTCTCGACGACTCCGCGTTTTGCATAGTCCAGTCCACGGAGGAAGGTGCGCGAGCCCAGTAGGCGTCTCAGCCCTCGATCGGAAAGTGTGGACAGCGCTTCAGATATTGTTGACACAATGACTCCTGGGAGATTTTCGACCGAAAATCGTCAAATCAGAATTAGTGCGGAAGCCAGGCAGGCGGCGACGAGAGCCTTCCCGACCAGGCCCATGATCGGGCTCACTGCGTTGCCAGCAAACTCGCCCAACTCATCCGCGAAATTGAGGGTTGAAAGTTGATAGGTGCCTTGGGCACGGCCATGTCGGCGTGCGGCAGACAGAAGGCTCCAGGTGCCTTGCCCGGCGAGCCCCAAACCGAAGCTGGTAACGGTGGCGAATACGAGCAGAGACGTGAGCAACCCCAACAGCATTGGCACGGAGAATTCGGCGGTCATCGGCGCGAGTAGCACCAGGACTGGAGCCAACAGTACGACTCCGAGAGGGGCGAGGGCCAGGCCCCCCAGGGCGCTCGAACAGACGAACTCCAAGTGATCCGCATAGCGCGGGCGAAAGTCTGCTGGCAGTTCACTCTTGCCGTTGGCGCCGAGAGCGAAGGATTGCATTTGCCGGGACAGCTCAAGTGCCAAGTGCCGAGCGACCTTTTGGCCGTGGACCAGCGCCACGCCGCCGAAGGAGAGCACGGCGAAAACACCGAACAGTGCCGTGGCGAGGAACAGCGCTACAGAAGGAGTCACCATCAAACTGGCGGCCTCACCCGATGATCGGGGAAGGGCAACGACATACAGCGCACCCAAGAGCGGACTGATCGCCAACAGCTGCCCGCTGCCCGCACTACCAGCGCTGAGAGCGGCTTGGCTCAAGCGCACCGCGCGGGTGCGGACTTCGGGGCGTCGCTTCCCATCCAGGGCCGCCAAGCAGCAAGCGCCTTCTACGATGGGGTCGAAAAGGGCTTGCGCCGTGACGTAGGGTAACGCCATTGCAAAGCCTGATATCACGATGGCTGCGGCGAATGCCGCGCCACCGGGCATCTCAGTGTTGGCTCCCAAGGTAGCGCCAAGCCCGAGGCTCAACGCGGTCGCCAGCACCGCTGGCCAAGCCGCGGACAAAGCGCCCGACACACCACCTGAAATCAACAGTGGCCCGGAGAGGCGACTGGCTTCCTTGAGCTGCTGATGACCAGCGGACCTTCGGTGCGCCAATTGGTGGCGCGTGAAACTCAACGCCAGACTCGCCGACAAACCCAGTGCTGCGACGACGAACCAGGTCAACCATGCCTGCCCCAGCTGCCAAACCGCCAGCCCGCCCATCGCAGCGAGCGCAACGATAGCCATCGCGACCTGGCCGCGCCGAAGAACGAATGTGGGGTCGTCGCTTTCGTCAGCTCGGGTTGAAAAGACGGCGACACCTGTGGCGAGCAGCCCAAAGGCTCGAATCAGAAACGGAAAGGAGATGAATGCCAGGGCGTTCGGGAAGGCGCTCGTGTTCGCCTCCCAGACCCAGCTGGCAACGGACAATGCGCCTACGTACAGCAGTACCGAAGACGAAAAGGCATCCTGAACCCGCGTGGAACTCACTCCAACGTGATTGCCTACCAAGTCCAAGATTAACGTCGGGTTCTTGGCGTTGAGCTCGAACCGCTCCTGGATCTCCGGAAAGTGGTGCTCGCGGCGACCGACGTTCCCTGCGCCCTGGACAGCTGCCCCGGTGACTTGAGACCACAAGGCGCTAGTCACGGCGCCAAGGGCGAGCCCACAAGACACGAGTGGCGCGTGCTCGCGGAAGGTGGCCAGGGACCCGAAGACCAGCATCGACAACAAGCCACCCACGCTCAGCAGCGCCAGCGCTTCGGCTCCGATCCCTATCGCGGCCGATGCCCGTAGCGCGACAGAGACCCCATGGGTTTGAGTTGCGCGCACCATTGCGGTAGCGACCCGCGACGATGCCCTGGGCGCCACGGCGATGGCGAGCTGCCCGGCGAATTGGCAGAGCAAGGCTCCAACGACCACTCCCCCGAGAAGCGACCACGCTGTGGGGCGGTGGCTCGAGTCGTGAAGCAACGTGCCTGAGAGACAGAATGCTCCTCCCAACGAGATGGCGACTGCCATCGCTCGCTTACCTTGGCGCCAGGCGAAGGCGGTGCCAGCTCGTTTGACGGCGGCCAGTACCCGCACGGCCTCGTCCGCTGCACCCACGGGGGCCAGCGACCATCGTGCAAACGATGCTGCCAACAGAGCTGCCAACACAGCTAAGCCAAAGATGAGGGATAGCTCAATCACGCTCGAACTTGTCAGTGGATGGCCTTGCCCCAACGGCAAATGCACCGCACCCGCGGGAGCCGGAGGACTGAGCGGTCTATTGCGCTGAACCCCGGAAACCCGGAGGGGTCCTACCAACATTGCCGAAGCTTGGCAACCTCGAAAATCGGCCAGTACTGGCGCCTACTGGGCCGATTTGGACTGCATCACCATCAGATGAAAGCGGCCGAATTCGCTCTGCCCCAGCGTGAAAAGCACCTCTATCAGGAGACGCCACGGGGTCGTTTGGTCAGCGATGATGACGGCCTCGGACATGGAGGCGTCTAGGCCTTTGGCCGCGCGCACTTGCTTGTCGGTTTTTCGTGCCTCCGACAGGGCATTTCCGAGGGGTACGATGTACATGTCGCCGGCCCCACCGCGCTTGTTGCGGGCGCCAGCCCCAGACTGCACCATGGCCTCGCGCTTGGGCAGTTGCAGCACTGCGTCATCCCCAACGATGAGTTGGGTCTTGCTGATGGTGAGTCGCACACCTTCCTGCGTGGGCTCCGTATCGAGCACACTCGACGGGATCCTGAGGTCGTCGCTCTGCGGCACCGCCGCGCTAGATTCGCCCAACGTCTTGAGCAGGAACACGAGGATGATCGTCATGATGTCGAGCATCGCCGTGATGTTGAGGAAGTTGATCTCCGGCTCGGTCGCGTTGCGTCGAATGGCCTTGCGGAGCTCCGCCTTGTACTTCGCCGTCGAGGCTCTTGTCGTCGTCCCAGCCACCTGTCCGCTGCTCTTTTTCCCGCCGCTCATTTGCCCACCTTGAAGTTGACGTCCGGGAACAACTCATTGCCAGCGGAGTCGTTGCGGATGGTGTCGATGACGGAGATGACGTCCTGGTAATTCGTGTCGGGGTTGCCCGCGATGAATGCTTGGGTTTCGTCTTCGAACTCCGGAGCGGCCTTCTTCAGCTTCGCGACGCAGTCGCGAAGCGCGGGAAAGTCATAAGAGTTTCCTGATTTGGGAATCGCGATGCCGGGTCCTGCGCCCGCACACCCCGGAGCCACGTTGCCCCCCTGAGCCTTGATGGAAAAACCTTGATTGACGATCATGATCGTCAATCCCAGGGATTTCTTCTGCTCTTGCCTGACGCCTTGTCCGCCCGAACCCGGTGGGTTCGTTTCAATGGAGGAAGTGAATGTGACGGCGACCGTTGCGAGCACGAAGATCAAGATGTTAACCACGATGTCGAGGAACGGAACGATGTTGAGCTCGCCGCCCTCTTCATCGGGGGAGAGCTCCCGCGGCTGAGACAAACGACGGATCCGACTCCGCTGTGCCGCTGAAAGACGTTCACCCATAGTCAGCTACCGAACGTTGGGTCCTGACGCTCAGCGTTGTTGCTTGAGCGTGAGTAGGTTGAACGTCTTCTCCATCGTCGTTTCGAGATCGTGCTGGATGGCCTTCACACGCGTATGAAGAATGATGTGCGTGATCATGCAGAAGACCGCGATTCCGAGACCCAGCGCGGTGTTGTACATCGCTTCCGCAATACCGTTCGACAGCATGGCTTGCTTGTCGGCCTGAGACAGACCCGGTGCCGCAATGGCGTTGAACGTTTGAATCAGACCGCTGACTGTGCCGAGAAGTCCGATCAGCGTCGCGATGTTCGCCAGAGACCATAGGGCGCCCACTCGCTTCTCCGCTTCGGGCTTGAGCTCACTGAGCTTCTCGCTGAGGGCGGCGTCAATCTCATCCTCGCCCTTGTTCGAATGGGTGAGCCCGGCGCGCACCAACTGCAGGATGGGATAGTCCTCCGCCTCGCAAAGCCGAATCGCTCGGTCGATGTTGCCGGCGTTCACCAGCTTGCGTATCTGAGCGAAAAACTCGTGAGAATTGACGCGGTACCGGGTCGTTTGATGGATGAAGCGTTCGGCAACTATGGTCAAAACCACCGCTGAACAAATCAGGTTCAAGACCATGAAGGTCGGGTTCTTGCTGAACGCCTCGATCAGCGTGCCCGAGCCTCCTGATTGGCTCGCCAAGAGCGTGAGATGCATCCCTCGTTGTTCCCTTTCCGTTCGACGCAAGGTCAATGATTGCGCTACCTTGCTGCCTTGACTCCAGTTACTAGTGGTGCGCGCCTCCGAGAGCAAGCGACGCGCGCTGCCTCACCAGACGTCACCGATGGCTGCCGAAAATATCCAATCAATTCCAATATCTTCCCATCGTCCCACGAGCCATATTCACGGTACTTTGATGGGTGCCTAAATAAGTATGTGGGCACTCCGCGTCCGATTCGAGAGCGGTTGGGGGCGCGCCAAGACCTACCATCTATCGCCAGCAAACGGCACGACAGGCACCCAGGATTAGCCGTCAGCGCGCCCCCGCCGCTGGGTCGCCAGTGCCGTCACCGGCCGTCGTCGCCGGAGCAAGTACCCCACGGCGGCCTGGGCACCCGCGGGAACCGTATCATCGCGGAGCGTACCGACCCCGCACGGCGGGAGAAGCCCACACCTGTATTCTTCTGCTGAGGCGTTTGCTCTCTAGTGCGAGCCCGTCGGAACTTTCGCGCGCCTCGACAGCAGTCCGATTTGTCGCGGCAAGCGATCGCTCTTGCTTTGCGCCGAATCGGGTTCCGACAGTGGCCACTTTGGGTGGCACACTCAACCCAGAGAGGGGCAACAAACCCTATCGACACAGGGGTTTCCTGCTACTGCCAGTGCGTCACTGCGCCCGCTGCTCCGATCCAAAGAATAGAATCTTCCGACCGCACGCGAACATGCGACCCCCACCCAAAGGCTCTTGACGCACCGTTGTCTGCTTCAGCAAGATGCCGCAGTCCGAATCCAGCGGTATCGGTTTCCACTCTCCCGCTACCAGGGTAAACACCGAGTTAACGGCAAACCAGGGTAGGGGGTTCGGAGTCCGAACACTGACTTCAGTCACCCCAATTGCACCCACCCCCCAAGTTGCAAGAGCGCCAAGAAAAAAGTCGGCAGCGAACAAGGCGAGCCGGTCACGATGATGGGCCGAGTCAGTGCGGCGTTCCTGAAGCAAGTGAAGTCGAGTAGGTAGACCCAAGGGAACCGGATAGGTCTCGAAAGCGACGAATCGTCGCTGGGCGGCAGAGAGCCGCCACAATCAACACGGTGGTGGAGCGGGTCCCCCACAACAACTGCAAAGGTAAGAAAAGCAATGTTATCCTCAGCGTGGCAACACTATCAAGAAGGTGGATGGGCGATGTACCTCATCCTGTTCTGGTTGATCTGTTCTATCGCCGTGATTGTGGAGCGAACCATCTATCTCTACGGCGCCTCGATCAACAAGGATGTCTTCCTGGCAACGATGCAGAAGTGCATTCTCGCTGGTGACATCGCCAAGGCCGTCAAGATGTGTTCGGCCGCCAACGCACCGCTGGCTCGCATCGTTCAGGCTGGTTTGCTCAAGGTGAACCGCCCGGACGAAGAAGTTCAGGCAGCGATGGATGAGTCGGCTCTCGTGGAGATGCCGAAGATCAACAAGCTGACGGGCTTTCTCGCCCTCTTCGCCAACCTCGCGATGCTTTGCGGTCTGTTCGGCACCATTATCGGTCTGATCAAGGCATTCGGCGCCGTCGGTGGCGAGAGTGTGGACCCAAGCCAAAAGGCACGCATCCTTGCAGAAGGTATCTCGGAGGCAATGAACTGCACCGCCTTTGGTCTGTTGGCTGCAATCGTTGCTCTGATGGGCTTTGCGTTCCTCAATGGCAAGACGCAAGGCATGGAAGACGACATCAACGAAGCTTCCGTTCGTGTTCTCAACTTGGTCGTTGCCAACCGTCAGAAGGTCAACCTCCAGGGTCTCGAAGGCGCACCTCAGCAGTACTGAGACGACCTTCGTTTCGTCGAGGAAATGAAGGCAGGGTGAAGTCGAACCCAAGGGTCGTCTTCACCCTGTGTCCGAGATACTCCGAAACGTAGTCGCCCCCCTGGGCATGCCCCGAACACGGGCAATTACTCTGACGATGTGGGCTCTGTAGATAGGATTTCCAATGGCTGGTATTGACGTAGGTGGCGGGCACGGAGGTAAGAAAAACCTCAACCACGAAATTCCGCTGATTCCGTTCATCGACTTCTTGCTCTGCTTGGTGTCGTTCTTGCTGATCACTGCTGTGTGGTCGCAGATGGCGCGCATCAACGCAGACGCTCGAGTTCCTGGTCCCCCGGATCCGAACAAGGAACTCGAGGAGAAGAAAGACAAGACGCTTCACGTCGAGATGAAGGGCGAGAACAACTTCCAGCTCGTTTGGAAGGAAGGCACGACGGTGATCAACACCATCGACGTACCGCGGAAGCCCGAGAAGATCGGCGAGAAGGACCTCGCCTATCCCTCGCTCGCGGAGAAGATCACCGAGGAGTGGAGCAAGAACGAGTCGCGCCACTACGCAGCGACGGACACCAAGTTCGACCAGGCGGTCCTTCACACGGACAACTCGACGCCCTTCAAGGAAGTCATCGCCGTGATCGACGCAATCTACTCCCCACAGCGCGACTTCAAGGAGCCCTCGGGCGAAATCAAGCAGCGCTCTGCTCTCAACGTCACCTTCTCGGTGAACTGATCCGAGGAATCGAAGACGCATGTCAAACAACGCTCTCAATCGTTTCCACCAGCCAATCCAGGTTCCCGGTAAACGCCTCCTCCATCACCTCCCGCTAGCCTTCGTGCAGAAGAAGGTTGGTGGCGGCGGTGGCAAGGCGGTCAATCACGAGATCCCGCTGATCCCCTTCATCGACTTCTTGCTCTGCATCGTTCTCTTCTTGCTCGCGAGCTTTTCCGCCTCCGGTGAGCTCCCGGTGGACAAGAGCATCACGCTGCCCACCGCTGAGAATGTCGAAGACATGAAAGAGGCGCCGATGGTCGCCATCACCGGTACGCAGATCCTAGTGGATGGGGTTCCGGCAGGCAGTACCCGGGCCATCGAAGACGCCAACCGTCTGCAGAAGGTCGAGCAGCTGTTCGACATCCTGAAGGCAAAGCGCGAGCTCTGGACGCAGACTAACCCTGGCAAGCCGTTCCACGGCATCTGCATTCTGCAGGTGGACATCGAGGTCCCCGCGCTCATCGTCAAGAGCGTGTTCCAGACGGCCGCATTCGCGGGCTTCCCGAACGTGAGCTTCATGGTTCAGCGTCGTGCCGGCGAAGGCGAATAAAGCGAGCGAGTTGACGCAGCAAAAAGCGCTGATGTGAGTACAGAGCCCGCTCGGTAACCGAGCGGGCTTTGTTGCGTCCGGGCCTGCGCGGACCGCTCGGCTGTTTTGATGCCCGGCCAGGCCGAGACCCGAATTTAGCCTCGATCCGCCGGTTGCGGAACACTAGATTACGCCGGCTGTCTGTACCTGCTCGGCGACGCGCCACGGCGGTTTTCCGAGTACAAGTGGGTGGCGAGCGGACCATGGCGCAACGCAAAGACGAACAACGACAGCGAGGCCTGCCATCCTTGGCGGAATCGCGGGAGCAGCGCCGACGGGCGCTCGTCTTCGGCAAGGTCCGCTTTCGTGAGGCGGCACCCCAGTTCTGGCTGTGGACGGCAGTCACGTTCCTCGCCTTCGGTGTCATCTACTGGTTCTACTCAGAGCGAGAGTTGGCGCGGCAGAAGAGCGCGGTCATGGCGAAACAGCGGGCGATTTCCCAGGAGCTCACGCCGCGACTGGTGCCGCTGAAGGAGCGCCTCGAGAAGTGGACGGTGGAGTTGGCAGGACAGTGGTCGGAGCCCCTCGTCGCTGATGCCCTGGACGTGGAACAGCTTTCCAAGGAAAGCGGCGTGTACCTGCGCTTGTTGCTCGAGGACGCCAAGACTCCCGAGAGCATTGCTGACGCCGCGAGGAAGTCGCTGCACGACGGCTTCACATCCTGTTTGTTCGTCCGTCAGGAGACAATGGACCCTGAGAAAGCCGACAAGTGCTTCAGTCCGTCTCAATGCGCAGATGGTGAACTATGCAACGAGTGGGGGCTCTGTTCACCACCTACGCAGCCGTACAACATGCGGCTGATGTACGGCGCGCTTCGCATCTTGAGCTCCGATTGGACCGATGAGCTGCACGAAGCAACTTCGGACTATCAGGTCCGAGTCTTCGACAGGGATTTGGAGAAGGTTGCGCGGACAGACGTGAAGATCGCGGTCGAGCTGGTCTCAACTGCGCGCTTCTTCACCGTCCTCTTGGATGAGACTCCCGAGCAGGGCCTGCCGCCGCTGGCGGAAGGAGCGGACGCTGGCGGGCTTGGGCGCCCAGAGTTGCGTATTCAGGGTATCGATCACCCCGTGCGGCTTGGCATTTGGGATCTCGAATCGGAGGAGCAGCTGTTCCGGGTGCGCCTCGACGCGGGCGCTGAATTTGTCCCGATGGGGCGAATGAAGGCTATGTCCCAACGGAGTCTCGATGCCCAGCAGCGTCAGGTGAACAACTGCGGAATCGCCGCGGACCTACGGCGGATGGCCAAAGCTCGACGTGCCGCTCCTGCCGAGGCGGAGAGCGGTCAAGAGCTGCCCACCGCTGCAGAAGCAAAGCCCGAAGCTCCGTAAAGTAGGGTGCCTTAGGTATCCCGCTTTCGCTCGACTCGGATAACTGACATGAGCGTTTGGTCTCGAGAGATCTCGCACCTCTCGCGGTTGTCGGCACCAGCTGCGCTGACTCAACTCGGCTTTATGATGACCGGTGTCGTCGACACCCTCATGCTGGGTCGCGTGGGCGTGCTCGAATTGGGGGCGAGCGCCTTGGCTAACATGTGGCAGTGGACGTGGATGTCCGTCGGGCTTGGCATCGTGATGGGAACAGATCCGTTCATCACGCAGGCGCACGGTCGGGGTGACGGTCAGGGGGTGGCTTTGGCGGCGCAACGGGGCATGGTCGTGGCTGTGCTGGTGTCGCTGCCGATTGCGCTAGCGATGTTCTTCACCGAACCTTCTCTGCTGGTATTGGGACAGCAGGCGGAGGTTGCGAAGCTCGCAGGTCAGTACAACCTGTGGAAGTTGCCATCCATACCGGCATTCCTGCTGTTTTCGGCATTGCGGCAGTACCTTCAGGGGCGAGCGATGATGGCGCCGGCGACCTGGGTGATGTGGGTTGGGAACGCGCTGAACGTGGCCTTGAATTGGGGCCTGATCTTTGGCCAACTTGGGTTGCCTCGGCTGGAGCTAGATGGAGCGGCGATCGCAAGTTCCCTAACCAATGTTTTCTGGTTTGTCGCGCTGGCTACGCTCGTGTTCGCCTTGGGTTTGCACCGTGGTGCCTGGCGACCGTGGGACCGCATTTCTTTCGACACCGAAGGGCTGATCGACATCGTGCGCATGGGCCTCTCTGTAGGGGCACAACTTTGTCTGGAGGGAACTGCGTTCACCCTGGCGACGATGATGGCCGGATGGATTGGTCCGGTGGCGTTGGCTGGCCATCAGATCGTTCTCAACATGGCCGCCCTGACGTTCATGGTGCCGCTCGGGGTGGCCCAGGCGGCCACTACCCGGATCGGTAACTTGATCGGCGCAGCGAACCTTGTCGGCATGCGGCGGGCTGCGGTCGTCGCGATATTGTTGGGTGCGGGAGTGATGTTGGGATCTGCCGCAGCATTCACGGCTTTGCGGCATGAGCTCCCCCGCCTATACACCAGCGACCCGCCGGCGCTTGTGCTTGCAGCGTCCATCCTGCCAATCGCAGCGGCGTTTCAGCTATTCGATGGCACTCAGGTGGTGGCGTCGGGCATCCTGCGTGGCATGGGGAGACCTGGTGCAGGTGCGGTCGCCAACCTGCTGGGTTTCTACTTGGTGGCTCTGCCGCTGGGTTATTGGCTGGCGTTTGAGGGTGGGATGGGGCTACGTGGCTTGTGGTTTGGACTCGCGCTCGGCCTCGTACTCGTGGCCATCTTGTTGGTTCTTTTGGTGCGTCGGATCTCGCGACAGCCGCTTGAAGCACTGCGGGTGCAGCGGGCTGAGCCGATTGGGTAATGGTTCGTGGTGCGCTCGGGGCGAGCGTGAGGATCAGGCACCCGGCGGACGCCCGAAGCCTCCTCCTCCCGGAGTTTCGATGAGAAGGCGATCGCCGCGCTGCGCCGAAACCAGGGTTCGTCCCGGGAGCGGGGTGCCATTGAGGGAGTTGCGTCCTCGCTTCCCAGCCTCGCCCCCGAACAGCCCGAAGGGCTCCGTCTCGCGACGTTCGCAGACGAGCGACAGTTCCACATCCTCGGTGAACTCGAACTCCCGCACGAGACCGTCACCACCGCGCCGTTGACCGGCCCCTCCGGACCCGCGGCGGAGCCCGAATCGTAGGAGACGAACGGGGTATCGGCTCTCCAGAACCTCAGGATCCGTGATGCGCGTATTAGTCATGTGCACCTGGACGCCACTGGCGCCGTCGAAGTCCGGCCCAGCCCCGGCTCCTCCTCCGATGGTCTCGTAGTAGGAGAACGTTCGATTGCCGAACGTTAGGTTGTTCATGGTCCCCTGGCTGGCAGCCGCAGCCCCCAAGGCCCCCAAGAGAACATCGACGATCCGCTGCGATGTTTCGACGTTGCCGCTGCAGACGGCACGGTCGGGCTCCGGATCGAGTAGGCTGGGCCGCGCGACGTTGACGGTCACATGGCGCAGACAGCCGCTGTTCAGGGGTAGCGCGCGCCCGATGAGACAGCGGAGAACGTACAGCACCGCTGCGATCACGACGGCGCGAGGGGCGTTGGCGTTGCCCGCATGTTGGGGCGTTGGGGCGAAGCTGATCGTCAGACCGGCGCCGTCTCTATCGAACTCGACCGCGATGGGGGTTCCGTCATCGAGACGGTCCGAGAAATGTCGGTGGGTCGGACCGATCCTATCGCAGAGCTCGACAACCAGTTCGGCGGCGTAGTCTTGGAGTTGCTGGGCCAAAGTACACACGAGCTCTTTGCCGTACTTCGATACCAAATCGCCAAGTAGGTGGGCACCTAGGCGATTGGCGGCGATCTGGGCTTCCAAGTCCGCCAGGTTCTGCTCGATCTGCCGGGCGGGATACGGACCCTCCCCAAGCAGCTGAGCGACCCGCTCCCGCAGGAAGTTTCCATTTTCCACGACTTGGACGCCGCGGAAGACGATGCCCTCCTCAGCCAGCGTGGCAGAGAACGGAGGCATCGAACCGGGCGTAACGCCTCCGACGTCCGCATGGTGGCCGCGACTTGCCGCGAAGAACAGTAGACCGTCGTCAGTGAAGACAGGCGTGACGACGGTAATGTCTGGTAGGTGCGAACCGCCGCGAGCTGGGTCGTTGGTGATGAAGACATCGCCCGGTTTGGGGGCCTTGAACTGCTCTGAGATTGCCGCAACCGACTCGCTCATCGCACCGAGATGCACAGGGATGTGCGGGGCATTGGCGATGAGGCCGGCGTTCGAATCAAACAAAGCGCAAGAGAAGTCCAAGCGCTCGCGGATGTTCGTGCTCAGCGCAGTTCGGGCGAGGACGGCTCCCATCTGTTCGGCGATGCCCATGAAAGCATTACCCATGATCTCGAGCATCACCGGATCGCGTGCCTTCGGTGCTGGGCTTCCCACGCCGGGTTGGCAGAGAGCGTCCTTGGTGGCGCTCGTACCCTGATGCCGCGCCGCACGGATCAGCCCATCGCTCTCCACGCTGAAGGCGAAATTCGGTTCGATGAGGATGGTGCCTGTCGCCTCGAGGATGCAGGCGGGGCCCTCGAGACTGAGCCCGGCGGCGAGTTGCTCTCGCTGGTAGACGGGCACGTTTCGGCGGCGCCCCCCACTGTGGATGCTTGCATAGCGCACGGGTTTTGGTGGCGTGCCAATTCCCGCGGTCATCGCGCTTTGGGGCAACGATTGCTGCGCTGCCGACCCGCTGTCCACACGCAGCCGAACCAGTTCGATGGGGTGGCCCGCTCGAATGTAACCATACAATCGTTGGTGTGCGGCCTCAAAGCGCTCTCGCACCTGGGTCTCATCCCCCCAATTAACGGCCAGAGCGCTGTCGGTTCCCAGATAACGAAGCTCCACTAGCCGGTGGTGCTCTGCATTGCTTTCGGTCAGCTCGAGTGTATGCAACGCTTGAGATTCCAACTCCGAGAAGGTTGGGACCAGTTGTTTCAGCGCCGATTCTGACAGCGGTGCGGGGGGGAGTTGGTGCACGGCGTGACAGCCGCGTCGAGCCATACCCATGCCCAATGCAGAGAGTACTCCCCCAGCAGGGTGAAAGAGGACTGCATTCATCTCCAGGGCGCTGGCGATTGCGCATGCGTGCTGCCCTCCGGCGCCCCCGAACACCACCAGCGCATCGCCCCGTACATCGAAACCTTTGGCGACACTGACCTGCCGGATAGCGCGGGCCATGTTGTCATTGGCAATTCGAAGCAAGCCCGCGCACAGGTCGTCGCGTGACAGGTCGGGGGTGTCCCTCACCACCCGTTGGTGTAATCGCTCCAATGCGCGTTCGGCCGCATCGCGATCGAGCACAAGAGGGAACCGATCGGGCTGCAATCTGCCGACCAGCAGGTTTACATCGGTGATGGTGAGCTCAGAAGCATCGGGCTTGCCGTAGCAGGCAGGGCCCGGCTCGGCGCCTGCGCTCAGGGGCCCCACCGATAGCGCATGTCCGTCATAGCGGCAGAGCGAGCCACCGCCCGCCGCCACGGTGTGGATGTCCATCATCGGTGTCAGCACACGAACGCTTGCCACCGTCGACTCGAAGACCCGTGGCAGTTCGTCACCGCTGACACGACAGACATCGGTGGAAGTTCCCCCCATGTCGAATCCGATGGCCGCCGAATACCCGGCTCGCTTCGCGATGGCAGCGGCGGCGACAACACCGCCTGCTGGTCCGGACAGTAATGACGCCGGCCCTCTGAGCTGCTCGGGGCTCGCCAGCTGTCCACTCGACTGCATGACGAGGATGTTGGAGCCAGGCAGTGCGGTGGCCAGCTTGGTGAAGTAGTCCTTCAGTAGCGGCGTCAGATACGCATCCAGGACCGTCGTATCCCCGCGACGCAGCAAGCCAATTTCGGAAGCCAGCTCGGAAGAACAACAAATGTATTCAAAGCCCAGGTCCCGACAGATACGCGCGAGCCGCTGCTCACTCCCCGGGTTGGCGTAAGCGTGAAGAACCACGATCGCGATTGAGCGAATGCCTCGGTCCAGCGCATGCCGCAGGGAATCGGTCAGTGCGGCCTCGTCCACGTCGTCGGTGATGGCGCCGGTCGGACTGACGCGCATGTCGACTTCGATCACGTGGTTGTGCAAGACCTCCGGCTTCCTGATGTTCAAGTCGAAGATGTGAGGGCGAGCCTGGGTTCCGATCTCCAAAAGATCGCGAAACCCCGTGCTGATCAGAAGTGCGCAGGGCATCCCGCGACGCTCCAGCAGAGCGTTCGTCGCCAGCGTCGTGCCCATACGAATGTCGCACGGAGGAATAGCCTCTTTGGGACCCAAGCCCAATAACTGGCGGATCCCAGCGAGGGGAGCGTCATCCGAAGACAATACCTTGAGTGTGCGTAGAGCTCCGGTGTTGGGCTCGATCCCGATCACGTCGGTGAACGTCCCACCACGATCGATCAAGAATCGAGGGAGCTGTTTCTGCATGGGTTAGAGTTCACCAGCGAGGAGCAGCCTCCGACGGGGGCGCATTCGATCGACCGAACCGTGCCTGACGCACACGCAGCGCCTGTATCACTGTCCAGGTAGCGATGTTGGCGATCTCCGTCTCTGTCGCGCCGACTGGCACGACGCTCACCGGCCCACCGAGCCCAATCACCAGCGGCCCGAGCGCCTCTGCGTCTGTGAGGCGGAGCAAGAGTTTGTAGGCGATGTTGCCAGAAGTGAGATCGGGGAACACCAGAACGTTGGCGTTCCCACGCAACTCACTGAACGGGAAATCGTTCTTCATCTTGGTTGGATCGAGCGCCGTATCAGCTTGCATCTCGCCGTCGATTTCCAGTTGAGGCCAGCGCTTGCGCACGATCTCGATGGCATCGCGAACCACCTTGACCTTCTCGTCGTGGTAGTGCTCGCCGAAGTCCGAGTATGACAGCATAGCGACACGGGGCGTCTCGCCGAACGTTTCGGCAACCCGTGCGGTGTTCATCGCTATCTCCGCTAGCTGCTCGGCACTGGGCTCGACGTTGACCGTGCAATCACCGAAGAAGATACGCCGATCCCTAAATAGCATGGCGTATACGCCAGAAACGATGCGACGCCCTTCGCGCAAGCCCAGGACCTTGATGGCGGGCCCCAGCGTCTCTTTGTACGGACGGTTGAGACCACCAACCATTCCATCGGCCATACCTTCACGTACCATCATCACCCCGCGCCAGGTATGTTCACGTAGCTTCGCCCGAGCAGCGCCCAGGGTCATGCCTTTGCGAGCCCGCAGTTCCCACAAGGCATGGGCCAATTCTCGGGTTTGGGCGGGGTTGTGGGCGTCGTGGATCTCCATTCCCTCCAGGTTGATGCGCACTTCGTCAGCGAGACGGCGGATGCGATCGGGGTTCCCGAGGATCACAGGGACGCATACCTTGTCATCGGCGAGCAGCTGCGCGGCCCGAAGCACCTGCGCCGTGCTGCCATCGGGGAACACGATGCGCGGCTTGTCTTGCGAGCGCTTGGCGGTTTCAAACAGTGAGTGCATGATACCGCGGGCACGGTCAACGGTCTGTTGGAGCTTCTCTCGGTAGCTATCCAAATCCGTGATCGGTGCTCGGGCCATGCCGCTGTCTGCGGCGGCCTTCGCCACCGCGGGGGCCACGTGAGTCAGCACTCGGGGGTCGAAAGGCTTGGGGATGATGTAGTCCTCACCGAAAGAAAGCTGCGATAGGCCGTAGGCGCTGAGCACCTTGTCCGGAACATCTGCCCTCGCCAGCTCGGCAAGTGCTCGGGTCGCCGCGAGCAGCATCTCTTTGGATATCTGGCGAGCACGCGCATCCAAGGCGCCGCGGAAGATGAACGGGAATCCCAGCACGTTGTTGATCTGGTTGGGATAGTCCGAGCGCCCGGTGGCGATCACTGCGTCGGGCCGGACCCGCTTCGCCTCTTCGTAGGGGATTTCGGGGGTGGGGTTGGCCATAGCGAAGATCAGCGGCTTTGGAGCCATGTTCTCGATGTCTGCGCCTGTCAGCACGTTGCCGACGCTGAGGCCAATGAAGGCATCAGCGCCGCGGAGGGCATCTGCCAGGGACTGGTACTTCTTGTCGGTTGCCAGCGCGGCCTTGCCTGGGGGCAGGTTCTCCCGGTCCTTGGTGATGGCGCCTACGGAGTCGAAGAGCACGACGTTTTCCCTCTTCACCCCAAGGGCGATGTAGAGTTCGGCACAGGAAATTGCGGCCGCCCCCGCGCCCGAGAAGACCATTTTGACTTCCTCCATCCGTCGACCTGTCAACTCGACGGCATTGAGAACGCCAGCTGCCGAAATGACTGCGGTGCCATGCTGGTCGTCGTGGAAGACGGGGATATCGAGCTCCTCCTTGAGCCGGCGCTCTACCTCGAAGCATTCCGGAGCCTTGATGTCTTCGAGATTGATGCCGCCAAACGTGGGGGCGATGGCCTTGACGGCGGCAACGATCTCTTCGACGCTGCTGGCATCGAGCTCGATGTCGAACACGTCGATATCAGCGAACTTCTTGAACAGGTTCGCTTTACCCTCCATGACCGGCTTTCCAGCAAGCGGGCCGATGTCGCCTAAGCCTAGCACCGCTGTCCCATTGGTAACGACGGCCACCAGGTTACCTTTTGCGGTGTATTGGAAGGCTGCTTCTGGTGAGTCCTTGATTGCCAAGCAGGCGTCGGCGACACCGGGCGTGTAGGCCAACGCCAAGTGACGTTGGGTCGTCAGCGGTTTTGTGGCGGTGACTTCGATTTTGCCGGGGCGGCCCTCAGAATGATAACGCAGTGCTTCGCGCTTGTCGGTCATGGCGGGGACCGTAGAACAACACGTCAGGCTCCGCTAGCCTCAGGCGGAGCCAGTCTGCGCGGTCTGGGCAACGAAGGAAACCGGCGTGCTCGGACGAGCAGTGCTGGACGCACAATGTGCGGTCTGATGGCACTTGCCGAGTGCTCAGGTCACTTCAGCAACAACTCGTTCGTCTTTGGATGCGTCCTTGTCCGTCGGCTTGTCCAGCTTGGACTCGGCAGTGAACGAGAACTTCACTTCCTCATCCACGACGTCGACGACGACATGCCCCCCGTTTTCCAGGGCGCCAAAAAGCAGCTCGTCTCCAAGCGCCCGCTTGATGCGCTCTTGAATGATCCGCGCCAGCGGTCGAGCGCCGTTGTCTCGGTCGAATCCGATCTCTGCGAAGTACGCAGTCGCAGCTTTGGTGAGTTCGATGCTGACGTCCCGCTCCGCGAGTAGCTCGCCCGTCTCCGCGATCGCCTTGTTGACGATGCTTTCCATCACCTCTGGGCTCAATGGATCGAAGTCGATCTTGGCGTCGAGGCGATTGCGGAACTCGGGGCTGAAGGTGTTCTTGTAGGCGATATCAGCGTTGCCTCGCGCCTGGCGTTGACCGAAGCCAACGCGCGTTTTCGCCAAGTCTTGAGCGCCAACATTGCTGGTCATGATCAGCACGACATGGCGGAAGTCAGCCTTCTTTCCATTGTTGTCCGTCAGTGTGCCGTGATCCATCACCTGCAGCAGCACGTTGTAGATGTCGGGGTGTGCCTTTTCGATCTCGTCCATCAACAACACGCAGTGGGGCTGTTTCGTGACCGCGTCCGTCAGTAGGCCCCCATTATCGTGCCCCACGTAGCCAGGTGGCGCGCCGATCAGGCGGGAGACAGTGTGGCGCTCCATGTATTCACTCATGTCGAAGCGAATCAGCTCGATGCCGAGGATGCGTGCCAGCTGGCGCGCGACCTCCGTCTTGCCTACGCCGGTGGGCCCCGTGAAGAGGTAAGAACCGATAGGCTTTTCCGGTGGTCGCAGACCTGCTCGGGCCAGCTTGATGGCAGACGCGAGCTCGCGGATCGCTTTATCCTGACCATAGACGACCTTTTGAAGCTCACCGGTCAGGTTCTTGAGCGCACTCTTGTCGTCGGTGGAAACCTGTTTGGGCGGCACTTGTGCCATTCGCGCGACGACCTGCTCGATGCGCGATACTTCCACGACGGCGCCTGGGCCTTGTTCCAACTTCGCATCGGCGCCGGCCTCGTCCATCAGGTCGATGGCTTTATCTGGCAGGCGGCGATCTCTCAGGTGCTTCTCTGCGAGCTTGGCGGCGGCCTCGAGAGCGGCGTCCTCGTAGGTGATGCCGTGAAACTCTTCGTAGTGACCCCGTAGCCCCTTGAGGATTTCGACGGTCTCTGCCGTAGTGGGTTCGAGGATGTCGATCTTTTGGAAGCGTCTGGCCAACGCAGAATCACGCTCCATGTGGCGCCTGTATTCTTCGAACGTCGTCGCCCCGATGCAGCGTAGCTTCCCGCTGCTCAGCGCCGGCTTGAGCAGGTTGGAGGCGTCCACAGTGCCGCCACCAGCGGCCCCCGCTCCTACGACGGTATGAATCTCATCGACGAAGAGGATGGCGCCCTTGCGCTTCTCTAAGGAGCGCATCACGCCCTTCATACGTTCTTCGAAGTCGCCGCGGAACTTCGTGCCCGCCAACAGAGCTCCCATGTCGAGGGCGAATACCTCGCAATCGTGCAGTTGCGGCGGGACTTCCTTAGCTACGATCTTGCAGGCCAGCCCTTCGACGACCGCGGTCTTGCCAACCCCCGCATCCCCAACGAACATCGGGTTGTTCTTGCGGCGCCGAGCGAGCACCTGAATCGCTCGCTTGAGCTCCTTTTGACGGCCGATCAGGGGGTCGATTTCTCCCTTCTCGGCCCGCTCATTCAGGTTCACGGTGAAGCGCTCGAGCGGGTCCTTCTCCGATTTCTGCTCGGGGTTGTCCGTGCCGGCGGGCTCCTCTTCTTCGTAGTCGTCGGCGGGCGAGCCGTCTTTCTTCACTCCGTGGGAGACGAAGTTGACGAGGTCGTAGCGGGTGACGCCGTTGTCCTGGAGGGCACGAACGGCCAGTGAGTCGTCTTCAGAGAAGATGGCGACCACGACGTTGAACCCCTTGAGTTCGGATCGGCCGCTGGACTCGACGTGGATCGCGGCACGCTGCAACACGCGTCGGAACCCGTTTGATGCCGACGGGGGCCCACTGTCCTCGTCGACGCTCTCCATCTCGTCGGTGAGGATGCGTTCGAGTTCCTCCTTGATGGCTTCGACGTTGCCGCCACTCCTTTCGATGTAGCGTGCCGTCTCCTCATCCAGCAGCAATGCGTACAGCAGATGCTCGACGGTCATCATCTCGTGCCCTCGACGCGACGCTTCGCTGGCTGCCACAGAACAAGCTATTTCGACCTCGGAACTGACCTTCATTCCTCGTCTCCTTCAGGCTCCGCACTGAGCTTCAGTGGGTGGCCATGGGCGCGGGCGTACTCGGACACTTGTGAGACCTTGGTTTCCGCGACGTCCCTCGGGTAGATCCCGGCGACGCCGTAGCCGCGGTGGTGAACACTGAGCATGATGTGCGTGGCTTCTGTCTCGGACTTGCGAAAGAATTTGATCAACACGTGGACCACGAACTCCATCGTCGTGTAGTCATCGTTGTGGAATAGGACCGCGTAGCGACGGGGGCGTTTGGTCTTGGCACGCTCGACGACCTGAACGTCGCCCGTCTCTTCGGGGTTCTTTTTAGAGTCGTCAGCCATGCAATTCCGTGGGTAGGGCCACCCGCGCCGAAGCTGGCGACACCACTGACAAAGTGTTGTCATGGACAGCTAGCCTGTCGACCCCCCGACGTGCAGCGATGCGCTCCTGTCCGGCCCAGCTGCGTCCGTCCGCCCGCACCAGCCCGTAGCCTGTTTAGGTCACCGGGCCGGTTTGTCTCCCGCCCAGTGCCACCCCAGGGCACTCGGGCGCTCCGCCGCGACAAACCACAGTCACCCGCGTTGGTCATTCCAGCGCGGGTGTGGTCAGCGTCGCAAGTGCGCTAATTCAGGATGTTTTCCTCAGGTAGCCTTCTTGGCGGGCGCTTTGGGCTGGTCGGCCCTGGCGTTCTCTTCAGCCCGCTTCAGCTCCCATTCGGCGTTCTTTCGAGCGCGACGCTTCTTTTCTCGGCGGCGTGCTCGCGAATCTTGCGGAGTCGACATCGGAGTTCTCCTGGTTCAGGTTCGAGGGGGACCGGGGGTTTACAGCAAAGTGCTCAAACCGTCCACGTCTCTCCCGAGTTGAGCAGTTTTTTCAGATCCCCAGCACCGTACTTCTCCTGTGCTGCTCGGAGCTGCTGGCCCAGCCGCTCATCGTAGCTTTCCGCCTGGCGCGCGAACAGAACGCCGATCGCGACCGGGAATTCGGGAAACGGCATGCGGGCCAGCATCGTCGCCAACATCCCGTTGGTTTCGTCGTGGACGATGATGTCGGCCTCAGTGACGCCGTCCGTGCCCACCTCCGCCACTGTCAGCGACAACGTGCGCGGGTCCAGTCGCAATCCTTTTTCACGGTTCTTGCCGAACAGGAGCGGCTTGCCGTGCTCGAGCAGCAGCTGGCGGTCTTCTTTGACTTCGCGAGCCCGGAAGCCCTCGAAAGCTCCGTCGTTGAACACGTTGCAGTTCTGATAAATTTCGGTGAACGAAGCCCCGCGGTGTTCCGCCGCTCGTTTCAGTACGCCCGCAAGATGCTTGGCTTCCACGTCGATTGAGCGCGCGACGAACTGCGCGTTGCATCCCAGGGCGAATGACGCGGGGTCCACCGGGTAGTCCGCAGAGCCCAAAGGGGTACTCTTCGTGACCTTGCCGGCTTCACTGGTCGGCGAGTACTGCCCCTTGGTCAGGCCATAGATACGGTTGTTGAACATGAGGATGTTCAAGTCCACGTTGCGGCGAAGGGCGTGCATCAGGTGATTACCACCGATGCTCAGCCCATCGCCGTCGCCTGTGACTACCCAAACCGTCAAGTCTGGGTTGGCGACCTTGACACCCGTCGCGATGGCGGGGGCGCGGCCGTGGATGGTGTGAAACCCGTAGGTGTTCATGTAGTACGGAAAGCGGCTGCTGCAGCCGATACCACTAACCCACACCATGCGGTCGGGGGAGACGCCGAGTTCGGGCAGCGTTCGCTGCACCGTGGCCAAAATGGCGTAGTCGCCACAACCCGGGCACCAGCGGACGTCCTGGTCGGAGGCAAAGTCTTTGCGGGTCAGTTGTTCACTCGTGATTACGTTGCTCATCGTTAGTTCTCCAAGACCCGCGCGATGCGCTCTTCCAGTTCTGTCACGCTGAAGGGCAGGCCTTCGATCTTTGCGAAGCTCTCCGCTGGGCTCAGGTATTCGCTACGCAGCAACTTGACGAGTTGCCCTTGATTCATTTCGGGTACCAGTACGCGTTCGAAACGAGACAACAGGTCCGCCGTGTTCTTGGGGAAGGGGTTTAGGTACTTCAAGTGAGCGTGGGAAACGCTCAACCCCTTGGCGCGACTACGCCGCACCGCCTCGCGGATAGCGCCGTAGGTGGAGCCCCACCCAAGCACGAGGAGCTTTCCACTGTCCTCCCCTTCGACGATGGACAACTCGGGAACGTCGTTGGCGATGCCCGCGATCTTCGCCGCGCGGACGTCGCTCATCAGTTGATGGTTGGTGGGTGAATAGGAGATGTTACCACTATCGTAGTCCTTCTCGAGCCCACCAATGCGATGCATCAGACCAGGGCTACCCGGTACAGCCCATGGCCGCGCTAGGGTCTTTTCGTCACGCAAGTAGGGATGGAAGCCTTCGTAGCCTTCGCGCTCTTGACGCACCTCGAACCTGGGTAGATCGGCTATGTCGGGAATGCGCCAAGGCTCGGCGCCGTTGCCCAAGTAGCCATCCGTCAGCAGAATGACTGGGGTCATGTACTTCGTGGCGATGCGGGCAGCTTCGATTGCCATGTAGAAGCAATCGCCCGGAGTAGCTGCAGCCAACACACACACGGGCGCCTCGCCGTTGCGGCCGTACATTGCCTGAAGCAAGTCTGCTTGCTCTGTCTTTGTTGGCATGCCGGTGCTCGGCCCCGCACGCTGAATGTTGATGATGACCAAAGGCAGCTCGGTCGAGATGGCGAGGCCAATGGCCTCCATCTTGAGCGCCATGCCGGGCCCGCTAGTCGTGGTGACGCCGAGTTTGCCAGCGTAGGATGCGCCTATCGCGACGCAAACCGCAGCGATCTCGTCTTCCGCTTGGACGGTGGTGACACCGAAGTTCTTGTGACGACTGAGCTCGTGCAACACGTCGCTTGCCGGCGTGATTGGGTACGACCCCAAGACGACGGGGACGTCGCCGAGCTGGGATGCTGCTACCAGGCCCCATGCCGTTGCCAGGTTACCGGAGATGTTGCGGTAGGTGCCCGGGTCAGCTTTTGCTGCGGGTACCTGATAGCGATGGTGAGAGATCTCGGCGGTCTCCCCGAAGTTGAACCCGGCTCTCAGGGCCGCGCTGTTGGCGGCGACCACTTCTGGCTTTTTGCCGAACTTCTTTTCCAACCACCTCAGGGTTGGCTCCAGTGGGCGGTCGTAAATCCAATACATCAACCCCAACGTCCAGAAGTTCTTGCAGCGATTGGCTTCCTTTGTGGAAAGACCCGTTCCCTCGACCGCGCTCAACGTCAGCTTGGTAATGTCGAGGGACAACACCTGGTAGGCGTCCAACGAACCGTCCTCGAGTGGGTTGGCTTCGTAACCAGCCTTCTTCAGGTTGGCAGCCGAGAACGCGCCGTTGTTGATGACCAACAACGTGCCTGGTTCCAGGGCTGACAGATTGACCTTCAGTGCAGCGGGGTTCATTGCCACCAAAACGTCGGGACGGTCGCCTGGCGTAAAAACGTCTTGCGAAGCGAAGTGGATCTGAAACCCACTGACACCGTACAGAGTCCCCGCCGGAGCGCGAATCTCCGCTGGAAAATCGGGGAACGTCGCGAGATCGTTACCGAACAATGCGGCGGTGCTCGTGAACTGTGAGCCCGTGACCTGCATCCCGTCGCCGGAGTCTCCGGCGAAGCGCACGATCGCACCCTTGAGGGTGCGAATTGACGAGTTACCGCCGTGCGGCTGGGGGGGAAGGGTGCCTTGTACTGATGTGGCCATGCTTGCCGGTACTACCTTTCGGATGAGCCAGAGTGCGCTCGACATGACGCGTCACCCGGACGGGACCCCGAGCTATCAGGGCCCGCACTAACTCCAATCGATGCTGTACTTTGTCAAGCGCGGAACGGCATAGCCAGCAACGAATAGCGCCCATAACCAGCGCCATTTTGCGCCGGGACGGTCAAGCCCCATCCCAACTCGTGTCGGGATCGGGCGAACGCGCACAATCAGTTACTTGGTAAATGCCGTCCGACCATATCAGCCAAACGGGGCACGGACGCGGTCACGTGCTTCTTCGCGCCTGGTCGGAGCCGCTCGTAGGTCTTCTTGACGACAGGACGCTGTGCCTTTTCCGCCCGCCTGTCCGTCACCGCCAGCAGCTTCTCGGCCACCTGGTCAGGGTCTCGACGGAAATAGTCTCCCAGGGGCACCCCCTCGGCCAGTGCGGCCTCGCGCAGCGGGTCGAGTGCGTCCAGGAATTCGTCGAGTAGGGCGTCGACGACTTCGGGAATGAACCCGGCTTTGATGCCCTTGACGACCTTGTACGCCGTCTTGACGGCAGCCCCCGATAGACCGCCTTTGTCCGCCACCTCTTGGTCCAGCACGTTGCACGCGTCCTCAATCACCGCAGGACGTGTCTGTTCGCCACCTAGGAGCTCTCGAAGTGTAGTCATGCGTTTCGTACCTTGCTGGAAATCACCGAGCGGTTTGCCCGTTGCGCCTTGTTCTGTCAATTTCTAAGGCAGTGCGGCTCCCCTCATGCGGCCCGGGGCCCAGCACAAACGGCCTGCAAAACGTTAGTTAGAGGCCAGGTTTGTCGTAAATAGGGGAAGGGAACCTGGGAAGGTGTGCGGTACGCACACATACCAACCTTTTCGTTTCAACCGTTCTATTCATCGTGACCAACGCAGCGACAGCAGAGACGACCACCACCAGCACGAGCTCGATTATAGGCGAGATCGCGCCAGGCAAGATTCTAGTGGTCGATGATCAGCGCAACATGCGCGCCACACTGGCGATGATGCTCCGTGGCAGCGGGCACGACGTGCATGAGGCTGACTCCGGCGAGGCCGGCAAGGAAATGGGGGCGACCGGGGCATACGACGTCGTCTTGACCGATCTGCGTATGGGCGGCGCTGACGGTATCGACGTACTCCGCGCTGTCAAGCAAGCTCAACCGCTGACCGAGGTCATGGTCATGACGGCCTACGGCACCATCGAGAGTGCCGTGGAGGCGATGCGACTGGGCGCCTTCGACTACATCCAGAAGCCCTTCACGGAGGAAGAGTTGTTGGTAAAGGTTTCCAGAGCCCTGGAGACCCGCAAGTTGCAAGGACAGGTGCAACTCTTTGCTCAGGAATTCAAAGAGAAGTACCACTTCGACAACATCATCGGCCGCTCCCAAGCGGTGCGCGAGGTGCTTGGTCGCGTCGTGCGTGTTGCCCCAACGGACGCCATCGTGCTGATCACCGGCGAAAGTGGGACGGGCAAAGAGCTGATAGCGCGCGCTGTACACGCCAACAGCCGTCGGGCAGGCAAACCGTTCGTCACCGTCAACTGTGCGGCAATCAGTGAAACACTGTTGGAAAGCGAGCTGTTTGGGCACGCGCGAGGTGCTTTCACCGGTGCGGTTTCCGCTCGCAAGGGTCTGTTTGAAGAGGCTGATGGCGGCACGTTCTTCTTCGACGAAATCGCGGAGACGACGCCTTCGTTTCAGGCCAAATTGCTTCGCGCCATCCAAGAAGGCGAGATTCGTCGAGTGGGTGAGAACCGCCCCATCCGCATCAACATTCGTGTCATTGCGGCGACCAACGTGGACCTAGGGGACGCAGTTCGCGAACGTCGCTTTCGTCAAGACCTCTACTACCGACTCAACGTGGCACGCTTCACGTTGCCGCCACTCCGCGACCGACGCGAAGATATCCCGCTGCTCATCCAGTTCTTCTTGAACAAGTCGAACAAGAAGATGGGCGCCCAGGCTAAACTCGGCGATGGGGTGATTGAGCACGTCGTTCAGTACAACTACCCCGGCAACATTCGGGAGCTGGAGAACATGGTGGAGCAAGCCGTGGCGTTCTCCGGTGGCGGTGTCATCACGGTTGACGACATCCTGCCCGAGGCGCCTCAGAAGCGTTCAGGTTCTCGCGGTCGTGCGTTGGCGGATATCGTCGATGACGCTGAGCGCGAAGCGGTATCGGCGGCGTTGGCCGCCCACGAGGGCAACCGAGAGCGAGCCGCGGAGGCACTCGACATCAGCCCAACGACGCTGTGGCGCAAGATGACCCGGCTTGGCATCACCTTCGAAGCGCGCTGAGGTCGTAAGTTGACTGGCACCCAAGCTCACGGCGCGCTGGCCTGTGGGGCGTTCCCTTCGCTATAGAGGTCGAATGCTCGCGTCAGAGCTCGACTACGTGCTACCAGAGAACCTCATCGCTCAGCATCCACCGGAGCAGCGGGACGGGGGGCGTTTGCTCGTTGTGGCTGAAGGGCTGCAAGATTGTCAGCTTCCGGATCTCGCTGAACTGGTTCCCGCCAACGCGCTGGTGGTGCTCAACGATACCCAAGTGATGAAAGCCCGGGTCTTCGGCCATCGACCAGAAACTGGAGGGCGAGTAGAGATCCTGTTTCTGGACCCGCATCCGGAGCAACCGGGAACGTGGCAGGCGATGGTCCGGGCCAACCGTCCGCTGCGCGAGGGACAGGAGCTCCTGGTCGGCGATAACAGGCTGGTCCTGGGGGAGAGAATGGCCCAGGGCACTCGCTGGATTCATAGCTCTGCGGACGTTCAGGCGCTCTTGTCGGAACATGGACATGTGCCATTGCCGCCGTACATGCGCCGGCCCGACACACCCACCGACGAAGGGCGTTATCAAACCGTTTTCGCCCAGAATTGGGGATCCGCGGCTGCGCCGACGGCGGGGCTGCATCTGACCGAGCGCATGCTCGCGCGCATGCAGGAGCGCGGCGTGGAGCTTGGCTATGTGACCCTGCACGTTGGCGCGGGCACGTTCAAACCAGTCAGCACGGAGCATGTCGAGGAGCATCCGATGCATCGGGAGCGCTTCGAGATCACGTCTCGATTGATTCGGCAAATCAAGGAGGCGCGCGAGCGAGGTGCTCCGGTGGTGGCGGTGGGCACGACGGTGGTTCGCGCTCTCGAGAGCGCCTCAGATGGGCGAGTGGGCGTCCGCTCCACGGAACTATTGATCACCCCGGGCTATCAGTTCGCAGTGGTGGATGCCCTGCTCACGAACTTTCACGCGCCGCGCAGCACGTTGCTCGCTTTGGTGTTCGCCTTTGCCGGGGTCGAGCCAATTCGTCGCGCCTACGAGCATGCTGTCGCTGCGGGGTACCGGTTTCTGTCCTACGGAGATGCGATGTGGATCCCACGACGTTGTCGCTGAATGAATTTGCGCTGGAGGCGACGGACGGTCAGGCCCGGGCTGGTGTTTTTTGCACCGCACACGGCGCGATCCGGACGCCAGCATTCATGCCCGTTGGCACTCAGGCGGCCGTCAAAGCCGTCTGTGCCGGTGAGCTGAGGGCTGCGGGCACTGAGATGCTCATCTCGAACACTTACCACCTGTGGTTGCGCCCGGGCTCCGAGCTGATAGCCGAGCTTGGCGGGCTGCATGCGTTCATGGGTTGGTCCGGGGCAATCGCGACGGACTCCGGTGGGTTTCAGGCCTTTTCGCTAGCTTCTCGGACGAAGGTGAGCGAGGACGGTTTCGAATTCTCGTCGCATCTGGACGGTGCGCGCAAGCTGCTCAGTCCAGAAGAATCGATGAGGGTGCAGGGGGAGCTAGGCTCAGACATCGCCTTGCAGCTCGATGTGTGTCCACCCGCTGGGGTGGATGCCGCGGAGCTTCGCGCCGCCATCGAACGCACTACACGCTGGGGAGTGCGCTGCCTCGAGTCGAGAAATGCAGGGCAGGCGCTGTTCTGCATCGTGCAAGGGGGGACTGACGTTGACCTACGCCTGGCCCATGCGGAGGAACTCGCAAAGCTGCCGTTCGATGGGATTGCACTGGGCGGCTTCTCGGTGGGTGAGCCCAACGAGGGGATGCATGCAACCCTGCAGCAAGTCGTGCCTCGCGTGGACGCTGCGCGTCCCCGCTACTTGATGGGGGTGGGCACCCCGCGTGATTTGGTGCTTGCTATCGGGGCGGGCGTCGATGTCTTCGATTGTGTGATGCCGACGAGAAACGCCCGCAACGGTCAGGCCTTCACCCGCGATGGCAAGCTCGTCATCAAGAACGCTTGCTACCGTTCTGATCCGAGACCCATCGAGGAGGGCTGCCCCTGTCCTGCTTGCACGGCCGGAGTGAGCCGTGCCTACCTCCGGCATCTCTATGTGGCCAACGAGATTCTGGCCCATCGCTGGCTAACCTTGCACAACCTCCAGCACTATGCTGACTTGGTGAAAGAGGCCCGAGCGGCTGTGCTGGATGGTGGGTATTCTGGCTGGGCTCAGACTCGTCTCGAGCGCATGGACTCCACAAAGAAAAAACCGGCGCCCTGAGGGCGCCGGCGTCGGTCCACTTGTAAGCCGGGTTCTGTTACCGCGTTGCGGCGGCGGTCATTCATCTGGGCGAGGAGTTGCCTCATCGCTCTAGCGGCCTACCCAAAGACTCGAGCGAGCAGCTCTCAAACGCCTTCCTACATGGCCTTGCTCCGAGTGGGGTTTTCCTTGCCGCCTCCGTTACCGGAGGCGCGGTGGGCTCTTACCCCACCGTTTCACCCTTACCCTGGCACAGTGTCCGGGGCGGTCTATTTTCTGTGGCACTTTCCTGGAGGTTTACCCTCACCGGGGGTTACCCGGCACTCTGCTCTTTGGAGCCCGGACTTTCCTCTCGGTTACCCGAGCGATCGCCTCTGTGACCCGACAGCGAACGACTACCACGTGTTCCAAGTGCGCGCTAGAGCCGACCGTTGGCGACAGTCGCCCAGGCCTACCTGCAGCGGACTGCCTCCGGGGCAACCCACGCTAGGCTGCGGAGCGGGTGAGGAGCTCCGGCGTCAGCCATTCGGGCTTGGCTTCATCCGGCATCGCAACCAGGACGTTGCGTAGCTTCATCTTGGCTCGGGCCTCGAGCTGCCGGGCGCGCTCTCGCGACACTCCCAACTTGCGACCGATCTCAGCCAAGCTGGCCCGCTCTTCTGGATCAGACATCAATCGCGTCTCCACGATGTAGCGCTCCCGCGGGTCGAGCTTGTCTACTGCGTGACTCACCACGAGTTGCATCCGATCGTGCACCTGGTCAGTCGCCAGCTGGCTCTCTTGGCTGTCATCTGGGGAAACCAGCGTGTCAACCATGCTCGTGGCCGAGTCGTCGAACACCTTGGTGTCGAGGGAAACGTCTCGGGCCTCGAGACGACGGAGCATGTTCGTCAACTGCACTCGGCTGACGTTCAGTCGCTTGGCGAGCATCTCCTCAGCTTCGTCGCGGTCGCCTACTAGGTTTGCCAACCGCACACGCTCGCGTCGAAGCTTGAAGAACATCTTCGAGCGCAGCGCACCCGATCCCGAGCCTACTAGGCTCCAGGAGCGAATGATGTAATTGAGAATGTACGCCCGAATCCAGTAGGCCGCATAGGTGACGAAGCGAAAGCCACGGTCGGGGTCAAACTTGCGCAACGCGTGAACAAGACCGAAGTTACCCTCGGAGATCAACTCGTTTAGCGGCACTCCGTAGCGCTTGTACTTGATGGCCGTCGCCACCACATACCTCATGTGCGCTCTGACGAGACGATCCGCAGCTCGTTGGTCGTCGTGGTCGCGAAACCGTACCGCCAACTCCATCTCTGCTTCGCGGCTCAGGGGCTCATACTTGCTGACCTGTGCCATGTATTGCGACACCGGTACGTCTGCTTGCTTTGCTGTGGCCATCGTCGTTTCTCCTGCGAGCTCCCCCTTCGAGGGGTTCGCTTTGGAGTACGGGGTCGCAGGAAAGCTGGTTCCGCGCGTGCGGGTGATTTTTCCTGGTCGTCTGGCCGGGACTAGACGTTGAACGACGACCCACAGCCGCAAGTGCTGGAGACATTCGGGTTTCCGAACTTGAAGCCCGCTCCCATCGCGCCCTCTACGTAGTCGATCTCGGTTCCGTCCAGGTACTGATAGCTCAAGGGATCCACATACAGCTGGACGCCGCGAGACTCGAAACGCTCGTCGAAATCGGTAGGATTTTCCTCGAAGTACAGGTCGTACTGGAAGCCGGCGCAACCTCCACCGATGACTCGGAGGCGCAATCCCTGTCCCTCCAGCCCTTCGGAGCTGGCGATTTCAGTGACCTTATTTGCGGCAACTTGGGTGATCGAGATCATACGCGTACCTGTTTAGGGGGCCCACCAGACAATGGCAACTCGAGGTTTCATTTCAAGAGCGAACCAGCCGCTATCGGCTTGGAGGTGTCGATTCTGGCGTGCCGATTTCGAATACCAGGCCTGCTGCTGTGGCCACGACTACTTGGCCAGGTGCCGTGGGAACGAGCCCCAGCGCGGACGGGGCAAGGGGGTGCTCTGCTCTTTGGAGCCGCCCGTGGCTGTCCAACAGCACGAGGCGACCGCTGACGCTCATCATCGTCGCGGCCCCCTTCGCGTCGACCAACAATCCAAAATTTGAGCTTTGGAGCCCAGCAGTTAGGAGGTGGCGCGCCACTTCTACGCCGTCTTCGGTCACGATCAACAGGTCCGGAGCGAGGCGCATCGCCAGCCGGTCATCGCCCAGCGCGGCGAGCTCGAGCACGCGGCTATTGCCGGCTAGCTCGGCAGCCGGGGCGGTCAGGTGATTCGGCGCGCCCCGGCTGACGCGTGAACCTGAAGCCGCCACATACGTGCCGTCCCCCGCGTGAGCGATGACATCGAAGGACCGCGTCGTGCGGAGCCTTGCCTTGGCAATCCCCCGCCATGTCCACAGACTGCCTCGTTGGGTTGCCACCGTCACACCCCGCCGTTCTAGGAACAATCTCGATGCCGGTGATGGTAACTTGGTTTGCGCGCGCAGCTCACCATGCGGCTCCAGCCAGAACAGGTCCGTTCCTGCGGCAGCGACGTAGGAGCAGTCGCGCTGCGGTAGCAGCCGCACCTCGCGTCCGCCTATGGAGCAGGGAAGCCGGGCCACCCCAGCGCGCGACCCATCGGTCTCGAATCGGTGGAAGTGCCCAGAGCGGGTGATCACGGCACGCGCGCCGTCGGCGCCAACCGCCGGGTGACTCGCCGCGACAGCTTCGAGCCGTCGCTCCCACAGCCGTCGCCCTCGGCGGTCGAGTTCGAGCAAAGTGCCTTCTACAGTCGCGAGGATGACATGCCCCTCGCCATCGGTCGCGGGACCCGACGCGAGACCTGCGGTAACCTGGGTGCGCCACTGAACGGCTGTTGCTGTCGGTAGTAGCACGGGGCTAACACCCGCCTGATTGCACGTGAGTTCCGCCCAGCCAATAGCCGGGCCGGGCTCCAACTGGTGAGCCGTGTTGGGCTCGAAGGCTGCCACTGCGCCGGAACACTGCGCTATCACACAGCCAAGGGCGCCGAGGGCAATGCGGCGTTGCACACGACGTGGGGTGAGATGGGCCATCACGGCAGCACGAAGGACGCCTCGACCTCGAGAACCGGGTGCTCCGCTTCGGCACCCTCGAGCTCGCCGCGCACGACGCCAAACACTTCCACCTCGTCACCCTTCTTCCCTGTGTACTTAACAGGGGACAACACGCGGACCAAGCATGGTGACTGACTGCAGCCCTTGTCCACGTTGAGCAACAAGACCGTCGTGTTGTCGGTCATACGCGCCTCTTCGACGGCACCTTGCAGCGCGACCTGACTGCCCGGTGACGTCTTGACGGAACTCGCCGCAGCGGCGTACTCCTGGATCGCCGTTGCGCGGAACTTGCTCGCCTCACTCCGGAGATCAGCAACCCGCTTGATACTGAGAGGGACGAGGCGCGGTGCGTGACCGTCAGCGTCCGCGCGAATCATGATGGTAGTCTCCCCCTCGGAATCAATGCTCATCAATTGATCGAAATTGCCATCGGCGTTGACATTGATGGCTTTGCCGCCAATCGAGACTCTACCGCCGGCACTGGTGGCTCCCGCCAGCATGAAGCGCTCCTTATCTGTCACCAGCTCCGCACCAGGGCTACTGACCACCAACGGAACGATTGGTAGGCGCAGTTCGAGCTTGCCGCCAACCGGCTGCGCCTCTTTGGGCATGACGCGGTAGCTGATTTCGCGCATCAGCTCACTGGGCTCTGACGAGGCGCCGCGCAGCTGGTCTCCGACGTCGATCGCAACTCGCGCTTTGCCTTGGGAGAGTTGGACTGCCTTGCCGTCGACTTCCACTCGGCTTAGTGGTGCAGCCTCGACGTCGATGGCGATTGCAGGAGCAGTCTGTGTCAGTGTCTTCAAGTCAGCATGCAGCTTGAAGTGCACCGGGACGCTCAATGGGATCGACTCGTCCCGGCCGATGCCGGGTCGTTCCAAGGAGACGGAGAGCTCGTTCTTGCCGATATGCAATGGCGCTTTCAGGGGCAGCTTCGCCAAGCCTGATTTGAAGTCCCCGTGCGCTTGGCCGAGGCTGACCCGACTGCCGTCAGGACAATCTGCGCATCGCAGCTCCAGCTGCTCTTGGCCCGTGGCATCCACAGTGACACGAGCTTCCATCGGTGGAGCGGTATCCCACCAAAGCAAGAAGGCGACGACGAAGAGGGCCAACCCCGCGGCGGCACCGAGCAGCACCAGCGCGTTGTTCCGTTGGCGTTTCACGGCGAACGGCCATTCCTCATCCCCTGCTGCGCTGTCGGGCACGCCCGGCGGGCGCGGGATGGGTAGCGGACTTCGGGTGGGCGTGGGCCGATCGGGCGCTGGGACGGGGGTCGCGTTCTCGATTCCCGGGTTCAGTGGCGCTACCCCCGGTACGGCTACCCCCATTATGGTTCGTTGAGGGCCAGTGGTTATCGTTCCTGGCGCTGTTTCCCTTGGGCCTGTTGGTGGCAAACTGTCGGCGGTCGGAGGGACTGGCGGGATGGAGCTGCCTCTGCCGTCATCTGTTCTGCCACCGTTGGGGCCGGGGGCTGTCATGCCCAGCAGGGTGCTCCCAACATTGGCGCCGTCGGCACCCGGGTGCAGGATGGCTGTCGAAACCAGGTCCGGGCTCCGTTGGAACTGGCCCGGTGAGTGACCCACCTGAGTATTGCTGCGCTCCGGTGTTGCAGACTGCTGGGGGGCTGGAACGCTTGCCTCAGTACTGCCGGGGGCCACGACGCCACCGATCAGTGTCGCCTTGGGATTGAAGCCAGTCGGAGCCGATGCGGAACCCGCCTGGTTCAATCCCGTTGCAACGCCCGGGCTCACTTGCAGGCCGAGCAGTGTCTGCTTGGTCGACATGCCTGGAGAGTTGCCGCCAGGCGAAACCGCGGCGAACGCCGCCGCCGAACCTGCATGTGGTGATGGGATCCCCATCACCGTCTGTTTCGGTTGGAGTGAACGGCGTGGCACCAGCGGCCCACCACATTCGGTGCATCGGGACCCATCGTCTGGGTTCACCTCGCCGCATTGCGCGCAAACCTGCATGGGGTCCACTATAAGCGCACGGCCAGGTCCTTCAAAAGCCTAGAGCTCAGTCTGGCGAAATACACTGCGTCTGCATGAACGACTTTCGTCGACTGTTTGGCCCAATCACCCGTCGTCGACTAGGAGAGATCACGGCGAGGAGCCTGGCCCTTTCATGTCATACACTCTCGAGCACCTTCACTGGGCCATCGGCCACGACCGCGTGAGTCTCACCGTTGAGACCGCAGCGTTCATCGTGCTGTCCGCCGCAGAGCAGCTTCAGGCTGCACCTCGAGCTATCGACAACGCCGCGATTATGCTGACGGAAGCTGGGTCGGTGCTGCTCGTGGATGGCGGAGCCGTATCTCCAAAGACCTGTGATGAGCACCTGCGTGGCACACTCTCGCAGTTGGTTGTCCAGTGCGGTGGGGAGCATCCGGCCGTCGAGGCCGTCGTTTCCGGGAGTCCGACCGGTCCCGCCCAGTTGGCGCGGGAGCTCTCGGCCGCATTGATTCCCATCAATCGCAGCGCCGCCCGCCGAGGTTTGATGCGCCTGCATCGACGATTGCAGGCTGCAGGCCCTCCGCTCGACGTCCGCATGCCGGCTCTTCGCCCTGTGGCGTCAGCCGCCACCCCCGCCGCCGAGGCGGCTCCCCCCGCTGGGCATGCCACTATCAGGCCGACGACAGACCGTTGTGGACCGTCACCCCAAGCTGCGCCGGTGGTCGAGCTTGGTCACAGGACCCCGGCGGTTGGCACCGCCGCCCGGACCCCACCGATCCCGACGACGGTCGACGGCGCGACCCCGTTTCTGGGCAGCATCGAGGTGGACCCGGTGTATCCAGCCACAGCGAATTCAACCCCTGTGGCTTTGAGTGACACACCGCAGGTCGTCGCTGCTGTGCGCGAGGTGCCCCCGGGGAACACCGACGCAACGGCCTCGGGTACCCAAGCGCCTGCACGGGACGGTGGCAACGGCGTGACCCGGCTCTCGTTCGGTCGCTTTGCGAGTCGTCGTAGCGACGTGAACGCCTTGGTGGACTCGTTCTCCATCGAGACAGCCACGCGCACCGACTTGGTGGCAGATCAGCTCCGTCGCTGTATAGCTGGAGAGCCCGACACGGTGTGCACACCGCTGGCTCCGGCGGGAGCCGAAGGCAGCCGCTAACCTTCTTGAGGTGCAGCGCCGCTGATGGTGCTTTCACACACGCGCTGCTCCGTGTGTGGACTAGGGAGGCCGAGTAGGTGTGGGCCCGTCCGGCCGGGTGTGACCGTGCCAAGAGCGGCCCGGATTGTATCCCTCCTCGGAGTGTGCGATCTTTTTGCCATGCATCTGCAAGACATGGCGATCATCAAGGGGCTCGTCAGCGTGGCGTGGGCGGACGACCGCATCGCCGACGAAGAGCAGCAAGTCATTGATGCGTTGTTAGCTGCCTATTCGGCAACCGCCAGCGAGTCCCGGGAAATCCGCAAGTACGCACAGACGAAGCGAACCCTGGAAGACATCCAACTGACTGAACTAAGTGCTGACGATCGACGTGTTCTTCTACAACACGCCGTGCTGCTCACGTTCATCGATGGTGAGCAGCATCAAAAAGAGAAAGAGCTGCTTGAAGACTTGACCAGTCGCCTGCGCATCCCCCCGGCAGAAGCAGAGCGCGTGATGTCCGCCGCCGAGCAACGCGCGAAGGCTCTGCTGAGCCAGCTCTGACTCCGAATCGGAGGGCGCAGCTAAGGTGCCAGTTTTTCGAGGGCCTTGAGCAGAGCAATCGGGCTGAACGGCTTGTTGTAGAAAGCGGTTGCTCCCGCCTCCATTGCGGCTTGGCGTGCCGACTCCTCGGCGACCGCGGTGATGATGATGACTGGTAGTCCTTGGGTTGCTGGATCTGCTCGCAGCCGTCTGCAGACGTCGAGCCCATCGAACTGGCCGGGCATCGTCAGGTCGAGCAGCACCACGTCGGGGATTTCTTCGGCTATCATCTCCAGTGCCTTGGCGCCGGCGCTGGCGGCCTTCACCTGGTACCCCCGCGCTTTGACTAGGGCTTCGATCATCCTGCGGATGGACTCTTGATCCTCGACGACGAGTATTTGCATCGGACAACCCTCCGTTTAGAGACTAGCAGCGTCGCCGTCGAACGCCCAGAAAGGGGCTGGTCAACGTTGCTCCGCGGCGCCGGCGAGCGTGAATGTCAGCTCTCGCGCACTTTCCGATAGGCTCAGGCTAGCTCCCAACTCTGCGGTCAGGCCATCGGCGATGAGCAATGCCGGGCTACGAGCAGCCAGTTCAGCGTAGCTGGGAGAACTGGTGCGAGGGTCTCGAATTCGTAGCTGCCAAACACCGTTGTCTTCGGTTCTCGACGCTTCGACCACACCCTCTTGCTCGGCACAGTGCAGCGCAAAATCGAGCAGACAGCGCAGCGCAAGCTCCAAGCGACGTGGCGGCGCCTCGCAAGTGCAGGTCGTATTGCCCACGACCCGGAGGTCAATGCCGCGTCTCGCTGCCTTGCCAAGAACGCTCTTGCCCGCGCTCTGAAAGAGCTCGTCCGGCCTGGTCAGCACTGCCGCGTCTGTTTCCGATGCCTCGAGTTGCGTCATTTGGATCAGCAAGTCACCAAATGGGACGAGCGGCGCCGCTGCAGGAGCGACGGAGCGGAACTCCTGCTGAACCTGATTCAACACGGGGAGCATCGACGAGGCGAAGCGCCGGAGGGCCGCTGCTACCGCCCCCGCCACCTTGGGGTCTTCAACGGTTGGCGTCGGTGCTTGAGAAAACACGCTGGCAAGCTCTCGAGCGTAGGCTTCGCCAAGCATTTGGGCCTGCTCGAGCTCCTTCTGAAGCGCCTCCACTTCTGCGTGCGTCGAGGCGTCTGCCGGTAGCAGGAGGCATTGCACGTTGCCTCTGAGTTCGAATCTGCCGCCGTGCTTCGTTGCGACGCGGTGCAGCCAGCGACGTTCCGTGTCGTTGATCACACCTACGTCGGGGCCCAACTCCACGCTGACTCGTATCCAGTCGTCTTCCCGGCGGATCTCGACGTCGCTATCTCCCCCGCCTAGTTCACCGCCCACGGGGTTCTGCAGCAGCATCAACTGCAACGCGCGGTACAATTCCCCCTCATTGCCAAAGACCTCCGTACCCGCTCCGGGCTCCATTGCGAGTCGGCACTGCGGCGCGAGGTCGTACAACAACGCAGCCAGATCGAGCCGTCCTCGCCGAGAGCGCGCGCGCGCCGGGGGGTCTCGGGTCGATTCTGCGCTAAAAAAATCGTCTGGGCTGGAGTCTCGTCCTTCCCCAAACAAGTTCAACCCAGCATCCGTCAACAACAAGTTGGCCGATGGGCGGTCTTGTTCTGCAGCTTCCAATAGTTCGGTGATGTCCGACTGCAGCGACCTGGCTGCTCCGCGAGCTTCCTGCGCGAGCAGCCAGTCCAGCTCATCCGACGTAAGTCTTCCACTCGCCACGTCAAAATTGTTACACGCGCCGCGCCTCAGCGCAGCCGGCGCGGCCATACTTTTATTCTTGTCGCCGACCTGCCCTCCAAGCACTGGAAAGGTTCCTCGTCCAAACTGGTTGTGACTACAACCAGGCCCAACGTAGGTGCTATAGCGACGTGGTATTGATGCTTCGTTCCAAGCAATCCAAATCATCGAGTGCACCGATCGGCCATGACAGCGCGGCGGTGGGGAGTTGCAAAGCTACGCGTCGCCCTTCAGCTCGGATTGGGCTTTTGGCCTTGCTAGTATTGGGTGGTTGCGAAACCAGCACCGTGCAAAGCCCGTTCGCAGCGCGGCCCGACGTCGACGCGGCGAGCGCCCCCGAAGCGGACTCCGACGTGGTTACGGACTTGCTGATTGCGGACGACGAGGGGCCAGAGGATGATGCGCGAGACATCAACCTCGGGGGACGCTGCGTCGACGCTGAACAGTGTGACGATGGTATCGACTGCACCTTCGACGAGTGTGACATCGAGCTCGAGCGGTGTCGCTTCACTCCCGATGACTCGCAGTGTCAGGACGAGTCGTACTGCAACGGTCGCGAGTTGTGTCGAGCTGGGGTGGGATGTCGAGCGGGGGAACCCGTCAGCTGTGATGATCAGCTTGCGTGCACCATTGATCGCTGCATCGAGGAGACCCGAGAATGCGAACGTAGCATTCGGGACACCGATCAAGACGGGGACCCGGATGCGCATTGCATCGCCAGTGGCGGCGATTGCAACGATCAGGACAGCCGCATTTCGAGTCTGCGCGCCGAAATCTGCGACAACCGACGCGATGACGACTGTGACGGTGAGGCAGATGAACAGGACTGCGAACGGCCCGAGTTCGACACCTGCGACGCTGCCCTCGCCATCACGGCCGCAGCTAGCCTGCGCGTTTCGCTGGAAGCCGCACAGCCCGATTCGTCGTCCAGTTGCAGTACTCCGGACTCTCCCGATATCGTGCTCTCCGTCGAAGCGGAAGAAGCATCCGACGTCACTCTCACCGTCCGCGGCGCTGACCCTACGTTTAGCGCCAGCGTGCGCTCCAGCTGCGATTCGGACGCGGCTGAAATTGCCTGTGAACCCGCGGCGGAGGTGTCTTCGGGTGAATCGATACTCCGCCTTCGTCTGAACGACGTCGACGGGCAGCACTACGTCTTTCTTCATGATAGCTCGAACTCGGAGTTGGAGCTCAGCGTCGAGTACTCGCAACCCACGGTTGGGAGTGAAAACGAGACATGTGACACCGCTCAGGAACTCACAGCTGGAGAGCCTGTCACGGCCGCCGTGTTCGGTGCCCAGCCCGACGTCGAAAGCGCCTGTGGCGAGGGTGAGGGCGAGCTGCTGTACTACTTCGAACTCGACGAAGCAGAGGACGTCCAGGTCTTCGCGGTTCCGACGGACGGTCGCGCTAGCATCCAGTTGTCGCTGCGAGACGAGGATTGTTCGCTCCTCGAGGATGAGCTTGCCTGCACACGGTCCTCCGACGTGGCACTTTTTGCCCGAGCGTTGCTTCCCGGACGCTACTACGTAAGCCTCTCGGCAGCACCGGCGACGGATGTCGAACTATTGCTGATCACAGAGGAGCCGAGCGAGGCACCCACTGGCGAAGGCTGTGGCAATCCCCGAGCGCTCGAGCTCGGGCGTTCTGTTGATGTGGATCTCGGCATTTATGCCGATGACGAGGCCCTTCAGTGTCATGCCGGAGGGAAAGACGCGGTATTGCGATTGGAACTCGACGCGCCGAGCGACGTCTTGCTCAAGCAGCGCTTCACTCTTGGCGATCAAGGTGCGCTAGCGTTGCTGTCTGCTGAGTGCGATACCGAGGCATCACTGGCATGCGCGACTTCGGACCAATCGCCGGTGCGCGCGGTCGCCCACAACGTGGCGGCCGGGACGTACCATGTCCTCGCGGAATCCACCCTGGGCAATCCAGTCGAGCTGCTGGCAGTCACTCGCCCAGCGCGTCCTCCAATCGTGGTCATTGGCGCCGACTCCTGTGAAAACGCCCAAGAGGTACCTGCTGTCGGTGGATACCTGACGGGCAACACCACCATCGCGACCGCCGAGTATACTGCTAGCTGCGATGTCGCTGTCGGTGGTGGTGCGCCTGAGCAGATGTTGCGCTTGGAGCTCAGCGAAAAGAGCCGGGTGATCTTGGATTCGTTGGGAAGCGCCTACCGTACGGTGGTCAATCTCAGGCAAGGTCCGGAGTGTCCGGGCAAGCAGGTGCCCGGAGCCTGCGCCGCGGCACCCGACGAGAGTGGATACATCGAGGCTGTTTTAGACCCCGGTGTTTACTTCATCCAGGTAGACGGATTTGCCGGCGACTATGGCCAGTGGGTATTGGAGGTGTTTGTCTGGCCCGCCCCCTGATTGTCGGCCATCAGCGGCTGCTCGGAACCGAAAAAGCCGCCAAGCACGAGCTTGGCGGCTTTTCGAACGTGTCCTAGAGAGCTCGCTCGGAGCGCTCGATTGAAGATCACTTCTGTGATTGGGGGGCAGCTTGGGCTGCAGGTGGCTGCTTGCTCGGGACCGTGGCCTTGGCCGGTACGTCCTTCTTCGGCGCTGGAGCCTTTTCAGGCGCTTTCTTTTCCCCAGCATTCGCTACGGGCGTCGGGGCCGTCGCCGGCTTGGTCGGTGCAGCGGGTTTTGCAGGCGCAGCAGCGGGTTTTGCGGGCGCAGCAGCTGCTGGTGGTGGAGCCGCGGGTTGTGCCGGAGCTGGGGGTTGGGCAGCTGGCGCCACGGGCTGTGCCTTTTCGGGTGCAGGAGCGAGGGGGGCCGGTGCTTCCAACGGCTCTCCGCAGCAGTGGTGGCGAACGAAGCGCTTGACCGTTGAGAGGCCGTCTGCGGAGAGCTCGTGGCTGGTACCGGGCGTGAGTATCCCCTTGTAGTCCACGCGCCCCTTTTCGAGCATCTCGCCGAGTTTCTTGCTGCTGGCGGACGCAACCACGGGGTCGCCTTCCTGGTGAATGATCAGCGCTGCAATGTTGTTGCTCTTGAGGGCCGCAACATGAGCAGGCCCACGTTTGCTTTCCGTCGTCCCCTCGTACTGACCGCCAGATGCGACGTAGGCTTTGACCATCCAGGGTTGATTGACGACAAACTGGTGAGCGCTCGTTGCTCCTTCACCCTGGCCCACGACGACGACTTTGCTCCAGTTAGCGCGATAGCGTTTGCGCGTGTCCTTGATGGCGTTCGCTATCTGCGTCGCATAGAGCTTGTCCAAGTTCAACTGCTCGAGGTCCTTACTGGGGAAACTCTCGGCGTCGGAACTGCCCCAAGCTTTCGGGTAGTTCGGACTGGCCGTGAAGCCTCCGCCTTCTCCGGCAATGGGGTAGGGCGCGCGCGGCATGACGTAGATAGCCCCTTCTCTCCCCAGGGAGTTGGCCAAGATCGCAGCGGAACTCTCGTTCTGACCCTTGTCGTGCAGCACGACGACAACCGGGAACCGCTTCTTCGCGTTCTCAGCGGAATCGTAGTCGGGAGGAGTGACCACCGCGTAGTAGCCCAATTGCTCTTGCACCAACGGATGTTGTTGTAGCGATTCACCCAGAACGGCCGCCGGTGCCGGCTCGGGCGGAGCAGTCTCGGCAGCTGGCGTCTGGGTTGCGGGCGCAGCGGTCGCCGGGGGGGGGGCTGGTGACTGAGCCGGGGCCGTGCTCGGCTCAGCCGGAGGAGCCGCCGTCGAGGCGCTCGCAGCGCAGTTCGGCAACAGGGGCAACAGGGCGATCAGGGCGAATTTTCTCATGGCGTTCTCCTTGGTGCTCGAGCGCGCCCATACAGAGCGAGTGGGCACGCATCCTCTCCTCGAGTGCCAGTCACTACCACAGGCACAGGTCCAGGGTCTACCGTGCCCCGGTCGCCGGTAATGTTGGTTCGAAACGGCGCCGTGCCGACCACGAACTGAGTGTCGAAGGTGAAACGTGTGCCGACTCCTGCCGCTTAGTGGGTGATCGTGCTCTCCTGTAGGTGCCCTTCGGGCCAGCTTGCCGCCGTGATCATGGCTGCTAATTTGAGAGTTGCGTTGGAACGCGTCGGGATGAGGTCGTTCTTTAGCTCAATGTCCGCGGCAAGGAGACGGCCTGTTGGTTGACCTTCGTCCTGGCGAACCCAAGACGCTGGCTCTCCTGCTCGACTACATGAATCTCACCGGGGCGGGGTATGAGGTCCTGATTCGTGACAGTTTCGCGGCGCGCTGTGAGGAGCTCGGGCTGAACCTGCTGCTGCTCTACGGGCGCCGCTGGGGGGATCCCCATCCGGCCGCCAAGGCGCACAACAGCATCTATGACCTGGCACTGTCCGACCGCGTTGACGGCATCATCGTCCTGTCCACGTCGTTGGTTGCGGACTCGAGCCAGCTGCACGAATTTCTGGACCGTTTCAGATCCAAGCCACTGTGCAGCGTCGGCACCGCGATCAGCGGTGTCCCCAGCGTGGTCATCGAGGGAGCGGACGCTCTGGCGCAAGTCGTTGAACACCTGATTGTGGAGCACGGTAGGCGCGAGTTGGCGTTTGTGTGTGGTCCTCAGGATAACAGTGACTCCAGAGCTCGAGAACGAGTGTTTTCCGAGGTCCTGGAGCGCCACGGCTTGCAAACACACCCCGGACGAATCCTACCCGGAGACTTCTTGACTAGTGGAGGGGTCAAGGCAGCGGAACGTCTCATCGCCAGCGGAGTGCCGTTCGATGCGATCGTAGCCGCCAACGACGGCATGGCGCTCGGGGTGATCGACACCTTGCGCCGGCACGGCATTCGTGTTCCCGCTGATGTCGCCGTCACCGGTTTCGACGACCTATCGTCGGCGGGTCAAGGCAATCCACCACTGACCACTGTGGCCCAACCGTTTGCAGAGATCGCACGGCGGGCCATCGACGTCGTGTTGCAGCAGATAGATGGGCAGGAGGTACCCGCGACGCTCACCCTGGTGGGCTCGAAGGTGATACGGCGCTCTTGTGGCTGTGGGTCACGTGTCGCCGCACAGAAGACGCTTGCTGGCATGGACCTGGAGCAACTGGTGGGCGCCTCGAGCATCGCCGAACATCCAGCACTGAGAGCAGCAATCGAAGACTCCCTCGAACTTGCCTACTCCAAGTCGCCCGATCCGGATGGGGCATCCCTGGGGTGTCGAGTCGCGACGCGCTTGCTCGATGGTCTGCTCGAGGAACTAACCGGCGCGGGCAGCTTCCTGGCTGCATTGGAAACTGCGTTGGCTGCTGCTCCCGAGAACCTGGAGGTGGGACTGGCGCTGCGTGACATGGTCAATCTCCTGAGGGAGGCATTCCGACACCGCGCGCCGCGACAACTGGAAGATCTCTGGCACGACGCTTCTGAAATGATCGCGTTAGCCGAAGTCACGAGCCAAACCCAACGTCGCATGCATCAGGATCGACTCAATGAGCGATTTCTGGGTATCAGCGAGCGGTTGTCGTTGGCCCTGGATTTGGACTCTCTCGGGCGGGCCCTGAAGGACGCACTTCCGCCGCTCGGGTTGGGAACCGCAGCCATTTCCAGTTACAAGTCGCCGTCCAGCAACGACCTGGTGCCGTTGGTTTGTCTCTTGGACGGACAAAGCGTTGCCGCGTCATCGTCGAGCTTTGCTGACTTGGAATTGTGGCCTGAGGGCTTCCTTCCCGAATCGCGCCGCTCGACCGCGCTGGTGTTTCCGCTGGTGTTCGAAAGCCAACGACTGGGTGTCGGTATCTTCGAATACGTGGACCACCTCGTGGCCTACCCCATGGTCAGGGATCAGATCAGCGCGGCGATGCGGAGCGTGGCGTTGAAGGAGGAGGTGTTGGCCAAGACCCGCCTCCACGAACGCAGTGTTCAAGAGCGACTGGCGACCAAAAAACGCTTACAAGCGCTGAGTGTGCTCGCAGGTGGAGTCGCTCACGACCTGAACAACACTCTGGGGCCCCTCGTAGGATTGCCGGATCTCCTTCTGGGGCAGCTCCGGTCCCTCGGCTTGGAGCCGGCGCCTTTGGAGACGATTACCGCGGACCTGGCGGCCATCAAATCCGCGGCTCAGCGCACGAGCCAAACCGTGAAGAACTTGCTCACCCTCGGTCGTGAGGGGCGCACCCCGAAAGCCAACGTCGATCTGAGCGACGTCATAGCCCGCTGCCTCGACAGCGATTCGATGAGATTGCTCAAGGAGACTAACACTTCGACCCGAGTGGAGTTTCAGCGCTCCAGGCAAACGCTCATCGTTTCGGCAGCCGAATCTCAATTGGAACGTGCCATCACCAACCTGGTTCGCAATGCGATGGAAGCGACCCAGGAACGGGGAGACATTCAGGTGCGGACATGGTTCGAGCAGAGAGTGCGCACCCGAGAAGGGTATGAGGCAGTTCCTCCCGGGCAGTACGCGGTGATGAGTGTGAGCGACCACGGTGCCGGCATTGACGAAGCGGATCTGCACCGAGTATTCGAACCGTTCTTCAGCAAGAAGGAGACCCGGGAACGAAGCGGGACGGGCCTTGGCCTAGCCATCGTGCACAGCGTCGTCAAGGAGCACGGCGGCTATGTGGATGTTGATAGTATGCCCGGCAAGGGGACCACTTTCACCTTGTACCTGCCCAAAGCACCGGGCAGGGCGAGCGTCGTTCCGGATAGTTCCGACACCCCCGTGGGGCAGGCGAGAATTTTGATCGTCGATGACGAACCGATGCAACTACGCACCGCAAGTCGACTGTTGAGCCACTTGGGTTATCATGTGGAGACAGCCGCAGATCCGCAGCAAGCGTTGGACAAGTTCCTCCGCTCAATCAAAGCCGAGAGCCCCTATGACCTCGTCATCGTGGACGTGATCCTGGGCGACGACGGCGATGGGCTGGAACTGTTCGAACAGATGCTTGCCTTTGCGCCGCTGCAAAGGGCGCTGCTGGTCAGCGGTCACGCTCCGGTGGATCGAATGGAGCTGGCGCAAGCCAAGGGCTGGCCTTGGTTGCCGAAGCCGTACTCGATTGAGAGCTTGGCCCAAGCTGTGCAGACAGCGTTGCCTTCCGGTCCGAAGAGCGGCGCTTGAGCACTTGTCCGGCGGATGTAGCCTGACTGAGGTTTGACATTCGCGCTGTACGCCCACTGAACGTGGTCTGCGTCAGCGGAACGCTGGGATCCCACTGCTCGCACCCGGAGGGTTCAGTTCGAAAAAACGAGCAACGGATGCGCCGTTTGTCTCCCACACAACGTCTAGCTGCTGCATCTTGTGCTCCTTCACGGCGTTGTCGCGCTTCCGGGCGGCACTCTCATCGTTCAACAAAAACACTGACTTAAATGCTCCGTTTCAATCAGCCGTCATTCCCTTTGCTCTTGGTCGTTGCCCTCGTCGCCTGTTCGAAAGGTACGGCGGAGCGTGGGGGCATCGCCGAGCCGGAAACTCGCGTAGAGGTGGACCCGAGGACCCTGCCCGACACCATGATCTTCGAAGACACCCCCGTCGGGCGGCACGGTAGGCTCTCGGTTGAAGGCAGCTACCTGGTTGACGAGCAAGGCGATCCCATCCAGCTCCGCGGTATCAGTAGCATGTGGCTCAACTGGGAGAAAAGCGGCTACGCTCTGAGCTACGCGGCGATGCAGTGGATGCGCGACCAATGGGGCATCACTCTGTTCCGCGCCGCCATGGGAGTGATGGACGGAGAGCGCGCTCCCGCCGCTGGTGGGTACCTGACCAGCCCCGCGACGATGGAGAACCAAGTCGATCAGATTGTTCAGAACGCGACCGAACTAGGTGTTTACGTTCTCATCGATTGGCACGATCACTTTGCGCAGGATAGCACGGAAGAAGCCAAGGAGTTTTTTCAGCGCAAGGCCGCACAACACAAGGATAACCCGAGCGTCATCTACGAAGTGTTCAACGAACCCGTTCCCCGTGTCTGGGGCACGGACGACACGTTCAGTTGGGAGGACGACTTCAAGCCCTACCATGAGGAGCTCGTCGAGACGATTCGGGAGCAGGATCCCGAGGGCGTGATCATCTTGGGCACGCCGTTCTGGTCGCAGAACGTGGATGAAGCTGCAGCCGATCCCGTGGAGGGTGACAACCTCATGTACACGCTGCACTTCTACTCTTGCACCCACGATGAGTGGCTGCGGGAAAAAGCGCAGGCAGCTGTCGACAGTGGTCTGCCTATCTTCGTTACCGAGTGGGGCGCCACAGACGCGAGCGGTGGTGTCGACGACCAGACGGTCTGCGACGAGGAAGCCGACCGCTGGCACGACTTCATGAACGCCAACTACATCAGCTGGGCCGCCTGGAAACTGGACGATTGTGACAACGAGGCCTCCTGCATTCTGCAACCAGGCGCCTCGCGCGCCGGCGGTTGGGATGACGAGTGGCTTCAAGGCCACGGCCCCTACGTCGTTGACAAGTTGCTTTCTCCCCTGCCAGACGGTGAGTCGCCGCGGCCTGTGCTGAACGACGTGGACGCGGGGCTGGGTGGGGCGGACGGTGGGGAGCCCGTCCTGGATGCGGCAACCCACACCACGCCGGACTCCGGCGGCAATGGCTCCGGCACGGAGCAGGCCGAGGATCCAGCGACCGATGCTGGGAGCGCTGACGCGGCCCCCCTGAACGGGGCGGAAGACCCTCCGACAGAGGCGGGGGTGTCCGTCGAAAAGCCGGCCCAGGACGGCGGAGCGCGCGCTGAGCCTGACGCCGCCCTCGTCAAGACGCCCTGAGAGCCTCGGTTGGCGAGGCCAGCCTCTCCGGAAGGCGCGCGAACGGAACCCGGGCAACCCCGGGCGCTCACGCTTTTCCTTGTTTTTTTGCGCTGAAACTAGGCAGCGACTAGAACCGGGCCTGTGGCCAAGGTGCTCGTGATCATGTTCAACACGTACCGGGAAGCGGTGCGCGCGCGCATCCTTCACGGTCTCTTTGCGCTCGCGGTCGGGACGGCTCTCTATGCGCTGGTGGTCGGTGAGTACGCCTCGCGCAACTCCCTTCGGGTAGTCAGCGACATCGGGTCGTTCACCGTTTCGACCTTCGGCATCGTCGTGGCCATCGTGCTCGGTGCCACGGGGCTCTATCGCGAGGTGGAACTCAAGACTGTGTTTCCGATCTTGGCGCGCCCGCTCACGCGCGGGCAGTACTTGCTAGGTAAGTATCTCGGCACGGTGCTGACACTGCTCGTGTTCATGCTTGCCAACAGCGCCATCCTGCTTGCGTGTTTGCGCTTCACGTCCGGCGGCGGTCTGCTGGTTCCTGCGGGTGTTCTGTTGGGTAGCATCGCCGTGGCTTGGGCGATTGCGCATCGCTGGGCTCATGTTCGCACGGTGATGCCCATCCTCTGGTCGCTTGTCCTCGTGGTGGTCGCGTGGATGCTGGCGGAGGACGCACCAGACGATCGCCGAGTGGTCTTGGTTGCGGCGCTCTTGGCCCTGCTGGAGGTTGCGATAATCGCCGCGCTGGCAACGCTCTTTTCCGCATTTACCAGCCCATTTCTGACAGCGGTATGCACCTTCGGCGTGTTCCTCGTAGGGCGCTCCGCAGACACGTTGGCGAAATTGCCGCCCAGAGTATTCGGTCAGGCGTTGCACGACATGGGGCAGGCCTTGGCCCACGTGGTGCCCAACTTGATGGTGTACGTCCCACCACGTCCGTTGCTGACCGGTGAGGCGAGTGACGTGGCGTTGCCAGAGTACCTCGCGCTGGCCGCGGCACAAGCCGTGCTGTGGAGCACTGGGCTGCTCATTGTTGCCACGATGGTGTTTCGCAAAAAGGACTTCGTATGACGCTCGTACATCTGACAACGTGGACTCGCCGTGGTCTGCTCGCCGCCCTGTGGGTGGGGGCACTCCTGGGGCTCTTGGTCTTCCGCGCCCATCGCGCCGGTGAGGCGGCGATGGTGCAAAGCGACAAGAGTTTCGACCGCGGCGAGCTCGCGGCGTCGCTCTCGAGTGCACGTGACGCGGCTGGTTGGTACTTTCCGGCAGCGCCTCATGTTGAGCGCGCCTACGACCGCATGCTTGCAATCGCGCTGGGCGCCGAACGGAGCGGCGACTCGAAAATGGCCGTGCGCGCCTATGCCACGATGCGGGGAGTCATCTACGAGACGAGCCACGCCTGGTCTAATCGACAGCTACTCCTAGAGCGCGCGAATTCCGGAATGATCCGCCTCTTGCCACGCGATCGCGAGCTCGATGCGCAAGCGCTCGAAGGGCTCGCGCGGGACTACGCCGCGATGCCCGGGCCGAAGCCCGTGTTCAAGCTGGCCACCAGTGCAGCAGTGCTTCTACTGGTGCTAGCGGGGTGGCTGATCATCGCGAGGCGCGAGCTCCGCTACTTGTCCCTCGGAGTGCTGACGGCAGGGTGTGGCCTGTTTCTTTGGGTCTTTGCGGCGCTAGGCGCTTGAGCGGCGACGTGGATTCGGAATCCTCACTCTCCCTCGCAATCGATGCGTTCATCGCCTACCTCCGTGGTGAGCGACGGCTGGCCCAAAACACCATCGTCGCCTACCGCCGTGACCTCTCGCAGCTCGAGGCGTTCATCGGCGATCGCTTCGAGCGCGAGCCCAAGATCGGCGATCTGAACAAACTCTTGTTGCGGGGATGGCTCGGAGATCTGGCAGCTCGTGTCGCGCCCCAATCGACGTCGCGCAAGCTCGCGTGCACGCGGACCTTGTGCCGCTTCTTGCTGCGCCAAGGGGCCCTCGTCGACAATCCCGCGGAGCTATTGGCCTCGCCCAAGCTCGGTTCTCGCCTGCCTGCGTTCCTCAATGCGGAGGCCGCCGGCGAAGTGATGGACGCGCCCCTCACGAGCTCGCTCGCAGCCCACGTTCGTGCGCGGGACGCGTTGATTCTAGAGCTATTGTACGGCTGTGGCCTGCGTGTGAGTGAGCTGGTCGGTCTCGACTTGGATCGAGTCGATCAGGCTGAAGCCACCCTGCGAGTGATCGGTAAGGGCAACAAGGAGCGACGCGTGCCGATTGGCCGGGCTGCTCGCACTGCCCTCTCGATGTACCTCTCGACGCGGTCCCTCTTCAGCCACCCCAAGTCGGGGGTTGTCGATCCGCGCGCGTTGCTCTTGAATCAACGTGGTGGCAGGCTCGGGGTCAGAAGTGTACAGAAGCTGGTACATCGCTACGGCGCGCTCGGTACCGGCCGGGCAGACTTACACCCCCACGCTCTGCGGCACTCCTGTGCCACGCACATGCTAGAAGGCGGCGCCGACTTACGCACCATCCAAGAGATGCTGGGTCACAGCACGCTCTCCACGACGCAGCGCTACACCCATCTGTCGATGGGTCAGCTGACGAAGACCTACGACGAAAGCCACCCCCTGGCGGTCGCAGGCGATGACCACCGAACATGAGTAGTACCAAGCACCCAACTACCGCCGAAGGCACTTCGCCGCCCCTCATCCAGCGCTTCACCGTCGCCCTCCTGGGAGCGACTGTCGGCGCAGTGTGCGTTGCTGGGTTCGAGACTCTCGCGCTCGGCGATGGTGGCGGTGGTATGTTGGCTTTCGGGGCACAGCTCGGTCTCGTTGCCCCACTTTCGTTGGTCGTTGGCGTTGCCGTGTTTGTCGGAGCCCTCGCCTTGGGCGAGAGCGGGCGCATGGGAGTGGGGTCGCTCACGCTGCTCGATCGAAAACATCCGGATGAGCGTCGCCGAGTGGCGGCCGCCGCCGTGTTGCTCGTGCCGGCCATGGCTCTCTGGCTGCTGGTGAGTGCGAGGCTGGGTCTGGACGCGCTGACTGCATCCGCTGTGGCTGCGGTGGCAAAGGCCGCTCTGGTGATGGCACTTTTCTGGGGGGCGCTGGTACTTGCCTGTTGGCAGGTAGCTCCGGGCCTTGGGGCACGTTTTTCCGAGAGCGTCCGGCCGAGCCGCGTCATCGCTGCGAGCGTCGTTGCCCTCGTGTTCATCGTCGTCGTACTGGCTCAGGTAGGTGCCACTAGCGGCGCGGGTGGCGCCACTCGCATGTTTGGCGTTCTGCGCCGGGAGGAGCTGGACCTGCGTCCTGTGGGTTACTTGGCACTGATTGGCGCGCTTGCATTTCAGTTGCCGGTCTGGCTTCGGCGCGTGCCGAGTTGGTTCGCGCTAGGGCTTGCGTTCGCCTCGTTGCTCTCGACTTGGGGAGCGTCTCGCTGGCTTGACGACGGAGCCCTCGCGCTGGCGACGGAGCGCAATACCGGTCTCAACAAGACCACCCTCAAGCTCGCGCGGCTCATGACCGACCGCGATGGCGACGGGTTTGCCTCTCGCTTCGGTGGCGGCGATTGCGACGACGGCTCGGCCGAGACGAACCCCCTGGCGGACGATGTTCCGGGCAACGGGCTCGACGAGGACTGCAGCGGGCAAGACGCGACCCCGGATCTGCCACCCGCCGAACAGGAGGAGCCCGCACAGGCCGCGGCACCCAAAGGCCAGTTGCCCGAGGACTTGAACATCGTGCTCATCAGTGTCGATACGCTGAGATACGACATCGGCTTCGTCGGCTACGAGCGCCCCATCACGCCCAATCTGGACGCCCTCGCGAAAAAATCGACGTACTTCGATCACGCCTACGCGTTGGCATCCTACACCGCCAAGAGCCTAGGGCCCACGCTGATAGGTCGCTACGGCAGCGAAACTCACCGTGGCAAGCTTCACTTCAGCATCTTCGAACCCATAGACAAGATGGTCCAGGAGCGCTTGCGCGACCAAGGCATCCGCACCGTCAGCGTCCAGGGGCACTGGTACTTCAAGGAGAACACCGGGCTCGGGCGGGGTTTCGATGAACTCGACCTTTCAGCCATTCCTGACGAACGGCAAGGGGAAGGGGACCGCACCGTCAACAGTGACAAAATCTCCGACGCGGCGATTCGGCACCTGCAGGATCCCAAGACGAAGGACAGCCGCTTCTACATGTGGGTGCACTACTTGGACCCCCACGCGGAGTATGTTCCCCACGAAGATTTCGACTTCGGTGATGGCGCGCGCGCGCGGTACGACGGTGAGGTCGCCTTCACCGATCACCACGTGGGCCGCTTGTTGCGCGCTATCGAGGAGTCACCCTTCGCCGACCGCACGGCCATCGTCGTGACCAGCGATCACGGCGAAGCTTTCGGCGAGCACGGCATGAACCGCCACGGCTTCGAGCTGTGGGATGTGCTGGTGCGGGTACCGTTGTTCTTCTATGTGCCGGGATTGCCTCCGCGCCGAGAATCGGTGCGCCGGAGCCTGATCGACTTGGTACCCACGCTCTTGGACATGTACGGCTTCCACGTCCCGACGCGCAAAGACGAGGACTTCCTCAGCGGCAAGTCGATGTTGGCAGACCTGTTGATGCCAGAGGGGTACAAGCCCCAGCACCGCCCCATCTTCATGGACATGCCCGGTGGTCCGTTCGTTCTGGAGCGCCAAGCGTTCATTCAACCCGAGGACGGCCAGAAGATCATCACCAGCAAGCTGCGGCCCATGGGGGTCTACGACCTAGTCGCCGATCCCAATGAAGAGAACAACCTGGTCACGGACGTCGACCGTGCGAAAGCGGCGTTGGAGCGCATGAAGCAGTTCCGTCGCCAGCTCGAGCGCGTCACGTACTGAGTCAAGCGAGCAAGCCGGGCAACCCACCGGTGTGGATGAACAGCGCGGAGCTCGGCCTTGGGTCGAGCCGACTCAGGCCAAATAGAGCCTTGCCAGAATACGTTGGATCGGCGATCAGTCCGCACCTTTGCGCCAGCTGGTCGAGGAACGCGCGCTGTTCGTCACTCATGACACCGTAGGCCGGTCCCTTGTAGGCATCGTGAATCGAGTACGGTGCAGGAGGGCCGACGTCCCGTATTGCCCGCGCTTCGTCGATGATCCGGCCCACGACGGCCTCGAAGTACGCCCGGTCATCGCACACGGCGATGGCGTCCACCCGTTGGGCCCCACCGTGAGTGCCCACACCGAGCACTAGCCCCGCCGTCGTGCCGCCCGAGCCGCAGGCGCAGACAATCGTGTCGAAGTTGTCCGGGCACAGGCCGAGCTTCTGCTGCTGCCGAAGTTCGGCGACGGCGTCCACGTAGCCCAGGCTACCCGTGCCGTTGGAACCCCCTTCGGGGATCACGTACGCCTCGAGGCCTTCTGCTTTGAGCCGGGCGGATTCGGCGCGCATCAGCTCATCTCGGGACGCGTATTGTTCGGGGCTGACGAACGTAATCCGAGCTCCGCACATCCGCATCAAGCGCAGATTGCCGGTGTTCGGCTCCCGCCCGGCGTCTTTCGTTCTGAGCAACACGACCGCAACCAGACCAAGCTGGCGCGCGATCAACGTCGTTGCCCGCGCGTGGTTCGATTGGGCAGCCCCGCAGGTGATCACCGCTTGGGCTCCCTGCGCGAGCGCATCGCCCATCAAGTACTCCAGCTTGCGGAGCTTGTTGCCAGCCTCGGCGCCACCGTCGGCGTCATCCCGCTTGACCCAGACAGACAGTCCCAACAGTTCGTCGAGGGCGTCGTTCCGCCACAGGGGGGTCGGCTTGTGCGCCAGTTCGAGCTTCGCTGCCATCGATGTCTCCTACTCGCTCTCCGCTTCCTTGGGCCCCAGCTCGATGAGCGGTGCGCCCGCCTCGATCGCCGCTCCTTCCTCGGTCAACAACGCGGTGACGATGCCGCCACAGGGTGCTGTCAATTCGTTCTCCATCTTCATCGCCTCGAGCACCAGAAGCGGCTGTCCCGCCTCGACTTCATCGCCTGGCTTGCACCTGATGGCTACCACCCGACCCGGCATGGGCGCGACTACCTTTTCAGAGCCCGACGCGCCGGCTGCGTTTCGGCCCAGAGTCTCGACCAAGCGCGCCCCAATACCGGCAAGCCGAGCACTTCCCCCTTCGGCACAGAGCTCCACAGGCGTTCCGTTGACCAGTAGTAGCGTCGAGCTCCGCCCCCGTTCGACGAATTCGATTTCGTAGCTGGATCCGTCAATTTGGATGCGAAGCGGGTCGTTTTCGAGGACCTCGAAGGTGAGGGTGCCGAGGTCGCTTTCGAGTTGATGGCTCATCTGTTTTCCTCGTTGCTGCACAAAGCGTACTCCGGATTGCCTGGGGGGCCGTGTCGGCGCGGCTCAATTGTCGGATGCTGCTGCGGACGAATACCAGAAACAACGATGAAAAAGTCGAGGTGCTAACCACAAAGCGTGTCGGACGAGGCAAAACCGTCGAACCATCGTGTTCCGCCGAGCTCCCCTCGTGGGAGTAACGGGGTGGATCGGCTGACATCCGCCAAGCTCAAGGCCTTGCCTTGGCCAAAGGCCATTCGTAAGGCTGGGCTGCAGCTGACGATCGATGACAGCTACGCCGTCGGCGAGTTGATCGTCGAAACGATACACGGTGGCGCAAGGGACACGCACAAGTCTCGCAAGCAGTGGAGCCTCCGGCGCATCCAGCAAGAGGTCCTACCAGAAGCGAGCTTCGCGACGCTCGCTCGTTGCGTGCAAACCTACGAGGCGTGCCGCAACCTGGGGCTCGAACCCCCGCTGGGCGACGTGCGGGTTGGGCACCTCTTGAGCCTAAACCACCTCAATGTGCGACGGCAGCGTCAGCTGATTCAGAAGGTAGAGGGGCAGCGGCTGAGCGTCGAAGCGCTGCGCAACGCAACGGGGCGGGATTCCACCAGCCGCCGCCGCAAGCCAGAGATCGTCAAAGCTGTGGGCTACCTCGCCAAGCACGATCTGATGGAGGGCATCGACCTGTGTGCGACCTACAGTGCTTCGGAGCGGCGCAAGCTGCTGCGAACCATCGGTTCGCTGCGTCGTCAGCTAGAAAAGGTAGAAAAGCACCTCGTCACTCACCGCAACGGGTAGCCACGAAGCCAACTTGCTTGGCAGCTCTAAGTGTTTTCAATCGTTTGATAATTTGCTGGTGCCCCGCGGGGTGATGCCGGCTGGCGAGTTGTTCGCGACCCCTGCCGCCCAGTGCCGCGCTGTGGCAGAACAGCGGATCTGATGCATAGCCTCACCGACGACGTTCGAATCAATCGACTGCGCCCGCTGCTGCCTCCTGCGATCCTGATGGAGGAGCTGCCATTGCCGGAGGGTGGTGCCGAGTTACTCGCTCGGTCCCGAGCCGCAGTCGCCGATATCGTGACGGGCGCTGATGACCGTTTACTCGTCGTCGTGGGGCCCTGTTCCATCCACGACCCCAAGGCCGCTCTCGAGTACGCAGGGCGACTGGAGAAGGAAGCGGTCCGGCTGGTGGATGATTTGTTGATCGTGATGCGCACCTACTTCGAGAAACCACGGACCACGATTGGTTGGAAGGGGCTCATCAACGATCCAGACATCGACGGCAGCTTTGCCATCAATCGTGGCCTGCGCATCGCCCGGGAGTTCCTGTTGGACGTGCTTTCGCTGGGCCTGGCTCCGGCGACGGAGTTTCTCGACCCCATCAGTCCGCAGTTCGTTGCCGATTTGGTGTGTTGGGGAGCAATTGGGGCGCGAACCAGCGAAAGTCAGGTGCACCGCGAGTTGGCCAGTGGGTTATCGATGCCCGTCGGATTCAAGAACGGAACGGGCGGATCCATCAGCATCGCTGTGGATGCCATTGGTTCCAGCCAGCACCCGCATCACTTCTTGAGTGTCACCAAACAAGGTTTGGCTGCCATCGTGGAGACGAAGGGCAATCCCCACACGCACTTGATCTTGCGCGGTGGAGGTGGCAAACCGAACTACGACGCAGACAGTGTGGGCAAAGCGGTCGCGGCGCTGCACGCCGCGGGTGTCAACGAAGGCATCATGGTCGACTGTAGCCACGCCAACAGCGGCAAGGATCCAGCCAGGCAACCCGCCGTTGCCGACGCATTGGGGCGTCAGATCGAGGCTGGCAACAGCCACATCATGGGCGTCATGCTGGAGAGCTTCCTCCTACAGGGCAATCAGTCCGCCGGCCCGCGCAACGCGCTCGAGCACGGCAAAAGCATCACGGACGCGTGCATGTCCTGGGAAAACACAGTGCCAGTTCTGGAGAGGTTGGCCAGAGCACGGCAGGTTCGTCGAACGCTGGTGCCGTCGAAATCCTGACGACTAGGACGGTGCGTGGCCTAGGGGCTCGCGTCGTGGCCGGTGGTGTTCGTGGTTCGTTCGCTGCCCTCCGCGCTCGACTCGAGCTGTCCGCGCCATCGCGGGAGGCTATGGGGATACTCGCGCTGCAAGAAGTCGATGAGGCGCTCACGGATCTCACAGCGCAGGTTCCATTGGTCGCCGGAGTTGGCCGCGGAAAACAGCGGTCGGACGACCATCGTTTGGGCGTTGCTGGAGACGACCTGCACGCTGCAGACCTTGCCATCCCAGTACTGTGACGCTTCGAGGAGTTCTTTCGTCTTCTTGCGGATCTCTTCCACCGGTACCGAGTAATCGAGGTGGAGTTCCACGGTGCCCAGCAGCTCGGCGGAAGTCCGTGTCCAGTTTTGAAAGGGCCGCTCGATGAAGTAGCTGATGGGTACCACCAGACGCCGCAGGTCCCAAATCTCGACGACCACGTACGTTAGCCGGATCTCTTCGATGCGACCCCATTCGCCTTCGACGATGACGACGTCATCGACCCGGATCGGCTGGGAGAGAGCGATTTGTACACCTGCAACGATGGTCGAGATGGAGCGCTGCGCAGCAAAGCCCAGGATCACGCCGGCGACGCCAGCGGAGGCGAGGATCCCAGCGCCGAGCTGCCGTACCCGCTCGAAGGTCAACAGAATGAATGCCGCGCCCACGAGCAGAATCAGGAAGCCTGCGATGTTGCGGAAGCCGCGGACTTGGGTTTGCAGGCGGCGCGCCGCGAGATTGTCCGCGGTATCGGCGCGCTCTCTGCCGGTCGCCAGCGCTTCCAACACAGATAGTAGTCGCAGCGCTATCCAGCAGCCCGTCGTGATGCTGGCGATGAGCACGGCGTGACTGACGCCGGAGCGGTGATGGTCGCCAAAGCTCGACGTCAAGATGCCCTGCGCGAAGAGCGAGGAAACGAACCACGACAGTGGCGTCTTGATACGATGGACCTGCTCGTCGAAGCGACGGTCACGCTCAGAGTCGAAGGGGGTCACCCAGCGGGTGACGACCGTGATCAACAGCCGCGCGAGCAGCCAGCCCAACAACCAGGACAGCGCCGCTGAGCCGACGACGAGCACAGCTCGCGCGAGCCACTCATTTCCGATCCACGCGTGCAGCGTGTCCATCACCCTGGCCATGTTCCGGCTATAGCCAATTGAGCGCCGGGGACCAACCGCCTGCCCGCCGCCGGGCCGCTTGCAACGTCCCCCAGCATTCGGGACACTCGGCGGATGAACTCCCGAGCCCGCCGCCGAGCTGCCGTCGCGACGGCTCTGGGCGTGTGGTTGCAGCTGGGACAATCAGCCGCAGAAACTGCGTCCGAGGAGTCATCATCCGCTCCGGCTGCACTCTACTTGCCGGTGGGATTCTCAATGGGGGCGTCGTACTTTCCCGATGACGGCCTGGGCGCGTTCATTGGTGCGGAGCTCTCCTTGGCGCTTCTGAGTCCCGCTTGGAATTGGTTTGGGGGGTACGTGGATACGGTCTACGACACCGGTACCCAAAACGTGCGATCGAGCGTGGGCCTGGAGCTCGGGTCGCGCTACGTGGGGGTGGATGCTGGGTACGTTCTCGACGCTTCCGATCCGGACGGCCTCCGCCACGGGGTCGTCGTGCGGCCGATGTTGACGACGGGACTGCTGTCCCTCGGGTCGCGCTTCGGCTACCTGATGACCGGGCAGACTCAGTTGTTCTTCGAGGCGGGCCTCCTGGTCAAGTACCCCATCGATCTCGACCACTGACGAACGACCACTGGGGCGTCCAACGTCTTGCCCGTGGCGCGCGATCGGTATGTAATACGCCGATGCAGGGTGTCGAAGCGGAAGTCGCCTTCCCGAGAAAGAGTTCGCTTGGTGAAGGTAGCTTGTGGGACGTTGCGACCCAGCGGCTCTATTGGGTGGATATCGCTGAGCAGCGGGTGATGGTCTTCGACCCCAAGAATCACTCGAACCTGGAGTACGCAATCGACCAGAGTGTCGGCACGATCGTGCTGTCCAATGACGGGAGCTACGTTCTGGGCCTTCGCGAAGGTATCGGCATTCTCGATCCAACCCGGGGCGCCCTGATACCCTTGGTAGATCCAGAGGAGGGCAAGGCGGGCAACCGCTTCAACGACGGCAAGTGTGACCCTCGGGGGCGCTTGTGGGCGGGCACGACAGTGGAGGACGGGCAGAAGGGAAACGCTGCGCTTTACTGTTTCGAACACGATCTATCGTGGAGCCAGAAGCTCGATGGGGTCGACTGCAGCAACGGTCTGTGCTGGTCGAATGACGAACGCAACTTTTATTACATCGACACGCCAACCGGCGTCATTCGGGCGTTCGACTACGACCCCGTTGACGCTGGGCTCTCGAACGAGCGCGTCGTTGCAGATCTGAGCTCGAAGGGGGCCCCTGATGGAATGACCATCGATGCCGAGGATCACCTGTGGGTGGCCCTCTGGGGAGGCCGTCGGGTCGTGCGGGTGGACCCAATCTCGGGGCGCTGTGTCTTCGAGGTACACGTTCCCGCAAACAACGTCACCTCCTGTGCCTTTGGGGGGCCAGAGCTCGATCAGCTGTACATCACGACGGCACGGATCGGGCAATCGGAGCAAGAGCTGGAAAGGACACCCAAGGCTGGGTCATTGTTCGTAGCGAGATTGCCGTTCTGCGGCGTACCGGCGTTTCGCTTCGGCCCTCAGCCGTCCAGTCCATGAGCTCCCCGCCTGACAATCGAAGCAGTCTGCCTGGCCCCAAGGTCGTGATTGGCGATGCCTGGCTGCGTCAGGATTCGCTGCTTCCTGCCCATGCGGTGGATTTGCACACGACTCAGCCGTCGCTACATCCGGTGGACTACCGCATGTTCGTGGTCATCGACCGCGCCGCCTACGTCGGGATCTTCGCCCACGCCGCGTTCATCCCTCTGTTTTTCATCATTGGTGTGCTGCCACTAGCCGCCTTCAACGTCGTCAGCGTGGTTGTCTGGGTGTTGGGGAGGCGTTTCAACCGCGCTTATCAACAGCACCTGGCGGTCTATCTATTGGTCAGCGAGGTGGTGCTGCACGCCATCCTCGCGACTGCGATTCTGGGTTGGGACGTTGGCTTTCATCTCTACTTGGTTCCGCTGATCCCGTTTTTGCTGTTCAACGATCGGCTGCCCAGGACGCTGGTCATTGGCGGGTCGGTGGCGATCCTGCTGGTGCTCGTTGCGCTCCGTTTGGCTTACCACGACGTCGACTACGCGTTCGATCCAGGCCTACACTCGGCGCTGACGGTTTGCAACCTCGTCGTTCCCGTCTGCACACTCGGCTTGAACACGTACTACTACCGGCGCGCTTCCGTCAGCAGAGAGGGCAGGATGGAGCGTCTGGCAAGCCGCGACGCGCTGACGTCTTTGCTCAATCGTCGCGCGATGCGGGAGCGCATCGAGGAGGAGTATGGTCGCGTCCGGCGCGAGGGCTCTCAGTTTGCATTGGTCATCGGCGACATCGACCACTTCAAGCGCATCAACGACACCTACGGCCACGTCGCGGGGGACGACGTGCTCGTCGAGTTGTCTCGCATGCTCAAGCGGGAGCTGCGTCAACAAGACATCGTGGCGCGCTGGGGCGGCGAGGAATACCTGATGATGCTTCCTGGTACCGATTTGGAGGGAGCGGCCGCGGTCACCGAGCGCCTGCGCCAAAGGATCGAAGAGCGCATGTTGCCCTGCGGCGACAACGTCGTCAACGTCACGATGACCTTCGGAGTGGCGCAAGTGAGCGCCAAGAAGGACATCCAGCAAGGCATCCGCGACGCGGACGAGGCGCTCTACCGAGGCAAGACCGACGGCCGCAATCGAGTCGTGTGTCACGGGGCTGGGTGAGTCTGGCGCGCGTGGCGATTTCTGCTACTATGGTGCGGCGCCCGCTTGTGGCCCAAGGACTCTGGCTCGCCGTTGTCAGTCTGGAGCGAGGTGAACGATGCACGAGCGATCCAACCAGAGAGGCGGGCGATGAGCCCTTGGAAACCCGTCGCGTGCCGTTGGCATCTTGGATGGCGTAGCGATTCCACGGTGAGCTCGACCGTAGGAAGGCTCAGCCCGGCCTGGGCCATCATGCTGCTCGCGCTATTGGGCGTTGCGTGCGTGGGCGCCGAGCGCCACGAGCCCGCCCGACCACCTCGCGCCGCTCCCCGCGAACTGCGCGTCCAAGAAGCCAGGACCTATGAAGTCGGCGTCGCCGAACAGGCCGAACTCGACCAGGGGCTGGACGAGATCTGCGCCGTCGATCCCGAGGCGTGCCCAAAGCTCGACTTCTCCAAGGACGCTACACACAATCGGCCGAGTTCCGGTTCCGTTGCCGACGCTGCGGCCGAGCGCTCCACGCTCCTTAGTCAATCGTCGGCAAAGGCCGTGTCCGTGGAGTCGGCGTCTGCAGAGCAGGGCCCTGAGATCCTGCTGACGGGACCGTTGGCAGGCGCGCCCGCGGTCAGCGGCGGAGGAGGAGGCCGTGCCATAGCCAAACCCGTTGCCAAACCACCCCCCCAAACGAAAACGAAAGAACGCGCGAACGCCGTCGTCATGCGGGACGTCGAGGCCAGGCTGCACGTCGAAGTCGACGACATAGAACGTGCCACCAAGAAGGTCCGCGCCATGGTCGAAAGCGTGGGTGGCCAAGTCGTCAACGACGTCGTGGAGGATAGCGCTACCAACTACGGCGCTGCCATCTCCGTGCGCATCCCTACTGGCAGTACCCACGAGTTTCTGGACCAAGTGGGAGCACTCGGCAAGCTCCGCTCGCGTAAGGTGGTAACCCAGGACATCGGCCGCCGCTACTTCGACGCGCAGATCCTCCTGCGCAATCTGAACAAGACACTGGCTCGCTACGAAGCTCTTCTCGAGCAGGCGCAAGACGTCAAAGACATGGCCATCGTGGAAGCAAACCTGGCGCGGGTCCGCACACGGATCGAACGTGTCGAGGGGGACCTGCGCTGGATGGCAGATCGCGAGGCACGCTCGACGGTGTACGTGACCTTGAGCACCACGTTAGCGAACCAAGGGCCTGTGCCCGCCCAGGCGAAGCTCTGGCCCGGCGCCAGAGCCGTCCTGCCCATCGACTTGGCCAATCGAGAAGTGTTCATTGGCGGCGGAGCCAGCTTGCTGGGCAGCCGGGGCTTCAGCATCGACGTCGATATTGCCCGGTCGCGGGATGCGGAAGCCAGTGAGCGCGATTGGTTTGCACTTGGCACCGGCGGCGATCTCTATTCCGACCTCCTGGGCGGCGGCAGACGCGCGTTTCTGAACCCATACCTGGGCTTTCGCGTGGGCTATCTGCACGCCCGCGGCAATCACGAGTTTTCCGGCGCCGCGGTGCTCGGCGTCGAACTCTATCGCTCGCGCTTCGTGCTCGTCGATAGCCACCTGCAGACGCTCGCCCTCTTCGGCGCCGAGGGGCTGGGATTGCACGCTGCAGTGCAACCGATGCTCGGCGTCTACTTCGCTTTCTGAGAGCGTTGACAGATCCCTCAGAGAAATGGGGAAACCGAAGCCAGTCGAGCCCCGCCCAAGGCCGCCGGGTTGACCGGCAGCTCAATTCCCCTTCGATGAGGTTCCGGGAGGCAGGGTCGGTATGCACATGCCGCTCTCGCGGTTGGCATCACGCCGACCCCACGGACCGGGGTTCCGATCTGTCGTAATGGTGAAACAAGTCCAAAGCGCGTCGAGTGGCTGGCTCGAACTGGACACCAAGGAGCGCTGGCCGATGACGCGTACTCCTGCAATCCTAAGGGATGCAAATCCGGATTTGGCTTGGTTCGATCGCCATCGTAAGTGCTCTCGGTTGTGGCGGAAAAGCTTCGGATGAGGACGTCGACCGCGTCACGGCCGCCACAGACGATGTGACAACAGACGATGTGACAACGGACGACGTGACAACGGACGATGTGACAACGGACGACTCGCCAGTCACGCCGACGCCCCCTTCGGAGCATCGTGCTGTGGCGGAGGAATGCGATAACGAGCGCCCGCCCGGCAACGTCTCGGAATTTTACGAAGGGGAGGCGTGCACCACCGACGAGGAGTGCACGGACGGTCCAAACGGTCGTTGTGTGGATCGGAGGGGGCCGTCGTGCACCTACGATGAGTGCTTTGCGGATTCGGACTGCACGAAGGGTGGTCCCTGCGGTTGCGAGCAGGGGTTCTGGAGCGACTACAATACGTGTTTGGCCGGCAACTGCCAGGTCGACGCGGATTGCGGCGAGGGAGGCTTTTGCAGCCCTTCGTTCGGGTCTTGTGGGAGCTATTCGGGCGTCGTCGCCTATTGGTGCCGCACCCCCCAGGACACGTGTGTGGAAGACTCGGAGTGCATCGACCCAGAGAAAGGCGCAGGCTATTGCGCACTGTACCCCGAGGTCGGGTACTGGGCGTGTCAATACGGACAGTGCGTCGGGTGAGCGCTTGCCTCTCCGGCGGTCTCTGGCCAGCTGCGGTACGCCTCGGGTTCGGCGTGCTAGCGCTGTGGGGCTGTTCCGATACTGATCGTGTCGCCGTCGAAGACCAAGCAGCTCTCGACGACCCACTGCAGGCGGCGCACGCGTTCATTGCCGACCGCGAATATCGACGCCACGCGCTTCTGAGTAGCCTCATTGATTCGAACAATGGCTACGCCCGCCTGCGCCTCGAGCACTACGCGACCGATCCAACGGATGCAGCTCAGGGGAGCTGGGACGCCCTACCCGAAGTACGGCCCCTGAGTGCCAAGCTGCTCCACCAGGACGGTCAGCGCGTGACAGGTCCAGCAAGCGCTGTAGAGCGTTCGACGCCCGAAAGTCCGACCGAGCTCTTGGAGTTGGGTCGGCGTGCTTTCGAGATGTGGCCCAGCCAGAGCTTTGCGGAGCTGGACCTGGCCCTCGATGATACCGAGCCAACCGCGGCAGCGCGCTTCTACGGGCTCTGGATCGATGCGGACGGTTGGGTCGGTGGGGTCGTTCGCGCGAGTTACGAAACGGGCCTGAGCAGTTGGGCTCTGACCTGTGCTAGTTGCCATGCGCGCCCTGGACCGGATGGCGTCTTGCGCCACGGCCCTGCGTCGGATATCGATCTGGGCTGGGGGCCAGGGAAGGTCGATGTCACCGCCGATGGGAGCATCAACCCCGTCGCTGTGCCCGATTTGCGCGCGACCGTGCACCAATCCCGTTTGCATTGGACGGGCAATGTTGAAAATGGGTTGACGGCTTTGGCCGTTCGCATCGACACGTTGCTCATCACGAGCTCAGGCTCGACGGTACGCGCCCCGCGCGAGATAGCGCTCGCGCTCGCTCTGTACGTGCAGTCGCTCGGACTCGATCCCGCACCCAGTGAGCGGGCATCGGATGTTTCGAATCGCGGTAGCCAGTTGTTCGGGATGCACTGCGCCGGCTGTCACTTCGGAGCAACAGGCGAGGGGGCTTGGGTCGGAGCCGACGTTGTCGGCACCGATCCTGCGCTAGCCAAGTCCAGCATGCGCGGCACTGGCGGGTACCGCGTTCCCTCGCTGCACGCCATAGCCAGCCGCTCCCGTTTCACCCACCAGGGCTTCGACGGCACCCTCGACGAGCTGTTCGACCCTGGGCGGCTCGACGTATTCACGGGCCATGATTTTGGGTTGGATCTGTCTCAGGCGGACAGAGCGGCACTGGTCGACTTCATCAGTGGCTTCTGAGCCCCTGGGCGGAGCCGCTGGCGCTCCGCGCGCTGTCACTTTTCGTCAGCCGTCGCCGGCTTCGGGGCGGTCAGCTCGAAGGTCAGCGTCACGCTCTCAGTGACTTCCATCGTTCCCGATTGGATGGGCACGGACGACTTCGCCGCGGACATGCGAAACATGGTCTCGCTCATCGGGTGAGCTCCACCTCCGCCCTCCTCGAGACGCACCAAGCGGCCGAGGGGTGTCCCGGCAGCTTTGGCGAGCCGCTCTGCTTTCTGCATAGCATCGGCGATGGCGGCATCGCGCGCCTGAGCTTGCAGCGCGCTCGAATCGTCGATCTCGAAGTCCACCCCGGAGATGGAGTTGGCGCCCACGGAGGTGGCCGTGCCCAACACGTCGCTCAACAGCGCCAAGTCGCGAACCAACACGACCAACGTGTTGTTCACCACGAACTCCCCACGTTGGGGCGGCGGCGCGGGAGGGCGCAGCGTGGGACCCTCGGTGGCGGCTTGTTCCACGGTTTCTTCCAAGGGCGCTTTCCGCGGTGGCGGCGGCTCGCGATGGTTCACCTCGTAGTGAATGCTGAAGTTCGCCGACTGCAAGTCTGCTTCCGGTAATCCCAACCCCTTCACGTTGGCCACGACCAGGGTCATCCGTCGGTTGTTCTCTTCCACGGCGACCTTGGCATCGCTGTGCCGCGTCTCGACACCGATCCGAACGCTGGCCATGTCCGGCTCCGCAGTGAGGCGCCCGGTCCCCGATACGGTAAGACCCCGTGGCTGCCCAGCGGCGGCAACGTCGATCTGGTGATAGGTGCAACCGCTGAGTGCACCCGCGGCGGCAACGATGATGGCGGTCAAGCCGATGATAGAGGGGCGAGGTGGTCGCTGCGGCCGGGATCGGCGGGGGTGGTCAGAGCTTGAGATACCGGGGATGCGGGAGCCTTTGCTTGATTGCATGGGAGCACGCTAGCGAAGGAACGCGCACCTGGCGATGGCAAACTGGCGGCGCGAAGCCCAGACGTTTCTTGCGTCACTGAATCAACTTCAAGCGCCGCGAGACTTGCGGACTCGCCAGCATGTGGCGAGTTGTCTCGCGAGCTGGTCCGTCGGGGCGGATACTCGGGTCGCGCTCTTGCCACGCACGCGCCAGGTCCTGGTCCAGAAGGTGAGAGGGGCGCACGTTGCCCAAGGCGTTGAGCATGATGCTACGAACGTCGGGCTGCTCGCCCTCGAGTTCCGTCAGTAGGCGCTTGATGCGCTCGCGTTTGAGGCCCTCTTGGGAACCGCACAGATTGCACGGCAGAATCGGGAATTCGTTCTGCGCGGCGTATTCTTCGAGCCAGCTCTCTGCACACTCGATGAGCGGACGGATCACCTCGAAGCGACCGTCGTCCGTCCTGTACTTGGCGGGCATCGCTTGTAGCCGGCCAGAGTAGAACAGGTTCATCAACAGCGTCTCCAAGGCATCGTCTCTGTGATGCCCGAGCGCGAGCTTGTTGTAGTTCAGTCGCTCCAATGCCGTGTACAGCACCCCCCGGCGCAGGCGAGAACAGAGCGAGCAGTAGGTTTGCCCGGGGGCTAACTTGTCGGTGACGACCGAGTAGGTGTCCTCCCTCAAGATCTCGAAGGGGATGCTGGAGCGTTCCAGCCAACCCGAAAGCGGCGCGCCGTCGTAGCCTGGTTGCCCTTGGTCGAGGTGCAACGCGAGCACCTCGATCCGAAAGGGCAACCGCTTGGCGAGCTTCGACAGCAACACCAAGAGCCCGTAGCTGTCCTTGCCGCCTGAGAGACCGACGGCGATACGATCACCCGGGGACAGCAAAGCGTAGCGTTGGCACGTTCGCTCCAGCGTTCGGTACAGAAGCCGCTCGATGCGTCGGTTGGACACTTCGTTCGCCTACTACATCCTCTGGACTAGGGACAGCCTTCGTTTTCGCTCGCAGGGCCGCGGCGTACTCGCGCAAGAGCGCAGCGGTTTTTCCCCAGCCGAGGCACGCATCCGTGATGCTCACGCCGTAGCGCAAATCGCTGCTCGGAGTCAGATCCTGACGTCCACCCTCGAGGTGGCTCTCCAGCATCACTCCCATGATGGGACAGTCGGGCGCTTGCAGCTGCCGCATGACATCGGCCACGACCGCGCTCTGTCGCTCGGGATCCTTGCCGCTGTTGCCGTGGCTCGCGTCCACTAAGACGGGAGCGTCGATGCCCTGGGCTTGCTGAGATTCGAACAGCGCGCGTACGCTACTCGCATCGAAGTTCGGTCCCGCCTTGCCCCCGCGTAGAATGCCGTGACTTGCGGGATTTCCCGAGGTGACTTGGACCTCGGGCTGCCCCCCATCGCCGAGGGTGAGCCGCGTGTGGGCGGTTTGGATGGCGACGAGCCCTTGTGCCACGCTTTCCAAGTCGCCCGAGAGGGGATTCTTGAGCCCCACCGGCAGGTCGAGACTGCTGGCGAGTTCGCGGTGGGTCTGGCTCTCGCTGGTGCGAGCGCCGATGGCGGCCCACACGAGTACATCCTGCAGGTAACACGCGCTGATGGGGTCGAGTAGTTCACTGGCAGTGCCGAGACCCATCGCGCTGATCTCGAGCAAAAGCGCGCGCGCTGCAGCGAGGCCTGCCGCGACGCGGCCGCTACCGTCGAGATGTGGGTCGTTGATGAATCCCTTCCAGCCGACGGTGGTTCGCGGCTTGTCGAAGTAGACCCGCATGCACACCACTGCCACGTCCGAAAGCTCTTGGGCGAGGGGGGTCAGTCGCAGTGCGTACTCCAGGACAGCGCGTGGATCGTGCACCGAGCAGGGGCCCACCACGATGAGGTGCCGACAGTCTTTTCTCTCGATGATGTGTTGGATGCGTTTGCGCGTGGTCGTGATGGTCGCCTGCGCCCGCGGCGTCACGGGCAACTGTAGTCTTAGTGCCGCTGGCGTTGGCAGCTCGGCCACGTGTGGCGCCTCCAGGCGCGCCAATACTCGACGTGCGGCCCGTTGTAGCGGATGCGTGGCGGTTTCGGATGCTTCGGAGAGGTTGGCGCGAGCCGCTGTGGGGGGTGGGGCTTCGGTGGAGTCTTCAGCCGCTGCGGAGCCGGAGCTACTGGCGGTTTGGGAGCCTGCGGCTGTTTGGGCACCTGTGGCTGTTTGGGAGTGTGGGGACTGGGGCATGACGGGCCTCGAAAAGTCGGATAGTGAAAGTTGGTAAGAACAAAACGAAAAACCCCTGGCTGCTCGTTGCGGCCAGGGGCTCGGTGGGGGTGGCTTCGTTTCTCTCGGCTTGCCTACTCGATGGTCAGTCCAACGAGGGGTGGCCGTTCGATACTGGGCCTTGTGTCCATGCACCGCGCCTCTGGCGACTCCCAGGTAAAGGACCAAAACCAGCCCTTCCCCGCGGGAGCATACGAATAACCACCAAATGGAAAGCAACGCGAAAGCATGCGACTGCAGGAAGCATACAGTCGTGCTGCGTGCGGGCAAGGGCTTTGTGAAGGAAGTGTCGTTGCCGCATTGTCACTCCCAGGCAGGACGCTACTTTGCGATCATGCGTCGCCGTCGCCCTTTTGGCTGGACCACGCGAGTGGCCCTCGCCGCGCTCCCGCTGCTCGTTGCACGGCCCGCCGACGCCGTGCCTACGGTCAGCCCAGATGTTCTGGCGAGTTGGCCCCACGATCCGGAAGCGTTCACTCAAGGCCTGTTGCTTCACTGTGGGCTCTTCTACGAAAGCACAGGCTTGTACGGTCGCTCCAGCGTACGCCAGGTGGACCCGCACACGGGGGATGTGTTGCGCATCGAACAGCTCAGCGCCGCAGAGTTTGGCGAGGGGCTGTCACTGGTGGACAATCGCCTGATCCAGATCACGTGGAAGAATGGAATCGCCCACGAGTACGAACGGGACAGCTTCCATCTGCTCCGAAATTTCGAGTACGCAGGGGAGGGCTGGGGGCTCTGCTACGACGGCAACCGACTGGTCATGTCCGACGGCAGCAGCGAGTTGTTCTTTCGCGATCCGGAGAGCTTCGAGCTCTTGGGGCAAGTCACGGTCACCGTCGATGGCAATCCCGTGCTGCAGCTGAACGAACTCGAGTGTGTCGGGAACCTCGTTTACGCCAACGTCTGGATGACGAACTGGATCCTCAGGATCGATCCTGTCTCGGGTCAGGTGCTCTCGCGAGTCGACGCATCCGGGCTCTTGACACCCGAGGAGGCGGGTGAAGCAGACGTACTCAACGGCATTGCATACCATCCTACGAGTCAGCACTTCTTCATCGGCGGCAAGCTCTGGCCACGCATGTTCGAGGTGCGCTTGCCGTTTCAGCCGGACGCGGCCACCGCTTACGAGCTCGCGGGCGCCGATGGGGGCAGCCCGCTGATGTACGTCGGCGATCCGGAGCCTGCGGAGCTCGCCACTACGGATTGTGAGCGCGCCTTTGCCCCGCCGCCAGCCTCGATGGGGCCGGACGCGGACGCCCCGCACGGAGATGGTTCGGCGGGCGCTGCCCCGCACGGAGATGGTTCGACGGGCGCTGCCCCGAACAGCGATGGTTCGGCGGGAACAGCGCCGAACGGCGGTTCGGGCGCGAGCAGCGACGATGGCAGCACTCCGAACCGCGGCTCGCAATCGATGAACGAGCGTGCGGCGTCGGCCTCGTGCCTGTGCACTGCCGTTGGGCGGTCACGCCATGCATTGTCTTTGACCCTTTCCACGTCGGACAGAAAGAGCTCAGGCATGTGGGGCCTACTGGGTGGACTCGTGATCGGTCTGGGCGCTTGGCGCATTGGGGCTCGCCGACGCTAATGCGCCTGCGAGTGCCTGGTGTGCGGCGCTACTTCACCCGTTCGCAACTCACCACGTCGTCAGGAACTTCTTCGCACTTGTAGCGCTCCGTCTTGCCACAGCCCGTCGTCACAAACTCGTTCGCGGATGGCTCTTCCGTCGTGATGTCTTCCATCTTGCAATTGTGCTCTGCTGCATGGTGACGAACACTCAAAATGCGTGGGGAACGGCACTTGGCCACGATGCAGTAATAAATCTCCTCGTGGCCGCAGCCGGTGCTCTGGTACTTTTTGTGCCCCTCGTTGTCCAACTCCTTCAACGTGACGTCCCCGGACGAACACTTGTGAGCTGCCGCGTGTTTCTCTTTGACCCCCAGACTGCCCAAACACCCCGTGCTCAAAGCAGCCAGCACGATCGCCAATGACCAATCGAGGCGAACTGGCACCTCGAGACCCTTCTCCCTAGTCCTCTTCACGCTTCGTGGCTTAGCATCGATTGACGCAACCTGCAGGCGGTGAGCTCTTCGATGGTGTGTGTTACTTGAATGCGCACAACTACTTCCCGTTTGCGCAGTCTTGGGCCCAATGTCGACGCCAGAGAGAGGGGCCTTACAACGTAGAATCGGCAAAGCGAACGGAAGCGTGACGGGCGATGCCAGCGTCGCCGTCATTCGTGAAGCTGTTTCGGGCCAGAAACAGCGGGCAGTTCGCCCCGAAAGCTGACGGAAACGAGGGGGCATGAACAGTGGCAGCATGCGTCTGCCATTGGGGCCCGTTGACCGTCGTCGCACACCGGATCGTTCTTGGCTTCTGAGGAGGCCACGGCTCGTCGCTCTCTCGTGCCTGATGGTGGTGCTGGGTTGGTCGGTCACGGCAGCGGCTCAGGCGGTCGATGTGACGGACACGCCGCTCGGCGCGGAGGGGGATTTCCCGGTCAATCTCTTGTGGACAGTCATTGCAGCAGTGCTGGTGTTCTGGATGCAGGCGGGGTTTTCGTTGGTGGAGGCGGGATTCACGCGTGCAAAAAACGTCGTCAACATCCTGATGAAGAACCTGCTCGACTTCTCCTTGGGGTCTTTGGCGTACTTCGCCGTGGGCTTCGGGTTGATGTTCGGAGTGACCAACGGGTGGTTCGGCACCACGGGGTTTTTCCTACGAGGGTTCGCGCAGAATGCGCACCTGTACGCTTTCTTGCTCTTCCAAACGGTGTTCTGCGCCACTGCCGCCACGATCGTGTCGGGTGCACTCGCTGAGCGTACGCGCTTCGTTGCGTATCTCTTCTCCAGCATTGCGCTGACGACGGTCATCTATCCGATATTCGGCTCCTGGGTGTGGGGTAGTGCACTGGAGGGTGCGGGTTGGTTGGAAGCTGGGGAGGGTAGTCCGTTGCGTGATTGGGGACTGCCGCCGTTTCTCGATTTTGCGGGTTCGACCGCGGTCCACGGCGTGGGTGCCTGGGCAGCGCTCGCTGGCGTGCTCACCGTGGGCCCGCGCCACGGCAAGTTTGACGAGCTGGGGCAGCCACGGCTCATCCTGGGTCACTCGATGACGCTTTCGGCCTTGGGCGTCTTCATCCTGTGGATGGGGTGGTTTGGGTTCAACGCCGGGAGCACGACAAGCGTGACCGGATCGGGCGTCGACCTGTTCGGGGGCTCCGGCAAGGCGTTCACACTCATCGCGGTCAACACGAACCTGGCTGCCTGCTCGGGCACCCTCGGGGCGATGCTCGTGGGTTGGATGCTCAATGGAAAGCCCGACATCGGGCTTTCGCTCAACGGCGCCCTCGGCGGGCTGGTCGCGATCACTGCGGGATGCGCCTACGTCACGCCCGGATCTGCCGCCGGCATTGGGCTCCTGGGAGGAGCACTCGTCGTCTTCAGCGTGCTGTTCTTCGAACGTCGAGGGATTGACGATCCTGTCGGTGCCATCAGCGTGCACGGTACGGCGGGGGTCTGGGGAACCATCTCCGTCGCATTGTTTCATCACGCGGGGTTTTCCTCCACGCAGCTGATCTCCCAAATCATTGGTGTCGTGGCTTGCTTCGTTTGGACGTTCGCTACCGCATCCATCACGTTCGCGATCCTCCGGGCGACGGTCGGGGTGCGCGTCACGCTGCAGCAAGAGCTAGACGGCTTGGACATCAGTGAACACAGCGCTGAGGCCTACCCTGCGGACTTCTCTGCCTACCCAGCCACGGAATCCAACTCCAGCGCGAATTGAGTCGAACCATGAGTGCAAGTCGAACGCCACCCTCCGAGCGCCCCCGCAACTCCGGGTTTCACGCGCTCGTCAATGGGGCAAGCCTGGTCGAACTGATCCAGCTCAACTGCCTCGGGCAGCAGCGAGCTGCTTTCGAGGTAACCTCCGGGGTCCGTCGTGGGCTCATGTTCTTTCAGGGTGGGCGCGTGGTGCACGCGGAGTTCGACGGTGAAGAGGGTCTGGTCGCCGTGCAGCGGATGCTCGCGCTGGAGAGCGGCCGCTTTCGACCGAGTCACACGACTTGGCCCGGACGGGAGACAATCGCCGTATCTTGGCAAGCCCTCGTTCTGCAAGCTGCGCAGGCCAACGATGAAGCTCAAGCCGCGCTGCCGGATCCGACGGGGGAACTCGTCGAATTTCCAGGAGTGAACAAGACCATGGAGGACGACGCCACACACCCAGGTAGATTGGCCGTCATACGACTCAGCGCTCAGGGGGAAGTCACCCAGCAGACGTCGCACCCGAGGGCGTTGACGGATGCGGCGGCGTACTTGGTGCAAGTGGGGGACGCCATCGGGGATTCCTTGGGCTTGGGTCCGCTGCTCGAGCTCGAGGCTTCGTCTGCAGAAAACGAGCTTGCGGTGTTTCGGGAAGCCGATGGGGGAGCCTTGGTGGTCTCGGGACCTGTCGAGGAAGTCCGTCAAATGAAGGAAACGAGGAGGCGCTGATGTCTGGTTCGGGACTCGATGCTTTGCGGGACGTACAGGGGGTTCTAGGTGGGTTTTTTGCCAATCGCGCGGGGCAGCTCGTCGCCACCAGTATGCCGACTTTTTTCGATCGGGAAGAGTTGGATGCGTTGATTCCCCGTATGGCGGCGGTGGTGGCTGGAGGCGGTGAAGTCAGTGACGACGAACTCGAGCACTACGTGCTTCGCTTCCGCGACTACCACTTTCACTTGCGTCCGGAAAGCCACGGTATGCTGTATGTGATGAGTGAACCCAATACCAACCTACCCGCGCTACGTATGGCTTGCCGACTCGTTGCGCGCAGGGTGGGGCGAGCACCAAGCACCATCCCCGCAACCCCCGCCGCCAAGGAGGAGCGCGCTTCGCTCATCCCGCCCGAAACGGAGGCGGCGCTCAGCACGACGCCGCGGACCCCAGCGTTTCCTCCCGCCTTGATGGCTGATTCACCAGAGTTCACTCCGACGCCGTCCGTCCCGCGCAGCTCCGGCTCCCCCGAATCGCGAACGATGCCCCACGCGCCCAATACGACCGGCAAATCGATCCTTTACCGCGGTCGCCTGTACAAGGTATGAACCGCCAGCGTGAGGCTGCGGTTTTCAGCGGAGCTTTCCCGATCAGACATCGCTATCGGGGTCGTGGTGGTGGATGGAGTCCACGCCGTTTCTGTCGGGAAAGCCTTGCAGCAGAGTGTCATGGAGTGCGTCACCGGGCGCCAGGGCGAGCTCTCTTCGGAGTTGGAAGCGCGGCGCGTAGCCTGTCGAGACATGTTGCGTAACGGCAGTTACAAGCCCACCGGGCGTGGCAAGCCGGCCAACGAGTATCTCTTGAGAGCTGCTCACCAAGGCTCGTTCCCAACCATCAACGCGCTGGTGGACGCCAACAATCTCGTCAGTCTCAAGCACATGGTACCGATCAGTGTCTGGGATTTGGATCTGTCCAACAAGGGCCACTTTCTGTTCCGATTGGGGGCCGAAGGTGAGCAATACATCTTCAACCAGGGTGGGCAAGAGTTGGTCCTGAAAGATCTCTTGTGCGGTTGCGAGGTCAATGAGGATGGGAGCTCGGTGCCCATTGTCAACGCCATCAAAGATTGCCTCCGTACCAAGACCACGGCGGAGACTCGGCGGGTGGCTGCGGCCATCTATTGCCCCCTGGGTGTGCTGACGCCTCAACAGGTGAGCGCCATATGTGCTGAGCTGCTGCTGTGGCTCGAGGCATCGGGGCCAGGGGCTCGTGGCGCCCACGGGATCGTTCAGAGTGGCAATCCGCTCGTGGTCGAGCTTCAGTGAGCGTCGCAGTTGCTTCCGCGGGGGGCCCACAAGAATCCGCGCTGCCTCCGATCCTGTCGGAAGGCATCGAGCGCATCGAAGTCCAGGTCGACAACAGCGAGAGCTGAGTTCAACGGCGTGAAGAACCCCTCGGGATCCATTCCGGTGGGGTCAGTGAAGCCTGCAACTCCCGCGGTGCGTAACGGCGGGAGTCGAGAATCCGCAGCCCAATCGGAGATGCCGACAAAGGTGGCAAATTCGTAGGCCCGCGACGTTGCCAAGTGGCGCCACAACGCTCGCGAATAGTCTGGACTAGGTTTTCTGGTCACGGAGAGAGCCGGCACGAGCAAGACGTCTGGCGCGTGCGTCAAGCGGTCGAACAAATCCGAGAACCAAAAATCGGCACAGATGAGGATGGCGAATCGGCGGCCAGCGACTTCGAACTCGCCGATGTCGTGTCCAGGGGCCACATGCGCTCGCTCAGCGGAGTAAGGGCGCTGCTTGTCGTAGCGAGTTATCACGCACCCGGCGCTGTCGACGACGACACCGCTGTTGTACGTGCCCGAGCCGGAGTGCTCGTGTTGTGAGCCGGCAACGACGTGGCAACCTGCGATCCTGGCCAGCTCGCTGGCTGCACCCAAGTAGGCACTTCGATCACTGCCGAGATCCCAGTGCTCGGGCAATAGCAACACGTCGTCCGCAGCGAATCGCGTTCCGTGATCTCGGAGGAGGCGCTCAAAGACGGCTCGGTGGTCGAGGGTTCCGTCTGATGACAGCGTGGGTTGGGTGAGGATGAGACGCATACCGGTGGGATGGGGCCGCATCGTGACACGTTGAGCACGATGCGGCCGCGAAAGTTGGTTCTTCCGGAGAATCTGTGGGCGTGATCGCGGATTCGTTCCGCGGCAGCGCCACGTGACATGATGGGCCTCGGGCGGAACGATGCTCGTTGCCGGTCGGCCCGGGCTTGTGGTCGGTGTCACGTAGCAGCGTCTCGAGCTGCTTCATCTTTCGTTGGTAGTGCTCGAGTTTCTTCGCGTGCCCTGCCGATGCTTTGCCGCCATCTTCTGCGCTATCTTGGTCCTGGTGGCGCTGGATGATGCGCTCGGCAACCCCTTGTAGTTTCTTCCGCTTTTCCTCGAGCTCCGTATGCGTGCCGCTCCACTGCTTGGACGCGTTCGACGGCAACTTGCAGCCATCCACCGCGAAGTGCTCCGAGCCGATGAGGCCCAGCTCGGAGGCGTAGAGCAGCACGTCTCTGAACAGGTCGACGATCTCACGGTGCAGCTCCCTGACGAAGCTGGCTATCGTCGTGAAGTGCGGCCGCGTGTCTGCTGACAGCGCCATGAAGATGATGTTGCGTTGGCACGCCTCCTCCAGTTGACGGCTGGAGAGGAGCCCCTTGTAGTAGCCGTAGATGACGATCTTGAGCAGCACCTTCGGGTCGTACGCCAGGCGCCCCGTCTGATCATTGCGATAGCGCTGGTCAAACGCTGTCAGGTCCAGGTGCTGCTCGACAATCTCCCCGAGCGCGTGCTCGAAGGAGCCGGGCAGGATTTGATCCGCATAGCACAGCGGGATCATCTTCGTCTGATTGAGGTCGTA
>JBNKUV010000017.1:0-1716 GCA_050298815.1 Polyangiaceae bacterium
TCGCCCCTCAGGAGTGGCCGCGGGATTCGTCGCTGACATGTTCCGCACCAGAGATGAGCTTCTCGCCGAAAACGCCGCACTCCGGCAGCAGCTCGTCGTGGCTTCTCGGAAAACCAAGAAGCCCGAGTTTCGCGCCTGGGAGCGCGGACTCCTGGTCGCTTTGGCCAGCCGCATGCGGGCGTGGCGCGACGCCATGCTCCTGGTGAAACCTGATACGGTGCTCCGTTGGCATCGTGAGGGCTTTCGGCTTCTCTGGAAGCACAAGAGCAAGCCCAGACGGAAGCGCAAGTCTCGGCTCGCCCCGGAAACGATCGCGCTGATCCAGAGCATGGCTCGTCACAATCGGACTTGGGGCGCGGAACGCATTCGCGGCGAGTTACTCAAGCTCGGCATTCGAGTCGCCAAGCGCTCCATCCAGCGGCACATCCTCGCCGTCCGGCCACCAGGAGACGAGCAAAGCTGGAATACCTTTCTCGCCAACCACACCGTCTGGGCCTGCGATTTTCTGCAAGTCCATGACGTCTGGTTCCGGCCATTGTTCGCCTTCTTCGTCGTGGACGTAAACACCAAGGAGGTCGTCCACGTCGCTGTGACCCGCGAGCCCTGCGAGGGCTGGACTGCCCAGCAGTTGCGGCAGCTCACGCCGTTCGACGAAGGCCCCCAGTTCATCATCCGTGATCGCGACGCCAAGTTCGGCAGCGAGTTTGACCGCGTCGCCAAAGGCGCGCGCATTCACGTTCTGAAGACCGCCGAACGCGCGCCTCTTATGAACTCCACCTGTGAACGCTTCCTCGGCAGCGTCCGCCGCGAGTGCCTCGATCACATCATCATCCTCGGACAGCGCCATCTGCAGTCGGTGCTCCGCGAGTACGTCGCGTACTTCAACACGTCACGACCTCATCAAGGGATCCAGCAGACAGTCCCGGCTCCAGCCTCAGAAGAAACCTTGGCTCCATCCGCCAAGGTTGTCGCTTTCCCAGTCCTCAACGGACTTCATCACGACTATTGGAGGGCGGCTTGACGACGTGGATGCGCTAGGTAGCCAGCACAGGATTTGACATAGCGCTGCTACCACGAACCACCGCGCGTGCCGTCCGGACGGGTTCTGGGCAGCTTGGAACTCCAAGGGCTAGCACTACCAGTACGTGTTCGACCGTCGACTCCACACATTGCGATCGGCGCGTGCGAGAGCAGACACTTCCGGCCGCGCTCGAGTTCGTGTAGAAAGACCAGTAGAGGCTTCAGTTCGGGCCTGTTCGACCAAAACGCCGCCGCGCGCAGAAAGCCGCGGGCTTCGGGCAGGTGCAGCCCGTTTCGGTGCCGAAGCGCGGAGAGCGTCGCGATGGCTTTGGCGTGCCTGCAAGAAGCCGGCCTTCCGATGTCGAGCACGAGTTCGACGGGTCGCCGCACCACAGGAGTCTTCGGTCAGAACGCCTCGCCGACGCCAAAGTAGAAGTTGGGCTCGTTGCCGTACGCAACATCGAGTCGAATGTTGATGGGCACGTCATCCAGCGGGGCGAGGCGCAGCCCGCCGCCCATCGCCGGCTTGAGCTCGTCCAATGCCAGATCCGGCAGGGCCGGCTCGACCGTGCCCACGGCGCCGAACAGCACACCGCCCAAGCGCCAGAGCAACGGAAAGCGATACTCTGCCTGCACCGCGAGGTATTGACGCTCTCGATAGCGACCCTCGTAGTATCCCCGCAGCATTTCGGCGCC
>JBNKUV010000018.1:0-8341 GCA_050298815.1 Polyangiaceae bacterium
TGTCCTGGCTACGTCATTCATCCGCGGCTCATGCCGCCCACCGATAGTCATGATGGAGCCCGTCGAGAACGGAACGCGCGACGATGTTCGGAGCGGTGGAGCCGTGGTGCGTCGTCGACGACAGCGGAATGCGCTGCTCGAGTCCCTGATGCGGTCGGGATCGATTGAAGCAGGCGACCTACTCGTCGAGCACCGTGCGAAGATGGTTTTCGCCAAGGACGATGACGTGATCGAGACACTCGCGACGGACACTTCCGAGAAATCGCTCGCACACAGCGTTCATCAGTGGGGCGCGGTTCGCGGTCTTCACGACGCCAATGCCAGCACCCTCTGCGACGCGATCGAAGCTCGCGCCGAACTTGTTGTCGTGATCCCGGATGATGAACGGTGGACCACGGCCGAAATGGCGTCACCTCCCGCAACTGCTGGGCCGTCCAGGATTCGTTCGGCGCACGTGTGACTCCTACGTGGATCACCTCGGTGTGGTTTCTCAGAAGCGTGCGCCAGCCTCGCCCGTCTCCCGGCGGCCGAACGCCGCGAACATGGCGTTGGATCGTTCTCTTGGAGGCCTGGATGCCCAGCTTCAAGAGCTCGCCACGGATGCGCTCGGCGCCCCACGTCTTGTTCTCTATCGCCATCCGTCGAATCAGCTCGATGGTTTGATGACAGATTCTTGCTTCGGCACCCTTTCTCGGTCGGGACCGACGCCTCCACACCACGCGGAATCCCTCGCGATGCCAACGAAGGATGGTGCTCGGCTTCACCAGCAGCACGACGTTTCTCCAGTAGGAGCGGCGACTCCATGGGGCGACGAGAAACCCTCTCTCCAACGGCCGAAACGATGGACGCTTCACCCGTCGTGACGCCACGATGAGCTGTACGCATGCGTGATGTCATCGGTCCACTGGCGCGCATCACCATCGCTGAGCCCTCACAAGAGCCTGCCGCTGACGCTGGTGATTCACACGCGCCGAGCAACGTTCAGCGCCTCAAGACACTCAAGACACGACGACGCAAACTACAGAGCGGCACCGTGACGGCCGTGCAGAGGGTAAACTCTGACTTTAAACTCAATCCTCACCTGCACATCATCGCCCTGGACGGCGTGTTCGTGGAGCAGCTCGATGGCGCTCCTCCCGAGTTCAGGCAGCTTCCCCATCTGACCTCCAGCGAAGTGGCCGATCTCGTCACCACGATTCGCATCCGCGTGCTCGCGCTGCTCACTCGTCGCGGCCTCATCGAATACAGGACGGACCAACTCGTGCTGCTCCCCGATGAACGCGCCGAAGATGAGCCCGTGCTGGCACAAGTGACCCCAGCCGCCCGTGCTGGCTCCTACTCGCGTCCGCCGCAGAATGACTCAGGATTTCTGAATTCATAATCTTGAATCGTCGGGGCATGATGGCGCATGTCTCAGCGGTGCTCCGCGAGCTCGGACAACGCATGAAGGACGCTGCGCGCTCTGCACGAGGGCGCTTGGCTCGTCGACTTCGCGACGCGACCAAGCAAAGTCCGCGCTCCTCGGCCTCGTAGAGGACCTGACCCGGACAAGCGGTGACCTCTTGGCGGAGAACGCCGCGCTACGACAGCAGCTCATCGTTCTCGCGCGGAGGGCGAAGAAGCCTCGCCTGCGACCGGTTGATCGTGTGATCTTGGTAGCTGCCGCGGCCTTGACCTCCACGTGGCGAGAAACGATTCTGCTCGTAAAACCGAACACGGTGTTGCGTTGGCATCGGCAGGGCTTTCAGGTGTTCTGAAGGAGGAAGTCGCGTCCAACCCTTGCTCCTACCCAAACTGCCTTCGGCAGTTCGGGGCCCGGTCGCAGCCGGTCGCAGGGTCCCCGGTCGCTTCAGTGGGTGCATGGGAACGATCGGAAACAGCCGGAGCGGCTGGCCAGGTACATCGCTCGACCTCCGCTCGGGCGATGGCCACCCCCAGCTGCGGCGCCTTCTGCGGCTCTTGTCCATCGGTAGCGGGGGGGCGTTTGGGAAGTGCCCTGTCTGGGAGGTGCCGTCCGCTGGACCGCATCCCGTCCATCAAATGCGTGTAGGCGAAGAAGTAGCGCATGACGTTGTAAATCCGAAACGCGGCCAGAATGCGATGCTCGACTGGCGGGTGGCTCATGTCACCATAGGGCTCATCGATTTGTGGCTTCAAATGGCAGGGTTCAGTGGCTACGGTCGGCGCAGGCTCCGCTTCGGCTGCGGCCTGGGTGGCCCGACGCAACAACTCGACGTCATCGTCGACGGGCGTGATTTGTGCGTCGGGCAGAAGACCCGTGCGTCCGTTCGGGTGAATGAACTCTGAATCGCGCACCACCGCTTCCACGCCTTCAGTCAACGTCAGGTGTTCGCTGCGTTTCCAGCTGGGCACGCTGCCAACGGCAACCAGCTTGGCTCCCACTTGCTGAAGACCGCCGAGCACTGGGAGCATGCCGCTGCTGCTCTTGTCGATCAGGACGATCAGCTCTAGCGGTTTGCTGGCTTGCCCCTCGATGATCTCGGGCACGCGGGTTTCGAATGCGGAGTAGTAGCCGCCGGAGGAAAAGCCAAGCCGGGGCACGTAGCCGCGGTGGACCCGACGCCGAGTCGTGCCCTGGACGACGCGCTGGTCAGTGAGCAGGCTGACGACTTTCGGGAGGTTCAAGTGCAAAGGCGCAGACACCTCGTTCGGCATCGGCCCGTCACCGAGGCGGGCGTCCAACACCACGACGGCGGCATTTCGGATGGCGTCGCGAAGCCGGTCGAGCTTCGCGGCTTCCGCGTATTTCCCCCAGTTCCACGGAGTTATCCCGGCGAAGGCCACCAGCCGAACTCCTCTGGCGTTCGCGCGGCGATCACCTCCGGCACGACGCTCAGCAATGCGGCATCCCAATCGATCGACTCGTACGCCAGGTCGGGATGAAAGAACTTCACGTGACCCCAGAGTCTGCCTAGCCCGGCAAGCCGCTGGACCAATCGTGACTGCTCGGCGGCACTCGCGCCCGTATCACTCATCGCTTCCTCCTTCGCCCCCAGGAACGGAAGGCTACCAGAGAAGTTGGTGACGGAGTGCGTCAAAACAACGCTCGGCCATTGAGCGAGGTCTGCGCGCAGCTCTGGGAGGATCGCCCGCGTGGTTTCACGCGAACGCCTACAGCCGCATCGCCGTGTGGTTCATCCATTGAACACGATTGGGGCGTGCGCTCACCCAGTGCCTCTGGGACAGTCAGGGAGACGTCCGCCGCCGCCGGCCGCACTACGCCGGGGCCTTGCGGGCCTTGCCCTCGCTGAGCGAATCCAGGCTGGAGTCGCCATCGAGCAGCTCGACGCCACGCGCGCGGTGGGCGTCGATCGCCTCTCGATGCTGCTCCCACCACGCTGAAGCTTGGTCGGCGTTCCACATGCCCGACTCGGGAACGGCACGCAAGGCGTCGCGCAGCGCCGAAGCGCTGGCGTAGCGATCGTCGGGCGACTTCCGTAGGCAGCGCCGCAAGATCGCTTCCAGTTGGTCACTGCAGACGCTGCGACCAACCCGTTCGGACGGTGTGGACGGGGTCGTGTGCAGGTGGTGAGTGCACACTTCGACCAAGGTTGCACCGCTAAAGACGTCGGTCCCCGTCAGCATGAAGAAGCCAACGGCGCCCAGAGCATACAGGTCCGTTCTGGCATCGACGGCGTCGGGTTTGGTGATGCACTCCGGCGCCATGTAGAGCGGTGTTCCCAGCAGTGTATTGGTGCGACTGAGGTTGGCGTCCTCGTCGGGGTCGAGTTCTTTGACGAGGCCGAAGTCCAGCAGCGTGGTGGTATCGCCGAAATCACCCCGGTCAGACACCAGAATGTTGCCTGGCTTGACGTCACGGTGCACTAACCCCGCGCGGTGCGCGTAGGCCAGCGCAGCAGCGACCTGCTCGAGAATGTAGACGACCCGCGGTGCCGGGAGCGGCCCGAACTGGTCCGTCAGTTCGTGAACGCTCAGCCCATCAATGTACTCCATGGCGTAATAGAACCAGCCATGGGTCGTGCCGTAATCGTAGATCTGGATGATGTTCGGGTGCGCCAAGCGCGCCGTGTCCTTCACTTCACGCTCGAAGCGCGCGCTGGCCTCACCCAAGGATTCTGGTGGCAGAAGCTTCACGACCGTAGGGCGCTGCAGCATCGCGTGGCGGGCCTTGTAGACGGTGGCCATGCCCCCCGTCGCCAACTTCGCCTCCAGGGTGTAGCTGCCGAGGCGCAGCGCTGCTCTCACCGACTGCTGTAGTCCGTACAGCACGCGGGACTGCATCGCCGTGGCCACCGAAAATAGCAGGCCCCACGTGGCGCAGCCGACGGGCAGCATGCGTTCATACTCGTCCAGGTCCGGTTGTCGCCCCACCCACTGCATGCACAGGCCCGTGACGGTCGCCGTGGCGACGACACCGACGCTGAGTGACCGCCACGCGGAGCTGGGAACGAAGGCCGCGCGAGTCACCAGTATCAACAACACCACCAGCAGCACGTCGAGGACCGTCAGGCTGTGCACGGTGTAGGGGACGGACGCCGCCACCACCGCCGTCGCTACGATGCTGCCCAACGACTCCACGACGCCAACGGCGAGCACGCTTCTGCCCGGCGTGCGCAAGTACACCCAGGCAACGAGGAACAGCAGCAGCATGCCGCAGTAGCTCAGAAACACCAGCGCCAGGCTCGCGCTGTCGCTCGAGTCGATGACGTCGGACATCTGCACGAACAGCAGCGCGCCCAGTGCCCCGAAGAGACCGAACAAGAAGAACAGCGTCTTGACGTAGAGCTTCACCCGCCCCTGCAAGAAAACTGCCTCGTCCCGCAGTTCCGAGCGGAAGCCCGAAGGTGAAAAGACGCGCAAAGAGAACTGTTCGGAACCCGAAGCCACGCCCGAGCCTAACAGTCGGGGCTCCGGGGTGGACGGGAATTTCATGCTCCTCGAGCGACCTTCGCGGATGACTCCGAGCCCACGGAGGTGCAGCTTGAGCACCCCGCGCTGGCTGCTTGCTGTGGCGCTGCCGCGACGGGCGTCGAGGTCGGCGGCGATAGGGCAGGGCAGCCTCCCTTGCTCCTACCCACGCTGGCATGCCAGCGCGGGGCCCGGTCGCAGGGTCCCTAGGCGATGGCTTGCTACGCGCACCATCGCTGCGACTGATGTCTGGGGAGCGCGCCGAGTCTGCCAAAGACACCGCGCTTCCAGACCTGCCCGTGGCGGAGGAGCAGGGGATCAATCCCTTGCTCCTACCCAGACTGCATTCGGCAGTTCGGGGCCCGGTCGCAGGGTCCCCGGTCGCTTCAGTGGGTGCACGGAAACGACAGGAAGCAGTTGGAGCGGCTGGCAAGGTACATCACTCGCCCCTGCCGTCGGTGGTCGAGCGTCAAGATCCGGAGTCGCACGATCGCTTCGTGAAATTGGGACATGCGGCAAAAGAATTGGGCATCACGCCCTACGTTCTCGAACCTACTTGCGAAGAATATGAAGGCGTCGCCAAAGGGGGCCCGGATGGGCTCGTGCGCATGCTCGAGCTGATTGGGCAGGAGACCGGGGAGCGATTGCTGCGTTTTTGGCAGCGTCAGCGAGACAACAAGGAAGACCCGCCCAAGGACTTCATGGTCCTTGCCTACGGCGGCGCCATGCACAACGACGTGGATGTCGCGGCGGAGCGAACACCGTTCACTTTTGGTCGCATTGGTTGCGTTTGCCGAGCTCGACCTGGAGTAGCGCGACTGTCGCTCACGGTCGGGGTATAGGCAAAACGAACTGTCAGAGCCGCCAAGCTGGTGAGCACCTGAGGACGCCTGTGCTTTTCGAGGATCGCATCGACACGGTCAGCGATGCGGCGAGCGATGTCTTGTGTACAGTGTCCTGACGTGCTGGTCGCCGTCATAGCGGAGCCCGAACGCTCGCTCACGTGGTGGGCCAAGAAGCAGCTGGTCGATCGGAACTATATTCATTTCGTTCGCCGATTTTTCGTCGGATTCGGCTTCTTTTTCCAGTCGGGTTGATGTGATTGACAGGCAACTGCGCCACGATAGTGTGCGCGCTCATTCATGAATCTCTCGCGATCAATAAATCAGTTGGCTACTGTTCATTCCGCACGCTCACTTCGAGATGTCCTCTCCTTGCGCAGCGTCGCGCGTCGCTCCGTATGCTATTTGTTGAGTTGGGCCGTCCTGTCCACGTTGATGCTGGCTGCCTGCAAAGGGAAAGATTCGCCGAATCCAGCTCCCGAAGCAGACTCGGCCACCAGCGTTTCCGAGCCTGCCCCGAATGGCACGACGTCGGCCCAGATTGTTGAGGAGAAGGCGGAACCTCAAACGACCCACTCACGCTTCAAGGAGATCCCTTTTCACCAAATGATCGAGTTCGGGCGCGAAAAAGGTGTCACCCCGATCTATGAGTCCGAGCCGTACGAACTACCCAGTTGGACGAAGTTCACCAAGCGCCAAGAGATCTTCAGCAAGATAGTGGCAGGTGGCACGAGCAAGGACTCCGCTTTTTACTGTGGGATTCTGAAGTCTGATCTGTCCGTTCGTTGCTGGGGTGCACGCCAAACGGTCGCTCCTGGTAACTACGTCGACATCGCAGCAGCGGGTGACTCGTGGTGCGCCCGCTTGACCAAGGGCAAGGTCCGCTGCTCGAAGCGGTTCTCCTCAGCCGTCGTTCACGGTGACTTCGACAGCCTCGCGGGAGGGGCTGGCCAGTTCTGCGGCGTCAATTCCGGGAACGTCTTCTGCTGGGGCGACGCGGAGAAGCGGCTCTCCGCACCGACGGGCCTCAAGGCCGCGTACGCCGTGGTCGGGAAGGGATTCGCCTGTGTAGCGGACGAACAACGAACCCTGCGCTGTTTTGGCGACGATCCCCCACCAGTTCCCGAACCTGCCATCGCGGTCAAGGACCTGGCCGCGGGCGATGACTTCGTGTGCGCACTCACTCCTCGACAGGAGGCTCAATGCTTCGCTCGGCCAGGTGCCAAGGTCGGGAGCCTGCCGACCCAAGCCCTCACCGCGATCACCGCAGCAGGTGACCGCGCCTGCGGCTTGCGAGGTGGCACAGCGACCTGCTCATGGGGCACTACCCTGTCTGGAGTCAAACGGGTCGCTGTTTCCCCCGGCGGAGCGTGTGGGCTGCGCGCCAATGGCAAGGTCATTTGCGACACGGACGTGCCATTACCTTACACGCCGGCGCTCAAACAGGGCCCCGTCGTCGTCGATGAACCACATCGGGAACGGTTCCGTGAGTTCCTGACTGGCTTCGAGGCAACGGAGCTCCCGCTTGCCATCGGTCAAGACTCGCGCCTTCGCTTCGGCGACCGAATCGCTCCCAAGTTTCTGGACTTCGTCTCGGGGACTGCAGCCCCCGCGGACAGCCTTCGCTACGGAACTCGCGTGAGCACCGCTAGCGTCGAAATCGTGACGGCGTATAGTCCTGCCACACAGCGAGTGATGCTGTTCACCTATTCGAAAGACGGGATGCCGATGGGCAATCTGTTTTTCGCGCAGCAGTTCACGAACCGCCACGACCGCGGCGACTATGGCGAACAGAAGGAGCTCACTTTGGGTATCTCTCGTGAGGCAACTCTCAACGAGGACCTCGCTATTTCGCTGAAGGAAGTCAGAGCAGAAGAACATCATATCTATGATCCCGCCCTTCCCTCAGAAGACCCGAAGGCTCTAAAGAAGATATTCTGCTCAATCCAGGAGTCCGAGCAATCCGCTCACATCAGCCCCGACGGGCGCATCGAAGGGTTAAAGGGCAAGGACACCACGATAAAAGTCTCCCATGACCTAATAGGTTGCGGCAAAGCCTGGCCTTTCCCAGAATTCTGGACGTACCAGATACCCGACGAATATAGCTCGAACGACGACAACTCAGAACCTTTCTTTCGACCCCCAAGTGATGGGTAGGACGGCGCAATCCACTCCATCCCGCCGGTCGCCAGGGGCGCATGGCAATGATCGGAAGCAGTTGGAGCGCCTCTGCCGCTATGTGATGCGCCCGCCGCTCTCGCAAGAGCGACTCGAGTGGCGCAACGATGGACGGCTCCTACTCTCGCTCAAAAACGTCTGGAAGGACGGCACTCATGCTCTCAATCTGGAGCCGCACGACCTGCTGGTCCGGCTCTGCGCAGCCATTCCGCCACCCTGGTTTAACATGGTGCGCCACTTCGGCGTCTTCTCCAGCCACTCCAAACACCGCAGCCGCGTGGTGCCCAATGACGCCGACCCCGAACGCTTTGCCCACAAGCCAGCTGAGGGGGACCAGCTGGAGTTGACCTTTGATGGCGGCGTCGACGACGACGCTCCACAGCGCTCTCGTCGCTCGCGGTGGGGTTGGCTCTTGCGTCACGTCTTTCGAG
>JBNKUV010000019.1:0-2922 GCA_050298815.1 Polyangiaceae bacterium
TCGCCCCTCAGGAGTGGCCGCGGGATTCGTCGCTGACATGTTCCGCACCAGAGATGAGCTTCTCGCCGAAAACGCCGCACTCCGGCAGCAGCTCGTCGTGGCTTCTCGGAAAACCAAGAAGCCCGAGTTTCGCGCCTGGGAACGCGGACTCCTGGTCGCTGTGGCCAGCCGCATGCGGGCGGCGAGTGAGGGACGCAAACCTCACTCACGCAGCATTACGTGAGGATGGCGACGTCGCAGAAACGTACATCGTGCTGCATCCGGTGAGCGCCGCTCAGATCACGACTCGCCACAGCGCCCCTCCTCGGAAAGTCGACCAGCTACTACATGCCGCAGATCGGCAGCTGGATGAGGCCGGTGCCTTGGTAGGCCACGACTCGGCCGTTCTCGACGGGGTTGGGATAGTCTCCTGACGGCGAGGAAAATTGGTCGACCATCACCTGGCCGTGCACATCCGTGATGCGGACCGTCCAGGGAGATGGCGGAACCGTGCCGCCGCTACCCGGGACTTCGTCGTCCTTGCCGAAGATCCAAGCCCCCCAATACGGCTTGCGCACGCCGGCTATCCAGCTGTTGCCGTCTTGCAGCTCGACCTTTGCGGCTGGATACGTCAGACCCGTGATGGTCAGAGCTCCCCAGAACACTTCGCTGTCCCAGTGCCAGAAGTACTCGGGATTGGGGTTTTCGCAGGGCACCATTTTCCAGGAGATCTGCGGGTTGTCACCGCCCACCTGGTTCGCGGCGCCTACCGAGAGATCGATGTGGCCTGACGTGCACGACGGGTTGCTTTGGGCACCGGGGCGGTTCGGGCACTCGTCGACGATCTGGATCGTGACCGAATCGTTGATGCGCACGCAGGCCCCGCACAGGGCGGCGTCTTCGCCGAAGTCCTGACTATTGAGCGCTCCGAACAGTGTGCCGTCACCAGGCGCACCCGCGACCTTGTCCTGCGACGCCGCCGAGCCCTGATCACCGCCTTTGCTCAGCACCGGGTTGCCACAGCCGAGCGCCTCGTATCCCCCGCTCTGATCGCGATCGGAGCTCGCCTGGCTGATCCAGTAGCGGGTGCTGCCCCCCTGCCGCGTCCCCATCACACCCTCGTTGCAGGCGAGCGGCCCTTCCAGGACGCCGGAAGTGATGCAATCGCTCAGCACGCATTCACACCGCGGATCCTCGCTGCACTCGCCGCAATACTCCGCGTTGGGCTCACATCGCGAGTCGCCCGGGTAGTTGGCGCAGTCGGGCATTCCCTGATCCGTGAAGAACTGCAGATCGTCGATCCAGAAGTCGTAACTCCCGGGGTCTTGCGCCTGGATCCCCACCCCCAAGAGCGCGTTCGGGTCGAAGTCCACGGGCGTCCCAAACCCGACCTGGCGTACCTGGTCGAAGTACACCTTGACCTCCGTCCATTCGCCGCTCAGCGACAACCGACTGCCGTGCGAGTCACTACAGCCGTCACCGCAAGTGCCCCCTTCCGCGGTCGGAACGGTGTTCGCGCTCACGACCTTGACAGTGACGGTGCCCGAGCCCTTCGCGAAGAACTTTACGCCCTCCCATTGAGTCGCACTGATCGGTTCGTTGAAGGTCAGTTGAGATACGCCGCCCCATTCGGCATTGTCGGGCACGTCGAGCGTCGCGTGAAGCGCATACTCGCTGCCATTGGCACCTGGGCTCTCGATGCCGGAGGAGGTGGTGAAGTCGCCGCTCGGAGTCTGTGACGTGGCGGCATCGCTCGAGATATACCACGTGCCAACGGCGTCGCCGACGCTGACGGTACTCGCGGCATCCTCGACGTCGTGAATGAGTTCTCCCGAGATCGAATTCGGATCGCTCAGCATGCATTTACTGGGGGGCTCGACGATCTGGTCTTCAGCGCCGCTCGAGGGTCCGCCGCCGGCCGTGTCATCGGTGGTTTGTCCCTCGGTGTTTCCGGACACCCCTGGATTGGCACCCTCTGTGCCGCTGCCAGGATTGCCGCTGCCAGGATTGCCGCTGCCCCCGCCGCCGCTCGTGACGTCGCCGGTCACGTTGGTGTCGTCCCCCCCGACGCCAGAACCAACGCCGGTCCCATTGCCACTGGTCGTATTGCCGCTCCCATTGCCGGGGGTGCCATTGCCGCTGGTGCCATCGCCGCCTGGGCCTGCCACCGAGTTGTCGATGCCGCCTGTTGGCGTGCTGGCACTGGGCCCGGACTCCCCGCCGTCACCGCCGGAGCAGGCGACCGTCACGATCGAAACCGCCGCAGCGCAACAGTTGATGAGGGCAAATTGCAGGATGAAACCGGGCTTGTGGGTGACTCGACGCATAAGGTTACTCATGAAGAAACAGGCGCACAGCGTACCACGCGACCGCAGCCTGTCGCATGCGCCAAGGATCTTCGAACGGTGTTTTTGTGGCGGTCGCGACCAAGTTCGGACCAAGTTCGTCAAGCCGGAGCGCGGTGGGACGCGATGGCGGTGCACGGGTACGTTCTGAGCGCGAGCATTGCGTCTGCCCGAGCCCGAAAGTGTGTCAAAAGTGTTGACGAACGCGAGTCGCGAACGCAGCGCCGCCAGGCGGTGGAAGCCGCGAACCACCGAGCCACGCCTTCCACGATTGCGAACCTCCCCAGCTAGCGGTCACTGAAGCGGCAACGCCAACTGTCCCAAGAGCACGGGCGGTCTGTCTGGCGGAGGGTCCGGCTGTGCTGGCCCCTTGCCTCCTCCGCCGCAGGATCGTTGAGAAATTCGACAAGAACAAGTCTTGAAGGTGCCGGCAGAGCCGAGCGAAATCGCAGGCCGTGTTCAGCGTCGTTGGAGCTCGGATCCAGGATGCGGTGCGGCGCGTCGTCGGAAGCGTCACTGCCCGGCTGCGCGAGGCGTGTCGTCCGGCTCCGTTAGCCGTTGGCTTCGCTCGCGATCTGTTCCGCACGCGTGAACAGCT
>JBNKUV010000020.1:0-7010 GCA_050298815.1 Polyangiaceae bacterium
AGGGCGGTGAGCAAGAGGCTCGCTCCCAAGCCGCTGGGGAAGGTGGTGAAGGTGGCGCACGCAAACCGCGCTCGACCTGGAGACCATGGAAAGAGCTCCTGAAACGCAGCTTCGACGTGGACATCACGTGCTCGAAGTGCGGAGGGCCGATGCAGCTCAAAGCCTTCCTCGTCAGTCCGCAAAGGCTATTGCGCACACTCGACGAGCCCACCACCGCCCCACAAAGAGCTCCGCCACGCCCTCCACCGTATTTCACCAGCCAGCCACGCAGGCATCAAAGCCGCGATGCAGGGCCGCAGCCCCAAGGCGTGCTCTTCGACGAGCCGGCGTGAGATGAGGCTGCCCACTTCCAAGCCAGTCCATCACGCGTGACCGCTCCGGGCAGCGCGCAGTTGCGAGCTCTTGCACCAGCGGCAGCGCGGCTAGCCGCTTCCGCGACGTTCGGTAGCCACGGCCCTCGCCGAAGCCATGCTCTGACTACACCGACATCGGAACGCTGTGCTTCTCACGCTACGTGAGGTGAGGGTTCGGGGGCGATCCTGACACCTTGCCGCCCAAAATGGGGGCGCTTAAATCGCCCACGCGCCGACATCCACGAAGGTCAGCCCGACACGCTCGACTTGGGGTATCCCGCGCATGTACTCGAGGTTGTCTCCCTCCGGATCAGGATCGATGAGGCAGACACTGTCTTCATCGCCCGATACCGGCAGCTCGCATACCTCGTCGTCGTAAGATGAGTTCGTGTCCTCGTCGTCGTAGAACGACCACTCTGGAGGCTGAGTGCTTTGCGGAATTTCGCTCTGGGCGCGGTCATACTCGGCCAGCAGCCGATCGTAGTCATTCTTGACCTTTTCGTAGTGCTCCGGGTACTGGTCCTCGTACCCGGCCATGGCTGCGAGCTCTTGTTCGATAGCCAGTAGCTCGTTCTCGATCTCATCAAGGGGTCTCATCGTCGTCACTTTCCTCGCTGTCGCCCATCGTCCGCGGGCGCAGCGGCAGAAGTGTCTTCCAGCAGCAGATGGTCGTCAGCGCAGGGACGTTTCCTCAGTTCAGGCAACACGACGCAGTTGACAGGAATGGCTGGCTGCGTAGCGGTGAGTTCCACGCCGAACAGCTGCTCGTATGGCGCGTCTGGCCCCTTCCATGCACTGCGCGCCGAGAATTGCAGCTTGCTCCCCGTGCGCCGCAGGGCCCTCTCGAAGTTGTCCTCGCCCTCACTGTATTCCCAAACCAGCCGCCCGTCACTGAAACGGAACCAACGATGCCAGTAGTACAGTGCGTGTAGGTGCACGACGTCGGTCGTGTGCTCCCCTTCGAGCAAGAGAAACGAGCCGAGCTTGCCGCAGTGTTCGCAGGTATCAACGACCCACAACAACTCGGAGACGAGACCCGATATCTGGCGTGGTGGAGGCCGCCGAGCCTCATAACCGCTCGGGCCACCGTCGATACGCGCCTGCCGTTCGAGACGAATCAAACGATAGCTGCCGTCGATACGCTCCAAATCCCCGGCTACCCCCGCGTGCCAGCGATGCACGTGATCCTCGATGAAGAATACCTTCACACGATCGGGTTCGCCGGGCCTCGACCAGTCGAGGATCTGGGGCGAATCGACAGAAACATGATCCTCGCTCGAGATCTGGGAGGGCCGCTGTGCCTCGACTTGCGCGAACGAACGCCTCTCGACTCCGGTTGGCGTGGTTTCAGCTTCGGAATAGCGTTCGGGGGCGAAGAGCGAGCGGTAGTGTGCGGGGGTGCCCTTCGTTTGTGCCTCGCCCCAAGCCGCCAACCACTGAAACACTTCGCGCGCTCTGGCTACGTTGCGTTGCTCCAACTCCGAGAGAGGAAGCCCATCGCGCTCCGCCTCGTCCCCGGGTGCCTGCACAGCTTCCGATCGCGCCACTTCGGGAACGTCGTTGCCGGGGGCTGCGGAGGCTGTGGTTGTTTCTGCGACGCTGTCGACGGCGTTGCTCTCGCTATCCGTGGGCTTCGAGGGGGCATCATTGGCCTTGCACGAAAAGCTGATACCCGCGAAGCAAAGTGCGAACGCTCGGGGTGACATGCGAGTCATGACCCGTACCGCTTGCGAAGTTCTGCACGTGTCTTTTCCCCGACTACTCCGTCTTCAGTCAGACCGCAGGTGTACTGGAAGGCACGGATCGCGCCGATCGTGCGGGGACCGATCACGCCGTCTACGGGCCCCGGCGCAAACCCGAGGTTGAGCAATCGTCCCTGCACACCCTTGGTGGTGTGAAGCGGTTCCAGGGCACCTATCTTCAGTGATTGACAGTAACCGGACGCGCGCAACGTGCCGTCGGTAGCGGTGATCGGTACGCGCTGTTCGAGCCGTCCGTTGGCGTCCGTCCTGCCGCGAAGAGACGTGCCGTCGATCCGTAGCTCGTAGTCCTGGTTCGCCACTAGGCTTCCATCGGGCTAGTGGACGATCAAAACGAAAATGCGCGTGTTGCCACTCGCGATGAACTTCGCGGAGCTGCCCGCCGCTATCTTGAACCACCGTGGCTCTGCAGGCTCGTCCGGAACCCAGATCTGATCACCCGTGCCGAGCATGTTGTTGGTCCTCGTCGAGAACAAATGAGTGTTCTTCGGGTTCTCACGGAGCGCGGTTGCACTGTGCCCGCGACCAACTCGCCGGGCGAACTTGGCCAAGGTTTCGTTTGGAATCACGGCGTAACAAGCCATAGAACGCCATACTAACCTCCTCCTTGCCCGTCCGAATCTGTGCAGGCTCTCGGCGCGGAGAACGGCCAGCCAGAGCAGGCGCCGATGCAAGGCGGTGACGCGTCCGGTTTGCATCGCGACCCCGCCGGGTGTCCACGAAACCGGGTCAGGATCAATGCCCCCCCGCGGCAAGTTGGGTAACGTTCGACGAGAGCATCGAACGGTGGTGCGAAAAGTAGCCGCTGAAGAACTCATCTAGGTCTAGGTTTAGGCGCAGTGAGCCGTGCGGATCATCGCGTTCACGCGCCGCAGCCGACAGAGGCTACCAAATCGCTAGGACGGGAACAACCGAGGGCGTCGGTTCAGCTCGGGAGTCGCTGTCGCCCCTGCGGGGTGTGCTTCGGGTAGGCGCCAGGGCGGTGACGTGCAACCATGCGTCGTTGGGCTCCCATCCTGCCTCATTACTGACGCTCGCGATCGTTCTGTTGGGCGGTCTGAGCTTCACGGGCTTGCTGCTGACGAACGTGCGCTGGAGCGTCGGACTGCTGTTTGGCACCATCGCGATCAGCAGGGCACCCGCGACGATCGTGGCGCTCGTGAGAGAGTCGCGCAGCAAGGGCGTGTTCACCAAGACGTTGGTCGCGGCGGTCGCATTGAACATCCTGGCCCCGTTGAAGCAACTATTCGAGGCGTCAGTGCTTGGGTGTAGTACAGCGCTCGGGCTGCAGTACTTGGCGCGTTGGAGTCGCAGGCCAGAGCTGCTCGTCACCGGCGGCCTGGTGGCCATCTTGCTCACGTGGGGCGTGGCGAGTGCGTGGGAGATTTCGCCGCTGCTCGCGTGCGTGATCATTGGTCTTGCGCAAACGAATCTGATCTCCGACCGAACTCAGGTTGTCGATCGCGTCTTTTCCGACTTCGAGCCGGCGATCTTGGCCGTGTTCTTCACCTTGGCCGGCATGGAGTTGACCTTTTCGCACATCGAGCGAGTTGGAATGATCGCCGCTGCGTTCTTCGTGTTGCGCTTTTCAGGGAAGCTCGCCGCCGGTTGGCTCGCCATGCGGCTAGCCGGGGCCACGGACAAGTTGCGCTGCTACCTGGGTGTCGCACTGATCCCTCAAGCGGGCGTGGCGATCGGGCTGCTGCTGTTGTTGGAGCAGGACGCGGTGTTGCAGCAGAACGCTCATGGTACGCTCCAGGTGTTCGGGGCCGTCATTCTGAGCGCCAAGGATCTTCGAATGGTGTTTTTGTGGCGGTCGCGACCAAGTTCGTCAAGCCGGAACGCGATGGCGGGGCACGGGCACGTTCTGAGCGCGAGCATTGCGTCTGCCCGAGCCCGAAAGTGTGTCAAAAGTGTCGACGAACGCGAGTCGCGAACGCAGCTCCGCCAGGCGGCGGAAGCCGCGAACCACCGAGCCACACCTTCCACGATTGCGAACCTCCCCAGCTAGCGGTCACTGAAGCGGCAACGCCAACTGTCCCAAGAACACGGGCGGTCCGTCTGGCGGAGGGTCCGGCGCTAATCCATGTTTGGCCAGTAACCTGGCGATGTCGGGTGGAGCCCGGGCGGCGTGCACCCAGCGCATAGGGCCGCCGCATTCCTTGCAAGTGTCGACATCCGCGCGGAAAACATGACGGAGCAGCCATCCCCAAAGTGAGCGGACGCGGCGCAGTAAGGGGCGCCGTGCTTCGTCATCCCTCGGCGAGCGTCACAGTGTCGCCGGCGTGCTCAGCTCGGGCGTGGACTCACCGCTGTCGGGCGGGCGGTGCGAGGCACCAACGGAAGTGCTCAGGACGTGCTCGAAATGGTGAGTCTCAGCCAGGTGCGTTGGCAAAGGGGACGCATGCCCCAACGCTGCAGCGGGCGGTAGAATGGTGCGGTAGAATGGTACAGGGTCGAGACGCGGGCGTTGCGGCGCGTCTCGACCCAAACCCATCACGGGACGCTGAGCCCAGCGCATTGACTCGATTCAGTGACGTGTAGCCGGTTGAGCGGACGAGGCACCCAGCGTAGACGGAAGGTTTTCAGCGCGTTCGTGGTATTAGCAACGGCGTGACTGCCGCAAAGCCCTACGCCATTTTTGCACGTCACGCCACCGGGCACCCTCGGGCACGACGACGGCGGCTTGTCGAAGGGCGCTCGCAGCACGGTTACGAGCACGGTCGCCGCCGTCGCGGGATCGGCCATGGGTTACGACTCGTTCTGTCGTCACTGGCTCTCTTCGCCACCGCATGCAGCTCGCCCAGCGACGATGAACGCTGGGCCGAGATGATCGACACCACTTCCGTCCACGTGTACGCGGGCGTCAAGATCGTGTCGCTGGCGCCCGAGCGTGACGCAGACGCGATCGAAGCACGGCGCCTGATCGACGACCTGGTGCAAGCCGGTCGCGAACGTCGGTCCAGCGACGCGGGCACTGATGTTTCAGTGCGAGAGAGCGCTGCACAGACTCTGGCGCTGGGCAGCGTACTGTTGAAGCTCAGAGCATTGGGGCGAGAAGAGGTCGCCAAGGGGCGCGAGTCCGACCTGCGCGCCTTCATCAAGCCCGGATCAGACGATCCGCTGGCAAAGGCTTCGCCTGAGGTACAGGCTTCGGCGGATCATGGGCTTTTGGTGTTCATCCTTGCCCTGATGCGATTGGGGGACAAGACGCCGCTCGTCAGCGACGAGGCCCTGCTTTACGAAGCGTACCTTTCCGAGCTGGTGCCGCTCGGTGACGATGGGCTCGAAGGCGTGATCAGGGCTTCGCAAGCTTGGGTCACCGCAAAGTCGGAGCTGTGCGATGTTGCGGGGCGCTTTTCCGAGCGGCTTTCGGAGCTGCCCCTCGACTTCTCCAAAGACGCCGCAGACAAGCTCGCCGCGGGGCTCGTCGTTGGCGCTGCGGTATCCAACAACCCGCACACACACGACTCGGGCGAAGACGTCATCGCGCACACCCTTGCGCGGGCGGTGCCGTGGATGATTCGGCTCCTGGCCAACGTGCGTACGGCTCAGTGTTACGAGCAGCGTGAGCAAATGTCAGAGGCCGTCGTGCAGTGGCAACGGGGCTTGGACGTGGCAGAGGCGGTGGGGCTGCCGGAGGTCGAGCTGGCTCCGCTGCGCGCCTACGTTGCTTATCGAGCCGAAGACTTCGACGAGACGCGCCGCCAGTTGCGGTTGGCGTCGAAGAGCTCATTGTTGTCAGAAGAAGACCGCAACGAGATGCTGGAGCTGGCTGAGCACTTCTCGCCCGAAGACCGCGACGCTCTGGACGAGCTGCTCGACGGGCCGCTGCTGGTGCGGTTCTTCGGCTCGCTCGTGGTGCGACGCCTCGACGAGGCGGGGCTTTTCAACGAGCTGTTGGAACGCATGGGCCTCGGCGAAGCGCGCCGGCTGTGGACGCTGGCGCGAGAGGGCGAACAATCTGCCACCGAAGATTCGGCAGGGCTCTGGGCTCGCGCGGTCGCCTGGGTCGAGAGCTGGTTCTGAGAAGAGTGAAAACCGCCGCTTTAGACTCGTGTTGGGCGGTTTTGCAGGCCGACACGAGAACGCTCACTGGCGCCAGCGCTCCTCGCGCAAAGCGCTGCGGCGGCTAGAGCCGGAATACTGCAATTCTCGTGCACCCGACCCTGTGTGTGGTTTTGCTGTGCGTTAGCGTATCGCGGAAACGCACGTGGCGGCGTCGGCTGAGTTCGACGAGAGGGCGCCACGCACGCTGGGTCAGACGGTGTTTGATCTACATCCAAGCGTAACCTTGCTCGATCTCCTCCGGCGTCATGTGCTTGGGACGAACCACGACGTTCGCCGTATCGTAGCGACTCCAGTCGCGATGCAAGATGCGCCCTTGCTGCTCCATCTGACGGAACAGGGGGGTGCCCGGTTACGGCGTGAGAATGTGAAAGGTGGAGTTGTCCTGGCTACTTCGCTCATCCGCAGCTCATGCCGCCGAGCGATAGTCATGGTGAAGCCCGCCGAGAACGGAACGCTGGACGATCTTTGGAGTCGTCGGGCCGTCGCGCGTCGTTGATGACAGCGGGATACGTTGCTCGAGTCCCTGATGGGGTCGGGATCGATTGAAGTAGGTGACATACTCATCGAGCACCGCGCGAAGATGGTTTCGCCAAGAATGATGATGTGATCGAGACACTCGCGACGGACGCTTCCGACGAAGCGCTCGCACACGGCGTTCATCCGCGGGGCGCGGATAGCTGTCTTCACGACGCAGACGCCGGCACCTTCTGCAACGCGATCGAAGCTGGCGCCGAACTTGTTGTCGTGATCCCGGATGATGAACTGGGGCCCATACTCGAACGGCGTGGCGTCACGCATTTGCTGGGCCGTCCAGGATTCGTTCGGC
>JBNKUV010000021.1:0-14578 GCA_050298815.1 Polyangiaceae bacterium
ATGGCGATAGAGAACAAGACGTGGGGCGCCGAGCGCATCCGTGGCGAGCTCTTGAAGCTGGGCATCCGGGTCTCCAAGAGAACGATCCAACGCCATGTTCGCGGCGTTCGGCCGCCGGGAGACGGGCAAGGCTGGCGCACGTTTCTGAGAAACCACACCGAGGCGATGCACGTAGGAGTCACACGTGCGCCGAACGAATCCTGGACGGCCCAGCAGTTGCAGGAGGTGACGCCATTTGGCCGTGGTCCACAGTTCATCATCCGGGATCACGACAACAAGTTCGGCGCGAGCTTCGATCACGTCGCAGAGGGTGCTGGCATTGGCGTCGTGAAGACAGCGATCCGCGCCCCACTGATGAACGCTGTGTGCGAGCGGTTTCTCGGAAGTGTCCGTCGCGAGTGTCTCGATCACGTCAGCGGCGGCGCGGCGGCGCGCGCCAAGGATCTTCGAACGGTGTTTTTGTGGCGGTCGCGACCAAGTTCGTCAAGCCGGAGCGCGGTGGGAACGCGATGACGGGGCACAGGTACGTTCTGAGCGCGAGCATTGCGTCTGCCCGAGCCCGAAAGTGTGTCAAAAGTGTCGACGAACCCGGTTCGCGAACGCAGCTCCGCCGGGCGGTGGAAGCCGCGAACCACCGAGCCACGCCTTCCACGATTGCGAACCTCCCCAGCTAGCGGTCACTGAAGCGGCAACGCCAACTGCCCCAAGAGCACGGGCGGTCTGTCTGGCGGAGGGTCCGGCGCTGATCTATGTTTGGCCAGTAACCTGGCGATGTCGGGTGGAGCCCGGGCGGCGCGCACGCCCCACGGGAAAGTGCACACCCAGTGCCGGATGGGCACTCGGGGTAGCACCTCCTGCACGAGGTGCACGGCCGTATCGCTCATGCGCCGCCCGAGACACCCAGTACAGAACCCTCGCCGCTTGCAGCTAAAGGCAACGAGCATCGAGCGGCCGCACTGCCGACACTCGAGCTCGAGGCAGCCCGCCTCTAGGCTGTCGCAGCCGAGATAGGCGTCGAACTCTTCCTCCACGAAGCTTGGCAGTCCGCCGTGCTCCGCCATGCGCTGTGTAAACTCGGGTCAGTACTCGGCAACGCATTGGTACAGCGCCGTGTCTTCCGGCCGGCGGCGTGCATAGCCATTCTGTCGCCCGGAGACCTGCTCACACCCCACTGTCGCGCTCTTGTGCACAGGGCCGCCACTGGCGAGCGCCGTGCCAGCGTTGCGGGCTCGTCAGACGGCCCTGGGAGGCCCCTGGCGGCCGTCAATCTCCCTGGCCGCCATTGGCGACCCCGGTGGCCGCCCGTCAGCACGCCTGCGCGTGGGCTGTTGATGCTCACGGCGATGTTCGCGTGATCCCGGTGATATTGCGCCCCGTCGCATGGACTGACTACAAGGCGCTCGCCCCCTTGCAGGCGCTGGGCCAAGGGCGTGCAGCACAACTACCACAATGGCCTGGCGTCGTTCGGGCCCGGCGCGCGTGGCTTACCCGCCGCGGGCCTGCCCGCGGCGCTCGGCTCGTATAACAAGCGGACGGGTGGGGCAGGGCTCAGCAAGGCACCCGGACTGTTTGATCTGAACTCTGCTCGCTTCGAGGACGCGTTCGTGATGGACGATCTAGTCGAGCTCAGAGAGTCCTTCCAAGGGGGCGGGCTGCACGGCGGCTACGGTGGCCTCGCTGCTGCGCTCGTGCAAAAGACGTCGCCGATCTGAGAGCTCCGTTTCAGCCTTCTTCGACTGCGATCTCCACCGGCGTGTAGAAGATGAGGGTCGTCTCGACTTCCTCAGAGTCGGTGTCGATCATGCCGCTTGCGAAAGTGTCGCCCTCCCAATCAGCGAAGCTGCCGGAGGCGTGGAGCTCTTCACTGAGGGTCTCGGCATCGCGTTCGCTTTCCAGCCGTACGTGGACGTAACAGCCTGCTGCATGACAGGTCAGAGGCGAGAAGCTGGCCCACACGCCTATTCGATCTGCCGTCGTTGACAGGTCTTGCGCCAATCCAGTGATGGTGCGCTCCAGGGTAGCATCAGCTTCCCCACTGCGCTCCAGCGCAGAGATCTCCGCGTCGCGTTCCATGAAAGCCCGTAGGCGTTGCGCAGGGGTCGAAGAATGGGGCTCGGCCTCGAGCATCTCGCGGCGCACCTGCTCCTGCGATTCCAAGTCTTCCTCGGGAAACTCGACCTCTGACCCCCGCTCGAAGTCGTCGAGTTCAGCATGCTCGGGTTCATCGGCAGAGGGGCGCCAGGGTCTGGAGTGCTTCGGGGTGGGCGTGGTTTTTGCCGTATCCGGCTCCGGTTTGACATGCGGGTGCGCTGCAACCGGTTCGGGGGCGCCAGGCGTCAGGTGCCACACTAGGCTGCCAACGATTGCTGCAGCGGGGATACCCCACAGGGCGTGTTTTTTGGTGCGTGAGGGTCGGTGTGACATGGCTTCCTTTCTGTCGTGGAGAGTCAGGCGACGCGGATTGCGCTCTGGCACGCAGCAGGCGGGCTAGAGCGCAATCACATTGCCGCCCTGGTGAACTCAGTAGCGGTGCGCCGCTACGGGGGTGTCTCCATTCTGGCCCCAGGACGTGTTGTATCCTGAGTTGTTGCTGGACCTGACATACCACCACCTGCCATCCGCAGGCCGCCAGAAGGTGAAGTCGGTCTTGCCGTCCTGGTCGTAGTCACCCGGTACGGGGATGTCCCCTTGTTTGCCCCAGGTGCGGGAACGCTTCGCGCCGGTGGATGAACGGATGTAGTACCACTTGCCGTTGCTAGGTCGCCAAACGGTTCGGTCCGCAATGTGGTCCCCGTCGTAGTCGCCCACGGCGGGAATGTCGCCGTTGACGCCCCACGTTCGGGACGTCCTGCTTCCCGTAGTGGAGTCCCGGAGGTACCACGTGCCGTTGCTGGGTCGCCAAACCATGTGATCGGCGCGACCGTCGCCGGTAAAATCGCCTGGCGCGGGGATATCCCCAGACTGGCCCCAGCTCCTGCTGGAGGGGGTCCACGTTGACGAGTTGATCCAGTACCAGCGACCGTTACTCGGACGCCACACGGCTAGATCATCGCGGGCATCACCATCGAAGTCCGCGGTCGCTGTTACGTCGCCAGACTGACCCCAGGTCCACCAGTTGCTCGTGTTGTTGCTCGAGCGCAGTACGTGCCAGGTACCGTTGCTGGGCCGGAAGACGGCGTAGTCACTCTGTGAGTCTCCGTCAAAGTCGAGAGTTACGGGGACATCCCCATTCTTGCCCCAAGCTTGAGTAGTTCTGGACCCAGTGCTGGAGTCCTTGTGCCAGTAGGTACCCGTGGATGGGCGCCAAATCGTGAAGTCTTGCTTGGGGGGGGAGAATGTGTTTGACAGTGTGAGGCTGACGGGCCAAAAGCAGGACTCCGGATCGCTGCAGTAGTTTGTGGGGTGTCCAACGTCGACGTCGTTGTGTTGCCACATGGTGAACGCCAGGCGATACTGCCCCGTCGAGTTGGTAACGCCGTTGGTCAAGTCGTTGGTGCCCCAGTCGGTACCGCCGTCGTGCAGCTCGCTCTGTCCGTCGTGGTAGCATACGCCATTCCTGCGGTTTCCATAGAGGAAGCCGCCCCCAGAGTACGCCCAGGACCCATTGGTTTTCTCTGCGTAGAGCGCCCAACCAAGCGCGCTGTGGCTGCAGTCGTGCGCGTTGTTTGGTGGCCGACCGAGCTCCCCGTTGATTCTCACTCGGAGGTTGCTGCGTCCGTACAGGCGCACCCAGTTGAGACCCGCACAGGTTCCTTGTGTTCCTTCGGCGTCGAGCTGGGCGGCCCCCGTGAAGCGGGACGGAACCACCGCGGAGGTTTGTCCGGCAGGGATGCCTCGGTCGATCTTCAGTTCCGTGTTGTTAAGTTCTTGGGCACAGTCGTGGAATAGGTTGTGCGACACGCCAATTGGGTCATCATGGGCACTGGCAAGGCCAGTCCACAGGGTGCAAAGGCCACCCGCAATGGCGGCGGCTCGTGTCGGGGTCATTGGTAATTTCATGTTCTTGTCCGTCTTCGACTCAGGATTGGTAGGGGGTGGCGCGCTCACAGGTGCTCCTGCTGCCTTCCCAGCCCGGTGAGTCCGGTATGTGCTATTCATTCACGGCAAGCGCCGTGGGCTAGAGCGCCGCTCCCAAAGGCGCAGGCACGACCCACTTGTGCAACACATATGCCAGCACCCGGTTTCGGTCGTCTTCCGGTAAATCCCGGCGACGAGTGCCTTCGGCGCGGTTTCACAAGCAGCATGCGATCGGGCTCGCCCCTCGAATGTTCCACTTGCTCGGTCGCACAAACCGAACACGTCACGGGGTCGATGCCCATAGGCCGGGGCGCAACGGTGCGCGTACCCCTGGGGCCTGTGCTCTCGTCCCGGGGGTGAGCTGCGGTGCAAGGGTGAGTCCAAGTCCTTTGCTTGTCGGCCAAAGCACGGGAGTCCGAAGTCGCAGCGCAACGACCAAGTCGAGCGCCGCGCCCGATGCCCCCGCGGCCCCTACATGGCTCCGCGAAGTTGTGGCCGAGCCGCTTCCGTGTTCGCAGCTGGGTGCGGCCTTTTGTTGGCAAGTGGTGGCGAATCCGGCAGGTGGCGGACGAAGTCGGTTCTTGCCGCCCGTGTCGCCCGTAAGATCCGCCCTCATCTGTCTGGCGGCGACCCTCGGTCGGGAAAACGCGGGCTCCGACCCGACTTGGTGCGACCCTCGGTCGGGCACGACGGGAGCCCGGCCTCGTTCTTCGCGACCTGTGGTCCGTCGTGCTGGGGGTGTACGAACGGGAGCCTAGGTAACAATTCTGACCGGCAGCCCAGGTGACAGTTGCGTTGAGATAATGCCAACGATCCGGGAGGCTCGGAGACGCGGGCTCGAACAGGATATCCAAGAACTGGCTGCCTTCGTATCAGCGGCAGCTGAGACTGGGTGCACGGTCCGGGTAGTGAGGTGGCTTTGCCCACAACGCCTTGCTCCGTACCGAAGTCCCCATTGTCTGACGTTACTTCACTTTCTCCAGTCGCAGGTCTCTAAGAGTGAGCTGCGCCAGCAGCAGTCGGCAACGGTTTTCGCGGGGCTCGTGACCTTGCGCTCCACGCCTCCACTTGCCTCGCTTCGCCCGCATCGGGCCGCAGGGCGGCCCGATGCAAAGCGTCCAGCGAGTCCGCTTCCGCCTCGAGAGAGCGCATTTCGGTGACGACTCGGCGCAGTTGCTGATCGACTCTCGGGTCCGGCGAGAGCCTCGCCAACTCGCTTCCTAGTTCGTCAAACAATCGAAGTCGTGGGGCGCTGCAGAGTGGGAGGTAGCAGCTGGCCTGGACTTGAGGTCAACGTGCGCCACGGTGTACGAGCAACGGATGGTGTCAGCACGAGGCAACCTTAGGTTGAGTGGTTTTTGGGGACTAGAGCGCTATGAAATCGACACGGTTCGTAACACGCTTCGCGTGGACGACCGGGTGATCACGTCACGTGGGCAAGTGGTGCGCCTGATTGCCTACCTCTTCCGCAACCCAAACCGCCTCATCAAGCGTAGCGAGCTCCTGCGCGAGTTATGGCCCGACCAAACGGGCAGCGCCGGAGCACTGAACTTCTGCGTTGCGAAGGCGCGGGAGGTTCTCGCTGAGCTCCCGAATGGCCACCTGAGAACACTGCGCGGTCATGGATACTGGTTCGAGATTGCCGGTGAAGCCCCTCATCAGACCTCACTCCAGAACACGTCGACTCAGACGGCGCCGGTGCGTTCATGGAGCGCCCCGAAGCCCAAACCCCTGTTTGGTAGGAAAGCAGAGCTGCAGACCCTCCTCTGCCAGTGGGATACCGTCGAGCGCTGGCACCAGCCGCGTCTGATGGTCATCCGTGGTGCTGCAGGAGTGGGCAAGACGAGGTTGGTCGAAGCCTTTGCCGAGCGGTTGGACAAAAGCGGCAAACGCTGCGTCTGGGCAGCCTGCCCGGACAGCAATGGATTGCCACCACTTTGGCCTTGGCCAGATGTTTTGGAGGGTCTCTTTTGCCACGAAGCCGCACCCGCGAGCAAACCGATCGACCTCTACTCGAGAGTAGATCAGCATCGCTTCATGAGGCGCTTGCGTAGAGAAGTCTGGCGTGCTTCGCGTCAGGAGCCGTTGGCGCTGGTGCTGGACAACATGCATGTTGCCGACCGAGACGCGTTCACAGTGCTGCGTCAGCTGTTTTCGAGTGAGCGCGGCTTGGGATTATTGGGCATCGTCATCGTGCGCGATGGGCACAGCCCTGCCGTCGCGGATACCCTAGTCAAAATTCGGTCGTACTCGCGTGAGCTTCGCGTGTGCCCGCTAACGGTCGACGCTGGACGTGCCTTACTTCGTTGGAGCTACAAGGAAATTTCTCCGGAGGCCGAACGGGAAGCGCTTCAGGTAGGAGCCGGCTCGCCGCTGCTTCTGTCCAGGCTGGGGGAAGCGATTCGTGCCAACGCAGGTACTGAGTCGGACGTCGACTACTCAAAACTCTTCAAACGCAACATCACTCAGGTCCTGACCCTTCGTGTGGGCATGTTGCCCGAAGCAACCAGAGCTTTGCTGGTAGTTGCGGCATTGGTGGGGGATGAATTTGGCACGGTCACCTTGGCTGCAGCGTGCAACGAGACCGTGGAACGGGTTCTAAGTGCCCTGCAACCTGCGGTAGACGCGGAGATCGTGCAAAGAGCAGCGCCCATGACGTTTCGGTTCGAGCATCCTCTGTTTCGGGAGAGCCTGCAAGGCGAGCTCGAGCAGGACGCACGGCGGCGTCTACACTGGTGTGTGGGGGAGGCATTGCAGCTGACGGCAGAATTGCACCGCTCTGCCGCCGTGCGCGTCGCTCACCATCTGTGTCGGGGAACGCGAACTCAGTACCAGGCAGCATTGGCCGTGAGCGCTTGCCAGGCCGCCGCTGAGGCATCGTTGACCTCGTGTTCGTTTGAGCTAGCGGCCAGATTGTACACAGACGCGTTGTCCCTGAGCGATCTCGCCGCCATTGGTGTCAGACACAAGCTCCAGCTCCTTGCTGGCCTCGGACGCTCGCTCGCGCTGGCTGGCAAGGTGTTCGCATCCAGGGAAGCCACGAGCGACGCGGTGAAGCTCGCCGTCACCCACGCAATTTCAGGCGAGGAGCGTGCGGCCGTTGCACTGGCTTTCAGTCAGACCCACAACGCCTCGGTCGGTAACCAGCCTGCCATCGTGTCAGCGCTGAGCGACACGCTGATGTCGGGCGGTCTTTCCGCCACGACGGAATGCCGTCTCATTTGCCGACTTGCGAAGGTATCGCACCCGCGGCCCCTTCCTCCGGTCATCGCCCCGCGCCATGCCGAGCTAAGAAGACAAGTGAGCCTCGATTCTGGCCTACCCTACCTTCAACTGGCCCAGTCGTACAACGACATCTACGTGCTCGCGCGCGCGGAGCAGCTGAGCGGGTTGCTCGAGGAGGCCCACCGCGGATTGGCTGAGCGCGGAGACCACGAGTACCTAGCGGAAGTAGGTGTCGTCGCCAGGGGCCTTGCGATACAACGCGGCGACGCCCGTGGTGCAGAGCGCTTCCGACGCCGAGGGCTCGAGTGGAACGTATCGGTGGAGGATCAGATGGCATATTTGTCGTTGTTGACCGACACTGCGTTGGCGGTCTTTCGCGGTGATCCGAGGGCTCCCACGATGGTGGGAGCCGCCCAAGAACTGGGCATGAAGGTGGCTCCAGAAACGGCAGTCGAAGCCGGCGCGACCCAGGCGTTTCTGAACTCGCTGGAGAGCGGCGTCGGTCTCGAAGTCGCGGCGCCGGATTCACCTTTTGTTGCTGCGGCGTCGAAGTCTCCAATGGGTCGGGTGCTGGCGGCGTTCGGTTTGGCCGCTTGCGGCCATGAGACAGCAGCCAGCGAGCTGTACTTGCTCGCGAACGTCGATCCAACCATTTGCGAGTGGTGGCCGTCGGGATTGTTGGCGCTGTTCGTCGAGCTTGCAGCCCACCACGGCGATCACGCCCGCGCAGAGACTGTCTTGGCGACACACGCCGCCTACTCCGAGCACCTTGGGATCATGGGCACAGTCGCGACGATTCTCAGCCCCATGGGCTTTGCCCTGGGAGCCGCTGCCGCTTCGTTGGGACGAACCGGCGAAGCCAAGCAACACTTCCAAGCGGCGAGAGACATCTGTTTCGAGTTCGGCGCGGCGGGCTGGGTCTTTCGATGTGAGCACGCGCTGGCCGAATTAGACCGGCTTCCCGCAGTCGGAGGGCGTTGGAGGCTACGCCGGCAGGCAGTCACGCGCGGGCCGGCCAGCTAGGCATAGCAAGCTTAGCGCCACGGGACATTGGCTTGCTGGCGGGGTGTCGGCAGTGCCAACGAGCGCGCATGAGAATCTACTCGAGCCGACTGCTGTTTCCTGACCCTCGTTGGGTTGCACGAAGCGTCTGTGCCAGTGTCTGGGGAATACTGCTAACCAACCGAACGAACACTACGTGTCCGAACTCCCACGAAGTCGCGGGCAAACTCACTGCACTATTCTTGGTACCAGCGTTCGTGGCGTGCAGCAGCGATGCACCTTCTGAAGAGGCGAACTTCGCACAGCCCGCCACGCACGCGGTAGGCCAGGCGCTCGGCGACGATGACATTCTCGAGGGCGCGACGGAGGAGCTGCGTTGGATCTTCGAACACCTCACCCCAGGAGTGACGGGCAATCCACCCGTTCAAGTAGAAGTGAGAACCTCCCGAACAGACGACGTCGAGCTGGACGAATCGAGCGGGATTACCGTGGAAAACGTGCGCGGGCTCACTTGGTCTAGCGCGGCCCCTGTACTGTCAGGTCCACCCGTTTGCGACAGTCGCCTCACGGATGGCTTTGCCCCCGGCACGGAGCCCTACGTCGCGGAAGGTATCGAACCCTTCGCATTCCAATACCTGCACAACGAGTTCAACTACGGCGGTGAACCCAACGCCACGATGCGAGAGTACGCGGCGACACACGGCTTCTCACGCATGTTCGCGTATCGCTATGGACGCGACATCGACACCACCTGCGACGGCAACGAAGACTCCGTCGACACCTATTCGAACCTACCGGCAGGCACTACGCTCACTCATTGGACCGGCGTCGATTGGGCTAGTTTGCTCACGAGCTCCGGGGTTGGCTCAAATGACTTCCAAGCGCTGACTCCGCCCGGCCCGCTCAATGTGGATGCCCTCGTCGCCCCGGTAACCGAGTACCCCAACCCGAGCGCACCGCCAACGCTGTCCCACATGATGGTGGACATCGAGCATGGCGTTTCCAGTTTCGCGTCAGAAGACTACTACCGGGGACAGGAAGCCGCTTACATCTCCAGTGTGAACGCGCTACGCGCTGATGCCGTCGCCGCTGGCGTCTCGGTTCCGACCCTCGGTATCTATGGCTGGGTACCGAAAGCCGAGTACTTTGCCCAAGCCTATCAGTGGAACCGAGAGCTTTGGGACACGTACACTCCGAGCTGGTTTGGTCAGGCTGTGTTCGATGCGATTGACGTGTTGCATCCCGACATGTATCAACCCTATCCGTGGCGCTACACGCAAGGTGCGGCCTTGGCTCACCTGGACGACCAGCGTGACTACGTCGCAGAACACGGCCCCAAGGGACTGGAGCCCTATCAGTGGGCCCAGTATCACGGCGGCGGGGGTGGCTTCCGCTATTGGCGATCACTACCCATAGAAACCGAGTACGTTCGCGCTCAGCGGCTACTGACGCTATTCAGCCAGGTGGACGGCTTGGTGGAGTGGAACTGGACCTCCGCGGGTGACAACTATCACGTCGTCCCGGAGATCGTTCCCTGCCAAGACTTCAGTGTGAAGGATGGCTTCAGCGCCAACTGCGTTGCCAACTGTAGTGCCAGTGATACCGAGTTCGATCGCTACGACACAATCCACGTGGTCGAGCTGAACGGAGACAAGGCGCGATTTCAGCGCTCCACGCAGATCTCGGAGTTCAACCCCACTTGCGCCCCTGATACCCAACCCGAGGTCTCAGATCTGCTGGATTCGCAGCCCATCTATCAGAAGCCAGCTACCAATCTAAGCTTGCACCTCAGAGAGACATCATCGGCAATGGCTGGTGTGTTCGAAGGGTTGGCGATGGCCAAGCTCTTCGAGTACTTCATCGAGTACGGTGAGCCCGTGATGTTAACCGAGGGAGATCCGCGCGCCAACTTCATGGGCGGCTTGCGGGAGCGCCCCATCCTGCGACAACTCAAGGTGGGCGACTATCGTATCCTGGCCAGCTGGAATCCGGCGGGGATCTTTCCTGCGCCAGGCCAAGAAGTCCAATGGCTCGATATCCCGGACTTCGACGGCTCGGGTCGCACCGTTCGCATCATGACGGACGCAGAAGTGCGCATCCACGTTTTGAAGATGGTCTCCGAAATGCGCTACGAGTTCGAGTCTGCGTCAGAACTGGATGATTTCGTATTCTCCGGAGCCCAGGGGCAATGGGTATGGACGGGGCTCAAGCTCCAACAACGGGCGAGGGTGGGCGCCAACATGGCCATAGCCCCCAACTACGTCACCGAAGCCTGCGTGGAGACTCGCGTCAAGACCAACAGCGTCAATTGGGCCGGCGTCGTCTTCCGCTACCAGGACAGCAACAACTACTATCGATTCATCCTCAGCCCCAGACACGACAGTGCCCGCTTTCAGCGCGTGAAAAACGGCGCGATCACGACCCTCGCCTCACGAACCTGGAACGGCGATTGGACCACCAATCCCAAGGTCAAGGTGTGCTTCTCGGAGGACCCCGCCAACCAATTGCTGCGCGGCTACATTGACGGCACAGAAGTGATCTCCGCCACAGACCAAGCGGTGCTCGGTGGTCGCACGGGGCTCTTCAACCAGTACAACAAGGGTGCGGCGTACGCCTATCTCCGCATCAACTACTACGCGGAGTAGTCGGGCCTCGACACACTGGTGTTTCACCTGCAGATTCGAAGTCCGATGCTCTATCCAGTCGAGGGTCCGCCCCCAGTTGGCCGGGGGCCCCTCTCACAGAACCGGACTTGTGGGCCTCACATCCGGCTCTTCGGGATGCTGACGTTCCCGGGTCGAAGGCGCGAGTGCGCTTCACTGTCGCCTCGCGAGTTCGGTGGTGCGGGTAGTTCGGCAACGGTCCTTGACCTCGGCTCATGCTACTTGCAGCGGTAGCTGGCGTTGGGCCGATGTCCCAGATTCGGTCGTAGTTCGGGCGCCAGTGCTCGTGCAGCGAGTTGAGGCCACGTCTGGCATAGAAGCCATTCGTGAGCCCCATACCTACTGCCTTGAGCCCACTGAGCGCCCACCAGCTGCGTCGACGGCCATGCACGCTCACGCGTACGAGCCGCGGGGCAACTCCCAGGCCGATCAGGTGCGATACGATGTGTCCCACCTCGGACGTATCGACGCCCATCTCCGACGACGCCTGCGTGCCATCGTGCTCAAGCACTGGAAGCGCAAGCGCGTCGACGGGAATGGTGGGTGACCACGCTGACCAGGATCGTGGCGACGACGGATGGCTCAATCGCGACATCCACTTCCCTCACTGCGAGAAGCTGAAGCTGCGCGTTCGACGGGGCTCTCACGCCAAGCTCGACACGATGTATCTCAACGTTTGGCGCGACGGTGAGCGGGACGGCCAGTGGGGCTCTGCGATCTTCATCTGCTCGGGTGGTAACGTCGCGTACGAGTGGACCGTCCAAGATTACCCGATCGACATGACCGGTATTCCGCCGGGGGAGCGTCGACATCGAAGTGGAGACCGCACGCGTGGAGAATCTGGACCCGCTACGGCCTCAATGGATGCGCTTGACGTTGAGCGAACAGGCCGACGAGCGCCCACCTGTGCTCAACATTCCGTGCGGCAAACCGCCATCGAGCAATGCTTGGTGCAGGGGATACCCAGCTGACGACGCCTCGAATGTCGCCATCGTTGGGCAACGCGATCCGCCCAGATACCCGGAGTTGCTCGCCGTCGAACGCCGTGGTCGCATACAGTACGCGATACATGCGGATACTGCGGTCGATGTCGAAATCACCGGGCGGACTAGCCAGGTCGAGCAGCTGCTTCACCTCGAGCTCGGAGTAGCTTCCGAGGCTCTCGAAGGCCACGTCCGGGTCCTCCCGCACGATCTGCTCCAGCGCTTCCCCTTGCCAATACGCGGAATGGGCCAGCGCCGACGGCAGCTCGCCGCCGAGCCAAGCTGGACCCTTCGACGCCGCCATCGCGCACCTTCGTAGCAAGAACAACACACGCCACCGCAAAGCGGCGCTCCAGCCGCTGAGGGTGGAGTGTAAACCTGAAGCAGCTACTCATTCTTCTGCGCCTGTTTCTTGCACGATGTTGCTCGTCGACCCCAATTGGGGGGATCGCCGGCCCCAGGCAAAGGCATGCAACTCAGCCTCCTCACGCTAAACGCCACTCAGTCCCATGGCGGCGTGTCCGCGGCGTCCACGTCGAGGTTGCCCTGGAGATAGACGACCTCACGCGCACCTTCGTCGACGGGTTCCTGCTCTGACTCCACAGACACGTCCGCTGCATCGCGACCGTAGAAGACGTGGTTCGAACCATCCTCAGCGGTGTGCACCACGGTCCCGCCAAAGGACTTTGGCGCACTCTCGACCAGGTAGTTGACCGCAGCGCGCACTTCGTCCTGTGAGCCGCGTACATCCACGCTGCACAGGCGACCGCCACACAACAGCTTCAATCGAGCGTCGCTGGGGCTGCTATCAATGAGGTGTTGCAACTCAGCACGGGCCTCGGAGCTGACGTCCTGCTCTGTGCCCGTGTCCGTCATCCGAGCCTCAAGTTGTTCCCGCGTATCACGCTCTGCATCGTGCGCGGACGGCTGCTCGGGAGCGACCTGCTGTTGCAACATCAGCCACTGCAAAGCGCGGTCCCGCTGTGCCACCTCAGTCCGCAAGTGCTTGATGACCTGAGTCTGGGACGTCCGCGCAGGACGCTGCTCACCGGATGAGGATACCTTGGGGGCGTCTTCATCCGGCTCAGCGCTACCGCACCACCAACCAAACGCGGCTACGGATAGGAGCAGTGCCCCCCGTACAATCACTCTTTTCATATCAGCTCCTCTGGGTCTCAGCTGGTGGCAACGCTAGTTCAGCAAGGGTTGGACAGCGAGTATTTGTTAGTAGCGCCCTGATATCCGTAGACCTTGATCACTACACCCGTGAGGTTCTTGCTGGCAACGTTGACCGTCTCGTTGTTGGTCGTGCTGGTACCGCCACCAAGAGACTTACCATCGAGATCGTAGACCTTAATATCCAGGTCCCCATCACTGTCTTTGAAGGTGATACTCGCCGTTTTCACCTTGTCCCCGCGGCACATGAGGGTGATGTAGTCCACATCACTGCTCGAGCTGATGGTCGCGGTCCCGTTGGTCCAGAGATAGATGGTCCCTGGGGTCGCGTTGAACATCTGCACCGACTGGTAGCTGTCCTTGAATGCAGCATGGTCGTCGGCGGCCGCTCCAGCAACGCTTGCCGAGAGCCCCGTGGCGGCCACACACATCATGGCTGTTGTTTTTCGAATGTATGCACCGAAGTGATTGAGCATCGGTTCGCCCTTTCTTGAGTTTGTGAACACAGGCCGGAGCCTTTGCGGCCCTCGTGATGCAACCGATGTGCCAACCGCCGCTATCGTCCCAGCTCCGCCCTGAAGGTGATCTGTGTCATCGTCACGCTCGCGATCCGCGCAGCCCGCTAACTCATCTCGGTCAGGCGAGCCTTGCCACTGACACGTCCAGGCGCGCCCAGCGCACCCACACGTCCGGGTTGTGCGACCGCACAGTGTTCGCTGTTCGCTGTGCTAACCGTACGAAGTCGCCTTGCCCGTAGTGTTCCAAAACTCGGCCCGATAAAATCCCGTGGCATATTCGAGCGTTTCGTGGCCTGTGTCGAGGCGCGGTCCAGCCGACTACGCTCCCTGCAATGAACGCGCTCATCCTGCAACTCTGGGTGCTGACTATTGTCGGTTGGCTCAACCGCAGCCAGCAGCAGGTCGTCGACTATCTGTTGGAGGAGAACCGAGTGCGGCGTGAGCAGCTCCGGGGGCGGCGGCTGAGGCTCTCTGACGCTCAATGTCGACGCCTGGCGGTGCGCGCGAGAGCGTTGGGTCGAAGGGCACTCACGAGCATCGCTTGCATCGTGACGCCAGACACTCATCCGCAGCTCATGCCGCCGAGCGATAGTCATGGTGAAGCCCGCCGAGAACGGAACGCTGGACGATCTTTGGAGTCGTCGGGTCATCGCGCGTCGTCGATGACAGCGGGATACGTTGCTCGAGTCCCTGATGGGGTCGGGATCGATTGAAGTAGCTGACATACTCATCGAGCACCGCGCGAAGATGCGTTTCGCCAAGAATGATGATGTGATCGAGACACTCGCGACGGACGCTTCCGACGAAGCGCTCGCACACGGCGTTCATCAGCGGGGCGCGGATCGCTGTCTTGACGACGCAGACGCCGGCACCTTCTGCAACGCGATCGAAGCTGGCGCCGAACTTGTTGTCGTGATCCCGGATGATGAACTGGGGCCCATACTCGAACGGCGTGGCGTCACGCATTTGCTGGGCCGTCCAGGATTCGTTCGGC
>JBNKUV010000022.1:0-1835 GCA_050298815.1 Polyangiaceae bacterium
GGCCGGGAGCCGCGACGACTTCGCGTCCGCCGTTGCCGCCCGAGACGAATCGTAGTTCGCCTTCGAGCTTGCCGGAACTGTCGACCGTGCTGAAGAAGGTCGTCGGCAATTGCCCTGCCGGATCGTCGAACTTGCCGGTGAGACGGCGACGCTGAGCATCAGTGAGCCTGAGCCGTCGACCGGCTCGAACCCGCCTCGGGATGAGATGAATGACGTCTCACCGTGAATTGATGCCATCCAGGTCACTGGCTGGAGGTCGGTGCCGCGGCTAGAGATGCGCCTCGAGCGTGGCTGACAAACGTGCCCAAGCACGTTCAGCCTGGGCCCGGTCGTAGACCGGGGAATCGATGACGCACCACCCGTGCTGCGCTGGGTAAACTTCCACCTCGGCAGTCACTTTCGCGGCTTTCGCGGTATTCATCAGCACCGTTTTGGCCTCGGGCTGCCGCGTGTCGTCGTTTTCGGCGATACACACTAGGGCCGCTGCTTTCAGTTTCGATAGCTGCATGTGAGGGCTGTTCTCGTCATCGCTGACGAGCCCGCCGCCATGGAAAGATGCCAATACTCCCACCCGGGAGGGAGCTGCTGCTGCCGTGTGAAAGGTGAATGGCCCGCTCATGCAGTAACCCGCTGTGGCTAGCTTCTTGCCCCTGTCCACCTCGGGCTGTTGGTCAAGCCACGTGCAAAATGCAGCGCCGTCACTCGCGACACGCTCGGCGGTCAGCACCTCTCGCATCGGTCCGATCTTGGCTTTGCCTTCCTCGGTTCGCCATTCGGAGAAAGTGGTGAGGATGGGTAGCTTCGAAGAACGATAATACGGATTGACGAGAACAACCGCGTACCCCTGACTGGCAAGCCTCGTGGCCATCTTTTTGAAGGCATCGCGCAAGCCCGCAACGTCTGGCCAGTAGAGCACGCCGGGGTGCTTGCCGCTCTTGGGAGCGACGAAGAATGCCTCTGCCTCGCCGTCCGGCGTTTCGATTGCAACCATGCGGCTGATGGTGGCGAGTTTCGTCCCGGTATCAGACGCCTCTGGCTCGTTCGAAACAGCCTGCTTCGTGGCGGTGGGATTCGTGGCGGTGGGATCGGTGCGGTGCGATGTCGTTGCGTGGGGTGTCGTTACTGCCGGCATCGGATCAGCCTCCCTTGGGGCTGAGGACGACTTGCAGCCGGCGACCAGTGCGGCCAGCGTCGCGCCGGCACCGAGATTGGCCTGGCGCCGCGTGATGCGGGCACTGAGAAAGGCTTCGTTTTCCGCTTCGGTTATCTCGTCACACATCGGTCGCTCCGTCCTCTGGGAACAGGGAGTGTATAGCGTTGAACTCGGCTTTGGAACCTCCAAGTCTGACACGAAGTACACGTCGTCTCGGTCGCTGGCACCGGTGAGCCTCGAGTTCATCTCGTCCGGCAACAGGCGTATCGCGGTTTCAGGATCCTTTGGATCAAAGCAAAACTTGCTAAGATGCCGGCATGGCGCTGACGGTGATTGGGACAGGCTTCGGTCGGACGGGCACGGATTCCATGCGCGAGGCGCTGAATATGCTCGGGTTCGGGCGTTGCCATCACATGAGAGAAGTCAACAACGACCCGAAGCAGAAACGTCTTTGGAGGGCGGTGGCTGCAGGCACCGCAGTCAGCTGGAGCGAGCTGTTTGCGGGTTACCAGTCCTGCGTTGATTGGCCTTCGGCCCACTACTGGCGTCAATTGATCGACGTCTACCCCAACGCCAAAGTGGTGCTGACGTACCGCTCACCTGAAAGTTGGTGGGAGAGCTTCTCGAAGACGATCCTCGTCGGCATCACCCGCTCTACGGACTTGGGGTCGATCGGAGTGGC
>JBNKUV010000023.1:0-2274 GCA_050298815.1 Polyangiaceae bacterium
TCGACGGCAGCGGGAACCTCCTCTACCACTACGTGTACGCCTCGCGAGAGCACACGCCGGACTTCGTGGTGAATGCGGCGGACGACGTGTATCGCGTGATCAGCGACCAGCTGGGCTCACCCAGGCTCGTGGTCAACGTCGAAGACGACACGGACGTGTTGCTCGAAGCCACCTACTCGGCATTCGGTGAGCGAACCGTGATTACCGGAGACCCCGATGGTTTGACGGTGGGGTTCGCGGGTGGACTGTTTGATTCGGATACTGGGTTAACAAGGTTTGGCGCGAGGGATTATGATCCGCAGGTGGGGAGGTGGACGAGCAAGGATCCGGTGCGATTTGATGCGGGGACGAACCACTATGCATACGCCAACGGCGATCCTGTAAATGCGACGGATCCAACGGGTACGCAGGCTGCGCCACCACTCGTTGTTCCTGGGTTGGGGCCAGGGGCCGCAGTCGGGGCCGGCGGAATCCTCGGCGCGCTGCTGTGCTATCTGATCCCGGAATGTCGAGCCGCGGTAAGCGATGCTATCGACGACTTTGCTGACATGTGTCGCGATGCGAGCCGAGGCGACCCAGTGCCGGATGAGATGTCAGATGACTGTCGAGCAGAGTGGAAGGCCGCCAGAGACCTTTGTGGCCAGCTGCTGACCGGAAAGCGAACGAGAACGAACCGGAGAATGACTGGACCGCGCCGAACGGTCGAGGACTGTGCACGGGGCTTCGTGTCTCAGCGATGCGGCGGGAATTCGGTGAACTAGCAACCTGAAAGGGTGACATGGAGGACATCGAAGACCAATTGGACGCGATCCACCAGCTCAAGGACGACAAGAAGTATGACGAGTGCCTCAAGCTTTGTGAGAAGGTGATAGCCGCTCATCCGACCGATGCGAGACCGTTCTACGAGCGTGCCTTTACGCGGACACTGGTGGGCGACACCGCGGGAGCAATCGGAGACGTGACGAGGGCTCAACAGCTTTCCCCCCAGGAGCCAGCCTTCTTCTACTTCTCGGGGTTGTGGAACCTCGAACTCAATGAAGCAGCGCGAGCCGAAGCAGAGCTCGACCGCTGCATCGAGCTTGAGCATCAGCATCGCGACGAGTACTACCTTGAGTCCGCACACTTGCTCCGCGCCATTGCGCGCCTGAAGCTGGGCAATCCCCAAGGGGCAATCGAAGACTGTGATGGCTTGACCAATGATTTTTCGACATTCGTTGATCGCCTCTACCGTGCCGGTGAGGTGAAACGCGAAGCCCAGGCACGGCTGAGGAAGTAGGCTGGAGCAAGGGGCTGCCGTGGGCCTCGCCAGCCCCAGGCGGCGGCTGGGTCGTGGCCAGCGGCGGCCGGTCCGCTACACACGGGGGGCGGGCGGGCCGAGCGCCCCGCGACGCTCCTGTTGAGCCCCAGCCGAGCCGGCCGAAGTCAACATAACCTTCGGTTATGTTGAGCGAGCGAGGGAGGCTGCGGCGCAGGGCTTGCGACGGCAGTGACGCTCCAGGCGATTCACCCATCGCCGTCATGTGACCGAGCAAGCCGTGTGCAGCAGGCCGCATCGCATAAAGGACCAATATGCGATGGGCCGAGGGCGCGTACTTCGCTGCCGGGCGGCCGGGGCAAGTGACGTGTGGGGCCGTGCGTGCTCGTCCGGCAGCCACGCTGCCTATCCCTTCCGCAACGCCTCGGCAATCCGCCCCACGGCCACCAAGGGCTGCTTCGACACGAGCTCATCCTCAAGCCGCACCACCCGCAACCCCGCCTGCTCCAGCTTACGCTGCCGTTTCGCATCCAAGCTGACCCGACGCTGATGGTACCCTCCATCGATTTCAACGATGACGCGCCGAGACGAGGCCATGAAGTCCACGATGAAATCGCCGACGACCACCTGCCGCCGAAAACTGGATGCCGAGGAGCTGCTTGCGCCGAATCAACGACCACAGAAGCGCTTCCGAGCTCGTAGGATGATGGCGGAATGCCCTTGCACGCTGCTTGAGCGTGAGGGAGCGATGTGGACTAGCGGTGTTGTGAGCTGACGACATGAGACCTCCAAGGCCCGCAGGCGGCGGGCGCAGCTCCCATCGCGCAGCATCTGTGACACGCTACCGACGCGAGAAGCCAAACACCCTCCGCACCAGAAGAGCGTGGCGCAGAGGGTGCGCGCAGCCCCAAGCCCGCCGCCTGCGGGCGTTGGAGCGCTTCGGCTCGCCGCTCGTGCCGCGCCACACCAAAGAGTGCTAGGATGCAGCCCGTGTTGGCGCTCGACGACATCTTGGCACC
>JBNKUV010000024.1:0-63644 GCA_050298815.1 Polyangiaceae bacterium
GATGGCTCGACTCGGAGGCCACCTCTCCCAAAACGGTGAGCCGGGCTGGCAAACCCTGGGCAGAGGCTACGAAAAGCTCGCTACGGGCGAAGCGTTCTATCAGGTGCTGAAGGAGCCGGACTTGTGATCAATCATGAGCCCGGTAGGGGGGGTACATCCTCGTGGCACGCCTTCTTCGGTTCGTAGCCCCGGGCCCGTATCACGCAAGCTGGGGACCAAGATTCGTCTTCCACTACCCAAAGGTTTCAACGTCTTTCAGCTCTTCAAGGCCACAAGCCCAAGAAACGGGCCTCGGGCTCCCGATGTTCACCTGACATGCGCCGCCCCGCGAGCACCGGCCACACAACTCCACAACTGTCCACGTTGCGAGCCGTGCCGGGGATGCGCGCCGCGAGGGGGCGCGGTTTTTGCGTCCGCTGCGCTCGAACCGCGTCAGCAGTCCAGCGACTTCCGCCACTGCAGGCTGGTCCTGGTTCGGGTATTGTCCCCTCGGAGAACGCGACGGTTAACTAGGAGACCTGGATGCAATCCTCAGAGCAGTGTGCGTGTCGTCAACTGTCCAAGCAGGTAGTGCGAATCGGCGCATGCGTGCGGCGGCCGGTGGAGCTGCTCCTCCTCGTCGTTCTGCAGGGAGTCGTGCTTGGAGCGCCCGGGGAGGCGAGAGCTGACGACGCGAAAGACGTGACGTCCGAATTGGATCAACTCAGCCTCGAGCAGCTGATGCAAGTACGGATCTCTCCGTTCGACGTTTCGACCCGCCAGGACCGTGGATACCAGGCTTTCTCTTCGGTGACGGGTTCACGCCTCGACACCCCGATCAAGGAACTCCCCTTCCCCATTCAGGTGTTCACCTCGCGCTTCATCGAAGATCAGAAGGCAGTGACGATTTTCGACGTGGCGACGTACGCTCCCAGCGTGACGTACCGCAGCAACGACTTCAACGAAGGCAACGCCAACCTGGCCATTCGGGGTTTCGCCATCGGTTCTTCACCCAATGCCGTACAGACTCTGCGAGACGGTTTCCACGGCCCGCCGATATTCGAGTTCACGAACGTAAGTCGCCTCGAAATCGTCAAAGGCCCGGCATCGTTCCTGTACGGCCAGCTAGCTCCGGGCGGCATCGTGAACGTGATCACCAAAACCCCGCAACCCGACTTCGGATCCTACGCGAAACTCCGGTTTGGTTCCTATGGCTCGAGGCGCTTCGAGGGGGATGTTACTGGACCTCTGTTGAGGGGTTTACTGTTCCGCGTCGTCTCCTCGGCAGATCAAGACATCCATTACTGGAAGCCCTACGACGCACGTTCTTTCGCTCTCGCGTCTGCATTGCGCTGGCAACCCAGTCAATCGGCGACGTTAACGGTCAAGCACGAGCTCTACCGAAAGCGTGAGTCGCCTCAGCTGATGCAGAAGCCAGGCTATGGTCGGCAAAGTGGCGTCGTGCCCACCTCGGAGGATCCGAACCTCAGCGGGGTCGCGGTCCCCGGCTTGCCTGACGACTGGAACGGTCTGGCCACCAACGATTTTCGCAACTCCGACACCAACAGCGTGTCCGCAACTCTGGATGTCGCAGCCGATGAGCACTGGGACCTGCGGGCTGCGTACGCGCACCAAAACCACGAGATTGGCGCAGTTTTCACGGGGAACTTCGGCCTGGCAAACGACCTACCCTTCAGCCAGGGCAGGCGCTTCCGGCGTCAAACCTACTCCAACTCCGAAGACACTTTTGGGCTAGACGCGACGGGTCGGTACGGTTTCGGTTTCGGGAGCCTGCGGCTGCTCCTGGGTGCACAATACAACCTACGAGAGTTCGACGCCGTTGCGGACCAGGCGCCAAACGACCCGCAGTATGGTCCCGTTGCATCGCCGCTTCCGAATTGGGACCTGCGCGATCCGACCACCTGGGACCGCGCCAGTTTACCGCTGTCGAGTATCCCGCCGTTGGCCAGCCGCCCCACACGGTTTCGCGATCGGGCCGCCTTCGCGGGCACAACGCTCGGATTCTTCGACTCGCGACTCCTGATGCTCTCGGGCGTACGTCTGACAGTTGCGGAGAGTCTAACGACCGACAGCGATCGGGAGTTTCGAGCGCACAGGTACACGCCACAATACGGCGTCCTATACGCACTCTCCAGCGGTTGGTCGTTGTTCGCCACGTACTCCGAGTCCTTCGTACCGGCTGCGGTGATGCTGCAGGAGCGCAACGTCGAGACTCGTCCGGCCCGACCGACGACGGGACGGGGCTTCGACGTAGGAACCAAGTTCGACCTGTTCAACGGCCGTCTGTCTGGCACGGCGACGGTGTTTGATGTGCGCAACACGGATATTCTATACGAGGTCGCGGAACTGGACGCATCCATCGGGCAGCAGGTGTTCACCCGCCAGCAGAGCGGTGAGCAGCGCTGCTCCGGCTTCGAGCTGGATGCCACCCTGTCGCCAATCGATGATTGGCAAACCTATCTCTCTTACAGCTACAACTACGCTCGAATCGTAGAGCACTCCGGCCAGGACGCGCGCATTCTCGCTGCGGGTCCGTCCGCGCCAGGCTACAAGGAAGTGGCCCTGTTCCACGGCGCCCCACTGCAGATGAGCGCGCCGCACTTGGCGAACCTGTGGACTCGCTATGATGTGTCGAGTGGTGAGCTGCGGGACATCTATCTCGCCGCTGGAACCCACTTGGTCTTCGACCAAACTCTACTGCCCGATACGCCCGCGAGGTTCCGTCAGACTTACGCTCTGCTCAATGCCATGATTGGCAAGTCACTTGAACTTGGCACGGGGCTCGACGGGAGCGTCGAGGTCTGGGGCAAGAACCTCACGGACCGACGCTACCGCCCCTCGCAAAGCACACGCTCACGGCCTCGGGAAGTCGGCATCGAAGTCTCGGTGAGACATTGAGGTCGTCGTCATTCCAACAGGAGAAGCGCTTCTCCGCACGCCTCAACACTCCGACTCACCGTGTCGTTCACGCCTGGTTTTCACTCATTTTGGTGTTCCTGACGGGGACAGGGCTGTCTTTGCCCGTTCGTGCCGACAGCGTCGCCAAACTCAGCGCGCTCAAGGCGGCCTACACGTTCCACTTCCTCAACCTGGTGAGGTGGGCTCGCCCAGACACACAACTAGCGTTCTGTGTTTTCGGCGAGTCGGAAGCCGGCGATCGAATGCTGAGCACGTTGGACGGGCGGACCGTGCACGCCCAAACGATTCTGGCCCGCCACGTCTCAGTCCGCGCAAAGCCACCTGCACGCTGCGACGCGCTCTACATTCCGGCAGCTTACCAGGAGAACGTGTCAACCTTGCTCAAACGCTACGAGGATACGGCGACCCTCACCATCAGCGACGCGGGGGGCTTCGTCAATGCGGGTGGGGTCATCGCGTTCGTTGCAATCGACGATCGCCTCCGCTTCGATGTCAACCAGCGGTCAGCTAGCAAGAAAGGGTTGAAACTCAGCGCCAAGTTGCTCGAGCTAGCCCGGGAGGTCCACCGATGATCCTGGGGCGGTTCGCGCGGGTTCGATCCATCCGCTCGCGGGTGACGCTAGTCGTCATGGCCACTGTGAGCTCCACTCTGCTCATCGGCTATGCCTCTCTGCTCTTCTATGATATCGCGCAGAACCGCCGCGCTCTGGTTCTGGAGGCGGAAACGCTCTGCGAGATTGTCGCCAACCGCTCGGCATACGCGTTGGCCTTTCGAGATCCTGACGCCGCCAACAGCAACCTCGCTGTGCTGGCCAGCCACCCGTCGGTGGTAGCTGCAGCGATTCTGGACGACACCGGGTCGGTCTTTGCAAGCTACACGCGATCCGGTGACCCTGCGGACTTTCCCCCGCCGAACGTGTGGGCGGGCCGATCGTTCTTTCGCGGTGACGCATTGTGGACTCACTCGGTCATCGTCGCCTCGGGCCAGACTGTGGGGCATGCGGCACTGCGCATCGGACAGGAAAGGTTGCGTCGGCGGACCGCTGCAGCAACGGCCATCGTGATCGGGGTCCTCGCTGCGTCGTTGGTGTTGGCGCTACTGGTGTCCGCGTCGCTGAGGCGGATCATCACCACTCCCGTGCTCCACCTCGTGGCAGTGGCTCGACGTATGTCGGTTGCTGACGCCGTTTCAGGCGAACGCGCGAAGAAGAGCGGAATCGCGGAGATCGACGTTTTGGCGGACGCCTTCAATGCCATGCTCGGTCAAATTGAACAGCGCGACGCGGTTTTGAGACAGGCCAACCACGAGCTCGAGGCACGGGTCGATGAGCGCACGGCCGAGCTGCTTGCCGCCAAGCAAGAGGCAGAACGAGCGAACCAAGCCAAGAGCGCCTTCATGTCCAACATGAGCCATGAGTTGCGCACCCCACTGAACGCCGTACTCGGCTTCTCCCGATTGTTGATGGACGCCCCAGACGTGACGCCCTCACAAGCGGAGAGCCTGGAAATCATCGCACGAAGCGGTGAGAAGCTCTTGAAGACGATCAACGACGTGCTCGAGATCGCGCGGATCGAAGCGGGGCGCCTGACCGCCGAACAGGCGACGTTCGACTTGTACCAAACCTTGCAAGAAACCAGATCTCTGATGAATGTCAAAGCGGAGCAGAAGGGTTTGTCCTTCTCCCTCGAGCAAGGTCCCAATCTGCCGCGGTATATCAGCGGAGACGCCCGAAAACTGGGGCAGGTGCTTCTGAATCTGGTGGACAACGCCATCAAGTACACCAACACGGGCGGCGTCTTGTTGAAAGCCTCGGTCGTAGGTTGGAAGTCGCCCGACCATGCTTCGCTGCTGTTCGAAGTAGAGGACACAGGACCCGGTATTCCGGAGGGAGACCAAGCCCGGGTATTCTCTCCCTTTGTGCGCCTGCAAGAGCATGAGGTGGCTCAAACGGGCACTGGGCTCGGCCTGGCCTTGTGTCGGGAATACGTGGAGCTGATGGGCGGCAAGTTACACCTAGAGAGTTACCTGGGGCGCGGAACTCGCTTTCACTTTCAGCTCGAGGCGATGACACAGCCCGCACCCAGGACACAAATGGTGCTAGCGCAAAAACACCTGGTTCGCCTGAAGCCAGGACAAGCCCCCGTCCGCATCTTGGTTGCCGAGGACCACTCGGAGTCGCGGAGACTAATGCGCCGGTTGCTCGAGCCGCTGCCGTCGTCCGTGCTCGTGGTCACCAACGGACAGGAGGCGGTGCGCGCGTTCTCGGACTTCCAGCCCGATCTCATCTTCATGGATATTCGCATGCCTGTGCTGGACGGCCTGGAGGCGACGCGAGCGATTCGAGCCCAGCGCAAGGGCCATGGGACCAAGATCATCGCTCTGACCGCACATGCGCTCGAGGAGGAGAGGCAGCTGATCCTTGCCTCAGGCTTCGATGGCTTCATCCGGAAGCCATGTTCGGAAGCGGACGTATTAAGTGCCTTGAAGGAACACCTCGGCACGCGGCTCGACTTTGGCTCCAGCGTTGACACGTGCGATCCGGAGCCCCAAAGCTCCGTCGATGTGGGCGCGCTAGCGCGCTTGCCGGCACCGCTCCTGGCCGAGCTGATCACTAGCGCGGAGTTGCTCGATCGCGTGATGTCCCTCGAGGTAATTGAACGCATCGCGTCATTTGATTCGGTGCTAGCAGACGGTCTGCGTGACCTGGTTTCAAATCTGCGCTATCGTGAGCTGTTGGTCATTTTGGACAGTGTGTCAGCCGGCGCATCACAATAGCCCGAAGGGGCCAAGCCCTGCGCTTGGACGCCAACACCAAGGAGGAGGCGGTCATTACCTCGAACCCTGACGAGATCCTCGTCGTCGATGACACGCTGGATAACCTGGAATTGCTGGAGGAAGTACTCGGCAACGCGGGCTATCGGGTACGACTGGCTGCCAGCGGCGAACTGGCCATTCGGAGCGCCCGCCGACGGCCGCCGGGTTTGATCCTCTTGGATATCCAAATGCCGGGAATGAGCGGCTACGAAGTCTGCGAACAACTGAAGGCCGAGGATACAACACGCGCCACGCCCATCATCTTCCTGAGCGTGCTCGACGACGAAGATGAGAAGTGCCGGGCCTTTCAGCTGGGTGGGGTGGACTACGTGAGCAAGCCAGTGCGCGCGGCGGAGGTTCTGGCACGTGTGGGTACACACTTAGCCTTGAGGCGTGCGCAACAGCAGCTGGAAATGCGCAACGCCGAGCTCAAAGCCGCTGGTGACCTTCTCGAAAAGCGCGTCGAAGACCGGTCCAACGAGTTGAAGCAGGCGAATCAGAAACTACGGGAGCAGGTTAGGGGGCAGCTGGAGCTGCACAGCAAGCTGCGGGAGTCGGAAACCCGCCTCGGTCAGATCATCGATTTTCTTCCGGACGCAACGCTCGCCATCGATGGGGACGGCAAAGTCATCGCTTGGAATCGTGCGATGGAGCAGCTGACAGGGGTGAGAGCAGTCGACGAAAACGGAAGCGGCATGCTGGGCAAAGGCGACTACGAGTATGCGGTTCCTCTTTACGGTAGCCGGCGCCCTATCTTGGCAGACCTGGTGATTCATCCGGTGCGCGAGGTCGAAGCGTCGTACGCTTACTTCAAGCGGGAGTCAGGGCGAACCATTGCAGAAGGGTACTTGCAAGGCCGCGATGGCTCCCAGCGCTACATGTTGGCAACCGCTGCCCCTCTCTACGACACCGAAGGTGGTGTGATTGGGGCCATCCAGTCTCTGCGTGACATCACCGCCCGCAAGCGCAACGAGGATGCAATCCGAATCGCGAACGAGCGGTTTGCCTCAGTCCTACGAGCAGCCACGGCGTATTCGATCATCGCGATGGCACCGAACGGCACGATCGAGGTGGCAAACGAAGGCGCGGAGTTGATGCTCGGGTACAGTGCAGCGGAGCTGGTCGACATTGCCACACCGCTGCGCTTCCATGACTGGAATCAGATTGTTGCACGTGCGAAGGAGCAGGGGGTGCAGCCCGGTCTCGAAGTCCTGATTCAACGGGCCAGACGCGGAGAGACTGATACGCGTGAATGGACCTACGTGCGTCGCGACGGGTCGCATCTGACTGTGTCGTTGACAGTGACGGCGATGCACAGCGACAGTGGAGACCTGATCGGATTCATCGGCATCGCTCGGGACGTTACGAGCGAGAAGCGCCTCGAGCAGCAGCTCCTTCAGTCGGGGAAGATGGAGTCCGTAGGCCTGCTCTCAGGGGGAATTGCCCACGACTTCAACAACCTGTTGACGCCGATCAGAGGATTCGCGGAGTTCGTTCGAGTGTCGCTCCCCGCAGATGATCCACTAGTTCAGGACGTCGTGGAAATCGAGCGAGCAGCGGAGCAGGCGATGGCCCTTACGCGTCAACTTCTCGCCTTCAGTCGAAAGCAAATCATCGAGCTGAGATCGGTCGACCTTCGCGACGTCGCCCGATCAGCGATGAGCATCCTGAGTCGCACCATTCGCGAGGACGTCACCATCGAGCTCGACCTTGCGATGTCTCTCGGGCGGACGCGTGCGGACGCTGGGCAGCTCGAGGCAGTGCTGGTCAATCTCGCGGTCAACGCCCAGGACGCCATGCCAGAGGGAGGCGTCCTCCGCATCAAAGTGGCAGACCTGACCCTCGATGCGGCTCGGGCCACGGAGGATTCTACCTTGGTCCCCGGTCCCTACGTGATGCTGAGCGTCAGCGATACGGGCGTAGGGATGGACCAGGAAACGATGAGCCGAGTCTTCGAGCCCTTCTTCACCACCAAAGAGGTTGGCAAGGGCACGGGACTGGGGCTTGCCTCGACATACGGAATCATAAAGCAGCACGGCGGCTCGATTAGTGTCGAGTCGGAGCCTGGACGAGGGAGCACCTTCACGATCCTGCTGCCGCCGCTAGCGAGCGCCGGCGAGTCCGACGCTAGCACCCTGTCGGAGCCGATTGTGGGTGGCAGCGAAACGATACTCGTCGTCGAAGACAACAATGCGGTACGTTCCCTGCTGGACAAGATCCTGCCGTCGCTTGGCTACCAGGTCTTGTCAGCAGCAAGCCCAGATGAGTGCCTAGCCCTTGTCGACGTCAAGAAGGAATCGGTTGACCTGCTGCTGACCGACGTGGTGATGCCTGGACTCAATGGTCGGCAACTGTACGCACGTCTGCAGGAGCTGTACCCGAACCTCAAGGTCTTGTACATGTCCGGCTACACCAGTGATGTCATCGGACACCACGGCGTGCTCGCCGAAGGGGTGCATTTCCTACACAAGCCCTTCACGCGGTCGAAGCTATCAATCAAGGTCCGCGAGGCGCTGGCCATGAAGGAGCTCTGAAGTGCCGCGGTCGATGACACAGTGCTCCGCATGGGCCATGGTGCTCGAATAACCAGGGTAGCGCTGATGGCCTACGCGCCTTATCAACAAGAGAACCCATGCCATTCCAACAAGCAATAGACCCGCGCAACGGCGACGTGGTCGCCACCCACCCGGTCACCACCGACGATGAGCTGTCGCGCAAGCTGAGCGCCGCCCAGAGCGCTCAGGCAGCGTGGGCGAAGGAGCCGATGTCCGCGCGCAGCGCAGCGCTTCGCGCGCTCGGCCAGGTGCTCCGCGACGAGAAAGAACGACTCGCGGAGCTCATGACGCGGGAGATGGGCAAACCAATCAGCGCGGCCAAGAGCGAAGTCGACAAGTGCGCGTGGGCCTGTGACCACTATGCAGATCAGGGCCCAAACTACCTGGCGGATCGCCTGATCGAGACCGACGCCCGGGAGAGCTTCGTTGCCTTCACGCCACTCGGGTTGGTACTCGCGGTGATGCCCTGGAACTTCCCGCTATGGCAGTTCTTTCGCTGCGCGGCGCCCGCACTGATGGCGGGTGACGGGCTGGTGCTCAAGCATGCCTCCAACGTGCCTGGTTCGGCACTTGCGATCGAACGGGTGTGCGAGCAGGTGCCTGCACTGACGGACTTGGTAAAGACTGTGCTGATCGATTCCAAGCGAGCGACGGACCTCATCGCCCACCCAGCAGTGGCTGCGGTGACACTGACGGGTAGCACGGCTGCGGGCGAACAAGTGGCGAAGCAGGCCGGGTCCCAACTCAAGAAGTGTGTCATGGAGCTCGGCGGCAGCGATGCCTACGTCGTCCTCGCGGACGCCAACTTGGACACGGCCGTCGACGTCTGCGTCAAGGCACGCATGATTAATAACGGCCAGAGCTGCATCGCCGCCAAGCGTTTCATCGTCGTCGACCCGCTGTACGATGCGTTCTGTGAGCGTATGACCGAGCGCATGGGAGCAATCGTGATGGCCGACCCGTTGGATCCCGCGACGACGCTCGGACCGATGGCGCGCGCTGACCTGCGTGACGAGCTGCACGACCAGGTACGGCGCAGCATCGCGCAGGGAGCCTCGCTACGCGTGGGTGGGGTTGTGCCCGAGGGTTCAGGCGCGTTCTATCCGGCGACCGTTCTTTCAGACGTGACGCCCGGGATGCCTGCGTTCGACGAAGAGCTGTTCGGTCCCGTGGCCGCGATCACGAGAGCGGACGGCGAGCGCCACGCCCTCGAACTCGCCAACCAAAGTTCGTTTGGACTCGGTGGTGCCATCTTCTCGAGCGATATCGGCAGGGCGCGACAGCTCGCTCGCGATCATCTGGAGGTGGGCTGCGCGTTCGTGAACGACCAGGTTCGATCGGACCCACGTCTTCCGTTCGGTGGCATCAAACGTTCGGGGTTCGGACGTGAGCTCGGCCCGTACGGCATCCTCGAGTTCGTCAACATCAAGACCGTGTATGTGGCATAGACCGGCGGCCAACCCGCCTCTAGCTGGTCGAGCAGAACGAACATGCGAGCGAAACACCTCCGTGGTCAGGGCTTTGCCTCCGGTTGCGTGGCCGCCGCCTGCACCAAGATCTTCCTGCGAGGCAAAGACTACTGCAACTTGCATGCGGACTTGGACAATCCAGTCTCCACGGGCATGTACAAGCGCCTCGACTCTCAGCTGCGCGCCACCACTGAGGAACGTCGTGAAGTGACACAACTAGAAACTTGCAACCACCCACGGGCGTCACCCATCGAGTCGGAACCGCGTTTCCCGGCGTAGTTGAGGCAGAACGTTGCGGGCAAACCAAGGGTTCTCCTTCATCCAGATCTTCGAGCGCCAGCTCGGGTGAGGGAGCGGAAAGTACTTGGGAAGGAAGCGTTCGAAGTGGCGTACGGTCTCGGTCAGTGTCTGCTCGGCGCGGCCTGCAAGGTAGTGGCGTTGGGCGCAGTTGCCAACGAGCAGGATGAGGGCTTCGGGGGCGGTGTGGCGCAGGAGGGGCTCATGCCACCGAGGAGCACAACGGGGATCTGGGGGTGCGTCGCCGCCGCCTTTCTTGCCAGGGTAACAGAAGCCCATGGGCATGAGACCGAACCGTGAGGCGTCGTAGAAGGCGTCTCGGTCCACTCCCATCCATTGTCGGAGGTGATCTCCCGAAGCGTCGTCCCAAGGTATCCCGGACTGGTGGACCTTCGCGCCGGGTGCCTGACGGATGATGACGATGGGAGGTCTCTTCTTCCACTGCACGACGGGCCGAGGACCGAGGGGCAGCTCCGCCGCACAGTGGTCACAGGCGCGGATTTCCTGGAGGAGTCGTGGGAGTGAACGGGACGCCATGGGGTCGTATATCCACGAGCGGCGGAAGGAGTTTCGCCACCGAAGCAGAAAGTGCCCGTTGCCGCAATGGGGCACCCGCGCGAACGGGTCTGTCCTGCGGCGGGCTTGATTCGCCAACGTCGGCAGGACGCGGGGCTGGACCAGGCGGCGCTCGCCGAGAAGGTGGGCGTCAGTCGATGGGGGATCAACGAGGGCGAACTGCAGAGGTCAGGCGCCCGCGTTGCTTTGGAATACGCATCCGAGTGGCAACAGGCCAGCGATGCCTACCCGCGACCATTGGGCGGACGCCTGCAAGCGCCAGCCGTTCATCGAACAGATGACGAATAGGAGCGGGTAACTTCCTGCTCCATCTGTGGCACGCTCGATGCCAACGATGGATACTCGTGAGCCTGCAGCGGCTCCGATTCGGGCAGTGCTTCGGCGACACCCAGGCGCTGCCGGAGCCATTGCAGCACGAGCTCGAATCCCAGTAGTTTCTCGGCGTCGTAGGTGACCATCACATTCACGGAGGGGCCGAGGGCGTTGAGAACGTCGAGCCCGGTTTCGCTCATGCAGGTGCCGTCGGCGACCAGCAGGCTAGGCCTAGCCTCGAGTCGATCGCCAGCCATCGCTGGCCACAGGGACTGTAGTAACCCACATTCGTCTGTGGTGACAACACACCTCACCCCCCAACTGTTCAGGGCACGCACCAGCCGTTCGCGTTGCTCAGGCCTGAATCCAACGACAAACACTACGGATGTTCGCATAATTTCACCTCCTATGTCGTGCAAGCGGCGCCACCCGGTGGCCTGCATGAAATGGGGGACCGCGCCGAAACGACGCCGCGTGTTCACGTCGTGGCCACGCCTCCTGCATCTGTCAACCCAGCACGCTTCCTATCTGCGCCCGGTACGCCTTCAACGCCACGACAAAAGTAACGGGCCGGGTCCCATTGATGGGCCCGGCCTGGTGTGGTTGGGTCATGCCAACCCAGCGGCTACTCTAGCCACTCTATACCCCTCGCTTCGACGCGAAGGGTTAGACTGGTGAATGCTGATATGATGTTGATGCTCAAACTGATAATGGCGGCGTGCAATATGTCAAGCGCTTCGGGTCACTTTTTTTGGAAGCTGACACACTGACTGGCGTCAATCACGTGCCGTGCGCAGGCGCAGCCAGGGGTTGCGATGCTCCACTGGACCTACGCCGCACCGATTCGTAGTTGGCCCATCCAACACGAGAGAGATTACCCTCGGCTCGGTCTTGTCATCTGATCGCGAAGTTGGTCGAGAAACGCTTTGACGTTGGGCGACAGATGGCGCGTGCTCGGATAGACCGCGTGTAGCGGGGTCTCTGGCGAGCACCACTCCGGAAGCACGCGCCCGAGACGCTTCGTGCGAAGCGGCTCGATACAGCAAAACGCGGGAAGCATCGCGATCCCCAGCCCTACGCGCACTGCCTCGTCGAGAAAGTCGAAGTCCTTCATCACAACCTTAGTCCTTCGAGCGTTGACTGCGGCACGCTACCACCTGACCATCTCGCGAACGGTGCGCAGGATGTCCACGTAGCTGATCAGTCCAACGAGCTTGTCACTCTCTGGGTCCACCACGACGACTGCTCCGATGTGCTGGTCGAGGATGCGATCGACGACGTCTCGCAGATCTCTGTCGGGCTCCACCGTCGTGACGGGCTGGCTCATGACGTCGAAGACCGGCGTATCGAGCCAGGCCATCGACGCCATCGGATCCTCCTTCAAGGCGCGGATGGGCAGCGCACTCCTGAGGTCACGGTCGCTCACGATTCCGACCACAACACCGTCGCGCAGCACGGGCAGATGCCGCACACCCGCTTCGTCCAGGATGCGCGCTGCCTCCCCAATGCTCGCAACCTCGTCGACCCATCTCGGGTCCTCTGCCATCACATCCGATGCGATCATCGCTCCTCCGTGCCCCGTCCTCGCCCCGGGCGCGCCGCTGGTGATGGCTCTTGAGGCGCTGGCGCCCCCGTACGGGGGCGATAGCCGCAACAGAACTCGTCTGCCGTCAGCTGACCGTCAGCATCCTGGTCGCAGTCAGCGAAGAAGTGAGCGGGGTCGCCATGGGCATGAGGATAGGACTCGAATGGATGCATCGGGCGGACCTGCGGGTGCGAGCGACGTTACTGCAGGCACTGGGAGCACGTTTCGTGCCGACGACCACAGCACGTCGTGCGAGCCCAGAAACCCAATGCGTCGACTCGGCGTCGGCCAAGCGCGGGGGCGAGACTGCGCAACGTGAGCACCCCGTGCATACAGCTGACGCAAAGCGCGCGCCTTTGAAGGCGGGCAATTTCCTCAACATCGATGCGTTAGACGTGTCCCCGTGGTGAACAAGGCGCGCTCCCCGGGAGCCAACTTGCTCCACCCCAGCCGGAACATCCATCGATGCTTGGGTGTCGCTGCGCTGGTCGGATCCCCCACCCGGTAACCCCGCCATTTTTGTAGTCGACGGACTCGATCGGCCAAGTGCCGCGCACCTTCACCGTCGGCGGACCTCGTGCTGTGCCTGGGTGGTACGCTCACCCATCTATCGAGCAAGGATGATGCGGCGGGTGGTCGAGGCTACACCGTAGGTCACTGCCGGCGCGCAGCAGCTTTGCGATTCGGTCGGCAGTCTCGGCCCCACTTGTCATCATCCCGTACCGCAGGCCTACTCCCCTCTCGCGTTTCAAACATTCCTAGCGAAGTCTGTAACCGACGCCACTTAGTTCGCCACTATGGCCGCGTGCGTTTACTCATCTCATGCCGCCCGCTATGGGCTCTCCTCGCTCCGGCGATGCTGCTCGCCTGCAGCGATTCCACCGAGGATGACCGCGGAGCGGTCACGGGGGATGGCTCGACGGCGGCGCCCACCAACACCCCGACACAGGCTGCACCGACCGAAAGCGTCCCTGCTACCACGATGGCGCCGCCGCAGGCGCCCACTTCGGTCCCGACGCCGGACCTCAACCCCGTCGGCATTCCGGAGACAGAGCCGACACAGCAGGCGCCCCTCGCGGGCGGGAGCGGTGGGAACGGAGGTGAGGCGGGCCGCGTGGGCACCACTGGTGGCTCAGCTGGCAGCGACGAGACGGGTGGCGGCGGTGGAGGCGGCACAACGAGCACCGCCACCGCAGGCGCAGGTGGTGATGGGGCGGGCGGTGCAAGCTCCGACGGAGGCGCGGGAGGCGCCGGCGGGGCTGGAGGTTTTGCGGGCAGCTCCGCGGGTGGTTCGGGCGGCGCAACGAGTGATCCGCTCGCCTTGACCTCGGACTTCGATGGCTTTCGCTTCGAATGCCCTTGCCTAGCAGGGGACGAGAACCACTCAGGCGACGGCAACTGCAACGTCGCCCCGGAGGTCGACCGCCAGACGATCGTGCGCGGCATGGGAGGCGATCCGGACACCATCTATGACGTCACACTCAGGGTGCGCGGCCTGACGGAACCCAACACGTACACGGGCGGGATGTTGCAGGGAGAGCGATTCTACACCGGAGGCACCACCAGCACAGCTGGCTATACCTCGTACATGATGACGATCACTGAGCCCCCCCAGCATCATTTCTTCAACTACAACCCAACGACGAGCCATATTCATTTCTTGTTGGACTACGAGGTCACCGTGCAAATCCGAGGCGGCAGTCAGGTTACCTTCGACGTCGACGGGGATGGCTCCGTACCTGATGGGCACCAAGTCGCCAACTTCGACCAGTTGGTCGTGCCCGAAGTCGCACCAGCCCCAGATTGGTACGACGGTCAGTTCGTACAACTCGACGTCTTGTCCGTGGAAGTTGCGCAATAGAGGTGCCAGCGACAATTGCCCTCCCGGAGGAACACCTCAGAGCTCGGTCGCAGGCCGTAGATCGAACGCGCTTTGCGTGGCCACGATTCGCTATGTCAGCAGGGAACTTTTCGTCCGGGGTGTCCGCCGCCGTGTTGTGCGTTGGGCTGGTGAGCCGAAAATCCGGGAGCGACGCAACCGATTGTCTACATCAACCCACAACCCAGGCATGAGTACGTCCGAACTCTGGCCCACCGCGTTCGCTTGCGTGTTGTTGGCTTCACGCGCAACCAGCAGCACTTCGTCCTGTCAGGCCGAATCAGTGCCGTTCGGCGCGCCGATGGTCACTTCGAGGACGTCCGACGTCGTGGAGCTTGGCCGCTCATTCATGCGGAGGAGCCATTGATTCTGAATCTTCCGGCGGAGACTACCCCAGCAGAGCCGACGGTGTGTGTGTGTGAGATGTACGAGGCAGAGCGTTCGCCGGCTGACATCTATTTCCTGGAGGGCGTCTCCGGTTCGATGGCGGAAGACACGCCCAACGGACCGAGGTGGGCTCTCGTCTCGCGGGGGCGGAGGTGATCCGATTTCTCTCGAGTATCACTATGGTACGCTCCGCGAAGTTGCCCCCCACTTGCAGAGGTGCCCGGTTCTCTGGTGCATTGGTTAGCCGGGCACTAGTGCAAGTCTGGCTCACGTTAGCGGTAGTATCGTGCGTCAGCAGCTTGGAAGAGGAGTTCGGCCGAGCTGAACTCAGGCGAGCCGAAGAAACGGATGGTAGCCCAGGCGACGACGGCGCTGATGGGACGGACGGCACGGAGTCGGATGATATCTCGGATGATATCTCGGATGATATCTCTGACGAGCCTGACAAGCCCGGCGAACAACCGGAAGATTGTCAGGAGGGCTCCGCAATCGAGGAGGATTGTGCGGGCTGCCGCTCGGGTACATTCTCGGACACCGCGGACGCCAGCGACTGTCGCCCTTGGACGGATTGCAAACCGGGGCAGTACGTATTCGTTGCGGGCAGCTCATCCAGTGACCAGGTATGTGAGACATGCCTACCTGGTACCTTCACGAGCAGCAGCAATCAAACCGAGTGCCAACCGTGGACCATCTGTGAACCCGGTGAGTTCATAGAAAAGGCGGGCAGCGCAACGCGCGATCAGGAGTGTGCAAGCTGTCCCGCCGGGGAATACAGCGCGAGTGAGAATACCGGAGGCTGCGTACCGGAGGACGAATGCCCGGCGGGTACGCAGCAGACAGCTCCAGCCACTGACACGAGCCCGACAGACTGCAAAGCGTGCGAAGCAGGTGAACACTGCCCCGGCGGCGACGCTCCGGCTGCCTCCTGCTCGGCTGGCTCTTGGGACCACGACGAAAATCCGTCCACCCCTTGCATAGCCCACACGGAATGTCTGCCCGGCACCTTCGTTGCCGAAGCGGGCACCGCACTAACAGACCAGGTCTGCGACGACTGCCCTATCGACACGTTCAGCACTAGCGCTGACGCGTTGGAATGCGAGAGCTTCCTCGAGTGCGCGCCGGGTACCTATGTATCTGCCGAGGGCAGCCCAACCAGTGACGCGGCGTGTAGCGGTTGTGCTTCCGGGACGTACAGCAGCGCCAGCAACGCGGCAACCTGCAGCGCCTGGACGGACTGTCAGCCCGGACAGTTCGTCTCGAGCGCCGGAAGCGACACGACCGACCGCAGCTGCGACGACTGCCCGACGGGGCAATACAGCGACGGCATGAACGCCGGAAGTTGCGTCGAGGTCGGGCAATGCCCGCAGGGTACGATCGAACTCACCCCCGCCACGGAAGCGGCCCCTGCGGAGTGCGAACCGTGCGCGGCGGGGAGCTACTGCGCGGGTGGGCAGGCTGCCGAAGAAGCGTGCGCGAACAGCACTTGGGACGATGACCTCGACCCGGCGACTCCCTGCGTGGCGAAGACGAACTGCATCGCGGGGCAATTCGTCGCTACCGCGGGCACGACCACCACGAACCGACTTTGTGCCGATTGTGCGAGCGGTGAGTTTTCTAATACGAGCAACGCCGCGAGCTGCACGGCGTGGACGACGTGCGCAGCACCATTGTTCTACCAGAGCACTGCACCGAGCTCGACCGCTGATCGCGAATGCTCCGTGTGCAGCCTACTGGAACGCACGACCGCGAACAACCAGACCAGCTGTAACATACCAGCGTTCCAGATGAGCAATGGCCAGGTCGTGATGGAGGCGGAGAACTACCACGCGAACGCAACCAACGGAGCAACGGACGCATGGGGTCCGGTGTCCGTCGGCAGCGCCGTCGCCAGTGGGACGGCGATGGCAGTCGGACCGGACGACGACACCGCGTGGACCACCAATCCCGAGACCACCGCCCCGCGGCTCGATTACTACGTCAACTTCACGACCACCGGCACGTTCTACATCCACGTTCGAGGCGATGCCGTCGACCCGGTCTGGGAGTCCGACTCGTGCTGGACGGGCGTCGACAACGTGGCGATCACCGAGCCATACGACTTCGATGACGGAACGGGCGTCTGGGGCTGGAAGACGCAATCCCTCAGCGTGAGTAGCGCGGGAATAAAGACCGTCAGCGTCTGGGCCCGCGAGGACGGCTTTCACATAGACAAGCTCGTGGTCAGCACCAGCGCCGCGGCGCCCACCGGCGACGGCCCGGCGCAGAGCCCTATCAACTGAGTTCAGCCGTCGCGCGGCACGGGCAGTGGTGCTGTGCCCAGCATTCGTCTGTACCGAGGAGGATGTAACGATGTCACGCTTGCAAAGTCATCGAGCGCTTGGCGCGATAGCCGTCGTCGCCGCGCTCAACTCCCTCTCTTGCGCGTCCGGTACAAACGGCGCAAGTGACGAGTTGAACAACGAGACCACTCCCCAAGCGAGCCCCGGGGAAGACAGTGCGGCGAATGCCACGCCCATCGTTCGCGCCTACACGGACATCGCTGGGCTCTGCCAGCGCACGGAGGATTGTGGCACGCGCCCTGAGGTACGGGGTCCGGGTGTGGGGAGGCGGTCACCTCCTTTCGGGTGGCGGCGTGGGCGTCGGGTTGGCGAACGAGTTGGGCACGCTGATGCCCGTGGACTTGAACACGCACAATTGGCAGAGCCTGCGTTTTGATATGCGCAACGGGCCGGGCGTCGCTGCATCTCAGGACGTCGAGATCATCATCAGCGACGCGTATTCCGAGCCCTCGGGCGGCTTGTGCCGGCCGCAACCCTTCGAAGAAAGTCCGTGCTCTTCAGAGTCGGATGGGTCCTGTACCCCCCAGGGTTGCCTGGATTCGCCGCGCGCCATCGTGACGAGCACCTCCGAATGGCAGACTTTCGAGATCCCGTTTGACGATTTCCTTCGACCAGGAGATGGGCGGTACGAGCCCGGGGTTGCCCCCCCACCATCACTCGACGTGACGCGCGCCTACCAGCTGCAATTTCGTGCGCCGGCAGGCACCCCTGAATTCGACCTGTGGATCGATAACGTCGCGTTCGTGAGTGTGGGGCCCTAGGCCGCCGGCGACGCGGTCCCTGGAAAGCGCTCCGACGCTTCCGAGCGCAGGTGGGCTGGTTGCGGAGAAGGTGCGCAGCGGTTCACCTGCCTGCTGATGACGCACCGCGTCGAGCCGATGCAGGTCAGCTTGCGTTGTGATGAGGCTGCCCCGGGCACAACGCGCCGGCCGCTGCTCAGCCGAGGCTCGGGCGGTTTACAGCGTGAGCAACTCTGAGAGTTTCGGGAATGAGTTTCTGGACACGACGAACGTCGGTCCCCGACTCCACCCACGCTTGACGGTGAAGTGCCACGCCTGAAAGTGGAGTTCGCCCCCGCTACGCCAAGCTGACCATTGCAGGCGGAAACCGTCGCTCGCCACGACGTCAGCAACGATCACGCAGACGCCACGGTCGACCGCTCGCAGCATCTCTGCATACGCCTCCGCCGCGTCAGACCGAGCAACTGTGGGCCACGCGCCTGACTCCAGTCCGTCGCTGTACAGATCCCGCTCCCCGCTTGGCGCAGGGCCGCTGATTCCGCTCTTGTTCACAACTGTCGGCGTGTCCCGTTGCCCCTCTGTCATCGGATAGAACTTGAAGCGTGCAGATTCACGAGGCAAGGCGTGGATCACGTGGGACACTCGCTCCGCCCCATTTGCGAACGGGCTCCACAGTGAGAGAGAACGGGCACGCACACACGGCGGGTATCATCGACAACACTCATGACGCGGGTGCTCGGAGGAGAGCACAGTAGCGTGCATGTATCATCAGCCCGATGCACTAGACAGAATTGGTAACTGAGTGCGCAATCCCCTGGGCGTAGCTGAAGCTCACCTACCGCCGGCATAGACTGCAGCCGGCATTCACCCGGTGCAGAGCCAACGCAGCCGGAAGGTGACTTTTTGAAGGACGGTCGCGCGCCCACCGTGCCACCGTGGCCTACAGACTCGTCCATGCTAGCTCACTGTCGCACGTTATCCTGGCAGCCGTTGACCGGTCATCCCGCACAAGCGCTGCGGGACAGCCCGTTCGCCACGTAATCTGGCCCCAGCGTAGATGGCTTCGGCTCGAATCGACGTGACGGCTTGCTGCGATAGGGCCAAAGTGGCGCCACGGATTGTCTTGCGACGCGCGTGGGAGGATGAGAACGTGGGCGGACGCCCCCGTGACCACGCTTCCTCCTGTTCGAGTACTCACCGCGCTGCTGGCAATCCATGCGGTCTCCTGCACGACCAACTGCGAGCCTTCTGCTCCTCGGCAGTTCGGGGGGGTAGCCTCTTGTCGAGGTGTCGTCAATGGATACCTCTGGGACGGGAGTCGCTGCGTTCCAGACGTCTGGCTGGGATGCAATGACGTCCCGGCGGCCCCAACTTGGCCCACCCTCGAAGACTGCGAGGACGCACACGAAGACTGTCCCAAACCCACGGGGCCACAGTTACCCCTGCCCATCGCCCCCTAACAAGATGACGTTTTCGTGTCGCGCAGAGCGAGCTGGCGAGCCGCGTCGCCGCCGACACGAAAACGCGATAGTGTTGGCCAGACAATGACGTTCTCGCGAAACCGCCATGCAAACGCGACTTGAGTTGGACCAGCTGTTTCACCCCGTGCCTTCACTTCAGACAGAGCGACTCTGCCTCGAACCGTTCGCGCCATCTCATGCAGGGGCACTCTTCGAAGTCTACGCCAAGGTCTGATGAGCGAGGCGCTGCTTTCCGTTGCCGCGTTCTGTTTCGACACCCTTCGCTTCATCAAACTCGTTGCCCAAAACACCACCGACAACGACGCCTGCCACGCCCTCCTCCTGGGGCTTGGATTCCAACAGGAAGGGCTCTTGCGCTCCCACGGCTTTTGGAAAGGCGAGGCGCAAGATGTCCGCACCTATGGCCTGCTCGCGGCCGCCACCGAACAGCCTACTTGAGCCTGCAGCGCTGCACCGCCATGCTTTCACGGGCGCCTCTGGTGGAGACGCCTCGACGGTATTACAGTATCGCCGTGGCCGACCGCTTACCGCTCTTACCGAGGAGGATGCGGACGCCACTCGATGGGAAGGTACGGCGGGACCGGTGGGATTTCGAACACCATCCCGCTATGATGCTTGGGCAGACAGTGAACATGAAGACGTGGTTCAACATCGATGGCAGCCTCGACCCGATCGACTTCCCGGGGCCAACGCACTTCCGCTTCCCTCTGGAGCTCGCGTCCCTTGTAGTCGAACGCTTCTCGCAACCAGGCGACCTCGTACTCGACCCGTTCTGCGGGTTCGGTACCACTGTTGTCGCCGGGCAGAAGCTTGGCAGAACCGTCGTGGGGTTCGAAAAGGATCGCGACCGAGGCGAGTTCGCCCAATCCCAGGCACGGCCACCTTCTCGGGTTGTTGTAGACGACATCCGCAACATCCAGAGTCACAGCATGCCAACGTTCGACCTGCTGTTCACAAGTCCCCCGTTCACGAGCCTGGGTGATTGGATACCGGAGCATTTCGCTTCCTATCTCGCCGATCTACGCGAAGCCTTCCAGTGCATCGCTCCACACCTGCATGAGAACGCCCACATCGTGGTGGAGCTGTCCAACGTCCGAGACGCCAATGGCGTCCGTCCTGTCCTGTGGACAGCAGGGGGAGTCCTGGCTAGCCTGTTCCACCTGGAATCGGAGCTGGTGCGATGCAATACGGGCACCACCCCTGCAGGACCGGGATACGACCACAGCACGTTGCTCGTTTTCAGGGCGACGCCACCGCGCTGATCGTTGAGTGTTGCGCTCCCTCCTCACACTTCGGGCCTTCGCCACTCGAGCCGAAGGGGCTGGGGCACGGGGGGAAATGGTCAACGTCCGCGTCGAGTCCGACGGCTTGCCCAGCGGCGTCAGGCTCATCGCGGGCGACGGCCACGGAGTTGGACTGGCGGCCACGGGCCTAGACGCCAGACCGACATCGAGAACCCACACATGTTCAGAGCTGTAGGCAGCGTCCCGATCAGAGCAATCCACCGAGCTTCCTGTTACTGCGGGAACGTAGTACTCGAGCTTTCGCTGCCCAACGGCATCGTCGATCCACACTGCAAGCTCGAAAGAGTCTGACTGCGAGGCATCCGTAGTGACCACTATTCCGCAGCACGCCCCTCTCACAATCACCGAGCACTTGTTCTTCGACCTGGATGGCACCCTCACCGACCCTCGTGAAGGAATCATCTCGTGCATCCAATACGCTCTCCACCACCTCGCTCGACCGATTCCTTCCGACGACGCCTTGCTCGAGTGCATCGGACCGCCGCTTCATCTCTCGTTCCGCGCCTTGGTAGGGCCTGAGCTCGTCGACTCCGCTATCGAGCTGTACCGACAGCGCTTCCGCACTGCTGGGATGTTCGAGAACAGAGTCTATCCAGGTGTCCAGCGGGCGCTTGCTGCCCTTCGCGCCTCGGGACACGCTCTTCGAGTCGTCACTTCCAAGCCGACCGTCTTTGCCGCCCAGATTGTTCAGCACTTTGGGCTCGATGAGTACTTCGACGCTGTCCATGGCTCAGACCTCGATGGACACCTGTCTGACAAGACTGAACTGCTGGCGTTCGTCCTACGAGCCACCAACACCAAGGCTCTCGACGCGACGATGCTGGGCGACCGCTCTCACGACATCGTCGGTGCCAAGAACAATGGCATTCAGGCTGCGGGAGCCCTGTGGGGCTATGGCTCCCGTCCGGAGCTCATCGCCGCTGGCGCAAACCACCTTTACGAGGACATCACTTCGTTCGCGGACGCGATGAGGCCCAGTTGATGTACACCTCTGACACGTGACACTTCCTAGGGCCATTGAACACCGCCTGGCCCCAGCCCAAAGGGCTCGGCCACCACCCGCGAATGTGCCCCACACTTGGGCGCGTTTGCGCCGACGGTAACGCGGATGCTACGTGTGAACCCATTTCAAATGCCGTCTTGGGTTCAGCCTTTGCGCGCACCAATCCTCAGCGGTACCCTCAATCCGTGCTCTGGATCTCCTTCGTTGAGTTCGTGGTATTCGGCGCCGTTGCGGCCATCGTCCTGCGTCGGGAAGATCTGGCCACGGGGATGGGGCACGTCGGTGGCTGGCTCTTCCGACTGAGGCGCTCGACTACCCACGCCTGGCACCGCTCGGCAGACAGTGACAAGCTGGCACAACAGCGAGCGATTGTCTGGAGACTTCTACGCCGAGTCGGAAAGCCTGCGCTCCTGCTTGGCTTGCTCGTGGTTGCCGGGTCGTGCGCGGCTTGGTTCTTCAAAGCCACCATTCTCCGCTGGCTACTCGGCCCCATCGCGGCAACGTGGTCAATAGACTCTCCGTCGTCCACGCTCGGCATGCCATCACTCCCGCTCTCGCATTGGCTGGGGCTTGCCCTTATCGCTGGTGTTGCGCTGTCGCTACCAGCAAGCTCCTACCTATCCTGGCGACTCCTCGTTCACCATGGCCAATCACGTCAAGGTCGTTTCGGCATCCCTTTCGCCGTCAGCGCAACCTCAGTGTTTTGGACGGGCATCTTCCTCTTCCGGCAAGATGCGTGGCGGTTCCTTCAGATCTGGCCCCCACACCAGCCGCCGTTGCCCTCTGAGGCAGCCTCTGACTTCGTCTCGCTCGCTGGCCGCGCCCTCCTTGTGGGTGGGCCGCTTCTCGAGTTGCCTGTCATCATCGTCTTCTTGTCCGTCTCCGGTGTCGTCACTCACCGCAGGCTACTTGCCTTCTTCCGGTACTTCGTTTTGATCGCGTTCGCCGGCGCCGCAGCTGTCACTCCCCCAGACCCGTTGAGTCAGGTGCTGCTCGCTTTGCTTGCGTGCATCCTCTATGCCGCGGCGGTCTGCCTAGCGTGGATGCTGATCAAAGTACGTGCGCTGCTTGCAGCCGCCTGAAGCAATCGGTCCGCCACCCCGAGAATGACCGCACTGGCGGACACCCTGGCGGTGATCGTGTTAGACACACCCGCGGGAGACGCCTCGCCTCACATGACCGACTGGCTCGCTACAACCCCGAAGGTCGAACTCCACTGTCACTGCGACGGGTGTGTCGACCCTGCCATGCTGCGCGCTCTCGACAGTCCAGCCACGCCTCTCGACTCCACCGCCACTGCCCTAGAGCGCGCGTATCCTGTCACATCCCTGGACCACTGGATGATGGAGTACGAGCCGATCCTTGCAGACTTCTGGAGCGCCACTGCCTCTGCTACCGCACGCGTTGCCCTCCACCAGTACCGGCGCTGGTGCGCGCAGAACGTCCAATACGCTGAGCTCTTCGTCAGCCGAATGCTCGGAACGCTCGACGGCGAGCCGTTGCGCGAATGGTTTCGAGCCCTCTCCTCCGACCTGCGCAGCGCTCCTGGCGACTGCACTGTCAATCTCCTCGTTTGCTTGTCTCGGGACAAGGTTCTCCGCAACCAGCAGCGCATACTGGACCTCGCCTCCTCTGGCCTCATCGTGGGCGTGGCCCTCGCGGGTAACGAGTCGGCTTGCCACATTCGTGACATCGCCCAGGCGCTCGAGCTTTTTCGCAGCGCCGGCCTTGGCATCGAGATCCACACAGGTGAGTTCGCCGGACCACACGCCGTTCGTGACGCGATCGAGTACGGAGCTCCAAACCGTATCGGCCATGGCGTTCGGGCCTTCGAAGACCATCGCCTCGTCGACAAGATCGCCGAGCTCCGCATTCATCTTGAATTCTGCCCCACCAGCAACCTCCGCCTGGGGGTCATTCCGACTGCTGCACAGTTGCCGGTCGCCACGGCCCTTGCCGCTGGTGTCGACTTCAGCATCAACACCGACGACCCAGGTGTCTTCCAATGCTCGGTCACCTCGGAGCTTGCCCTAGTGCAGGAAACGTTCTCGCTCTCTGATTCCGAGATGCAAGCACTCTGCACCAGCCCTCTGCGAGCAGCATTTCAACGTACTGGCTGAGTAGCGCAACCCTCCGCCACCCTTCAAGAGGCTTGGCGACATCATCTGGAGCGTCTCCTGCCACAGGATGACGCCGCGATGGTACGCTCTGCCGAATGACTGTTCACATCGCCTATCTTGCGGACCACGCTGCACACGTTCCGACGGTTGCGGGCTGGTTGTTCGATGAGTGGGGTCATCGCCGCCCCGGTCTCACTCGCCAGGACGCGACCGACGACATGAGGGCCAAGCTGAGCCGTGATACGCCGCCCATCCAAGTTGTTGCGCTGCGAGACGTTGAACCGGCCGGGGTCGCTATCCTGAAGCCGCACGAGGTCCGACACCTCTTCCCCAACTACCGCTTCTGGCTCGGCGGCGTCTACGTGCATCCCCATGCTCGCCGTTTGGGCATCGCCACCGCTCTCTGCCAGCGCATCGAACTGATCGCTCGGGACCTGAACATCCACCGCTTGCACCTGCAAACTGAGCGCCTCGATGGTGGACTATACGCTCACCTCGGCTTTCTGCCTCTCACCCAGTTTCGAGACGCGGACGAAGACATACTCCTCATGACCAAAGACCTAACATGAGCGCCCGATGGTTGGACAACCTCCTCTGGTCTATTCCCGCCTCGGCTTTACGACCGATCCCGCACGAGACGCAGCGCCCAGCGTGGCGATGCTCGGACACGGCTCCGGCCCCCACACTCTGAACGGTCATGGCATGACCGCTGACGAGTTGGCCAGACCTTGATGATGTTACGAAGACCGGCAGGCGCCGCCATGCTCACGCTCACGCTGTCTCTCTGCGTGAGTCCAGTTGGCGCCAAGGAGACCGACTCTGGCAGCAGCCACGCCGACGCACCCGCCATGCCCTGGCTTCTGCGCGCAGGATTCTTGTCCAGGGCCTTGTTGTTGCCGATCGAGCAGGACGGCGCACCCGATCTCAGCTACTGGCCGAACCACACCAATCTGCTCAGCTTCACCGCGGGCTACCGCGACTTCGTCGTTGGCTTCTCGCAGAGCACAGGTGAGAGCGAACCGGTCGAAACGCATGGCGCCTCCTCAGGTTTCGATTTGCGCCTGAGCTTCCCTCTCGAGGTAGTGGATCGTCAGCTCTTCCTCTCCGGCACAGTGCAGGACTACCGCGGGTTTTACCTGCAATCGCCCCAAGTCGACGACACCCCGCTCGTGCGAGAAGACATCTCCGCCCGACACCTCGAGCTGGCCGCATCCTACTTCTTGGACCCGTCATTCGACTACTCAGGCTACTTCGTGGGACTGGCACGCCAAGACGGGTTCGAGGACTCGTTCTTCGCTCGGGTTGTAGGTAGCAGCTCGACAGTATCGGGTCACCAAGCTCTGGTGCCCGGCGACTACGCCGACGACTACGGCGCAAGCTCAGCCGTGTCCGCCGTCGACTCGTACGCCGTTCACGCGCTCGCTGGATATGCCCTCCACCTCTCTTGGGCGGGACTGTTCACCAATGCCGGTCTCGCCTTTGGACTCAACGGCGCCTTCGCCATTCCTCAAGGAGGCACTGAACCATCCCGATTGTCCGCCGGACTCGCAATGCAGTTTGCGTTCGGGCTCGGCTTCGCTCGCGAGCACTGGCATGCAGCGATGCTCGTCGACGGGAGCGCTCATGAGGTACGCCTGCGCGAATTGGGGGTGAGCTGGCTCCCGATACAGGCAAACTTCGTCTTCGGCCTCCGGTTCTAGCTTGCAGTCCGGATCACCGCCTTTCTTGACGGTCTTGGCGTTGACGGTCCGCGTGTTCCTCTGTTGCTGCCCATTCTCAACAGATGGCTCTTGCTCAGAGCCATCGACCTCGTTCGCTGGGCTATCGACCGGTGTCCATCGCGCATCACTGAGACGGCGCGGTCGGCGCGACGCACGGTTGAAGGTTACGCGAATGACGCTCTGCCCCTCCACCTTCTGTGATTTCAGTACGGACAGGCGGTCACGCTGGCTGCTTGGTCCCCGAAACGGGGGCGGGGGGCAGGTTGACGTTCGCACCTCCTGCCGGTGCAGCAGCGGCACGGCGCCCGCCTGGTCGGTAGATGGCGCACTAACGACGACCGCATCGTCGCTGTTTGGGAATACGACAGCTCCGAAGCGTACGACCGCATCGAGGCCGCGGTCCGGCTCGATCCAGATGCTGCTGCCGCTCGCGAGCTCCGGCGGTCCTTCCCCCCACTCTTCGACACTGTCGAACAGACTTTCATGCACTCCACTCTCACGCAGGATGCCGCTCGAAAGTGAGGCTAATACACGGGACAGGCGAGCCGCATTAGCCTGCCCCGAAACCCATTGGACCAGACTGTGTGCTCTTCCCCGAACCCCTGGCTCGAAGCTGAGCTCGCCTAAACCGACCTGGAGCCACGCCGTCAGACCTACAGCATGAACGCACAGCACGTCCACAACATCGAGGTCGTTCTCCCAGGGCTCGTGGCAGACTCGCCCACCGTCGTCGTTGGCGCCCACTACGACTCCGCGATCGGGACTCCAGGAGCAAACGACAACGCAACTGGTGTTGCTGTCCTGCTGGAACCAACCCGCCGGTTTGCGGGAAGTTCCTCGCCTTTGGAGGTCGTTGATCCCGCGACGGGTCGTGTCGGGGTTCGTTACCTGCGCTGGACAAGCTGTGGTCGCACGCCTCGCAGTCGCAGCCCAGGCAGTCGGAGTGCGTGTACCACTCCGTGTTGACCCGAGTCGTCATCGCTTCTGAGCGTTCACTTGGCGGGACCCAGGTTGGGATCGGTATTGGTGACTGCGCTCGGCTGGTCTCGGGCGTCTGAGCCCGAAGCGGCGTCGCCGACGTCACTAGCGTTCGGTTCAGTTGGCGGGGACGTGTCGGCGCCAGCGTCCGCGGCTTTACACGGCGTGCTTGCACCAGGGTAATCGGTGTAGTCGTCGAGGTGAGCGGTCGGGCAAAATTCGCAGCTCGCCGCCCCCCAAACCGCATAGACGTGCCCCAATCCCGTGGGCTCAGTGAACACGAATTGTTCGAACTCGTGATTCTCGAAGAAGTCCAAATCGAAGAAGCGGGACCCGAGCTTGTTCTTCCTACTCCCCCATTGAATGATGATTCCCTCGGGTATCCAACTCTCGAGGAGCCAAAACTCGGAGTCGGTGTCGGTGCCTCTGCCTTGTGACCATTCCCCGAGCGGCCCGCACGAAAACCCCGACGCTGCTCGCTCAGCCGCCAGCAAGTGATGCTTCACGTTCGCTTTGGCTTCCACCTCTGCGGTGCAGGAGAGGGTGCTCAGGCCGCACCCCGTAAGGCCCAGCAGCATGGCGGTCAGTCCGAAGGATTCGGGTAGAGCGTTGCAAGTCATTGCGTCTTGTCGTCCAGTAGCGGTGGCGAATTATCCGCGTCGTGGGTGAGCGAGTCGTGGGAACTCGCGCACCGTTTCAGCCGTTGGTCCGCGGCGCGCGCGTACTGCCCGGCGTGATACCTGCTCTGATGAAGCTCGAACTGGGCGCAAGCTCGTGCCCCATCAATTCTCTCGAGCAGGACACCTCGTTCGAAGCTGAGTACTTCCCTGGCGTGCGGTGCGAGAACGCCGGATGCGGCTTTGTCCAAGGCAAGTAACGCTTGGCTGAATTTGCCCTGAAGTTTCAGTTCCATGATTCGGGCAATTGCCGTCTCTGGTTGAGGTAAACGGCGACTCGCGCGCGGTGGCTCTCCCGTGGCTGGGGGCGGCGTTCGTTCGGACGGTTGCCTGGTGGCCCGCGATGGCGTCGGTGCAGCGGTCTTGGCGGTGGTCGAAGGCGGCTCTGGTCGCGGTGCAAGCATGGGCTCGCTCTCGGTTTGGTGCGCGAGTGTCGAGCCGAGTGGCGGAACGATTGGGGGACGGTCCCCCTCTGCCCAACGCCAAACGACGCGCTCCCCCGGATGCATCACAACCGCCGATTGTCCGTCGGAAGTGAAGCGAATGCGTCCCTCATGCAACGTGAGGGCACCTTGCGAGGACATGAGCTGTACGTCGAAGTGGGTACCCAGCACTTCGATGCGTCCCCCCGGGACTCGTATGACGACTGGCTCTCCGCCCACCGCCACCTTCTCGACGACGAAGCTCGCACTCCCCTCCACCAGTTCGACCCGCTGCATCTCCTCAACTAGGGTGGTCACCTCCGAGGTCATCGACACAGTCATCCCTTCCAGGGCCAGCTGACACGTCCCTCGGTACGAGTTGAGCCCAGCCTTGCTTTCTACCTCACAACTCACTGGAGGCGGCGCAAGCTTCACGCGGGGGATCGCTAGTCCAATCGTGACGACAACGACGACCGCGGCGAGCGCCCAGTATCTGGGAGAAAGGAGGAAGCGTCGTTGGTTCCAACGCAATGGCGCTTGTAGTCGCGCTCGAATGCGCGCGTCGGCTTCCGGTCGGATCTGCATCTGACGGAACGCGCGGCCGTAGGCTTCGAGACTCGGCTTGGTTGGCTCAGCCGGCATCATTCACCTCGAACCCAGCTTGCCGAAGGCGCACGGTTCCTCGCTTGAGTAGCTTACTCACGTAGCCTTTCGAGTAGCCCAGGGCAGTAGCGATCTCTTGCTGGGATTGGTGGTCGATGAAGCGCATGGAGACGACCACACGCTCTTTGGGGGGAAGCGAGTCCAAAGCCAATCCGAGCTGGCGTAGTTCTGCGTGCACCAGAGCCCGCGTTTCCGGGCTTTCGGACTCTCGCCCCAGCGTGGTCAGGAGCCATTTCACCGGAGCAGAGTTCACCAGGCGCTCATGACGGAGGCGATTCAGACAGCGTCGAGTCGTCAGGCGATAGAAGTAGCCGTCGAGGTCCTCGACGTCATGCAGCTCCGGGAGGTGAGAGAGTAACGAGACGAACACATCCTGCGTGACGTCTTCAGCCCAACCTAGGCGTCCGCCGCCATAGCGGAGCGCTAGGCGAAGCACATGTTTCTGGTGACGTTCGTACAAGTACAGGACGAGCTCTCGGGGATCAGGCTCGGCAAGGCCTCGCCGTTCGGTCGCCTTCGGCATGGCATTGCTCGTCAAGGCTCGACTCCAACGACGAAGTCGATGCCCAGCTCGAAGGGTTCGCGCAGTGGATTGGTCAGATCCGATGCCGTTCCCGGGTTCACCTGCAGGTATCCTCGCGCACCAAGCTCCGCGAAACCGGTGTGAAACCACAAGGTGACGGGCAAGCCCAGGACGGACTGAAGCCGCGAGGCGACGGTTTCTTGCTCGAATTCGGAGGTGTGGATTACAGCGCAGAACCAAAGTCCGAGCTCTAGTTCAACTAGGTCGGCATCGACCACCGCTGCGGTTGGCATGAGTCGCAGAGAGTAGTCTCGAACGACGAACCACGGGACGGGGGTCCCCTGCGCGAACTGTACCTCCGTTGCCAGTCCCAGCCTGTCCTGCCGCGCGATGGTCGAGCCCAACCCGAAGGAGTAGTGCGCCACCCTGTTCACGTACACGACGCCCGCGTTGGCTCGCGGCCGAAATTCCCAAACCGAGTCCTCGTCCGAGTGACTTTCGCTCGTCGGGGTGGCGTCCTGTATGGCTGACGGAATATCGGTCGGCAGAGGCGAGAGCTCCACCTTGTTTGGTGGCAGAGCGTTGGCCTCTAGCAGTGTTGGTTCGGGTTCGGTCGCCGCCGATTGTGAGGCGGGTGGGGAGAGCTCACTCTGCGTAATGAGTTCCTCCGCCATGTGAAGAGCTTCCAAGGAAGCCACATCGAACTCGTCCGCCGCAACTATGGCGCTTGCTCGCGTTGGACCCATGACGTCGATTTGCCACGTCGATTTCTCCAATCGAAGGAGCACGCGGATCGCCGCCACGTCTTCGGACCAGGCAGGCACGGAAGGATGTCCATTTTGCTCGAGCCCCCGACTCAACCACTGCTCCAGCTTGTGCATATCCTGCATCGGGAGCCCACACGCATCACACGCCACTTCGATCGTGACAGGCACGGACGTGGCAAGTTGTGACACAGCGAGCAACAGAGATGGGACCATCGTTGACGGAGACCTGACTGAGGAGACGATAGTGGCGAGGACCCCTCGCATCAGAGGCTTCACACACCAGGGGCCTCCCAGTTTCCTGAAAAGCGCATCGCTTATACAAGACCCATGAGGTTCCGCCCTGACAGAGAGGTTTATGTCGCCTGCGCCCGCCGCAGAACGGTACCCGTCGATGGCCCCACCCAACCGCGCAGGTGCACCCAATGCAGGGCTGCCTTCTTCGGACGTGCGCTCGATGCTGATGGTTGCGCCGGTCAGTGCCTTGCTTGTCGCGAACTCACTAGCCCAGACGTCGACCTTTTTGTCCGAAACGAAGCCTCGCAATGCGTTGGGGTGGACTGCACCCAAACCGTCACACGGCGGTCCCGAGCACTGCGCCAACCGGTGGCTTCGACGATCAAGTTACCGGTGGCTTCCCCGAGGAATGGGCGCAAGTCGATCATGGTTCGGCGCTCGACGCTGACGGCGGCCCCAACGTCGAACACATTGGACCGGAGCAAGCGAGCTCGCTCTCTGGGGCCTCTCTTGCCCACGGCGATATTGAAGGTGTGTTTGAGTGGCTTGCCCAGCCGCTAGCCGAACACATCCTCCAGATCTTTCGAGACGGTCACATTGCTGCAGCCCAAGTAGGTCGCGCGGAGGTCGCCCTGGGTGCGAAAGCTCACGCTCCGGGAATCGACGGACGTCAGCGGTCCGTCGACCGCGACCTTTTGGGCGCAATCCGAGTGGGCCAGCGAAAGATCGCCCTCTTAAGCAAGAACCACGCCCCAGCGCTCCGCGCCCGGGCCCCTGAGCCATGAACAGCAATGCGTAGCAGCTGCCGGAAGTCGAGAGGTGAGCCATCGAGCTGCTCGACGAACACGCCGTTGAGGAACAGAAGGCCCGCACGTCGACGCCGCGCTGCAGCAAAGTCGTAGTAGCTGTGCGCGACGCCCCATCTCGATGCGCCCGTGTGGTTTCTGTTCTCGCCGGATTATCACGCGGCACGGGTAGCACCGATGGGCACGGTGATTTTTGTTGCGACGTCGATGGGTGGAGGTCGCCACTAAAGACCAGGACACCCGAGGAGCCACTGCCAATGTCAGTCGAATGCAGTAAAAAAGTTGAACACCCCCGCTCCGTCGTCCGGCTCGCGCCGCACACCTGTTTACTGTTTCTAGCGGCGTGTGCACCTGCCGTAGACAACGCCGACGAAGACTGGGCCGCGGCACCCGGAAACCAGCAACAGCCTACCGACACTTCCTCACAGGAAGCTGTCGCGAGCGCGGAAGGGCAGAGCGAAACCGGTGCAACAGCGCCACGAACCCCACCGCCTGCCCAGGGTGCCAATCAGTCGCTGGACGACGGCATAATACTGATCGATGAACCAGAGTCCCCCGAAGGGGAGATGGGGCAGCCGGAGCACGTGGTGACGGCGACAGTGACTCAGGAGTGCGCGACCACGGAGGTCGTCTCGACGGACGTCGTAGGGGTTCAACCCGCAGACATCATCTTCGCAATCGACACGTCCCCCAGCATGGTGGAGGAGATCGGCTTCGTACAGACGTACATGAACGACTTCTCCCAACAGATCACCGATAGTGGCATCGACGCGCGCGTCATCCTGATCAGCACTCCGGGGTCCGACTCCGGAGACCTGCTGACGGACTTGTTGAACAGCCTCGGGCTAGTCTTGGGCGTATGTATCGCCGCCCCCCTCGGCTCTGGCACGTGCCCGGAGGACAGTCAGCAGCCACAGTACCAGCACGTAACGCGAGGGGTGGGCAGTCACGACGCGCTCAACGTCATGATCAACAGCTACCCAATGTGGCGAGACTTGCTGAGGCCTCAAGCGACCAAGTCGATCGTCGTCGTGTCAGACGACAACGCCGTGCAATCGCCAAACAACTCCGCAGCGAGTTTTGCAGCCAATCTTCAGGCTCTGGATCCCGACATGTGGGCAGAGTGGTCTTTCAATGGGATCTTCTGCGGCGAGCTCTGCCCGCCGGCAGCGTCCGTGGGAAGCGTCTACCAGGATCTGGTCACGCAAACCGGAGGCATCCACGGCGAGCTGTGCGACCAGGACTTTCAACCCGTCTTCGATCGCCTTGCGGAACAGATCATCGCAGCATCCGGAGCAGAGATCGCCTGCGAGTGGGACTTCCCCAAACCCCCCGACGGCCAGAGTTTCGCGGTGGACCTCGTGGAGGTCAAACACACGGACGCTTCGGGGACCGTCGACCTGTCGCGGGTGGCTCAGCAAGGCGAGTGCAGTATCGGTGGTTGGTACTACGACAACCCCCTGACACCGAACAAGATCATCGCCTGCCCCGAAACGTGCACGGCCATTCAGGATCGCCCTGACGGACGCATCAACGTCGCCTTCGGCTGTGAGGTGATTGACGGCTGCGCGGTCAGCTCCGCCACGGACATCACCACCGACGAGGGCGCTAGAAGTTGCGACTTGGCGTTGCCCACGCCTCCGGAGGGGGTCGACCTGGACCTGGCTAGCATCAACGTGCGCTACCTCACCCCCGCGGGATTCGGGGTCGTGCTCGGCGTCGTGCCCGACGCAGCACAATGCGAGATGGTCGAAGGGGGCTGGTACTACGACGACCCCGAGCAGCCGACGTCGATCATCCTGTGTCCACAAAGCTGCACCGAGTATCAGGCAGGCAACATGCACCAGCTGCAAGCGTTGTTCGGCTGCGCGACGACGCCTGCGAGGCCAGGCACCGTCCGTTAACCAGAAACCAGTTACCCCACGGCGATGTCAGTCGTCAAAGAGAACGAAACATGCGACGAGAGCGGATGGCAATACAGGGCGTGATTTCGTGCGCGCTATTGGCGGGTTGCTCCGGCGAGGCAGCGGATCCTCCCCCGCCGGTGGACGGGCTGTATCGGCCCGCTGCGCAGGACCAGCCTGATGCGACCCCAGCGGGCTCCAACCTGAGCTCGCCTTGGCAGGCCAGTGTGGACGAATCGGGCAACGACGACGGCGCGGGGCTCGCGCTGGCCGAAACGGAGTCGGATCGACAGGATGGTCCCTCGAGCAGTCCGGCATCGCCAACCGAACCAGGAAGCGCAGTGACGCCGAGCCTTCAACCCGCACCAGCGCCGCCAGGAAACACGGACTCCGAAGACGCGCCGGAATCGACATCGACGTTGACCCCCGCGCCCGTTGATTCTCCAATCAGTGACACACCGCCCCCCTCCACTGCCCAGGGAAGTAGCCAACCGATCATCCCGGAGGTGAGCGGCGAGTGTCCACAGTGGAGTTCGGGCGTGATCTCGTTCATGGGCCTGGGCGGCATTCGGATCGAAGCTGGGTCCAAAGCGGCGGGACCGACCGCCCCAATGGTGTTCTACTGGCACGGCACCCAATCGACTTCTGACGAATACGATCGGATGGCCTCCGCCGTCAAAGACGGAGTACTTCGAGAGGACGGCGTGATCGTCTCCTTTCAAGACACGACCGGAGGTGACCTGCTGTCCGGGACCGCGGTGTTCGGCGAAAGCGACATGGCCCTGGTCGATCAGCTCGCCGCCTGTGCGGTGCGCGACCACAACATCGATCCGAATCGCATCTTCACTACGGGCTGCAGCGCTGGGGGCCTGTTTGCCACCGCTCTAGCGGTCCTGCGCTCCAACTACATTGCAGCGGCAGCCCCCAACTCAGGTGGCTTGATTCTGCCGAGTGCCTTCCAGGGAGCCTTCGTCCCTGCCCTGATGACCATGCACGGTGAGCCGGGACGCGACGTCGTCATCGTCGACTTCAGCGACACAAGCCGCACGGCGGACGATCAGTTCAAGAGCAGCGGAGGCTTCGTGATCAACTGCGACCACGGCGGCGGCCACTGTGGAGCTGGTGGCCTGGCCCCCGACGTGTGGGAGTTCTTTCTGGCACATCCCTACGGGGCAACGCCGTCGCCCTGGTCATCGAGTCTTCCCAGCGGTTTCAACTCGAGCTGCGACATCTATTGAACGGCGCGCGTTGTTCAGCCCTGAGCGACACCGACTCGATCCTGCAGGTGCTCGATGCAAACCGCAACGTGGTCTTCGAATGGAACAGCTGGGGCGATCTGCCGTGGGATGAGATGCACTACAGCGCCGCGGACTATGCTCACATCAAGATGTTCGTCCCTCCAGTCGAGCTCGACACCTTCGTCGTTTCTTGCATCAGCAGCGAGGTGCGCGCACGAGACCCGGGTCTCGTCTGGCTTGCCGAGCGGATCGACGCCGCTGCCGCGGTCACCGCCGTCCCTTAGCCCGTTCCGGCACCGCTTGGGAGATCCGTCCGGACTAGCCCGGATTGTGCCAGCTTGTACTCGTTGCCGCCACCGATGAAAGCCAGGGGAGGAGGCTTTCAAGGAGGGGTTGGGGTGGCCCCCGGTAGTGTACACGCCGCCGCTACGACGGTGACGGGTCCCGAAGAGTCGTAACTGAAGGAGGCTGGGTTGTTGTCGGCAAGCACCGTGACGGGAACACTGGAGGCGCTGCCCCCTTGATGTAGGTTGAAGGTCGACGCCGAATTGGCTGAAGCGTAGATCGACGCTCCGGTAATGCCGAAATCCGTCGCACCGACCGCGGCCGCATTACCGTTTACGTCGAAGCAAGCCGAGGAGGTACCCGCCGTTCGGAGATACATCGGCTCCCAGGAGAAAGAAAAGGGTGGTCCGTTGTTGTTCGGGGTACCAATCGTGTTGTCCTCAAGAGTGATGTTGCCAGCGTGCAGATTCTGGGTAATGACCTGGATGCCATACCCCTCATGACCGTGCAGGGTGTTCCCGCTGATGCTCAGCGCTGACGTGGAGTTATCGTCCAAGAAGACATCAATACCGTAGCCGCTCTCTGAGCCAGAGTCGGACACCCCGATTGTTCCTACGGTGTTGTTGCTCACCGTACCGTTGAGCGCAGACGACAGATCCGAAGACACGTCAATGGCGGTAGACGGGTGGTCCTGGATGTCATTGCCGTCGACGGTGAACCGCAGGGTTGCCGTATCCGTAGCTCTGAGGACGATGGCGTTATCACTGTAGTTTGTGGGAGCGGCAGACTGCAGGATCCCCTCAAAGTATGAGTTCTGGAGCGTCAAGTTCATTGCCGACGTGTCCTCGGCAATGGCGTCGAGTCCGTCCGCTTCATGCTCCAAGAACGTGCCATCATCCACCAAGACCGTCATCGTGGCGGTGCTCTGAGACCTGAGTAACATGCCGTGTTGCCCGAACCCCAAGGACCCAGAATCGAACGTCCTCCGGAACACGCACCCGGTGAAGGTTGCGTTCAGGGTTCCGCTAGAGTTCTCTATGGTCAGGTTACTGTCGGTGGATCCGGCGATGGTCACGGTATCAAAGAGCACACTGCCCGATAGATTGTTCTGCCCAAGCTCTTCGAACGAAACACCAGATTCACCATCAGCGTCTCCGCTGTTGGTGATTTCCGTGTTCCGCACCGTGAGGTTGACGACTCCCGTGCCATCAATTCCGTGAGTCCCAGTCGAGCCGATGTCCAATCCCTCCAGCGCAACGTCAGTGGCGCTAGACATGTCGATGCCGTCTCCGGCAACGGTCACGGCGGTGCTCTTGTCCGCAGTTACCGCAACGGGAGTGCCAATCTGTAGATTCTTCAGCGTCACGTTCTGAACTGAGGAGAGCACAACACCGTTGCCGGTCAGGGTATCGATCACACCGCCAGACTGCGCGGTGGTCCCTATCCCGGTCACCTGGAAAGCACCGGTCGTTCCGGTACTCTCGAGGTGCAGCCCCTCCGCCCCGCCGTTCGCACTCACACTCAGCAGGGTGACGCCAGGCGCCCCAATGGTAGTGTTGGTGAGCTCAACGCCTGTAGCCCCCGTCGTGGTCACGGTGTTGGTAGCGCCCGTAACACTCACGGTCCCGGCACCATTGGCGAAGAGTCCAGCGCCAATGTTCGTACTGATTGCCAGACCAGAGAATGAAAAGCTGCTGCCTGTACTCGAGGTCAGACTCACGCCGACGCCACCTGGGTTGGTGACGGTAACGGTATCGAAGTCAACCTGACAGCCGGAGCAGGAACTGACGTTGATTCCGACGCCGCCGGACGCCGTCAAGCTGTTCGTCTCCGTGAGGTCCATCACCAGATGCGTCCCGGAGACGGAGAGCGCCGTGCCGGAGCTGGAATTGAGGACCAATGCACCATTGGTCGCGACTGTCCCACCCATGGTGGTCTGCAGCGCAGTGCCGCTGGTGGTCACGGAGGTCAGGTTGGCGTCGAAGGTTATGCTCGTACTGCTGCCAGAGAGAGATAGTCCGTGACCAGTAGTGGCATTGATGTCGACAGCACCAGAGAACGAGACGGTGCCGCTCGAAGTACCAGACTGCGCAAGCCCAACGCCGGCGCTCGTGTCGATGTCGGCGCTGGCGAAGGCCAGCGCTCCGGAGTAACCACTCAGGGACAGCCCCCCCGCTGAAGTGGCCGTGTTGTTCACCGTCACCAGTCCGTTGAATGCCAGCGAAGCAGAAGTGGCGGTAGCGCTCGCATCCTGAACTAACAGCCCCGCTGACGCGCTGCTGGTCACTGTCGTCGTGCCGGAGACGGTGAACGTGCCAGATGCACCCGAGATGACGACGCCACTACCGGAGCTCCCCGTGGAGTTGAGTTCGCTCAACACCACATTCAGACTGGTACCTGCCCCAATCACCGAAAATGCCGGGCCTCCGATTGCGTCCAGGGTCATGTCACGGTTTGCGGGCGACGCCTCATCGTCGTCCACACTGACGGAGCTCGCGTTGACAACGCTAAACGCGGCTCCATCGGCGCTGGTGAAGAAAGCGTTGCGGACAATCACGCTTCCGCCCATCGCGCCGTTGCTCAGATCCAGAGCGTCACCTGGGCCGCTAATTCCTGCAGCGGAGACGGTCACCGTGTCAATCAGGACGTCATCGAACGCATCATCAGAGTCGGCAATGCCGCTGCCGGCCGGTGAAGCGATGTCTAGACCTACAACCGCGTTGTTGCCCGCTAGGCTGACGGCCACACCTGTGCTGTTGGTGATCCTGGGCGGGCCGTCTAGGTTCGCGAGTACGGAAACGTGCGGCAAATTGAGGTTCGGATAGTCTGCCGGAGGGAATCTCGTGGGGTTGGGCAGCGCCACCCCGTCACCAACGAGAGCCACGCCATCCGGCAGGTTCACCTCGGCGTCGAGCGCGCTCCCCGCCGGAGTTGGGTCGTCGTTGTTGCGATAGACCACAACCACGTCCCCACTCTGCAGGGTTGCCGAGCTCAAACCCGCTAGCGTTTGGTATCCGTAGCTAGCGCCACCGAAGTCACCACGCCCATCACCCGTTTGAGTGGAGTTGGGATCCACATACCATGCGGCGGCAGCACCGACCGTCAGACTGACTGTTGCCGTCGGTCCGCTGGTACAATTCGGAGACGCCACTCTATAGGTGAACGTGTCCGTAGTGCTTCTCAGTCCCACCGGAGGCAGGTAGCTGAAGCTACCACTGGCGTTCAACGTGATGAGCCCCCCTTCCGCAGTTGTCCCGTTGGTCTGTGGGCAAGCCGCCAGGCTGGGACCGTCGGGATCGCTGTCATTGGCCAGTACGCCTGGTGCACCCACCGTCAACGCCGTGTTGCCCGTGACGTTGGAGTAGCTGTCATTGACCGCTGAGGCGGGGTCATCGACCGGCGTCACGGATATCGTGAGCGTGGCAGTGGCGGTTGCGCCGGACGAGTCTTGCACCCGGTAGGTCAGACTATCCTCGGTGGTTTCCGTACCGTCATGCTGATAGGTAAGCAGGCCGGTAGTAGCGTTCAGTGCTGTGACTGTACCATGGCTCGGCGGCGTCATCACGGTGACGCCACTGAGGCTGTCGCCCATGTCGACATCGATGTCATTGGAGAGCAGGTTGACGCTTCCGCTCGCGCCCTCATCCACGGTGAGCATATCGTCCACAGCCGTGGGCGGGTCGTTCTGTGGCGTGATGGTCAGACTCACGACTGCTGTGTCACACGCGTTGGCGGGGTCGCAGACTTCGTACGTAAAGCTGTCACTTGCCGTTTCCGAACCGTCGTGCTGGTAGCTAAAGGTCCCATCGCCAGCCAAGATGAGAGTCCCGTGGGCGGGGCCACTGACCGGTGTGACTTTGACGACCAAAACTTCACCGGCGTCGGGATCCGTGTCGTTGTCCAAAAGGCTCGCGACGCCAGAGCTAAAGAGAGCTCCTTCGTCGAGCACGTAGGAGTCAGCAACCGCGTTGGGGGCATTGGGGGCGGTATTGGGTGAATCCACAACCATGCGAACAATTGCTTCAGCACAAAGCCCGTAGGGGTCACAGGCCTCATAGGTGAAGCTATCGCTGATGGTCCCAGGAGCGGTGCGCAGGTACGAAAAGTAGCCCATGGCGTCCATCGAGACCGTACCGTAGTTCGGTTCTGCAACTAGAACATCAGCAACCGACAGTTGATCTCCGTCTGGGTCCACATCGTTGTTGAGCACCGAGACGACGTTCCGAAACTCGACCTCGGCTAGTACTCGGTAGACATCTCCCGCTGCGACGGGGGGGTTGTTTCTTGGATCTATGTTCAGCGTTACCGTCGCGACGTCACATGCCCCACTCGCGTCACAGACTTCGTAGGTGAACTCATCCTGCTGGGCCACCCCGCCGTCGTGCTGATACTCGAACAGGCCATCCTCAGAGAAAGCCAGGGTTCCAGAGCTAGGCTCCGCCACCAGTCGCGCACTCAGCGGGTCAGATTCCGCGTCCAGGTCGTTGTCGAGTACGCTAGTTTGTGCTTGCAGAACCTCACCCTCTACCAGGGTGTAGGTATCATCTGCCGCGGCCGGTGGATCGTTCACTGGGCTCACCATGATGGTCACGAACCCGTTGGCGCAGTCATCAAGACTATTGCACGCCTCGTAGCTGAAGCTGTCGGTTCTGGTTTCGCTACCGTCGTGCTGGTACGTGAACGTGCCGTCTGCGTTCAAAGCGAGCGTGCCGCGACTCGGCGCAGAACTTGGGGCAATCGTGACGTTCAATACACTTCCAGTCGGATCAGTATCATTGTCCAACAGAGACCTGGGTGCGCTCGTCAAGGTGCCTCCCTCGGCTACGGAAAACTCATCAGCAGCGAGAGACGGAAGCCGAGAGCGGTCGACCACGTTCAAGACCACATCGGTCGCGGCACACGCTCCCCCTTCATCACATGCCTGGTACCTAAACGCATCTCGTCCGCTAGCTGACCCATCATGCGTGTATGAAAAGGAGCCATCTCCTGCCAGCGCCAACGTGCCTGAGATCGGCCCTTCGACGACCGAACTCTCTAGCACGCTCCCTTCGGGATCCGCATCATTGGCGAGTACTCCGGGCGCCTCGATGCGGGTCACTCCCCCCATCTCTACGTCGAAGATATCTGGTTCCACCGACGGAGCTTGGTTGGTTCGCTCAACATCCAACACAACTGTCGCGAGGTCACACGCTCCCGACGGATCGCAAACCTCGTAGCTGAAGGTGTCCGTTTGTTGTGCACCACCGCCGTGCTCGTAGCTGAACACGCCGGTCACATCGACGTCCAACGTACCGAGCGCCGCGTCTTGGACGACGCTCACCGCCAAGTCGTCTCCGTCGACATCGAAGTCGTTCTCGAGCAGGTTCGCACCGGACAACATTCCGCCTCGTTCGATGGAGTAGCGATCATCAACGGCTACCGGAGTGTCGTTGACCGGACTCACGTCTACCCTTACCGAATAGGTATCAGACGTGTCCATCCCATCGCCAACGGCGTACTCGAACGAGTCCCTGCCATGGTAGTCGACGTGTGGCGTGTAGGTGACCGAATCTCCGGATTGTTGGAGTTCTCCATTTCTGGGAAGAGTAGTTATGATGAACTCGAGCAGGTCACCGTCTTCATCCATGCCTGGCAGCAGGATGTCTGCGGGCGTGTCCTCCTCGATCAGGACGGCTATGTCATCACCCTCCGGTGGATGATTGGGAGCTAGCGAGGGTACTTCCTCGGTGTCCGTCTGCTCGTCTTCCTCGTCGGTAGCCAGCTCCGACTCTTCCGCCCCAGCATCAGTTGCCACAACGTCGCTTTCTACAGCCGCGTCTGCAACCGGTACGTCCGCACCTCGCGAACCATCATCATCGCCGCATGCGACGACGCAAACCAGCACCAAAGCCCAACCCCCGTAGACCCTCGTCATCATCTGGCTATCTTTGAACACGAAGAAGCAAAGCACAAGCAACAGTATCAACGATGGACAAGTCGAAGACCTGGGCTCCGCGATGCGCACGAGCGATATAGCTGCATGAGATGCACAGCGCCGCCTTACACAACCGATGAAGGGCGGCGAGCTGCTGTCATACGTGAGACCCGAACCGGGCCCTTCAAGCATCGACGAACGACCAAGCGAGCTATCGACTTAAGGGGAACCACGCCTGAGGGCAACTGGACAATGCCTTTCTTGGATGAACGTCCTCGAAAACCCTACTGCACGGCGGTGTCCACTTCAGCGGATGAGTTCGACGTCATCCTCGACGAGACCTATGAATATCCTCGGCAGCGACGCGACCGCGCCCCTAGCCCGCGGCCTGGCAAGTCAGGGCGCTGATCGAGCCGCTGGCCGCATCCACCGTGTACTCGACGGCGATGTACCAATCGCCGACCTCGGAGCTTTCCGGGTCCTGATTCAGGAACTCCGCGCGACAGCGCCACCCGTCCCCTGCACGGACGCAGCGCACGGACTGACGCGAGTTGGCGGTCGCACCGTGTCTGACGAGATCCCCCAGTGTGAGATACGAGTCGCTCAACACGGCGCAGTCCCCCCCGCCCTCGGTCAACGGCACCTTGGAGGCGCCTGCGTGCGCCCGCGCGCTGGACTCGACGCTCAGATCCGGGCTTTGCGCGAGCGGCGCCGCCGGGCTGGTCTGCTCCCGAGGCTCCAGGTAGATGACGAGGCTCTGCTCGCCGGCGACCGGGTCCGACCCATACCGCACGCTGTACTCGTACGGCTTGAAGTCGGGATGGTCCACACACAGCTGCAGGTGGTCCGTCGCGCCCGAGAACACCGCGTAGTGCTCGAAGCGCCCGGACGCGTCCGTGTGCACCACGGTGTCCCGCCCGCCGGGAGCCGTGGCGCACGTCGTCGGCTCGCTCGTCACCCGGTAGATCACCCGCGCGCCCGCGACCGGCTCGGGCTCGTCCGCGCGCGGTGCCGTGCGCGCCGTGGCCTGCCAACGCCCCTCGCCATTCTCTGCCGACCCCCGCGCACCGCAGGCCGTCTCGCCCCCCGCCCGCGGCACGAACTCGTGGGACGATGAGCCCCCGGTCTCCGCCACCACGACGCGCCCCTGAAAGCAAGCCGCCCCGGTACACGCGGTCACGCTAGCGAGCGCCACCAGCACCAAGCCGAGCCACCCGAAAGCATCAATTCGCTGGTTCACGGCACCGCAGCCTACCGCTCCAAGCGCGCGACGCGAAGCACCACGTCGCGGAAACGGACTCGAGCAGTCAGTCCGCGGACCTACGTCAACACGGAGCCCACCTCCGCCTCGAACGTCAGCTCGGCGGCGTCCGCGGCCGAGCGCGGGGTCAGGGTGATCCCGCGGCGCCATGCGAGATGCGCGCCTATGCCAATCGTCAGCATTCGGCTCTGGCTTTGATCGACGACGCGTTGTTCCCGCACGCGCAGAGCCATCTGCAGAATGGACAGGCACGCGGCGCCGAGGTATTGCCGCTACGTGATCTTTCTACTCGCATGGAGCGAGAGGGCGCTTGCCGAGCCTCCGGTGCATCTGAGTGACGAAACCATCATGGCGGCGGGGCGCGCGATAGGCGTCGTTCTGCTGAGCGTGGTCGCATACTTCGTGCTCGTCGCCCTCGTCGCGTACTGGACCGTTGGGTTCACCATGTTCGTCAATCTGTGGTTGACGAGTCGCTGGCGTTCGGGGACCACCGGACGGCTGTCCTTGCTTCGCTGGTTACCTGGCTTCGCCCTCGGCTTGGTGCTTGCGGGAGCGCTCGTCGTAGCGCTGCTTCCGACGTCCCCCGGGTAATCGCTAGCTAGGGGCAGACGAGACGTGTTGGAAGGCCCCTGCGCCGACGTTGCCTTTCCGCCGGCTACGAAGTTGACCCGCGCGAACAGATCGGTCTCCCTTCGACGATCCGCCTCGGTCTGCCCCAGGTCGCGAGCGCGCCGCTCCCTACGGCATTTCGAACACGTACACCGATCCGGAGTCCGTGCGCACCTCGTCGTCACCCCACGCCCCCACGATGAGATGGCTCCCGTCCAATTCGACTTGATTGCCAAAAACGTCGCCGCTCCGTGCGTCGGGCCCGTCGTCGGTCACAGCGATGAGCTTGCCACCCGACGCCCACTCGTCGCCATTCAGTTCGTAGAGGTAGACCGCGCCGTAACCGTCGCCCCGCTCATCCGTTCCGGTGGCGCCCACAGCGAGCTGGTTGCCAGACATCGACACATCGACTCCAAACTTACCGGAGGTGTACACGTCCAAAGACCCGTCTCCAAAGCGTGGCCAAATTCGACCCTTTGGTAACCAACTACCGCCACTTCTCTCGAATACGTAAAGACAGCCGACGCGGTACACATCTTCGTAGTCGTCTTCGGAACTTACGAACAGGTAGTCGCCAAACACGTGAGTGCCGAGCCCGAAGTGCATGTTCTCGGCGTTCACGATCTCGCCGTCTGTCGTTCGGGCCACGAGGTACGCCTCCGGAAACCACGTGGCTCCCGTGCGAACGTAGGTGTAAACGGCTCCGGTATTGAACACGTCGGTATCGACGAAGTAGTCGCCGATGGCCACGGTGTCCCCGGAGATGCTCAAGCCAGCTGCGAAGGCGCTATCACTGAGCCCCGCGGGCGTCCCGTCGGGAAGTTCCGCCACCAGTCTGGCTTGAAGCGACCAGTTCCCCCCTTCCTCCACGTAGACGTACACGACGCCCTCAGTTCCGTCGTCATGGCGGAAGGTAGTAGAACCAATCAGCGCTGTGTTTCCCGAGATTGCCATCGGGATTCCGAAGCGCGCAGACTCCTGCCGTTCTTCGACACCTTCGAGCGTCGTCGCAACGAGTTTGCCCCTGGGCTCCCAAACTCCGTCAACGCGTTGGTAGGAATAGACGGCCCCCATGTGGGAGTCCTTTCCGGTCGCACTGATCAGTAACTTTCCGCCTTCCATCGTCAACGCCGTCCCGAAAAACCCGTTGGCTTGTCCGTCGAGTGTACCGTCGGCCAGCTGGGGCAAGATCTTGGCGTCAAGCTGCCAGCTGCCGTCCTGAAACACGTACGCATAGGCGGCTCCCGCGCTGACGCCCAGCTCAGCGTCGGCGGATCCCACGACCAGCAAGTCCCCCGACAAGGCCATGGCACGACTGAATCCGTTGTACTCGACGGTCCCTGTCCCCGCCACGGGTGGCGGTGAGATGAGCTTCTGCCGAAACTCCGGCAGCGGCCATGGATTGGTTCCACCGGACGCGCCACCCGAACCCCCGGCTCCCGGAGGTTGCTCGCCGGTCGAGCCACCCGCTCCGGCGCTGCCGTTGTTTTCGGCATCCGTCGGGGTCTGCATCGGGTCCGTTGCTGCTGTGTCCGTCCCCATTGGCTCGTCGGTCGCGTCTGCTGGGGAGCTGCTATCCGTGCCGCCCTCGTCGTCCGTTGCTTCGACGTCCGGCACGGAAGCGTCGGGTTCATCGTCAGTTGGGTCGGGAGATGCGTCGGTTGCGTCGCCGTCGTCTGAACCACCCGAAGACATCGTGTCTGACGTGGAGCTCTCGCCACCATCCGCCTTTTCGGACATGCCGTCCGTGTCCTCCGTGGAGCCATCGCCCGCCCCTTCGGCGTCGGTGTCCTGCGTCTGGGCGTCGTCCGTATCTGCCAATGACTCACCGCCATCCATGCCGTCCACGTTGACGCAATGGTTGGACAAGCAAGTCAGGCCGTCGTTGCAGGTGCCGTTGCCGAAACACACGCAACGCTCGTTACCCGCTTCGCAGGATCCGCTGTCGCGCTCCGATGACACGCACCCAACGCCCAAAGATAAGGGCAGCAGACAAACGGACCAATGCAAGTGGCTGAGGCTCATCGAGCATCGACCGTAGCACAGCAATCCCGGGGCTGCCCAGGAGCGACCGACTCACTCCGGGTCGTGGCAGACGCCCCCCTCCGTTCGTGGCCGACGTGCTCAGTCGCCCAACTGGATCATCTGCACACCGGCGTTACCCAGTGCAGCGATCGCGACATCTCCGACGATGTCGAGATCCTGGACGTATCCCGCGACCTCCACCGAGTCACGCACGACAGGAGACTTCGCTTTGCTGGCGTCGACGACACTCAAGCGACCTTGCCAACCCGTGGCCACGACGGCCGTCGTGCCCTTCGCCACCAACTGGTTGAAGCCGTAGAAGCTGTCCGTCGTTTCCAGCTCGGCAGCAGCGACCTCCAGCTCGCCACTCGCGACGCCACTGGCAACCAGGAGTTTCGCCTCGGCGGTGTACACCGGGTAGGAGTAGTAGCCGATGCTGGACCCGAAGCCGGGCTCCGCGATCGCCACCCCAACGGTCGACGTCGGAGGCATGGCGACGTCGCCACCGTAGTAGACGGGCGCGGCACCGGTGCCCAAGAACACTCGGTCGTCACCGAGAGCCGCCGAGGTGATCTGCACTCCCTTGTCGACGTCGTATTCGTCGAGCACGGACGCTTCGTCACCGTCGATCTCGACCAGCAACAGCGTGTATCGCAGAGCGGTACATGAGCCTCGGGCATCTTCGTAGTCGACGAGGGACGGGTCGGGCGTGTTGAACTGTCCGAACTCCTCCTCGTAGCACTGCTTCGGGGAGATGTCGTCGACGGTGACGTACTGGTAGTCCACCGTCAGAGCGCGCTCACTGTCGTGGTCGTAGGCCAGGAGTGAACCTGGGATGTTGACCGCATCGAGCAACTCCGGATCGGACGGGTCGGAGATGTCGACACGATCGAGGAAGAATCGAACGGCTTGAGGGTTCGTCGGTGAGGTCTCGAAGTGGCTGGTGGCCACAATTTCCCCGCTGGCGAGCAATCCCGTGGAACCCAACGACTCCGGCAGCTCGATCTCCGTCGACGTGGGATCGTCCGCATCCGAGAAGTCGAGGATGTTCAGCACGAAGTCGTTGCGAGTGACGAAGCCCAAGTTGTTGTACTCGATGCGGTGCTCCGCGAAGGCGAGAGCATCGCCCACTCCCAACGCCATCTCGCCGTTGTCCACCATACCAGGAACGGAGTTACGCCCATAGTTGGGGAAGCCGCCCAGAGCCGCGTCACCGGCGATCTTAGGGTTCTTCGGGTCGCTGACGTCGATGGTGCGAACTCGAGTCTGCTCCCTCTTGTCGCTGTCGGCAGAATAGTCGTATTTGGAATAGGTCAGATACACGTTATCGCCACCGCTGAACATGCCCTGAAACCAGCTCTCAGTCTCGCAGTCGTAGTGATTGATGTCGTCTATCTGCAAGGTCGCGGCTGTCTGGTAACTCAGCAGATCGTCGAGGGAAGAGACGCTCACTTCGAGCGCTTGCCCCCACCAGCTGTTGCCCATGTGCACGATGGCATCGCCCAATACGGCGACCTGTTGAACGACCTGCGCCAGGTCGACCTGAGAGGTCGATTCAGGAGCGTCCCGATCCTCGATGTCGAACGCTTCCAAGCGTTCGTCGCTCATCGTCAGCAGGCGGTCTTCGACGAAGAACGCGCGCCGAGCCTGGCCGCTGCTTGGCGCGACACCGCGTAGCTCGAGCGTGTCGTCCGCCCAATCGATCAGCTGCACGCCCGAGATGTACGTCTCGTTGCTGCCGCACTCATTGTCGGCTTCATCCCAACGAAAGCCGGAGAACGGCACCAGCACCAGTTCACGGTCATCGAGCACCTGAAAGGATTTGTGGATGCGGTCTTGGTCTTCCGCGAGAGAGGCCCACTGTCCGCCGAAGTTCACCCGGTCGAGCATCGTCGGCTCAGCGAGATCGGTCACGTCGAAGATGGAAACCGTGAGCCCGCCATCTGCGTTGCCTTGATCGTAGCCGAGGCCAATCACGCGGTCCCCACGGGGCTCCATGTAGTAGACCCAACCCGGCATCTCCAACTCGCCCGCTTGCACGGGGTTTTCCGGATCGCTCAAGTCGATGGTGAACAGCGGATCGGTCTGCTCGAACGTGATCGCGTAGCCACGCGTGCCGTCGAAACGCACTGTTTGAAGCTGCTCGGCCCGGGGCAACTCGAGCGCAACGCTGCCCAATTCATTCAACTGCTCCGAGGACTCGATCTCGAAGGTCTCCACCAGGGGTGCGGTGGCATCACGCCACCACAGGGGTTGACTGATGACACGCAGGATGCCGTCGTACTCGTCCATCTGCCAGCGGCTGTTGATCTGGCCGGCAACCTCGAGCGCGTCGCCTTTCTGCATGTCGCCACCACCGTCGGTGATGTCGACGACCTGGATGATGGACCCTTCTGGCTCGGCACCGTTGCCGTAGCGAGGCCCAGCGATGTACAGGCGTTCGTCCGTGGCGCTGAGGCTACGTCGCCAGCTGTATTCGTCTTGGCGCTCGGAGAAGGTGAGCTCGTCCACCTTGGTGATGTCCGATGGATCGGTCACGTCCAGCGACATCACGTTCGTCTCCGGCTTGTCGCCGCAGCGGTAGCAGTAGCTGTCGTCGAAGGCGACGACGTAAACCACATCACCGATCAGCCGAGAGTCCGAGATGTAGCCGGGGATCTCGAAGCGCTCCTGTTCGACGATGTTCGTCGGATCCGAAGCATCGAGAGCAATGACGTAGCTGGTCTGGTAGAAATTGTAGTAGCCCTCGTCCTCGAGGTATTCGTACTCGCCGTAGCCGTTGTAGAGGACGAACATCGTCTCGTCCCGCACGTAGAGTTCGAAGGGCGTCGCCGTCGAGCGATGGCGTCCTAGCAACTTCAGAGCATCGGGGTTGGAGACGTCGATGACGCTGACGCCACCGTGGCTCGACAGGGCGTACAGGCGGTCACCCTCCAGTTTGATGATGTCGGCCTCCTCGATCGCGCGCGCTGCGGCGGTCGACCCGTCGTCACTGCCCTCCTCCCCTACAGGGCTGGCGGGAACCCCTTGCGCTGACTCTCTTGGCGGGGCTGTCTCCGCGCTGTCGGCGTTGCTGCTCATGCCGCCAACAGCCGAAGGTCCTTGGGAGACGCCAGGGCTTGCGCTTGCAACGCCCTCGCCGTTCGCCGCGACGCCGCCGGGACGCGCCGACTCGAACACGCCTTCGGGCGTGTTTGCAGGCGACGGCTCGTCGGTAGTGGCGGCGGAGTTACCCCCGCCATCGTCACCACACGCCGCCGCAAGCAGTGCAGCCGGTAGCGCGGCTACACACAAAATTCTGCGTACTCGCATTTCAACTTTCTCCATCTAGCGACGCGTTCGCGCGCTCTGACCCAAGCCTAGAGCAAGAGTTGCGCCAACTTCGGCGCGGCGTCGCGTGTGCCGTTTTGGCGCTCAGGCGGAGTGCAGCGGGCGGAAAGCAGCCTCGATCGCGGCACGCCTTGGCACACCCGGAGGACACCAGCGCCCTGCGAAACCGCGCTTCGTGGCTCATAGGGCTCCGCCCTCATCGGCTTGTTCCTGTGAGTGGCGAAGGCGCCCACTTGGCGAGTGCTCGTGTTAGTGCCAGCGGATACCCGCAGCGCAGATTGGGCATCGGCGCCGAAGTGCGGGCGCCCGGGCCTCGTGCACCACGCTGTCGCCCGCAGGGCATTCCTCGACGGCGTGTGTCGGCAATGGCCGTTCCCTCGCGTCAGTCCGGACGCCGGTCGCTCACTGCGGCGCGCCTGCCTCCGGATCAGCGCCCGCTTCCGTGGACGCAGCGTCGTTCACCATCGAACCGCCCTCCGTGACCGTGCAGCCTGTTTCCAAGTCAAAGGGCGTATCGGTGAAGGGCGCGGCCGCGCCGTACTTCCACTCGTCGCTGCTGCCCCAGACAGCCGCGCACAGCTCGAGGCCGTCACAACCACAGATCAGCAAGCATCCCGCGTCCCAGCTGTCCGGCGCGCACACGCGCGTCGGCGAAGCGCCGCAACCGGGCTCAGTGTAGAACACTGCGCTGTGCCAACCTGGCGGACACAGACCCGCATCGGAGAGCCCCCCATCAGCGGAACCGTCCGGGGGCCCTGCGTCCGGCACGGAGGCATCCGCCAACATGCCGTCACCGCCCCCATCACTTTCCCCGTTGCCAGTATCGGAGCCATCATCGGTCGACATGCCGACGTCGCTCTCTTCGTTCATCGTTTCCGTGCTGTCCGACGACGTTTGCTCGTCACCCGCATCGCTGGGCTCCTTCGTTGTGTCAGAAGCGCAACGAAAGAGCGCTAATCCGAGCACCGGGCCCCAAAGGAGACGGCTGTATCGCACGCCCGTAGAGTGTGTGAAGCAAGTCATGCACGAATGGTAGGACCAAACCGCTCCCCACGCTAGCGCCATGTCCAGCCAACTCTCCCGGCTCAGTGTTTCACAGGAGCGATCACTGCAACGTCCAACACAGCGGGAACCTGCTTGGACAAGATGAACCCTGCCATTCGCGCGACTGAAGAAGGTTGGTCCAAAACCGCTTGCCTTTTGTGCTCGCTTGCCCTCTACAAGCGGTCACCCATCGAGGAAATACCCCTCGTAGTAACCACTGGGGGTCGAATACCCCTCGATACCGAGGGCGGTGAGGTAGTCTGCCAACGGCAAAAGGATGCGGCCTTCTGGCACTGAGGGCAGAGGAGGGCGATCGAAACAACCGTGCTCGACGGTGGCAACCGTCCCATCGAGCAACCGTCGCGCTTCCAGGGAAATGCACGTTGGTTCGGGCGGGGCCTGAACGAATGCGGCATGCTGGATTCGGTTCGGCGGAGCCACTGCCAGCTCAATCGAGCTGACCAGGTTCACCGCATCGCCCCCGCTCAGCAGCGAGTAGACGGTGCTGGGTATTGCGCTTGCGTGCCAATCCACGTCGCCGATGAGGCTGATCCTGTGGGTACGAAGGGCGCAAAAGTCTCGATCTCCCATCTGTAGAAGCTCACATCCGGGGAACTCCTCGCTGCTCTCCCACTCGTATTGTAGGGACAGCACGATCGGCACTTCCAAAGCGGGCGTTGCTCCTGCCGCCGTGGCGAACTCGAATTGGATACTGCTTGCGCCGCGCAGAATGACGGTAGCGTGATAAGTGGTGGCGGGCTCCAGCTCGGCCGGAAAGTACACAGCGAAGTACGTTGGTGAGCCACGGGGACTGGTCGCCGGGAGTGGCTGGTAGTTGATTGGGACGTCCGAGAGGATAGGAGCGATGGCATCGGGGCCGAGCTGGGGCCAGGGCTCGCTGCCGTCCTCGGCTTCGATGTTGAGATACGGTCCGGCGACGTGCTCGTGTAGGGTCTCCGCTGAAATACTGCCGGTGCGAACCAGCTCCTCCGGCGGTTCTGTTCCGCCGGACTCCAAGTACGTGCGTATGAGCAGAGGGCCTTCGATGGGGACGTTCTGCATGAGGTTGCCGGGTAGAGGGTGAAGGCCAATTTGGTCGTGAGCCCAGCGTACGTAGAATGAAACTGGTACCTCCGCGGCGCTACCAGTCATGGTGCCTGTGCCAGAGGCGTCACTGTTGGCTGTTTCGTTCTGGCTCGCGGGCGTATCAGTTGACAGGTCTGGACTGGACACCTCCGCGCCAGGTGAATACTCCGAGAGAGGCGGCGAAGTGGTCGCGTCAGAAGCATTGCTGTCGCCCGTCGCAAGCGGCACGTTGGGGTTCGAGGCTGCTTCTGCAGGCGGGTCTGCAACTAGCACCGTTGGCGGGGGAGTGGTCGCTTCTGCCACGCTGGCCGCTGGTGCAACCATCGGGGCTTTCATGCCGGATGCTTGTATGGAATCCGAAGGTGTGCCGCTGCATCCTGTCATCAACGCGAACAGCGCGGAGCCTAGCCATGCCCTCGAGTACCAAGCGCGCGTTCCACGAGGGGGCTGAGTGCCCGAGCTTTCGTTGCGAGTGTATCGGGTAGAGCGTTCCGTCATCGAGTGAGCCTCGCGAGTAAACTAACGATAGCACGCCCGTCTCGGGTGTCGTTGCGTTTCAGCCTTGGAAACGGATGCTCGTGCGTAACCCACACGGATGGTGCCCGAAAACACACGAAGAAATCGCGTCGGGCGGCATTCGCTCGTCAAGCGTTCCTTGCGGTCGGGATTTATTTCACGCGTATATTGGTGGCTACGATCGACGAGCGGCACGAAGTAGATCGGTCAGGGCAACTCGTAGTGCACCCGGCACCCGTAATGCCGCATCACTCGCCGCTCTTCCGACGTCTCGGCCGCTGGATACACCTCCTCAGCAGTCGGGGTGTTTGCCACCATTGCCATGTGTACGAAATAGCCCTCCTCTTCCTGGACGACCACTGGTGGATTGATGTCAGCACTGAAGGCCTGCACGCCATCACTCTTCGGGGGCGCGACTGAAACATTTGCCACGGCACTCGCCGTCGGCAGTCCCGATCCTACTTCCGCTATCGTAACACGTCGAAGCAGTCCCTCGAACACGTCACCGCTTCCAAGTGTTCCGTCGCTGTTGTTGTAGAAGTAGCAGGTCAGCCCTGTTAACTGAGTCCCGACAGGCAGGCGCAGCGCATACGGTCTTTGCACGACCCTCACATCCGACGTCAAATACGAGTACCCACCGATTGACCACGTGCTGTCGCCAATGACGTTGCCAGTTATGAGGTAGGAACCGGACAACGCAGCGACTCTTTGCTCAGTCAGCGTGAGCGCGTCGCTGAGCGACTGAAAGTTTTCGTTCAGTGTGGCGGCACTCAGAACTTGACCAGCTTCGAATGAGTGAGGTGTCGATGCAGCATATGCCCAGGCCGCGCTACCTATCACCCCAAGACCAGCAACCCACCGCCCGACGCGCTTCGAAAATACCTGTGCTGCAAACCGCACGATCCTATCGTCTACGCTTATCTCGAACTTCATGTCGCAAGCCCTCCTTCGATCCTCATCCGACGCACCACACTAGCCTACTTCCCTGGCGCCTGACAAGGACGCGCCGAGCGGTAGCGACAATTCGTGCGCATTGCGGCCATCATGGACACTGAGATCGGCGCATCGTGGACACCCGTCCTCGGTTTCGCGTTTCTTGCGGGTTACATCGGCAAGCCTCTGGCCCAACGCCTCGCTACTTGCTGCTTCTGCCGCTGCGCAGGGAGCCGTGGGCGGAGGACTAGCGTCCTCCGCCGGGTATTGCCACACATCGGCAGTACTGCGTGGCGCCGACGTCACAGCTTTCTTCGTGGAAGGCGAAGCGTTGCGGAGGGCAAGTCGACTCGTCACACGGCATGGCCTCTGCACATGGGTCAGTGGCAGACTCACTGGGACCAGTTTGCGCTGGCTGTCCTCCTTGGCTTCCCCCAGCCGTCTCGGTCTGCGTGGGAGGAGCACCTTGGTCAGAGTCCTCCGGGAGCGGGGCGGTCATCTGAGCGGCTGTCGAGCCAGCCGCAGGCGCATTGTCTTGCGAACTGTCAGTCATGCCGGGCTGCGACGTGTGCGTCGTCTGTTGAGGTGAGCCGGAACCTTCTTGTGCTGAACCGCAGGCGCTAACCCCCAGCACGAGTCCGACCGCGACCGCCCCCAGCGTGGCGCGTTTGCCAGGATCCGCCACTCGTTCCAGCCAGGTCCGGGACCACCCAACCGAAAGGAGTCTAGTTTGGAACTGGTCACTCCGCTGCAAGTTCCTGTGATCGACCATTGTCCGTTCCACCCGTCCCCATAGTAGTAGACCTCGCTATTGTACTCGTACGACGCCGCCCGCCTCTACCTCACCTGCCGCGGCCCGAATTATTTGACCTCAGCCTGGCGCGGTCAACGGAATCCTCCAAGCAACCTCGAACGTCGCGCTCCAAAGTGGTGTTGACCCACGAAACTCAGGCCGAAGGTCAGCATCCTCCGCATCAAGAGTGACGCTCCAAGAAAACCCCTCCAGGATCCGAACCAAGCCGATGTCGGACTCGGCTGTTAGCTTGCTTTGGGGGCGTCAACCGTGCAGTGTGGGGTTTGATGCAGCCGTGCAAGGTGTTCGTCGGGTTCGTGTTGGGCATCGGCTGTACCGCCAACGAACCGCCCACGGGTTGCTATGAGGTGCCGGAAGACAGCAGCTCGCGGTTTTCGGTGCGCGATGCCCACACGATCGTATTCGTGCTCGACGACTCTCGCGAGCTCGAACCGTACCAACCACAACTCAAGCAGGCACTGCTCGACTTCGTCCAAACAATGGTCAATCCGCCCTGCTTTTCTGGCCTGGAGCTCACCCCCAACCCCAGCGATCCCTTTGGCGTTTGTCCTCGAGGTCAGCGCTTCTTGGCGCGCTACTACTGGCACCGCAACTGGCAACCGCGCAGTGCGTTCAGCTTCGCATTCGTTCGGGGTTCGCGTCAGGGCACGCCGGAATGTGACGATGCCTACGCTCAACATGCCGGCGTGCCGCTTGCTGCCGGCAGCCAAAGCGACGGAGTATTCCATTGGCGCCCTCAAGACTGGGACGACCCTCACTCTGGCGCAGAAAAGCTAGAAATGCTGCTCGGCCAGGTCGATGACGCGCTCCAGCAGTGGGAGATGACGGACTGCGCGGCGCAACAGCCGCTCGAAGCAGTCTATCAGCTTTTCATCGATCCCGAAGCGACCGATCCGAGAACCATGGCCTTCCGAGAACACGCGCAGAGTACGGGTGCGGAGCTGGTGTTCATCAGCGGCACGGATGACCAATCGGCAGACCCGTCGGGGCTCTTACCAATCGAGCGCTACGCTAACCTCATGGGCGCCGACGGGATTTGCCTCAATTCGCGAACGTTGTCTCCATTGGAATGCGACGCGCCCGTCATCAACCCGTTTGGTTTGTCCTCGGATGCGCCAATCCGGCTCCGTCAATTCGACGTCCTTGGACCCGCGGTGGTCGAGGGACCCGACTGCCCAGTGTCATTCGATGGGCTGTCACGCGTCGACCCAAGAGTTGAGGGGAGTCGACTAACCCAGGCGCGGCAGAGCGGCGTGCCGCATGGGTTCAACCACGCCCTCTGTATAGACACGTTGGATTCACCCGTGAATGATGCGTTCATGGCGCCGTTGCTCGACTACGGCGGGGGAGCGATTGACTTCAAGATGCAATGCGGCCCGGCCGAGCCGCTAGCAGCGGACCTGCTCGATGCTGATCCCGCTTCGCCAGACTTCGGTCGGGTCGCGTGTCGCGCATTCCAAGTACAGGTACCTGAATTGGGTCACAGTTGCGACTGCGAAGCACGCGGGCTATTGAGCATCTCCGCCGATCAAGTCCCGAGAGGTGTGAAACGCGAGACGCTGGAGGCCCTCGCCGTCGAGGGCGTGAATCCGAATTGTTCGTGTGAAGTTCCGAATTGCCTATGCGAAGTTCCGCAGCTCTCTGGCGTTGATCTCGAGCGTTGTCGTGATGATTCGCTGATGTCCGAAGCGGACGAGCCCACCGGGTTCTGCTACGTCGATGCAGACTTGGGCCTGGGAAAACCCGACGCCACTTGCCCCCTCGGCCCTCGGCAGTTTCGCGTCATGGGCTGGAACGCACGCGAAACTAGTCGCACCTGGGTTGCCTGTCTCGACCAGCCGTGCGAGAGCTTGACCGCGGCGACCGAAGACGACAGGCGCTGACGAGCCAAGCGCAAAGACATCGGTTAAAGCGAGCCACTCGATGAGGCGAGCCACCAGCGCTGCCGCTCGGACCGAGACTGTCGACGTGTTGCTTGAACTCCTCGCTGAGGTGATCCATGAGAGCTCGAGGCCGGGCTCGTTCAATCCTCGAGGCAGGCCCAAGGTTCCCCAATTGGTCGAGATACGTCTGTGAAGCAAAGAGCCCCACGCCAGCGTAAGCCCACCTTCTTTCCAAACAAGTTTTCCGGCGGATGCTCCGCCGCGGCGAGCACGTCGGCGCCGTAGGCATAGAAGCTGGCGCAGCTTGGGACACGACCCGGCGACGCGGCTTGCAGTCGCTCTCAATTTCGGGCGGAGTCGATCAGCGTCATCATTTCTGGATAGTGGTAGGTCGCGCTCGTTGCGGGGTGGTGTTTCGCCGTGGCGATCATCGCTTGGGCGATCTGCTCCACCGTGATCGACTTGAACTTTGCCGGCGTGACGAACGAAAACAAGGGCAGCGCCTTTTCGAGCAGCCACGGCGTGTGCCGGGAGCCCAGGATCATCGCCGGGCGAAACACGCTCACGACACTTGGTCCGCTCGCGCGCACAGCCCGCTCAGATTCGCCTTTCACGCGGTTGTAACGCGACATGCCGGCTGCGCCACTTCCGCTGGTACTTGCCGTCGGATCTGCACCCGCCGCGCTCATGAACGCCAAGTGCTGGACCCGGCCCGAGTCGCGCAACGCCCGCGCAAACGCCTCGTTCAGCGCGACATCGACGGCGCGGTGCTGATCGATCGACAGCTGCGCCGTGCCGGCGCCGATCCCGAGCACGCTGAACCCTTCCACGTCACCGTCGCATTCTCTCACCGCCTCGAGGGTGGCCGCGGCGAGACTTTCTGGATCCATTTCGGGCACGAGCTTCTCCACCAACTGGCGACCAGTGCTTCGTGCCAGCGCCGCGGCCTCGGGTGACGTGCGACGCGAAAGCGTGGCCACCCTCTCGAACTCGTCGTCGCGAAACAACTCACGGAGCAAAGCCGCTCCCACCGACCCGGATCCTCCCAATACGATTGCCGTACGTTTGCCCGTCACTGACCCATGGTACGCAAGCGCGCCCGAAAAAGTCACAGGTTGCGTCGACCGTCTCGGCCCGTGGGGTGCAGCGCGGCTGAAGCGGCACGAGTCGTTAGCGCGAACAACCTCGCGTAGACGTTGTCGTGGTGGCGTCCGCTTTCAGACCGCTATCCGATCCATTGACTTCGTCTCTCAGGGGACCTACAACTCACCAGCCGGACCAAGCGCATTCGGGTGGTACAGGTAAGTTATCAGCCAGAATCCGCGGGTGACTTCTCGCGCTGAAGCAAAGTGGGGTCCGGCGGTTGTGCGAGCGCGTTGGCCCAATACTCAATCGTGCGCGCCTCGGCTCGGTCTCCATGCGCAACGTTGCATTCAGGAGATCTCGCTAGAGCCAACGCCATGCCGGAGTTTCACCAGGAACCACTGCTCGCCCTCGACTATCTCGGCATCGGCGTATTCGCCGTTTCGGGCGCACTCGTCGCAGCCCAGAGGAAGCAGAACTTCGTCACATTCGCTTTCTTCGCCGCAGCGACGGGTATGGGCGGTGGTACGCTCCGCGACCTACTCATCGGCGCACCCGTTTTTTGGGTCAGCGACAACATGTCGCTCTTGGTGTGTCTCGGCGCGGCGCTGGGCGTTTGGTTCTTCACACACGCTCCCGCTGCGCCGAAGTCCCTCTTGTGGTTCGATGCGGTCGGACTTGCCGCGTACGCGGTGTATGGAACGGAAAAAGCGCTCCAGCACGGTATCGCGTCCGTGCCTGCCAGCGCGATGGGCATCATGACGGCCTGCGCCGGCGGAATCATCCGCGACGTATTGGCCGAGCAGCCATCGATCCTGTTGCGATCAGAAATCTATGTATCCGCCGCGGCTCTAACTGCGGTGATGTACACCATCCTCACGCAGAACGACGCGCCGTCCATTACTGCAGCAGCGATCGCCGGGCTGGCAGGGTTCGCACTGCGCGGTGCGGCGATCGTTCGCGGACTCGGCCTGCCGAGCTTCGACGGGGGACGGCGGAGGCGGCGCTAGCATCTCGAAGCTGAGCCCGACCAAGTAGACGAAGTACTGCGGAATGAGCACCAGGAACTCGAGGCCTATCGCGCTCGCCAGACTGCCCGCTCGAACTGATCCATGCTGCGCACAGTGGTGCTCGGCACCGTTCTGTTCGAGCCCCTGCTTCTGGCCCTGCGCCGCGTAATGCACGAGGACCTCGCCAAACGTCCTGGCGCCGGTCAAGCGCGCGAAACGTTGAAAGAGCGCCAGCACGGCTCGGACGTCGGGTCGCCCTGCGGGGGTGTCCGGTCCGGGATGCGCGGCTTGTACAGACAGAATCGAACTTCGAGCGCCGTGTGCTGAGGAGTCTCGAGCGTCTTAGTCGTCGTAGCCGTAAGGGCCGAACTCGTCCGTGCCCTGAGCATTCGCGGCGGTCGCGACAGCCGTCGCCATCAATGCCGTGATAGCGAAAGAACAGAGCTTCATCGTCGCCTTCGCGTCTTCGCGAGTGTCAGCGCACCCATCAGAAACAGGACAAGACTGCCGGACCTTGGCCGATTCGTCTGCCCGATAGTCGATACCGCGCAAGTCCCGCCGCCCCCTTGCCCTCCGACCCCCCGATAATTCTCGTAGACCGCGTCCACGGGTTCCGGCATGCCGCAGGCGACGTTGGAAAGCGGGCCCGCATTGCCTAGGTCGTCCGCGGCAGCCACCGCGACGGCGTATTGAGTGCCGTTGGTCAAGCCGCGGGCGAAGGCGCTCTGCGACGTCTTGGAACTGACTTCACCGCACACCTCTAGGTCAAGACCAGGCACCTGCCCCTGAACCAGCCCATCTGCAAAACAACCACCCGTGACACCAGCGTCCGACAAGATGCCGGCGTCTCCTCCAGGAGCGCTGCCGCCGTTGGGTGCACAGTAGACTCGATAGCCGAGCACGTCGGTCGCGCTGGATGGAGTCCATTGGGCTTGCAAGGCCTCGTCCGCGGTAAGCGCTTCGACATCGCTCGGAGGCGGTGGCCCCTTCACGTCGACCCCGGTCGAGGTCCACTTGGTGTGACTGATCACGTCGCCTGTTTCTGCGACGTACATGAAGTAGATAGACACCTCGCCCTCCCACAGGCGATCGCAGGACTCTACCGTCCCGTTGGCGCGAAATTCGGTCCCTACGCGTTTTTGGACGATGTCACGAACAGAGACGTCGATTGTGAAAGAGTCATCCTGCGCCAGCTGCTGCACCACGCGCCAGCAGCGCCTAGAATCGTCCACCCGTTCGCTGTAGGTCGTGCAATCAGTGGATGTGCCGATCCATACTTCGAAGGCGTCGTCGGTCGGGGAGTCGACTTTCATGTCGAAGTGCAAGTAGTCGTCCACGAGGCAGTCTTCCCGATTGATCCAGAAGGGTCTCTCTTTTGCCGGCCGCTCTTCCGTGTTTCGGCTGAAGGCCGAAGGGGTCAGCGGTTGAACAACCTGCGCTGCCGCGACACTCGCGTAGAGCATCGAGCCCAAAAGGGCCAAGCACAACCAACGTGAAGTGCTCTTGCCGCACGCGGTGAGCAGGACGGCCGCGATCGTGAGCGCGTGCGTGCGCTTCTCCACCATGCGAGGAGCTTGCCGTCCCCCGGCCACGCACGCAACCGCAATGTGCCCTCAGGTTGGAGACGCGTGCACCAATCCGTCGGACTAGCGCGCCGCTACCGTGACACGCTGTGCCTCGAGTACTTGCTTCAGACTAGGCTGGTAGTAGGCGTATATCTCACTCGACGGGGCGATGGCGTCGACGACGAGGTTGGGCGTCGTGCGGAACGCCAGCGCGCGCGTCTCACCGGCAGCAAGATTCATCAAGTACAAGGTGACGTCATCCTCTCGCACCTCGAAGCGGGACACCTGACCAGCGTTGACCAGCTGCTGCAGGTCGTCTTGGTTCGGAACGAAGCCGGGAGCTCGCCCAACTCGCACGATCACTTGGTCGCGACTGCCCGTGTCTTCGTTGTTCGTCGCCCGCACCTGCACCGTGATTGGCTCGCCCACCACAGCCTGCTCCGAGCTCAGGCTGACGTCCAACGCCAACGGCCCTTCTGGTGCGGGTAGCATCGGCAAGTAGACGCGCCGGGTGATCTGGTAGTTGAACTCACCGTCGCCGTCGAACGCCAACTCGACCGTATTGTCGCCCGTCTGTGCATACTCCCCCAGGTCGAAGGTTCGAAACACGTCGTTCTGTTCGGGGTCGATTTCTATTTCGTGCGCCGGCTGGCCGTTGACCATCACCGTCAGAGTTCCCGCCGCGTCCGCTCCCTCCGGCTGAATGCTAGCGGAGAGAACTCGCAGCGCATTCATCGTGGCCTGCGTGTTGTACCAAGTGCCCACGCTGTCCTTGCTCGCGATGACATGCTTCACAGCGCCTAGCGTACTGGCTGCGAATCCGCCATCGTGCAGTAGAGCGTACGCCGCCAGCGCCGTGACTTCCGTCGTGGCCGCGTCACCGTAGCCACCCGTCCAGGAGGGCGTCGAGCTGGTCCAGGTGACGCTACCGTCATCCTGGGCCTGCCCGAGTGAATCCAAGCCCGTCAGTGCCGCGCTCGTCATGCTCAGGGTCGGCGCGCCGAACGTGAGCGCGTTGGCAACGAGGGCGGAAGCATACACGTCCTCTTGATCCAGCTCGTTCTCCGATAACCACATAGTGGCGCTAGCGACAGCGTCGTCCGCCCAACCCGTGTGCGCCAGCGCCCACGCGATGAACGCCGTCGTTCGGGTCACGCTGGTTCCCAAGGACTCGTTGCCAGCGTGCAGCGCATCTCCCGCGTCCCACGTGCCATCGGGGTTCTGTTGGGTGAGAAGCCAACTCAGGGTACGCGTACGCACGGCGTCATCGATCTCGATCAATTCCTCCACGTCCTTGAGGTGCCACAACATGATGGCGGACAGGATGCGATTGCCGGGGTCGCCGTCGCCCCACCAATTGTACCCGCCTGTCGGACTCTCGAACGTCAACAGCCGTTGATATCCCCGCGTCAGCATGGCGAGGGTTGCCTCGCGCTCCTCACCGCTGAGTTGTCCCGTTTGCTCGAGCACGGCGGCGACCATCACGTTGGGCCAAGCGCTCGACATCGTCTGCTCGAAACAACCGTTGGGTTCACGCAACATCGACTCCACGCCCTTGGCGGCTTCGGCTTCGAAGCCAGGGGTCAGCGTCAGCTGGACCGAAGTCCCCCCAGCAAGCGCCTCGACTGGGATCGAGAAGGCGACGGTGCCACCTTCGTCGTCGAGAGTACCGGAGACGGTTTCGTCGTCAGGCTGACCATCAGGTTCGACACTGACGACTCGTCGCAGAGCATCGCTCACCTCACCAGCCGTGCCTTGAAGCGTTACGGTCTGATTGCCGGCCTCGGCGACGCGAACGGCGAACTTGACGGCGCGCACCTCGCTCGGACCCAAGCTGACGACTTGCGTTGCGTCGCTGAGGAGCTCGAGCCAGTCGCCGGCCTGCAGCGCTACCTCGACGTCAGTATCCTCGGCGAGATAGTTGTAAACGATGACCGGTAGCTCCAGCTCGTCGCCCTGGGTCAGCTGGGTCGGCATGTCGAAGTCGACGAAGAACGATTGGAAGGTTCTGAACGTCGCTCGACCCGAACCCAAGTGACCTTCGGCGGTGGAACCGTCAGCCGACGCCCGCCAGGTCGTAATGGAGTGTGCGACTGGGAAAGACACGCTAGCCCTACCGGCAGCGTCTGTGATGAGCGTGGGGTTCGAGTAGACCGTCTCGCGAAAGTCGGAACGTACCGCGACACCCGGCGGCTGGGCGGCGCGACCGCCGGCCTCGGCCGGCCCTTGGGGGGCGGGTTGGCCTGCGTTTTCGTCGTCGATGGCGAAGTCGTCAGGAGCTGCGGCCATGGGTGGCGCACCCATCTCGACGGCGGCCCCCGGTGTTGCGATGCCCGCACCTGGGCCCGATGATTGGTTCGTCGGAACGATAGGCGGACTCGGCAAGAACAGGCTGACCACGGCCACGCCGTCGTCTGGAGTCTCTTGCTCTTCGTCGGGTCCGAAGGAGAGCATCGTCAGCGTCCGCGAAACGCGGTCGACCGTGACTTGGTACTCCTGCCCGAACGGGTCTCGCATGCGGTTCGCCATCGTCTCGACTGCGTCGAACCATTCCTCGGGTTCGAAGACCGTGAAGTTGAAGTCATTGCGTAGCGTGTTGACCAGGGTGTTGGCGTCCGCTGCCACCTTGGTGCGCATCGAGAGCTGGATCTGAGGCAGCTCTTCAACAGCGGAGTTGTAGTCGAAACGAGGCAAGTCCGACGTACCACTGTCGGCCATGGCTTCACCGCGGGAGAACAATGCGCGGGCGAGCAAGTCTCGTTCATCCGACGGGGCCATGTTCAAGAGATCGAAGCGCGTCTTTCCGAGTACGTTGGTGTTGTTCGACAGGAGCCGGGTATCCAGCGCAAAGCTCGTTTCCAGCTGATTGATGGGCTCTCCACCGAGCGCAAATGAAGCCTCATTGACGACGTTGAGACCGACGGAGGCCACTTGAGGGTTACCCAGAGTGTCCGTTACCTCGAGTTCGAACTCCACTTCTTCGCCAGGAGCCACACTCTCGCTACTCGGCACCAGATTAACGCGCAGCCGCTTCTCGGACTCGACCAACAGGCGCATCGTCGTCAGCATCATCGACCCGTCTGCCGTTGGCGCCTGCGCTTCGGCGACGAGCAAGCCCCCCATGTCTCCCGTGATGGGTACGACAACTTCTCCATAGCCGTCTTCGAGTTCGACGGTCAGGCTCGCGACGCCTGCCGCGCCCCGAAATAGGTCGACGAACACCCGCTCGAGACCTTCTTCGCCGTACACACTCAAACGAGCGTCGTCCCCCGGAGCGTAGAGTGCCCTATCGGCAACGATCGAAAACGGTGGTGCGTCCGCCACCCCGAGGATACGCCGGTACTCACCTCTGCGCCTGGCACCATCTTCTGCTTCGACCCGCAAGTTGAGCGCACCGTCAGGCACGAACTCGAGCGCCGCGACGCCATGCGCGTTGGTGGTCACGACGACGGGCTCATCTTCGATACCGGCGATGTTGACGTCGGTCACCAGTGGTCTACCGATTGCATCACTCACGACGACGAGCATGCGGTTTTCGACTCCGCGCACGATGGGCTCGTGCTCGGTGAACGCCTGAACGGCGACTGGTTGGCTCGCGACGATGACCTGTCCGCTGCCGGTTTCTTTCTGTCCAGCTGGGTCCGTGAGGGTAACGGCTAGACTCACGGGTACGTTCTGCACGACCTGGGCAGGCGTCGCGAGTTCGAACTGGTAGGTACCCGCCTCATCCGTCGTGCCCGTCTGCTGTAGTGCCACACCGGCACCGCTGGCCGTCACCGTGACCGTCGCGTCCGCTACTGGTTCGCCAAACAGGTAGCGCGCCTCGACGGTTCCGAGCAAGGGCTCCCCAGCGAGCACGAAGGGCGCGGCCGGAACGACCTCGACCTGCATCTTGGGCAGAATATAGCGCCGCACCGGAACGTTGAGCGTTCGGCGGGCACCCGCTACCATGGCGTTGATCGTCCAGTTGCCCTCATTGACTCGAGTGTCCGTGGGGAGTGTCACCGCTGCGACGCCGTATTCATCGGTTTCAACGACCCGTCTGAACACCTTCAACCCCTTGCCGTCGAACGCTTCGAAGGTCGCTTCCGACCCCTCGATGGGTGTTCGCTCGGGGCCATCCAGCGCCAGGACCCGTAGCTCGATGTCTTGCCCGGGCTTGTAGATGGTCTTGTCCGCGCTCAGGTGCAGTCGCTGTTCGGAGGCATCGACGCGCACCGTCATGGCCGTCCACACCTGGCCGTCTTCGTGGGAAACGTCGACTCGGACCTGACCTGAAGTCACTTCCTCCGGAAGCAGCAACTGATCGACGAACTCCCCAAACGAGTCCGTCACCCCCTCGACCAACTCGACGCCATCGGCATCTTCCACATCCGTGGCAACGAGCGTGGCACTCACGACAGCATCCTCGATGACCCGTTGCGTGAGTCGGTTGCGCACCAAGACGCGGAGAGGTGACGGCTCACCTCGACTCAACTGAGTCGGTCCACGCAACTGTATTTCCAAGGGCCCGAGCGCCATGTACAGGCTTCGCTGACCGCGCAACGCTTCCTCGTCATCGTCCGTCTCCACGGTCCAGTCGAGCACCAGAGTGCCCGTTTGCCCGCGAACCCACGTCATGGGCAGGTCGCGAATCACGACGCGGTGGGTGGCTTCGTCTTCGTCCTGCTCGAACTTCACCCCGCGACTGCCCACTTCCACGGGTTCGGCAGACTGGGCGTTGACGAGCGTCACCTCGATGCGACCACTCAACTCACCGGCACCCTTCTTCGAAAGCGGTATCGTCACTTCGAGGTCGTCATCGACGAACGCTGCGCGGATCTCCGTCTCGTCGACTTCGGCCAGCGCCGTCTCCAGCACTTCGGGCGGTGCCTCGGGGATCTCGGTGATCTCGGGTGGACCCGAGCTCGGCCCGTTCTCCTCATCTTCGGAACTTGGGCCGTCCGAGCCATCGCGGGAGCCGTAACCCGAGGAGCAGGCGCCACAGAGCAAGAGCAGCAGCAAGAGTGTGAGATTGCGGAGGCCTCCCGTAAGGTGGCGCTCGCGAAGTGAACAGGGGATCGAGCGTCGCATGCGCGGTGCACCCTACAAGACGCGTGCCAAGGCAAATCCGGACCGATTCGCAGCTATCTCAGCAGGTTAACGTACGCGATCACACTGATCCCCCACGAGTCGACGGCACAAAACGAAACCAATTGGCACAAGCCGACACAGGACGGCGGAGGGTTCCCATCATCGGCTGGGTCCTCAGCGTCGGCCGATTCACTGTCAGAGGTGCTTTCGGGCACTTCAAGGGCGGATGGCTCGGCGTTGTCTGCAGCTTCGTCAGGGTCATCGTCCAGCTCTGGTGAGCTCCCCTTCCCCTGTTCGGTAGACGCTTCCGGCCCAGTGGAACTCGGGTCTGCATATGCCCGCTTCACTCTCGCTTCGTGTACGTCCAGACGTCGAAACAATCCGGGTACTCATCGTCACGCTGTAGCCGCCACTTGTTCGACGCCAAGTATTCACTCGTGACGGTGAATGGGTGGTCGTATACGGGCGATGTTTCATCTGCCGCGGTCCCCATCGTGAGCCCATCCGCCTCGGACCACCGACACGTTGGACTCCTAGCAACCGCGTCCAGACTCGTCGCTTTCCGCCTCCGTCGATCGCTCGGTTTCCGCTTCAGACATCATTGCGCCTGATTCATCACCCGGCCCACATCCAATCGTTGTCCAAAGGACTGCCAGCAATCCCGTCGCCACCCGTGCTCCCATATGCCGGGTGTATCAAACACAACAGCAATGTCCAGACCGCCATGTCCTGCTGCAGTGACCACGATCGTTTCCGCGTGCACATCCAGTCCCCAATATCGTGTACCCTGCGCCATGACTAGGAGGACTACCGCCTTGGTGTTTAGACGTTGCGTCAGCTCGACGATCCGCGTCTAATGCCACCGCGTATGATCAACACAAGTGCTGGACACATTGTAGCTATGGGCGGCGGCGGCTTCTCGATGGAGACCGACAACCAACTACTAGACGACTACGTGCTTGGGCTCAGTCGTCGGCAGCCGGCACGTGTGTGCTTCTTGCCGACCGCAAGCGGAGACTCGGCCACTTACATCGCCAAGTTCTACCGGGCGCTCAGCTCACGCTGTCACGCCACAGACCTCACCCTCAATGCTTCTCCAGGCCTGCCGCGGCAACCCGCTCACACCCGCGAGCTCACAGATTTCGTCCGTGAGCAGGACGTCTTTTACGTTGGCGGCGGCAACACCGCCAACCTGCTTGCCCTTTGGCGTCTTCACGGACTGGACGTTGCTCTGCGAGACGCCTGGCGTGCGGGCGCGGTTGTCCTGGCTACTTCGCTCATCCGCAGCTCATGCCGCCGAGCGATAGTCATGGTGAAGCCCGCCGAGAACGGAACGCTGGACGATCTTTGGAGTCGTCGGCCGTCGCGCGTCGTCGATGACAGCGGGATACGTTGCTCGAGTCCCTGATGGGGTCGGGATCGATTGAAGTAGCTGACATACTCATCGAGCACCGCGCGAAGATGCGTTTCGCCAAGAATGATGATGTGATCGAGACACT
>JBNKUV010000025.1:0-18726 GCA_050298815.1 Polyangiaceae bacterium
TTCTGGAGCTGTGTGGATGTAGCGTTCCAGAGCGCCGACCAGCTCGGGCACTTGCTCGGGAGGAGGGGGGACGAAGCGCGCTTGCCGTGGATCTTGAGAGCTGCCGATGAAGTTCTGCACGTTGCGGAACTCACCAGGCTGCTGATCGCCCCCGCGGACGCCCATCAGCAGTCGCTCGTGAATGCCACGGATCAATCGGCCTGATACCGGCAGCGTGTCGAGTTGCTCGAGTCCCCACTCCAGCGCGACCAGGTAGTTCTGAACCTCTCGCGTGTCGGCATGCGCGCCAGCGTCTGACTCATCGTCGCCGTCAGCGTCGAAGAGGATCAACTGTTCGGGCGTGGTGAACGTGCCTTCAATGCGGCTCGACTCGATAGCCTCGCGCTGCTGCAGTGGGCGCGCGACGAGGTGAGGACTGAGGGGGCTCCCACCACCCACGAGCAGCCCCCCGAGCCGCCCAATAGCGCGCTCGGCCTCGTTTGCCTGGATGAGCAGCCTCGGGGGCAGATCCAACGCCTGCGGCAGTGGATCAGGCGTGAAAGCCTGCAATCCCCCCGGGATCGGGACCAACTCGCCAGGAAAAGGCTCTGTGAAATCCGAGGCTTGCATGGGTAGTTAAGGTGACTTTACTCCAGAATCGGTAAGTTAAAAATGGGTCACAATATTTAAGTTACCTTCCCCGCTAAACACGGGCAGGTCTGTAAACAGCACTTCACCACCAAGCCCGCGAGTTGAGGCAAAAGGACCTCCGGCGCCATACGCGAAGCCTGCAAAATAGTCGGCGCGAGCGTTGCCCAACCGGGTACCGGCGTTACGTTGAGCAGTTTCGAGCGCAGGTGCTCGTGCTCACCTGGGAGGAGCTGCTACCGCTTTGCCGGGACACAGCGGTGCGCAAGTACTTGGAGTACCAGCTTGCGCTGACCAACCATCGATTCCGGTTGCTGGAGGATGGTTTTGAGCGGGTAGGGCCGGGCTAGGCGAGCGGCGCTCCGTTTGTTCGGGTGACTGCGGGAACGGTCAGACCGTTCTGCGCGACAACGGTCAGACCGTTGTTCGTGTTGACCGCGTGTCATCGCACGCCAGCCGTCATCAACCAGGAAAACCGAAATAACCACCTGAAACTAATTGGAAATATGCAAAGTAAGCCGCGCCGCGACATCGTTGCCCCACGCTGTCGATCCGCCTCTCTCGTGTCACGGAACGGTCAGACCGTTCTCCCGAGCAGAGAGCGCGATTGGCGCCTCGACGCTGCCTCCGCGAGCGGAGCTGGTTACTGTCTGACCTCGAGTCAGAGCACGTCGCCTGCGCCGCCCGAAGCGACATTGCTGCAGCCCGCACACTGTTCGAGGAACCGAGCGCCGACGAAACTTGAGCCGGTTTGATGGACAGCCAACGAGGAGGTTATCCTCGGGAGGCGTTCATGGAACAGGCGAGTTTCCTCAGGACCCTTCGTCGACGGAGGCGCGCTCCGCATTGAGCACGCGCTCCGCCTGAAACGTTGCCCGCTTCAACCAGCGCGCAAGCAGGTTCGCCTGATCGGCAAACATCTCAGCGGTGTGCACAAATCCGCGGCGATGCTCGGCAATCTCGTGGGACGCACTGTACGCGTATTCCCAGCAGTCGTCGGGACAAACAACGACATTCCCTTCGCAAACGGCCACGTCAGCCATTGGGCTTCCAAGCGGAGTCAGCGGAGCGGCGCCGACAGACAGCTCGGCAAGGTCGCCCACGACCAGCCGATACCCCTCCTCAGCAACAGCGTCGGAGAGCTTCCACAATCGAAGAGTGCTCTGCTCCTCGCTCGTGAACATAGCATCGGTGCGAACGGCTTGTGCGAGCCTACCTCACCCTTACCCTGAACTTGCACTTCGGCAGACAGCTCGGCAAGGTCGCCCACGACCAGCCGATACCCCTCCTCAGCAAGAGCGTCGGAGAGCTTCCACAATCGAAGAGTCCAGGCAGGGTCGTCGAAGAGCACGCCTTGAACCGGCGCCTCGTCGTTGTCACCATCAAACGCCAGATCGAGTTGATCACCCGAAGCGGGCTTGGGGGTGAAGCGGTCGGGGTCTGGGTCAGCTTTTTCGCGGTGTTTCCGCTTCAACTGCAAGGCGCTGCGTTCGCTGTACCGATCTGCGATCGGCCGCTTCCGACCGACGCTCTCCGCCTGGAGGTAACTTCTCGACATCACGTCCAGCAACCACCACATTCTACCCATCGACGAGTGGCGTGAGCCCTCGAGCTTCGCTCGGGTGCCACGCCCCGAGAGAACGAAGATGCTCAAGACTACCCGATTGAAACGTTTGGAACGCGGCCTCCAACGCCGCGTCTTCCTCAAGGCCATCGCCCTGGGGGTGTCGCTGCCGGCTGCGCTCGAGCTCAGTAGCCTGGCCACGGCGCAAACGACGGGCGCACGCAAGCGCTTGCTCCTGTCGTTCATGCCGCACGGCATTGCCCCCGAGCATTTCAACCCGCGCGTCAGCGGGGGGGACCCAGCGAACTTCACGCTCGACGATACCAACGTGAGCATCCTCGGGCCGCTGGAGCCCTACAAGCAGTACGTCAACGTGTACGAAGGCTTTTCGTACGTCGGCGCGGCGAGCACTCATGAGGGTGTCGTCAACTTCCTTTCGGGGGAGACGCTCACGGACGATTCGACCCCCCGCGTGACGCTGGAGCACGTGATCGGCAACGAGCTGGGCATCGCGCCGCTCGTTCTGGGGGCGTGCTCTCACTTGCCCTTCGGACTCGGTAGCAGCGGCATGGTGTACTGGAACACGTCGCCCATCGACCCTGAGAAGGATCCATCGAAGGTGGCTGACGAGCTGTTCGGCGGCGTTTCGGCCGGACCAGCGAGCCCCGGCGAGCCCCAGGCCGCCAATCCGGAGCTGGAGCTGCGAGCGCAACTGCTTCAACTGACTCAATCCGAGCTCGAGTCTCTCCAGGCGGAGGTCAACAATCTGACTTCCGAGAAGAGCAAGCTGCAGACCCACATCGATTCGATTCGCTCGCTGCGAGAGCAATCGACCTCGACCCCGGTGGTGTCCAGCTGTACGACGAAACCCAACCTACCGCTCACGGAGCAAGTGCGGGCCGCCAGTGCGGGCCAAGTGATCGACAGCAGCGGCGGCAACGACTACTTCTATCAAGAAGAAAACTTCCCGCTTCTTTATCAGGCGCAGCTGGAGCTCGCCACCCAGGCTCTCATCTGTGGCGTGGCGCCGATCATCGCGCTGCAGCCGATGTACACTACCTGCGACTTCGACTTCGGCTTTGCCGGCGCACCAGGCTCGCACCACAACAGCCTGTCGCACGCCGCGGGCCAGGCGGCGCCTGGCGCTCAGTGGGATTCGCCACTGACGGTGGACAACTTCGCACCGGAACCTCGCCAGGCCTTCGCCACCGCGCAGCGCTGGTTCACGGAGCGCCTCGTCGAGCAGTTGGTCAGCGTCCTGGCGACGACCGACGACCCGACGGCGCCAGGGACCAGCGTGCTCGACAACACGCTGATTTACTGCATGAGCGAGATCGGCGACGGCGCGATGCACACTCGCGAGAGTGGCATCGAGTACCCGCGCGTGCCGGCCCAACTGCCGCTCGTCACGATCGGTAAAGCCGGCGGTGCGATTCAGACAGGGCGCGTCGTCTCGGGCGGCGCTCTCGGAGAGCTCGGACAGAACTCAGGCCGGCCCGCGTCGGACTTGTATCTCACGCTGGCACGGGCGATGGGCGCCAGCCAGGCCTCGTTCCCGAACACCACCGGTCTGGTGGAAGGGGTGCTGACATGATGCGCTGGTCGAAGTACGCAGGGTCCCTGGCCTGGTTGTTGGCTGTCGCCTGTGGCGGTGGCAGCGTCGGTGAGCCTAGCGACGACAATCCCGCGTCCCCGGGTCAATCGCCGGACCCCTCCAACCCCGATCAGGCGACGCCCGGTGGCGGTGGGCCTGATCCTTCTGGGCAGACGCCCGGAGCGCCCGGCGAGCAACCCGGTTCACCCACGCCCACCGGCGAGCAACCCGATTCGCCCGACGAGCCGTCGAACCCAGGGCCCGGGGTCACCCCGAGCACCCCGCCCGCCTTGTCCTGTTCCGAGGCGGCGCTGGGTCAGCCGTCGCTTCGCCTGCTGACACGCTCGGAGTTCGAAAACACGATCAACGACATCTTTCCGCAGCTCGCCGGGCAGTGGGACAATGCCTTGCCGTCCAATACCGTCTCCGTGCATGGCTTCGCCAACGACGCGGGCGCGACCGTCGGACGTCAACAGGCGGACGGGCTGCTGGAGACCGCCGAAAGCATCGGAGCGGCGATCGCTGGCGCGCTCAACAACCTCTTGCCTTGTGCCGGGGCTGCCGACCAGGCGTGTGCCAATCAGTTCATCGCCGACTACGGGCGTCGTCTGTTCCGTCGCCCGCTGACGACCGAGGAGCAGAGCCGCTACTCGGACTTCTTCGTCAGTGCGTCCGCGCAGACGGATTTCGCGACGGCCATCAAGTGGGTGGCCGCAGGGTTGATCCAGTCGCCGCACGCCGTGTATCGCAGCGAACTCGGTCAGGTGAACGGGCAATCCCGCATGCTGACTCCGCACGAGGTGGCGACCGAGCTGGCCTACACCTTCACCGGGACGACGCCCTCGGAGGAGCTCCTAAGCCGGGCTGATTCCGGGGATCTCGGCGACCCAGTCGAGGTCGCTCGCGGCATGCTGGAAACCGAACAGGGCCGAGCCGCTCTGCACCGCTTCTTCGAAGCGCACACCGGCTATCCCGGCGCCCAAGCCAAGTCGAAGCCCAATGCGACCGGCAACGGCGTGGCCTACGGCGACGTGTCCGCCGACATGGTGGAGGAGACGCGGGCGTTCATCGATCAGATCCTGTTCGACCAGGGTGGCGGCTGGGCGGATCTGCTGACGAGCCCGACGACCAACCCTTCCTCGAGGCTATCGTCGTTCTATGGCTTGCAAGCACCTGGGAGTGACTACAGCTCCGTGGAGCGGCCCCACGGGCTGGGCCTGCTGGCGCAGGGGTCCTTCCTCGCGACCCACGCCAACTCCGATGCGTCGTCGCCGACGCAACGAGGCGTGTTCGTGTACACCAAGTTGCTCTGTCAGGCGAAGCCGCCCGTGCCCGACAACGTGCCGCAGCTGCCGCAGGTACAGCCCGGAGTGCAGACCACGCGTCAGCGCTACGAGGACCTACACGCCGGCGCAGACGCCTGCGCCAGCTGCCATCACCTGTTCGATCCCATCGGGTTCGCCTTCGAAAACTTCGACGAGGCGGGGCGCTATCGCGAGATGGAGGGCAACCTGCCAGTGGACGCCTCGGGCGCGTACAAGACGCCCAGCGGTGCTGACATCGCGTTTCAGAACTTGGACGACCTGGCGCTCGGTTTGGCAGAAGACCAGGCTGTCCAGGAGTGCTTGACGGCCTACCTGGCGACCTACGCGTTCGGAACCTCCGAGGCATGCCTTGGCTCGAGTCAAGTCCAGGACTTGCAAAGTGGTTCAATCGGTGTCGTGGAGGCTTTCGCGCGGTTGGCGGCGGAGCCCCACTTCTCGCAACGAGACGCTCAGTGAGGGCAGCCCCTCCCGGGGGCTAAGCCGAGCGCGCCGCGCCACTGCGAACCACGAGCGGTGGGCGGCGTCCTAACATCGCCTAGGTTCGGCGCTCAGAAGTCGTAGCCGTACTGAACTTCGAGGAAGTGCACCTTTCTCACCGATCCTGCGGCGGAGGAGGCAAGTAGCCAGGACAGTAGCTGAATGCTTGAAATTCTAGGATCCAATCCTAAAATACCCAAGCATGTGGTTTTCCAGAGAAATCCGTGAAGAGCTAACGCGCGTCGTTCAACTGAGGCCAGTGACGCTGCTGACCGGACCTCGCCAGTCCGGCAAGACCAGCCTCTTGAGAAGGGGATTCCCCGACCATGGCTACGTCTCGCTCGATTTGCCCTCCGAAGCCGAAGCTGCCGAAGAAGATGGTCAGGCATTCCTCGCTCGTCACGCCGCGCCGCTGATCGTCGACGAGGTGCAGTACGCCCCACGCCTGCTGCGCTTCCTCAAGTCCGTCGTCGACAGCGATCGGGAGCGCATGGGTCAGTACATCCTGACCGGCTCCCAGAAGTTCTCGCTGATGCAGGGAGTCACCGAAAGTCTTGCCGGACGCATCTCGCTGCTCGATCTGCATCCATTGTCGCTGGCAGAGCTGGAGCAGGGCACGGAGCTCACGGCCGACGGCGACGTGTTCTGGCGCTGGTTGCTCGCTGGAGGCTACCCAGAGCTACACGCCCGGGGGTTGTCCCCCGAGCGCTTCTATGCGGACTATGTGGCGACGTACCTGGAGCGCGACGTACGACAGGCCGTGAACGTCCGCAACCTGCGAGACTTCGATCGCTTCCTGCGCTTGCTCGCGCTCAGAACTGGGCAGCTGTTGAACGCGAGTGCCGTGGCCAGCGAAGTGGGTGTCGCCGTCACGACGATCAAGAACTGGCTGAGCGTGCTCGAAGCCTCCAACGTGATTCGGTTGCTGGAGCCGTACCATCGGAACGCCGGAAAACGGCTGGTCAAGACGCCGAAGGTGTACTTCCTCGACACCGGGCTGGCTTGTTTTTTGGCAGGCATTCGGAGCGTCGAGCAGCTGGCGCAGAGTGCGCTGCGTGGCGCTCTGTTCGAGACCCAAGTCATCGCGCAGCTGACGCGAACCCTCGCTAACCGCGGTAGCGTTCGCGATGTGTACTTCTACCGGGACCACCACGGAACGGAAGTGGACTTGGTGTTGCCCGTGGGGGAGAAGCTTCACTTGGTGGAGTGCAAAGTTAGTGCGTCACCCATGAGGCAAGTGCCGGCCTTCGAGCGCGTCGCCGCGCACTACGGAGCCAGCTCGATCCTCAGCCGAACCGTAATCACTCCGCACCGTGGCACGCGAGCAGCGAAGGGCGGACTGATCGTCTCTGACGCCGTGGACTTCGGGCCCCTGCTCGAATGAGACGCGCGGAGCAGCCGGGCGTGCATTTTCTTTCGCCTCCTGCGACGCCACGCCGCGCGCTAGCCTGGAGGCTAGTCGTTTCACTTCTCGTCGCGCAGTTCGGAGTGTTCGAACTGAACGCCGAAGCGCGTGCCCTTGCCTCACGCGGGTTCGTCGAAGAGCACGCCCTGGAGCTGCGGAGCTGAGTCGTGCTGTTGGTGGTTGCGCGGCTGGCTGGTGAAATCCTTCCAGGGTCTGCAGGTCGAACGCAGCGGCCTCCACTTGGTCAGTGTCGGCGCCTTCCGAGTCAGAAGTGGGCCCGGATTCCGCACCCGTGGCGATCTCCTCATCTTCGCGCTGCGCACCGCAGCCGCATAGGGCCACCACCACCGCCGTCACGAAGCTCCGTCTGGCAAGCATTCTTTAACCTGAGTGCTTCCCGGCCGCACCGTGCAGCAAGTCGTGAAAGGTGACCATTCCCTCGGCCCCCCCACAACGGCTCTCAATGTCGGCGTAGTGCCAGCAGGCAAGTCCACGCTTTGTCTTGACGATATACCCATCGACGGAGCCGCGGCACTCATCGTAGTCCTCCGCGACACATTCCCATAGAGGAGCCTGCATTGTGTCAGAGGTCGCACGGCCAACCTCATCAAGCTGTTGGGCGGATAGATTTCCCCGATGTACTGGCCCTTCGCCGGGAACCCAATAGGTGTAGGAGCCGTCCTCGGTGACCGAAACCGCGCCGAGTCCCGGTTCAGAGGGCTTCTCGACGTGAACCAGCATGGGTGGAACCGGGTCAGTTGTGGATCCGGAGCAGCCCCCACAGAGCAACGCCAACGCGATGTGCAATTCGAGACGCATTGCAATGCAGCCTAGCATGTCGAATAGGTGTAGCCATTGGCATTCATGAGGAAGCACGGGTCCTGCTCGTAGCGCCCCTGGATGATGCTGGACGGCGACGACGACGCTGCGGGTGTCAGTGCGCTGGGCGGCTCAAACACCGCGGACGACTCAGCGAGCGAAGGTGCCGTTCACTTCGTGGCCGTCGTGATAGAGGACATCGCCGGCAACAAGCTGGCTGACCACCGAGTTGCCATCGCTACGCCCGACGGTCGACGTTCGCCCCATAAGTTGACAAGTGGCGGTGCCGCGCGCGTCGACAACATTCGCGCGGATGGCGAGGCGGTCGTGCAGCTGCTCGATGCGGAGATCCGGCCGCCAGTGAAACTACCCGTGGCACCGTGGATTGGGTTCACGGTCGTCGATGAAGATGGCCAACCTCTCGAGGGCGTCGACGTCGAAATCACGACGCCAGACGGTGCCACCCTGACGGTGCGGACGGGCCCCAGGGGAGCCGTCAGAATCGACAATTTGAAGGAGGATGGGGAGTGCGAGGTCCGGGTGCTGGCGGCTGACGGGGCGGATAGCGCCGACGTCGATGACGCCGACGAAGCCGCGGGTGAGACGAACGAAGGTGACGGAGCCGACGAGACCGGGGGAGCTGAAGCAACGCCGGGTGGTGACGAGTCCAGCGACGATTCCGAGGTCAGCGAGGAGCCGCAAAAGCGCTTGTTCCTGTTGGAGGTCCCAGATGTTCTATGTCGTACGAGTAGTTGTGTCATCCTGCCGGAAGGAGAGGCGCCATCGAGTTCGCCGGATCATCCCGCAATCTCTGGAGTGAACATCTTCGCGGCGGCAATTCGCCTCGGCAATGAGCGCCCACACTTCAAACTCCTCATCGGTGCTCACACGGACAGCGTCGACACCACGGAAGACAATCATGTCCTCAGCCAAGAGCGAGGGAAAATGGCATTGGCGCTCCTGATGGGCGATCGCGAGAGCTACAAGGCGTTGGCCCATGCTCGCCACCGCATCAGCGACATCAAGCAAATGCTCCACTGGTGCGCCATGGCCTATCCTGATGCGTTTTCGTGCAACCCTGGCGTGATCGACGACAGAGACAACTTGTGGGGCCCGGTACACACCTTCGAGAACGAGTTCAACTACTCGAAGGGGCGCTTTGGAGCGGACGCAACACCTGATCTAGAGCTCACGGGTAGCATGGGGCCCAAGAACTGGGGTGCGCTGTTCGACGTGCTTCAATTCGCCTTGGCAGAGGAACTCGAAGTGACCGTCGAGGAGTTGGCCCCGCTGCGAGCCAAACTGCAGTGGCTTGACGACGACCGCAAGGCATTGGGATTCAGCGAACATCACCCAATCGACGAAGTCGGCCGGGACAACTATGACTCACAGGCGAATCGCCGCGTGGAGCTGTTGTTCTTCGACGAGAATGACATTCTGCCAGATGTTGCAGCCGCAGAAGCGGACCCGGCCAACAGCGAAATCTACCTGCCTGGGATCTACGAACGAGAACGGATCCCCGTCGGCCCTGGCTCCCCGCCGCCGTCGGAGCAGGACGAGGATGCTCTGATCATCCCGTTCGTGCCCGACGACGAAGAGCCGCCGGAAGAGTCCGTCGGATTGGACCACACGGTGGCGGGACAAACGGTTGGTTCGACACGACCAGGTCAACCAGGAGTACGCTACGATTCAGAGGCGCGCCTGCTGTTCATCAAGCTGCAGCGAAGCCCGGCCACGCCCATCGCGTCGCAACTCGTCTATTTCGGCGCGCGGTTCTGGGATGGCCCCAGCCAGAGCTGGCTGATCAGGGACAGCAACGGTAACACAGTGTCCGCGGATGAACCGCTCGACGGAGTTGCCACCAGTCCCTTTCAAAGCCGTTCGGTTCAGAGCCGCGGACTGTTCGGAGGGGAGGATGAAGAAGACCCCTTGGGCGAGGTGTTCATCCATCAGGCCGACGCGTTTGGATTTCCGCGGACTTTCGATGCGGCGGACGAAAGCAACGGTCGATATAACGTTGCGCGGAACAACTGGTGGGCGAGCAAATCCTCGATTATCGAGGGGCTGGAGGATGCCAGGCGCGGTGACATCTTCATCTTTTTCGGACATGCGACGCCGCGCTCAGAGGGGTCAGCGACCGCGTCGCAGAGGCACTGGTGGAGCGGAAGACCATTCGAGAAGCGGCTGCCGCAGGACAGGCGTTCCTCGACAGCCTCAGCTCGATCGTTTCGAACCATGCGACCGTTCACTTCGAAGTCAAGACAGGTGTCGATCCAGACTTGAGCTTGGAAGACAACGGCCTCAAGGCAAACTAAGTCACCGGCACGGCAAGCGTCCTTGTGCTGCGGCGGGTCATGGCCTACCGTTGGGAAATGACGCCAGATCGGGCGAAGATCATCGCGTTCGCGGCGGCGCAGCTGTCTCAAGTCGTATTCGGGATTGGCATCATCGACGCGATTCGGACGATCGAGCACAGCTTACCGCACGACGTTGATCGCGCTGGGTGGGATCTCTCGATGTGGATACTCCACGCGTCTGGCACCCATCGAGTTGGACTGTACGGCGCAGGGGCGTTGCTGTTGCTCATCCAGCTGAAGGTCTTTCTCTCGGCCTCGCGCGCAAGCGCAGCCCTCGGCTGGATGTTCGTGGCCGTGGTGGGGCTCCTGATGCTGTTTGCGAACGGGCTCTTCGTGGTGCTGCGTTTGAACGGCTACCACCTCCTCGCTGGGCACTGACCCTTTGCTCCGCGCTATCACCTGCGACAAGTCACCGTGAACCCCACTCTGCGCACCAGGTTTTGGATAACTCAAGCCATCCAGGCTGCACTGGCGGCGAGTAACATCGCGCTTGCCGTTCGACTTGGTCGGCTGGGCTTCAACTTCTCTGAAGCTCAGTCGGAACTGCTACTGCCGTACTTCGATTGGGCCAGCAGGATAGTCTACCACTCCAGCCGCAACCCGCTTCCGTTGGCAGTCGTTTCGCTGTTGCTCCAGTGGTTGCAACTGCGCACCTTTCGAACCACCAGCACCCTGGCAAGCGTGTCCTACTGGATTGTGGTCAACGCGCTGCTTCACAGTTGGCACACCAGCGCGGTGCTGACCGCGATCATTTCTCTGCACAATCCACATTGAGCGCGCCAAGCGCCGCGACCTGTTCCTCACCGCAAGTAGGTCCCACGGAGCCCGAACATCAACCACAGGTGGCCCGCCTGGTCAGACGAAGGGATGTCCGTGTGAAGAGCCCAGTTGGTGATTTTCGTTGGAGTTAGAGAAAGCAACGCCTGGCCCTGAAGCAGATTCCAATGCAGTTGGGTGGCCCAGTTCTGCCCGTGTTTGCATGACAGAACGACGCGTAAGCGATGTGCCGCTCTGCAGTTTGCGACGTCGGGTCTTGGGTCGCTGCGTCTTGAGGCAAACTGGCAAAAGGCCTGGTAGTGGAGCGGGCGGAGTTGTCCTGCTTCGCCCACGATGTCTGCACTGCCCCCGGGGCAGGTGCTTCTCGTCGCTTCAGCGGACGGAGAGTCTCAGCGCGACGGGTGTTGTTGCGTCAACCCCCCCGTCCTGCTCCGCGGTTACCTGCAGGACAACATATTGACCAGCTTGCAGGCTCGCGTCGATAGGGACAGCCCCGTACGTGGGGGTGCCCCCACAGGTCGAACTCAGCCTCAGCGTGGGTCTCACACCAACATCCGTTGTGCCGCCCACCCAAAACTGATACGTCCCGGTCGTTGGTGCTCGAAACCCAAAGCGCCTCACCATGGCAGAGCTCTCGACGGGCCCACACTGTGACCCAATCGAGCTAGACTCGGAGACCTCGACTTCAGTCGTGACTCGGCTCGGAGGTGATCCCAGAGTTTCATCGACGCACTCGGGCGGCTCAAAGTTGGGAGGGTATATGCCGACCTCCGTCGTGTCTGACAAGAAGTCGTCGTCCGACGCAGAAGCGGCCGCCTCGAATACCCCACTTCCTGTCGCGTCCGTCGACATGTCGTAGCGCCAGTAGCCAGCGTAGTCGCCATGTAGCAAGAGCTCATCGTTGGCCCAAACACCGCTCGGCACTACTTCGAGTGGGACGAACTCCCAACTGCCGTCGGGATACCTGTGGTACGCGCCCTCAAAGTTACCGGTCGCGTAGATGTGTCCGCCGCCCGTGTCCAAGATGTGGCTCAGCTGATAGTAGCCGCCGCCCTTTCCACCCCATCCCCCGCGTGTCATGGGATAGGCCTGCCACTCCGTAGAGCCATCGTCGATGAGGAGTGCAGTTTCAGACGTCCACGACGACCCCGACCCCGATCCCCTGTGCACGGGAGCGGTCGCAACCAGTGTCTCGCGCGCCGTCACGTGGGCTGCCTTGGCGTTCACGGGCTGCGCTTCCCACTGATCACCCACTCGTAGAAGCAGCTGCCCTCCGTCAGTGATAATCGCTGCTCGCTCGCCGTGACCGTGGACGTGGCTATAGCGCCTGGTTCGCGCGCTACCAGCCGCGAGGAGGCCCACATTTCGCGTGTCGTCCTGCCAAGACTGCCCTCCGTCCCGCGTGATGTAGACTTGCTCGGACACCGCCACACCGAAGCCCTCATCGCCCAACCAAACTGAGCCGAGGGACGCGGGTGCGGTGGGCATTTCTAGCGCGACCCATTGCCCAGCATTGTTGCGCTGGTACAACGCCCTGCCAACCGCCCAGAGCTCCCCCACGCCGTTGCGGGTGATCGATGTCACAGGGTCACGAGCGGACGCTCCCTCAGTATCGAGCAGAGGTTCCGACAACCACTGGCCATCAACGTGATGCAGCACAGTTGAGGCGCCGGCTCCGAGGTAGACGTCATCCTGCGCCTCTGCCCATACCGCGCCCACACTATCCCGCAAGCCTTCCGGACCAGGAATGAACTCGCCCTCGACCTCACGAACGGGGTAGAACAAGCCTTCTTCGAAGAAGCTTGCCATCGCAAACGCATCCGGTTGGGGATGGACATAAGGACTCCCGCTGTTCACGGTGCCTCGAAATTCTGCGGGCATTGGACCAAATTCCACCTGCTCCAAGTCGTCGCAGCCGGTGTCGTCTGACGTGCGCGCAGCCGCAGGCGTGGCGGGCAATGACGTGGTAACCTCCGACGGGCCCGACGAGGTAATGCCGGTGGGCGCGGAGCTAGGCGAGGGACTCTTCGGCTCTTTGCCAAAGCCCTGCCCATCCCCGACGGAACGCTCGTCGCCCAATGTAGGACTCGAACGCGCTCCGCAACCCGTATTCAGACAACAAAGGACGAAGAGGCAGCCCCCAATCGGGGGAAGCTGCTGTCGTTTGACACCTCGATTCGTCTGCGCCCTCGCCATGTTCGCTCCCGCCCACGCTACCTCGGCTAGTTACACCCTAGCGGCACGTGCAGAAACAACATCAGGCGGCTCGCAGCGATTTCGTCCGAAACGTTTTGGCTTGGGTGGATTCTTGTTTCCATCCCGTGTGTCGCCAGCGGCACCGTGACGGCGGTGCAGAGGGTCAACTCTGACTTTAAACTCAATCCGCACCTGCACATCATCGCCCTGGACGGCGTGTTCATGGAGCAGCTCGATGGCGCTCCTCCCGAGTTCGGGCAGCTTCCCCATCTGACCTTCAGCGAAGTGGCCGATCTCGTCACCACGATTCGCATCCGCGTGCTCGCGCTGCTCACTCGTCGCGGCCTCATCGAAGACAGTACTGACCAACTCGTGCTGCTCCCCGATGAACGCGCCGAAGATGAGCCCGTGCTGGCACAAGTGACCGCAGCCGCCGCCACCGGCTTGCCTCCTGCTGGCCCTGAGCGCCGGCAGCGAGAGCCGCTACGCCTCGCTCGCACGCCAAGACGGCTTCCGCGTGGATGGCAGGCATCGGAGGAGCTGGGAACGAGCCACCGCCCATCGACGTCCCCGATGCGAGTGCACCTGGCGCTGGCGGCAATTCTCTCGAAGGGCTCGGCGCGGGTGGCTCGATGTCCGCCGGTGAAGGTGGGGCAGGTCCAATTGACTCCGGGAGCTCGGGATCAGGCGGCGACGTCGGGAGCGGTGGCGGTGCGGGCGCTCCCGACACGGGAGGAAACGCTGGCAGCGGAGGTGCTTCCGGAGCTGGCGGCACCGGAGCGGGCGGGGCCGACGCGCCCAAGTTGGCTCCGCAGGGACAGCGGCACCGGAGGTGGTGGCGGAACGAGCGCAGGCGGAGCAGGTGGGGCTGGCGGTACCGGTGGCTCCGGCTCTGTCGGCCCGCCCACCTGTGATGAGGAACCCGCGGATACGATCTGGGCTTTTTCCGCGGATGCCGAAGGTTGGATCATCAGCTCTCAGCAGCCCATCACCTACTCCTTGACCTGGCAGGCCACAGGCGGCACCCCCAGCGCGAGCGGCATCCTACAGCTCGACGCGACACCAGAATCCCAGAGTGCCTTCTTGAATCTTCCCATGTCGGCGACCGACTACACCGGACGCATCTTCAGTCTGCGCGTGTACGTTGCGGCCGGCACGGATGTAGGCCTGAAGGTTCACATGCAATCGGGGACCACGTTCGCCTGAGCTGACGCCGGATGGTGATGTCTCTGCGGCGGCATCGCCAGACGGAACCCAAGCAGCCCGATGAGCGGCGCGTCTTGGAAGTGTTGCTCTTGCCGCGGTTCGAGTGACTTCGAGCCGTCGAGAGCCGAACGGCCAGACCTCGCGCGAGCTCGCTCTCAAGGCTTTGGCAGCAGACGAAGGAAGCCAGGGCTTTCGGGTCTGCCGCGGAGGTAACCCGCGGCGAAGACTCGGCCCTGGCTGTCGACGGCCAGGGCGCTGACCTCGTCGGAGTCTTCCCTGCCGAATTGCTGCGTCCAGAGCTCGTTGCCGTCGGCATCGTATTGGCGCACGAACGCGTCGTCGTCCCCGGCATTGTCGCCGTCGAGCGCGCCCGCGGTGCGGCCACCGACCAGCACGTTGTCATCCGCGTCGACTGCCAAAGCGAAGGCCCAGTCGGCGCTCTCCGTACCGAAGCGCCGCGTCCAAATCTCGTTGCCGTCAAGGTCACACTTGCGCACGAAAGCGTCGGCGCTGTCGCTGCTACCTTCCTTGGAAAATCCCGCGACCAGGACGTTGCGCTCGCTGTCCACCGCGACTGTGTGGGCCTCCTCGAAGGTACCACCGACCTGGAACTGCTGGAGCCAAAGCTGGTTCCCGTCAGCATCGTACTTGATCACGAACAGCGCACCGGGAAACTCCCCTTCGATACCGGGCAGGGTGCCTTCGGCGTTGCCGGCGACCAAGACGTTGCCAGCGCCGTCCGTGGCGACTGAGTTGGCGAACGCGAGAGGCCCGGAAGCGAAGTCGTCAAACCACATTTGGTCGCCTTCTGGATTGAACTTGGCGACGAACGGCCGATAGGCATCAGTGCCAGCGACAATCGCGTTGCCTTCGACATCTACCGTCACAAACGCACGACGCGGCGGCCGTTCCGGGGTCTCGTTGCCGGGTTCTCGCCACAACCTGGTACCGTCGGCCTCGTACTTGCTCAGAAGGATCTGATAGTCGTCGAAGGAGTTCATGGCGACGAGCACCGCGTCGTGGCTGTCAACCGCTACGGAGACGTCCTCGTACGTTCGGATGCTGTCATCGACCCAAAGTTCGACACCGTTCGGATCAAGCTTTGTCACCGAGCCGGGGTTCGTCCCCACCAGCACGTTGTCCTGACTGTCGATGGCGATCGACTTCGCTGAACCCTCTAAAAATCGGTACTCGCTGCCCGGTTCACAACCGCGATCCAGCGTCGCGCTCGGTGCCTGCGCCTCGGCCTCACTCCAGGCGCAGGCTGTCCACGGGCTACACGCGGCGGCGTTGGTTTCGTCACTGTAGGTTCCGGAGGAACAGGCTGCGCAAACGCGATCGCTCGAGGCCGTGCCTTCGCTTTGCACGAACTCACCCGCCGCACAAGTGGTGTACTCCTGGCATGCCGTACTCGGATCGTCATCGTGGTCGTAACTGCCCGCCACGCATGAGAGCTCCTCTGGCGCCTCAGCTGGAGCGTCGGTGCCATCGTCGCGGGCGCTCGCCCCAGGCTCCGATGGCTCCGTCGCGTCCGTGGGCGTCGAGCCATTGGGCGCATCCGCTGCGTTGCCGTTCGGAGAAGAGACTGACGCATCCATGTCCCTCGCATCGTCGCCAGTTGCATCGGTTGCATCGGTTGCACCGGCGTCGTCAGCGTCCAACACATCCGTCGTCGACGGGTTGGTCCTTCCTACGCCTTCGTCCTCACCGCCTGAGCAGCCAAGGAGCAGCAGACACAGGCTCGCGGTAGTGGTGGCAGTTCGCGTGGGGAACATCTTTCGGCTCAGCATGACTGTCCTCCTCGAACCACGTAGCATAGCCCCCCACGCGCTGTCGATAGGTTGAGCGCTGAAGTTAATCCTTCACAGGAGTTGCCTCGCTCGAATTCGATGAGACAACTCGCGCGGCTGGCAGATTGCCGTCGTTCGCGCCGTTGCTCTGGCGGCACAAACTAGGAGCAAAGGGTAGCGCGTCGAGGAGTGCCCCCATCCTGCTCGCCTTCGGCTCGCAGCTTGCCGAGTAGGGACCCCCAGTTGCCCGGGGGCCCCTCTCACAGAACCGGACTTGTGGGCCTCACATCCGGCTCTTCGGGATGCTGACGTTCCCAGGTCGAAGGCGCGAGTGCGCTTCACTGTCGCCTCGCGAGTTCGGTGGTGCGGGTAGTTCGGCAACGGTCTTTGACCTCAGCTCATGCTACTTGCAGCGGTAGCTGCGTTGGGCCGATGTCCCAGATTCGGTCGTGGTTCGGGCGCCGGTGCTCGTGCAGCGAGTAGAGGCCACGTCTGGCGAAGAAGCCATTCGTGAGCCCCATACCTACTGCCTTGAGCCCACTGAGCGCCCACCAGCTGCGTCGACGGCCATGCACGCGCACGCGTACGAGCCGCGGGGCAACTCCCTGGCCGATCAGGTGCGATACGATGTGTCGCTTGCGCTTCCAGTGCTTGAGCACGATGGCACGCAGGCGTCGTCGGAGATGGGCGTCGATACGTCCGAGATGGGCATGTTGCTTTCGGTCGCGAATCGCGAAGTAGCCAAGCCAGCCTCGTAGAAACAGACTCAGCCGACGGATGCAGTCGTCGAGCGACTGCCCCCAATTGCGGGGCGTCATCCGTTTCAGCTCATCTCGGAAGCGGCGCAAGGCCTTGTCAGACACGAGCACGTACACCTTCCCGCTTTTTAGTCTCCAAAGCTTGAAGCTCAAGAATGTCCGATCCTGCGGTTTGGCGACCTTGCTCTTGTTTGCGTTGACCTGGAGCTTGAGTCGCTTCTCGATGAGCGATTTGAGGCTTGCCATCACCGTTTGTCCAGCGCGTTCGCTTCGCACGTAGATGTTGCGGTCATCTGCGTACCTCACGAAACGATGCCCTCGCCGTTTGAGCTCCCAATCGAGCTCGTCCAACACGATGTTGCTCAGTAGCGGCGATAGCGGTCCCTGTGCTGGCTACGTCATTCATCCGCGGCTCATGCCGCCGAGCGATAGTCATGATGCAGCCCGCCGAGAACGGAACGCGCGACGATGTTCGGAGCGGTGGGCCGTGGTGCGTCGTCGACGACAGCGGAATGCGCTGCTCGAGTCCCTGATGCGGTCGGGATCGATTGAAGTAGGCGACGTACTCGTCGAGCACCGTGCGAAGATGGTTTTCGCCAAGGACGATGACGTGATCGAGACACTCGCGACGGACACTTCCGAGAAATCGCTAGCACACAGCGTTCATCAGTGGGGCGCGGTTCGCGGTCTTCACGATGCCAATGCCAGCACCCTCTGCGACGCGATCGAACCTCGCGCCGAACTTGTTGTCGTGAACTCGGATCATGCACTGGGGCCCACACTCGAACGGCGTGGCGTCACGCACTTGCTGGGCCGTCCAGGATTCGTTCGGCGCACGCGTGGCGCCGACGTGCATCACCTCTATGGTGTTCGCGTCAACAATGAAGAACGCGAACAGGGGGCGAAACCAGAGGTCGTGGACCTGCAGGAAGTCACAGGCCCAGACGGTGTGCGGCCAACGGAGCTGGTCGAAACGCCTCACGCAGCCGAGCGGTGACTGTTCCCACGACGCGCCGCACCGCATCCCGGATTCGATCTCCAACGACGCTGAACACGGTCCGCGATGGCGCTCACACCTGCCGCACCTTCAAGACTTGTTCTTGTCGCGTTTCTCAACGATCCTGCGGCGGAGGAGGCAAGTAGCCAGGACACCAGCTTGATACCGGCGGAGGGACCAGCGCTGACTGCACCCATGTATGTTGTGAAGGTGCCAATCGCCCTTGGCGCCCCGTTGCCTTTCACCTTCTCGATACCTGACGAAGTAGTTGAGCACCTCCTTTCGGCACCGCATGACGGACAAGACGGCCGTCGCTGATGGTCAGGCCAGCACCCTCCGTCTACGACCGACTCGCGTCCGGCACCCATCGCACAGACTCATCCTGAACAAGGCGCCTCAACCCAGCCCGGGGGAAGGCAGGCATTCCGAAACAACGCGTCGAGCTCTTCGATCAGACGGGCGAACTGTTGACGCGCGAGTCGCAACCGCGAGTACGTCTATGCAGGCGTGGGGATGACGCCGTCCAGGCCGGCGCTCGATTTCCAACGCAACTCGCGCGGCCCATGCCCGACCGGGCCCGCATGAATCGGCAGTCGGACTCGGCACGCGAGGGCAATCTCGACGTTGCTAGCGTTGCGGACGAGGACGGCAACCCGAGCGTCTTGTTGGCCAATGGCGCCGAGCAGTGCGCCTAAGCCGGTGTTGATGAAGTGTCCGAGGCCGCGGTTGAAACTGCTGGAGAGCCCGAGAAACAGCCGGCTCCCGCTGAAGAGGACGCGGCGTCCTCGGAAGTTGGAGAGCCAATGTTGATGCTCGGTGTCGGTGTGTCCGCTC
>JBNKUV010000026.1:0-63644 GCA_050298815.1 Polyangiaceae bacterium
AATGCTTTCCGGACTCAATAGCGACGGCATGGTAACGGTCCTGCCAGAAAGCGCCTTGCCTTTGCTTGCGCTGATTAAATTCCTGGGCTGTTCGCCCGGCAACTAGCTGAAGCGATTTGGAAATGGTGTCTTTGCCACTCGAATCTTTAACCAGCAAGTGGATATGATTCGAAGTGATTATATAGTTTAGAATGGTCAACCCATACCGTCGCTTTGCCTCAAACAGCCACTGCATCCAACGATGCCGGTCTTTGGCAAAACGAAGCAGAAACTCTCTTTTATGGCAACGTTGTGTGATGTGCCAAATATAGCCCGGAATATAATGACGTTTTGCTCTGGCCATATGTTTTGAGCCCTGAAATCGCGATTCTTTTGCTATATTGCCTTTTTTAGGCCTAAAAAAGGCAATATAGGCCAATATCTAATGGGCAAAACGATGCTTATTGTTTTAATTATAGATGCTTAGCGCGGCCCGACCCCAAAGCTCTCCACGACCCCCAAGCTCTCCCACGGTTTGAAGATAACCCATCAATTGTCTTCATCCTGCAGCCTGTTCAACAGCTTATCGGTGAATGACGCGTCGGCATGGTCGAGCACCTCCCGGTGGAATGACTTGAAGGCAACGATCAGCCCTTTGGCGAACGGCGTCAAGGCCGACCCGCCCCCAGCGGCACCGCCGGTGGTTCGGATGACCAGCTGCCTTCCCAGGCGCTCCTCGGTGGCCTTGATTCTGCCCCAGACCGCCCGGTAGCTCATTTTCAAGGCTTTGGCCGCTGCGTTGATCGATCCGTGGTGTTCGATGGCCTCCAGGATTTTGACCCGACCCAAGCCGAAAATGACCTCTTCGTTTTGATCGGCGATCCATATTTTGGTGCGCAACCGGTACGGCATGTCGCCCATCGCTCCTGTCCACTGTGAAGAAAATCGAGTGTGGAAATCAATTAATCGACAAGTACACCATGTCCGGACCTAAATCAACGCGCCGATGGACGATCGATATTCGACGATCACCCCAATGCTGCAAACATGGGGGTTCCGTCTTTCCATAAAACGCAACTATTCGCTATGTCATATTTGACATAACGCTTCACCCATGTTATCTCCCAGCCAATTTATCCAACCTCCAATGCAGATCGTTACCGCTTGATATCAACAGCCAAGGAGCAAACGTTATGACAACCCGTCGCATGGTGATCAACGGCCGGGAGATAGAATTCTCCACAGGACAGACCATCCTGGAGGTGGCCCGGGACAACCAGATCCGCATCCCCACTTTGTGCCATCTGAAAGGCGCCACTCCCACAGGCGCCTGCCGCATTTGTGTGGTTGAGGTCCAGGGCGCGCGCACATTGCTGGCCGCCTGCAGCACGCCTGCGGCCCCCGATATGGTGGTCCGCACAGACTCTCCCAAGGTCATCACCGCCCGAAAAATGGTTCTGGAACTGATGCTCTCGTCGGGCAGCCATAATTGCGCCACGGCCAATGCCGCCAAAAGCGGCGATTGGACCGATTTCCAGTTACAGGTCCAGCAAAGCGACCAATCTGAAGAACTTTGCCCGGTCTGGGGAGACTGCACGCTTCAAAGCCTGGCCTATGAATACCAGGTCAGCGGCGGCAAGTTTGCCCCCAGCGGCACCGATTATCCCCAGGAAATGGCCAATCCGCTGATTGTCAGGGATTTCTCCCGCTGTATCCTGTGCGGCCGCTGCGTCCAGGCCTGCAACGAAATTCAGGTCAACAAGGCCATCAGTTTCGGTTTCCGCGGCGCCGCATCCAAAATCGTGGCCGCCGGCGACCGACCGCTGGCCGATTCGGAATGCGTCTTCTGCGGCGAATGCGTACAGGCGTGTCCGGTGGGGGCTTTGGTGGAGAAAAAAGCACGCCATAAATGGCGCCCGTGGAAAACGGAGAAGATCCGATCCACCTGCCCTTACTGCGGCGTGGGGTGTCAGCAATGGCTGCATGTCCAGGACGGCAAAATCGTCAAGGTCACCGGTGTGGAGAACGCTCAGCCCAACCAGGGCCGACTGTGTGTAAAGGGCCGGTTCGGCTACGACTTCATCTATTCCCGGGAACGGATCAAAACACCGATGATTCGAAGCAAGGACGATACCTTGCGAGAGGCCTCTTGGGATGAGGCCCTGGACCTGGTTGCGGACAAGTTCAAGCAGATCATCGCCGAAAGCGGACCGGACGCTCTGGCCGGGGTCAGTTGCGCCCGCAGTATCAATGAAGATTCCTACAACATGCAAAAGCTTTTCCGGGGGGTGTTTAAAACCAACAACATCGACCATTGTGCGCGCACCTGACATGCTCCCACTGTCGCCGGTCTGGCGACCAGTTTCGGGTCAGGCGCAATGACCAATTCATTCAACGAATTTGCCACTGCCAAGATGTTCCTGGTGATCGGCTCCAACATGACCGAAGCCCATCCGGTGGCGGCCACCTTCGTCAAGAACGCGGTGGCCGACGGCGCCCAGTTGATCGTGGTGGATCCCCGCAGTCACCCGCTGGTGGACCACGCCCACCTGCATGTGCCCATTCGCGTGGGCAGCGATATCGCCCTGCTCAACGGCGTGATGCACGTCTTGATTGTAGAAGAGCTGTATGACAAGGAATTCGTCGCCTCGTGCACGGTGGGATTCGACGAACTGGAAACCAAAGTGGCCACTTATACACCTGAGTATGCCGCCGATGTCTGCGGCATCGCTCCGGAAATGATCCGCGATCTGGCCCACCGCCTGGCCTCGGTGAAGCCGGTGATGCTGTGCTACACCCTGGGTATCACCGAGCATACCTGCGGCACCCGCAACGTCATGAGCGTGGCCAATCTGCAGATGCTGCTGGGCAACATGGGAAAGGAGAGCGGGGGCGTCAATCCGCTGCGCGGCCAAAACAATGTGCAGGGCGCCTGTGATATGGGTGCGCTACCCGATGTCTTTCCCGGGTACCAAAAAGTTACCGATGCCGCAGCACGCGCCAAATTCGAACAGGCCTGGGGTGTAGAGAGCCTTCCCGGTGGCAATGGCCTGATGATGCCACAAATGCTGGAGGGGCTCTCCGACGGCCGCATCAGGGGGTTCTATATCTTCGGTGAAAACCTGGCCAACAGCGAACCCAACATGGCCAAAGTGGAACACGAACTGGCTTCGGCCGAATTCATCGTCTGCAACGACATCTTTGAGACCGAGACCACCCGCTTTGCCCACGTGATCTTGCCGGCGGCGGCCTGGAGTGAAAACGACGGCACTTTCACCAACAGCGAACGGCGCATCAACCGCGTCCGAACGGCCAGCCGGCCGCCGGGGGATTGCAAATCCAACTGGTGGATTTTCAAGCAGATCGCCAGACGTATGGGCCATGATTGGCCGTCCGACAGCGCCCGGGAAATCTGGGACAACGAAATCTCGGTGCTGGCCCCCCAGCTTTGCGGCATTAAATACCGGCGGCTGGAGGGGGACGGTCTGCAGTGGCCCTGCCCTTCGGAAGATCATCCCGGCACCTGCTTCCTGCACAAGGACGGTCAATTCACCTGCGGACTGGGGGTTTTCAATCCCGTGGACTGGACGCCGCCCGTCGAAGAGCCTGACGCTGACTACCCGCTTGTCCTGAGTACCGGGCGCAGACTGACCCACTACCACACCCGCACCCAGACCGGCCGATGCGAGGGCCTGAACGATATCCTGGGAGAGGAGACGGCCGACATCTCTCCGGAGGATGCCCGTGCTCTGGGCATCAGCGATGGCGAAATGATTCAGGTGGCTTCACGGCGCGGCAAGGTGCAGGTCAGGGCAAAGATCACCCGGCAGGTCCCCAGAGGCATGGTGTGGATGGCCTTTCATTTTAGGAAAAACAACGCTAATTGGCTGACCATCGATGCCTTCGACGACATCACGATGACCGCCGAGTACAAGGCCTGCGCCGTGCGCATTGACAAGCCGTAAAGACGGCCGTGGCCCTGCAGATCTGCACTTTGGTTTTGCGCGGGTGAAGTGCCAAGATTGTGGTCACGAATACCTACTTCAGCGGGACGTTACTTCAGCGGGACGTCCTTCACATTTGCACATTTAGAAGATCCAACAACGTAAGCCTTTTCTTTTCTACAGTCTGCCTGCCTTTTTTTAATGATATACTTAACTCTGTTGCAAACCAATAGCATACCAGAGCCCGTGCCTTGACAATTGTGCGTTCCTTGCAGGGTCCCACAAGATCTTGGGGCGAAATGGATGTGTGAAAATCCGATCCCTTTAGCTGCCAGTGCATATTTTTGATCCAAAGTCTCCTGTGCACGGGCCAGCACATCATGGACAAAATCGCCGATATGGATTCATAGCGGTTTTGAAACACATGCCCGCTTGTGCGGTGACAGCGGTTAAATCCAATGGCAAAACCGGTCGGCAAACAACGCATAAAAGTGGCCACCGGAACACGCCCGGTCTTAAGCAATAGATGAAAATGGTTGGGAATCGAAGCCCAGCCATTACACAGTGTCTGGGTCTCATTAACCAGCTCGCCCCGGCGCCGGACGAAGCTGTTGCGGTATTGGTCGTCTAAAAAAATCTTACGCCGTTCAACCCCCCTGGCCATAATTTGATGCACGGCCCCCGGCGCGTCTAAAATGTGAAGGGCGTCCAGCTGTCCGGAATTAATGTTTTACGATGTGACCCTATTGGATCCTCTATTGGGTCCCCATTCGATGTTGGACGTTCGATGTTCGACGTTCATCCAAAGTGGTATAGACTTTACTATTTGCAAGGCTCTACCGCCCATGGAACTCTTTTGTTGAGATCAGATCCCCTGTTTTGTTGTCAAGCGTAATAGTAACATGGTGCCCTTTGCCAAGATAATTTGTCTGGATGATCCAGATATCTCCATCTTGGTAGGCATGAACAGGCTCAGCCCAAAACAGCCCTTCTTTTTCAACAATACTTTTTGCCTGGATAATCGCTTCATGTTCAATCATTCTCAAACCTCTGAGCGTTATAGATAAAATAGGCTTTAAACACCATGCCGCCTGCATTGATAGGTCCTAAAAGAAAACCAACCGCTTCGGTTTTCATCCCAACGATTGTTACATAACCATTTTCCACAGGGAACCTGATGGCCGTTTTTATTGTGGATAATTTTACGCCTTTGACCCTGACCTGAGCAACCGTCTCGGCTAAACCTTCTTCAAGGTATCTCAATAAATACGAGTAGCTATATCCGCGGGCGGAGGGATAAACGCGAAATTCTCTCAAAATGTATAGTTTTGGTGTTAAAAAACGATGGGTTAATTCATGAAACAGGCAAAGCTTTTTTTCGTCAAGTGGGCCAGAGGATGAAACGACAATATCCCCCCACAAAGAGGTTTCCCCCTCGCCTGGAGAAAGCCTCTTTAATCTTTTAATGCCGGCTTTATAAAAAAGGCCTTCGGAATTTCTTGGGCCACGAGGCATTTGTTTAAATTTTAAAAACGGTCTTCCTGGAGTCGAAAAGTTAGATTTAAAACACTTAGGACGCTTTTTAAGTAAAACCATCATTACCGTTTGAACGCCGATAAGTGTCACGGCCCTGGCAAAATGTTTGGCAGCTATATCAAAATCATTGTCGGATCTTGCATTTATGGATTTGTTAATAAAAACCACCATATCTTTTCCAGCTTTCCAAGCAACACCACCCAAGGCAACGACGCCCACTATTAAAAGTACAATATCGGCTATCTCACCTATGCCAAAAAAGTGTGAACCAGCCCAAACAACAAGAAATGCAGTCATGGTTGCGAGTGCCTCAGGTGTCAGCAGGCTTTTTAGTTCATTGGCTATATCTGCCGGTAAAAGTGGGAGCGCACGAGTAAAAGACTCCTGCAATCTGTCAACTGGCAGCATATCAATTGTATAATTCATAACATTTCCTTTTTTAGGTACCGAAAACTGAAAAAAATAAACCCGGGTTTCCAGTCACGCATGAATACAATTGTTGATGATATCTTAGGCTCTTAGGTAGGAACTGAATGTATTTTAGTTCACATACCAAATAGTGGATAGTTGAGTCAATGTCTATGATTTAAAAAGTAAGTAATGTTGGCAATTGTCGAATCCGGTTTAATATGTCTACGATCCGGCCATTGACGCCTTGACAGCCAAACCGGAAGGGAAGTGGTATTTGAATCGGGAAAGGTGAAAATCAAGGCCCCCATAGCCTCCAAGGCCAATCTCGGACCATATCCCGTTGAGGTCAAGCCGTGTCACCAATTCAAATGACAGGCATCTATAAGCTTCAAACCATCAATGGCATATTAGAATTGGGCCGAAGCAGGTATAGATATACTGCCGATGTCGGATTCAACGTTGATGTGGTTTGGCATCAAAAGCCCAATCTTGAGCCGGAGCCAGTTAAAGTTCGGGTGCCGACTACCCAACCAAATCAAGATATTTGTACTGAGCAAGCAGACCGTTCGTCAAAATGGGATCAAACGGTTGCACAAGAGGGCTTTGTAATGGCTTTTGTAACTATAACTCTTTACTCAGCCTACAGAGCGGTAGAGGTTTGGGCGACAAAGGGACTAAAACCCATAATCATCCCACCATTTATCCACAAAATTGATCGTCATAATGACAACAGAAATGCTTGAGGGCGGATATTCGAACACTGCGAAATTTGCTCAAACTATTATTTTTGATCAGCTTAGTGCTCCTGATAGCGCAGCAATTGTTTTCATGGTATTATTTCAAAACTTTTCCCAATACTTCAGCGGGACGCCCTTCACATTTGCACATTTAGAAGATCCAACAACGTAAGCCTTTTCTTTTCTACAGTCTGCCTGCCTTTTTTTAATGATATACTTAACTCTGTTGCAAATTAATAGCATACCAGAGCCCTTGCCTTGACAATTGTGCGTTCCTTGCAGGGTCCCGCAAGATCTTGGGGCGAAATAGATGTGTGAAAATCCGATCCCTTTAGCTGCCGGTGCATATTTTTGATCCAAAGTCTCCTGTGCACGGGCCAGCACATCATGGACAAAATCGCCGATATGGATTCATAGCGGTTTTGAAACACATGCCCGCTTCTGCGATGGCAGCGGTTAAATCCAATGGCAAATCCGGTCAGCAAACGACGCATAAAAGTGGCCACCGGAACACGCCCGGTCTTAAGCAATAGATGAAAATGGTTGGGAATCGAAGCCCAGCCATTACACAGCGTCTGGGTCTCATTAACCAGCTCGCCCAGGCGCCGGACGAAGCTGTCTCGGTTTGGGTCGTCTAAAAAAATCTTACGCCGTTCAACCCCCCAGGCCATAATTTGATGCACGGCCCCCGGCGCGTCTATTCTGGTCCGCCTTGGCATACATCACCACTAACACAACAAAAAAACTTGTAAATGTGCAAATGTGAAGGGCGTCCCGCTGTCCCTTAAATGTGCAAATGTGAAGGGCGTCCCGCTGTCCGCCCAGGTTGCCATAAATAATACTTGACTCGGATGACAAGCCTTACTATATTCCAATATCACGATATATAAGGGATGACATGAAAGAATTTCTGAAAGTCATGAAGGCTGTATCCGATCCGTCCCGGGTCAAAATATTAAAAATGCTTCAGCATAAGGTGATGTGTGTGTGCGAGATATACACCGCCCTGGGCATTGCGCAGTCCACGGCCAGCAAACACCTGAAGCTGCTGGAGGAGGCCGGCCTGGTTTCGTCTCACAAGGACGGCCTGTGGGTGAATTACACGGTTGCGGACGGCCGGCAAAGCTCCTATGCCGCCAGTTTGCTGGGGAATATGCGTCACTGGTTGAATGACGACCTTGAGATCAAACGGCTGACCTGCGGGCTGGAGCGGATCGATCGGGATATCATTTTGAATCGGAGTTAGTTTTTCGGGTACGCCGGTCGTACCGGGATAAAATGGCTTCTTTATCGAGGGTATTTTTTTTACCCCTAATAATTGGTTATATCGCGATTTGACAATATATAACACGACGTCCCCCCGATGGTGGGCGGATTCGGGAAAGCGGGGAAAAATTTAATGGAAACCAGCCTGATCGAATGGCGAAGCCTGGCAAAATCCCTTGGACTGATCACCGGTGCCTTTCTGCTACTCTTTTTTCTCCCCATCGACAGCACCCGGTTTGCCGGCGCCGTGGTGGAATCGCTGGCGCTGGCCAAATGGTATGCCAGGGAGCATGTGCTGTTGTGTCTGGTACCGGCATTTTTCATCGCCGGCGCCATTTCCGTGTTTATATCCCAGGCCGCAGTGATGAAATATTTGGGCGGCAGCGCCTCCAAGGTGCTCTCATTCGGCGTCGCCAGTGTATCCGGCTCCATATTGGCCGTGTGCTCCTGCACGATTTTGCCGCTTTTCGCCGGTATCTGGAAACGTGGGGCCGGCATCGGTCCCGCAATCGCGTTCCTCTATTCAGGGCCGGCCATCAACGTGCTCGCCATCATTCTCACGGCCCGAATCCTGGGGCCGGAAATCGGGGTGGCCCGGGCCGTTGGCGCCATCGTGTTCAGCATCGTCATCGGGCTGACCATGCACTTTATTTTTCGCAAGGAGGAGCAGGCCAAGGCTGCGGCCGCGATCCATCTGCCGACGCCTGAGGTGGCCCGGCCGCTCTGGCAAAATGCCCTGTTTTTTTTCACCATGGTGGGACTGCTGGTTTCCGCCACCTGGGGAAAGCCCGCCCAGGCCAGTCCCGTTTGGTCCGCCGTGTTCGCGGTGAAATGGTACCTTGCCGGCGGGTTTGCACTGGGCCTGGGGGGAATGATGGTTTATTGGATGGGGGTTTCCATCCTCAAACTGGCTATCGCCGGCGCAGGGGTGCTGGCCTTGGCCCTGGCATTTCCCCATACCCCACTGATCGCTTTTTCCGCCGGAATCGTGGCCTTTTCGTATTTGCTGACCAGCAGTCCGGGGGAAGCCCAGGAATGGTTCGTCTCTTCATGGGATTTCGCCAAACAGATCCTGCCGCTGCTTTTGGCGGGCGTGCTGGTGGCCGGTTTGCTTCTGGGCCGTCCCGGCGCCGAAGGGCTGATCCCATCACGGTGGGTCTCCTCCCTGGTGGGCGGCAACTCTTTTTCAGCCAATTTGTTTGCCTCGGTGTTCGGCGCCTTTATGTATTTTGCCACTTTGACCGAGGTGCCCATATTGCAGGGGCTGATGGGCGCAGGGATGGGCAAAGGGCCAGCCCTGGCCCTGCTTCTGGCCGGCCCCGCCCTGAGCCTGCCCAACATGCTGGTGATTCGAAGCGTTCTGGGAACCAAGAAAACGCTGATTTTTGTGGTACTGGTAATCGCTATGTCCACGGTGTGCGGCTTGATTTTCGGATATTTTAGATAGGAGGAATGCAAATGGATATCAAAGTATTGGGACCCGGATGCGCCAAGTGTGAAAAAACAGCGCAGTTGGTGACCGAAGTTATAGCGGAAAGCGGCGCGGAGGCCACGGTGGAAAAGGTGACCGATGTGATGGAAATCGCCGGCTATGGCGTTTTCGGCACCCCTTCTGTGGTAGTAGATGGAGAAGTGAAAATCGTCGGCAAGATTCCTTCCAAGGAAGAGATCCGGCGCTGGATTCAACCCCAATAAAAAAAGGAGATGAAGAAATGAGACTGCTGGCGGAGTTCTTTCCCGAATTTGCCGAAATGCTGGACCAAATGGATACGCTCTATGCAGGCAAGCGAAGCATCGACGAGAAAACCTATCAGTTCATCTGTTTTGCCTTGTCCATCAAGGCGCGTTCCAAACCCTGTGTGTTAAAGCATTTCAAGGGAGCGCTGGAAGCCGGCGCCACAGCTAAGGAGTTGGCCTATATCCTCGCCTTGGTCATGCGCGAGGCGGCCGGCGCAGATGATTGCTGGACCCATGATGTTCTCGGTGATTGGAAGGAAATCATTGCCGGCAACATAGCGTGCGATTGCCAGAAATAAAAAACCGTTTTCCGGTGCCGCTGTGGGGTGCACGGTGATGTAAAACAAAGCCGTTCGCGAACGCGAACGGCTTTGTTTGGACAGTGCGGGGCGGCGCCTCCTGCGAATGATGGCGCTAAATAGCAGACGGATCCCTTTGCTTGTCCTGCTCCCACGCTTCCACCGGCGTGTCCGCGGAAACCTCTTCCCATCCGGTGATCATGGCCTTGATATGAGAGAAGATGCGATGGCCGGTGGTGGTCATGTAGACGTGAATCACCAGGAACATCAGAATGGCGAAGGCGCCCAAGACATGCAAAACAGCCGGAACCTGCAGGGAGAGCCCGCCCACTCCCCAGGCCGGCCATGAATTATAGCCCCAGTAAAGGAAACCGGTGATCATCTGAAAGGGCAGTAAAGCCATCCCCGGTGCAGCCATCGCCGTGCACACCTTTGGTGATTTTCAGCAATTTAATCCCCATCTTCACCTGATCGCCACCGATCGCTGTTTTTCCGACACCGGCCCATTCACCAAAAGCCCTGGGCTTGAGGCCAAATATTTTGAGGATCTGTTTCGTCATGAGGTGCTCAAGATGCTCAAGGCCGAAGACAAAATCAGCGATGCGATCATTGAAAATATGCTTTCCTGGCGCCACAGCGGCTTCAACGTCTACTGCGGTCCTACCATCTGGCCCGGCAACGACCAGGGCCTTGAGGATCTGGCCCGCTACATTATCCGCGCCTGTTTCTCCCAGCAACGTATGACGTATATTGCGGCCGCAGATGCTTTGGATGGACAGGCCAAGGTTATCTATCGATCCAAAGGACGGGCGCACATCCAAAACCTTCGAGACCCTGGATTGGCTGGCCCAACTGGTCACCCACATTCCCAACAAGGGTGAGCAGATGGTGCGCTATTATGGTTACTATTCAAACAAATCACGCGGTATGCGTAAAAAGGCCGATATCGATGACCAGGTGCCGGCTTTGGCCGAGTCGGCCGTGTCCTCTGTCGCTTTTCGTAGAAACTGGGCACGGCTGATCCAGAAAGTTTATCAAATTGATCCGCTATTGTGTCCCAAGTGCCAGGGGCTTATGAAGATTATTTCATTTATTGAGGCTGAACTGCTTATAAAAAAATATTGGTGTATTTAGGATTGTGGGATATTAGAAATTACGACCCGCCCAAACCGGGTGATGCGCATATGCCCACCATTGAAACTGAACTCACCTACGATTATACCTATTCGCAACTGCCACCCATCGATTATTGGACCCAATAAGGGACTGATTAATGGCTTTGTGTGAGAGGCCATACCATACCGCTGCGCCTAAAATTGGCCATTTTCGAGTCTATCAGCAAGACAGGTGGGTGATTTTAGGACCCGGACAACAAGGAACCCGCGACGGTTATCTCATCAAATGAATGCTGCACAACATGCTGTATTGCTCAAGATATTGGCACACAAGCATCCGTTTGACATACTCAGGCCCGCAAAAAGCAATGTCTTATCCTTTATCCTCAGAACGGCGGGCGTGCAAAGGCGCCCGCCGTTTTGGAAAGATAAACCAATGGGGTAGGATCAGTTCAGTTTGAACTGGGCCGCCATACGATCGAGTTCTCCGGACAACCGGTTCAATTCCTCGGCGCTGATATGGATTTTACTGCTGCGGGTTTTCAATGTTTGCGCCGTACCGTTGACTTCACTTATACCCGAAGCGACTTTCCCGGAGGACTCTGCCGACTGCCCTATGCTGTCGTTGATGACCTGGATGTTTCCGGCCGTTTGACTCACATTGCCGGCGACCTCGCTAACCGTGACAGCCTGTTCTTCTATTGAGGTGGCAATGCTGGAAACGATATCGTTGACATCCTGGTTGACCACCACGATCTTACCGATGTTGTCAATAGCAATCCCCGTCGAGGTCTGAATACCCTCGATCAGCGATTTTATATCGCCGGTGGCGTTGGCTGTTTGCTTGGCCAGTTCCTTGATCTCATTGGCCACCACAGCAAACCCCTTGCCAGCCTCGCCGGCCCGGGCTGCTTCGATGGTGGCATTGAGGGCCAAAAGGTTGGTTTGCTCGGATATTTCGGTGATGGCTTCGGTAACCTTGCCAATCTTTTGGGCAGCGCTTCCCAGATTATCGACCGATTCAGAGGCATTTTTTGCCTTCTCCAGCGCCTTTTCCGTGACGCCGCGTGCCTTTTCGGAATTCTGGGTGATTTCACCGATGGTGGCCGATATCTCGTCCACCGCCGTAGCTAGCACGTTGATACCAGTGGCGACCTCGTCGAAGGATCCGGTCAGGGTTTGCATGTTGTTGGTCAACTCTGCCGTGGAAACGGCCACCTGGTCGGACTTATCCGATGTGGTCTGCACATCCTGGGCAATTTCGTTGGAAATTCTTCTCAGTTCTTCCGAATCCGGCAAACTGGCGATTGAGTGTTTAATGTCGGCCACCATGGCGCTCAAGCGATCCAGCACGCCGTTGATGCCGGCGACCACGCGGCCGAGTTCATCATTACGGGAAAAATTTAACTCTACCCGAGGGGTCAGATCACCGGTTTTGACCTTGTCCAGCACCTCCAGCGTGCGCTTCAGCGGATCGCTCAACCCTGCCCCCATGATGGCCCAATAGATAACGAACCAGACGTTCATGCCGGCAACAATCAACAACTCGGCAGTTCCCACGATTCCACCGCTGTATGCCAAACCGGCGAGCGTGGCGAAGGCCAGGGGGGCGTGAAGGGTCTTGGAGATGTTCAGCCAACGACCGCTGATGGCTGTTGTGGCCGGAACCAGAAACGTAGCCAGAAACCACACCCATACCATTGGCGTCCAGGTGCCTTTGAGATAAATCATGGGTACCAGCATGGTCTGAATCCCCAGGAACAGGGCTGGGGGTACGAATTTCAGCACAAAAGGGGTGTTAACGAAATTGTGTCCAGGGATCTTGGTTTGGGCGACGATATCTGGTTTGTAGGTGTACATATCAGATTCCTTCAATATGGGATAACGTTGAATGTGTTGGGCCTCTATTCCTGCCCCCCACAAATGTCGAAGCGTCTAAAGACAGGTCCAGCGCATTCTAATTTAAAAAAGATATCGGCATCGGATGTGAAAGCTTTAGGTGAAATACATTCAAGCTCGGTTCGATTATGGAAGGTATAGGCAGGGCTTCTGAAATACATGTAACAAAACGAGAGGGGGCTCCACGATCTCTCCAAGTCGCAAGACGATGTATAGGGTCTGACGCCTGCCCGGTGCCGGAAGGTTAAGGGGAGATGTTAGTTTTCGAACGAAGCATTGAACCGAAGCCCCGGTAAACGGCGGCCGTAACTATAACGGTCCTAAGGTAGCGAAATTCCTTGTCGGGTAAGTTCCGACCTGCACGAATGGCATAACAACATCCGCACTGTCTCGACCAGGGACTCGGCGAAATTGCACTGGGGGTGAAGATGCCCTCTACCCACGGCTAGACGGAAAGACCCCATGAACCTTTACTGTAGCTTGGCAGTGATTTTCGGGTCATCTTGCGTAGGATAGGTGGGAGGCTTTGAAGCCGGGATTCTGGTCTCGGTGGAGCCACCCTTGAAATACCACCCTGGATGATCTGGGAATCTAACCTACATCCGTAATCCGGATGAGGGACACTGCCTGGTGGGCAGTTTGACTGGGGCGGTCGCCTCCCAAAACGTAACGGAGGCGCGCGAAGGTTCCCTCAGGCTGATTGGAAACCAGCCGTAGAGTGTAAATGCATAAGGGAGCTTGACTGTAAGACCGACAGGTCGAGCAGGTACGAAAGTAGGCGTTAGTGATCCGGTGGTTCCGCATGGATGGGCCATCGCTAAACGGATAAAAGGTACTCTGGGGATAACAGGCTGATCGCGCCTGAGCGTCCATAGCGGCGGCGCGGTTTGGCACCTCGATGTCGGCTCGTCGCATCCTGGGGCTGGAGCAGGTCCCAAGGGTTTGGCTGTTCGCCAATTAAAGCGGCACGCGAGCTGGGTTTAAAACGTCGTGAGACAGTTTGGTCCCTATCTGTCGTGGGCGCAGGAAACTTGAGAGGATCTTCCTATAGTACGAGAGGACCTAGGTGGACGAACCTCTGGTGTTCCGGTTGTCGAGCCATCGGCATAGCCGGGTAGCCATGTTTGGAACAGATAACCGCTGAAAGCATATAAGCGGGAAGCTGGCCTCAAGATTAAGTTTCCCTGACTTCGGTCACTAAAGACCCCTTGAAGACTACAAGGTTGATAGGCTGGGTGTGTAAGCGCTGTGAGGCGTATAGCTAACCAGTACTAATCGGTCGTGCGGCTTTATCGTGCTCTCTAAGGCAAACATTGAGACTAACGCCCAGAATCGGGCGAACGAGTACTGCACTTCGTGAGGAGAGGCAGCTCGACAGCACAATTCACAACGGTTGAATTGGAATACAGCAAAACAGACGACACTCGATGTCCAGCAGCGGACACTCTGCAAGAAAGCAGAGCGACGCTGGCTAGCGGGCTCGGTGTCTAGTTGGACGCCCAAAAGTTTTCCGGTGGCTTTTTCGAGGAGGCCACACCCGATCCCATCCCGAACTCGGAAGTTAAGCTCCTCAGAGCCGATGGTACTGCACGGGGAATCTGTGTGGGAGAGTAGGACGCCGCCGGGCTAATTCATAAAGGCACCCCAGGGAAACCTGGTGGTGCCTTTTCTTTTTTGTCGCGCGTGATCCTCGCAGGCATCGGCCTGTCAGGGTCGCTGCGTGGAGACATGGGATTGGCGCGCGTCGAGATCTAGCGACCTTGCGAGATGTTTCTGGATTCCCTAGCGTGCGGGGAATGGACGTTTCGGCCAAGGGTGCCCCGGTGCGTCTGGGCAAGCGGGTGGATCACGAGATCGAAAAGGTCCAAGGCTCGCGCTTCATCGCGGTTCTGGTGCCTAGTCAGTCCGACCAGGAAGTCTCGAGCCTCCAAAGTGAGCTCCGCGCCGCTCACCCTCACAGTTGCCACGTCTGCTTCGCGTATGTCGGTCGGAGCGACCAAGACACGCGGTTCTCCGATGACGGCGAGCCCAGCAAGACCGCGGGCGTTCCCATGCTGCGTGTTCTGCTGGGCGCCTCTGCACGCCAGACGGGCGCACTCGTCGTTCGCTACTTCGGTGGAACGAAGTTGGGCACGGGGGGCCTCGTGCGCGCATACACCACCGCGGTTCGAGAGGCGGTTCTGCTTGCGCGGTGGGAGCCCATCGTGCCCATGACTGCGTGCCGCCTGAAGTGTGCGTTCGCGGCTGAGCCTCTCGTGCGCCATCACCTGACCCGGGCGCAAATCCAAGTGGAGGCGAGCTATCAGTCGGGCGGCGTCGTCTTGAGTTTCACGTGCCCCGATGAAGAGCTGGGCGCGCTGCTGGGCGCAGTCGGTGCGAGAGCCGGAGGAGACGTCGAGTTGATCGGCGACTGACGTGCTACTTGGCTCCAACGTTCGGGTCGCACGTGATCTGCTCGTCCACGCCGACACCGTAGTACTCTGCTGGAACGCAGCCGAGTCCCATCATGTCGTCGACGAAACCGCACACGCCGTTCGGTGTACAGCAGCCATCAAGCTCGGAGTTGCCGTGATACGGCACGAACGACGGGCTGACCTTAGGGCAATCGGTCGCTGGGGAACCATTGCCGCCGATGGGCAAGCATTGCCCATCGAATTGGAAACCGAAAGCGGGGCCTGCGTCGAGTCCGCACACGTCGCCCCCGCTTCCCGCGCAGCAAGCGCCTGCGATTGGGTCGGGCGGTGGGGGTACGAAGGGCACGCAGGTTGAGGTGCCGCAGCTGATGTCGGGGGGTAAGTTCGGGTCGACCACGCCGCTGCCATAACAGGCGCACAGCTCGGTCAAGCGGCAGCCTTGAAGGGCTTCCGCCACGCCCAGCAGGGGACTGTCGAGCCCGCCCAACGCGTCGATCTGAGCGCGGCACGTCTCGGGGCGATTACAGTCGCTGATGTCGAAGCAAGTCGTCTCTTCGAAGCAATGCATCAACTCAATGCACGCATCGTGTTGCTCGCACTCTCCGAATAGGGTCGTGCACTGGTCGCAACTGCAGCGCTCACAGTCATTCAAGCCTGGGTCGTCGCACGTCGTGCCTGCACATTGTTCGAGGCAATCGACGGCTGCGGTGCCTTCGCACTCACACTGTGTCTGACAGCTCGCGCATGCATCGCAGTTGCCTGGCGAGCAGCCGTCGATTTCGCAGCTCAGCATACATTCGTTGAACGGAGCGGTTGAGTCGGAGCAATAGCACGCTCCACCGCACGTAGCGCAGCCATCGCAACCAACGATCGGGTCGCAACCCCCGACGAATTGGGAACCGCACTGGAGCTCGCATGCCTCCCAAGTCGCGCCGCCACATAGGCATTGGTCGAAGCAGTTGTCGCAGTTGCAACCGGCTTCGGGAGTGCACTCTGCCCCACCCGGTCGGCAGTAGTCCGTGCAATAGCCGCGGTCGCCCAGCCCCTCGCAGAAACAGACGTCCAAGCAGTCGTTGCAAACGGCGCAGGCGGTGTCTTGGGTGCACTGGGGGTTGCCGCACTCGGTCTGGCACTGTGTATCTGTCTTGCCCTCGCAGAAACACCGCTCCCAACAGTCTGGGCAAGTGCCGCAGCCAGCACTCGGATCACATGGGGCAATCCCGATGTTGGGGCTGCGGCAGGGGCAGCCATTGAACTCGGAGCAATTGAACATGGACCGTGCCAATCCCAGCGACGCTGGATACTCGCTCACCACATCGCCACAAAAGGTGGGATCGACGCAGGCCGTGGTGCCTCCGTCTGCAAATGGGTCGCATTGCTTTTCCAGGAAGCAGTCCGCGATGGCGGCGCAGCCGAACTCGGATTGGCACTCCGTAATTTCGTCCCCGCACTCACCACAGAAGCAGCCTAGGCAATCGTCGTCTGGCTTCGATTCACAGAATTTCTCGTTGAATAGCTCGAGGTCGCTCAATTGCGAAGGGCCAGTGGGGTCCGAGCCTTGGACGTCTGGGTCGGTATCGATGGCGCCGGTTCCGCCGCCGTCTGTGCCATTGGCGTCAGTACCGTCGCTATCTGTCTCGCCATTGTCGGCGAGGAAGTCCCGCAGGTTCGCCTCAGCTTCTTGCTCGATTTCGTCGCGGATGGCCTCGGGTGAGAGTTCCGCACAGTCGGCGTGCAACTCGGGAAGAGGCTTGTCGTTCCAATCCTCACACAGGCACTCGTGCCACTCGTTCACGCACTCGTCGCACCGGGTCCGCTTGGGCACACAACCGCTGTACCCGTCCTCGTCCAGGCTCGAGATGTAGATCCCGTAGCGCTCTTCCGCTGCCTCTTCGACATCGTCTCGAATTGCTTCAGGCGCCTGTTCAGCGCACTCGCGGCGAAGTTCGATTTCCGGGGTCCGATTCCAGCCTTCGCAGATGCACGTGTGCCATTTGCTCGTGCACGCCGTGCAGAGGTTCGTTGCAGGACGGCAGCCGTCGTAGCCTTGTTCGCTGATCTCGCTGACGTCGAGACCGCGCTCTTCGATGCCCAGAAGGTTCTTGCACCCCAGCTGGCTGCACACGACGACGAGGCAGATGACAAGCCAACGCGCCCAAGACATCAGAACGTTCCTTCAACGACCAGGCGTGGTTCATAGGCAAGCGAGGTGCCGGCACCCACACGCAGACTCGCCGTCTCACTCCCATCCGGCGCCGTCAGAACCAGCACGGCACCCGTGACGGCGAGGGCACCACCGACCCCGGCTAGGACTGTCGCGATGTTTGCCTTCGTCGCCGCAGACTCTCCCAGTTCCACGCCTCGCTCACCGCACAGGCTGGGGTCGTCTTGGCGGCATTGGTCATCTGCGCGGCCATTGTCAGATACCGCGAGGAAAGTGAAAAGCCCGCCGCCAACAAGTGCCGCGCCGCCCCCAACGATGGAGACCCAGCCCCAAGTCGCCTGACTCGAACTCCCTCGGTCCGGTGCAGTGGGAGACGGTGGAGGTTGTACCGGGGCGATCGCCGCAGGCTGCGCTGGAGGCGGTGGCTCTGGAGGCGGCGCCGCCACAGCGGGCTCTGGCTCGTCTTCCAGCAGCGGCACTTCGACCGTTGTCACACCCGGGCCGGATGGAACGATGATGTTCTTGCTCCAACGCTTCTTTCCTTCGGCCTCGGCGACCAGTTGATGTTCACCGGGGTCTACGGGCATCTCGGTGCCCCAGGTTGCACTGTTCAGTTGCTGATTGTCGTTCGTGATGGTCAGCCCAGCGGTCTCTTTGCCTGCCACCATGAGGACTAGTTTAGAGAGAGTTGGTCGAAGACGCTCAGCGTTCTCTTCTGCTATCTGCTGTCGATCCTCCTGACCAGCGTTGCTGGCGGCGTACGAGGCCTGCAGAAACGTGGCCCAAGCGGAAGCTGTTCGTCCCGCCGTCTCATAGCAGTCCGCCAGGTAAAGCAGCGTCCCCACGCCGGGATCCAACTTCTGACTCGCTTCGAGCTTCGGACACGCTTGCTCTGCGTTGCCCTGCTCCATCAAGGCGAGCCCTTGCTCGAAGAGCGTTTCAGCTGCAGCCCTGTCGGCAGGGGTTGGCCCCGCTACGGATACGTTGACCCAGAGTAGGGTCCAACCCGCGACCGCCAAGGCGATCGTCGCTCGTAAAAATGGACTCTTGCCTGACACCGGTGACTCCTCTTGGCTTGCAGCGGCCCGCGTGGTTGGCGGGGCCTACTTACGGCTTCCGAACTTGTCCTTCAAAGACGTCTTCTTGGGCGAGTTTTTGGGGGCTGGTTGGGGTACAGGTCGCGCGGCGGGGCTTTTCGCTGGCCGCGGAGTGCGAACGACTGGTTTCGGCGCTGGAGTTGGTGTTGTCGTGCTGCCGCTGGGCGTCGTCGGAGTTGGTGTTGTCGTGCTGTCGCTGGGCGTCGTCGGGGCTTTGGTCTCATCGACGGCGGGGGCCTGCGATTCTGCTGTGGCGGCTTCTTCGTCAGCCGCGTCGCTCTTTTCGGCGATCACGGAGTCTCTGGTGTCCGCTTCCGGTTTCACCGGTTCGACGACGGGTCCACTTGCTTCCGACGTTGCTGCTCCCGCGGAGGCTATAGGCTGCGCCAGCGCAGAGGGTTCTGTCGGCCCCCCCGACGACATCGAGAAATATGCTCCGCCTCCAATCAGCGCCGCCGTTGTGGCGGCCGCACCAATCCAAATCCCCATCCCCGATTTCTGCTGTGTTATCTCGGGACCGTTTGTCCTGCCCCACTGACTCACGGTGCCAGCGTGCGGATGCGGGGATGCCGCCCCGACGGAATCGCCATCGATACGCGTGACATCCAGCGCGTCCGGAGACGCTGGTGGCATCGTTGGCGGCATGGAAAATACGCTATCGCTCATGCCTGCAGCCGACAGAATACGCGAGATACGCTCCACATTGCCTCTGGTGCGCTTGCCGCCATAAGGCGAGATGGCCACTGCAAACTCGGCCACCGTTGGAAATCGTTGTGCTGGGCTCTTGGACAGGGCGCGCTGGATGATGTTCTCCAGCGCCTTGGGCACATCGTCACGATTGACCGGGTCTGGGTCCTCCAGAAGGATCTTTGCCGACAGCTCGGGAATGCTGCTCGCATCGAAGGGCAAACGTGCCGTTAGGAGTTCGTACAAGATCACTCCCAGCGCCCATATGTCAGTTCGGGCGTCGACATCTTTGGTGGAGCGCATCTGTTCGGGAGACATGTACAGAGGCGAGCCCATCATCGACGACGTTCTGGTCAATGACGGATCGGTCCCATCAGCAGCGGTGATGGTGTTCTTGGAGATGCCGAAGTCCAGCACCTTGACCTTGGACGAGCCATCGGGCTGCTTGGCCAAGAAGAGATTCGCCGGCTTGAGATCGCGGTGCACGATACCGTAGGAGTGGGCTTCCGCAATGGCGTCACAGGCTTGTATGACGTAGCTGACGGCGTCTTCCACGCTCAGCTGACCGTGCTTCTCCAACACCTGGGACAGATCGCCGCCTTGCAGGTGCTCCATCACCATGTAAGGCGAGCCGTTGTCCATCTTGTTGACGTCAATGACTCGCGCGATGTGCTCGCTTTGTATCTTCACTGCCGCGCGCGCTTCGCGCATGAACCGTTCCGCAGCCTCACCATGCCCGGCGTACTCGGGGAGCAGAAACTTGATTGCGACCATGCGCTCGAGCTGAGTGTCTGTGGCTGCGACGACGACCCCCATGCCACCTTCACCGAGCACGCGTTCCACCCTGTACTTGCCTGCGAGTATTTGCCCCTTTTCAACCGGCGCCGCCATCTACCTCATGCTCTCAGTATTCGAAGCCTCAAGCCAATGCTGAAGAAGTATGCGGCCACTTTCGAGCTCCCCAGTAGTGGGCGTTGAGGCTACGTGGTAACCCAGCGTCCTACACTCGTAAAGCGACCGTTTCCTCTCTCCGCTTCGTAGACTGACCTGCAAGCGAACAGCTCGCCAGGTTCCCGGACCGCTCGGTACAGAAACCTTTGCCCAACACGAAGGCGCTGCACCGTCAGAGCGGAACTCACGTCGTTCTACTGCTCACAGGGTGGGAGGACCGGAGTCAGTCCCGGTTTTGACCCATTCGTCCTCCGTGCGTTTGCCCAGGGCGCGTTCGCCCTGAACGAGCGCACGGACGGGCTCGACAATGAGTCTCCCGGTGAATGACGATACGGGCTGGTTGCGTCAGGACTAGCCTACTGCTCAAGCGTCGTCTCGAGCGTCATCGTTATCTGGAGCTTCGGTCACATACCGGTAGAGGATGATCGCCACCGGGATCAGTGCTCCCGCTGCCAAGAGCCCGGCGCCCAACGCCCACCCCCCAGAAGACTCGACCGTTAGATCGTAAGCACAGGTGCCGAGCGCCACCACGCCACCCCAGCCCAAGAGGATGAACAAGAGCACATCTCCGGACCCTCGGATCTGCTTCGATGGAGCGCTCCCGTGACGACGCCATCTCGCCCGGCGGAGTAATAGGACTACTGCGACGTTAACACCGGCCCAAACAGCGATCCAGATTGCCGCGTCGAAGAGCGTACCGGTAATCGGCAGCCATACGCAGCCTCCGATAGCCACGACGGACAGTATGACAATGTACCCGAGCAATGCAAGCCCCAAGTCGCGGCTGCGCTCCAGCCTGTGGCCAGCGCTGAGTAGCAGGCTATGCAGCTTGATGGCCAGTCGTCGCATGATCGGTATGCGGTAGCTCATCGTCGTGAGTTCTCATGACAACGAGGTCATTCTACGACGCGCAGGGAGTCTGCGGCTCCCTCCGCAACTTTGGCGATGCTCTGGAGCCCGGCCTCCATCTCTTTTAGGCGGGTCTGAATTGCCTCCTTCTCCAAACAGCCCTCGACAATCATCTTCTCGGCTTCCGCATCTGAGAGGTCGACCCCGTTGTCTCTCATCTCCAGCAGGCGCTCTTTGGCCTTTGCTGCGCCGTCCCCGGCGATGCGCCCAGGTCCTCGCAGCGCGACAGAAGCGCTGTACGCCTTGGCCAGTGCTACAACACAAACTCTGACACCCAACGACGGTGCGTTGGCGATTCCGCCCGCGAGACGACCCAGAAGATCCGCGTAGTCCTCACTCGACCAATTCGCCTCGCGCGCACTCGCCAACGCATTGTTCTTCAGACTTCGCAACAACAGGCTGGCTAGTTCGGGACAGTGCTTCTTCAAGTACCATAGGTTCGCGATCACGACTGGAAGCGCCGACTTCGCCGCCGCCACCTCGTTGGTGTGCGCGGCGTACCAAAGCGTGGCCTTGACAATGAAGGTGACCGCAGCAGCAGCGATCCCCCAAATTCCCAGGAACGCGCCCACAAAGGGAACTAGAAACGCAAATCCGGTCTTACCGACACCCTCCAACCACGCCGCGCTCTGAGCGCCACTAGCCATGGCATCGAGTAGTTCGCTCCGCGAAAAGTCCGCTCTGGAGATTCGGATGAGCTTGTTATCGACCAAGAAGTACAGGTAGTCGATCGACGCGACGAACATCTTCGTATTCGTATACTCCCCTGGGACGAGCCTGTGGGTGGAACCGAAACCGTCCGATACCTCTGTCGGAGTTGCGCCGGGCAGCGTCCGCATGGTTCGTAGGATCGCGTCGCACCCTGTCGCGATGACGAACGATTCACCATACTCACCATCCCACTCTGAGTCTACTAGATGAACGTGATCACCCTCTCCGCAAACGGGTGCCTCATAGCTCATTAGCTGTTCTTCTTCCTCCTGGGTCAACTCGTCAACGCAAGAATATGGCTCATCCATGTAGCTTTGGTCGCCAGAAGACTTCAGCTGAACGTACTCGTCCCGCGCCGCGTCGTACTCGCTTACGAGTTGGTTGTAGTGCTCTGGGTATTGCTCTTCGTAGCCAGCCATGGCCTCGAGTTCTCGCTCGATTTCGAGGATGATGTTCTCGAGTTCTCGTAGGCGTGCTGCTGACGTCGTCATTGGCTTCCTTCACGGTGGCACCTCAGCAGCCATAGGCTCCGGTTAGTGCGCTCAACGTTTCGTCATCCATCCGGGCGCTGAGTTCGAGCTCCCGGTCTCTTTGGAAAGCACGAATCGCACCGCGAGTCTTGGGACCGACGATGCCGTCTACCGGACCCACGGCGTACCCCAGATTGCGCAGCCGGCCCTGATAACCTTTCGCTGTGTGCGCTGGTTCCAGAGCTCCGATTTGGATCTTTTTCCGGTACCCGTCGACGACTACGAGCGCTTGTGTCGCGCTGATGGGCACCCTCACATCGAGCATACCCTCCGCATCCGTCTTGCCGCCGACGGAGACTTCCCCGACGCTGAGGATGAACTCCTTGCCCTTGACGGGGGTTCCCTCGGGATATCGAAGCAATAGTCTGAACGGTCGCGTATTACGGCTTGCGACGAAGCGGGCCGTTTGCCCCCTGCTCACCGAAAACCACTGCCGCTCAGGTGCTTCATCAGGGATCCAGATCACATCCCCGGTCTTCAAGAGGTAGGCGGTGCGGGTGTTGAATAGATGCGAGTTCTTCTCGTGTTCCTTGATCGCCTGGACACTGAACTGCGGCGCCGCGCGGTCGACCAGTTCAGGGAGTGTCTCGTTTGGCAGAACTTCGATGTAGGGCATCGGGAGCGTCGATGTGGGAGTCTTTCAACGTGTCGAAAGAAGGGGTTCGCGCGGCCTGGGCACGGACCGAGCCGAGTGTAGAACGGCAAGGGGCGAAGCGGGCCGCCCAGTGAGTCAGTGCCGTTCCAACCCCTGCGCCCCCAACCGGCGGCCCGGATGGGGGCGCATCCTGGATAGAGCGTCGGTGATCATGTTGCCCGTCTTGAGTGGGTACTCCTACCGAGACTTGAACAAGGGTGCGTTCTTCGCGTGATCTCGAATCACGAGAGGTAGTCGAAATGACATGTCATAGTACCGCTCGGTACCGTCTGATACGCGCGGGACCGCGTGTCACTGGCACTTTCACGCATGGAAATCCTAATAGTCGACGGTGACGAGATTGAGCTGACACCAGACCCGCCCTGGCGTTGGATGGCTCCGCCTGTAAGGTTAAAGTTGATTCCCGCGCCGACGCACAGGATGAAGGCGAAAGGCAAGTTTGTCATTTGGGAGTCCGAAATCCTACAGTCGGGATTGCTTGCGGCAGGGCAGATGTACAGCGCCCCGGGCTTCGACACTCCGGGTGCAGTCATTACGGTCACACTCACTGTGACTCCGGGGACCTTGAGCAAGACAGTCAACGACTTGGGACTTCCGGTGGGGACGGTCGCCACCGAAGGCACGTTCGTTGCCACCATGGCTCCGGCGATCAACCCGTCGACAGGTGTGCCAGACCCGTTGGTCGCCAAGACCGGCACCTGGAAAATCGCGAGTCAGCTACAGGATGTGGCCAGCTCTGGGCAACCAAAAGCGAAGGCCGCGGATGGGGACGATGAAGACGGAGCAGCTGGGGTAGCCGCCGGCGCCAGCGATGCGGACTCCGGGGCGAACGAACACAAGGTTCATTTCGTGGCCGTCGTCGTGGAAGACATCGATGGCAACCTCCTTGGTGGACATCGAGTCGCGATATCGACACCTGACGGCGACCGCACGAGCCACGTGTTGACGGATAGCGGCGCGGCGCGGGTGGACGGTATCCGTGCAGAGGGGGAAGCTGAGGTACGGCTGCTGGACGCCGAGCTACGGCCGCCCGTGAAACGCCCTCAGGCGCCGTGGATCGCCTTGAGTATCATCGACGAGGATGGCGTGCCGTTCGAAGGAGCAACGGTGGAGATCACGCTCCCTGACGGTGTGCTGGTGACGCAAGTGACTGGCAAGAAAGGCGCCATTCGCATTGATAACTTGAAGCAAGACGGGGAGTTTGATGCCCGCTTGGTCCTTGCTGACTCCGAATCGGGGACCGACGGAGCGGGCTCAGGTGACCGGACAGATGCGGGCGCTGGTGATGCTGCGGATGGCGGGGATTCCGCCGGCAGTGGCGGCGGAACCGACGGGCAGACAAATGGCGATTCCAGCGCTGAGGTCCCGAGCCACGAAGTACTCGTGCAGCTCTTCGACGAGGCGGGTGAGCCCCGCTCTGGTGATCCCGTGCTGGTGCGTTGGCCAGACGGCGAAGAAAATGAGTTCGAACTCGACGACACGGGTAGCTTGCGCCTCGACGTAGAAGATGTCGAGAGCATCGAGGTTTCCTTCCCGAGCTACCCCGCGGACACCGCAAAGCGGCAAGAGTGAAGTGGTGGTCAGCGAGGCCCGTGAGCTCTTTTCGCTTGGGGCAGCTATAGCACCAACCTAGCAGTGCTTCTTGCGCGGGACACCACAACACGAGGTCCATTGCAGAAGCAGCATCGGAGCGCCGAATCGTTCGGGGCGTGACTCGAGACGGGAAGCGCCCTTCGCGCTGAATTGGACGACGTACTCGTGACGTCTCCGCTTTCTGCACATTCGCGTCCTCCTCACCCAGACCTTGCGTGGCGCGTTCGATCTTTGCGTCTCCCCAGGACCCCAGAATTCTGATATCCGAGAACGTGTGACCACGGTCCATCGGGTGAAGCGAGCCGACCTGGTCGCCGGGTTGAAACTCAGTACCTCTGAGCGGCACCAGATCATCGTGATGGGGGCACCAAAGGTCTTTGTTCTGGATGTCGAGGACAAGCACTTCGGCTTCGACCGCACGGTATTTCTGCCCGACCTGCTCGAGGCAGGGGAACCGGTGTTGGACGTACGTCGCACCACCGGGATCGGCGTGCTTAGCGCCGCCCTAGTGCACGCCAAGAAGCACGCTGACCAGGGCCTGTTCATCTCGGGGCATACCGATCCGTCCGGTTCCGTCGCTACCAACTTGAAAGTCTCCGAGCAACGGGCGGAAAATACCTGCTTGCTGCTGCGAGGCCTGCGTGAAGAGTGGCGGCTGCAGTCGAACAAGAACTCAGAGGTGGATGACGTGCAGTCGGTGTTGACCTGGCAGCATCAGCGCGCCGGGTGGGACTGCAGGCCCGGGCCTATCAACAACCATTGCGGCCCGGAGACGTGGGGCGCGTTCTCCGACCTCTACATGGACGAGTTGCTCGACCTGTTGGAGCTCGATGCGTACACCGCTCTGACCGAACGCCAGGCGGCTCTCAAAGGACCCCCGGGCATGCCGCACTTCGTTGGGTGTGGCGAACACATCCCCTTCAAAGCCGAGCGCCGGGCTACATTCGCCGAAGGGGAGGAAGGTCCTCGAGGTGCTGCAAGGGCCGGACTGTTTCGTCGTAGTCTCTGGTAAGGCCGCCAGTGTTGCTGCGGTTGAGGAGTGTGTCGTCGAAGCCGTGCAGGTGACCGACTACGACGAGCAGAGCAATCACGGGCTACTTCGCGGCACGCGCCCACTGGCGGGGATCCTGCACGGTGCCAGCGGCAGGATCCGAGCCGCTGCCGCGGCGAGTGGGCCCGTGCTGGCCATCCGTGACACGCTGCTCTGGTACGACTGGCGTTTGCAGCTACTGCACGAACAGTCCGTTCCTGGGAAACCGCGAGCGCTCAGCGTGAATCAGCGGGGCCAAGCGTGTCTCGTGAGTGAGCATCGCCAGAAGCTGCGTCTGAGAGTCGTGGCGGCGGGTGCCACGCCGACCCTCGATGTCGAACTTCCAGGCGAGCGCAATCAGCTCGTTGGTTGCCCGGTGGCCGCACGGGATGGCGGCGTTTTCGTCGCGTTCACTCATCTGCTGTGCGAGGTTACGGACTCGGGCCAGCTGCAAAGCATTCCGAGAAACTCGAAAACGCATGCCGTGATTGCCTCCAACGGTATCCTGCTGGTGCCAAACCATCGCAACCTCACTTCGCGAGCGCCAGAGGACGAATGGCGTGTGTTGTGGCAAGCGCCTGAGCCCATTGGCACCGCTCCGGTCCTAGCGGGCAACAGGCTCTGGGTAGCAAGCGCAACGGAGCTCTACGCGCTACGCCCGTGCGTGTAAGGGGCTCGCTGTGCACCGTGACGGTGCCGCCGCGGCCCTGCCGCCGAGCGCACGTGGGTTGTGCTCGACCTAGCGTGAAGGCAGCAGGGTGATGCATAGCGGCGTGCTCGGCGACTGGCTGGGCAAAGCGAACCGCGTGCCCGGAAGTCTATTCTACCGCGCATCGACCTTCGACGATTCCGCCGTCGCCCGTCATCCCGATGATCAATCCTGCGTCAGCCATCAAGCTGATGAACGGCGCGTTCCAGCTGCTGTCTCCCCACATCGGGTGCCAAGTGTCCTGCCCAGTCAGGCGGCTCCACAGCACGCCGGACCCGGCCACCCATTCGCGACCCTGGATGTCCATGGCAGCTGCGGCGAGATCACAGTTGTTATCGATGCGGGAAATCTCGGTGTGCTTGTCTGACCAGCGCAACACTACTCCTTGAGTACCGGCGAGAATGCCCATCGACCGTTCATAGGTGGACGCGGCGCTGATGAAGGCTCGCAGATCGGGCACCTCCAGCGGTGTGATCTGCCATTTCAGCGGCTCGTAGAGGGCCGCGAAGCCCAAGCCATCCCGCGTGCGTGCGCCTAACAGCCACCGCTCATCGTCCAGACGTGTCAGCGCGTTGACAAAAGATACACCGTGCAGCGGTAGGGGCTTGAGCCACCTGCGCCCGATCACAGCACACAGCTCAGGGGACTGGCCATGTTCGTGATGCAGAGCCACGAGCAGGTCGTCGAGGCGGCCACTCGCCAGGCAAAAATTGGCGTTCGGATCAGGTGATTCCACGCGATCGCTCACTCCATGTGCATCCACCACACTGAGCACCGGGCTTCGTCCGCCCACGAGCCAGCCACCAGCCTCGTGGTTTTGTGTGAACACCATGTGTCCTGGCAGGCGATCGAAGATGGGGCTGGCGTCCAGCCAGGACTGCCCGTTCCAGAAGCTTGCGCCGCGGCTCGTCAACGCCAACGCGTGGCCATCCGTGTCCCAGGCGATGCTTCGTAGTCTCAGATTTCCTGGGTGACTGCGCACTGTCCACTCGAAGTCGGCGGGGGCAGCCCTTGGTGCGCGCGACCGAAGCACGGCCGACAGCAGTCGTTCACTGGACCGTGGAGCCATGCCGTGTTCGCTGAGGGCAGGTAACACCATCGATGCCAGCTGAGTTGCCGTGCGCGGGCGGTCGCCCGCTGAGGGTGAAGAGGCGAGGGCCAACACTTCGTCGATCACAGCGCAGTCCGCTGGTCGTGCTGCCAGCTCCGGTGACAGCCCAGGTGCTTCACGTAGCGTTGGACGCTGCTTCGACATGATCAACCTGAGCGATGTCGCCGGCTCGTTGGCGTCCAGGTAGGGCGTGCCTGTCAGCAGAAAGTAAATGACAGAAGCAAGCGAGAAGACATCTGAGTGTGTACCTGCTGCACTGCTCCCCGATTCCGGCGCCGTGTAGCCCAACGTTCCCAGGGTGATGCCGTCGAACGTACGGTCCAACCCAGTTGCTCGCGCGATCCCGAAGTCGGATATCTTGAAGAGCTCGCCCTGACCGAAACCGCAGCACAAGACATTACCTGGGGACAGGTCTCGATGAATCACGCCTACGGCGTGAATTGCCGCCAGGCCGGCGGTAATGCACCGTATTGCGTGGGCTGCTCGGCGTGGGTCGAAGGCAAAGCGAGTGCGCTGGACGGCGTAGTCGACCCTGTCTTGCAAGGTGGTACCTTCGACGCCTCCGTGCACGTACTCCAAGGCCGTCCAAGCCGTGCGCATGCCCCCGATTTCGAGTTCCGTGCCCGAGTCGACATAACGAACGACAAACGGGGTTTGCGGCACGCTCTCGTTGAGGCGCCCGAGGGCTACCGCTTCTTTGACTGCCATGACGTCCGTCGACACCGTGGCGCCGCCAAACCGCGGGCTCATCACCTTGATGACCACAGGGCTCGAGCCTTCAGGGGCGTCCCGGCTTGCCAAGAATGCCATGCCCATCCCGCCTCTGCCTACCTGCCTCACGAGACGGTAGCGCACGCCGTTCTGTGTCTCCGACTCGACAATGGAGCCAATCAGACGCAACGACGACGACGGAGGTTGGGATTCGGACATGAGATGGCGCCAGCCGTTCAGGCGAGTCACGGACCCTACTAGAGAACGTGTGCAGCGTCATCGCAGCCACTGCACGTTGCGAGACTTACTGGAGTCGCTTGGGAGTTTCCTTCGGCTTCCCACCCATGCCAGGCCCCGAGAGCGCAAGAATACTGAACATGCTCGTGGCATCCGCAGCGAGTGCCTGAAGCCCGGCGTCGGGCACGAAAGGGGCTCGTCTAGTCCCCGATTGAGCAGCGCTTGTTCGGGGCCTAGTCGTTGGGGCTCGGGGGCGCGCCGTACAAGGGTTGAATGTCTGGGATTGGTTCTTCGGGGGCGCTCGCTCCGCCGGCACCCTCGCTAGGTCCTACTGAGTTGGAGTCGTCTTCCTCGATCTCGCCTGACGTACCGCCCATGGCCGGCGCGCCGTACACCGGCTGTACACTCGGCACGGCACCTGATGCTCCGCCTGCCCCCGTCCCGCCCCCGACTCCTTCTGGTCCTTCTTCAGTGGCGGAGTCGTCGTCGTCGGACTCGGAGCCGCACGCGATGGACGTGGACGCCGCTGCTGCAGACAGGGCGAACACGGCTGCGCGTTTTAGGCCGTGCATCGGAGCTACCGACCGACCCCGCCCGATTCTCATCCGTGCGCCGCAAAAGGGACACACGGGGTCTTCGACTCGAATGTGGCGGTGGCAGTGCGAGCAAGGGCTGAGGTGCGCCATGGCGTCATTCTGCGGGCTCGAGACGGTGCGCGCAAAGCAGGAAGCCATTCCCAAACCCACTACCTGACGGTGCTCGATTGCTGTCGATAGGCTGGCGTTGAGCCCCTCCTTCGAGCTAGTCTCATGACTTCGTGGAGGAAAATAATCTCGGGAGTCGGCCAGATGCGGCACAGCGCGAGCCGGGGGCAGTCCTGCTGTTTTCGGCGGGGCAACTCCATTCCCGAGTCTTTCCTCTGTCGAAAGAGCCCCTGCAGTTGGGCCGGGGGCGCTTGGGTGACGTCGAACTCGCCGACAATTTCATGTCTCGGCAACACTCTCAGGTTGCCTACGATTCTGGCCGGTTTGTGATTACCGACTGCGGTAGCCTCAACGGCACGACGGTCAACGGTCAGCCGATAAGGGGGACCGTCGATAGCTCGCGCTCCTTCTTGCTTCGAGCCGGGGAGACGCTGCTGCTGCTGAGCCACGACGTGAGACGATTTCGGCAGTTCCGTGTCCGAGAAACGGAAGATTTGGTGCTTGGCCCCCTCACGGAGCCACGGCTGGCTGCCCTCGCCGGCGCGCAGGGTGCCCACTTTTCAGGCGAACCGGGATCCGGGCGTGCCTTCGTCGCTCGCTACTTCCACGCCCATGCTTCCGACCCCTCCGGACCGTTCGTGTCGGTGGCCTGCGAAGGTTTGACGCCATCCCTTGCCGAGCGGGCCCTGTTTGGAGACGAAGAAGCCCCTGGCCAGGTTGCCGCAGCCCATGGTGGAACCCTTCTACTCGATGGGATCACCGCCGTGCCGCTCGACCTTCAGAGGCGGTTGGCTCGTGTGATCCGAGGTGGTCGGCCCGAGGGTGGCGATCAAGTTTCTCGGCCAGCATCGTTCCGGCTTTGCTCCACCAGCAGGCTCGCGTCGGGACAGCTGTTGGAGGGAAATGCCGTCGTCCCTGAGTTGTTGCACGGTCGGGTGGACGTTCCCCTTCCGCCGCTACGTCAGCGCATCGAGGAGATCCCGTACTTCATCGCTCGGGCGCTGAGGGCACTGTCGCCCGCGCTACCGGCACACGCCTCGCTGGTGGAAGCGTGTATGGTGCGGCCTTGGCCGGGCAATGTTCGTGAGCTACTCATGGAGGTGCGCAACGCAGCCGCAGCTGCCGTCGAAGCCGACGCGCGCGATGTGCGGGCGGCGCATTTGTCAGTTGCAGCGGGCATGCCGCTAAACGTACCCGATCGCTTCGAAACCTTGGAGGAATCCCCCGAAGCCATCGCCCGGTCGATGCGTGGGGCTGGAGCCTCTGGCTCGTCAGGCGGACGACCTTGAGGGCTCCTAAGCCAACGGCATGTCTTGCGCTGCCTGGGTGAGGTTCGCGACGGTATCTGAGTCCAAGACCCGCTCATCCGCGAAGGCGACACCCACGACGCCCACGAACTCGCCAGAGGCACTCCGTACGGGGATCGCAATGGCACCTTTGGCGTCGACCGCTTTCGCACCGGGACGCACGTCCCCGGTGCTGTCTTCCTTGAGGTTGCAGGTTTGCACAGGCTGGCTGCGCTCCCAGGCCAACCCTGCCATCCCTTTGCCTCGGGGGATTTGCTGCGTCACCTGCTGAACTTTCGGCGGGATGTTCACCGCAGCCTTGAGAACGAGCACATCCCCGGCTAGGTGATGAACTGTGCCCGCCACCCCATCCGCCTTCGAAATGAATGCGGCGAGCCAAGCCGTCGAGCGCTCATCGTGCGCAGGGATCTCGTCAGTCATCGTCGGTCGGAGCATGGCGTTCGCAATCCCCGCCTGTCAACCACGGACGCATCCCGGTATCTCGAGCTGTGACCACCCCCGCCGATCCCGGCCGCAGCGTCCACCTCGCTGCGGGGTCCCAAACGAGCGGGTCCCGCACAGCCGCGGCTGTGTGGGTACGAGGCGTGGGGGGCTCAAAAACCCGTGGGTTTCCTCCGCGCCGGTTCTCGCGAGGCGGCCGCAGCGACCGGGCTTGACGGGGGACCGAGCCCAAGGGTTCTGGCGATGACCACGGACGTGAGGAAGTGAGTCTTTCGAATTCGAAGAGGCAGCGAGCAAGCACTCTGCGCACGGTGCTGACCTTGGTGGCTGTTGTCCTGTTGCCTGTGATTCCCTTTGTCGTTGTCGGCGAGCTGCCGGGTGATGAGTGGCTCGAACAACAGGAGGGACGATTCAGTCTTGGTGTCGTGGGCGCCGCGTTGCTCGCTGCGGACGTTTTCTTGCCAATACCATCTACCGTGGTGGGGACTGTACTGGGTGCGCGGCTCGGGTTCGTGCAGGGGTCCCTCTGGGCCTGGTTCGGCTTGGTTGCAGGAAACTTGTTGGGCTATGGAGCTGGCCGGGCGGCGCTAAAGCAGGTGGGTATGGAGTTACCGTCATGGCAAACCGCACTGGCGCTCTTCGTCAGCCGACCCATACCCATTCTGGCGGAGGCCGTGGCTATCGCCGCGGGCGCCGGCGGCGTTCCACTCTGGACCTTTGCGTGGGCGTCAGTGGCGGGCAACGCTGTCTTTGCAGTGGTGTTGGGTGGTAGTGGCGCTGCGTTACTTTCCAAGGACTGGGCCGGCGTTGGTCTCGTGCTGCCCATGGCACTACCGGTGTTGGGCTACGTGCTGATTCGCTACCTCAGGATGCGCAACAAAGGGCCCTCCACTCGGGGTTGAATGCCCTCCGAAAGGTGGGCTGGGTCGTGATGGGTCATGACGGCTGATACCTTGCCGTCGAACGCGGGAAAAAGAACGCCGCCATACAGGCTGCTCCGGCAAGCACGGCGAGCCCAGCGAACACGTCCTGCATTCCTGTTGCCATGGCGGAGGCAATCTCAGGCGGTGAGGAGCCACCTTGGGCGTCGGCAACGTTCATGAGCGTGTGAAGTCGATCGATGTCGATGTGCTGCCCGACGGACGCTGCCAATAGTGCCCCCAGACCCCCGGCTGAGAGAGCTCCGCCGATGGTCCGGAAGAAGAGCAGCGCCGCGGTTGCTGTGCCGCGCTCCTGATGAGTCACGCTGTCCTGAACGGCAATGATGATGGCGGTGTTGGCGAATCCCAGACCGAGACCAAGTACCAAAGCGGCCGATCTGAAGAGCCATGGGCCGCTTTCAGTGTCCAGAGGCAGCAGGAGCGGCGCTGTCGATAGCAGTACCAGCGTACCGCCACATCGAACCATCGTGCTGTAACCAAAGCGAGCGATGAGACGCCCGCTGAGACTCGAGGCGAGAGGCCAACCCAACATCATCGTCGCAACCGACATCCCGGCTTCTGTGGGCGACCCCCCAAGAATCGTCTGGACATGAAGTGGCACGTAGAGCAGGAGACCCATCATCACGGCCCCCAACAGAGTTCCGATGAGATTGCTTCTGGCGATCAGGCGCTCACTCATCAGCGTTAGGGGTACGAGAGGCTCGGGGACGTGTCGCTCGATCCAGATGAACGCTGCCAAAAGCGAGGCCGCCAGAGCAAACGATAACAATGGGGCTCTGCCTCCAGCGCCGAGGAGCAGAGCGACGATAGCTCCCGTCAAGGTTATCGTGCCAAACAGGTCGAGCTTGTGGGACTCCGCGTTGCCGTGCTCGACGAGGGAACTGCTCAGCAAGAGGGCCGCGAGAACTCCGAAAGGGACATTAACGAAGAACACCCAGCGCCACGAAAGGGCTGCGACCAGAAACCCGCCGAGCAACGGACCGCTGACACCCGCTAGCGCCCAGACAGCTCCGAACAGCCCTTGCACTCGTGCGCGTTGTCTTGCCGGGTACAAGTCACCCACGATGGTCATGGACACGGGCTGGATAGCGCCCGCGCCGACACCCTGCAGGCCGCGCGCTGCAATCAATTGAGGCATGCTCGACACCGCGCCGCTGGCCATCGATCCCAGAAGGAAGATGGCGATACCCCACAGCAGAATGGGCTTGCGTCCGCGCTGATCGGCGAGCTTGCCGAACAGTGGCATCGTGACCGTGCTGGCGAGTAGGTAGATCGCCCCTACCCAGCCGTAGAGATCGAGGCCTCCGAGGTCTGTCACAACTGTCGGCATGGCGGTCGCCACGACGGTGGCTTCCATCGCTGCCATGAAGACGGCGGCAAGCAGCGCAGCGAGCGCCATCGGGCGGTGCGTTTGTTGGGGCATTGCGTCTCTGTCCGCAACGTAGTTCAAGCGTGCCGTGAGTGAGGAGCTTTGAGCCCCAACAGCGTAGAATCGAGCGCCCAACGGCTCGTCGTTTTTTGCTGGCGATTGACCCACCCGAAGTACAGTTGAGACATGCGCAAATGTACGCTGGTCGTGCTACGGCACGGGGAGACCGTCTGGAATGTGGAACGCCGGATCCAGGGTCATCAGAATAGCGAATTGACCGAACGAGGGCGGCAGGAGGTTCAGCTCTTGGGTCAGCGACTCGGGGCAGCGACGTTTGCGGCTCTCTACTGCAGCGACTTGCGGCGGGCCGTGGAGTCCATGCGACCCCTCGCTCGGGCGGTGGGTCTGACGCCGTTGCTCGATCAGCGGTTGCGCGAGCGCAACCTAGGGGTACTCGAAGGGCTCACCGCGGCGGAGAGCCTGCAGCACCAACCGGAGGTTTGGGGTCGCTTCAAGACCAATGATCCAGACTTCACGATTCCCGGAGGCGAGAGTCCGCGTGCGCTCCACGCGAGAGTTCGGGAAGTCGTTTTCGAGATCGCAGAAAGGCACTCGGGAGAGCAGGTTGCCGTTATGGGTCACGGGGGGATCTTGAATCACGTGTTCAGGATTTGCGCGGGCCTATCGCTCAGTGCCCCAAGAACCTTCAGTACGCTCAATGCCAGTGTGAACGTCATTGAGTACGCGGAGGGCCATTTTCAGCTGCGAACTTGGGGCGACACGTCGCACCTAGAGGGCTGCTGAACAAGCAGCCTGCCAGATGATGAAGCCTCGCAGCGTCGCTGTCTTGGGATACGCTCTGGGCGAACGGGTTCCGTGACCACTTCGCGACGCGCCCCATCGGACGTTGCAGGTGGGCAAACTCAATACCTGGTCACCTTTGCACTTATCCTCCGGTTCATCTCGCCGTACTGAGTATGCCGAGTTGCTGAGCGCTACGAATGAATCTATGCTCCACGGTGGGGAAGGGTTGTTCACGAACCTGAGCAAGTTGATGAGTAATTTGACACAACATGGTTCTTGGCGCGGCTCTTATGAGAGGGAGCTTGCGGGTTTGGTGTCGTGCGCATCGACTGGGACGCCTGAACCGCCGCAGAGTCAGGCCCCGAGTTCCAGTCCGCGACTCAGCTCGCTCTACGACCGGCCCGTCGCTGTAATGGTTGTCGAAGACGATGCCGCGGATCGCCGGTTGTATCGGCGAGCTCTGGAGTCGACGCATCACCCGTACGTGATCAGCGAATTCTCGTATGCGACAGAGGCGCTGGAGGCCATACCCCGAGTGCAGCCCGAGTGCATTCTGTTGGACTTCAACCTGCCGGATCTCGACGGCATGAGATTTCTGCGGCACTTGGAGGAGCAGACCGAAGCAGACGCGATCGAGTACCCCTCAGTTGTCATGTTGACGGCGTTCGAGTCCCGAGGATTGGGCGTCCAAGCGCTCAAGGCGGGGGCGTCGGATTTTCTGAGCAAGCACGAGCTGGACGTGACGAGCCTCGAGGTGGCCGTACATCGGGCGGTTCGTGAGTATGACTCGCGCAAGCTGCGAGCTCGTGTTCGACGTGTGGAAAAGATGGCCGCAATCGGTCAGATTGCTGCGGGGGTGGCGCACGAAGTGAACAACCCGGCGACGTTCATCATGGCGAATCTGGACTTGATTCAGAACCTCCTCGATCTGTCGAGGGACGGCGATGGCATTCGGTTGGATGCGGGGGCATCCCAAGAGTTGACGGAAATGTTGTCCGATTGCGTCGCTGGGATTGAGCGAATTGCTACCATCGTGGGAGAGCTCCGTTCTCAGACGCACCCGCGGCTAGAACAGATCAGTCGCTCGTCCCTGGACGACGTCGTCGAATCCGCCTACCGCCTGCTCAAACCGAGGGACCGTACGAAGCTGCCGGTGGTCCAGTTCGAGCTCGAAGCAAGGAGTCCGTTCAACGTGGACCGCGGCAAGCTTGTCCAGATGGTAAGTAACCTCATCGTCAACGCGATACATGCTGCTGGTGAAGGAGGTGCCGTCCGGGTCAAGACGTACGAGCACGACGCATCCGCGTACCTCAGTGTCAGCGACAGTGGGCCCGGCGTGCCCCACGCGGTTCGACGCCGCATATTCGAGCCTTTCTTCACGACCAAGGAAGATAAGCTGGGCATGGGCATGGGGCTGGCATTGTGTGCCGACTACGTCGAGAAGCACGGTGGGACGATCGCTGTCAGCGACTCCCCGATAGGTGGGGCGATGTTCCAGGTTCGTTTGCCCTTCGACAATGGTCTTCGCGCGCCAGCAGAGTCCCCCCCGCGACGACCCTCGCTTCCCCTCGTTTCCGCCGGAAAGCGAGTGAAGATCCTCGCGGTTGATGACGAGCTGGCGATCCTCCGCGCCTACGAACGCATTCTTGGTTCGAACTTCGACGTCACCGTGAGCAGTCGGCCGGAGGAGGCGCTGCAGTTGTTGATCCATGGCGCGTTCGACGTTGTCTTGTGCGACGTAGTCATGCCCGAGACGGACGGCTTCGAGCTATTCGACCGAGCCAAGGCCCAAATGAAAGCCCTACCGCGCTTCGTATTCTGCACCGGCGGAGCGATGGACGAGGATGTTCACAATCGGCTGATTGAGCGGGCCGTCGAACGGTTGGAGAAGCCACTCAACGCTACGCGTCTTCTAGACCTACTGCGCAATCCCGGTGAGCAGTCGCTACACTGAATCCGCGCACCTGCGTCGTGGTAGGACCGACACTTCGCAGCCCCTAGCTAGATCGCGGCGAAGAACGGCCGTTTTCAAGCTCGTCCGGGTGAACTCCGAAGCGGCACTCTGCGCCGGGCACTATCTAGGGAGGGTTAGCGACGGAGTTGATGAGACTCTCGAACCGGTCGAACGCATCTGGGTCTCCCTTGAGGATGTAGCCTCGCACGTTTAGGGCTTGGGCTTCGCTCCGATCCACATCATGTGACGATGTCGTCAGGACGTAGACGGCGAGGTCTTTCAGTGCGGGATCTGTCCGCAACGCTTGCAGGAACTCGAAGCCGTTCATTCGCGGCATTTGTAGGTCGAGCAGGATCAGCATCGGACGGCGCATCTGAGCCTTCCCTCGCTCCCCGCGCAAGTGCTCCAGCGCTTCTTGGCCGTCTTTGGCGACCGTTACCGGGTTTTGGATCTTGTGTCGCTTGAAGGCGCGGCGCACGGCCTTGACGTCCATTGCGTCGTCGTCAATGAGTAGGACGCTGACAGTCTTCGAGGTCATGCTCGTGCCGAGACGTCCAGCTGGAACTCACCTGATTGCATGTTCTTTGGCCAAGTAAAGTAGAACGTCGCGCCGTTCCCTAAACTGGATTCCACCCGGACTTGGCCTCCTTGGGTCTCAACGACCTTCTTCACGAGCGCGAGACCAACACCTGTACTCTCAAACTCATCACGCGGTTTCAGAGTCTGGAAGACCTCAAACACCTTCTTGTGGTGCGCCGGGTCGATTCCGGGCCCGTTGTCGCGCACGAAGAACTCAAAGTAGTTACCCTTGATCTGACAGCCTACCTCGATCTTCAGGTCCTCACGGTCGCGATGCTTGACGGCGTTGGAGATCAGATTCACGAAGACCTGCTCCAAGGGCGCGCGAGAGCCGAAGACTGCAGTCGTCCCAGTACTCGAATCCACTTCCACGCTCAGCGGCAGGCCGAGTAGCTCAACGACTTCCTGCACGACCTGATGGACTTCGATACGGCCGGGCGGGTCGAGATCGCGGCCAGCACGTGAATACTGCAACAGCGCGTTTAGCAGAGCCTCCATGCGTTTGGCCCGCGCGATCAGCATGTCCAAGTTCTCGCTGACGTCCGCCGTCAGGTGCTCTCTTGGCAGGTCTTCAATCACCCAGCTGGCAGCATTTTGGATCGCCCGCAGCGGCGCTTTGAGGTCGTGGGAAACGGCGTACGCAAAGCTCTCGAGATCCGCGTTGGATCGCTGCAACTCCGCGCTTTGTTGCTGCAGGGCACGCTGTTGTCGAACCACCTCGGTGCGGTCGACGATAGCTGCCAGCACCATGTTGCCTTCGTCGCGTTCGATGGGATTGAGACCAACCTCGATTGGGAAGGTACTCCCGTCTTTGTGGCGCCCCTCGAGCTCGCGCTCGGTGCCCATCTGACGAGCCGTTGGATTCTGGTTGTACGCTTTGCGAAGTTGAGGGTGCTTGTCCTTTGCCGAGCTTGGAAGCAAGACCTCCACAGGTTGGCCCAATAGCTCGACCTTCGAGTAGCCGAAGAGACGTTCGCTCTCAGCATTTAGCAGGATGATTCTGCCTTCTTCGTCGGTAGCAATCATCGCGCTGGGAGAGGCTTCCACCGCGACCGCAAATAGCTCTTCCGCTGCCTTCTTGTCGGTGATGTCGCGCCACGCCAAGCTACATTGCTTCACGTGACCGTCAGCGTCCTCGACTGCGCTTGCGCTCGAGCTCACCCAAAGGTGTTCGCCGGACTTGGTCTTGATGACGAGTTGTTCATTCGAAAGCGTCTTGGATTCCTTGAGCTGCTGGAGAGTCGATGTTGCCCGTTGGACGTGCTCATCGACGTAGAGCTCCGCCATACCCATTCCCACTAGCTCGTCCAACGAGTAGCCGAGTCGGTTGGCGGCCGTCTTGTTGCATTGCAGGATCTGTCCCGTATCGATATCCACTGAGAGATACATGTCCGGCGCATCGTGGTAGAGGCGGCGGTAGCGATGTTCGGCTTCTTGCAATGCGCTCTCTGCGCGCTCGCGCGCAGCCAACTCACGAGCGGCGGCGTCTCGTTCCTCTCTGAGTGCTTTGGTGGTTTCCGCGACTTCATTGCGCAGGGTTGTGGGTGTCTTTAGAGCCAGTAGCCTCGGCAGATTCGGCACCAACGAGAGCACGGTGGCCCAAGACACAGCCGCGGTCGCAAGCTTCGTCACGCCTGCCCAGCGATAGACCGGCTCCCAGAAGATGATTGCGTCGTTCAGGTGAGTGATGCCGCACAGAAGGATGAACGCTACGAAGAGGGCCATCATCTTCGTAACCGGCTGGGGAACGTCCGTGCGTCGACGGAGCGCGTACAGGAGCGCTAGCGGGATCGCGATGTAGGCGAGGAAGATTGCCGTGTCTGAGCCGATGTGGAGCCAGCCATGCCCCGTGGACCACTGCCCGCAGTGCCAGCGTGCAGGAAAGTCGCTCCCGTCGAACAGTTTGCCGAAAAACTCACTCATCGTCGTCCCCGCCATGTTCCCCCCGCTCCCGACGGTGTAACCCGTGGAGGCGCGTGTGCAAACAGGACTCTGAGGTGTTGTATGGGTGCGGATGCAGGGTTCACGCGACGGTGGACGAACTGCCCAGCCCAGCGTTGGGACAGCCCACGCCTGGCAGCCTGCTAGGGAATGATCACTAGGTCGTCCGGGTCCATCGGCCCTCGCGGCGCGGGGGAGGGCAGCGCCTTTTTGAACTGAAGCACGATCGGGAAGCGATCGTTGGCCTCCTCGATGGAGGCATCGGGAGGAGGCGGTTCGGGAGCAACGTAGGGATCGTGGTATTGCCTGAACGTCAGGATACCCCTGAACTGTTGCGGCCCACCGCGGAGCAAACCGAGGATGGGCTGTCGCTCGCAGCCCTCGCAGCCCACGATGCTCGACGTTTCGGTCAGCCAACCTTCGAAACGAACCACGGGGCCATCGTCGTACACGACCCCACGTACTGCCAACAGATTGCCAGAGTGAACATCCAGCACCGTGTGCCCCCGGGGTGTTCGCTTGACCGTGCATTCGCGCAGGCGGTAGATGTCCGTAACCTTGCAAGCGTAAGTTCCTGGCTTCAGCCTGCAAGGTCTCGGATCCTCGCTCAGTGACTGCGGCTGGTAGTGGCCGGCCTTCATCGGCGCTTCTGGCGGGGGAGGCCAGGGGAGGGCGAGTTCTGGGTGAAGGTTTCGCCAAGTGTCCAAGGTGCGAAACTGCACGGGCCCACCATTGGTGTCTCGTTTGGCTGTTGTGCTGGGCGCGAACCGGCGGATTGTCTGGTCCCCAGAAGCGGAAATAATCGCTCTGCCTCCGTTCTCGAACACGAAGTCGTAGACGTTTGCTCTACCTTGGTGCCGCAGGACCGAGATCAGGTCGAGTCGAAGCCGCTTGGCGTCGGAGTGCAGCCGAAAGATGCGGATGTGGCCGTCGTAGGAGCTCGCAGCAACGACATCGCCACCCGGAGCAAACCGCACGTGACCAATGTTGTTGTAGATGTATGAGTAGAAAGCGCGACGTGCTGGATTGAGCAGGTCGACCACCAGGAGCCCCTCTCCGCCGATGCTCACGAAACGCCCATCCGGTGAGAACGCCACGTCCCCAGCGTAGTCGGGGGCCGGAACTCGGAACAGGTCAGTACCGTTCCACAAGTCAACGACACGCAGATCGTCGTTTCCATGGTGGCTCAGGGCGAGCAAGCGATTGTCTGGGCTGAGCGCTGCATGGCGGACCCCGTCCTCGAATCTCATCGTGCCGAGTGTGGTCAGTGTCTTGTCATCGCGTCGGTACACACGAAGCTGCGCGCTTCCGTCGGGTCCTACGCCCCGTGCCAACAGCAAGTGTCCGTCGGGTGACCATCGCAGCTCGCTGCTGCGGCGGCTGTCGAGCAGCGCCACGCGCTGACCGGATTCTGCGGACAAGAGCTCCAGCCCTTCTGCTGTGCCAGCTACGAAGGAACGTTCTTGGGTGGCATCGGGCCAGGGCACGATGGGGCCTGTCTCGAAGCGCTCGAACCCAGGGACCGAGAACTTTCCGAGCAGCTTCTTGGACTCGAGTTCGTAGACGCGCACCCGTGCGTCGGCGTCGCTCAGGGCCAGCACAGCGCGCCCGTCCGGAAACAGAGCCAACCGGCGCAGGTGGCTTTGACCGACGACGATGCGTGAGTGCTCGCGGAAACTCTCATACTGGCCAACCCCAGCGGCGCTCAGCGGGCGGCTCAGGTACTGCTTGTCCTCGTCTAGTCGCAGCTGAAGTGGGGGAGGCGGTGTCGCTGCCACGGTTGGTACCGGCTCGAGCGGTCTTCTCTCGCTTCGTGGCGAGTGCGTGGTTGCGTTCGAGGGGGCGGGTTCTGCTGCCGTTGCGCTTGGAGTTGAGGTTTGAGCCGGAGCGGTCTTGGTGCTGTTGGGGGTTGGCGCCGCACAGCGCGGGCATGTGAGTCCAGTTGCAAGGCAGAGGGCGATCGTGTGTATGCATTGGCGCCAAGGGTTGGAGGCTCGCCCACGACTAGTCGTCAGTCCGACGGCACCTGCGGTTGCTGGAGAACATCCAGGGGGCACGCGTACGGGCCACTTCATAGCGTCGACCCAACGTTCTTTGTCTGCAAGTAGCTTTCTTCAAGACTGTGGCCGGAGCGTACCTCAACGATGCCAGCATTCGTCTGCAGCAGGGCACCGAGACACAGGCGATTGGTCTCCTCGATACTTTGCGACGCAGGCGCTTTCACGGTGAGCACCGGAGCCTGCCAATCGAGAATGCAAGCTTGCAAGTTGATGCGTAGAGCCTCCAGATCCGGCAAGTTCGAGAGAGTGTACCGCACCGTATTCTCGCCGGCGGTCACTTCTTTCAGCGACCCCTGGCGCACGCAACGCCCTCGGTCGATGAACACCACGTAGTCGCACAAGGTTTCCAGTTCGCTCAGGATATGCGAGCTGACCAGCAACGTCGACTGTCCGCGAAAGGACGCCAAGAGCTGTCGGATCTGAACTACTAGTTCGGGATCGAGCCCACTCGTGGGTTCGTCCAACAGGATGAGCGCCGGTGAGCCCAGCAACGCTTGGGCGACGCTGAACCGGCGACGCATTCCGTGCGATAATTCGCCGTAGCGTGATTTGGCGCGGTCCCCTAGCTGAACCTGTTCAAGTCGTCTGCTGACCTCCAAGTTCGCCTCCGTCCGAGGCACGCCCGAGAGTTCAGCGTAGAAGCGCATGATGTCGCGAAGGCTGAGGTGGGGGCTCGGCGTGCAATCCTGTGGCATCAGGCTCACCTTCCCCGCGTGCCTCGCGGCGTCGAAGCGTCCCTGCCCGAGGATGTCGACTTCGCCAGATTGGTGCCGAAGCAGACCGCCGAGTAGCCCCATCGTCGTCGTCTTGCCGGAGCCGTTGGGGCCGACCAAGCCGCAGATCACGCCGCGCGGGACCTCGAAGCTCAGCCCGTCGAGGGCGAGACGCGTGCCGTACTTCTTGGCAACGTTGCGGAACGTGACTGCGTTCATGCGTCCCTGCTTTCGAATACGCGGTATCCGATGCCAAAACTCCCGAACGCGATCACCACCAGCATGGCGAGGGATATGGAGTACACGCCGACGGAACCCGACCAAAGTCCGGTTTGGTGCTGCGCTGGCAGCAACCACGCCATGTACTCTGCGACTCCCAGGTGCTCGTTGAGCCAGTCGGAGGCGAAGATGCCGTGAGCGATGCCGAAGCCAATCCAGACGAAGAGGCCTGTTGCCCGCGCCAGCATCGGGGTCTTGGACATCATGGAGACCGCGCTGAATATCCCGAGATACGCGAGGCCATACACCCAGGCTCGAAATGCTGTCCGCACGAGCCAGAGCAGCCGCGTCACATCGAAAGTGCCGTCCACCCATAGGCCTGCAAGCGCCGCGGCGATGGCGGCCAACCCGAGGCCGCCGGCGAGAAGGAGGGCCTGCCCCAAGGTCTTACCGAGGGTCCAGGACAAGCGATCGCATCGGAACAACACGAATCGGGTTGCGCCGCTGGCGACGTCAGCGACGATGCTCGTCGTACTCACGAGTAGTACCAGCACTGCGACGGTCTTGAGTGCCGCAAAGCCGAAGAAGATGCTGAGTGGGTCCATCTCCAGGAGCTGCTTTCGGGTGGGTTCGTCTTGAACCAGCCCGACCAACCAAGGCATCGCCTTTTCGCGAATCAGCTCCTCGGGCAGAGTATCCGGAGCAACCTTCATCTGGTCTGCCAATGCTTGGCGTACCGTCTCCTCCGTGGCTTGCAACAAGCCCAAGAAGATTCGACTCCCGATGAGTGAGCCACCGCCGTACAAGAGGACCAGCAACACTACGAGCTTCGAGCGCATCGCTTCGAGCAGCTCGAACCGCATGACGGCCGCGACCTTCTTGGGATCCACCATGCCTGGATGCTGCGCAAAACTCGGCGCGTTTTACCAGCACTTTGCGACTGTCAGACTGCCGTCGCCAGTGTGCCTGCCCGCAGAAGATCCGTCTTGAGTGCGAACGGCAACAAAAGCCGAACGACCGGAGCCAGGACGGTGAACGCACCCCGGAACTGGATGTCCACTTCCACAGTGAGCAGGGTGCTTGCCCTGCCTAACTGGCGAAAGTGCACCGTCAGATGGCCGTGTGCCAGAGTGCCTTGGGTCTTCTCCGCCCAGCAGGAGAAGGGTTCGTGGCGAGTGACTTCCATGTCGAAGGTTGGCCCGAGCTTCGTGGTTTCGCGCCAACGGGTGCCGACGCCCAAGGCCTCCGGTGTGCGTATTTCCACCCGACGCAGACTGCTTTGCCAGCGGCACCGGAGAGAAGGGTCCGAAATCACCCCGAAGGTTGCTTCGATGGGTGCGTCCACTTGCTGTTCGACCTGGAACCTCACCGGCAACACGTTGGGCCCAGGTCGCTCTGCGGCAAGGGTGACGATGGCCCACCTCCCCACGGCCTTGCGGTAGCGAGACCCCCCTAGGGGAGTTCGACGACAATTTCGCCGCTCCACATCAGTTCCGGATCCTCCCGCGCATCCAACGTCTTTGCGAGGGTGGCAATGTTGCGTTCGACGACACCCATGAATACTTCGTCGTCGTTGGCGACCACCGTCACCGGCATGTCTAGGTTCAACAAGTCGTCGCTCAGCCTGACTATGACTTCATCCACATCGCTGCTGCTCAGCTTGACGGTCTGGCCTTCGATATCTGCGACGATAGTGGTCTCCATCAGCGGGGCCGTGGTCGCTAGCCAGTAGAACGATTCGTGGGTGATGTCATCCTGGTACCAGACCACCTTCTTGGGTGCTGGGTTTCGGGTGAATTGGGCCATCCACGGGACTGCCACGGCATCTTCCAGGTCCATCCAATGAGGTTTTCCGGGATGGACTTCGACGTAGTGAATGTAGCCTTCGGGATCGGCGGATTGAAGTTCGTTGAGCTTGTCGTCCCACTCGACGGCGATCAGGTTTCGATCGTAAGCGGTATCCAGTTCTCCGACGTGGATGGTGAAGCCAATGTTACGCAGGCTGAACGGCTGTGCTTCGTTGGGGTGGCCCGCCATCGCTGAAGCGGCCGCCCAGTAGTCCGCCATACGGGGCCCAAGCTGATAGACGCCGTCTCCACCCGCCGAATAGCCCATGACGTACACCTTGTTGGGGTTCACATTCTCCATCACGATGAAGTTCGTGATCAGGCGCTGAAACAGCGGGTCGATGTGCGCTTCGTGCCAGAGGTTCCAAGTGTTCGTTGGTGCACGCGGCGATAGGTAGACGCCTTCTTCGGGTTGGTAGAGCTGCTTCTGGTTCTCCCACTGCTGGTCGTTGACGCTCGGCTCGGCGTTGCCGCCGCCGTGCAGTGACAAGTAGAGGCTGCGTCCGTCGACGGGCTCCTCGCCGAATACAGTGAAGTCGTAGATCAGGGTGAACTCTTCGTAGCTCAACGAACGAGCGTCATGCTCTTCCGCCCTCTGCTGCTGCACCAACGCCGCTCGGTCCTCCCACAACATCGAAGCCGCCTGCTCTGTGTCCTCTCGGCTGAGTGCTTGGTTGGCGAAGGCTTGGTCGCTGATGGGACCACGCTCCTGTGCCGGCGCTGCGAGGTACTCCTCCAACTCTTGGAGTACTCCGGGAATCGAGGTCTGTTCTTCCGTTGGCCCCTCAGGCGTTGCGGTTGCCGTTGCCGTTGCCGGCACTGGTATACTCGGGGGCTCGTTGTCGGGGTCTGGTGTTGCATCGCTGGGTTGTGGCGACCCAGGCGCACCTGGCGACGAAGGTTGGACTGGCTCTGGCTGCTCTTGTGCGTCGCTCGGTGTCGGCGCTGGCTCCTCCGACGGGGAGGACGGCGCTGGCTCGGACGTATTTTCGCCGTTTGAGGTTGGACTGGTCGGTGCAGTGGGTTGTTGCCGCGGCGTCATCGTCGATGAGCTGGGCGCTGCCGAGTCAGTTGCGGTCCCTTCCTCGCCGCCAGCGCATCCGACGCACATCAAGACGCCCGCGAGACCAGGGACACCGAGCTCGAGTAGCAACAACCGGAGACGCATGAGACGTCGAAGGTTACACCCTTCGCCCGGAGATGCTAACGCGTCGACGTCCGCAACCGACGGGAGCCGCGCTGGGGTCGAACGCTGCGCCCACTGATAGCGGGGTCACGAGAATACTCCGGTCGCAGTGAGACCGGGCGTAGCCCTAGCTAGTGCCCGGCGCAAAGTGGCCCGGACGCGCTTGAGAACGGCCGTTTTTTGCCAGGAACTGGCCCTAGCTAGTAGCCGAAGTCCCGTCGTTTGGGTTTGGGCGTAACCTTCTTCTGCGGGATGCGGCGGATGCGGGGAACCGGCTTGGCGACAGGTGCCGCACCGGAGGCGGAGGGAGCGGCCACCTCGTCATCTCCGTCGGAGTCAGCCAAAGCTTCGGGATCGGCTTCGTTCTCTTTCTCCGCCTCGTCCTCAGCTTTATCCTCAGCCGTATCGTCCGCTTCGTTGGCCGCCGATGTCTCGTCCGCCGTCTTGGCGGTTGCTCCCTCTGCCTCCTCGACCGGTGAAGGCTCCGAGACCGGATCGGCTGGAGGGGTGGCAATCGTTTCAACTGCCGCAGGCGCCCCGGGTGCGCCGACCACGGCATCCTCCGAGCCAGACATCAACGCGAAGGACACTCCGCCGAGGAGCAACAATGCTCCCGAAGCAGCGCCGACGATGAGCGGCAGCTTGTTGCGCTTTGGCTCTGGTGTCGCGACCGGACCTTGCGTGTTGGCCCACGCCTGGTTCGTGCGCGAGAATGCCGCACCTGGCGGTTGGCCCGGCACGGCCAAGCCGGTTGCCGCTAGTTCTGCCGCCGCGCGCGCCGCGCCTGGACCAGTGCCCACTCCGCTATTCTGCGGCAGGTACACGTCGCCTGCGTTGATGGGTGGCACGGTGACGCCGGCGCCGCTCGCGGACCAGCTTTCCAGGGCCAGTCGGAACTCGTCACACGATTCGAAACGGTGGCTCTGATCTCGTGCCATCGCCTTCCTGACGATGGAGGCGAAGGCCGGATCGAGATCGGGAATGATTTGGTCGATCGGTGCCGGCTCGGAGAGCACGATCTGAAACATCAGCTGATTGAAGGTAGGCGCGTCAAACGGTACCGCACCAGTCAAAGCCTCATACAAAATCACGCCGACGGCGTAGATGTCGCTCTGAGCGTTCATCGCTCGGGCGCCGCTCGCCTGTTCCGGGGACATGTAGTACGGCGTCCCCATGATGGTGCCCGTTCGGGTCATCTTCATCTCGTCGGACAGCGGTTGGAACTTCGATATGCCGAAGTCGATAATCTTCACGAAGTCCTTGTGTCCAACCTTCTCATTGAGAATGTAGATGTTGTCGGGCTTCAGATCCCGATGCAGAATGCCCGCCTGGTGGGCTGCGGCGAGGCCCTGGAGTATTTGGGTGAAGATGGGAACGGCTTGTTCGGGCGTCAGGTGCCCCATCCGCTTGATCCGGTCTGACATCGGCTCGCCGTCGAGGTACTCCATGACCATGAAGCGATCGCCGTTCGGCAGTTCGCCCAAATCCAGCACCTCGATGATGTGTTCGTTGCCGATGTGCCCCGCTGCCTGAGCCTCCCGTTGGAACCGCTCCGCAGCTTCGGCATTGTCGGCTACGGCGGCGTGGAGAACCTTGATGGCAACACGGCGCTTGATACGCGTGTTCTCGCCCTCGAACACCGCGCCCATGCCACCCTCGCCCAGAAGCCGAACGATCTGGTACTTGTTGTCGATCACGTCGCCCGGACTCAAAGACATGCGAACCTACTCCCTAGTCAAAAAGTGCCTCAGTGACTGACTGAGACATACTTTGCTAGCGTACCCCAGCAGTCGGTTGCGTCCAGGGAACGGACGTGGTTCCTTGAAGCGGTGAGTCGAATGGGAAACGGAGTAGTTCTTCATGCGACATTGTGAACTTGGTTCGAGTTCCAGTGAGCCAGAACACCCACATTCGCAGATGTCCAGCAGCGTTCACCATAGGCGTCACGCACCCTACGCAGATTGCCAAGGCGTGCTAGCGTCCCGACTGCTATGCGTTTGAGATTACTGGGTCATCAAGTGCTGCTCAGTGGTGCGCTTGCTTTGGCGTGCTCGTTGGCGACGGCGCAAACGGACGAAGAAAGGGCGGGCGCGCGCGCCCTAGCGGAGCAGGGGGCAGCCGCCTTCGACGAAGGCCGTTGGCAGGATGCGGTAGATTTGTTCACTCGCGCCCAGAGTGTGGTTGACGCCCCTCCTCATCTGCTCTTCATCGCGCGCGCGCAGGAGAAGCAGGGCAACCTGGTGCAGGCGATGGAGGCCTACATCAAGATTGCCCGCACCGAGCTTGCAGCGGACTCTCCGGACGCCTTTCTCAGTGCACAGACCGCTGCCGAGCAAGAGTTGGAGGCACTGACGCCGCGCATCCCTCAAGTGACGGTCACCGTCAGTGGCGAATCCGCGGAGGACGTGACGGTGTTCGCTGACGGCGAAGCGCTTGCCGAGGCGTTTGTCGGGGTGAAGCGACCAGCGAATCCGGGCAAGCACACCTACTCGGCGGAAGGGACCACGGTCGCCGCTCCCGCGGTGACGATATCCGTCAGTGAGGGGGGCGAAGCGCTGGTCGAGCTGGTACTCGCGGAAAAGGTTGCGGCTCTCGAGCCTGCCCCCATGGAGCCTGCGCCCGCACCAGCAGCGCCGCCCAAGGCTGAGCCCGCGGCGGTTGGGCACGATTCCTCGATGAACATCCCAGCTTACGCCGCTCTCGGAGTGGGTGCGTTGGGTCTGGGGGCGGGAGGCTACTTCCTGTACAAGCGTAGCAAGTCGCAAACGGACGGGGATGACTTGGCCAGTGAGTGCTCTTCCCGGCAGTGTGATCAAAGTGACGTCGACCGCATCGTCGGTTTCGATGAAGATGCGGCTTCAGCGGGAACGATGTCCGCGATTGGTTTCGGTGTCGGCGCCGTTGGTGTCGGTGTGGGGATAACGTTGCTCCTCATGGACTGGGGCAACGAGACGGCACAAACAGAGCCGACGATTGGCGTTTGGGCGAATAGCGAACAAGTAGGGGTCGTCGGTCGCTTCTGACAACTGGGTAGCAGTTCAGAGTCGAAGTTGGCGAGCGGAACCTCGTAGCAGTGACAGAGAAGATACTCGAGATGAAGAGGCAACAGGGGATGACAAGATGGCTTTGGTTGTCGTTGGGCGCTGGGATGTTGACGTTGCCAGCGTGCGAGCCCAAGGACCGCGATCTGGCGAGCTTACTCGGCGGCGATGGTGGAGCGGAAACTGACGAGTCTAGCGACGAGACGGAGGAAACCGCCACCGACGAGGCGGTCACCGAGAGCGACGTCGAAGTCACCGAGAGTGACGCCGAGGTCACCAATACTGACACCGAGGTCACCGATACTGGCACCGACGTCCCCGATGCGTCCGTTCCGGTCGACGTGGAAACGGACGACGGCCCAACCCAAACAGACGTCCCCGACGAGACGGATCCACCCGACTCGAGTACCGGAGAAACCGATCCCGACCCGGTGGAGACCGATGCCGGGCCTGACTCTGGAGCTTGTACGGCGGTGAGCTCCACGGAGATGACCTGTGACGATGGCATTGACGACGACTGCGATGATCGCATCGATTGTGAAGATCCGGAGTGCAGTGATTCTCCCGCCTGCTGCGTCCGCGGCGATGCGGTGGAGACGTTATGCGACAACACCAAAGACGACGATTGTGACGGCGTCCCAGATTGTGAGGACTCCGATTGCGCGTTGGACTTGAGCTGTCTCCCAGAGTGCGTCGCAGTGCTGGCCACGGAGGGCAATTGTGCTGATGGCCTGGATGATGATTGCGATGAGCGCATCGATTGCGCAGACGAAGACTGTGCTCTGGCGGCCGAGTGCGCTCCGGCCTGCGTGGAGTCAAACACTGTCGAGGACGATTGCGCTGACGAGGTCGACGACGACTGTGACGGTTGGGTCGACTGCGCCGACCCCGACTGTGACGGCACTGTCGACTGTCAAACGGCGTGCGTGCCGGTCACGGAAGTCTGTACTGACTCGACTGACAACGACTGCGACGGCTACACTGATTGTCAAGACAGTGCATGCGCTCCGACGCCAGCCTGTTGCACGCCGTCAGGCAACGAAGTGTGCGACGACGGAATCGACAACAATTGCGATGGCGTCATCGATTGTCCCGTCATTTTGGCGGCCGTACCAGCCATGCCACCACCAGGCAGAGCGGCCTGGGAGGGTGGCGCCGCTGGCGCAGATAGCGTGCGTTTGTCGTTGGGGACCCCGGCGCTGTCCAACTTCATCGTGCAGTGCCGTTCCGGCAAGCCATCAACCGTGAGCGCCCAGTCCTTCGTCGTGTGCAACCCGTCCGAGCCGGCGTCTCTTGCAGTCGCCCCCTTCGACCCCAGCCAAGCCTCCAATCCCGTCTGGAATGGTGTGGTCGAGACCCAAGTGCGCTTCGCGTATCCGAATGGACAGGTGAGCCAGCCGACATCGTACACCTATTACATGCACAATAGTTTGGCCGGGGCTCAGCTCTGTCCTGAGAAAGCCACTGATGCTGCCTATTTTGCGGCTGCTGAGCCTCATTTGCTCAGGGATGGTGCCCCCTCGTTCGCGGATGCCGACGCCCACTTGGCGGCTCCATTCGTCAACGTCAACTTTGCCCCCGGTGCCGATTCGATCTTCGAGGTTGCCGACGGTTCTGGCGACGTCGAGTATCTCAGCCTGAGGCGTCGATTCAGCATGAATGCGGACCGCACGATGATTCTGATGAAGCGTGTGTTCTGGTCCCGCCGGGCTGGCAGTCGCCGCTGCCTGACGGCGATGATCCGCAAGCATGATAGCGATGCGGGGCCCGAGAGCAGCTTTGATGGCACCCGCTACTTCCGAACCGGATGTGACGCGGTTGTACTCAACAAGGAAGGTGCGGGCGTTTGCCTCGTCGTTGATACCGACTCCGCCGTCGTGCTGGCCGCCCCGACTAGCTCGAGCTGGAAGTTCTGGAACTTCGAGGTCTATGGTCTGGTGAATTGGGCAAACGCCGACAACTTCATGTGGCGCAAGTTGAAGCGGGTTCAGTACGATGGAAGTTTCGCTGTGTTCTCGCCAAAGTGCTACACGGGTGGGGTGAGCTGCGCGGAGGGGGATGAGGACATGCTCTTCCTTCCAGATCGCGGATTGTTCGATCTCTGACGGGGCTGCCGAGCCATGGTCTCGGGCCTCATTTGGCGCTTCGAGGGTTGGCGCCGCGGCGCTGACGGCGTACATTGTCTGTCGCACCGGGCGACGCCGGTCCTCGCCTCGAACGAGGCGAACCCAAGGGACGGAAGTAGGGACTGCGGTCCTCGTCGTCCCAGTAAGCAGATCCCACCTGCACGTAGATACTGCAATTCTCCCGCGTCGCTCGGTGCAACTCCCGTGTCGTTCGGTGTAACGTGGTGCCGTGCAAGGCGAGTACTCGCTCTTTGATCCGCGGTCCTACCGGCTGCAACTGGAAAAGCTCGTGCACAAAGCACGTCAGAGCCCTCGCCGTGCCGAGCTGGAAAGCGAAGACGTTTCGCTTTCGGCCGTATACCGAAACGCCCCCGAATTTTGCGCGCGAATCGCCGCGGAAGTGGCCGCAGGCTCCTACGAGCTTCAACCGCTGACGCGCGTGCGTTCACTGGTTGCTGGCAAGTGGCGAACGCTGTATCGGCCGGAGTTACTGGATAGAGTGGTGTTGGGCGCAGTGGCGCAGCGACTCACCACGCTGCTAGAGGGCCATCTTTCGGGCGACGTGTACGGCTATCGTCCTGGGCGCGGAACACAGACAGCGATCTCGAGAGTACGGCGCTATCTGACCGAGCACCGACGGGAAAGGCGAGACCCGAGCTTGCGTGGCGTCTTCGTCTTGCAACGCGACCTGTCCGCGTTTGGTGAGTCGATCCCGACGCACGCTGAGTCCCGGTTGTGGTCTTTGGTAGAGCGTGTCCTTTCGGACGTTCAGAATCGCCGGGAGGCGGAGGTGATGGGGAGGCTCGTGTCCGCGGCGTGTCGTCCGCTGGTGCGCCAGGGCACTGACGTGGAGCTGCTCACGCAAGGTCTGCCCACTGGCTCGCCGATCCAACAGCCCCTCGCGAACCTCTACCTGACGCCCCTCGATGCTGACGTCAGCGCGCTCGAGCCTGGACTGTACGCACGGTTTGGCGATGACATGCTGATAATGAACGCCGAGCATCAGAAAGCATCGTCGCTTGCGCGACAGGTGTCAGAGACCGTTGAGTCCCTCGGGCTCCGTTTCAACGCTACCAAGGTCCGGGATCTGTACTTCACGGGACCAGGCCGTCCGTGGGGACTTTCGTCAGGGCCTGCTTGGGCGCCGACCTCGCATCTCGAGTACCTGGGAGTGCGGATCAACTTCGAAGGCCGGCTTGGACTCAAGAGGGAGCGTCAACGTCAGCTCGTGCAGGGCTGTCGCTGGCGCGTGGAGAATACGATTCGTCTGGCGGATCCGAAGGACGCGCTGGGCGCTGTCGCAACCACCCTGCGCGAGGCGCTGATGACGGACTCCTGTCTCAGAGAGCCAAACGCGGCTGCGGTAGCCGATTGGGTCGATGATAGAGACCAACTACGTCAGCTCGACCGGCAGCTGGCACAGCTCTGCGCGGAAGCTCTCTCCGGCGTGCGGGGCGTGCGAGCGTTCCGTCGGCTGCCCCCCAAAACGCTGCGTGCAGCGGGGCTGCCGTCACTGCTCGAGTTGCGTCGACGCAAGAGGCGATCGTGAAAGAGGTTCGGAGCTGGCTCCGTGCGTACCGAAGACGTCTCGAGCGTCTCCCGACGTTGGAAGCCGCGTTGCTTGGGGATGGGGCGGTGCGTTACGCCGCGTACCGCCTGCGCTACGTTCTGGTTCGAGCGGTTCTGCGGACGTCGTTCCGGCTCGCTGAGCTGGGCCTGTTTGCGTCGGCGTTCCCTTTCGAAATCCTCGGGCCCGTACTCGTTGCGCGCAGCGTTCTCTTGGCATCCGGCGGGCTTTGGTGGGGCGCGCTGGAGACGCTCAGGCACGACGTGTCGTCTCTGTCGCGACGTGGACGCACCGCCGAGGCATCCCAGCGTATCGCGCAGTGGCTCGGCGCCGCTTTGGCCGTTTCGCTCCTGGTTCTCGCTGCTGCCGGGCTCTGGGTAGGGTTCGGCCCCTCACCATTCCAGAGCTTCAACGTTGTGGACGTGTATGTCTTGGGGTGTGCGTTGCGCTGGGGTGCCGATGTTCTCGCGCGTACCTACCACTCCGGCGTCTACGGAGTGCGCCGGGTCTATCGCCCAGCTTGGAGTCTATTGCTCGTCGACCTGGCGGACATTGCCGCGCTCGGGCTGTGCTACTGGTGGATTGGACCCTGGGGATTGGGCGTTGCCATGGGGGTCGGCGGGATGGTTCGCGCGGCGCTTTCGGTGGCGTTTACCAGACGGGTGTACCGGCAACTAAAACTGGTTGCGGGTCAAGTTCCGACTTGGATGCGCGCATTGTTACGGGGCAAGTGGTCGCCGCGCGACAGTCTGCGGTTCGCTTTGGGCAATGCCGTAGCTCAGATCGACGCCCTGCTCGTCCTGGCTCTGATCTCCGCACCTGGGAACCCAAGCGGAGCCCTCCTGTTGGCAGCGCTCTTCTTCGTGCTCAGTCCGCTTCAATCGGCGTCCTTCGCGTGGGCGCGGCTGTTCTACTTCGACTTCAAGCGTCTCGAGGGATGGGGCTCGCCTTTCCTGCTCAAGCAGTTCGAGCGGTTTTTGGCCAACGTTGCGTGGTGGGTGCCCGCTCCCATTGGAATCGTCACGCTCGGGTTGATGGCAGCACTCTGGCGAGGTCCGTACGTGATCTTGACCTTGGAACTCGTCGCGTTGTCCGCGGTTCGGTCCTGGCTGTCGTTGGTGCACATCCGTGCGTATTCGCTGGCCGACCATCGCTACTTGGCCAAGTTGTTGCTGGGGATGTTCCTGGTGCTGGGCGTCACGCTCCTCGGGGCTCGTCTGGAGCCGGAACTCTCCCTTGGCATTCTCGTCGTGTCAGCTGCACTGGGGCTTCTCTTGCTGGGACGCTCCGTGCGACCGCTGGCGGCGAGTCACAGAACGCTAGTCGGGCCGTCAACTTGGGTCGCCGAGTTGGCTGCCACCAGGGCACCCGTACGCCTTGGGTTGGCGCGCGTCGATCGACGACTGACAACGGTTGGGCGAGTCATCAAGGCAGTACGGCCCGCGCTCGACGGGGCGGTGGTTGCCCGAATCACTCGAGATACCTTCGTTTGGTTTGAGATCGACCCGGGGAGCGCGCCTCCCGTGTTGGAGTACGCGGCTGGTTGTGTACGAGAGCTGTGCGTGGGCGAGGTTGTTTCCACCGGACTCGCGGCCCTTCATCGGGGCCTTCCGGCGCCGACGTGGGGTCGTCATTGGGGCGAAGCCCTAACGGGCGGACCGCCACGGCACACCGACCTCGAGTCCCTGGTTGCTGCGCTCCGGGCCATTGTTGCCAGCGCGAGAGTCGTGAGCTTGACGGCGACCTTCCGAGTTGAAGGAGTGTCGGCGCACCAACTGCGTCGCCTGGTGATCGATGCCACTCGCGGTCGCGGACGGTTCAGTCGCCACGGGGAAAACGAGCTAATCGTTCTTGCCCCGGGGGGCGTGCCGTGGGTGCTTGTGGTGTTTCCGCGCAGCCCGCACGGATCCAACGGCTGGAAGGCCGCGGCGGCGGCGTTGCTTCGGAGCGCGGAGGTGTCGAAGGTTCTAGCGGAACACCCACGCAGGTAGACTGTGGATGGTATCACCTATCGCTGGTGACAGGCGCTTCCGCGCGCGGCGCCTGTCTGCTGCTGCACCGTACCTGACGTACACCATGCTCGCCAACTCGGCGGCATGGGCGACCAGAGCAGATGGACAGAAGAATGTGGGGCGCCGAGGGTCATCCGGCAATGGCAGCGAAGCGCGTAGTCGCTGGCTGAGTTCGCGCCTGGGTACGGTTGTGGATGGGTCGTCGAACCAGGTGAGGCAGGTGTTGCGCGAGCAGACACATCACGTTGGGTTCAAGCCGTTTGTGGCTCTATTCGACGATGCGAATATTGTCGATGTAGAACGTGCCCGACCATGTCTTGAAGGCCCGTAGGTTGATGTGGAGTTTGGTCGCTGTCCCCGTCCCCGAAGGCGGCTGACAGGCACTTCCCTGCAAACCCGCAGTGACGGTCCCGTCACTCCTAGGATAAAAGTCGCAGCCACTATAGAGCGTCGTTGCGTTGCCTTGGTTGTCAACGCCCGTGATGGCTATGTATCCACCTGCATCCGAGCCTGTGTTGCCTTCCAAGCCGGCGCTGACGCTGACATCGAAGTTGATGGAAGCCGACTGCCAGTTGTACGTGGCCCCCTGTGAGCAAAGCGGCACCTCGATCGAGACTGCGTAGTCGGAACCCATGCCTTCGCGCTTGTAGGGAATGGCCAGCGAGCGATCACCGTCGGTGGCGTGTTGCGCGACGGTAGTCAGCGCCGCATCCGGGTTTTGTCCCCTGAGCCCCCAAACCCATCCCTCCGTCGTCGAAGACTCGAAGCTCCAGCTGCCACAAGACGGCGCGGACGTAGTTCCACAGTTCAAGTCCTCTCCCCGGCATTCGTAAGAACACCCGGTGCTATTGCATTCCGCGTCCGCATTCGGATACGAGCAGGTTGTACAATCGGCGCCGCAGTGGGTAACGTCGTCGTTGGGCCAACAAGGGTAGTCTTCGCCGTTGCACGTGTGAGTATTGGAGCTTGCGCATTCGAGCCCGCAAGTTCCGCCACCGCAAATGACGTTTACACTGTTGTGAGGGGCCGCGTCGCAGCAGTTGTCACCGCACCGGAGGTTCCCCGAATTGCAGCTGATGTCGCAACCAGACGTTCCGCACACGGCTTGACCATTGGAAGGTGGGGCTGAACAGCTCTCGCCGCAACTCATGCAGTTCTGAATATCGGAAGAGAGGTCGACACAGTCGTCTCCACAGCGATCTCCGTTGTTGCACTCCACGAGGCATTTACCTGATTCGCAAACTTCGCCCGTGGGACATGCGTTTCCACAAGCGCCACAGTGCTGAGATGAGCTCTCGAGATCGACGCACATTCCGTTGCACACCGCGCGGTCGGGGGCGCAGCACGTACCGCCGACGCACTCGCCGTTGCACGGATTTTGACACCCCCCGCAATTGTCCTCGTCCGTCTGCGTGTCGACACACGCTCCCTGACAGGCGGTCAGCCCTTGGCACTCGAGTCCACACGCGCCGCCGTTGCACACCGCTTCGCCACCGGCGGGTACGGGGCAGCGGTTGTCACATTCGCCACAATGCGCGATGTTCGAGTTCACGTTGACGCAGGCGCCATTGCACGCGGTGAGTGGTGAATCGCAAGAGGTCTCACAACTGCCTTGATCGCAGACTTCGCCGGTGGCACAGGCCTGAGTGCAACCGCCGCAGTGCGTCGCGGAACTAGCCGTATCGACGCAGGCGCCGTCACACGCGGTCATCGTCCCGCTACAGCTGATTCCGCAGGACCCGTCGCATGTCGCTGCTCCCCCGGTTGGTACCGGGCACGCGTTGTTGCACTCGCCGCAGTGGTCGGTATCTTTGGTCAGGTCAACGCAAGAGCTACCGCACTCGACTAGGGGGGCTTCGCAACTCGTCTGGCAGCTGCCGCGACTGCAGAGCTCTCCAGCGTTGCACTGGAGGTCGCACGCGCCGCAGTTCGCGTTCGAAGTTTGCACGTTCACGCACTGGTCCCCACACAACGTTTCGCCAGAGCTGCACGTTGAGGTTGCCCCTGCGCCGTCTTCGGAACCGATGGCGGGACTGGATGTCGGGGATTGGCTCGACGAGCCAGTCGCTCCTCCGCTGCTACCCGCCGCTGGCGACCCAGAGTCGTCCGGTGCGGTTGCGCCCGAGCCGACGCCAGTGGTCGACTGACCGACAACGCCCGGTCCACTCACCTGTGCGCTTGGCACCACGGTGCTCGACATCGTCGGCGCGGCCGTACTCTCCGCTGAAGTGGAGGCGGCCGTACTCTCCGCTGAAGGGGAGGCGTCTCCAACCGAGACGTTGTGGTCCTCCTCGGCGTCTTCAAACTCGGGGCGGTTCGTCCCGCAGGCTGCATTTGCCAATGCCAGCGTTGCGACGACGCCGGAAACGTGCCTTGATCTATTGCTTTTCATGTACAGCTCCATCCGACGGCGGCTGAGCAATCGTCCCCACCACCGATTTGTAGGTTCCTAGCACACAGTGTCACTACGATCCAAGGCTGGGAAGCATTCTCCGATGCACAAAAAAAGCCGGATGTTGCTTGCGACCACCGGCTGCGCACGCCTCAACCCAAGTCCACAGCCCGAGCCCTCACCCGCTGCCATAACCAGCTCTTCAGTGCCTGGATAGCTAGATCGCGGCGAAAAACTCCCAAGGGTGCGGAAACAAAAAGGAACCCGAGCCGCTCGTAGATGGAAATAGAAGCACCGGGTCGCCAGTTCTTCGGGGCAAACGCCAATCCACCCAGAAGAAAGGCTCCCCGGTGCGCAAGAATCTACTCGAGCAACTCCCTTTGATGCCAGCCCCGATCGACCACGTGCGCGCGGCAGAGCTGGTGACGATGAGCGCTCTGCTCGACACACTCCCCGATGCCACGACCTTAGTTCACGACGATCTATGCTGGCGTAGTGGCCGCCGCGTGGATCCAACGAAGGGACGCGAAGGCATGTCTGCAGAGCAGATTCTACGCATTGCGATTCTGAAGCAGCATACCCTCCTGAGCTACGACCGACTTGCGTTTGCGTTGGCTGACTCGAATGCGTACCGGACATTTTGCCGGCTGGGAGTCGGCGGAAAGCCGCCAACCAAGTCGTCGCTTCAGAAGAACATCAAGAGGGTGAAGGCGGAGACCTGGGAAGCGATCGACAAGATGCTGATTCTCAAGGCCAAGGAGCTTGGAATAGAAGAGGGGAAACGCATTCGCACTGATTGCACTGTCGTGGAGTCGAACATCCATCACCCAACAGACTCGACGCTGCTCGGTGACTGTGTTCGAGTGTTCACTCGTCTTATGCGCCGAGCGAAGAAGCAATTTGGGCTTCACTTCTCGAATCATCGACTGCGTGCGAAGCGTCGAGTGCTTGCAATTGCCAACGCAAAGTCGGCGAAGACCCGCGTTCCGCTGTACAAGGATCTTGTTGCGGTAACCGAGAGTACGCTTGCACAAGCGGAAAGTATCGCCAAGCAGCTCGACGAGGTCATCTGCAGCGGACCGTTGGAGATGGCCCAAGCGCAGGCCACAGCCACTCAGATCCGTGCGCTCATTCCGCTGGCGAATCAGGTTCTGCACCAAACCGAGAGTCGTGTCTTTCGTGGGGAAGCCGTCCCCGCAGGCGAGAAGATCGTCTCCATCTTCGAACCTCACACGGACATCATCGCGAAGGGAGGGAGGGAGATCGAATACGGTCACAAGGTCTGCTTGACGACGGGCGCCTCGGCCCTCGTGACTGATATCGTTGTCGAACAGGGCAACCCTGCCGACTCGACCCTCACCAAACGCTCGATCGAGCGCCATCAAGCATTGTTCGGTACTCCGCCGAGGCAGACCTGCTTCGACGGCGGATTCGCAACACAGAACAACGTTTCGGCCATCAAGGCGCTGGGGGTAACTGATGTCGTCTTCCACAAGCGATGCGGCATCGAGATAGAAGTGATGGCGCGCAGCAAACGGGTGTACAAGAAGATGCGCGCGTTCCGAGCTGGCGTTGAAGGAACCATCTCTTTTCTCAAGCGCGCGTTTGGTCTCGACCGATGTGCTTGGCGTGGCTTCGACTCGTTCCGAGCATATGTCCACTGCGGCGTCCTCTCCTGCAATCTACTCGTTGTGGCGCGCCACGTGCTTGCCGCACGAAGCTGATCCCGACCGTTTCCTGTCGAAAAACAGCCCGCGACCTCGCGCGCATGGCACCGGTGCGCCGCAACGACCCGAGGCGAGCTTCCACCACCCCGCCGTCGCATCAGGGCGACATCGTTGAACGGTTGCGATACGCTGGACGCCCCTCCTGGCGCGTCGTACGATCCACGAAATTCGGAGTTTTTCGCCGCGATCTAGCTACGCCGATGCCACGTCGACCTCGAGGGATCCCGCCTCGAAGCGCAAGACGCCCGCTAGCTCCGGCGCGCCGTATCGGGCGGCTCCTGTGTACACGGTCAAGTTCTCCTCGGCTTGGTAGACACCCGGGCTGTGGGTGTGCCCACAGAAGACGTGGTACTGGATGGCGGGATTCTTTCGGGCGTTGGCTCGAAGTTGGTCCCCCAACACCTTGGAGCTGAAGAAAGGCGCCCAGTAGTCGTTGGCGGGCTTGCCTTCGTACCAGGCAGCGTCCTGAAAAGGGGGCACATGAGTCGCAACGACGACGTGACGAACCGTCGGCTTCGATTCTTGCTGAAGCAGGCGGTCGAGCTGGGCGCCCAGGATCGAACTTTCTGCGTCCGCTCTGTTGGCACACGCTGCGAGGAGGGCGTTTCGGCTGTCGTCTTGCGCTTCGAACAATTCAGCGATGCACCTGAAGTCCGTCAATTGGAGGTCCGTCAGTCGGTCCCCGTAACGTGCGTCGTACCAGCCATCGCAGCCCGCAAGCGCCAGGTCCGTTGACAGGCGGACCTCTGCGCTGCGCAACCAGTGCAAGTTCTCCGTGCGAGCACTCGTGGCGGCTACGTGTTTCGTCACGCTCTCGAAGGAACCCATGTAGAAGTCGTGGTTCCCCAGGATGAAGTAGACAGGGGACTCGAAACCCCGCGCCAAGTCCCGCAGGACGCGTGTGATGCTCTGTGCCTCTGCGATGTCCCCGGTCACCAAGAGAGCGGCGGCGCGAGGATTTTCCTGCCGCAACGCCTTGCCGAACTCGAAGGCAGCGCCCGCGTGGCGAACGTGGTCCAGATGTGGATCTGTCGTCCACAGAAGCTCCATGGGGGGGAGCATACATCTCGGACCGCCGGAGGAGTAGCTGCAAGTGGTGATCGGGATTGGCGGTGTGCGCACTCTCCTACACGATGGACCTCATCTGACCGATTCCGGAGGCTTGACACCGTAGCGCACCCCACGTATCCGTAAGCGATGGCGTACGCAGAGGTCCCTGAGAGGGGGAGCCCATGGCTGAAGGCGCTCATCTGAACCTTCTGCGTCGGATTGAAAAGAGGGAGTTCACCGTGGCGATTGTCGGCCTGGGCTACGTGGGGTTGCCCCTGGCCCTGGCGTTCGTGCGTGCGGGCTTCCGGACTCTGGGCGTGGACATCGATGCCCGTAAGGCCGAGTTGCTCCGCACAGGCCAGTCCTATCTGCGGCACATCGATGTCGCACCCCTCGCTGCTGCCCTCGGCGAAGGTATGTTTGTCCCCACTGATGACTTCGAAGTGTTGCGTGATGCAGACGCAATCTTGTTGTGCGTCCCGACGCCAGTGGATCACCATCAGCAACCCGACATGCAGTTTGTTCGAGCCACGGTGGAGAGCGTCCGCGAGCGCCTCCGCCCAGGGCAGCTCGTGGTGTTGGAGTCCACCACCTATCCTGGGACTACTGACGAAGTGTTGGTGGAAGGCCTGGCTCAAAGCGGCTTGGTGTTGGGAACAGATCTGTTCATTGCTTACTCTCCAGAACGAGAGGACCCTGGCAATCCAGACTTTGCGACCTCCACCATACCCAAGCTCGTCGGTGGCGCAGATGACGCGTCAGGCGATGTCGCCGAGGCCCTCTACAAGGCCGTCATCAAGGAGGTAGTGCGCGTGAGCCATGCGCGCGTTGCCGAGGCGGCGAAACTCACAGAGAACATCTTCCGGGCGGTGAACATCGCGTTGGTCAACGAGCTCAAGGTGACGTTCGAACACATGGGGTTGGACGTGTGGGAGGTGCTTGATGCCGCGGCAACGAAGCCGTTTGGTTTCATGCGCTTCAATCCAGGTCCCGGCTGGGGCGGACATTGCATCCCGGTGGACCCATTCTACTTGAGTTGGAAAGCGCGTCAGTTCGGAGCTCCGCCGAAGTTCATCGAGCTCGCGGGCGAGATCAACATCCGCATGCACGAATATGTCGTTGGCAAGTTAACGACTGCGCTCAATGGCGCTGGCAAAGCCGTCAGCGGAGCCAAGGTGCTCTTACTCGGAATTGCCTACAAGAAAGATGTCGACGACTGCCGGGCGAGTCCCGCGTTTCCGATCTTACACCAGCTCGAGCGGCTTGGAGCGCAGCTGAGTTTCGTCGATCCCTTCGTGCAGCGGATCCCGAGTCTGCGAGAGTGGCCAGCGTTCGAAGGTTGGCAGTCAGCTGAGCTGAGCGAAGAGTTGCTCTCAGAAAGCGATGTGGTGCTGATAGTTACCGACCACTCGTCGATCGACTACGACTGGGTGCTCCGAAAAAGCCAACTGGTCGTCGACTCGCGCGGCGTGTGTCGCGTTGACGCTCCCAATCTGGTTCGGGCTTAGGACCCGCGGATGGGCGACGCCGGCTGAGCCTCTTGCTGTGGCCGGCGAGTTATCGCGTCGTCGTTTCCTCGGGCGCGAGCTCCCAGCGCAACGTCACCGGATCCTCTTCGAAGCAACGCAAGTCCCCGAGACAGGGCGGCTTGGGTTCCGCTTGAACGCAACCTCCGTCCGAGCAGTGCACGCGAGTGTAGGTGAAATCGCAGCCGACGTACCACTCGCGGACGTTGGGCGTTTGTCGCTCCACGCCGGCATGCATCTCGGCAGGACTGCACATCAGGTTGGACTGAGCCACGGTTTTTGCCCGGGTCGCCTCGCTCGAGGCGCAGGCACACGGGACGAGCAACAGTCCGAGGACGGCAACCCTGGGTAACGCGTTGGATAGCTGGCGAAGGGGCATGCGGCTCAGACCCACGCCCGAACCAAAGTTTGGGTCCATGGTGGCGTGGGTGTCCCAACGCCGGATGTACACGGGGTACACGCCGGTGACAGCACCCCGGAGGCGAACGTCGCAGCCGCGTGTGCCAAGCTGTGCCGCCAGGGCGGGCACACCCGGGGTTCCCGCGGGATGCTCACTACTCGTGGCCAATTGTAGCCGAATTCCGCCAGTATCGTGGCTGGCACTCATTTTGCTGATGGGCTAGGCATGGCACAAAACCTACGTTTCATCGCGCAAGCACTTGGGGTGTGCGCGATTCTTTCGGCTTGCTCCCATGATGGCGACCCACCTGCGCCTTCTGAGAACAAGCCTCCTCCCGCCAAGGATGACGAGCGGGAGCAAGGGGACTTCATCTCCAGCGTGACGCAGAGCGAAGCCAATTCGGCAGGCAGCCTCGCCGCCGACGAGGCAGAAGACAGCGCGTCCGGTGCGGCAGTCGCCGCTCCGGCTTCTTCTGAGGGCGCACCCGCTCGCGCCATCGCAGAGGCCGATATCATCCAGATGGACGGCGACAGGCTGTACGCGCTCTCTCGTTTCTCTGGCTTGACGCTCGTCGACATCGAAGACCCATCCAAGCTCCAGATCCTAGGCAATCATCGGATCGCTGCGGAGCCGTTCGAGATGTACTTGGAGGATGATGTCGTAGTGGCCATGTTCAACGGTTATGGGCGAGAAGTATACGACGAAGAGGAGGACAGCTACTACTGGGTAGAAACCAGTCGCATTCAAGCTCTCGACACGTCGGATCCGTCTCAGATCACCGTCGTTGGCGACTTCGAGGTACCCGGTAACATCTCCGACTCACGCTTGGTTGGGGACGTGCTCTATCTGGCCACCCACGAGTGGGGATGTTGGGGCTGCTCCAGTGGTCCTTCGACTGTCGTGACGTCGTTCAACCTGGAGAACTTGCAGGAGATAGACCAAATCGACCAGCTCCGCTTTGAGGAGGCTGAAGATGCCTACATCCAGCAGCGCAGCATCACCGTGACGCCCGAGCGGATCTACATTGGTGGGCGAGACTGGGACTGGACGAACGAACAAGCTGAGGGAAGCACCATTCAAGTCGTGGACATCTCCGACCCAGAGGGCGACCTCACCGAGGGCGCTGCGTTGCAGATTGCTGGATACATCGACAGCCGTTGGCAGATGGACGAACACGACGGGGTACTTCGAGTTCTCAGTCAGTGGGACGAGTGGCGTTCGGATAGCCCGCCGAAACTCGAGACGTTCCGGGTGGAGTCCGCCTCGGAGATCACGAAGCTTGCTGAGCTCCCCGTCGAGCTGCCGCGGCCGGAGGTTCTGCAGAGCGTTCGCTTCGACGGGGATCGCGCCTACGCGATTACGTTCGAACGCACGGACCCGTTGTTCACTTTTGACTTGAGCAATCCCGAGCAGCCCGTGCAAATGGGAGAGCTCGAGATCCCGGGTTGGGTCTATCACATGGAGCCTCGCGGTGACCGGCTCTACGGCATCGGCTTTGACAACGAGTCCGAAGCAGGTGCTCTGCACGTTTCGCTTTTCGACGTTTCCGACCTGAGCGAGCCCACCATGATCGAGCGCGTCAACTTTGGAGGCCAGTGGGGCAGCTTCGCCGAAGATCAGGACCGCATCCACAAGTCTTTCCGTTTGCTGGACGAGCACGGGCTCATCGTGTTGCCGTTCAGCGGCTGGGTCCAAAGTGAAGACAGCTTGGGCTGCCGGGGTGAATACCTCAGTGGCGTCCAGCTGATCGACTTCACCGAGGACGACCTGACGCTGCGTGGTGTCGCACCACAGATTGGCGAAGCGAGGCGTGCGTTCGTGCACCGAGAGCACCTATTTGGTGTCGGTGACGATGCCGTTCAGTCCTTCGACATCAGTGACCGCGACAACGTCGTTGCCGTCGATGCGCTCGAGACCGCCCGAAACATTTCCGCGGTTCGAGTGCTCGGCGACAAGGTGCTGAGGTTTGGCAACGATTGGTGGACAGACCAAACGACCCTCGACTTGACGACGCTGACCGGTGCTGACCAGCCTGAGGGCGTTTCAGAAGTCGACCTGTCGCAGTACATCGAGGAGACGAAGGGCTGCTACGGCTGGGCGTATTGGGGCAACGTCTACGTCAACGGCGACTACGCCTACGTCGAGCGCCACTCCGAGGATGACGAGAGTGGCAAGTGGACTCAGCGCCTCACCTTCTACGTGGTCGATATCAGCGATATCGACAATCCGAAGGTGCTTCGCACCGTGGACGCCAGTCCTCTTGCCGAGGACGGGGAGCTGAACGCGTACAGCTACTTCAGCGGCGTCGTGCAGACCGAAAGTGCCCTACTGGTGGGGCGCCGCACCTACGTCTATACGGAGGCGGGCGATGATGTCGAACAACACTTCGACTACGAGGTGATCGACATTCGGGACGGGGCCAAGCCAGTACCGACCACCGTGTTCGAAGTGCCTGGAACCATCGCAGAGCGCGGCTGGGGCTACTTCGTTGGTGGATGTGGTGTCGATATGGGTTGGGGCTGGGGCGGAGGTTCCCAATCGGAGGCCACTCTCGTGTCCGGCGACATCGTGGCGAGCAGCCACCTGGAGCTGCTCGAGGACGACGACACTCGGGGCCGCTACTATCTCGACCGCTTGGATGTCAGTGATCCGGAGAATCCAAAGATGCTCGAGCAGGTCAACATTCCGGGGTCCTTGATCCACTACGACCATCAGGCTGGACGCGCGCTGACTCTCGAGAGCGATATCGAAAACATGGATTTCTCGGAGATGGAGTGCTGGGAACTGTTGGACAGCAACCCCAAGGCGGACGCGTCTTGGGACGAAGACGGAAACTTGAGCTGTCACTTGGTGAAGCGCTCTGTGCATCTGCTAGACGTCGACGGCGACAAGGCGTCGCTACAGAACAGCGTGACTGTCGACACGGAGAAGTGGACCTACGGGCGCATGGCTGTCACCGCTGACCGCGTGTTCGTTCGGCAGTTTGCTATCGATGTCATTGACGAGGGCGACTACTCCTACTGGACTGAGGCCGGGCAGCGGCTGCGAGTGTTCGATGCGGAGCTGGAGCCGCTCGGGGCGCTAGATGTTCCTGCCGAAGCGTCTATTTGGGATGACCTCCGGGCCCGCGGCACCCGTGCATTCGAGAGCACGAACGGCAAGTTGATCGTCTACGACAGTACGGATCCGGAGCAACTCACGACCTCGGAGAAGGAGACAGTTGGCTGGTACTGCGGCGACCTCGAGGTGCGCGGCGATCTCGCCTACTGTGCTCAGGGCAAGCAGGGCGTTTCGGTCATCGATCTG
>JBNKUV010000027.1:0-19125 GCA_050298815.1 Polyangiaceae bacterium
TGCTTCCGCGGAGGGTTCGTCGAGGAACGATGGGGTAACGCTACTGCTCGGGATCCGCGTCGCGACATCTCCAACGGCACTCCGGCCTGGAGTTCCATGTTCGCAGCACGTCGCTTTTGCCAGTTCAATTGCCCTTTGCGCAACACCGCCAGCGTCTATCGGGCAGACGACGTCGACATCGGCTGCATTGCAGACAGCACCTACGGATTGACGCAAACCGTGGCAGGGGAGTGGCTCAGCTACACGGTCTTCGTACCTGAGCAACGCAGCTACCGCGTGACTGTCCGCTACCGCTCGAACGTGGAAGGTGCGGCGATCCGCATCGGCTTTGGACCGTCAACGACGACGCCCGAGGTTGCCTTGCCGCAAAGTGCCAACCTCGACGCGGCTCCCGTGGCGGAGTCTTTGGAGCTTGCGGCGGGAGTCGTGGTGATGCGCGTGTTCGTCGTGCGTGGAGGCTTCGAACTGGATTCGATCCTCATCGAGTGATCGGCCGAGCGTCGCTGCCGTCGGTGGTCGCTGCCCACTTTGTCGATGCTGTCTGGGTCGACCTGGACTACAGCAAGTACATGGGTCTGGAAACACGAACGCTCGCATGCATGATCTTGATAGCGTGGGAGGCGGCGGCTTGCGGAGCCACTGAGCCCGTGCGCCCGCCGCCGTCATCAGCTTCGGCACCGTCTTCGTCGTCAAGTTCTACCGCGACCTCGGCGGTGACGTCCAAGCCCCAGCCAGCGGGCTCCTCTGCAGCCCCCGCGCCGAGCGCGGTGGACCCTTCACCCAAAGCCACCACCGAGCTGAATGGTCGTGTGTTCCAGCTCGCTTCTGCGCAAGGGTACGAGCCGGTAGAGAGCGTCAAGGTGCAGCTGGCGTTTCGCGACGGCGGGGTCATGTTCTCTGCCGGCTGCAATATGTGCGGAGGCGCCTACGACATCTGTGACTCCAAGTTGTGCGTGAAGTCGCTTCGGTGCACCTTGAAGGGGTGCCTAGCGCCCTTGGAGCAGCAAGACGACTGGCTTGCGGCTTTTCTCCGCGCTGCGCCGGCTATCACGGCCAGTGAAAATGGGGTGACGCTCCGCGGAGAGCACGCAACTCTCGAGTTTTTGACTCGTGAGCTCGCCGATCCGGATCGACCTTTGACAGGCTCCGTGTGGGCGGTCACCGAGTTTCTCGACGAGCTGGGCAGGTGGTCGTTCGCGCTGCAGAGCGATCCGACGATCGAGTTCCACGACGACGGGCGTTTTCAGTTCCAAACGGGGTGTGGCAGCGGTGCTGGGTTTTATCTGGTCACCGGAGCCAGGCTCATGCTGTCGGAGGTGAAGTACGACAAGCGGCTGTGCCCGAGCAATGAAGACGCACGTGCGACCAACTACGTACTGGGGGTTTTGAAGGATGGGAGCATCGGCTTTGCGATCCGAGCGGAGAGGTTGAGATTGGTGCGCGGCGAACTGGAACTGGAAGGCAAAACCCAATGACCCCCAACCCGGGTGCTCCCGTGAGGCCTCGGGACTCACAGCGCGCGGCAGCCCGCGATCAGCATCTCGGTGATGGCGTCCAGATTGACGATGCGCTGGGCGCGCATGGCGGCGTCGCCTTGGGCGAGCAATTCACGGCCTTCATCACCTCCGATGAGCTCGCCCAGACGACGACGCGAGGCGGCGGCGAACATGCCGATCTCGTATTCGTCGAAGCCAGCGACTGCGGCGCGCAAGTGCTTCTCGCCCGGCTCCGCGTCCCCTGCCCGCAGGGCGAGCCCCGCGTCGAGAATGGCCGTGTAAGCGGGAGCCACCGGCAAGGGGATGCGGGAGCGCCGCTTTCGCGAGTCGCGGGCCGCTGACAGGTGAACGCGCGCACCGTTGAGGGTGTAGAAAAAGTCCCTGAAGCCTTCAGTTGAAGCACTTTCGATGGATACGCGGAGGATCAAACAGGTTAATCTGTGCGAGCCATGGCTCGCTACAAGCACTACGACCTCAATCAGACGAAGATGATCCCGCTGTGCTATGCGGATCAAATCCTGCCCGGCTCCTTTGAGCACGCGCTCGGGGAGATTGTCGAGCAGCACCTGGATCTGACAGCGTTTGACCAACGCTATCGCAATGATCAGACGGGGCGGCTGGCGTACGACCCGAAAGTGCTGCTCAAGATTGTCATCTACGGCTACAACAAGGGGCTCATCTCCAGCCGTCAGCTGGAGGAAGCATGCCAGCGCAACATCATCTTCATGGCGCTGTCAGCAGACACGCGGCCGCACTTCACGACGATAGCCAGCTTCGTCAGCGAGCTGCACCGTGAGATCGTCGACCTGTTCTGAGACGTGCTGCTCTACGCCTCCGAGCTGGGCCTCATCGGCTCGGAGCACTTCGCTGTGGACGGCTGCAAGTTGCCATCGAACGCGTCCAAACAATGGAGCGGCACGCATGCGGAGCTCGAGGAGAAACGCAAGAAACTGGAAGGCGTTGCGGAGCGCATCGTCCAGCGCCACCAGGATCAAGATAGCGCAGAAGATGGCGGCAAAGCATCCGCAGGGCACGCGAAGAAACTCGAGCACTACCAACGAAAGATAGAGCAGCTCGAGACGCTGTTGCGTGACACCGACAAGAAGCGCGGGCCAACCGGCAACGAGCAGAAGACCAATCTGACCGACCCGCAAAGCGCGAAGATGAAGAGCTCCCGCGGCGTCATCCAGGGCTACAACGGCCTCGCCGTCGTCGATGACCGCGCCCAGATTGTCGTGCACGCTCAAGCGCATGGCTCTGGATACGAGGGACATCTGCTGGCTCCCCTGTTGGAGCAAACCCGCGATAGCTTCGCTGTCCTCGCTGACGGACGGGACATCCTGAAGCACGTCAAGGTCACTGCAGACAGCGGCTTCCACAGCAAAGCGGTGGTCGCCGCCGTCGAACAGATTGGCGCCGATGCTTACATCGCCGATCGTGAGTATCGGAGGCGACTGCCCACTTACGCGGGTGCCGCGCGCCACAAGGAACGCCACAACAAGGAGCGCCGCTTGCACCGCAGCAAGCTACGGCAAGCAGCCCCGCCAGCTGAGAAGAAACAATTCACGGCCGAGGACTTCTCCTACGACTTGGACCGCATGGAGTGCGTCTGTCCCGCCGGCAACAAGCTGTACCAAGCCGGTAAGGACATGCTCTTCAACGGCTACCGTGTCGCCCGCTTCAAAGCCCCCATCACCGCTTGCCGAAATTGCCCCCTGCGCGCCAAGTGTTTACGAAAACCAGACCGCACCCCTCAGCGCCAGCTGACGATCATCAAACACACCGAGGGTCCGCCACAGCAGGCCAAACCAAAGAAGCACGCTCCGACCGAACGCATGCGCTTCAAGCTCGACTCGCCGGCGGGGCGACTGCTCTACAGCAAGCGAATGGGCACCGTCGAACCCGTCTTCGGCAACATCCAAAACAAGGGCATGCGCCGCTTCACTCTCCGCGGACAGAAGAAGGTCAACGCCCAGTGGCAGCTCTTCACCATCGTGCACAACATCGAGAAGATTGCCAGAGTGCACCGGCAGTGAGGGCGGCAGGCCCGGGTCAACCGGGAGGCCCCAGCCGAACCAGCTGGGGCCACGGGGCGCCAAAACCGAGCACGGATGGCCGAGGGGGCGGGGGGCAGGTTGACGTTCGCGCCAAAGTGGGTTTTTCTACGGCCTCGTTAGGCTGGGATCATCACCAGGCGGTTTCGACTGCATGGAGGCGCCCCTTCTAACACGGCAAGCAAGCGGAACGCTGCAACTGCACGTCTCAAGGAGCGAAGCCGCTCCGCGACGATGAGGCAGTGATCGCTTTACGCCGGAGCCGGCTTCGGGGGACCAGCTGGAGCTGGTGTTGGACACCGACGGCGACGACACTCCACCACCCCCTCGTCGCTCACGATGGGGATGGCTCTTGCGGCACGTGTTTCGCGCCGACGTTGAGCCCCCTTCGCTCCTACCCACGCTGGCATGCCAGCGTGGGACCCGGTCGCGTGGGTGCCCCCAAAGTATGCGGCGGTCCGATGCGCTGGGTGCGGGCCGCCAGAGACCCTCCAGACATCGCCGAGCTTCTGACCAAACACGGACTCCAGCCGGAGCCTCCACCCCAAAGACCGCCGGTGCCGCTAGGGCAGATGACTCTGCCTCTCGGGTGAGTCCAGCGGGCTCACCCGCACGGTGTGTTGTCGGCCCGGAGCGCAGAGCTGCGTCCTGGGCTCGGGGCTTGGCCCGCGCTTGGGGGACTTAGGGCTCTAACCGGTGTTCAGTAACCCGTTCACCATCGGCCTATTCGCAGCGGCGTCTTGAGCTGGCAAACTCCACGAGGGGCGGGTCGTGCGAGTTAGTCCGGCAGGATCGGGGCTTCGAAGTCTGGGACCTGAAGCTCCGGGTGGGTTTGGACGATCCGATCCGGAAGGAGCGTGCTGATATCTTCGACGTTGCGCAGCAGCTCGTCGGTGACGAGCGTCAAGTACTCGCGTGGGTTGAGCCCGTGTGAGACGCAGGTTGCCACGATCGTCAGGATGTTTGCAGTTCGTTCGCCACCGACGTCTTCCCAAACGAAGAGCCAGTTGCGACGTCCGAGCACGAGCTTTCTGAGCTCGCGTTCGCGGCGATTGTTGGTCAGGGGGATGTTGCCGTCGTCCAGGAACAGAATGAGACGCTGCCATTGACGGTGGAGGTAGCCGAGCGCCTTGCCCAGTTGGGTTTTTGGGGGGACGATGGCGCGCTGTTCATCGAGCCAGCTGCGTATCCCGTGAACGACAGTCTTGCTCTCGGTTTGGCGACGCTCGCGACGTTGCTCCGCGTTGTCGCCGGCTTTTCGCGATTGCCGTTCCGTCTCGAAGAGCGGCGCCATGAGCTTGACACCTTCGAAGGCGATGCGGTCTCCACCGCGAGCGCAGGTTACCAACCCGCGGCGGGCGTGCGCCCAACACCCGGGGCGCTTGCCCCCATCGCGTTCGATGAAGGTCAGGACGTTGGTGCCGTCCACCTGGATGGTTCGCTTGGTGTTCCCCTCTCCCAAGAACCGACGCACGCTGTCTGAGTCCCCCGATGGGGAGTAGAAGAAGCTCACCCACAACGCGTTGGTCCAACCCCACATCGTGCCCGAGCGGATCCCCTCGGGTGAATCGCGGTCCAAAACGGGGATACCGGTAGCGTCCGTACCCAGCAACCCCTTGGAGCGAGTCTTGTCATGAATAGCGCTGGCGATCGGAGCGAGCAGGTCCAGATGCTTGGCCACTGCTCGACCGAGTGTCTGCGGAGCGATGTTCACGCCACTGCGCGAAAACCGCAGGCACTGTCGTTCGATGGGTTGATGCTCCAGAAACTTGTCAGCTGTCGCTTCGACGATGAGCCGATTGCCCAGCACGCCCTTCTCGACGATCCGAGGGGGTGGTGGAGCCGCGACGATCGTTCCATCCAACGGGCACTTCACCGCTTCGTCCGTTCGGTGCACGACGACGACCTTCGCTGGGATCACATCCAGGTACTCGCAGTGCGTATGCCCCATCCTCTCCATCTGCATCCCGCACTTGGGGCAACGTCTCAGGTCTTTGGGTATGCCATTGTACAGCGGGACACGTTCGAGATCGTCCGGTAGCCGGTTTCGACCAGGAGGCTTTGTCCTGCGCTTCTTGCCAGGTGTTGCACCTGGGGCCCGTTCAGGTTTCGACTTCGGCTCCATCTGTTTTGCGTTCGCTACCCACGGCAGTGTCAGTTGCGCTTCGAGCGCCCGCATTCTCTCTGACCGAGGTCTTGCGCGACGCAGATTCGCCAATTGCTTGGTCAACTCCGTGTTCATGTCCCGCAGCCGCGTCACGAGCGCGACCACCGCGGAGATGAGGCGGGCAAACTCCAACTCCTTGACGAGTTTCTCCAGCCAGTCGCGCAGCTCTTCTGGAGCGGTGTGAATCGTCGGCAGCGCCTTGGACACTTCACGACTGTAGTGCCCGGTTCAGCGACGCTCGGTCACACTTTTCTTCGCTTTTCTTCAATGCGCCGATCAGCCGATCATCGGGCGCTTCGCCTCGGTGGTTCCCACCGTGGCCGACGCCTTGCCCGCTCCAAATCGATGCCCTCTAGAATCAGTCCCAGATCAGCCGCTTCGATGGTGCGCACCTCGATAGTTTCGTCGCTGGCCTGCTGGAAACGAAAGCGCCCGCGCTCCAACCGCTTCGTCCACATCGCGATCCCGTTGCGATCCCAGTACACGATGCGGACTCGGTCGCGCCGGCGCGTGAAGAAAATGAAAAGGTGCCCGTCGAAGATGTCCTCGCCAAGCACATCACGCACCAGCGTCATCAAGCTGTCCGGACCTTTTCGTCCGTCGATGACGCGCGTGGCAAGGAATAGCCGGGTGCTCGGCGGCAGGTTGAACACTCAGTCCTCCAGCACCGAGACGACTCGGCGAAGCGCATCACCGTCGATCCGATCGCTGACCCGAAGACGGCGACCATTCAAAGAGCTCGATCTCGACCTGTGTCCCTTGTTCTATTTGAGCGGACGCAGCAAGCTTGGGAAGCTCAACCTCGACCAATGCCGCACACGACGCGACGCTTCGCTCAACACGCTTGCGCCAGAAGTACAGACGCTGCGGATCCAAATCATGAACGGCTGCGAACCGCGCGACCCCAAGCCCCGAACGTTCGAGTTCCCCCACTACCCAGCTTCCCTGCGCTGCACTCCAACGCCGCGTCTGCCTGATCGTCGACCACGAAGGCTTCGTCGACTTCGCCATCCGGCATTGGTGCCCGAAATCTCGACCACTTCACCAGAGGCCGTTCGTGGAGGGGATACGGTGTTCAGCAGGAGCTAACGCGGCTCTCAGACGCCTTCGACTCCCGCTACCTGGTTCGCGATTGGGGTGAATTTGCCGTTCAAAGTTCCTTGGCGCCGGCGACATCACGGCCACCGTCAGCGGTGACCTGGATGCTGCCGACCTATTCTCCAACGTCCGGCGTGTCGACCGCCGGCATCGCGACGTCAGCGCCCTCGACGTCAGGCGCCTCTCCGTCGTCCGGGCTCTCGATGTCAGGGCCTGTGACGTTGGTGTCGTCGCCGTCATCCGGGCCATCGCTATCGGGGCTTGCGCCGTCACCGTCGTCCATCTGACGGTCGTTTCGAACCGACGGGGGACGTGGTGCAGTCGCGGCCGGGGTATTCCACAGGCAATTCTTCAACTCGGACCTCACCCTCTTGCGCGAAAAAATGCAGTTCTGCGCCTACGTGCTCCTGGATTCGACAGCGCTGGTCGTTTCGGAAAATTTCGCACACCAGCCGGGCCTTGGGCTCATTCGAGCCTTCTGGGTCGAGATCAGCTTTGCACTTGCCAATGCGACCACCGTGGCCGCCAGCATGAGTCATGCCGTTCGGCTCCTTGGGCTTGCGGAGTTCGAAGGGTTGATAGTCGAGGGGTGTACCGTCGGCGTCGGTGAGGAAGAACGCGCCGTAGAAAGCCGCGGTGCCCGGGCTTGCGTCAGCGTCGGTTGCGGTAACAGCGCGCAACGTGGTTCCGTCAGGCTGGGGCCAAGCAAAACTCGCCATCGGGTTGCCGGGCTCCGTCAGTGCGGCTTTGGGGCATTCGATGGTGAGGCCCTCTGCATCCGCAACGTATGCGGCAACTGGCGCGACGTACTTGCCGAACGGGGCAAAAGCGCCGTTGGCCATTTCGACCACGCGCTGGCCGGCGCCAGCGGGACAAATCGCCATTAGCAGCAGTTGCGACGGAGGAGCGCTTCCGTCCTGCTCCCAGCGCCAATCTTCATCAGGTCGCTTGCCGGGATCCCATTCGAAGTCGTCGACACTGACGAGCTTCGGAAACCCAGCCGGGAGCGGCACGGTCGCGTCAAAGATTGGGGCCAACTGTGCCCACCGCTGTAGAACTGCTTGGGCATGGTCTGGGAAGTTGGGGTAGATGAAGACCAGCTCCGCCTTCGGACGCCGGAACTCGTCTCGATCGATGCTGGCCAGCACATCCCTTGCGAGGGCGTGGGTCCGCCGCTTGCCTTCGGCTTCGTTGAACCCTTTGGATGAGGCGCTGAGTTGGAAAGGGGGCGCGTCGTTCCAGAGTCTGAGGACCACTTGGTTTCCGTTTGTATGGACTATCACTTCCGTGCCAAGTGATGGGTCGAGGCCCGCCTTGGGGCGTTGTACCGCGGCGAATTTACCGCCGACACTACCAGCGGTGATGCCGACGCCGAGACTCCTCTCACCTTCGGCACTCTCCCAACTCCAGCTGCAACCCGGGCCATACGACGAGCTGTTTTCAGCCAGGGCGTGCCTGCTCTCGAGTTCCGGTCCCCACACGGCAGCGTGATCGATGCACCATGTTTCGGGCCAAGGCGGTGGTGTGGTAAACGCCAGTCCGCTGACCGCCTTTGGCCGGGGTGGGTGCGGTTTGCGGTCCAAATCCGAATCGTGTTGCGCGGCGCTCGGTGTTGGAGAGGGGCTTGGGTTGCTCGGGCTGGGAGATTGCGGGACTTTATCAGGCTGTGCCTCAGGTGCGCGCGCGCCCGCCCCCTTTGTTGGTACACAGGCTGCCAGCAGCAGCAGCAGGGACGAACAGAGATGGGGCGGCTTCATGATGTGGGCCGGATCCCCCGCCCACGGTCGTTTTTGGGGTCGCTGCTGCGCCTCGACTGGAATGGCACTTTCGGCTTCCTTCGTCCCTCATAACCTCCGCCCATCCATGGGATAGGGTTACTCGCCGTCGGTGCGTCGGTTCCTTTGGGCGTGCTCCGAAACCGGTAGCTGACCATGTCTAGCCCCACTTGCTCGGCGAAGTCGAGCCAGCTTTCCGCTTCGGATGGGGGCTGAAGTTCGAGATGCCACCACTCCAGATGGCTTGCGCTGTGCATCTTGACGACCTTGTAGGTAGCCGCTCCCGGATCCGCATCGAGCAGATCGGGTGCGAATTGCGGGCGAACGACGATGTTGTGGTCCTTCTTGTCTTTCACTGGAGTTGCTTGCTGAACGGCTTTCGAGACATCTCCAAGCGAGACGTCCTGACCCGTGGTCAGGGGTGTACTCTGCGCGAACTTGATCCCGTCGCCAATCTTGACGATGCGCACCTTGATGCTGGCGCGTTCGTCGAGGAACTTGAGGAGCTTGACCCGGTCGGGTCCCTGCTGAAAGCGCACTTGAAAGTCGAGATCCACCCCACCGGTGACGAACTGGACACCCCTTGGAGTCCGGCTCAGTGTTCCCGGAGGGTCGCTTGCACGTCGCACCCAATTCTCCATGGCGTCTAGCTCGAAGTCCCCTGCGGGGATCTCCACGCTCTGAGTACCGGTCTCCACTACCACCTCGGTCAGACCAAACGAGAGGCCGTTGCGAATCCCTCCCGCCAAGCGATCAAGGAGTTTCGCCTTGTTGGACTCACCTCCAGCGCCCGGGACGATTGTGGTCAATGCGCCGTCGTCGGTGAGTGTGTCCTTTTGAGGGCCGAACTTGTCTTGGTGTGCCGAGATGCGACGGAGACCGAGCTCGAAAGCCACGCGCGTCATGTTGAGCCAGGACCGCACACTGCTCGAGTTGGCGACAGCGTTCGCCACGGCGTCTGCGTTGGCACCAACTGGGGGTTGCGCCGTACCGTAGTCTTTCGCACCGCTCTGGTAGAGAAATCGTGAAACCGTTTTTCTGAAGAACTCCGCGGAGAGGTTCGAGCCGCCGCCGGATGGTGGTGCGGATGTCGCCAAAGACTTCAGGCGATCGTGGAGGGCGTCGACTTCGACCAGGTAGGAAGTGGCGACTAGCGGTAGGGGATCCCCCATCAGGCGCACGAACTCCGCCTCGATCTTCGAACGCGCATTCTGTAGCGGCGTCGCCACGTTTACCGACTCGCTCACGAACACGTCGAGAGTGGAGTGGACGTATAGCTTCCAGTTGAGCTCGTCTTTCGACGTCCAGTCGGCCTCAAAGGCCAAAGGCAGTCCGGGACTTGCTTCATCGAAAGCGTTCTCGACGTCGATCGCGTGACCCAGTTTGTGAAATGAAAACTCAATGCCGGGGCCTCTGGTTCTGCTGATTTGGAAGTGACTGCCATTAAACGGCTTGTAGGCTAGCCCCAACGCAGCGCAGGTATGCTCCAGCGCGACGTACGCCATCCAGAGTCGCGGTCGTGCGAAGAACGTCCGGCTGCGGTTGTGAGGCACCATGATGCTCCCGGGGTGACGCAGCCCCTCCTCCTGCCAACGCAGCAATTCTGCTCCGACATCTGCGTCTACGACGCCGAACTCCGGGTCCACGATTGTCGGGACGACGTTTCGCGGTTCGAGCGAAACGTCGTTGCCCAGCACGAACGCCCAGTTTTGCGTTTCTCCCGAGCCACTACCCTTGCGTTCTTTGCCGACTGCTGAAAGCTGGAATGCGACCCGCGCGCGCTCTTCGAATTGGAAACGGCGCAAGCACGATTGCAGAATCGCATCAAACGCTCCTGAGTGGCTTGTTGGGCTGCTCGGATATGGCGAGGCTGGTATTTGCCCATCGAGTCTAGTGAAGTCAGTGGGGTAGCGCAGCTGCCCCAAGATGAACGCGAGCTTTCTGATCTGCTTGCGGACGTCGAGCAGGTCGGCGTGCGGCATCCGTCGGTACAGCGTCCAGCCCCCGAATTCATCATGTCCCGGAGGCATGAACGACTCAGGTGTCTCCGGGACTTCGACCACGAGATTCGCGCCTTCCGGTTTCGGTGTGATATCGAGAATGGGCCAGTCAGCGAGCGTGGCCTCGGTTCCGTCGGGACCGCGCTTCTGCCTCAAGCGCTCCAGCAGTTGCTTCGCTTGCAACGGGGATGGGTGGGTCACGAAAACCACCTGATGCGGATCGTCCGTCCAGGTGAGGGGCTCCGCACCCAACTTCGCACCGAGACCCGGTTCTCGTCGGACCGCGAGGGGCCAGGGATTGGCTACGGTCACGTCGTGCAGGCGCCCGTCAAATCCACAAAACCCCAGCGCGAAGTCGTCTCGGTTGTCGTTCTCGGGTACGGGTTCAGCTTCACCGTCGCTGTCCTCCGCAGCACCGGGGGAACCGTCGCTACCGTCAGGAGCGTCGGTTCCCCCGTCCCCCCCGCCCGGAGCATCGGGTGGGGTCGGCTCTTCTCCGGTGTCTTGTCCTTCGGCAAGAGGAGCCACGCGCCAGAGGACGAACAGTCCCGCGGCGGCACGGCCGCTTGAGAACTTGAAGAGCACTTCCGAGTTGGTCGACGCGACGCCCTTGCCCATTATTTCATTGCCCTCGTTGGATCGTGACCGCCCTCTTTGCGGAACAACTGTAGCGCCTCCGCGATGGCGAACACAGCTCGGCGGCGGTGGCTCGCGTGTCCCATGATGTCTTCGCGCATCAGCACAGGGGTTCCTCCACGTCGTCTAGCAGTTCATCTTGCTCGGCTTCTTCCGCCTCGGCTTCCTGCGCTTCTGTGAAGTCGGACGTCGCGGGGAGTGGCGCCCCTCTGGACGAAATGCCGTTCTCGTCCACGACGAGTCCTCGGGCGACTCGATGGCGAAGTTCACCGGTGAGGCTGAACAGTTCGTAACTGTCCGCTTCGAGAGCCGCGAAGTTGAACAGAGCGATGCCCGCATCGGACTGCTCGTCGACTTCGGGATCGCCGAGGAAGATGCGTTTGGAAAAGCCGCCTTTGCCGATGAGTTCGAAGCCTCGCACGCCTCCCGTATCTCGATCGCGGTTGAGACGCAAAGGCACGACGAGATCGTGGAACACCGGCAACTTTCCGCCAGCCTCGAGCTCGATCGTTTCTTTGGAAAGCTCACGCCAGGCGGGGTATTGCTTGCTTCCTTTCGGAGAGTTCTCCCCCTGCGGCTTCGGCACGATTCCAAACTCAGTGTCGAAGAAGAAGAACTCTACGCGACGGTCCTGAGCATCTTCCTTGTCGTCTTCGGACGCCTCATCGAGATCGTCACCGGCGTCGTTGAGTGGGAAGTTCTCTCCACAGCCATGCGCGGTTGCCGCTATCTCGAACTCACCAGCGTCGAGTTCGACCCCGTCAAGTCCCATGTATTGCTGGATCAGCGTCTTGCGATCCATCGTACTGACACCGGGTATGCCCTCTGCCGTCAGTGCGCCACGCATGTGTTCGTCTTCGGTTTCTCCCCAGCGCTGGCTTTCTTTCACTGATGGGGCGTAAAACTTCTCCCACGTTTCGACATCATCTTCCAAGTAGGCCAGCGCCGCTGTGGCGCGGTCGAGGCTCAAGGGGTCATTCGTCGACGGTTGTCCAGTCGTGTCGGTATGACCTACTACGAGCAGCTCGCTGGGGTCGTGCTGTTCGTAGATTTTGCGGATCTTTTTTAGGTCTGGGATCGCGCTTGGCAGCAAGAATGCCTTGTTGGTATCGAACAGCAGACCCTTGAGCTGTGCTAGCCGGCAGCGCGGCAGCGCTCCCAGCAAGCGCACCTGGGCTGGGTCGTCCTTTGCGAGCCCTACCAGAGAGGTCGAATACCGATCGACAATCTTGTCTCGCGGCTCGTTCTTCTCTGGGTCCCCAAAGAACACGAGCGTCAGCGTGAGCTCGTAGTTTCCGGGCAGTACGTCCTCGTGCTCGAGGCCCCCGCGATCATCTGTGGTCCCGGTGAAGATCTCAGGGCCAGTGATCTCGTACTCGTGTCTCGCCAGTGGCACGGTGCCGGTCTTGTCGATGAGTCGAAGCTCTAAGCGGGGGCCTCGAGACTGGCCCTCACCAACGATGAAGTCCTGGAACAGCTCCGCCTGGCGCACCCATTCCGCATACTCGGGACCGTCCGCGGAAGCCGGCGCTGGGTCGATTGGTGCGTCGGCGAAAAATAGAAACAGCTCCACTCGCTCGGCATCTTCGGTCGTCGCAGCTGCGTTGACGTCGCGTGTGTCCTCTTCCTCGCGCGGCGTTGGGGAGGGCGGGGTGTCTCCGTTCGCCTTCTGTTCCTCATCGCGCTCGGCGCGCGCGGCGCGGACGTCCTCCAAGTCGAAGTTCGCCGCCGCTGCGTGCGTGGTCAGTTCAGTTTCGAAGGGAGCCGGCCCTGATTCGTCTTCGGCATCTCGTAGCCGTGCCTGGCGACTGAGCGCAAAGTACTCTTCGACCAGTTTCTTGCGCGTGTTGGGGCCCACTATGCCGTCAACCACGAGTCCGTGAAGTGCTTGGAACTGTTTGACTGGGTCTGGCTGGTCTTGATCCTCGGTATCGGTGTCGTCGCTGGTGCCCGATTGCACGGTTTCCAGCAACAAGCGATCTTCCCGCACACCCCAGCGCTGCTCCTGTGGCACGGCGTCCTCGTAGTGTTTGAGCCATGGCTCCGGGTCGCCCTCAAGCCACGCGCGTATCACCTCCGCGCGCTGGGCAGACAGCTCTTCAGGATTCTCTGCCGACCCGTTGACGTGCCCCACGACCAAGCCGCGTCGTGCCTGCATGCGCAAGGCAAACTCGAACATCGCTCTGAGTTGCGGCAACGCCCGGGGAAGGATGAAGCACTTTCTCGCATCGCAGGCCCGTCCTCGCAATGAAACCATGGCGGCGTCCGGCACAACGACGATACGTGTGCGTTCGTCGAGCGGAATCGATACGCCGGCCTGGATTGCCCGCAGAGAGACGCGCACGGTTCCCATGGCACTGCGCGAGACTAGCATCGACACAACGGATCTTGAAGCGTCGAAGCGATTGCGATGGGCGAGCTAACATTGGGCTGCCGACCCACGAACCTGCCGGATGGCCACGTCACCAAAGCACCATCGCTGAGTCGATGTACCTAGGCTAGACTCATCGAAATGGTGAAATTTACACTTCGGCCCAGCGGAGGCGCCCACGAATGACTGGGCAGGTTAGAGTGTTACTGACGCCGGCTCCCGGTGCCGGTTCCGTGGCGTTGGCACAGGTACGTCGGGCCACCGTTAGTTTGACACCCCACGGCCCTGTTCCATCTGCCGTGGGCGCTGCTCCGAAGCCGGCTGCCCTCCACTTTACTGCGGTGCTGCTGGATCGTGCTCGAGAGCCCACGAGCGTGGAAGAGGTGAAGCTCGGTACCGTACGAGGCGAGGTGTCAACACCGGCGGGGCGCCAAGAGGCCATCTTTCGAGCCGATGCAGATGGTGTGCAAGCGGAAGGAGAGTCGCTGCCAGAAGATGACCCGCGGAGACTGACGTTGGCATTCGCGCCGGGGAACTTCGAGATCGACTCGGAAGTCGTGTTCGCACTACCCGATGATCCGGACCGCAAAGCGCGCTATGTCGAGGTGTCCGTCGAGTTGGAAGTCGATGGAGCTGCGGAAGCACCTGATAGCCACAACGACACTCTCGATCTAGAGCTGCATCCGGAGCGTTTGCGGGTGCAGCCAGCTCGCTGTTTGGACACACCGGTCGAGGAAGAAACGTTGCACAATCTGGTGTTGAGCTGTCATCTGGCGAGCGCCGATCTCAGTGTCGTTGCTTTCAGTCTGGATGGTCAATCCCTGGTTGAAGGAGAAGACTTCTTCCAGGCCCGAGGAGCTGTTTACTTCCGGACGCGTCAGAAGCCGGCAGCTCCGGTGCGGGGGCGCTTCAAGACGTCCGCCGAGGAGGTTTTCGAGTTCGAAGTGAAGGTTGCCGACACTTTGAAACAAAGGCTTGCGTCCCTGTCAGTGCAACTCGACAATGCGCGTGCCATGGCTGAAGCCGCTGCTCGCCGCGCCGCAGACGACGGCCAGTCAAGCTTCGAAGCCCGGGCCTTGCGCAGTGATCTGTTGGAGCAAGCACTGGCCCGGAAATTCCAGCTGCTCGACAGTATCGAGCAAACGTTGGAGAGCGAAGACGATGCAAAGGGCTTCGAAGCAGACTCAGCTCGCTTGCCCACGCTGTTGGATGCCGATGTGGCTTGACACATGGTCACGTTCAAACCTCGCGCGATCAAAAGCTCCAACTTCAGCGGGCTTGCCGCTGCACTCCCCGATGGAGTCGATCTGTTTCTAGATGCTCCATTTCGCTATGTGGCTGCGAACAGTGATGTGTACCGTATCGACGTCGTTCGGCGGACCAGCGCCACCACCTTTTCCGGGATGATCGCGCAGCTATCGGGCCGATTCAAGGCGGTCATCAACGGCAACTACTTCACAGGGAGTGGTCTCTACGCCCAAGCACAGTTTGGAGTGGTCGCGCCTGGCAGCGTCGACAGCCAGGGTGACGTGATCGAGGGGGGCAGCGTGGTCTTGCCCGACGCTGGCTCCGGTTCGGACTTCTTCTTCTTCGGTCGCGATGCGTCCGTTCCACCCAAGTACAGCGCGGGTGGTCCGTCGAACCCCCCTGGCGGTATCGACGAGGGGATGGGGGGCCTTGGCCCTTTGATCCTGCCGAATCCCGTGTCCGGCGCGCGCTTGCGGTACGGCGCCGGCAACCGGTATCAGTCAGATCCGGCGAAGCGCTCGATTCCCAAAACCGACGACGAGTGGAAAGACTGCGTTCAAAGAAACAACAATACCTATAAGTCGATCAATCGCGAAGCGGCGAATGGTACCGGCTTCTGTGCTGTGGCTGTTTTCCCAGGAGAGCGCCTTGTGCTGCTCATAGCCAAGCCACATAGGGTCCGAGGTACCCTCGACACTCTGCGCGACAAGCTATTCGCTGCTGGCGCTGAGCTTGCCTGCTTTACCGATGGATCGAATTCGACGTGTATGGCGGTTGACCGCAAGGTCGTCCCTGAAATCGAACCAGCGGGGTTCAAGGACAACTTGATCGAGACGGGGCTCGCTCTCTTTCGCTATCGGCCGGTGCCGCCCACTAAAGTCCGGGTGAGATTTACAGAAGTTGAGGTCCACGACGACGCAGAGGTATTCGGTAGCGGCAAATGGACCATCGAAGCCAGCGCCCAAGGGGTTTCCACAACATTGCTGAATTCCGCTGAGATATCCAGCGGTGATGTGATCGCCATGAACTTCGTCGTAGATGTGACGGTACAGTCCAACAAGGACTTGGTCGTGCGCACCAACGGGAAAGATACCGAGGACGGTGATGAAGTAGGCAGTACGAAGGATACGTTCGCATCGACGCTCAACCCGAGATTCGGGGCTGGCGCGCACAAGAGCAAGAGCTCCACCGGCAACTACTCCGTGAGCTACGAAGTTAGTCTGTTGCCATGACCCCGCGCCGCAACGCGATTACCGTCTTGGCGTTTGTGTTTCTCGGCTTGGTGTGTCTTGGAGTGGTGTGGTTCAGCGATCGCATCAACGATTTGCACGATCAGGAACCAACTTGGGTCGTCGCATCCTATTCCGAGCCGTGGCGAAGCCTATTGGCCATTGTGGTGTTGAGCGTTGGGTTCGTGCTGGTCTCGCGAGCTCGCCTACGAAATCGAACTAGGGTCGGCGTAGTGTCGTGGTTTGCGCTGATAGCGGGGCTAGGCCTGCTCACGTCGCTGGAGTTGGGGTCGGCGATATTCTACGATGCCATAACTGGTCGAATCTATGTTGGGACGTTGCTGGGGAGACGTGTCGATATCGACCTTCCTTCGAACGAAGATGGCGTGTGTGTTCGGGCGGAGCTGGGGGGCGTTCACTGGAGCGTGAATGGCAAAGAGTTCTACCCGAGGTTGCTGCCCTTGCCCCTTTCGTCGGAGAAGCTCGAGGCTGTGCTGCTGCGTCCCCCACCTCCCGACTGCGGCCGGTAACTTGCCCCACACTGACACTGGCCCACCAATGCTTTAGTGGGTATGCCCCCATGCTGCCCGCCCGGGGAGTTGCGGTAAGTGAACGGTGAGCTGGCCCGGCGGCGGGCAGGTTCCTGGTTTCGAAAGGCACGACCACCCACGACGAGCTTTCGAGATGGTCCGTGTCCAGGGACCCTTCTTCCGCGCACATGTCGACCGGCGGTACCAACGCAGCGACTGCGCAAGCGGTCACGCTTCAAACGCGGCGCCGACGAGTCCACAGGGCTAGCGCCGCGCCCAACGAGGATAGCGCCGCCACAGATGAGCCAAGCCGTCCCGGAAAGGCGACACTGCAGAACAATCGACTCTCGCGCTCGGGTCGGGCTTCGGTCGTTTCGATCGGTTCCTCCTCGTCGGGTTCCGAGGCGCGGCTGTACTCGCGGCAAGGAGGTTCCTCGAACCAGGAGGGATCCGGTGGTTCGCCACACTCGCCGCCCTCGTACTTCACGTCGCGCTCCGTGAGCCAACCGTCAGCCCGCACATCCCGACACAGGCGTCCCCTTGGAGAGCGAAGCCCCCCAACTGGCGGCCACTGGCGTGGTCGCTGGCCGCCACGCGTCTCGCAGCACCAAAGGCAGCAAGAAAGGCGGTGATGGTGAGCGCACCGTGGTGGCACGGCGCTCGCCACGGGTGGGTCCGTGCAGGTTCACGAGCGCGCGCCGGCGGACTGCGGCGATGCCAGTAGGAAAGCGGACGGCTATGCCCGCCGCCGCCCCGAAGAGACGGCGCTGTACCAGTACACTGGAGCAGGAAGTGCTGCCCAGGGAGCCCATCCGTCACTGGGTGTGCTCCTTCCCGTGGGGCGTACGCTCAGTGCTGGGCTACGACCGAGAGCTATGCCGGGACGCAGCAGCGGCGTTTGCACAGGAACTATCACGCTCACTGAAGCGTCGCGCCAAGGTGCTGCTCCCGCTGCCGCGCCAGTCCGATGCGCTCACTGGCAGCATGTGTGTGGTGCAGCGGACAGACGGTGCGTTGCGACTCAACGTGCATCTGCATGTGCTCGCCCTGGACGGCGTGTACACCGAGGACGCCGACGGCACGCTCAGCTTCCACGCGCTGCCCACGCCGACTGCGGCGGAGGTGTCGGAGATCGCCGAGCGCACCGCCAAGCGCCTGCACAAGGCTTTCCAGAAACAAGGGCGCGTTAGCCCCTGGGATGACGTGGCTGCCCCGAGCGATGCAGAGCTCACGGACTCACTGCAAGACGCTCAGCCCGGCCTGTTCGCCTGCTACCAGGCAGCGGCCGCCGGTATTGCCGTCAGCGGTGAGCGCGCCGGCAAACCGCTCCTGCGTCTCATGCTCAGTCCGGGCGCTATGACAGACAAGCCTTGCAGCCCACAAGCGCCTGAGCAGCCCATCGCAACGGCGCTCGGCGTCAACCTCTACGCAAAGCAACTCGTGGATGGTCGGGACCGCGCGCAACTGGAGCGTCTCTGTCGCTACGTGATGCGGCCGCCGCTGTCTCAAGAGCGACTCGAGTGGCGCGCAGACCGGCGGCTGCTGCTCACGCTCAAAAATGTCTGGAAGGACGGCACGACTGTGCGCGATGGACCTGGGCGAGGCCGAGCAAGAGCACATCTTCGACGCCGAGCCTCTCAAGCCGCGTTGGGAGGGGGGGCAAGGGCGTGAACTTCTCCTGACTATGAAGGGTCCACATGGAGAGCCTAAAGCGCTAGTCCGAAAGCCCTCCATCGCGCTTCAAGACAGAGCGGCCACCTGAGCTTCCAGCGCAATCACGCGCTCTTTGAGTGACTTGAGTTCCCTCAGCAGGTGAACTGTGTCTCCGCTGGCGCCTTCGCTCGGCCAGTCTTCGGCATCGGCGGCGCTGATGCGGACGCGCACATGGCCGCCCTCGTCCATCAGCCGCACCACCCCATCGGTGCCATGACCTCCAAGAGTGGTATGCCCCGCCGCACCGTTGAGGGATATCGTCAGGTCCCCGCTTTCGTTGCGCACCAGGACATCGCCGTCTGCGCCCGAGCCTCCCAAGTAGACGTTGGCCAGGTCGGCGTCCAAGCCGATGCGTCCGTCCGATGGTCCCCTCTCGACCGTCCCGTGCAGAGGAGATCCCATCAAGAGGGTCGTCGCCGTCAAGGTCGAGCTGCCGAAGTTGCTGTTGACCAGGAGGGAATCGTGGGTGAGTTCTGCACGAAAGTTCTGGTTGTCTCTGGCCACGACGAGCTGATGAGGACGGATCTCCGTCGCGAATCTGCGATCGTTCTGTCCTGGTTGCGTGGCTCGGCGTATGGCTGATACCGGTGTGCACTTGGAGCAGCGAGTGCTGCCAGAAGCGCCGGTGCGGCACTGGATCTGTTCCCTGCCTTGGGGCTTGCGAGCACTGCTTGGCTACGACAAGCGTCTCTGCGCCGACATCCTCGCTGCCGTCATCGCGGAGCTCGGACGCTCGCTCAAGTGGCGAGCGAAGAAACTGCTGGGTCTGTCGAGCGTGAGCGACGCGTTGACTGGTGCCGTTGGCGCC
>JBNKUV010000028.1:0-6050 GCA_050298815.1 Polyangiaceae bacterium
CTAACGAGGCTGTAGGAAAACCCACCCACGCGCCACGGGCAACCCCAGTCCGTCCGCGAGCACGGGATTTCCCCTCTTAGGTGCTTGGGCGAAGCCGCAATCCGTCAAATCGTCCTACGCGCCGCCCTTTACGCGGTTTCGGCGGCCCGCAGAGGGCTATCCCCGCGACAGTCCTGCCGCGATCTTCTCGATATTGTGGACAAGTGCGAAGAGCTGCCACTGCGCATTCACCTTTGCCCGTCCACGGAGAGTAAAGCACCGCATGCCCTTGTTTTGGAGGTTGCCGAAGACGGGCTCGACCGTGCCCATGCGTCGGCTGTAGAGCTCGCGGCCCACGGGGGTATCAAACTTCCAGCGCATGCGTTCTGTAGGACCATGTTGGCCTTTCTTGCGTTTGGGCGGAGGGTCCTCCCGATGTTTGATGACCATCAACGTGCGCTGCGGTGTTCGCTCGGGATGGCGAAGGCACTGCGGGCGTAGGTGGCAGCCGCGGCACGCAGTGATAGGCGCCTTGAAATGAGCAACGCGGTAGCCGTTGAAGAGCATGTTCTGTCCACTTCGGTAGAGCATGTGCCCCGCTGGGCACATGCACGTAGCGTTGGCGGCGTCGTATTGAAAATCCTTCAAGGTAAATAGTCCGTCAGTCTTCTGGGGCCGCGCCTCGCGCTCCCGTCTACGCTTGAGCGCTCGCTCCTTGCGGTTGCGTTCTTTGTGGCGCACTGCATCTGCGAACGCCGGCTCACGTTTGCGATAGTCGCGGTCGGCGACGTAGGCGTCGGCGCCGATCGCCTCGACGGCTGCAATCACGGCCTTGCTGTGAAAGCCGCTGTCTGCAGTGATCTTCGCTCGCTTCAAGATGTCCTTGCCCCCATCGATGGCATGAAACACCTTACGCGTGTCCTCCAACAGCGGCGCAAGCAGGTGTCCCTCGTAGCCGGACCCGTGCGCCGCAGCGTGCACGATCACTTGAGCGCGATCGTCGACCACCGCGAGCCCGTTATAGCCCTGCAGGACTCCGCGCGAGCTCGTCATTTTCGCGCTATCGGGATCGGTCAGGTTGCTTTTTTGCTCGTTGCCTGTGGGACCAAGCTTCTTCTCATTGCTCGTCAGAAACCTTTTGAGCTTCTCGAGCTTGCGCTCGTAGTCCCGGATCTTCTTTTCGTCCTTCAATCCCGCAGGGCTCTTCTTCTCCGCGGCGTCGCGCTCGCGATGCCGCGAGACGATGCGAGAAGCCACAGCCTCGAGCTTCCTTCGCTTGTCCGCGAGCTCCTCATGGGTCCCACTCCACCGCTTCGACGCGTTGGACCGGAGCTTGCACCCATCCACAGCGAAGTGCTCTCGCCCGATCAGTCCCAGCTCAGAGGCCATCAGCAATACATCACCAAAGAGCTTGGCGATCTCACGGTCGAGCTCGCTTACAAACGCGGCGATCGTCGTGAAGTGCGGCCTCGTATCGGCGGAAAGCGCCATGAAGACCACGTTGCGCTGGCATGCCTCTGCCAGGCGCCGACTGGAGATGAGCCCCTTGTAGTAGCCGTACAGCACGACCTTGAGCAGCACCTTCGGATCATAGGCAAGCCTGCCAGTGGCGTCGTTGGTGTACCGCTCATCGAACACCGACAAATCTAGATGCTGCTCGATGATGTCGTTGAGCGCGTACTCAAACGACCCGGGGAGGATTTGATCCGCGTAGACCAGCGGAATCATTTTTGACTGATTGAGATCGTAGGGCTTGTACCTGGCCATCGTCACGCTCCTCTTCAGCTGTGTCGATGGCCCTTGTATCCATCCGGATCCCCAATTCCAAGGGAACTCGGGCCTTTTTCTACATCCTCAACGGCTTGCCATTCACCCGCGGGGAGGTATGGGAAGGCAGTACAGTCGGCAAGGCTACCAAGAAACCGTGCCGGCGACCAGCCGGCACTTGCCGGGGCCTAACAGCAAGGCGAGGCACATCAGCCTGCCCGTCGGGTGCAATGGCGTGTTGAACGAAACCGCGCTACGCACGGTAGCTCAGCATCGCGAGCGACGGAGTGATTCCGGGGCCACGACGTCGAGTCGAGCAGGGTGAGAAACGGTAGTGGCTTCAGTGACTTACGTCGGGAGCTGGAAGTAGCTGGCAACCTCTGGTTGCGAGGCAGCGCAGTGCTGCCTCTGACGACCGGAGGACGGAGATGATCACATCAAAGAATTGGCAGTCGCGAATGAGTGAGGACATGCGGCTTCGGGATTATCGCCCGAAGACTCAGCAAGCCTACGAGTTGGCGGTGCGTCAGTTCCTGCGTTGGGTAGAGCGTGAGCCAGAGACACTGACCGAAGAGCACGTGCGCGCCTACGTTTTGCATCTGAGGGAAGAGAAGCAACAAGCGCCGTCGAGTATCAACATCGCGGTGTGCGGCTTGCGCTTCTTCTTCAGCCACACGCTGCGGCGGGACTGGCCGGTGTTCGAGTTGATGCGGGTGAAGCAGCCACAGAAACTCCCGGTGGTGTTGAGCACGGGGGAGGTGCGGAGCGTGTTGGGGGCGGTGAGGCAGCCGGTGCGGCGCATGGCGTTTCGGACCATCTATTCGCTGGGTTTGCGCATCGGCGAGTGTCTACGCTTGGAGGCGGGCGACATCGACTCGGAGCGTTCGCTAGTCTGGGTGAGAAACGGCAAGGGGGCGAAGGACCGAGGGGTGCCCCTCCCTCGCCCGACGCTGCATCGGCTACGACAGTACTGGGCGCACGAGCGCCCGGCGTCACCGACGCGGCGGCTATTCGTGGCGAGCAACAGCAAGTCGGCGTTGCACGAGACGACGTTGCAGAAGACGTTCACCGCTGCGCAGAAGGAAGTGGGGCTACGCAAGCCCGCTGTTGTTCACACACTGCGGCATAGCTACGCGTCGCATCTGCTCGAGAACGGGATCTCGCTGCGGACGATCCAGGCGTTGTTGGGGCACAAGTCACTACGTAGCACGGAAGTGTACCTGCACGTGACGCAGACGGGCACCGAGCGGCTGCAGGAAGTGCTGGACCGACTGATGGCTGATCTGTAGCAGCAGGCCGCTCGTGGTCACGATAGTCGACGTGCTGCGTCAGCACGGTCCGGCGTATCTGCAACGCTACGGAGCCGCCGTGCCGTCGAGTCACGTGCGCGCGATCAACGCGCTGACACGTTGTGGGACCGGTGCGCTCGGTGGTCACCTTGCTGAGTGCAAGAGCTGCGACAAGTGCCACGTGCTGCTCAATTCGTGCGGGCACCGCATGTGTCCTCGCTGCGGTTGGGGCGCGACCCAGCGCTGGCTCTCGCGTCAGCGCGCACTGCTGCTGCCAGTGCGTTATTACCACGTGGTGTTCACGCTGCCGGCGGAGCTGCGGCGAGTGGTGCGGGCCCATCAGGAGCAGCTCATCAGCGTGCTGTTTCGTGCAGCCTACGATGCTCTGTCGGCGTTGTGTGGCGACCCCCACTTCTTGGGTGGTTCCATCGGGGCACTGGCGGTGCTGCATACGTGGACGCGGACGCTGGAATGGCACCCGCACATCCACATGCTGGTACCAGCCGGGGCGTTGGCAGCGGATGGTGAGACGTGGTTGACCCCACCGTCACGGCGCAAGGAGTACCTGGTGCCGCACGCGGCGCTGTCGGCGGGTTTCCGCGGGCGGTTTCAGAAGCTAGCTCGACGAGCTGGCATCGAGCTGCCGGAGGTACCAAAGGACAAGCGGTGGGTGGTGTACGCCAAGCCTGCGGTGCAGGGCGCCGAGCGTGTGCTGTCGTATCTGGGCCGGTATGTGCACCGCACGGCGCTATCGAACAAGTCACTGCTTTCGTGTGACGCGGAGTCGGTGACGTTTTCGTACCGCGATAGCCGGGACGGCCAGCGTAAAACGATGCGGTTACCTGGTTACGAATTCTTGCGGCGGTTTCTGCAGCACACGCCGAGAAAGGGGCTGCACCGAGTGCGAGCGTTTGGGCTACTGCACTCCGCACATCGGGCCACGCTCCGACGTGTGCAGTTGTTGCTGGGGCACACGGCCTCGGCAGCAGAGGTCGATGAGACTGAGAAGAAGTGTCGCCCTTCGCGCTGCTGTCCGTACTGCAAGCAGCAAACGCTGCGCCGCGTGCGGCGTCTGTCGGCGAGGCAATGCATCGTTTACGTTGTCCGTCTGGCCAAGGAGGAGCCAATCGCCCGGGCTCCACCGGTCGCCGCTCGAGGTGCCGCGTGAGCGCTCGCCGAGTTGCTCCCCATCCCTGCGCCAGCTGCACGGGGCGACGTACCGCTTTGTCCGCCGACTTCTCGTTGACCATATTTCCGGCTGATTCCGTGTTGCAGGTAACCGTCAACAGCGCACCGGCTGGCAGCGGTCGGGTCTCAGGTAATCAGAAACGCCTCGTCTCGAGTGGCGCCAGAGACCGGGATCGACTGAAAAATCCATAGGGCGTCGAGCAGCGTCCCGCCGGGCTTGTTCAACAGGCGCTTGAGTGTCGGCGGCGACGCGGCTCGCTCGCTCGCTCGCTCTGCGCGACACGAAAACGCTATCTTGTTAGGCGGCGTCTTCCAATCAGGTGACTGGGTCATGGTGATCGGCTCGCTTGAGGTAGTCATCGACGACGGAATACTCCTGACCGAACTTGAAGGTGCCCGGCTGCAGCGGGTTCGACGCTCGCGGGTTGTGCAAGAACTCAAAGTCGCTTCCCAAATTCCGGGGCGCGTTGATGAGGTTCGAACAAGTCAGGAATACGCCAGAGATCGTGGAGTAGTCATCGGTCAGAAAGCCTCGTGCTGAGACTGAGGCCCCCGACCTTTTCTGTACCTCTGGACGGTGGAAGTACCCAACACGCTCCGGGCCGGCTCGGTGGACCGGAACTTCGAGATACTCCTGGCCGACCCCGAGCAGGGCTCTTGCCGTCAGGGGAACTTGCGACGCGTCCTGAGTCAGGTATGCATCGGCAACCGCTGCCAGGCTGATTGCGATGATGCATCGATCGTGCCGCGACACGATTCCGCGCGTTAGATAGCGACGATACTTCGAAGATTTCTCGCGAACGGCAGATGTGATTCTCAAGATCACGCTCTCGGATGAAGGGGCGTGGCCGAACCACGCGGACAATCCGTGTTCGAGGTCCTCCGATCGCCCTCGCGTTGCCGATGGTAGAACCCCGTCGGGTCCAGTGCCGGACTCTACCGCGATTGCCTCAACCCAAGTTACCGGGTCGCTCGCCAAACAGATGTCGGGGCCCTCGGGATTGGGTTTCTGCAGCTGGTGGCCATTGGAGAGGAGTGCATGCGCAAGGTACAACTCCCAAGTCCGCTGCTCGTAGTGACTGCGAGCGTCTTCGAGAAAGTGGGAGTCGGGGCAGTAAGGCTCATACTGGCGCCAGGCTAGTTCAATCCGCTGCCTCTCGGCTTCCCGGTGCGGCGAGTCTCGATTCAAGACATAGGCTTTGTTGGAGGCTGGACCAGCTGTGAAGAACGGACACATGGGCGATCCTAGATCCGCTTCAGGGTAACACAAAGAGCCTACACCTAGGCCGGCTGTCTCTAGGAGGCCGCGACGGGGCCGTGTCAGTGCCAGTCCTTGTGGCAGCGGAGGCACTGCCTGGCTCGGGAGGAAGCGAGAGGCTTCCCGCAATGCGGGCATGGCGTTCCGGGCAACTTCGGTGACGGGACGCCGCAATGGATGACCCAAATTTTGGCGAAGCGAGGCGGGGCGCCCGTACAGGCCTCAAGCTCGCGTTGGGCCAGCACGACTTGGCCGCTCACGGCAAGCTGCCGGATCCGGGCTAGGTCGCTCTTGGTCAGCTCGGCGAATTGCGGGACGATGGTTCCGCACCGGTCGCACCGGTCCCCACGATCTGGCCAGCGACCGTCCGCGGCAACTAGGAGCTCATCTCGAGTGTACGCCTTGCTGTTCATTGGATGACGTTTCACAGTCCGCCTAACGAGGCCGTAGAAAAACCCACTTTGACGTGGACGTCAACCTGCCCCCCGCCTCTCGGGCCCCCGCGCTCGATTTTCGTCGCCCTCGTGCCCGAGCCCTCCGCTGGGGCCACCCGGTTCACCCGGGGACGC
>JBNKUV010000029.1:0-5226 GCA_050298815.1 Polyangiaceae bacterium
GTCCTCTTCCTCGCTATCGGCAACGCCAGAACCAAGTGGCGACGCTCACGAGACTGGGGCAAGGTGCTTGCTCAACTGGACATTCTTTTCGACGGAAGACTGCCTGTCTGAGTCAAGTTACACAGGAAATCTGACACCCTCAGCAACCCGAACACTTCGTCGATGACGACCAAGGCGCGCAAGCGCCGCGTACCCGACAACGTGCGCACCCAACTCAGCACCTCGTCCATCAAGAGGCCCAAGACCAGCGTGCGCTCCTCGTCTTCCAAGTGCGCGACGGAGAAGACGATGCCCGGAGTGCCCTGGTCGGTGTTCGACAGCTAGCCACCCACGTCGAGGTTCGCACCCTCCCGCCAACTCGAAAACGTGGGTGCCACGAGCAACGCGTTGAGCGCCGCGGCGAGTGCGCCACGCTGTGCGCTCGAGACAAAGCCATCGATGCCGAGCGCTCCCACATCCGCCAGCGGCGGGTTGAGCAAGTCATGGATGAGTGCGGCCAAGTCCGCCGCTTGTCCGCTCGACAGCCGTCGCTGCGCAAAGACTGAAAGCAACACGTGCTCGCGGCTGCGCGCGGGATCGGCATCGCGTCCCACCAGGCGTAGTAGCAGGGAGATGGCCGCCGAAAGTGACTGCTCGGCAGATTCGCGATCGGTGTTCCAGCGCTCGGAGGGGCGCTCCAACGCCGAGAGCAGATGCACGAGCTCGCCCGCGCGCGAGCCAGGCGTCAGCACGCGCAAGTGGGTGGACTGATTGTAGCTCCGCAAGTGCTCGGCGCTGATCCCCCACGTTTCGAGCCCACGCCGGCGCTGCTCAGCCAACGCTCGCGCCACGTCTTCGACGGAGCGCGTGTCCGTCGGGGCGCGTGAGTTGGCGGCCCAGGGCAACAGCGGCTCGTGTGCCAGATCTTCGAAGCACAGGGTGAGGTTCGGTAGATCGCCTTTGAGATCGACCATCAGCACCGGCACGCCAGCGCGCAACGCTTCCTCCACCAACACGAACAGCAGCCCCGTCTTGCCACTGCCGGTCATGCCCACCGCAACGCCGTGGGTGAGCAGATGATGCCCTGGCAGAACCAGTTGCCCTCCAGGACTACCGTCGAGGTGTCGCCACGCTCCGAGTTCGAGATCCACCATCGTTGATACCTGCTTGGGTCAGTCGCTGAAAGGATAGGTACCGGCAAAGCCGATCTCGTCCTCCGGCGTTGGCTCGGAAGGCTCCGCAGGCTTGGGGGGAGACGGGTGAATGGGGGAGGGCGAGCGTTCGGAGCGCGTCGGCCCACTGGGTGGGCTGCGTCGGCGAGCGTGCAGGGAGGGGGTGATGGAGTCGGTATCGCCGTGATGCCAGCGCAGGTAGCTCACGGCGCGTCGCAGCTCGTCATAGGTGTTCACTAGCAGGCGAAAGGCTCGCGCTCGGAGCGCCGACCAGTCCCGCGGCTCGGCATCGGCAGCGGTGGCCAGCGCGTGCAGCAGCCTCGTTCCCAACAGTGTCGCCTCATCCACGAGCGCTTCACTGAAGGGAAGGCGGTTGTCGACGTGTTCCCAGTTCCGTGAAAACAGCGCGCCGAGTGCCACCAAGTCGGTCGCGGCGTCCACGTCTCCCGAACCATCACGGATGCTGGCCACGGCCGCCGCATCGAAGACGCCAAAGACGACGAGCATGTCGGCGGCGGCGAGAAGCTGCTCACGGAGGTGCTTGCCGCGTTCGGGTTGCGCCAGCACTTCGACGCGTGAGCTATCGGCGACCGACTGAACGTGGGCATAGAACGCGGCCCTGGCGATATCGGGCAGCAATTCGAGCGCAGCGCTCGCCGCGCCCTCATCCGGCAACCTCGCAAACTCAGCTCGCAGCCGCTTTAGTCGCGGCAGCGCGCCCATCGCCACGGCGGCCGCGTGCGCGACGTCAGCCGTCACGCGCCCCACGGCCTCCTCCGGCATGGCCAGCAACCGCTCTTGCAGTCTATCAAAAGACTCTGCCGCCCCTTGTGCCACGTCCATTCGAGCAAGACGGACCAGCGGCTCCAACTCGCCGTCGCTCATTGGTACCTCGCGTCTAACCTAACGAACTCGCACCTTGGGGAGCCAGCACAAAGGTCACCCAGGTGCGACCACTCGGCCCGGCAACGGTTGCACTGTGGTTGAGACGGCGCTCGGAACGGTCAGACCGTTGTGCCCGGCAACGGTCTGACCGTTGTTCGGGTCGCTGTGGGAACGGTCAGACCGTTATGTCAACAACGGTCTGACCGTTGTTTGTGTTGACAGCGTGTCATCGCGCGGCGGGCGTCATCAAGTCGGAAGGTTTCAGTAACTATCTGAAACCAATTGGTAATATGTAAAGATTGTCGCCCCGCGGCATCGTTGCCTCACGCTGTCGATGCGCCGCTCTTGCGTCACGGAACGGTCGGACCGTTCCCCCGAGCAGAGAGAGCGCGATTGGCGGCTCGATGCGGCCTCCGCGAGCGGAGCTGGTCGCTGGTCACCAGGCGCGGCGCCCGGTTGACCCGACGGATCGATGCTCCGTCACCTCGTGGATTCGCCTACTCCAGAGCGGGTGCATCAGAACGTACCGGTCAACGTGGGGACCAAAGTCACTGTCGTCGTGCGTTGGTCGAGCGGCGCTGGCGTACGCAGGGCTTGAAAGCTCAGCCCGTAGCTCGGTGGTGGTGAGACTCTCGCAGAGTCGCGCACTCTGGGTCCCTCGATGAAGCCGATGATGGTGCCCACCGGAGCGCCGATGACCGTGCCCCACGCGCCCCCAACTAGGACGTTTTCGGCATCGCCACTCTCCATCCAGTAGATACTGCCAATGATCAAGCCAACGCTCGCACCCAGCAGCGTGCCGTACCAGGTGTCACGCAACACGACCATGCCGACGCCGGGCCTGTTGTCGTACAGATCGTAGAAGCCCACGCCGAGGCCCCCAACCGCCCCGCCCACCGCGCCAATGCCGACGCCAATGCCCACATCCTTCCAGTCCTCTGTGCCCCAATCATCGTCACGGGTCAGAAGATAGCCGGCACTGAGCCCGACAGGCGCGCCGATCAGCAAACCGCGAAACCCGTAGGCAAAAACCGACGGCGCTCTCTCGGGATTGGGGCCAAAGCCGCGACGTTGCGCCGAGGCAGTGTCGGGGGTCAGAACCAAGAAGGCGCAGCAGAGCAGGGTGAGGACAAACAGAGTGTTAGGACGCATGAGGCTGCGTCGGGGTGTAGCACGAGCGCCCTCGGCAGTCTCGCCGACCCTTCCGACCCCGAGCCGCGCGCGTAAGTGATACAAGCGCCCCCCTGTTGTTCGACGCGGGTCCGGAGGAGCGCCCTTCTGCTGCCCGACCTCCCAGACCACATGCGGGAGAAGCGCACAAGTCCGCTATTGGTGTCCTCGGAGCGTCTGAGTCACCGACGAGCGGGGCAGAGGAGTCTTGCCGCAGGCGCGGCGCGAAGCTCCGGAGTAAGAATAGGCGCACCCTCCGGGTGGGGCTCTTTGGGGAGCAGGGCTCAGGGACGATCAGTGGTCGCCATCTGGCTGCGGATGAGAGGATGCCTCCGTAGCGAAATGTGTGAAACCCAGGACCGGGCACGGCAGCGGCGAGTCGACACAGAAATGAGACTGGGTCCAGCGAAACGGCGACGGTACCGTCGGAGCCTGGCGAACCGCCGCCGCCGCAAGAAGGACGAGCCGAGTCGCGACGTTCAGGGCTCGCCGCCCCCTAGGAAAAACACCGAGAAAAAGGCTGCGAAATCGCACCGACAGCCCTCCGGGCTCGGCGGCAGCCCCAGCGGCTCCGCGTTTGAACCGAGCGCCGGACGCCTGAGCAGGCTCGGCCGCTTCGCGCTCCCGCATCCCGAGAGCATGCGCTAGCTCGATGGCTCGTGCATAGACCGAAAGCGGTTCCGAGCCAGCGAAGGTCGCTCTGAAGGAGTTGGAGCTCACCTGCCTGCACATGGTGACGAGGACTCGAAACCCCAGCTCGTCCCGATCACTTCTCGCGGCGAGGCGCGGCAGCCAATTCATCCAGTTCACGGTCGCAGAGCGTGATGGCGTCTGACGGAGCAGGTCTTTCGCGCGAGCTGCTCAAGTGCAATCTGCGGCGCGTCAAAGCGTACCTCATCGCGCAATGCCGCCGACTCGCAGCGTCCGCTCTCGCGCTTTGGCTAGTTTGCCTGCACGTCGTAGACGACTCGATGCGACTGTCCTCCCCCTTCGTACTCGATGACGACTGTGCCTCCGGTGAGCTCCAAAGTGGCCTGGTCCACTTCGAACCCCAGCGCTGCGCTGTTGCCACCTTCGTCGTAGCTGCTGAACTCGACGTTGTCGAAGGGCTCTTGCGCGTCGGGCAGGCTCTGCACTGGGGCGCACTCGTCACCTGTCGAGCATCCCCCTGACGACAACGCCACTGTGGACGTAACGGCGAAGCACCAGATGAACGCCCAATGCTCGGCCTTCATCGATCGGCCTCCACCCGGGCTACAGCGCCCGCTTTGAATGCGGCCGTCGTCACCAGATGAACATGACCCTCATAGGCAGTCAACGTACCCGCTTGCGGCCACGTTTCGTCCGTCGCCTCCCCATCGCCAGCGGTGACCGCATTCAACGCCACCGGCCACGTAGGTGGACCACAGTCCGCTTCCGCCCATTTCGAAAATACACCCACACCCAGCAGCGCACCGGCCAATCCCCAGGCAGCTACTCTACCACGCCGACCGATGGTCATCCGTGCACCATACTCAGGTTCGGGGACGATCACCAGAACGCAGCGTTCCGATTGGCCGCTTGTCACGCCTCGCTTCGAGTGTCAGCCTGCGTGTGGGGAGGGCACGTTGCAGGTAGGCGAAGAGTGTGACGATGGCAACCTCGTCGACTCAGATGGATGCGACGCGCAGTGTCGCTTGGAGCGTGGCTACGTGTGCGAGAACGCTGGTGAACCATGTCGACTTGCGTCGTGTGGTGACGGAATCGTTGAAGGGGGTGAACGCTGCGACGATGGCGATACGGTCGAAGACGATGGTTGTACGTCGGGCTGCCAACTGAGTTCGAGCTGCGCAGCGGACGGCACGTGTGAGGCCATTTGCGGAGATGGGATCGTCAGTGCCCAGCGAGGCATGCGACGACGGCAATGCGTACTCGGGTGACGGCTGCGACGTGAACTGTGAGCTGGAGACGGGCTTCGAGTGCACGGGACGAGGCCTGCTTCGAGCAACGAAGCCCGTGACCGGCAGCGCCGAGCCGAGTC
>JBNKUV010000030.1:0-5071 GCA_050298815.1 Polyangiaceae bacterium
TAGCCGAGCTGCACCATCAGTCGGTGGGCGGCCGCTTCAGTCTTCGCAACCTCGACCCAACGCATACAGCCGCCGCACTTCACGCATATCTCAACGTCAGCGCGGAACACATGCGCGAGCATCCACGCCCAGCGATACCTATTGGGCCTCAGGCGGTGCTGTGCGATACCGCACGGCGCGGTGACGCTGACGTAGCATCCAGAGCACGCCCGGCATCCTTCGAGAGCGTGGCGTACCAGCTCGCTGCCATGAAAAAGACTTGCAAGGGCGCGCGGAACCACAGGTAGCTCACTCCGAACTGCTCGGCGGGGCCGGTGCCGAAGACCGCCGCGTACACGTTTGCCGGGAAGATGGCGAGCAGGAATCCGAGAGTCAGCCACCCCAGCGCACGCTCTCGACGGTGCTGGGGCACGAGCACGAGCGCGAGTGCCAGCCATAGCTCGAAGAGGCCCGAGGCTTGCACGATGAGTTCCGGCTCCGGAACTTCTGGGGGCAACATCGTGGCGAGAGACGCGGTCATGGTGAAGTGACTGACCGTGGTGAACAGTAGAGTCAACGCCAGAGCGAGGCGCGTGGAGCGTGGAAGGGAAGTCTTTAGGCCGAAGCGCGCGGCGACGCTCAAACCGAGGAAGGCGAGAAGCCAAACGACGAGTGGTGCCATGTTTGCCGCCCTTGCCTAGTGATTGAGCGCGATGCCGTCGTACATGTAGCAAGCATGACGAGGGCCCGGCATGTAGTAGGTTTCCAGCTTGGCAACGTCGAAACCGGACTGAGCAATGACTTGGTCCATGTGGACGTCCAGCTTGCAGCCACCGGCGTATACCTTCTGCACGGGGTTGAGCCAGCGCTGGCGACGACTGACGGAAGCGTCCGGCGAGTGCCCGTGCTCCAGGAACAGCAGGCGCCCCCCGGGCTTCAACACGCGCCTGAACTCTTGCAGCGCCTTGTCCAGATTGGGAATGCTGCATAGCGTCCAGGTGCTGACGATGGTATCCGCCACACCTGCCTCAAAGGGGAGGTTTTGGCCGTCTAGGCCGCTGAATTCGACCGGAATGGCGCACTGCTCGACCCGCTTCTGCGCTAGCCGTTGGTTGAGGGTTGCTGGCTCGATCGCGTGGATGCGTTTCACGTCGTGCGGGTAGAAGGGCAGGTTCAGTCCCGCGCCAAACCCCACCTCGATGACGTTGCCGTAGGCGTTGCGAAGCACCTTGGCGCGCAGCTTCCGGTGCTCGGGCTTGTTCATGGCGCTCTCGACGCCACGGGGCAGGATGTATTCGCGATAGAGGCAGTACATGGTGAGTTCCTTTCTGGTGTTGTTCACACGCCCCAAGAGCACGCCACGTGCCAATTGCGCGCACGCAGGAAAACACACCGTTTCGCGCACCACTTAGCCTGTCCGCTCGCGAGCGGACACCGTCCGGTGGTGTCCGCGGACTACTTCTTGGTGGGGCGCTCGATCCCGAGCTTGTCGAGGCGGCGATACAACGCCTGGCGACTGAGCCCCAGTGCGGCAGCAACATGGGCGATGTTGCCGTCGTGCTCTTCGAGTGCTCGACGGACCGCAGTTGCATCGAGGTCTGGCGCGCTCGAGCGGCGCGGGGTGGGAGAAGGCTTGTGCGGACTGTGGTTTTCTGTGAGGTCGATGGCGAGCATGCTTTCGCTGACCGCGCCGCCCATCGCCAAGATGGCCGCGCGCTCCATTACGTTCTGCAGCTCGCGGATATTGCCGGGCCACACATACGCTCGCAGTCGTTCCGCAACGGCGGTTGGCAGTTTGGGGACGGGCACCTTGAGGTTCTGTGCCGCTCGGGCCAAGAAGTGGAGTGCCAGCGGGATGATGTCCTCGCTGCGTTCGCGGAGTGGGGGCAGCTCAATGGGAAAGACGCCGAGGCGATAATAGAGGTCCTCGCGGAAGCGACCCGCCTTGGCCTCTTCACGCAGGTCGCGATTCGTCGCGGCGACGATTCGCACGTCGATCTTCTGGGTGCGTTCGTCTCCGACGCGTTCGAACTCCTGCTCTTGGAGTACGCGAAGGAGTTTGCTTTGCAGCTCCAGCGGGATCTCACCGACTTCGTCAAGGAAGAGTGTGCCGCCGTTGGCGAGCTGAAAGCGCCCGACCCGGTCGCGATGGGCGCCCGTAAACGCTCCTTTTCGATGTCCGAAAAACTCGCTTTCGAAGAGTTCGCGCGGGACCGTCGCGCAGTTGACTTTGACCAGCGCCTTGGCTGCGCGCGGGCTCTGCTCGTGAATGGCGCGGGCGATCAGCTCCTTTCCGGCGCCGGATTCCCCGAAGACCAACACGGTCGCGTCGGTCTTTGCGACCGCCTCCACCTGTGCGAGGACTCTCCCGAGGGCCGGGCTATGACCGATGATGTCGCCGAACTGCCCCGACGCTTTCACCTCTTCGCGCAAGTAGTCGCGCTCTTGTTCGAGCTCCTTGCGCAGACGCTCGATCTCCGCGGCGCGCCTCTCGAGCTCTTCTCGCGCGGCGACTTGGGCGGATACGTCACGAACCGAGCCAGTGAAGTACTTGACGTCGCCCAGGGGCGTGAACGTAAAGCGCACCTCCATCGGAAACTCCTCTCCCGACTTCTTGCGCCCGTGGACCTCTACGTAGCGGATGGGCATCTGCTGAGGCGCCGCGACGCGACGGCGAAATGCCTCGTCGTGCCGCTTGGCGTAGCGCTCGGGCATCAACGTCGTCACGAGCTCGCCCAAGAGCTCTCCCTCTTCGAAACCGAAGATGCGCTCTGCCTCACGATTGATGAGCACGATGCTCTGCTCCGCATCGCACACCACAAAGCCGTCGCCGCACGTATCCAGCAGATAAGACAAGTGCGCGGTGGTCAGCGGCAGATCATCGCGAGAAACGGGCATCGAGCCGCATGATGGACTCGCGTCCGCCAAGTGTCCACTCAAGTGTCCGCGAGCTGTCCGATGCACCGCGGACGCCTGACCGCACCGGACACTTGAAGAGCAGAGGAGTCATAAAGTTTGGAAATAGCGTTGTTTTTCTAGTTGGCACGCGTCTCGCTTTATCGACGGCCATGACAACTTCAACACTGCAAACGCTGACTCACCCCATCCCCCACACCGCGCGGTCTCTCGCGCGTTACATCGCCTATCCAGCCGTCCTCATCGCCAACGCCATCGTGTTGACCTGGGCCGTCCTCGCTGACTTTCCCCCAGAGGCGGTCGCGTTCCCCGCGCTCATTGGTTCCGCGGTCGCTCTGATGGTACTCGAGTTCGTCCTGCCTCACCGCAAGGAGTGGCACGCGGATCGGAAAGAGTTGCTCCGTGACTCGCTGTACTTCGGAATGAACGGCGCCGTGGATGCGCTGACCAAACTCGGTATCGCGTTCGCTGTTGCCCAGCTGGGAGCTTGGAACAATGGTTTGCCCTTTTGGTTGGCCCTTCCTGCCGCGATCCTCGCAGGCGACTTTGCCGGCTACTGGCTCCACCGGTGGGGGCATCTGGGTTGGCTCTGGAAGGCACATGGGATTCATCATACGCCGGACAAGGTGAACGCCTGGAACAACAATACGATTCACTTCATCAACACGCTCTACAGCGGTTTGGCCAAAAGCGTTCCCCTTTTGGCCCTGGGCTTCTCAAGCGAGGTCATCGTAGTTGCCGGGTACGTCCTCACTCTGCAGTCCTTCGCCGTGCACGCCAACGTCCAGGTCGCACTCGGCAAGCTCAACTACGTGCTGATGACGCCCGTACATCATCGGCTTCATCACTCTACGAAGCTCGAAGAGGCAGGCAATTTCGCAAGCGCCACCACACTCTGGGACATGCTCTTCGGGACGTTCGTCTACGAGCCCGGGTTGGAACCGGTAGGGGTCGGAGTCGTAAACCCGGAAACGTTCCCTGTACCCACCAACATCGTCCGCAACCAGCTCCACCCTTTCGTCGACCAGGGCAACAAGGCGGCGTGAGGCACGGCCAGCCCCCACGTCGCGCCTCGTCGTGGGGCCGTCCGCCAGGAGGACTGCAGCGCTGCATCGGGTAACGGAATGGAGCTGCAGCGCGTCTGCGCCCGCCGCGAATGGGTACGGAGCGAGGGGATTCGCGCCAACGAGCGAGCGTCGCAGACGCGAGAGGTTGCCCCGAAGCCCTCGGAAAGCGCAAAGGCCCCAGCCTGGTGGCTGGGGCCTAGCGCGCCCCTGCCTGTTGCTCGAGTGTCGCAGCTGCGGCTACTCCCAGCTCGTCGCGTTCAGCTGCAAACGTCGCGGCTTCTGTCCAGGTTGCGTCGCTCGGCGCATGGCCGATACCGGTGTGCACTTGGAGCAGCGAGTGCTGCCAGAAGCGCCGGTGCGGCACTGGATCTGTTCCCTGCCGTGGGGACTTCGTGCGTTGCTCGGCTACGACAAGCGCCTTTGTGCCGACATCCTCGCCGCGGTCATCGCGGAGCTCGGACGCTCGCTGAAGTGGCGAGCGAAAAAACTGATGGGTCTGTCGAGCGTAAGCGACGCTTTGACCGGTGCCGTTGGTGCCGTGCAGCGCGTGGATTCCGCCCTGCGGCTCAACGTGCACTTCCACATCTTGTACCTCGACGGCGTCTACGTTCTCGACAACGCCAGTCGCTACGACAGTCCTCTCACCTTCCACGACTTGCCGACGCCAACCCGTGCAGAAACGACTGAGATCGCCGGTCGCATCGCTGATCGCGTCGAGATGATTCTGAAGAAGCACGGCCGCAGTCTCGATCCCGATGAGGCTCACTCCGAGCCGACTGAGGTGCAGCTCGAGCATCCCGCGCTGGCTGCTTGCTATGACGCAGCAGCCTTGGGGGTCCAGGTTGGCGGCGATAGGGCAGGGCAGCCTCCCTTGCTCCTACCCACGCTGGCATGCCAGCGCGGGGCCCGGTCGCCGGGTCCCTAGGCGATGGTTTGCTACGCGCACCATCGCTGCGACTGATGTCTGGGGAAGCCGCCGAGTCTGCCGGAGACACTGCGCTTCCTGACCTGCCCGTAGCGGAGGTTCGGGGGATCAATTTGTACGGTCGGCAATGGGTGCACGGGCATGACAGGAAGCAGTTGGAGCGGCTGGCGAGGTACATCACTCG
>JBNKUV010000031.1:0-228779 GCA_050298815.1 Polyangiaceae bacterium
ACGCTTGGGTGCTTCATGGCGGGCAGGACCACCCGCCGGACGCCCTCACGATCACATGAACGTTACCCTGCTGCAGCACAATCCCACCGTTGGCGATTTCAGCGGCAACGTCGACAGAATCGTCTCTGGGTTGCGCCAAGCAGAGCAGCAAGGAGCGGACCTGGTTCTTTGCCCAGAGCTTGCGGTCGTTGGGTACCCGCCGCGGGATCTCTTGGACCAACCCCATTTTGTCGCGCACGTGCAGCGCTGGACAGAACGCCTCATCGAGCAGACGGGGGAGGTACCGCTGGTGTTCGGCACGGTAGGCAACGAGCAGCAGCGACTGACGAACGACGCCGTGGTAGCGGTGGGAGGGAAGGTGTTGATGCGCTCCTCCAAAGTGTTGCTGCCGAACTACGACGTCTTCGACGAGCAACGACACTTCTCGCCGGGGACCTCCGTGGGGCGTTTCGTGCACGCCGGACTGCGCTGTGTGGTGAGTATCTGCGAAGATGCTTGGGGAGGCATGCCTGAGCTAGCGGGACGCTACGGGCAAGACCCTCTCCTGGAATGCACCAAGGAACAGACAGATCTGATCATCAACCTCTCCGCCAGCCCGTTCACCCTGCACAAGCTCGAGCAACGTGAGGCGCTCTTTTCTGGCCTGGCGAGAGCCCGCGGGGTCGCGGTAGCCATGGTCAACCAAGTGGGTGGCAACGATGAGCTGCTGTTCGACGGGCGAAGTGCTCTTTTTGATGGCAATGGTGAGGTCATAGCGCGCGCCAGAGCTTTTGATGAGGACGTGTTGACGGCCTCATTGACTGATGGCGGGCGAATCGAGTCGATGCCGGAGGTGGAAGAAGCAGCGTACCGCGCCCTGGTGATGGGGGTCCGGGACTACGCGCGAAAGTGTGGATTCTCTCGCGCGGTTTTGGGACTCAGTGGGGGTATCGATTCGGCGTTGGTGGCCGCCATCGCAGTAGACGCCCTCGGCGCAGAAAACGTGGTCGGCGTGGCCATGCCGACGCGCTACTCCTCCGCCCACTCCGTCGACGACGCGCGACAGCTCGCCCACAATCTCGGACTCCGCTTCGAGTTGGTCGACATCGACGGCATGTTTGCGGCGTACATCCAGCACCTTACCGCTCCGCTAGATCGACTGTCGACCGCGCGGGACGGCGACGTGACCTGGGAGAACGTCCAGGCGCGCATTCGCGGGGCCACCATCATGGCCCTGTCCAACCGCTCGGGCGCCCTGCCGCTAACCACAGGGAACAAGAGCGAGATCGCCGTTGGCTACTGCACGCTCTATGGGGACATGGTTGGCGGGTTGGCGGTCATCAGCGACGTGCCGAAGACGATGGTCTACAGATTGGCCCGCTGGGTGAACCGGGAGAAGGAGCGCATCCCGCAAAACACCATCGACAAGCCCCCTTCCGCCGAATTGCGCCCCGACCAAAAGGACGAGGATTCGTTGCCCCCGTACGAGGTGCTCGATCCGATTCTCGAAGGCTACGTCGAAAAGCACCAGAGTGCCGAAGAGCTAGTCGCCCAGGGCTTCGACGCCAACGTCGTAGAGCAAGTGGTGCGGCTGGTTCGGGGGGCCGAGTACAAGCGCAAACAGGCCGCACCTGGGCTCATCATTACCCACAAGGCGTTCGGTTCCGGCAGGCGTATGCCGGTGGCACAACGCTACGTGGACATGCCCGGGAATACTCGGAGCGTTTGACTGTAACAGCAGAGGTTTCATGCGTACCCGTTTCATCGTCGCCGTACTCGCCGCAGCTCTGGTCGTCAGCACCGGCTGCAAGAAGAAGGAACCCAACGAAGCTGGGAGCGGACAGAGCCAAGGGACGGCGCCGACCGCGGCGGACGCACCCTCGGCCAAAGCCGGAGCGAACGCTGACGGCACTGTAAAGCAACCCAACCTGGTGACTAAACCGGGAGCCACCGTCGCGGTGCTCGAGGGGTACAAACCCAAGAAGTTCCAAGTCCCCGTGGGGCCGCCCCTCGGTATCTTTCCCGGTCAAGGTGTTGGGGCGATTCGTTTTGGCGCCACGGTCGACACCGTCGAACGATTGATGGTCGCCAAGTGCACCGAGAAGACGAAGGAAGTTTGCCGCTACGTCGGACACGCCGTGGACTTCCGCTTTGGCCCAGACGGCGGCGTGCGCGAGATCCGTATCCACGGTGACGAACGAAGGTTCTCGGACAAGCCCAACGACACCTACGGCGTGTTCAACGGACGCTTCGCCGAAGGTGCCGCTCTGGGCATGTACCCCGCATACGTGGTCAAGGATATCGGGGAGCCAAAGTCACGAGCAGTCGTCCCCGAAGCGGAGCAGCAAAAGGCGCCCTTCCCAACCGTCGAGCGTCACTACTACGACAACATGGTGCTCGAATACGACAAGCTGGAAAACGGCAACGTCGTGCTCGCTGGCGTGATCCTGACACCACCCGACAAGAAGAAGTAGGACGTTTTCGCCGAACGGGGCGCGGGGACGGCAGATCCATGGTTCGAGCGGAACTGCTGATCCCTTGCCAGGCTCAGGTGCCAGTCTTCTTCTTGGCCTTCTTGGATGCTGCCGGCTTGGCTTTCTTGACCGGCTTTGCCTGCACGTCCTCGGCAGGCGCCTCAGCTTTTGGGGAGGCTTCTCCAGTCTTTGCGAGCTCTGGAGCCAGACCTTGCGCCTGACTCAGGCTTTGTTTGAGCGCCTCGAACAGATCGATGATCTGCGCCTGCGGTACCTCTTGGGCCACGTGCACTTCCTGGCCTGCCACCTTCTGTTCGACAGCAGCCTGCACCCGCTCCGCGTACTGGTCCTTGAAGTTCTCGGGCGAAAACGCGTCCACGCTGAGCTCTTGGATGAGCTTCTTGGCCAACTCGCGCTCCACGTCTGAAAACTCGAAGGTAGCGCCGGTTTCCACGTCATCGAAGGCGCGCACCTCGTTGGCGTAGAACATCTGGTGCAACATCAAGCCATCCTTGTAAGGACGGATGATGACGAGCTGTTCTTTGCCCTTGGCGGCCCAAGTTCCGACAGCCACTTTGTCCGTGGCCCGCATCGATTCGGCGAGCAAGCGGTACGCCTTGTCTCCACCCTTGTCCGGACCGAGGTAGTAGGTCTTTTCCACCTGGATCAGGTCCACGCTCTCGAGCGGCACGAATTCCTTGATGTCGAGGCTGCTGGAACGCTTGGCTTCGAGCGCCTTCAACTCCTCCTCGGAGAAAACCACGTACTGCCCCTTGGCGTATTCGTAGCCCTTGACGAGTGACTTACGCTCGACGACCTCACCGCTGCTTGGAACGATGTACTGCTGTTTGACCCGGCTCTTGGTCTCCCCGTGCAGCATGTTGAAACGGGCTTGCTGCGGCGAGGTAGCCGTGTAGAGCTTGACGGGAATGGACACGAGGCCGAAGGAGATCGTCCCCGAGGAGATGGCGCGTGCGGGCATGCGGCGCAGCGTAGCTGAGGCGACGACAATTGAAGAAGAGTTCTGCAAAAGGCCTGGGCGCAGTCGTGGCTAGTGCTGAACATAACGCCAGCGGCCCACAATCCCAGGCTGGTCCGAACACCGAGGGTGAGCACGAATACCTGGTCATCGGTGCAGATGAGCCTGTGATGCACGCCATCTGTCACTCCCTGGCGAGGAGCGGCAGTCGTTTACTTATGACAGGTAGTGACGTGGACCGCCTAACGGCCCTCGACGCCTCCTTGGTCCAAAGCGAACTCCACCGTTTTGCCGCAACGCCCGACCTCGAACATCTGGTCCGAGGCTGTGTTGCAACGAGTGCGGTGATCGCAGCCGATCACGAGCAGACGGACGAAACAGCCCATCACTTGTTGAGGACCTTGGCAGACAGCGGCTTCGAACATCTGCTGCTCGTCGACGTGTGGGATCGTCTGTTGGAGCCGCAAGCGGAAACCGAGGTCGCACTGTGCCGAGCCCGACTCCAACGTCGAATGGGCGCCGCACTTCGACTGCGCTGTCGCGTCAACGCGGTCTGCGTTCGTGCCCTGCTGAACGAGGATGACGAGCTTCTCTTGGACGAGATGAAGCAAGCCAGGCCCGATCGGGCGCTAAGGCCCTCCGATGTGGCCTCGACGGTCCGCGCGTTGTTGGGCCCGCCTGGGTCGTACATGATCGGGCAGTTGCTCGTGTTGGACGGCCGCGGCTGAGGGGTGAATCTAACAGATCCGTGCGTGGTGGCGCGAACCTGCGCCACGATATGTTCCAAACAGTACTGGCGGCCACTGGCATTCCACGAGAGTATGGGCCATGCGCAAGCTGTCGGCGGTGGTGTTGGCCTGGGCGGCGCTGGCTGCCGGGTGCGCCAGTGACACGGAGTCGGCGGCCGAGCTATCCGGGGAGGGCCTGAACGAAGGCGGGCAGACCGGATCCCTCATTCCTGGGCATGATCCGGCCGTGCCCGGCTTAACCCTGCGCACGGCCTCGCCCTGTTCCCTGGTCGGAGCGCCGGGGCGGCTGGTGGTCACAGAGGGCGACGTCGCAGCGGTGCTGTACCCAGACACCGCCGGGAGTTCCGAAGTGCGCCTCATCGACGAAAACGGCGATCCCGTCGACATCGAGCTCGAAAGCATCGCTGGGAGCAGCGCCCAGGTTGTGCGGACCGAGGCAGCGCTGGCACAAGGTGAATACCAGCTCGAGCTCGCGTGCAACGATGGCACGATGGTCCGAACCCAGACCACCACCGTGGAGGTCGCGTCACCAAAGGACCTCCCTGAAACGTCCGGCACACTGCAACCTCTGTTCGAGCCGAATGCAACGCGAAGCTGTGACGACGACCGCTGGTACGACATCGTGTGGACACCGGATCCCGCCCTCGAGCAATACCTGGATCTACTCGCTCTGACGGTGAGCCTCAACTCGGGGGCAACGTTCACCATCGTCGACTACGGCCAAGTGGAGCTCTCGGGCGGCAGCCTGGTCTTCAGCCTGCCAACGTGTCCAGTACCAGGCGGTGAGCGCTGTCTGCAGCCCGGGCCGACCCAGCTGCAACTCGCGGCGCTGCTCCCCGGGGAAAACCTGCAGCCCGCCCCTACAACACTCGAATTTCAGGTCGACTGCGAGCGCGACCGCATCGACGGCGCGGCCTGTGCGTTCGGTAGTCCGCCCGCGCGGTGGTCCATGTGGCCCATCTGGACGAGTGTCGCGCTCGCTCTTCACCTTGCTCGGACAGGTCAGAAACGCCGGCGAAGTCGGGGAGTCGAGCGAGAGGAACATTGATGCGAGGCAGTTCCGTCAGTTCGTCCGTCGGTAGGTGGCGCCTCGGTCTGCTCCTGCCGCTTGCGGCGGGCGGAGCCGTCGCGTGCTCGAGTTCGGCGCGTCCGGACTTCGGTGGGCAAACGGGCTCCCTCATCCCGGGTCCGAAGCCGGAGCTCCCAGGCTACGAATTGAAAGCCGTCGAGCCTTGCTCCTTCGGCCTGGGGGCACCTGAGGTGGCCGAGGGTGACGTCGCCCTGGTGATTTACGAAGGCACGGGTCCAGTCGAAGAAGTGCGGCTCGTGGACTCCGAAGGCACTGTCATCGAGGTCGAGCTGGAAGACCTCCCGGATGGAACCGCGCAGCTGGTGCGGACGGAGCAGGCTTTGCAGAGCGGGGAATATTCCGTCGAGTTCGAGTGCGCAGCTCCGTCTGGCGTGCTGACGCACGCGACAACGTTGCGCGTGACGCCCGCCGCCGAGTTGCCGATGACGGTGGGGCAGCTCGAGGCGCTCTTCGACGTCGACCAAGTACGCGGTTGTGACGCGGACGCCTGGTACGATCTGCGCTGGGTGCCGGACGAGACGGTGCTGCCGTTCGAAAACCTGCTTTCGGTGAGCTTGCGGATCAACGACGGGGAGCCGTTTGTCGTGGTGCCGTATGGGCAGGTAGCCTTCGACGACGACGTTGGCTTGGACCTCAGCTTGCCCAGGTGTCCAGACGATGAACACCAACGGTGCCTGCCCGCGGGCGCTGCCACAGTGGCGCTCCTCGTCGAGATAGCGGGCGAAATCGACGCGCCCGACGAGGAGCGCATCGAATTCGAGGCGCGTTGCAGTGACCCAGAGCCCAGAGGCGGGGAAAGCTGCGCGATCAACAGCAGAGGCGCCAAACCGTCCAGCGGACTGCTAGCGTACTTGCTAGTTCTGGTGAGTTCCGTCCTCGCTCGCGGGCGGGCGAGAACTCACCGAGCTAGCCGGTGAGTTGTGAGCGATCGAGCTGACCGAGCTCATCCAGCAAGTGAATGTTCGCCACGATGGCTTTTTCGAAGACACCCAAGTGCAGCGACTCATTTGGGCCGTGGCAGCCGCTTGCCGGGTCCAGGACCCCGTTGAGGATGAGCGGGAGGTTCGCGTACCTGCGCCCGAACAGCGCGACGAACGGGATCGAGCCCCCGATGCCGATCGCAAGTAGCGGGCGCCCCCAGGCCTTTTCGTAGGCGCGATCCGCCGCCTCGAACGCAACGCCTTTGGGAACGTACAACCAACTCTCCCCCGACCCCGGCCGGTCCTGCAGCGTCACTCGTACACCGCCAGGGGGCGCCGAGAGCACAACTCGCTCCAGTTCCTTTCGGACCTCTTGACGCGTCTGCCCGGGCGCGACGCGAATCGAGAGCACGGCGGAGGCACGCGCACGAATGGCGTTCTTGTGCTGCTCGGCGCGCGGAAAGGTCGTGGAAAGCACAGTGAGTGCGGGTTGCCTCCAAAGCCACTCCGCTGGGCTCTTGCCCTCCAGCGGCAACGGTGGAACGCCGTCGACCAGGTGCGCGCCCTGCCTCACCGTCTGCTCGTCCAGAGGCACTTCGCTCAGCTCGCTGGCGTCGTCGTCGCTCACCTGCATGCGAGCCAGGCCAAAACGACCATTTTCGTCCAACAGGCGCGCCAATAGCAGAATGAGCGCGTTGCCTGCGTCCGGCGCCATGTTGCCCCAAAGCCCGGAGTGCGCATCGGAACGCAACGCTTCACAGGCAAGCTCGACCTCGTACAGTCCGCGTAGACTCTTCGTCAGCCCCGGCACTTCTGGCGATGGGTTCTCGCAGTCCGTCAGCACCATGACGTCCGCTTCAAAGATGTCCGGGTAGGTATCCATGTAGCGCTCGAGATTTGGCGAGCCAATTTCCTCCTCACCTTCGATGACGAGCTTCACATTCAATGGGAGGTCCCCCGCGACACTCAACCAGGCTTCCAACGCCGCGAGATGCGAAACCCAGCCACCCATGTCGTCCGCTGAACCTCGCGCATAGAGCCGCCCGTCTTTGATGATCGGGTCGTGAGGCGGGTGGTCCCACGCTTCACCCTCTACTGGCTGAAGGTCGAAGTGGCCGTAGATGAGGAGCGTTGGCTTGTCGGGCCCCGCGACACGGCGCTCTGCGGCCACCAGTGGCAGCGCACCGTCAATCTCCAGCACGCGTGATCGCTCGAAACCCAGTTCCGCAACATCGGAAGCGATACGCTCGGCCAGTTTCCGAACATCGTCGTGATGGCGACGGTCACAGGAGATGGCTGGGATACGCAGGTAGCCGGTGAGGCGCTGCATCGTCGCCGGCAAGCAACTCAGGGCATGACTCTTGACCAGTTCGACCAGCGTTTGTTCGGTCATGTGCCGAGTTATAGCCCGCTCTGCTCCGGTCGAAAGCAGAATGCTACGGGATGCGGACGAAGGCTCCAACTGAGAAGGGCGTGAGCATGCTTGCCCCACGCGGCGGCGCGTATGAGACTCTACAGAATGAGCCGCGGCAACCTTGGCGCCGTCCAGCTGACATTTCAAGCGCGGAGCGGCCCGGCATCGAGCTGCAACGTCCCCTGGCTGGAGCTCCGGCAATGACACGCTTCGCCCTAGCCTGGGGAGAGCTACTTTGGGACGAGTACGACGACCTGGGCGAAGAACGTTCACTTGGCGGATGCGCGTGCAATGTCGCCATTCACCTGGCGAGGCTGGGTATCCCGGTGGCACTGAAGAGCCGCGTCGGCAGCGATGAGCTGGGAACCCGCGCCATCGAAGTGCTGCGTCGCCAGGGCGTAGGTGTCAGCTTCGTGGGCAAGGATACCGAGCTTTCGACGGGTCGCGTACGGGTCGATCTCTCTTTGGATGAGCCGAGGTACAGCATGCAGGCGCGGATGGACTGGAGTCGCTTGGACCTCGACGAGGACTTGGCTCGCTCGTTGCCCCAGTGCAACGCGTTCATATTCGGGACGCTGGCTCAAAGAACCACGATGGCTGCGCAGCACTTGTCAGCGCTGTCGGAGCTCTTGCCGGACGGCTGCGTGCGGGTGTGTGATCTAAACTTGCGAGGACAACCGCTGCCGCCAGACCTGCTCCAACAGTGCATCGAAGCGGCAAGCGTCATCAAACTGAACGAACAGGAGCTAGCACAGCTGCAACGACGGTTCGATACCACCGACGGCGTCCAGTGGTTGCTCTCCCACAGCAGCGTGCAACTCGTCGCGCTGACTCTCGGCCGGCGCGGCGCCGAGCTCCATCGGGTTGGTGGTTTCGTTTCTGCGCCCGCAGCGGACTTGCGGTCGGCAACTGGCGATTGTCCCTCCCCCGTGGGAGCGGGTGATGCCTTCTGCGCACGCCTCGTCGCTGGTCTGCTGCAGCACGAACACGACGAGGACCTGGTTCGGGCGTGCAACGAGTATGCCGCAGCTGTGGCGTCTCGACGCGCCGCCAATTGAGAAGTGCGCCGTCGTCTCGTCAGTCTGCCAGGGCTGCGCGCAGAGCGACCTCCACGTCCGGATGCTGGTACGAGAAGCCATGGCTCTGCAGAACGTCAGGGCGCACCTTGAGGCTCGAGAGAGCTTCGGCGGCGAATTCGCCAAAACGTACTTTCAAAGCGAACGGTGGGATCGGCAGGACCGCGATAACCCCCAAGCAGTGACTCAGCGCTTGCGTGAATTCGGCGTTCGTTGACGGCTTTGGCCCCACGACGTTGACGGGACCAGAGATATCATCGTGACCCAGGCAGAACTCGAGCGCACGACACAAGTCGGTCATCGAGATCCAACTCATGTACTGCTTGCCGCTCCCCACCTTGCCACCCAAACCAAGTTTGAAGAACGGCAGCATCGTAGCCAGTGCGCCACTTTCTTTCGACAGGACGATCCCAAGGCGCGTACACACGACGCGCGTACTCGCGTTGGCGGCAAGAGCTTCCGCCTCCCACGCGACGCATACCTCGGACAGGAAGCCGTCGCCAGGGGGACTCGTCTCGAGTCGTTCTTCAGAGCCAGAGTCCCCGTAGTACCCAATCGCTGAAGCACTCAACCAAACCTTGGGCGGGTTCTCCATATGCATGATCGCCTTGGCGAGAGTCCGGGTGCCTTGCACCCTACTATCGACGATGCGCCGCTTGCGCTCTTTGGTCCACCGCCCGCTGGTGAGACTTTCACCCGCCAGATGAACGATCGCATCCACTCCTTGGAGTTGTTCCAGGTCCACGCGGCCCTCGGCCGGGGACCACCCAATTTCGTCAGCCCCCTTGGGTTCGGCGCGGACGAGTCGGAGCACGCGCCAGCCGGCGGACGCCAGGTGGCTCGCCAGATGGCTCCCGATCAGGCCCGACGCCCCACTTATCGCGACCGTTCTGGACGCGCCGTCGACTTCCGTCATTCGAAGTTTCTTGAGGGGTTACGCCGGGATGTCAAACCCGTCGCTCGAGCATTTTTTATTCAACCTCATGGTTGACCATTGTGGACTGGGGAGTATATTCAACCTCATGGTTGAGCGTCGAGACGAACTCAGTCCCGCCGCGAGCGACGACGAAGCGACCCTCAGCACCGTATTTCGGGCGCTTGCGGATACGTCTCGGCGCCGGATCCTCGTCCTATTGCGCGAAGCCGGACGGCTGCGTGTGACGGATCTGGCAGCGGCCTTCTCGATGTCTCTGAACGGCGTTTCGAAGCACATCAAAGTGCTCGAGGAGGCGGGGCTGGTAGTCCGACACGTGACCGGCCGAACCCATTGGCTGGAGGTGGGTCCCAGAAGTGTCGATCTCGCCCATCGCTGGCTCGACACCCATCGCCATTTCTGGGGCGAGCGGCTCGATGCGCTCGCTCAGCATCTCGAATCAACAACCAACGAGGAGAAAGACAATGACTGACCAACACGAACTCACCATCAAGAAGACCATCCGAGCCCCTCGCAAAGCCGTGTTCGAGGCCTGGCTAGATGCCAATGCACTGCAGCAATTCATGTGCCCGGCGCCAGGTGACGTTGCACCACACCGGCTTGTCCACCGAAGAGTCTCGCGACAACCACAATGGTGGCTGGACGAACATCCTCGACATGCTCAGCTCGACGCTCAGCTGAGCACAGTCCGGTGAAGCCAAGCGCACCGAAACAGTAGTCGCTCTGGGCGTGCGCAACCAGCTCCACTAGTGACGTCAGCGCGCGAGGCGTCACCGGGGCCGGCACCAATCGTTTGCTTGTATCCACCGGCTCGGTGTGATTCGGTCCAGAGCATGAGCGAAAGCGACGGACGGCACTCTGGACTGTCGGTGTGGTGGTTCAATCTGTCGACGGCAGCGTTCGCTTTTTGCACGTACTTCTGCATGCACGCGTTTCGTAAACCGTTTGCGGCGGCGGCGTACGAAGGTGATGGCTACCTAGGGCTCGAACTTGGGACAACGGCGGTGGTGTCCTCGTTCACTTCACGCCGGGGGCGCAGGGGACGAGGTTCGGCACGTGTTTGTCGCAGGGATGCACTGCGGTGCTGTAGCCCCACACGCAGCTTCGTTGGGCGCGGCACGATGCGACCTGTGGCATTCGAAACCAGGGATCGCCTCGTTGAGCCCAATCGACGCAAGCAGAGAGCTCAGCGAGCGTGTGTTCACAGGTAGGGAACGCCGCGACGCAGTCGCTCAGGCGATGAACCTCTACTACGTAGCGTTGGTCGTCTTCGAAGAAACCGAAACCACTCCCCGCACGATGGCGCCACACCGAGTGCTGCAGGTTCCATCGGCACAACAGCCTCTTCTCCCTGTCTGAGAGATCGACGAGGCGCTCTTGTTGGTCGATGCCGGTCGCGAGCGGTCGCAGCCTCCGGGCCATTGGTCCTTGATGTGCTGCAAATAAACTCGGTTCGAAGTCGCGCTCAGTCCATTCTGCGACGGCAGCGTCCCACAGGGCTCCGCGTTCCTCCCTCGCCCCAGCGTCGCATCCAAGCATTCCCGACTGGCGGCAAAGACGCCGCAGTTCAACGAGCTGCTCCGGCTGCAGCACGTAGTCGGAGCGCGACCAGGTACCGCACCCGAAACTGACGATCAACTCCGCCACGGGCAGATCGCCGTCGTAAAAGACCCAGGCGTGAGAAGGGAGTGTGGCGCACGTAGTGACCCGTTCTGGGGGTTGCGGGGCGATCGCCAGCAGGCGTTGGACTTGCGGAGCATCCAGGGGCGCGCCGGGTAGTACGACGTTGGGACATAGGGTACCCGTGGCGCTGACTGCCGACGTACACTCAGAGCCGCCCTTTGATTGAAACCCGGCGTTGACTGAAAAACCAACGACACGGGTGAACGTCTTGCTCGGAAACGGCGTGGCTCTGTGCTCCGCGGGCTTGAAGTCGATGGGAGGTATCTGCTCAGTGGCCAGGGCGAAGCGACGAACGTCGTTCAAAGCTCGCAATTGTTCCACGAGCTTGGCTATCTCCGGATTGACAGCCTTCTCGGTTGACCGCGCGGCGATGGCGGGAGGTGGGCTTGGTCCGTCGGTTTGGGTTGCCACGGACGCAGTTGGATCTCGGTCTTCGGGGGGCCTTGCGCCTTCCGATGCCGGACGGCACGCGCTTGCCGCGAGCGCCAATCCCGCACAGAGCAGCAACCGCGTCATGTCGGTGGTGTGCCGTCATCGCACCGCCAGTGCAAGGCCTTGGATCGCGCAAGTCGCAGCCTGCCTGGGCTGCCGTCGCGCCTCGTGCCACGCGGACCACGGCCTCCAACCAGGAGCGTCGTGAGCTCCTGCATGCTAGTCCGGGACGCCCCCCGCTGAGACGAGCTGCTCTGCCCAATCGAGGCGTTGTCGGCCGACACCCTCTTGCGTCACGGCGCGCAGCTGAGCGAGCAAGTGGCGTGCCTCGACGGCTGGTATCCCGCGCAGACGGATCAGCGCGTTGGCGATCATCCCGGTTCGGTGGATCCCCGCGGAGCAGTGAATAAACAGAGACGCTCCGTCGTCGAGCTCGGCGTTGAGCTCAGTCAGCGCGCTTCGGATCTCTTCGTCGCGGTCGGGCGGTGGCGGGTCCCCGTTCGGCAGCGGCAACCAGTGCCAGGCCAGGCCCGCATGCCGTGCTGCGGCACCGAGCGCCGGGGCACCCTCTCGCTCGGACAACAGGGTGAGTACGTGGGTGCACCCGGCGGACCGCAGGTCAGGGAAGGACTTCAGCTTCGGCCGGTGACCGATGGCCAACCGTCCACTCCCAACTGGCACCCAGGGCACCTTGACAGAGGGGCCCGCGGTTCGAGCTCTGCGCAAGCGGCCGAGCAACGGCCCGAGGGCTTTGCCCGCCTCCGGCTCGGCGGCGATCTGCTGCGATCCCTCGTTCAGCAACGCCGCAATGGTTTCAGTCGAAACGGGTTCCTCCTTCGCAACGGCGTCCAACACCTCGCGGATCCTCTCTGCGAGCCCGGAAACCGCTTCGCTGGCAGCTGGCGATGTCATCCGGCCTCCGCGAACTCCTTCAGGTCCTCCTCACGAATGTGCGGCTCGACGATGAAGAAGGCGGCTTCCTGGTCATCAAAGAAGGTGAGCGAGCTCGGTTCCGCCAGATTCCGTTCGAGCACGCGCTCGATGATCTTAGACTTCGGATCCGTGAGCTTTCCCTTCGCTGCTTGAAACGCGGCGCGCATTTCTTCGAGCTCCACGGGAACTTCCGGGGGGATTTCGTCGTCGTCTTCATCGGGGGCGAAAGCGGTGGTACCTCTCATGGCGAAGTGCATGCGTGTGATGAAGTCATCGCCGACTTCGGTGAGCGGCATCACGCGCACGAACTGATCCAGGTCCGGATGCTGGGCAACCCACGCGTCCGCAGCTTCGACCATTTCTGCGTACGTACTGGCGAGCTCCGGAGTGACGAAACCGTCGAGCCTGCGGACGAGTGGGCACACCATGAAGCCGTCTTCCATCTTTCTTTGGCCCGGGGCGGTGAACATCGTCCCCCGCGGGCTATCTGCGAACTTCTTGAGTCCTAGTTGTGCTTCTTTCTCTGCAAACGTTGCCATCGTCTCCTCATTCCATGTCGATCACGATGATCTTCTTGGTGTCTTCAAACCAATGTAGATTTGCACTTGGCTTGGCTCTACTCAGTTTTTTGCGAATGTCCTGGAGAATCTCACTCGTGGTTCCCTCGAGCGCCTCGAGTGCCTTCTGGCGGGCTTCTTGAGCCGCCTCCGAGGCGTTGATGGCCTCTTTGAGCTCTCTGGAGTCTGCGTTGTAATCGCGAACGATCGAATCGGACCCTTTGTCATGCACCCGGATGACTTCCAAGTGTTGTCGCAAGGCCGGGTTCGCCTCAACCGCAGCGCGAGCATCCACCAGCTTTTGCACTGAACGTTCGAAGTCCTTCACGCGCTTTGCGAACCAACGCTTGAGCGCGCGGGTTGGGTTGGTGTCGGACAGAAAGAGTCGCCCCTCGCCACCGGCTGGACCGCGAATACCGGTATCATCGTTGCCGCGAAACGCCTTCAAGCGCTCCAAGAACTCTTCATCAAAGCGCTCGTCAAACTTGTCCCAACCCTTGGGTCTGCCGGGTTTCTTCGGTTGGTTGCCAACGCGATTGTCCCGCCGGTTCGGCGGACCATCATCGGTCGGCAGCTTTCGCTCCGGTGCCGGCGGCGGGGGTGGATCTGGGGCTGCCGGTGGCTTCGTCCCCCCTGACCCTGACTTCTTCGGCTCCGACTTCGGCGGCGCCGATTGAGTGGTGGTGACCTTCTCCTTGGTGTTCTTCGGCTCGATCTTGGTCGCGATGAAGTCCTTCGGCTCCTCACCGGGCTTCGGCGGCTTCTTCGGCTCGACCGTGATCTCGGCGCGAACGGTTTCCTCCCCCTTCTTGACACCTTCCCGCAGCCGCTTGCCGAGGCGGCGCGTGGCGTTGCTGAGTCCACCGGTCACAATGAGCACCACGCCGCCAGCGACGAACTCTCCGATGGCTTTTACCAGTAGGATCGCGCCGCGCCGCAAGTGCGCGTTGCTCAGCTCGGTGCGCTCCTTTTCCTCTCCCTCTTCGGTACGGTTCAAGAACTCCACCCGATGAAACTCGCGACCAGCTTCGGAAACCAAGCTCAGCGTCGCTAGTACGTCGTTGACTCCGAAGATGATCCCTGCGGCGCGCAACGCGATGAGCAAGAAGGGTCCCACAGGGTGCCCACTCGCCAACACGGGGACCAGGATGGCGTGGGCGACGAAGAATATCAGAACGGCGCGACTGCACTCGATGACCTGCTTCTGAAGCTCGGTCATCACGACACCGGAGTTGAGCATCTCGTCTGTGATCAACTCGGTGTGGCGGTACAGGTTGACCGCCAAGCTCAGGACCTGTCGCGATGGGTCGCCGATATCTTGCTCAATGTTGCGCAAGATCCTGTAAATCGCCGAATCGTCCATCTCGAGGTTGATGCTCGGGATGCGCTCATCGGCCATGTTGACCTCGCGGTTTTCGACATCAGGATGGGACCCGAGCACCGGCTGCCCATTGCGGTCGTAGAGCAGATGAATTGTGTTGCCTGCGTTTCGGCGCGCGATGCCGATGTCTTGGACGGACTTCAGATCGGTGCCGTCGACGACCAACGTCAAGCCGACAGCGATCGCGAGTTGATTCCGCACTGCCAAGTCGTTGCGAGCCGCCTTCTGGAAGAAGATGGTCTCCGTCATCGCGCTGAAGTTGTCCAAGGTCGGCTCTGGTTCAGCTGCCAACGGCTTGGCCGTGCGAAACTCGGCGAGACACTGCAGGAACAGACTGGTGATGTCCTGGATCTCTGGGCGGCCTTGCTCGATCTCGTCGATCTCGTCTTGGGTCAGCCCGCCCTCAGCCAAACTGAGGTCTACGTCGCGATCCCCAAAGTGTTGGACGAACGCGACGTAGAGCCGCGCGATTTCCTCGTCCAAGAGATCCGCCGTGTTTCCGCCTTCTGGTGGCGCATTGTCCTGCAACGTCTTCGAGTTGCCCCTTTTTGCTTTGGAGTACGCAACGACGATGCGGATTTGAGAGCCGTTGGTAGCGACGAACATCGCGTGAGCCCGCTCCGCCTCATCAGCGTTCAACCCTGCGAATTCGAAGAATGGTGGCGGCGGATTCTCGGCGAGGGCCTCGGCGACCTGAGCCTCAGCAGCTTCCTTCTGCGCCTCAGGCTTCCTGAACTCGAGACCGTCGAACGTGACGAACAGGTCTTTGATCAACACCACCGTCGCGCGCCAGGAGCCTGCGGGCAGGATCGTGCTGACCAACGTTGCTGCGATCTTGTTTTCCGGCTTGCCCGACTTGGGCACGAGGGTGAACGTAGCACCCGATTCTCCGTTGTTGAGGTAGAGGTGGAGTGCCTCGATAGCCTCTTCCCCACTGTGAGTCGTCGTGCCTTTCTTGGGGCCGCTTGGCTCCCTAGTGCGTAGGTCTGATGGTTTCTTGTCGCCGTCGCCCATGATTCGACTGTCAAATGTCGTTGCCGTCGTCGTCCAAGCCAGGCTCTGGGTCCAGCGGGTCTCGTTCTTCGCCTTGTTCGTCAGGGTCGACGAAGCCGTCCAGCTGCTCGAAGGGCACGTCTTGGAACAGGAAATACGGTTCTCCCTCGGAGGGCTTCACTTCGAGGCTGTAGTTCAAGGCTGTGAGCACCCTGGTGTACAGCACATCGACGAAGCCTTCTCCAGGCTCGCCGTCGTCGGCAGCTACTCGAGTCTCGTCGTAGTCCCCGTCGACCGCGAACAAACGGAGCTCATCTTTGCGCTCGGCCACTGTTTCTGGATCCACATGGAGGCGAAGGAAAAGGTCGTCCTCGCCCTCCACGATGACAGTTTCGAAGTCCAAGCGCGACTTGCGCCGCCACTCAGGGTATTCGGGACTGTCCGCCTGAGAGTTCTTCCCCGGAGGGGGTGGCTGCACACCGCTCACCTTCGAGAAAAAGAAGAACTCGACTCTGCGGTCCAAAGCATCTTCCTTGTCGTCAGCGGCGTCGTCTTCCACCCGGCGGCCGCTGTCATCGAGTGGGAAGTGTTCGCCACAGCCATGCGCTGTGAAGTCGACACTCAGGTCGAGTTCTGCAAACGGGGTTCCGTCCAGAGCCATGTACTCACGCACGAGCGCTCCTCGTGTTTCGGTGCCGGCGTCACCATCAACCTTGAGGCGTCGCGTTTCTTGGAACCACCTGACAGGGTCTTGATTGGGCGGCTTCGTAGAGAAGCCCTTGGCGGCAGTAATCATCACTAGATCTTCCTGACGTCCCCAGCGTCGACTACCTTTATCGTCACCGTACATTGCAAGCCATGGTTCTGGGTTATCCTCCACGAAAGCGAGGGTGTTCTCAGCGCGTTCGAGCGACAGTGGGTCGTTGACAGCATCGTCTCCCGTCGTGTCGCAATGGCCCACGATCAGAAGGTGCGTGGGACTCCGCTCCTTGAGCAGCGTGCGAATGCGAACCATCTTTCTTGCGGCCCCCGCCAAAAGCTGACTGCGATTCGTGTTGAATGCCTTGCCGAACACCCGAGCGACGCTGGGTGTTCGCGTCACGACGACGCGCAGCCGTTCCCCGGTAGCCAGCGCGACTCCCTTCTTGAATTCCTCCTCCGTGACGAATATTTCGGCCATCGCTCGGGCTCCGGGGGGAAGGTTCACCCTACCACGCCGCGTTGGTCAAGGTGACCGTTCGGGCAGGAACATCAGAGCCGTTGTCCGGCGGCGCGGGGCGTCTATCTGTCGGGCGGGATCGGGGGTCCAGCGGGGGTTGCTGAATGGACTTTGGGACGGCGATCCGGTAGGTGCAGAGTGGGAGTGTCATGGGCGAGATACGCTGCACACGACGAGAACTCGCGCAAGGTGTCGAGATCCCGCTCGATGAGAGGACGAAGATCATCGTCCATCCGGACGCGGTCTTGGGGACCCTGCTGGGGCGAGCCTTCGAACCGGGGCGATCGTTTCCGCTGCCTCGGACGCTCGACGCTCTGAGAGACATCTTTGGCCTTGCTCTGGCTTGCCGAGGCAAACACGCATTGGTCGTCGCCCACACCGATCAGAACGACGCAGATGCCGAGGCCCTGTCCGAGGCTCGCGCATCGACCATGGCGGCTTGGCTCGAAGGCGATCCGGAGCCTTGGCTCGAACAGTTCGATGATGGCGTCGCCGAAGAGCAGCGCTGGGGGCCTCGCGAAGACCGCATGATGCTTCGCGCAGTGCCGGGCCTCGCACCGCCGCCGGACGGCGACGGCTCCAATCAAGGGGGCGATCCACTCGTGCGGCGGTTCCAAGTAGCGCGAGGGCTTCAGGAAGACGGCATTGCGGGCCCGGTCACTCGCAAGCAGCTCATCCTGGACTATTTCGCGGTGTCTCAAAGAACCCGACTCGCCGCTGAAGCGCAGTCGGAGGCTGATGACGATGAGGCGACAAAGCTGGACATGACGTTCGCCAGTCACGCTGCGGGCGACAGTTTCACCCTCGCGGACGTGGCGTCTGCGCGTGCATCGGCGGCGCAAGGGGCCGACGATGAGGAGGGTTCGGAGCAGCAGCCACCAGCGGACGGGAACGAGAAAGCCGACCCTGCCGAGGGCGAAGCCGCCAACGCCGAGCGACCCGAGGACGAGGTACCGCAGGACGCGCGCATCGACTTCTTCTTCTTCTTCGCCGAGGCGGGTATCGAGCCCGCGCCGGGCACTGCAGACGGTCCCGAGTACGCGGAGTGGATCAAGCTGGCGACGTTGCATCGAGAGTTCACTGCTGGAGCGACTCCCGACGCGAACGGCACCCAGCTCAGGTTGCGCCTGTTGGACAAGACAGGCAGCGTGCGACACGCGGAGCGAGCCTACGAGATCACTGGGCCCGAGTCCTTCAGCGGTGTGACCGACAGCACCGGCGCTCTCGACCACGACAACGTACCGCAGGGTATCTACCAGCTCAAGCTCACGTTGGAGTTCTTCGAGGGCGCCGACAAGATCGTGGATGAGTACACGTCGCCGATCCTCGTCCTGCCGGGCGACCATGCGCCACAGGTCAGGATGCTGGGCGTCGTCCCCCGGTGTGTGATGGCTCGCCTGCGAGGCATGTTGTTCGACACCAATAAGGCGTTCCTTCTGCCATCTGCGATGGAAGATCTGAAAAAGATCAGGATCATCTATGAACAGAACAACCCCAGCAACCTCTTGGTCGTGGGACACACCGATACGGCGGGCGACGCGTCAATCAACGATCCCCTCAGCGTCGAGCGTGCCAAGAGCACCTTGGCGTACCTGGAAGATGACGTTGACACGTGGCTTGGCTTCTACGAATCGGGGGTGCCGCAGAGTCGGCGCTGGGGCGAAGTAGAGGATGCCCATATGATCCGCGCGATGCTCGACTTCGATGCGACAGAGGCTGGCAGTGATATCGTGCTCTGGTTCCAAAAGACGCGTGGTCTCGCGGAAGACAGCATCGCCGGCCCGGAAACACGGGGACAACTCATCAAGGAGTACATGGCGCTCGACGGGGTCGAGCTGGATTCTGGCGAGTTTCAGATCGAAGGCACTCACCACGGTTGCGGTGAAAACTTTCCGGTCGACGACACCGGCGAAGAGCTGGACTCAGATGCACAAGACGAAAAAGAGGACGCCTTCGATCGACGCGTGGAGCTGTTCTTCTTTGACACTGAGTTTGGTGTTGCCCCCGCGCCCACTGGGGAGAACTCGCCCCCGGGCAGCACCCAATACCCCACGTGGCGCAAGCAAGCGCGTTTGCTGGAAGAGCTCGAACGAAAACAAGCTGACAGACCTTGCCACTTCTCGTTCACTTTGGTCGACGAGGATGACACACCGCTCGCCAACGAAATCATCAATGTCGACCTCGGCGACGGGGAAGTGGTCGTATTACAGACTGACGCCGACGGGTTTTTCGCCCATGCCCCTGTACCCGCTGGGGACTTTCTGCTTACGACGGCGCGAGCCGTTCTGACCATTCCAGCCTTGCCGGTTTCAGAAGTCGGCGCGAAACTGCTAGCACGGGTGGACGCGCCCGAACCCTGACACTTCCGCCGTATCGTTCAGATGTCCAATCCCCTCGCTGCTTCGTTTCGTTCCACCAACCCGACACGCAACATCGTGACGCCCGGAGAAAAGGTGATTCTCACGTTTTCCGCTGCGCCGAAGTCTGCTGAGGATGTGCAGATCAGCGTCAGGGAAGACGTCACGATGCTCGCGGGGGACAATGTCAGCGGACGCCTGATCGGAGCGTTCAAGGGTCGTTTCGTCAACGGGGTCTACCAGAATGAGCAAATCGGTGGGGCTCCGCCCCCCCCTGAACCCGACCCTCTGACGTTTACCATCGCGCTCGGCCCTGCGCTCGATGCGCCTCGCCTGCTGGCGCACACGCCGCCGGCGGAACTCGTCGCAAGTCACACGCTGAACCTCGAAGTCCGTGGGCGCGTCAAGGGTGCGTCGGTCACCTTCAAAGGACAACACCAGATCCATGTCGAGTACCCTTTGGCGATGGTGATCCCTGCGACCAACGCGGCGAGAGATCCGACATTGGCCGTGGTCCGCACTTGGGCGGCGCAGTGGGTCGCTCACAAACCCCAGTTTCGACAGACCAGGACGGTTGCCATCGGCAACCCTGGTACCACCTTGAACCCTTCGGACTATGACCCGTTGATCACTGCCCTCTCAGATGCGGCTACTTTCGCGAAAACCGGCGTTGTGGCGTTGGCGACTGGACATGGTGATGACGGCGATACCAACACGATCGCCTGGGCTAACTTGGTACCGGAGAACCAAGCCCCTCCGGAGAACGGAGCGCCCTTCCTCTACCGCCTAGATATCGACGAGGCCGTGCTGGGAGATGGCGTCGGAGGAACGTTCCCTACGGGGCGCAACAGGAAGGTAAAGCTCGACGCCATCGACCGCATTGGTGATGCGTTGGTCGCAGCCAACGCACGTCGTTTGTTGCTTCACACCTGCCGTGCTGGCGGTAGCGCGATCTTCATGCAGCGCCTCGCCGATCGCTTGCGGGTGCCGGTGTTCGCTCATCGTCGCCAAATCGAGTACACGGTCGCCGCACCGGTGCTAGCCGCCTATGCCGGCGAGACGCCGCGTGCGCCCAAAGCCGAGCGCCAGTGGCCGGTGGCGCGCCTTGGTCCGCTCGCGCGCCCGACAGACCCCCCGCCAAATCGTTTCGGAGTATGAGCCCGGTGGCAGTTCTATCCTGGCGATCGGGTGACTCACGAGTTGATGGAGTATTCGAATGAATGGATCGATCCTCGTGAAGCTGACGCCATCGCCTGACGACGAATTAGAGCGCGTGCGACGGGCGCGAATCGAACTGGTGCCCCTCGGGCCTGAGCCATCCAAGTTGGCTGCCGACACGCCCACCAAGGCTCAGCTCGTATTCTTCGGCGCTTTTCTCGAGAAGGCTCGCAGGATCAGCGAACCTGAGTTCACCGAGTTCGCCACCTACGAGGGCGTTATCGAACGTTTGGGAGAAGACGGGAAAGGCCTACCGATCACCTTCCGCTGCAATCCAGAGGCGGAGATTGAGTATGTGCAGACTGATGAGCGCGAGCCGGAGCTGATTCGCCGGCTCGGGCTGCTCTTCGGTGCTGAGTTCGACGGTGCTCCTGAAGCCCCAGAATCGGCGTCTGAACTGAGGCTGCCAGAGGAACCTGACGGAGCACGCTACTTCGAACTGGGAGTCGCCCTGCGCATAGGCGATGCGTTGGAGTCGGATCGGGTCGTCAACGACCGCTTGGACGTGCCTCTGCCTCCGTTCTTGCAGCGACTGGTACTTGAGTGGCCCGAAGGGCACACCGAACGAGTGCCAAGCGGACTGACCATCCTGGTCGAGGCCGGCAGCGTGAAGCGTACGCTGATCTGGGAGCAGGGTCAGGTTACGGGGGACATGCGGCGTTTCGTCTTCGAAGGCGTTCCGCTCGAGCCCGTCTCACTCTTCGTGGCCCTGGGAGAAGACATCATTCAGGTGTGGGATGAGCAGGATCTGACAGACGAAGAGCGCGAGCCAGATTGGCTCGGCTGGCTCGAAGAGTTTCTGAGCGATGTTGGCCCCGAGGATGAGCCGGGGCAAGAAGTGAATCAGTCGGACCACCTGTCAGCAGAGCTGGATGGCCGAGACCGCACACCACAAATCAGACAACTGAAGTTTTGAACGAATGAGTTGGGTACTAATCCAAGTCGAGCAGCCTGCCAGTGAACCTGACGAACCGAACGGCACGGTGTCCGGCGCCACGGTGTGCCTGGTGCCGCGCCAGGATGTGCAGGACGTGCACTGGCCCTTTGAAGTACTGGAGGCAACACACGAAGAGTCCGAGCCAGGAGTCTATCGTGCCGAAGCCCCGCCAGAGTCCGAGGGCGAGTTCCTACTCGTGGTCAGGGCTGAGGGCATGTCCACCGTAGTCCAGCGCTTGAGCCTCCGTTTCAGCGATACCGTCAACGACCTGGTTGCTTCACCAGGTTGGAGGACGATCCCGTTCAAGAAGGAAGAAGAGCCAGGCTACACGCAGGCCGCGGAAAGGGGCGACAAGAACGAATTGACGGCAGCTACTGTCTCGCTCCCCAGGTACAAGCACTCCCGCGGCGCACACGACAACCCAACCCGAGCGCCAATCAAGGTGCTCATGTTTCCGGCAACAGAGCTCGTGTTCATGGCGACGGCAGATTACCGCAACGTGATGGCCAAGAAGGGCAAAAGGCCGCTGGACTACCGCTTGTTTGCGAATGGCAGGCGCAATCGCCTGTATGCGCGAAGAGACCGCGAAGAAAGCCCGTACAAGGTTCCGTCCGAGTCCGCCACCAACTTCGACGCTGAAGCCTACGAGCCGCAGCTCAATGGTGTGAACCCAGGAACCGTCTACAGTTTGTTCTGGTGCCACGACCGCACTAAGACGACCATGCTCAAGAGCCAGGCAGGGCAGAGCAGCAAGTGGATTGTCGTCGATACATTCGAGAGGCAGCCTGTTCCGGAGCAGCCCGAAGAGCGAACTTACTTCAAGAACCCCAAACGCATGGAACTAGGCGGCGCGATAGGCGACGAACGCCTGGAGACGTTCGAGTGGAGCATCGTCGACGTGTACAAGTACTTGGATGCGGTCGCCTTGCGTTCCCCAAACTCCGTCTTGGAGGTGGGCTTTTTTGGTCACGGCTGGATTGCCGGACCCTTGGTGTGGTCGAGCATGGACGCCGAGCCTTCTTTCACGAAGCGCTGGAAGGGAGGTCCGGTCACCGACATCGAAGGCAACTCCGTGATCTTGAGGGCAGATGTCGATGGTCGGCAAAAGGATTGGTCGGTCGACGCGCGGGAAGACTACCCGAACATCCTGAACGCGTTCCATCAGCGAGGGTGCTTTCGCTGTTGGGGCTGCAATCACATGACGATCACCTTGTCCGAAGGGCGCACGGCGTTTGACAAGCTCGAGGATGGTATTGCCGATGAGGAGATGTTTCAATTCCCGACCAAGATCGACGAAAGCACCTCGGCTGGAGTTGTACCGATCGACTTCGGACGCGAAAGCGCCTCGATTCGCCACATCGCCAAGAACCTCGAGTTCTATTTCAAGTCTCTAAGAAACGAACGCTGCATCGAGCAAGGTGATGCTCGCGGCGTCGTGGCCTATTGTGGCGCAGCTGCCGGTTTCTTGGGAGTTCCGACCTTCGGAGCGCCCCCCGGATCGGGTTCCACCTATGTGGACAACCGCAAGATGGTGGTGGAAGCCTTCACGGCAGAGAAATGCATCAAGTTCATGAAGGCCGTATACGGCAAGGCCTACCAAGAGAGCGAGGAAGGTTACGTCGACTATCGGCGCGTGTTCGATCTGCTCGCGGAGTTACCCGACCCCGGGTGGTCGACGGAGCGTTGGATCCGCTTTCTCGCTTCCGGTAGGGGGGAGTTGATTGAGGTGACCGATGCGTTCATCAGTCCGTACGTCTTGCGCGTGGCTAGTGGACTCGAAGTGTTCCGCCGTCCAGCGAACTTCGGCATAGACCAGAAACCGAGTAGCTTTCAGCTGGAAATCGGCATGGCCAAAGCCTTTCCCGACCCTGAGCCCTTCGAGCGTAATGGAGAGACAGGACATCTGTTCCGCACCCCGAAGTGCAAACCCGTGCGCTTCGAACTCCGAACGCACAGCAATGATGAGGAGGATTGGGAGCGTCGGGCGTTGCTCTGCGAGGGCAACGCCGCGCAAGATACCGGTGTATTCGTGACCGAAACCGGCAAGGTGCTCCTGTTCAAGGCCGCCCCCGGGACCGACGACTGGGTGGAGGACGAGATCGGGATCCAGGCTTCCGCATGGACGGGTACGGTAACCTTCTGGAAGGCGTCACCGGAAGTCGGCCCACCCAGCCACATCTTGGAAGACGTGGAGCCGAAGTACTACTGGTAGACGCTACTTGGCACAGCGCACGAGCAGGTGCTGTCCTTGGGTCTGCCTGAAGTATGGACGACATAGCTCCGTGCCTTCCGTGTGTGACACTGAGCAGGCCAACACCTTCGGCGTCTGCCCCTCCATGAGTGCCGGCACGCAAGGTGGGGTTGAACATCCCTCGTTCACTGTTTCGGTCCAGTACCGGGGCAAGGGCCCGGCCGGCGGTAGCGACGCGAGCCCGTCGCGCTGGAACACATCCGCGGCGCGACTCAGCTCGAAGGCCGTCGGCAGCCGACGGCCAAGGGCTTTGCAATGCTTCTCTGCTTCGTCTTGGTGCACGCAGTTGACAGGGGCTTCCTCGCGCTTCTCGTGCAACGTGCAGCCAGTAATACGGCGGGGTCTGCCGTACGCGCTAGCGTCGACGCTGAGCCATTGCGCGGTCGTTACAGCGGTTGCCTCGAGCGCGAAGGCTGAGACGTAACGAGTCCTACCCCCGACGTCGGCGGAGCCGGCGGGGATCTCCTGCAATTCGCTGGCGGGCACCTTTGGCACACAGCCGGCGCGACTCGGGCGCAGCTCGGGAGGGCAGTCCGCAGGCGTCGGCTCCGGCGTGCCTTCAGGCTTGTCCGTGGCTGGCATCGGGGGCTTTTTGGTCGTGGGGGCGACGGTGACCTCTCTGTTAGTCGGCTCTGAGGGGAGCTGTCCGCCCGCGGGGACGACGGAGGGTGGTGCGGGCGAGGCAGCGTCTTGCGCCACTTCCACACCATTGACTTCTTTCTGAGACTGCGCCCTCGGTGGGGAACCTGCGGGCCCTAAGTTACAGGCTGCCGCGAGCAGAAAGGCGACTGCGGCTAGCGCCGATTGGGGTCCCGTCCGCGTCCTGTTTGACCTACGGTCCGGGCGCTGAGTTCTGTTGTACACTCCTAGAATAGTCACAGCTTTGATGCCGTAGGTTTCTGTCACTATTGTTGGGTAGGTCTGGATTTGGGCTGCACTGGGAACGTCGCCCGGTAGATTCTAGATTGCGTGCCGACGTACACCTGGCCCCATCCCGACACTGCCGCCGGTGTGGTGATCGTCTCGCCCTGGCGCACGCTGCTGGCAGCCAGTAGCGACCCATCCGGTGCGAGCAACTCGAGGCGCTCGCCAGCGGACACGAGTAGGCGCCCGTCGATGTCGGACGTCGCGTAGTACTCTCTTGGCTCGTCCCTTTGCCACATGACGGTGCCATCCCGCACCGCGGCGATGCCTTTTCCTACCAGGTAGAGCTGTCCGCCCACGCCGCGCACCGGGGGCTGCCTCAGTTGGAAGGGGATTGGCATTCGCCACAGTTCCGAGCCGTCTGCCCCGAGGGCGTGGAGCGTCGACCCTTCTTTGTCGCCGTGCGACACCAAGTAGTAGGTATCGTCGATGATGCTCAAGTCGTACGCGACGTAGCCGAGCTCACAATCCACCAAGGTAATGGGGCGATGGCCATGGACGTCCCGCTCTGCAACGATGAGCCGCCCAGTGTCCAACGCGATGACCGCGCGGTCCTCAGCATCGAACGCGGCGACGGATTTTCCGCGGAATTCAGCCATTTGTCGTGCATCAAAACCGCGATTATCGGGTTGACCGGTAATATCGGCCCAACTGACCATGGTTACGGGGTAGGGGCGCTCCATGACGTCCGGATCGATCCAGACGGCCATGACGCGTGTGCCACGCATGCGGTGCGCGACCTGACGGTGGATCGATCCAGTGCCGAGTACTGTAAAGGTTGGTTTCCCATCCCAAGTGAACTCATTGCCGTTGATCATGAACGTGTGGGGCTGGGCTTCGATAACTGCGTCGTCCAGCGCCAGGGTCGTCACCATCTTGCCCGTCGCCACCTCCCAAAGGTGGGCGGACCTCTTGTCTCCGACACCGATCACGTACCAGCCAGCGGTATCGACCACGAGTTGTTGGGGGACTCCGAGCTCGCCGGTAGCAACTAGAGGCACGAGTCCGGTGAGATCCGTTACGGACGTATCTACGGAGCAGTTCCTCATGGCGTTACTCCAAGGGAACGTGGTCGAAGAGTGTTGAGGTGCGGTCATCGCGGTTGCCTCCTTCGTATCATGCGCTGCTGGGGAGGTTCTCGAGGAGGGGCTTCGATGGGAACTTCCCCCCGCTCCGGCCGTATTTGATGGAGGGTCTGCCGGTACGGTCCTGCACGCCGCCACGACCAGGGTGGCGAAGTAGAGTTGCTTGACGTTGAACATCCATCAGAACCCGGCGATTGAACGTGTCGACGATTCCCCAAGCATGGCTTGCACTGTCTTTGCCACGTTGGCGAAGTCGGAGCCGCCCAGGACGGCGTTGTTCAGCTGTTTGGAGGGCGTGGCTGGGTTGGCGCCGAGCGCGAAGCGGTACACGCTGCGCCCTAGCTCTGTCTTACCAACCTTAATGTGTTTGGGCGTGCCGGTGATCGTCGACGGATCGCCAAGGTTGCTTGGCGCGGGAGAAGCCGAGTTGTCGAAAGCGACCGTGATCTGGAGGTCGGCGTCGCTAACCGTCTGCACCTGACCCTCAACTCGAGAAGGGTTTGGAAAGTCTTCCATCTCGAAGTGAGGCTGCAGACAGATCGCGATCCGCTTGAACAGCGGAGTGCCCGACGGGGTGCCCAGCATGAAACGTACCTGCTTTTTGTACTGTCCGTCGTAGATGAGCTTGTACAGCCTGGACATCAGGTCCCACTGGGCTTGTCGGTTCGCAAAGTTGCCTGCTGCCGAAGAGGTGAAACGAAACCAAAGCTTGAAACGCACCAACGCCATCGCGTCAAAGGGCGCTGGGGACGACCCACTGGTAGAGGCAAAAATGATGTCGTTGACTCCTTCATCCTCACCCAGTGGATACAAGAATACGTCACCGTGCCCTCCCTGCAACTTGGCCGACTTGTGGGGCCGCCAAGGATTGGTCGTCACGCCGGAGGGTAACTGATGAACGATGTTCGCTTTTTTCGGGTATGTTGGATTCCCCGGCGTCCAGGTCTTCACACTCCCCAGAGCGGTCTGCATCGCCGATGACTGGTTCAGCGCCTCGGCGTGGTGCCACATGTAGCGAATGCGCGGAAAGAAATTGCTGCGCATCATCGCCCGGAGATCGCCAACAAAGTGCTTGCCAGCCTCGCCACTCTGCTGGAAGCGAGGCAGACGCGGCTCAAGTAGCTCACCGGTGATCTGCTTCGCGGGGTCGGCGGTGTTTAGGACGGCCATGTGCTCGATGTACTCGTCGAAATGCGCTAGCACGTGTCCGAACTCGTGAGCGATGGTGTCCCGATCGGCTCTTAACGAATCGATGTCTGTATCCAGCGTTCCGCCCGTGGCGATGGCCGGCACCGGGAGATCCATCTCGTTCAGTCGGACGAAGGCCCGAAGCCCAAACTTGTTGTAGGGTGTCACCAGGATCAGGAACTGGTGGACGGGGTCTCCCACGGGTGCAAAGAAGTGCCGGAGCTTAACGACGCGGTCGCCCGCGTTGACCGTGCCAGACCTTCTCGGCACGAGTACGTGGTTTTTGGCCGTCGGCGTGGCAGTGGCTGAGGTGTTGGCGGGCGCGGCTTGGTCCCAACGCGTCGCCGCAATGATGAGCTGCTTGAACACCGAATCGACGTCAGCTTGGGTGACGGCGGGAGGCTGTGGGTCCGTGGGCTTTAGGTGCGGCGGGGGAAAGCTTGGCCTGGGCCCCTTCTTTACACGCATCGGCACATACACCATCAGGTGACACAATAGCACTTCGGTAGATGTGTTGAACACTGCGGCACTCTTGATCTTCATCGTGTCAGCGAAGAGATGCAGCGCGTAAACCCCCTTGCCTTCCAACGGGCCCGGCTGGGAGCTCACGATCGACGGGTTCTTTCCGGTCTGAAAGAAGTTCAATACGGGGTGATCGTTCTCTCGGGCTTCTCGCGCCCCCACACATTGATCAAAGCCGACCCTCCCCTCGTGTCTGCGCTGCCGTACGTCGAAGAAGCGCGCTTCATGGTGGATCACCCGGGTCATACCCTCGCGGTTCTTCTTGGCGGCATTGCTGGCGCTTGCGTCGAACACGAACTCGTCACCAGGCAGATAGAACGTCCGGGTCACCGTCTGTATCGACCGATGTTGCTCCGTACTGTCGGGGTCACGTATGGTCAGTGCGTGATCGAATATCGTGACGACGGTGTTGTTCGGAAGATTCACGAGCTTGCCGGTGCTGTCCGCAATGACCGCGTCGTCGAGGCTGAGCGTCCACACGTCGCTGTTCAGGTTCGACTTGTTCTTGGCAAAGGTCGTCCAAGCCTTTCGCGGCCCTAGCCCCGAGCTGGTGAGGACGCGAACGTCCATACCCTTGGAGCACCACTTGCGGGGAAGCAGGTAATGGTCTTCGCTATCGAGGGACAGAGTGCTGCTGCCGACGATCATGCGCTTGTCTGGCACCCCCGAAGCCGGCACGGGTGCGTTCAGATCGACGGCCGCGTTGACCGGCGTCTGAAACATGAGGTCAGCTTCGAGCTCGGCAAACTGATCCACTGTGACCTCATTCACGAGCAAGACGGTGCCATTGTCGTCCACAGGGGTGCCTCCGCCAACGATCGCACCGTTCTTCGCCCTACTTTTGAGAGCGTAGCCGCGCGGCAGGTTCTTCGTCACGCCCGCCTTCCAATCGTAGTAGGTGAGTACGGCGGCGGATTGGAACCAGTCTTTGTCGATCTTGATCTCCCAGGGCTTTTTCAAGCCGAAGGGTTTTATGTCGCGACCGAAGATGAGACCGTCCTTGTCCCAATCAGCAGTCGGCCCCGGCAGCACGCCACCGCGTCGCGCCTTGAAGTCGCTTCTCCATTTCGACACGCGTATCAGCGGCCTTTTTCGCTTCTCGAACGTATCGATGTCGCCGGATACGAACTCGTTCTTGTCGAGATCGATCCAAACCTCTCCTTTCTTGACGTAGTTCTCTCGCGCGGCCTCGTCCGCGGGATACCAGCTCAGCGCCCAGCGTGCATTCTTGTCGACCTTATCCGGGAACCCGGGTGGCTTTCGGAACGCCGAGATGCCCTTGGCGTTGCTCTTGCTGCTCTGAAAGCGGACGTCGGCCGACGTGTGGTTGAGCGCTTTCGTCAGGAACCAGATGTGTTGCGGCAGCGGGGTTTCTTTTCCGTCAATCGGGTTCGTGTAGGTCGTCTTGATGACGTACAGGACGTTCTCGAGGTCGACCTTTTTCTTCTTCCCCGAGGGACCGCCCGCTGCAGGGCTGGCGCCGGTCGTTCCCGAGGTCGCGCCGGGGAACGGAAAGATGAACCATTGGCCTGGCGTATAGCGAAAAACGCTCATGCAATGGCCTCATTCGACTCTTCGTCGTCAGTGGGTTCGCCGTCAGCTTCGGCGAATACCGGGTCCGTCGCCTCGGGATCGAACGCATTAGGCTCGAACTGTTCATCGGCGGATACGTCATCCACGGATCCCAGGTCTTCGAACTCCGTGAAACCAAAAACTTCATAGGGCTCGTCCACACCCTCACACCGCAAGCGGTACGCATGTCGGGAAGGGAGATCCTGAAAGTACATCTCCACGTAGCCGTCTTCATGCGCCCTTCCCTCTGTTGCTAGCTTTTTCTCCTGCTTGAAAGTCCCGTCTTCGCTTTCCAAGACGAGCACCTCTTTGCGGTCATTAGTTTCCTCCAGGGTGTGGGGGAACCGCAAGATGAGGTCTTGTTCAATCGCCGGCCCGGGGCGCGTGTTGGGGCATTCGAGAGACAGATCCCGATACACCGGGCATCTAAAGTGCGCTCGCGAGTTCGTTTCGTCAGGCACGTCGGGCTCGGCCTTTAGGATCTCCAAACACGGTTTGATATCTCGCAGCTTGCAGGGAAGATCCTTCGGTTCACGAGGTAGGTCGTAGACGAATATCACAGAACGCCGACTCGCTTCGTCTTTGGCCTCGGCACTGAAGGGGTTGAACTCGCCACAGCCCATGAACGGGCTGTCGTCCACGCGCGTGAACCGCTCTGGGGCGATTGGCAAGCGTGTCACCTGCTTGGCGTACGCGAGAAACAGCTGCTTGCGAAAAGGCGCGTCGTTCATGCCGCTGTCTGGCAGCTCCTCCTGCTCGGCGGGTTTGTCAGCGTAGTCTCCACGCTTGAAGCGGCGAATCGCCTGCGTGAGTAGGTGATCCGCCGTCTTGTTCACAACGAGGGGGGTTCCAGTGTCGTCCGGGCAGCGGAGCGAGTTGAGCATGATCTTCACTTCACGGGTTCCCCACACTTCGAACCAGTTCGTCGTGCCCTCTTGACCGCGGGTCATCTCTTCCCAGGCGTCCGAGTCATGGGTGAAAATACTGAACACGGCGCGAGCGCGCCGCTCGCTGAGCTCTTTGTTCAACGCCTGGGTTCCGGAGCGGTCGGTGTGGCCGAATATCAGGCCTTTTCTGGTTTCGTCGCCCGCCAGATCCTGAGCGATGCGTGCCAGAATTTCCAGCGCCTCCGGCATCACGAAGCTGTTGCCGAATTCGAACAAGCTGCCTGGCAGTTCCGCACAGCGGAAGAACGACGTTTGTGTGTCGTCTGCGCCATCCCCATTGCCGCCACCGTCTCCGCCCGATGTCCCATCGCCGGCTTCCTCACCATTCTCCCCCTGCGAGCCATCGCCTTCGCTGTCGCTCGCTCCATCCCGCGCCAGACGCGAGAGGAACACGCGGCCGGTGCCGGGTTGGTCCAAGCCATCGACTCTCGCCGCACCGCCTGGACTGGTTGCTTTGATGACCTGTTCACCAGAGGGCAGCTCGAACTTCACTTCGGCACCGCTGATCGGTTTACCAGATTCATCCACTACCTGAACGGCGAGGAACGTGCCGTTCGGACCAACAACAGGTGGTAAGAAATCGGCCTTCGTAATGGTTACGCGCGTCAAGCCTTCGGGGACGATGCCATCAATACGCGCCGCGCCGTTGGGGGTTAGTGTTTTGAGGTGCCGCTTTCCGTCAGGGGTGTCCACAAGGGCTTTGCCACCGGCCAACTTGTTCCCATCGGTGTCCTCCACTTCGAAGGCAACGAAGTGAACGTTGCCCTCGCCCTCGCCTTCGCTCTCGTTGGCGCCTCCCGCGACACCGCTCGCACCCTCTTCGTCGTCACCATCACCCCCCGCTGCGGCGGGGTTGCCAGACCTAGCCGAGCTTTGGTTTGCGCTGGCAACCTTCCAAGTTCCTGTCTTGGCGATTACCGGATCTGGCACACCAGTCGCCGGATTGGTCGCGGGCGCCATCGTGGCGATGAACGTTCCTGTCGTGCCGAAGGTTGCCACGGCCAGACGCGTATTGGTGATCGCTGCGCTGAGCGTTCCCGGATTGATCGACAGTACTACCGATACTACGGCTCCGGGGGCGTCGAAGCCTGGCGCCACGTAGGGCTGGCCAATCGCTTGAACGGCCGCCGCCACAATGTCCGGCTCCCAGACGACCGACTTACCCTCAATGCGGATCGTGTGGGTGCCGTTGACGACGAGCTTCACTGGTCCGGCCATCCATCGCCACGGCGGATCCGGAGTTAACTCAAGCTCCCCACCAGTCACCAGGAGTGCGTCCACCTTGCCTCCTCAGATATGCTCGTGTGTCGTCGTTTTGGCGGCCACTTCAACGACCCCATCGTAGTGTCTGGCGTACTGGGCGACAACTGCTGTGGTGCCGAATCTGCGCCGAATCCCGGGCACGAGCGTCGATAGTGTCTCGTACGCCTCGTCCACGTCTTCGCGCATCGTAGTGTCGAACGAGTGGCGCTTTGCGAAGCGATTGAGCTCAGTGACGAACGTTTCGAGAATTGGATGCGCAGCCTTCGCGGTCACGCCCCGCTTGGTGACCGCGACGCAGGCCTTCTTGTAGATCGTACGCCCGAGTCGCGAGCGCATAGGTGACACCAAGCGCCCCCTGTTGTCCGGCGCGTGGCCAGAGGCGCCCCCGAACCCCCACGCGACGAGCAGGCAAAGCGCACAACTGCGCTGTTCGTGTCCGCAGAGCGCGGAGTCTCGGACGAGCGGGGGCTGCGGAGCGCTGCACGAGCGGAACTGCGCAACTGAGAAAAGGCGCATCTCGGCGTCGCCCTCAGCCTCCCATGCACGAAGCGGGCGGTAGAGAGCCGGGGCTCTTTGGGGTCCGAGCGCGGTGAGAAACCGGCGCAGGCTCTGGGGACGGCTCACCCAATGCCATGAGCTGCATCGACCCGCCTTTGCGTGCGCCATCGCCATCTGAAGCGGTCGGCGTTGGGCGGCGACCTTCCCCCGAAGGGCCCGGCTCCGGGACGACGAGTGGTCGTCATCTGGCCGCGGACGAGACGATGCCTCCGTAGCGAAATGTGTGAAGCCCCGGACCAGCGGCTCAGAGCGCTCCTGTCATATCCTTATCGTCGTTACGAGGTCGGCGACCTCCCTGGACTTCGGATGGGGAAGCTGCCTGCACTAGTCGCTCCGGGCGTGCTCAACCAGCGCCACCAGTGACGTCAGCGCGCGAGGCGTCACCGGGGCCGGCACCAATCGTTTGCTTGTATCCACCGGCTCGGTGTGATTCGGTCCCGAGCATGAGCGAAAGCGACGGACGGCACTCTGGACTGTCGGTGTGGTGGTTCAATCTGTCGACGGCAGTGTTCGCTTTTTGCACGTACTTCTGCATGTACGCGTTTCGTAAACCGTTTGCGGCGGCGGCGTACGAAGGTGATGGCTACCTAGGGCTCGAACTCAAGACGACGTTCGTGATTTGCCAGGTCATCGGCTACACGATCTCGAAGTACCTCGCCGTCCAAGTCGTGTCCGAGGCGACGCGTGGCCGCCGACTGAGACTTCTGCTCGGCTTGATTGTCGGAGCTGAGCTCGCTCTGGTCTTGTTCGCGATCTCGCCTGTACCGGTCAAACCGCTGATGATCGCGCTCAACGGCTTACCGCTCGGCATGGTCTGGGGTCTCGTGGTACGCTACCTCGAAGGCCGACGCACCAGCGAGTTTCTCCTCGCCGGGTTGAGTTGTTCGTTCATCGTTGCCAGCGGCGTTGTCAAAGATGTTGGTCGCTGGGTAACCAGCGATCTGGGAGTGGGTGAGTACTGGATGCCGGCTGTAGTAGGAGCAATGTTCCTGCCGGCGTTTGCCTTGGCGGCACGGCTCCTCGATGGCGTACCCGATCCGAACGCTCGAGATGAGGCCTCGCGCACCGCGAGGACGGAAATGAAAGCGCCGGAACGTCGAGACTTCGTTCGTAGGTACGCGGTTGGACTAGGGCTCTTGTTGGTAACCTACTTCATGCTCACGGCGTTTCGAGACTACCGAGACAACTATGGCGCTGAGCTCATCGCCGAGCTCGGCTACGGGCAACAGGCTGCGGCTTTCACGCGCACTGAGGTACCCGTCGCGGTATTGGTCCTGGCGGCGATGGCGGGGCTAGGTGCGTTCCAAGGACGTCTCTCCGGTTTGGTCCTGGTCTTTGTGATGATGACTGCGGGCATGGCGCTCGTTGGCTTGGCGACGCTTGGCCTAGACCTCGGTTGGTACGGCGGGGAGGCGTGGATGATCCTCATCGGCTTGGGTGCCTACGCCGCCTACGTGCCGTTCAGCTCCTTCCTGTTCGACCGCATCATGGCCGCAACCCGCTACGTTGGGACAGCAGTGTTCGCGATCAACCTTGCCGATGCCGTGGGCTACACGGGCTCGGTCCTGCTGCAGTCCTACAGGGACCTATTCGCCAACGACACGACGCGTTTGACCTTCTTTCGCAGCTTCAGCTACGCTCTGTCGTTGGGAAGCTGCACGGCATTGTTGCTAGCCGGCGCCTACTTCCACCGCCGGAGTGCTCAGGCGCCGCGATAGAAGCGCGGAACGCGACGAGAAATATCCGTCAAGACTTCCCAGGGGATTGTGCCTTCGACTTCAGCCACGTCTCCCACAGTGATGGCTTGCTCGCCCGCTGGGCCTTTCTGGCTTCCCAGGATGACGACCTCGTCCCCGACCCGCACATCTGGGACCTCGGTGACGTCAATCGTGGTCATGTCCATGCTCACGCGACCAACGATCGGTGCTTTTTGGCCGCGCACCAGCATGCGACCCCGATTGGAGCTCGATCTCGCCAAGCCATCCGCGTAGCCGACAGGAATGGTGGCGATGCGCGAAGTGCGGTCGGCCTTCCACGTAGCGCCGTAGCCGACAGTCTGCCCGGGCGACAACTCGCGCACCGCAATGACGGTACTGACGACGCGCATCACGGGTTTCAGCTCTGGCGCCAACCCCGTTCGTGGCTCCACACCGAAGAGCCCAATGCCTGGGCGCACCAAGTCCAAGTGAGAATCGGGGCAGCTCAACAGAGCGGCGGTGTTCGCAGCATGGCAAACCGCTGGAACCGCTCCATTGCTCCCGAGTACCGCTCGCGCGCTCTTGAAGGCCTCGAGTTGGACGCGCACGGACACAGGATCCGTATCGGCACACGCAAAATGGGTCATCAGCCCCTCGAAGCGGATCTCCGGGTGCGATTTAATCTGTTTGGCGACCCGCGGAAGGTCGCCGAGCTGCACGCCTAAACGTCCCATGCCAGTATCCACCTTGAGATGGATGGCGACAGGATCACAGCCGCGGTAGCGAACCTCCGCCGCCAAGTCCTCAATCTGCGCGGGGTCGTGAATCACCGGTGTCAGGTGGTGGGCGAGAAGCTCGCCGTACGCGCGACCGTAGTAGCCCCCCATCACGAGAACCGGTAGCGTCACGCCGGCGTTGCGCAACTCGATACCCTCCTCGAGCAGGGCAACACAAAGGCCGGCGGCTCCGGCGCGCTCCAACGTTCTGGCGCACGCCTTGGAACCGTGTCCGTATCCATCTGCTTTGAGCACAGCCCATATCGGCGCCGCACTCCGTCGTTGCAGCTTCTGGAGGTTCGAGCGGAGGTTGGCTAGGCTGATCTCCGCCCTCGTAGGACGGACCACATCACTGGGCATGGTTCGCTTCGGTTTGAACACCCTGGGGATTGGAGTGGCGGTCGCCGAGCTGGTGGACAGTAGTGGGGCCGACATACGTGTTATCTTGGGTAGCTCCGTCACAAACAATACGTCAACTAATTAGCCTTCTGCCATCCAGGTCAGATGCCGTGATCTCGTTCTCGATGGAAAACGCCAGCGATCTGCCGGCGCTTCCAAACCTACTCATTAGCTCAGTATTCAGGTCAGCGAGCTCTGCCCCGGCGCGATGCAGTTGCCGCGGCCTGACGGCCGGGGATCTGGACCGGTCTCAGCAATGCGGCGCAGCGCTTGAGGCTGCCGCCTGGTTGGCATACACGCCAAACCACCATGCGTTCAGATCGCCCACCGCCGTTGGACATCGAGCCCGAACTTCTCGCGCACGTGCGAAGCGTGTTGAACGATATCCGCGATGGCAAGATGGTGATTCTCGTCGACGACGAGGATCGAGAAAACGAGGGTGATCTGGTCTTCGCCGCCGAGAAGGTGACCCCCGAACACATCAACTTCATGGCGAAGTATGGCCGGGGTCTGATCTGCGTCACGCTCACGGAAGAACAAGTCGCCCGCTTGGAGCTGCCGATGATGAGTTGGCGCTCCGCTCCGCCCCTAGGCACAGCGTTCACACTCAGCATAGAAGCCCGTCATGGTGTTTCCACCGGTATCAGTGCCGCGGATCGGAGCCGAACGATAGAAGTTGCCATCGACCCCATGTCGCGACCACAGGATGTCGTCACACCCGGACACGTCTTTCCGCTCAAGTCGCGTAAGGGGGGGGTCTTGGTTCGAACAGGACAAACCGAGGGCTCGGTCGACTTGGCCAAGTTGGCAGGTTTGAATCCGTCGGGAGTCATCTGCGAAATCATGAATGATGACGGAACCATGGCGCGCATGCCTGACCTGGAGAAATTCGCCCAGGACCACCACCTGAAGATCCTCACCATCGCGGACCTCATTCGCTACCGCCTGCAGACGGAGCGGCTGGTGCGTCGCACCCACCAGAGCCCAATCCACCTCGACTCGACGAACAGCGAATGGCAGGCGATAACCTACGAGGTGTCTGTCGACGGCCGAGAGTTGTTGGCTTTGGTCAAGGGCGAACCCTCGAGTGACGCAGCGCTCTGTCGCGTGCACCGGGGGTCATTGGTGGCGGACTTGCTGAGCTCCACCCAGTCGGAAGGCGGGAAGAACCTGCAGCGCGCGATTGAAGCGATTGAAGCTCACGGTTCGGGAATTGTGCTCTACCTCCCGTCACAGCTTTCACTTCGCCAAGAGGTGCAGAACGTGGCAGCGTCGGAAGCCCCACCTGTGAGCGACAGTGACGCCACCGCGAGCAACACGACCACACACGCCCGCAAGTCCTTGCGCCAATTTGGCCTGGGTGCGCAGGTCCTTCGGGACCTCGGCGTGCACAAGATTCGGCTCCTGACTAACAACCCCCGAAAGATCGTGGGCCTGCGTGGATACGGGCTGGAGGTGAGCGAGACCATCCCGCTGTAGGCGGGCGCCAAACGCCGCGACCAATCAACAACAAGCACCTCTGGCGGCTCACCCCGTTTTCGAACTACCCTTAGGCAACCCATGCACACCATCGAAGGCAATCTCCTCGCACCGAAAGACTCCCACTTCGCGTTGGTCGCAACGCGATTCAACGACTTCATCGTCGCGCAGCTCATCGAGGGTGCTCGCGACGCCCTCAGGCGACATGGGGTTACCGAGGAACACATCACGCTGGTGCGGGTCCCTGGAGCCTGGGAGGCGCCCCTCATCTGTCGGCGCCTGGCAGAATCGAAGAAGTTCGACGCCATTGTCGCACTGGGAGCTGTGATTCGGGGCGGAACACCACACTTCGACTACGTTGCTGGAGGGTTGGCATCGGGACTCGAACGTGTCGCGCTGGAGACAGGCGTCGCCGTTTCCTTTGGCGTACTGACCACCGACACCATCGAACAAGCTATCGAACGCGCGGGCACGAAGGCTGGAAACAAAGGTGCCGACGCGGCCATGGCCGCGTTGGAAATGGTCAACCTGAGTCGCGAGCTCAAAGAAGCCGCGCTGTGAGGCGTTGTCATGGGCGCACGAAGCAGCGGACGACAAGCCGCACTACAAATGCTGTTCGCGGCGGACACGGCGAATCATCCTGCGGATAGGATCATACGCGACTTCTGGCGGCAGTTTCCTGGCGAAGCTGAGGGTCGAGATTATGGCGACGCGTTGACGCGCAAGGTGCTCCTGGAGAAAGAAGCCTTGGACGAGCGGATCCAAAGCGTCGCTACGAATTGGCGTATGGAGCGAATGACGCCAGTCGACCGCAACATTCTCCGTCTGGGAGCCTATGAATTGGTGCATGCGACCGAGATACCGCGAGCGGTGATCATCGACGAAGCGGTCGAACTCGCCAAGAGGTACGGAGCAGATGGCAGCTCGGCATTCGTCAACGGCGTGTTGGACAAATTGGCTGACAGCTGCCGCAGCAAGGAAGACTGATGGACCTGCGCTTCACGACGCCGGAGCTCGGCGCTCTCGACCGCATAGGCACTGAGATACTCGTGTGCGGACTCGCTCAAGACGAGAAGCCGCCGCGTGGGGTCACTGGCCTCGTCGACTGGCGGCTGGCGGGTAGAGTGTCGCGTCTCGTCCACCGTGGCTTCGTGACCGGCGCGCTCGGCGAAGTCGTGCTGGTGCCCGGCAAACCCAAGCTACCCTTCGACAAGGTGCTGCTGTTCGGTCTAGGCCTCCGGAAGAGCTTTGACGAAGCTGTCTTTCGAAGAGTGGTCGGTCACATCCTGAACGCTTTGCGAGACCTCCGAGCCCGGACCGCAGTGGTGGAACTACCGGGGCGATCGTTCGACGCACTGCCAGCGGAACAAGCCGCTGACATCCTTCTGGAGCTCGTCGGGGGCAGCCGCGACCACGACGTGTGGACGCTCATCGAACCCTCTGAGGCGCAAAGGTCCGTGACCAAGCACATGATTCAAGAGCGTCGGCGCATCCGACGCTCTTAGGTGTCAGCCGCATCAGCGGGCTGACGCCGCTCAGGGACGGGGGCTCAGGGACAGGGATCGATGCTGAGCTCGACGGTACCCGTGTTGGTCTCGCCAAAACCGTCTAGCGCGATGAGGTACGTCGTCCCCGCTGTCACCTCCAGATCCACGCGGGACGAAAAGCCGCTGCCGTCGTCGTCATCGCACGCTAGCTGCTCGAACAGGGGGCACTCGCTGTGGATGTGCAGTGCGGTATCGTAGTCGCTCCCGGAAAGGTCAAATCTGTAGCAACCACTCGTGAGCGCCGTCCACGAAACCAGCAAATCCTCGCTGAGGGCTTCGCCTGCGCAAGTAGCAGACACGTCTGGGCCCGCGCCCGTGGTCAACGCAGTGAATACCGCGTCGCCAGTGGCAGATTCAAGATTGGCATCGGCTTCGGGGCACACGAAGCACAGCGGATCCCCAGAGCACTCGGGGTCATCGCAGTCGACGAGAGTGTCGGCATCATTGTCGGTCGCGTCGTCGCATATCTCGTCGCAAACTGGCTCCAGTACGCACTCGGTGTCCAAGCAATCAGTCCTGCCGTCCCCATCGTCGTCCAGCGCGTTGTCGCAGACTTCGGTGATACAAGCGGGGAACGTCGCGCAGTCGGAATCTGCGCAGTCTTCGAATCCGTCCAAATCGTCGTCCACCCCGCTGTCGCACGTTTCAACGCAAGGAGTGAGATTGAGCACGTAGTTGCCCACGTCGGATTGGGCGAAACCGTCGATGACGATGATGTACGGCGTTCCTGCTTCGAGCTGCAGTCGCACGCGGGATTGCTGATCTTCCGAGTCACCAATTCCGTCGTCGAGCTCGTCGTCGCTGCAAGCCAGCTCCGTAAAATCGGGACAATCCGTGCGCACGTGCAAAGCCGTGTCAAAGTCACTCCCGAAGGTGTCCAGATCGTAGCAACCTGCCACCGCGGGTGACCAGCGGAACACAGCTTCGGGACTCTCGGACCCGCCGCAACTTGCCGCTACATAGTTGTCCAGGCCCACGGTGGAGCCGGCCGCTACCGGTCCCGACGAAGACGCGAGCCCCACGGCGCTCGAGCACACGCAATAGTCCGCGCCCACACACTGAGGATCGGCGCAATCAATGGCCCCATCGCCGTTGTCATCAACAGCGTTGTCGCAGTCTTCCAGAACGCACGCTGCGTCCATTTGGCAATCCGGATCCGCGCAGTCTATCAACCCGTCCAGGTCATTGTCTTCCGCGTCGGTGCAGTCCTCCAGGCAGCGGTCGATGCTCAGTTCGAAAGACGCCTCGGGTGCATCGTCGTAAGCGTCAATGCCGAGCACAACCTCCTCGCTTTGTGCCAACTGGAGCGCCACCTGCGTCACGGGTTCGCCGTTGGCATTGTCCGCACAGGTGTACAACTCAGCCTCCGGACACGGGCCGCTCACACGCAACACCACTTCCGCCTCCGCCGCAGCCACGGCGAAGCTCACGCAGCCAGACTCCGGAGCCTGCCAACCATAGGTCGTTTGGGCGCGACCCGACACATCGCTGCAACTTGCGGTCTCCGCGCCTGGCAACTCCGACGGCGTCGCGATGGGCAACGTCAGGAAGTCTGGAGGCAGGTCGTCGTCCGGCTGGCACACATCACAGGGAGCGCGGTCCAGGCAATCGGCGTCATCACAGTCCGTCGACCCGTCGTCATCGTCGTCTTCACCGTTGTCGCAAATCTCCCGACACTCGGGCTGCAGCGCGCAGTCCGCGTCAGCACAGTCAGTCAGACCGTCGTCGTCGTCATCCGCGGCATCCGAGCAGTTTGCCTCTGTCCCAGTGAGCATTCCGCACGCGGCATTGAGCTCGGAGCTTTCCTCGTAGGGGCAACCATCTGGGTCGATCCCGCACACGACCAGCTGGTTTCCGTCGCAACGGGACGTCCGAGACGCGACCCCTACACACACACCAGCCTGGGCTGCGTCACAGACCGAGGGCATTGCCGTAGGCGCGGCGGTCGGCATTGGAGCCGTGGCGGGAGTAACCGGCGGCGTCGGGTTCGTTGTCGGCGCCGGTACTGCACCCGTCGGGTCCGGCTGCGGCAAGGTCGGCTCCTCCTCGTCGGTTCCGTCCTCCACGACTCCACCCTCGCGGAGGCCAATGGGAGCGCCCCCGTCCACGTAGATACTCGTGCTCACCTCGGATCGAGAACACCCAAGAAATGACGTAACGAACCACGTCAGCGCCAGAGCGCCGAAGGTCTGCGTGAAAGTACAGCGAAACATGTGAGGCCCCTACCAGTATGGCAGTGCCAGGGCCCTCGACCCCACGCTTTTTTGTCCTGGGCGGGCACCATTAGCTGTCTCACCCCCGCGTCGGTCGCCTGGACACGGGTCCGAAGCGTCACCAACTCCAACATCGGAGTGCTCGGCGGTCTGTCGAGCCGGGACCACGGTCGGTTCGCCAACAATGCGGGTCGGATGCCGGTCGGCTCGTCCGGGTCTAGCGAACTCCCGCGACCCGTTGCTTGCAGCCGAACTCCACGTTCAGCTGGCCCTCGTTTCTATCTGCCTTGATCTGTTCGCAGACCGCCGGGCACATCTCGATGAACGTCGGATTGGCAGCGTCGTCATAGCGCCACCCGAAGTCTGCGGTACACGCTTCGTCGTAGGTGAACTCAGTGACCCCAATGTTGTTCTGATAGCTGACGTTGACGAGTTCCGCGTCGAATTCTTCACCTTCGGGCGGACTCGGGATTTGCACATTGCAGGTAAACGCCGTTTCTCGAATCTGGTCGACGACAGCCTTGAAATCCGCAATCGTCTGATCCGCATTGCCGGTGTCGATGATGAACGCCGACCCCGTGCCGCCCTGCTGCGCGATGAGATTGAGATTGCCGAGCCCAGCCGTCGCATCTGCACCATTGATGGCGTTAGGACTATCGACGCCAATGACGTAGACCGGCACGTCGGCGGCAACCTGTCCGGCCACCGCCGCGACGTTGTCGATGTCGTTTTGTTCGTCGGTGCAAAGCTGTGGAACGCCATCCGTCACCATGACGATGGCGTAGTTGGCGTTGCTGTTTTCGGTCTGCATCGCCCGTACGGAGTCGATGGTGCCTTGGAGAACCGCCATCGTAGGCGTGCCATAGCGCTCCGGCTCAACACCGTCGATGGCCGCCCCAAAGTCAGGTGACGGAAGGGCCGTCATTGCGACATCTGGCGTCACGTAGCTCGTAGCCTCACACGCCATGTTATCGTCGTTCTGGGCGTTGCCTCCACCGGCCCCGGCCCCGGCCGCGTCTTCCGACGGAAAGAAAGTCAACGTCGCGAGGATGCCGTCCGAATCTGCATCGGTGAAAAACGCCTTGGTGGCAGCTACGATCGGCTCCCACTTGAGCTGGTAGTCTTCCTCGTTCAAGCCCATGCTGCCGGATACATCGAACGCAAAGGCCAATACGACGTCCTGCAGCTGCGTTCCCTCAGACGAGGACTGGCAGATCGCCTCTTCTTCGGCGGCGGCCTGGTCAATCGGCTCGTCGACGAATACCTCCTCGTCGATGCTGTCCGGAGTCGTCACTCCACCCACCGGCGCCTGCACAGGCGCCCCGGTCTGCACAGGAGTGGCGCCAGCGGTGCCCATGCCGGCCGCTGGGTCCGTAGGTGCGACCGGCATGGCCCCAACTTGGCCACCCCCGACGTTTTGGGACGTACCCTCGGTGTCATTCGCCCCCGCACAAGCGAAGAGCAGGGCTGAGGAGACTGAGAACGCTAGGACAGAAGAACGGCATCGCATGGGACTTGAACCTCCGAGGTACTGAAGTCGCTTCGGTGAGAGATGTGAACGCGGTGTTCGCGGCGCCTTGGTCACCCTTGGACGGGCGCCCTGTGACCTCGCAGAAGATGAACGGTCTGTTCGCAGTTTCAACACCATTAGAGGTGCACCGGCGCGAATTGGAGCGAACTGGCGCTATAGGTTCCCTGCGCCCTGTAGGAGCGAAAGAATTATTGGGCACAAGCAGAAATTGTCTCGCCCTGCGCGGACAATAGCCGACCGAAAGGGGACAGGGCCCGGCAGAAAAACCACAGACAACAGCTACCGGCTCCATTGCTCGGCCTGGCGCAAGCGACGGTCGAGCACGAAGGGGCCAAATGGCAGCAGTCCGGCCACCAACACCATGACGGCCCGACGCAGCGGCCATTGTCCGAACACGGTAACCTGCAACAGTAGTGTAACGAGCGCCATGAACAGTGCGCCGTGAACCCATCCGACAACCTTCACGGCAAGCGGCATGTCCCACATGTATTTGAGGGGCATGGCCACCAAGAGCAGGACCAGGAACGAGACACCTTCGACGAGCGCGAGCGAACGGACCCATTGGACGTCCCGGGGGAGATCGGATTTCATCGCTGCGGTATAGGCGGGATGGAGGGTCCCGCCCACCAGGGGGCCCAAGCGAGTTCAGGGCGACCATGCCGGTCAGCGCCCTTCGCCTGGACGAGCCGGCACGCAAAGCCCCGAAATCTTTCGTCCGGCTGCCAACTCACGCGGAGGCTGATTGACAAACCCAGAGCTTTTCAACTAGTTCGGGCGGTGGAGGCGTGGCCGAGTGGTCGAAGGCAGCGGTTTTGAAAACCGCCGTAGGGCAACCTACCGGGGGTTCGAATCCCTCCGCCTCCGCGAGAGCCTCCGGAGAGGGCCGTGCTGCGCGTGCGCGCAGGGTGACGGTCGACCTCTGAGGGAATTCAGGCCGGTGCGACGCGACTGCCGACAACGACTCGGCCGGTTCCGGCATCATCAGAACCCACAGCCGAACCACCCAACCGACGATGCGGTCGCGCGCGGGGAGGTCCTCTAGGGACGCGTTTCCGACCGACAAAGCCGAGACACGACCGGGCGAAGTCAAGGAGCCAGATACGGCTCAAGACGGCAGCCGTGAGCGCGAAACGACCGACGCCCAAAATTCCATTCGGACACACCCGGCGTTGGCACTCGGCACAGCGAGCTCCCACGGAGTTAGCCTGGATGAAGCCGCGTGTGTGCCTTCCGAGTGCACGGAGTCCTTTGAGGGCGGACAGTGCTTGCCTGCCACCGCCTGCGACGAGAGACAGGCGCGAGCCAATGGGCTGGCTGCGTCGGCGAAGCGGAGCTCACTGTCGTGTTTCACGAGTATCGCGACTTCGTCTCGGTAGAAGTCCGCGTTGGCCATCCCATCCAGCGTCACAAGCGACGGCTGGCGCGCAATGCGGCCGACCGCATTATCTACCACTCGATCCACGAAGCGAGCAGGGCACCGCGCTGGAACTGCCGAAGGTGCGCTGCGGTCGAAATTAGGAGGCCCCGCGCACCAGACCGTGTTCGGTTGACACCAGGCTATCGGTCGCTTTACGTGTGCTCGCGATGAGCGACCTGTCCTCCGATCTCGCTGCTTTGAAGATCGATACCGACGAACCGGGTGGGGCGGGTGGCTCAGGCGGCTCAGCATTCACCAAGGTACTGATTTGGCTAGCTGCACTCGTCGCCATCGCCGCGGGCCTCTTCTACGGCGTGTGGCCGAAGCTCGAAGCGCAAATGTTCAAGAGCGAGGTGGCGATTACTGAGATTGTCGTGGTCTCGCCTGCACAAGCCGCTGTAAACCTGACGGCATCTGGCTACGTTGCCGCAGAGCGGGCGTCCAAGGTCGCCCCCAAGATCCCCGGCACTGTCAAGGCCGTACACGTCAAGCAGTCGGATGACGTCAAGGCCGGGGATCTGTTGTTCGAGATGGACCCGACGGACGAACAGGCCGCTGTATCCGCCGCAAAGAGTCGCGTCGCCGCGGCTTATGCACGAGCACAAAGCGCCAAAGCCCAGATTGAGACGTCGGCCGCGCAACTTGCCGAGATTCGCCAACAGGCGAACCGAGAGCGCAAGCTCGCCGAGCAAGGCATTTCTCCGACCGGCATCGCCAGTGACCTGGAGGCGCGAGTGGAATCGTTGCAACGCGCCAAGGGAGCAGCCGAGGCGGCGTACAGGGCAGCGCAGGCTGAAGCCGGAGCGCTGTCGGCAGAAGTGAACGTATTGGAAACAAGCCTCGGCAACCTGCGCCTGGTCGCCCCGATTGACGGACGTGTCATGAACAAGCCACCGCAGGTCGGCGAGTTCGTAGGTCCCCAGCCGGCGGGCGTCGCCGTCGACATGGGTGGGGTCGAGATTGCCGACTTTACGACGCTTGTCGTGGAGGTAGACGTGCCAGAACAGCGCCTTCACCTAGTCGAACCCAATAGCCCCACCGAAATCGTCCTCGATGCCTACCCGCAGAAGCGGCTGCGCGGGACAGTGTTGGAAATCACCCCCAAGGTCGACCGAGCCAAAGCCACGGTGATGGTCAAAGTGGCCTTCAAAGACCGCTTCGAAGGCGTGCTGCCTGAGATGGCCGCGCGAGTGAGTTTTCTGTCAGGGGAACTCGACGAGGAAGCGATCAAAGAACCGCCGAAGACCATCATCCCCCGGACTGCGGTCACCAAACGTGCCGGCGCAGACGTTGCGTTCGTGCTCGAAGAAGAACAGGTGCGCATGGTCCACGTGACTTTGGGACCGGAGTTCGGCCGCGGCTTCGAGCTGGTCGAGGGTCCGCGCCCAGGAACGCGGGTCGTCAGTGAGCCAGGCGACGACCTGGCGGATGGGCAGCGAGTGAAAGAGAGGGAATCCGAATGAGCAACCAAGTCGAGGAACGCCAAGAGTCCGCTAGCAACGTCGCCACACCAAGCGGTGACGCACCCATGATTCACTGCGCGCGTGTGAACAAGGTGTACATGCGCGGCAAAGAAAGGGTCGAGGTACTCAAAGACTTGGACCTCGACGTCCAAGAGGGCGCCTTCGAGGCGTTGATGGGGCCGTCAGGTTCGGGCAAGACGACGCTGCTCAACCTAATCGCCGGCCTGGACAGCCCCACGAGTGGCAAAATGACCGTCGCTGGAATCGAGCCAGCGGCGATGAGCGAGGGGCAGCGAGCCAAGTGGCGGTCACGTCACGTCGGGTTCATCTTTCAGACCTTCAACATGATGCCGGTGCTCACTGCGGTGGAGAACGTCGAATTGCCACTGCTCCTGACTAAGCTGAGCTCCAAAGAGCGGCGCAAGCGAGCCGAAATCGCGCTCAGGGTTGTCGGGTTGGCGGACCGCATGAACCACTACCCGCGCCAGCTTTCCGGTGGGCAGGAGCAACGTGTGACGATCGCACGCGCCATCGTCACAGACCCAAGTATCATCGTCGCGGACGAACCCACAGGCGATCTGGACCGCAAAAGCGCAGAAGACATCCTCGACTTGCTCCAGAAACTGAACCAGGAGCAAAATAAGACCATCATAATGGTCACCCACGATCCTCAGGCCGCAGAGCGAGCGAGTCGAGTACATCAACTCGACAAGGGCTCATTGGTCGCCAACTAGGGTGGGTGTGCGATGAACCTAAACGCTCTCGCTACGCGCAACGTCGCTCGCAACAAGTTTCGAACGTTTGCGACGGTCATGGGTGTAGCCGTGGCCATCGTGGCGTTTGTCCTGCTCCGCACAGTGATCTCTGCTTGGTCCCAAGGAGCAGACTACGCTGCTCAAGACCGCATCGCCACGCGCCACAAGGTGAGCTTCATCATGCCGCTTCCGATCCGCTACTTGCGCGAGATCCGCGAGATAGACGGGGTGGAGAGCGCGGTGAACATGAATTGGTTCGGCGCAAAGCACCCAGTTCGGGAGGACGAGTTCTTCGCGAACATGGCAACGGACCCAAAGGTCTTTCTCGACGTGTACAACGAGATCAAATTGGGACCAGGACAAGGTGAGAACTGGGCTCAGAATCGCAAGGGCGCCATCGTGGGAAGGGTCCTGGCCAAGAAGTTCGGATGGAAAGTGGGAGATAGAGTCAAGCTCCGGGGAACAATCTTCCCTGGGGACTGGGATTTCGAGATCTCAGGCATCTTCGATTCGGACAAACGCTCAGTGGACCTCTCCACCTTCTTCTTCAACTACGACTACCTGAACGAAAACATCGACCCACGAATGCAAGATCAGATCGGTTGGGTGATCGCCCGGGTCAGTGGTGCAGGCAAGGCAGCCCCTGTGTCCAAAGCGATAGACGCCCACTTCGATGACAGCGACATCCAAACCACGAGTATGAGCGAGCGCGCCCTCAACAACAGCTTCATGGGCATGTTCGGCGCCATACTGGGGGCGATGGACATCGTCAGTATTGTCATTCTACTGATCATGATGCTGATCCTTGGGAACACCGTAGCGATGGGCGTGCGCGAGCGCACCCATGAATACGGCGTACTCAGAGCAATCGGCTTCATGCCGAGGCACCTCGTCCGGTTCGTGCTCGGCGAAGCGGCCACTATCGGAATCTTAGGCGGGGTCGCTGGTCTGGCGTTGTCCTACCCGATCGTCGAACAAGGCATAGGGCGCTTCTTGGAAGAGAACATGCGCGGCTTCTTCCCCTACTTCCGAATCCACCCGACGACCGCGATCATGGCACTCGCCTTCGCGATACTGTTAGGCGTTGCCGCTGCTGCTATCCCGGCGTACCGAGCCTCCAAGCTCGACGTAATTGACTCATTGAGAACGGTAGGCTGATGATTCCATTGACCTACAACATTCGCAGCCTCTTCGTTCGCAAGACGACGACGATAGCGACGGCGCTTGGCATCGCTTTGGTGGTATTCGTGCTGGCCTCCTCGCTCATGCTCGCTCGCGGGATCAAGGAAACGCTGGTCAGCTCGGGTGACTCATCGCACGCGCTCATTCTTCGGAAGGGCTCAGACACTGAGCTCGCAAGCGGCATCGAGAGCAAGCTCTTCAACATCGTAATGGGTGCACCTGGGGTCAAGCAGGACCGTGATGGGCAACCTTTGGGCACGGGTGACGTCGTGGTGGTTGCTGCCATGGACAAGCTCGACGGTGAAGCTGGTCAAATCGCCAACGTTTTGATTCGTGGCGTGGAACCCAACGTCTTTTCAATCCGACCCAACGTGCGAATCATCGAAGGTCGACCCGCCAAGCCGGGCACCGACGAAGGGATCGTCGGACAGTCACTGCTCGGCCGTTACGTCGGTCTTCGTCTCGGAGACCGTTTCGAGCTCAAGAAGAATCGCCCCATCGACATTGTCGGGGTGTTCGGATCGGGTGGTTCTTCCTTCGAATCAGAGGTGTGGGTGGACATTGAAACGCTTCGCACTTCCTTTGGACGCCAGGGCAACTATTCGTCCATCACCGTCGCTCTGGAGACGCCCACGAAGTACGAAGCTCTGGCCGCATACGTGGAGAGCGACAAGCAACTTGGACTGGAGTCCTTCCGTGAGCGTGAGTACTACGACAAGCAGTCCGAAGGCACTTCGATGGTGATATCCACTTTGGGCGTGATCACGGCGTTCTTCTTCGCCGTGGGTGCGATGATCGGAGCGATGATCACCATGTACGGTGCGGTCGCGCAACGCAGCCGAGAGATCGGAACCCTGAGGGCCCTCGGATTTTCTCCCCTATCGATTCTCGCCGGGTTCTTGGCCGAGTCGGTGATCCTCGCACTGCTGGGGGGCGTTATCGGCGCCTTGTTGTCGCTCGTTACCACATTTTTCAAGCTCTCGACGATGAACTACGACACGTGGCAAGAGATCACGTTTTCGTTCGCGGCAACACCTGACGTTTTGGTTACTTCGGTCATCGCCGGAGCGTTCATGGGCGTGGTAGGTGGGCTCTTGCCTGCGATTCGCGCGGCTCGGATTTCCCCCATTGACGCCATGAGGGCGTGACAGACGTGTTTCCCTTAGACAATCAACTGATGAACTACGCGTGGGGCTCCAAGGAGTCCATCGCGCAACTCCAGGGACGCGAGCCTTCGGAACAACCCGAAGCTGAGCTGTGGATGGGTGCACACCCCAAAGCCCCATCCTCTGCGCTGGTGGCTGGCGAGTGGCGAAGCCTCGATCGCTTGATTGATGACGATCCGGAGCGGCTACTCGGCGAGCGAGTTGCCCAACGGTTCGGACGTTTGCCCTTCTTGTTCAAGGTGCTTGCGGCGGCTGAGCCGCTGTCGCTACAGGCCCATCCCAACCTCGAACAAGCTCGGGCTGGGTTTGCCCGCGAGGATGCAGCCGGAGTTCCTCGGAACGCGCCGCATCGAAACTACAGGGACGACAATCACAAGCCCGAGCTCATCTGCGCGTTGACACCCTTCGAAGCTCTGTGCGGCTTTCGTAGCGTGAGCGATCTGAAAACTCTGGTGGCGCGGCTAGACAGCACCGAACTAGCGCCTTGGTTCACCGCCTTGCAAGAGGAAACCAGCAGCGAACGCGCGCTGCGTCGATGCTTTGCCGACTTGATGCAAGCGCCACCCGAGACGCAAGCGGCGCTCACCTCCAGCGTGCAATCAGCGCTGGAACGGCACCAAGACGATGAGAACTATGGGGAGGCCTTTGCTTGGTCCCTTCGTCTCAATGAAGCCTACCCGGGTGACGTGGGCGTCGTAACCAGCTTGATGCTCAATCATACCGTGCTCCAGCCTGGCGAAGCTCTGTACCTGCCCGCGGGCAATCTACACGCCTATCTCCGAGGTACAGGCCTCGAGCTGATGGCCAATTCTGACAACGTACTTCGCGGCGGCCTCACACCGAAACACGTGGATGTCCCCGAGCTACTCAGTGTGCTCGTGTTCGACGGCGGGAGCGTAGACAAGCACCTCCCCGAGGAGGTCTCCGAGGGCGCCTGGCGCTACCCCACACCAGCGGCAGAATTCGAACTGTGGAAGCATGACCTCGCGGAGGCTTCATCACCCATCCCTGCGTCTGACGGCCCGGAAATCCTGATCGCCGTCAACGGTAAGGCGAGCTACAGCACCGAGAACTGCCTCGTTGAACTCTTACCCGGAGAGAGTGCTTGGTTCCCCGCGCACAAGGGTGACTATCAGCTCAGCGGACCAGGAACAGTGTACCGCGCCGTCGTTCCGGGCAACTGAGGCCAAGCGACTTTCTGAGCGGTGAGACGAGGTCGCGGCGCCAGACAACGTGACCGACGTGGCCTCATGAGGCAGGCACCCAGCCCTTAGGGGCAACGAGTCGACGTACCCCCCAGGCGCAGGCGACCACCACCACACTGCCGAGCACCAGTAGGCCCCGGTAGCCGAACCACGGCTCAGCGGGAGCCAGTGCGGAAGCGCCAGCGGCGAATCCAAGATTGAAGAATCCAGCGAACAGTGCGGATACTCTGCCTCGTTCATCCGAAGCACACACGTCCATACTGAGCGCAGCCGATGCTGGGTAGAGCACCCCATGCGCCAGGCCCGCAAGAATGGCCAGTGGTACGACCCAGTCGAAACTCGTCGCAGCGAGTCCGAGCACGGCGGCCGCATAGAACAAGAATGCCAGAACCGTCGCACGCAAGTGCCCCACGCGGTCGGGCAGCCTCGCAAACACGGTTCGCTGGAAGAGCGCGCCGGCAGTGTACGCGAGAAAAAACGGCGCCAAGCGAGAAACGCCTTCTTCCACCATAGCAGCGGGCACGAACGTTTTTGACACACCGATTCCAACCCCAACCCCAAACGCCGCCAGGTAAACCCCGAGAAGCGGCGTCGACGAAGGGATCAAAAGCGACGAAAGAGCCCGAGTGAACTTCGGCGGAGTCAGCGCCAACGCCGCAAGGAAAGCCACACCGGCGAACGCTGAGCACGCGGCAAACACGCTCGCCCAACCCCAGCGCTCCGCGACCACCTCCGCGAGCACCGGCCCAAATCCGTTAGTCACCATCATCGCTGTACCGAAGTAGCCGACAGCCTCGGCGCGACGCGCCTCGGGTGCAATGTCGACCGCTAGTGCCGCGCCAGAAGAAAACACCATTGAGAAGGCGACGCCGTGGGCGGCGCGAAGTGCGAGTATCAGAGCTGGCGATTCCACCGCTCCGAGAGGCGCGTACGTCAGGGCCGCCAGGAGAGCGCCAACAAGCAACAACGCCTTGCGACCAATCCGGTCCGCAGCAATCCCCACAAACGGGACGGCGACAGCACCAGCCAAGGAGAAGGCGCCATGTGCATTCCCGACGAGAGTCGCCGAGGCCCCCAGTTCCTCCATCAAGTACTTGGGGAGCACGAAGAAGGTAGAATACGCAGTGCCGTAGAAGAACTGAACGAGCAGTACCAAGACGAAAGCTGGGGTAAACAGCGTGTGTTGGTGATGTTTAGCGGACTTCACGCGAGCCACTGGCGGTACCTTTCGATGGGTCGAAGGCCGGTGGCGGGCGTTGTCCTTGGCAGCGCTCTCCACCGACTGGGTGGAGAGAACGCTGGCCTAACTCATGCAGAGCTGCGCATCTCTCCACCGAGGCGGAGAATGAGTACGAGCCAAAGCTTGAACGAGGCGAAAGCCATTGGACCCAAGGGTACAGATCCCCTTGGGCGGATCAACCGGATTCGGCGACTCGCGGCAAGCGTTACACTGACAACGGCTGCACACAGCCGTTGGACCGTGAAACAAACGTCGCAAACGTTCGTATGAACCGGAACATCGCCATCCAAGGCTCCGACGAGGAGGAGGGTCTCTACCCTCATGCAGGCCGACCCGACTGACCCCAGACTCGACTCCGAACCCGCCTCACAACTGCGCCCGACGTTTGCGCTGCGTGCGCAGCGCAAACGCGAAGAAGGACGCGCCCAAGCCATGTCGGACGTCGCAGCGATTCGACAGCGCGGGGAAGCCCAGCTCCGGACATTGCGCCAGCAGCACGCAATCGAACTCGCCGCCGCTCGGGGCGTAGCCGCCAGCAGGGCGCCCCGATGGTTGCTTCAATCACTAGCGGTGGCAACTGTCATTGGCACCGTCATGGTGGTACTGCTCGCTTGGTCACCCGCAACATTGTCCGAAGACGACGTGTGGATAGACGTTACCCCAGAACAGGAGGTTCGCTTGGCGCTATCTGTTTCCAACGCGACCGCGGAACCTGAGCGCGCTAGCGCCAAGCGATCGCCTCGCTACCGTCCGCCCAAACATAGGAATGACACGATCCCGTGCAAAGCCGATCCTTTCGACCCGATGAACGACTGCTTCTAGGCCGCGTCACTCGAGGACAAACGTACCACTGCCCGGGATCTGTTGGCTCGAGCGCCAATCAGGCCACCACCAAAGCTGGGCCCGACCGTCGTCATCGTCGTCAGTGACGGCAACATTGAGACGAATGCGTTGCTCGCCACCACCGGCCTGTTCCGCGATCCACGACCGGGGCACCGCGACCTCAGCCGAAAACCCGCTTGGAACCTGGACACACTTGGCGACGACACCAGCGGGTATCTGGATCCAGTCTTCCCGGCGCAACCAACCCGCGTCCTCGCTGGGGTTTAGCGCCAACAAGAGCGCATCCTTGCCATCGTGCGCCGCGCCGAAGTGAGATCGCTTCGGATCGGGGCGAGCATCGAGGCGGATCTCGACACCGTCCCACCGGGAGGACGCGCCCTCCTCACGGACGCGAACCTGGTCGTCCACGACCAGAACGCCAACGTAGACGAACTCCGAGTCAGCGCTGAGGTCGACAGCAAATCGCGCGTCCTCCGTGCCGTGCCAAGACTCTGCCTGCCCAAGCACCTGCGCCGGCTTGGAGCCGTCAAAACGCAACTTGCCCCAATCCGTCAAGTCTCCATCCACCGTGGGGCTTCGGGAATGCGCGCGCAGCAACGGCGCAATACCGATCGCCGAGTGCCCAGAGAACGCGACGTCCTGGCCTTCGATCGTGGCTTCAGCGCGCCACTGCAGAGGAAACGAGGTGACGTCGCTGGTGGCCACCTTGCTGCGGATCTCCAAGGACCGATCGACGACGGAGTTCGGTGGAACCAGTACCTCGAGCTCAGGCGTCGGCGTCGAGTACTCGCCGGAGGTTTCCACGATGAACTTCACTCGATAAGGGTAATCCTCATCGTTGACCAGCCGTAGCTGGCTGGTGCCGCCGTTGAACGTGTTGTCGAAGAACAGAGGCGTCGGATGCATCGACCCACCAAAAAGCACACTTTGAAACTGGCGGATGTCCTCAGTGCGCACGTTCTCGTCCCAGATGCCGTCGAGCATCAGATTGGCCAAGCGCGGACCGCTCGGACTCATCGTTACCCAAGCCACGTGATCGAACTCGCCGTAGCGTGGCCCCCGCAGCGAGCTGACGCCGCCCGTGGTGGCCAATGTGATGAGCCGATGGTCCTTTCGCACGTGCTTGGTGTATCGGTGATAGTGCCCGGCAAATGCCGTGTAGTTACGTTGACCGAGGATGTCTTCCACCACGTCCCAGGTTGGAGTGCCCCCGCCCCCTTCCGCATCCCAAAACGGCGAATGCATGAAGAGGAGTGTCCAATCGACGTCCGCATGCTCGGCGAGCGTTTGCTTCAGCCAAGAAAGCTGCTGGTCGCTGACCTGGTGCAAGCCACCGTCCATCGAGTCCAAACAGACGAACAGCACATTCTTGTACACGAACGAGTAGCGGGATGGGCCGTACCGCTCATGCCACACGTCGCGCATCGTCCTGTTGGTGATGTCGTGATTGCCAGGAAGGTAGAAAAACGGCGCATCCAGTCCCTTGACGATGGCGTCGAACTCCTCCCACTCCCGCTCGAGTCGGGCCCGGTCCTCCGTGTATCCTTCGATGAGGTCGCCAACGCTCATCACGAACTCGGGCTGCAGCAAGTTCAGCTTTCGCACGGCAGAGGCGAAAACACCGGGTCGCGCGCCACCCGTGCGATCACTCACGATCGCAAACTGAAACGTATTGGGCGAATTCTTCAGGTCGAGATGAGTCCACGGGACCGGACCGTCCCCAAGGTCGACGACGAGCGAGTTTTCGGGAGGTGCGTCCGACTTCCCAGGCAATGGCCTCGTCTCCGTCGACGCTGGGGCCACCGTCGAGGCACCAGGGGTTGTGCTGGCGCAGCCCAGCAGCGCCAGCAGCGCCAGCAGATCGAGTGAGTGGCGAGTCATTTCCGTTTTCTCAGAGGCGCGTCCGCATGGACATGGTCAAGTGGCCCACGTCGTTGAAAGCCATGAGTACAGAGTGCCGAGGAGGGGGCACGATAGCAACGACACACAGGCTGCACTGCAGAATGTCCATGCGCCACCACTTGCCGATGGGGTCACCCAACGCACGCCTCACTAGATACCTGATGAGGTTACCGTGAGCCACAATCAGGTCGTGCCTATCCTTCTTGCCCTTCAATGGCTTGAAATAACGACCATACGCCGCGTCCATACGCTCCCGAGTTCGTGCCAAGTGAGCGCGCGATGGCCTGCCGTTCCAGTGACTAGGCGCTGTGGGTAACCCCTCACGCAGAAGCCTGCTCTGCTTCTTTGGAATGTCGGAAAGGTGTCCCGCAACGATCTCCGCTGTCTCTATGGCACGGGGCATGTCGCTGTGATGTATGAACTCCACCTCGTGTTCTCGGGCTAGACGACGCCCCACGCTGTGTGCCTGACGACGCCCCAGTGCGGTCAGAGTACCGTACCCTTCCTGCTCTCGGTCCATGTGATACTGACCGTGCCGGACCAGGTAGATATACCGCTTGCCTCTCTCTTCCACCGTTGAACCTCACTCGCAGCTGCTCAGGGACTCTATCCAGTCACTGATCAAGTCCGCACCTGATTCGTCGACTAGGTTACTCGCCAACGGCGGCATGCCTTCGCCATCGCGTCGCGAGATCCGTGCGTGCACCACCGAGTCCGCTGCCGAGCCTGGCGCAATGTATGCCCCTTCCGCGGTATCGAGATTGCCGAGTTCCGCGGTTTCACACAGCCCACTTTGGGCCAGGCTGCGCTCGAAACGCAGGTCGAGCCGAACTCGTGCTGGTCCGGCCGGGCGATGACACGAGCTGCAATTGACGTGCAGATAGGCCCGCGCCCTGGTCTCCAGAGCAGCATCTGAGTGGATGCTCGGGAACGCCTCGACGCTGGTGGGCTTGGTGTCGAAAACGCCCGCTTGGGTCAGGCGTTCGAGCTGAGACTCGCCATCGTCGTCGGTGATGTCCAGTTGCCGGAGTTCTAGCCCAAGGGAGCGGCCCGCGGCCGCTGTGTGGCATCGGTTGCAGTCCCCTCGTCCCGGAAATACCCAGTCGCGGTCCCCGACTTTCGCCTCTTGGGTCGTCTCCACGAGTTCTGCGTTGGAGCCGTCCGCGTTCCACTTGTACGAGTACCCGGAGTACTCACCATCGTCATGTCGCACGTAAAAGCGCGTTTCGAACAGCTTGCCGTCTGCTCTGAAGTTCTTGATCAACATCGCTCCGTTCGGGATCTCGATGTCGCCGTCACTCTGTACGTCGAGGGTCTTCCCCTCGGGTAGCACCATGTAGCGCTCCTTCTCCGCGCCGTCGGACCAGAATGGAAGTGCCACATCGTACGGGATCACGCTGTCCGCCAGGCGCTGGGGCTCTTCAGGATCCACGCAGCCAGTGTCCGTCAACTTGGCAGGCAGTGCACTGCCCGCCTGGTCGCCTGGGTCGATGCGCAGGACCCGCCCTCGCCCACGGTCGAGCGCATAGAGTTCACCGTCTTGCCCTTCGGCGAAAGAAGAGATGAGCACGCCGCTGGCAAGCAACAACTCGACGTCGGCGCCGTCTCTTGTGCGCTCCAACTGCCACACGTCACCCGTGATGTAGTCAGCAAAAATGTACTTGCCGACAAGCTCGGGCATCTGTGCACCGCGGTACACGAAACCTCCCGTCACGGAGCGCGCGTCGTTGCCGGGCGGGTTTCGGTATTGGTGTATCGCCCGAACGAAGCCCGCCTCCTCGCAGTCGGTAACTTCAGGCGGGTAGCATGCCTGACCCTCCCAAACGTCCCAACCGTGGTTGCCCCCCTTTTCGATGACGTGGATCTCCTCCCAGGTATCCTGACCAACGTCGCCTGCCCACAGCTCGCCGCTCGCTCTGTCGAAAGAAAAGCGCCAGGGGTTGCGCAGGCCATAGGCGTAGATTTCCGGAAGCCCACCATCGTCAGCAAACGGGTTGTCCTCGGGGATCGCGTACGCCGTGTCTTCACCGACGTCATCCACGTCGATGCGCAGGATTGCACCGAGAAGCGTCTCGGTGTTTTGACCGTTGCCCTGTGGATCACCCCCATTGCCGCCATCACCCAACCCCGCATAGAGGTACCCGTCGGGCCCAAACACGACGTGTCCACCGTTGTGGTTCGTGTAGGGCTGCGGTACCTGAATCAAGATGATTTCCGAATCCAAGTCGAGCTCACCAGCGGTGACCTCGAAACTGGATACGCGAGAAACCAGCCCGCCATCGCTCGCCGTGTAACCAAGAAACACTCGGGGGTCCAGAGGGAAGCTAGGGTGCAGCGCCAAACCCAACAGCCCACGCTCGTCCAGCTGTTCCTCGCGGATCGCCACGCGGTCCGTCAGATCTGACGTCTTCACGTCGAAAACGGTGCCGTCTTCGTTCTCGAAAAAGCTGTGTACGAGTCCGTGTTGGTCGACGATGTACCAACGACCGCTCGGCTCGTCCTGCTGACGGGTTGCTTGCTCCAACGCGACAGGGGTCTCGAGTTCCAGATCGGTGAACACCTGCACCAAGTCGATGGCAGCTGCCGGTCGGGGGGGAGCCACACAAACGGCGCTTTTGAAGCGTTCAGTCTGCGACGGATGGGAAGCGCTGCAGTCCCCCATGCAGCCCCCAAAAACCAGCAGAGAGAGTGCGGAGAGGCCGCGCCAGCTCCGAGACGAGATGCGAGTTGCTTCTTGACCGGACACTTGCCAGGCTTATCACAAGCCGCTCAGCTAACCCGGACGAAATTGCGGGGGGCTGGGTCCTCCCGCGCAATCTTTGTTGGACCCAACACGGAAGGCGTGGTGAGGGCAGGGGTAACAGTTGGTACATCGGTTGCAGACCGCCACTCAGTTAGGGGAACAAGAGCATGTCGAGCCACCCTCCGCGCAACAGTCTCGAGGCACGGGAGCTGATGACCCGATCCACCGTCACGGTCGGACCTGGCACGCGCTTACGCGACGTTCAGCAGATTCTCGAGCGCTACCTGATTCGCCACCTACCCGTGGTCGAAGACGATAGGATCGTAGGCATCGTTTCGGATCGCGATGTCACACAGGCCTTGGGGACACAGCAGGAACACGACGTCGTGCACGACCGCCTCGACTGGCCCGTGTCTCGCGTGATGAATTTTGAGGCCATCGTGGTTCACGAGGAGACCCCGGTAACCGACGTCATCGATCTACTGTGCGATCGCCGCATCGGAGCTCTGCCGGTTGTCAGCGCCGACGACGAAACGGTGGTCGGCATCATCAGCAGCGTGGATATCTTGCGCGCTGCCCGCCGCTATTTCCGCTGACTGAGGACAGGATTGTCGGCCCAGTCGACCGCGGTCACGCTACCGAGCATATCAGCGCAATGCTTCGAGGTACTCGCGAACAGCCTGCGCTAGTCCGACATAGAGAGCACGCCCGATCAACGCGTGCCCAATCGACACCTCGTCCAAATGGGGCAGAGTTCTAAACAGCACCAGATTGTCCAAGTCCAAGTCGTGTCCGGCGTTCACCCCAAGACCCAACTCATGCGCCAATTCAGCGGCGCGGGTGTACGTTTCCATACTGGCCTTGGCGGAATCGTCACCCGCCAAAAAGGCGCGCGCAAACGGTTCGGTATACAGCTCCACTCGGTCCGCATTGAGCTCCTTCGCCCAGCGGATTGGCTCAGGCTTGGGGTCGACGAAAATGCTGACCCGCACACCGCAGTCCTTCAACCGCGCCACCGTATCGACGAGCCCCTCGTTGGGCGCGGCCGGGTTCCACCCCGCTTCGCTGGTGATTTCTCCGGGGCGCACCGGCACCAGGGTGCACTGATGGGGTCGCACCTGGCAAACGACGTCCATCAAGTCGGCGCGGGGGTCGCCCTCGATGTTGTACTCCACTGAGTCTCGGAGCGGCGCGAGTCGTTCCGCAAGCTGTGTGACGTCGGCGCTGCGAATGTGCCGCTCGTCAGCCCGGGGGTGAATGGTGATGCCGCGCGCTCCAGCGTCGAGCACCGCATCCACGGCATCCAACAGGTTCGGCACGTTCCCTCCGCGAGAGTTTCGGAGAGTCGCTACCTTGTTCACATTCACGCTCAATTGGGCCGTCACGCGCGCTTCATACCTCCGACCCTCGCGATTGTCATGGGACAGACGCGAGTGGTCCCTTGGGACAACTCCGCGCTCCGGCACGAACGCCACTACTCGGGTGAGGATTCGCCCAGCAAGAGCCGCTCGGCGTTCCAGGCGCGAGTGACTGCTGAAACCCGCTCGTCTGCCTGGGCGGCTTGCATCAGGCCGCCCATGGCTTCCAAGTACTCGGCTCGCGACAGCTCCCCTCTCAGCAGTTGGATCCGCAAGAAGACGCCCGCCGTCTGCACCACATCGCACAGGCAGTAGTCGCGCACCTCCGCGATCCGCCCAGCATGGATCAACGGGCCAACGTCTTTTCCATCCACCCCGACCTTGCCGGGCATGCCACTGACCTTCGCCATGATGTCCAACGCCGTCCGCTTGGCAGCACCGAAATCGGATATGAAATCCATCAGATCGAGGTGTCCTTCGGGAGAGAAGCGATAGCGAACATCCCGGTCGCGGTAGTAGTGAACCAGGGGCTGGCCGTGTGCCAGGCAGCGCGTGGCGATCACTGGGAGGTCGAACCCACGCCCGTTGTACGTAACGAGGGTTGGCCGCTGCTTGTCCAAGAAGCGAGCAAAGTCAGCCAGCGCCTCCGCTTCGGACTTGTCCTCCGCGATGATTCCCAAGCGTTTGACGGCGTAATCGGCATCGAGCCACAGCACGCCGATACAAACAATTTGATGGTACGGCGGGGGAGGAAGGCCGTCGTTTGCCGGTTCGGTGATGGGAAGATTCGGATCGAGGACAGTCTCGATGTCGAGGACGAGAAATCCGCGGGACACGACGCAGCATCGGCCCCTGGCCCGAACGCGTCAAGCCGCGACGTTTAAACAATTGAGATGCCGACATCTCACCACCAAAAAAACGAGTGTGTCAGATTCGCAATTGCACGCGACCGACACTTTGCGTAGAACCGCTGGCAGGACTCGTAAGAGCTCCGAAATCTTCTCTCCTACACGCTCGGGAAATCGCATTCCGAGCCTTCTCAGGGGCAGCAACCACTCCCAAATGCAGTTAGCAACGTCGTATGGCGTTTGCACCCTCGGGTGTGGTTCGCGTCCCTGCCCAGCGCATGGCACGCAACGTCATAGTCATCAATGTTGATCTAAAGGAGACTCGCGTCGCTCTCATCGAGGACGGAGTCATCGCCGAGCTGCAAATCGAACGAGCCGCCCATCGAAGCACGGTGGGCAATGTCGTTCTGGGCAAGGTAACCCGCGTCTTGCCCGGCATGCAGGCGGCGTTTATCGATGTCGGCCAAGAGCGGGCAGCGTTCCTCCATGTTGAGGACCTGATCCGCCCAGCTGACTTCGACGCGTATCTGGCCGCAGATCCAAGGGATCAAGTCGCGCCCAAGGCGGACGCGGTCAAAGAGAAGGACAAGCAGGACAGCGACGCGGAGCAGACTGAGCCGTCTTCGGGTGGTCGTTCGCGACGTCGCCGTCGCCGCTCACGAGGGTCGGAGCGGGCCCCGACGATGGAGGCCGAAGGCGCAACGGCTACCGACGATACAGCGCTCGCTGATTCAGCAGAGACAGAATCCCCGGAAGACTCCGAGGCCGTCGCCGCCCCGTCCGGCACAGGGGACGAAGTATCTAGCCTCTCGGGCGCACCTCGAGCGGGTGACAACCCGCGCGTCGACGCTCACGTCGAGGACCACGGGGACGTCGAGGACCACGGGGACGTCGAGGACGTCGAGGACGATGGGTACGGGGACGTCGACGCTCACGTCGAGGACGATGGGGACGAACCTGTTCAGCTCTCGTCGGCTGCCGCTCGGTTGGCACGCGACGCGTCCGAGCTCTACGACGAAGCAGACATCGAGTACGACCCAGACGACGAAGACCTCGACGATGAGGACGACGACGCCGACGAGGACGATGCCGACGAGGACGATGCCGACGAGGACGATGCCGACGAGGACGATGCCGACGAGGACGATGCCGACGAGGACGACGCCGACGAGGACGACGCCGACGAGGACGACGCCGACGAGGACGACGCCGACGAGGACGACGCCGACGAGGACGATGCCGACGAGGACGACGCCGACGAGGACGATGCCGACGAGGACGATGCCGACGAGGACGATGCCGACGAGGACGACGCCGATGCCGCGGGGAACGGCGGTGTCAGCTGGGGTGCGGGCGATGCGCCGCCTCAGCCTACAGAATTACCCGCTCGGGCGGACTCGACGGATGACGACCCCGGCACGCGCATGAGCGGAGCGAACGAGCAGGATGACCAACGTGCCGACTCGGAGGGCCGGTCTCGTAGCCGCAGCCGGCGTCGACGCATCGCACAACCTGGTGATACGGCCGCCAGGCAGGCGAGGCGCCGCGCCAGGACGACGGTAGCCCCCGAGGGCGAGGCGGCTGACGATACAGGTGAGGTGGACGCAGCCCCTTCCGGTGAGGAAGGAAACGCGGAAACTGGCGAGCGCCAGTCCCAAACGGAAGGCAAGCCGGAGCGAAGAGGACGGCGGCGGCGACGGCGCGGAAAGAACGCCCGCTCTGAAGATACTGCTGCGGCCGCCCCGGAAGAAGACACGAGCAGCAAGGAGCGCCATGGAAGCCGACGCCGGCGGGGAGGCCGGCGGCGACGAGGTGAAAGCGCAGACAAGCGTGACAAGGAAGCCTCCGCCGGCGTCAAACGCACGCCTGCAAGAGTGTCCCGCTCAGTACCCATCACTGAGGTGGTCAAAGAAGGCCAGCAGGTGGTCGTTCAGATCTCGAAGGAGCCCATCGGAACCAAGGGCGCTCGCGTCACTTCGCACGTCTCTTTGGCAGGGCGATACGTCGTCTACCTGCCGACGGTTGACCACGTGGGGATTTCGAAGCGTATCGGCCATGCCAGAGAACGTTCGCGGCTGCGCAAGACCATCGATGCGCTCAAGCCTGCTACTGGCGGGCTCATTGTTCGCACCGTTGCCGAAGGTTTGACCAAAAAGCAGCTCAAGGCCGATGTCGGCTACCTAATCAAGGTTTGGGCTGAGGTCGGTAAGAATAAGCGCGAGACGCGAAAAGCCCCGACAATTCTCTACGAAGAGCTCGATCTCGTGCTCAAAGCGGCCCGCGACCTGTTCACGGATGAGATCGACCACATCGTGATCGACGACCGAGACCAGTACGGCCGCCTCGCCCGCTTCGTCGAAATGTTCATGCCCGGGCGGGTGAAGGATATTCGGCTCTACACGGGTGATGAGCCCATCTTTGACGCCTATGGCATCGAGGACGAGATCAAGCGCGCCCTCGGTCGCAAGGTACCGCTGCCGAGCGGAGGGTCGCTGATCATGGACCAGGCCGAGGCGTTGACGGCGATCGACGTCAACACCGGGCGGTACGTCGGCAAGGGCAGCAAAGACCTCGAAGAAACGGCGCTGAAGACGAACCTCGAAGCCGTGGACGAGATTGCCTATCAGCTCCGCTTCCGCAACATCGGCGGATTGGTCATCCTCGACTTGATCGACATGGAGCGGGCCGAAAACCGCGACAAGGTGTGGCGGGCTTTGGAGCAGAAGCTCGCGAAAGACAAGGCGAAAACGACCATCAACCGGATTAGCGAGCTGGGCCTCATCGAGATGACGCGAAAGCGAACTCGCGAAAGCCTGGGTCGCATCATGCATGAGCCCTGCTTCTATTGCGATGGCACGGGCCACATTCAATCTCGCGAAACCATCGCCTATGAGATTTTGCGTCAGATCCGCCGAGACCGGCAGAACCTGACGGGGTATTCTGTCCGCGTGCACGCTCACCCGGCCGTCATCGACTTCCTCAAGTTCGAGGCAAAGGATGCTGTTCATGAGGCCGAGCGCCGCTACATGCGGCGCATCGAGTTGGTTCCACGTCAGGAATACCACATCGAGCAGTACGACTTGCAGGGGCGGTAATCGGTGAACGGACGTCAAGAGTCGCGGGTGACGATCAACAAGGAGTTCGACTCCTTTGATCAATTCATCGAAGAGTACGTCACCAACATCTCCAAGAGCGGTGTCTTCATCAAGACCAAGGCGCCACTGCCGATCGGCACGAGCGTCGATCTTCGCTTCACAGTGATAATGGACGACATCGAGACGATCGAGGGCGTTGGCGAAGTCGTCAGAGTCCAAGACGACCCCGCCGGAATGGGAGTCGTCTTCAGAGAACTCAGTTCGTACTCGCAGAACCTGATCTCTAAGTTGTTGACGCTGCACGGACAAGCGCAGCGCCGCCCCTGAAGGGGCACGCGCACCCTGCTAGGGTCCCCGCTCGAGTACAACACCTGTCACCGATTGGGACCTCAGGTCCTCTACGAGACTTTCCGGCGCAACCACCTCAGCGCTCGCCCAAGAGCGCAGCGTGGCTGCGTAGCACGTCAACATAGCTGACGATACCTACCACCTGTTGCGACTCGGCTGAAATGACGGGCACCGCACCCACCTGCGCTTCCAGCATGATCTCGATCACGTCACTCACGTCGCTCTCGGGATCGACGCAGGCAACATCGCCGCTCATCAAGTCGGCGACAGTTGTCGAGTCAAGGGCACCCGGCTTGTTGCGCAGAGCAGCAAGATCCCGGTCACTGAGCATCCCGCTGAGCGCGCCCTCCTCGGTCACAGGAAGGTGCCGGATGTTGAGATCCGCCATCGCCTCGAGGGCCTCGCTCACACTGCTCTCCGCGGTGATGGTAACGGGATTGGTTGTCATGATTTCTGAAACGACCATGGCTTGGTGTTCTGCGTGAAGTGTGCCAGGTGCCAACAGCTTGGTTGGTCGGCTGAGGATGCTCGCAAGTCCACCCGTGCAAGCCAGCAACGCGTAATACTTGCGCAAGCCGTTCGCGGTCGCGCACAACTCGCCGCCAACGGAAATCAAATGATTTGTGCGAGTGCTTTCAGCAAGTCCACGTAGCTGACGATTCCCACCAGAGATCGCCCGTCACGGACCACCGGAAGAGCCCCTACCCGGTGCTCGGCAATCGTGTCTGCGGCCTCTCGGGCGCTCGCCTCGGGGCCAACCACAACGACTGCGGAGCTCATGACATTCGCCACTGGCAACTTGCCCTGCGGGGTGTCGGGGTCGAGGTAGGAGTCCTGCAGAACCGAACCCAGGTCGCGATCAGAAAGCATCCCTACCAGGGTCGTGCCATCGAGCACTGGTAGGTGGCGTACTTCGAGTTTTTCGAGCAAGGCGGCGGCGGTTGCCAGCGGGGCGTCTTTCTGGATGGTGACCGGATGAGGGTGCATGAGGTCTTGAACGATCATGCCCGATGATATGCATGGACCGTTCCAAAACTTGCCCGGTCTCACAGCCCGCGCAACCCAATCTGCAGCAACTGCTCTCTTGTCAGCTGTCCGGAAACCTCAAACGGCACCTTCACGTTCAGGCTGTCCCCCCCGATCGTTGCTTCACCGCGAAAGGTGTACGGTACGGGATTCGGGCTCAACGCGAACGGTGCCAACGCCCCGAGGTTTGACCAAGGCACGACCATCTGGGCGCTCACTCCGGAGCTACCGTTCGCAGGAATACTGCTCTGAAGTCTCGACGATCCCTGACCCAGCTCGGTCCCGTTCGTGAGCCTGAGCGAGCCGTTCACCGCGTTGGCGATCAGAGGAAAGGAGTTCGGGTTGTGAACATCCAAGTCCACCATCAGCGACAACCCGGAGGTGCTGACACCGGTGATGCGTACGACTTGGGGCGTCACCGTGGGCTGCTTCGGGGAACACGACAGGCCCGACGACACCACCACCACACACACGATTGGTAGCGTCGACTTCCAACTGGCGAGGACCAGGACAACGGGCCACATGAATACGCGAAGAGGTTTGGCGAGCATCTCGGCCGATTGTACTCGAAGCCGACCAACTGGTGCGCTGCTTGTGCGGAGGGAAGCCGCGCTCGCGCTGCCTCGACTTGGCGTTAGCTCCCCCAGCAGCTAGGTTAGTAGGGCATGTCAGCCCTGCCACCCCTGAAGGACAGCTACGCCAACGGTCAGAAACTGCACACCAGCCCCGACGTCCACATCGTAGACAACGTGATCCAACGAGACGAGGCGCTGCACCTAATACGCATCGCCGGACCCATGATGGGCGAGTCCAAGGTCAGCGGAGACAAGAGCGGCTTCAAGAGTGCTGGCCGTACCAATTCGCTTGCCTGGGTCAAGCATCAGCACGACGCAGTCACCAATAGACTCGCAGAACGAATCGCGGACATCATAGGACTGCCAATCGAGAATGCCGAGTCCTTCCAGGTCATTCGTTACGACTCGGGACAGGAATACCGCGGACACTTCGATGCCTACGATCTAACCACCGAGCGCGGTCGACGTTGCTGCGCCCGTGGCGGACAGCGGCTGATAACCACCTTGGGCTATCTGACTCCGGTTGAGGACGGTGGCTGCACTCGGTTCCCCAAGCTCGATATCGACGTCGAGCCAGCGGCTGGACGGCTGTTGATCTTCCACAACTGCTACGCGGGAACGACGAACCGACACCCGCTGTCTCTGCATCAGGGCAGCCCAGTGGTGAAGGGGCGTAAATGGGCGTTCAACCTTTGGTTTCACGAGCGCCGTTTCCAGTGAGCGAGCCCGTCGCGTCTGAAGAAGGGGGCCTGGGCACTGAATATCTGTGAAGTAGTAGCACGTTTGGGCTCGTAAGCGGTTGCACCCTGGCATCGGCAAGGCTAGCTTCCGCCGCCCATGTACCTACCGATTGCCAACAAGCCCCGCCGTCAGAACCGCAAGCGTTGTATCCGCTCGAAGTCGCAGGAAAAGGCGAAGAATCGCCGACGCCGACAGCAGCTCAAGAAGTGATCAAGCGCCCGGGGGTCTGGCCTCAGCCGCCGGAACCGCGTTTGAGTTCCGTCAGCACGAGCTTGCTGACGGCTTTGAGGGTATCGAAGACGCCCTCCCCCGACCGTGCGACGGCTTCGAAATCCGGTACGCCTGTCGGGTTCAGCAGGCGGCGCAGTTCGTCGAGTTCGACTACGTTCGGTAGGTCGCGCTTGTTGTACTGCACCACGTAGGGGATCTTATCCAAGTCGTAGCCCTGCTCCTGCAGGTTGGTGCGCAAGTTTTCGACGCTCTCTTGATTCGCCTCGAGCCGTTCGATCTGTGAGTCCGCGACGAAAATCACGCCGTCCACCCCCTTGAGGATCAGCTTCCGACTGGCGTCGTAGAAGACTTGGCCCGGAACTGTGTAGAGGTGGAACCTCGTCTTGAACCCGCGAATCTCGCCAAGAGATAGCGGCAAGAAGTCGAAAAACAAGGTGCGCTCGGTCTCCGTCGCCAGGCTGATCATTTTGCCCTTGGCGTCTGGGTTCGTGCGCTCGTAGATGAATTGGAGATTGGTGGTTTTTCCGCAGAGACCGGGCCCGTAGTAGACGATCTTACAATTGATCTCACGGGCCATGTAGTTGATGAAGCTCATCGCACCGCACCGTCAATCGTTGAAGAGATTGTCAATATCGTCGTCCGTAATCTCTGCGAAGGGCGAGTCCAGCCCAGGTTCCTGAACCTTGCTGAGTAACGCTTCAAAGATCCGGTTCAGCTCGTCCGAAGCCTTGCGCACCCGCAAACGAACCAAGCCAAGGCTCGACTTGGAGTCGAAGATCACCACTAGGATGACACGGTTGCCAACCAACTGGATGTGGATGTTTGCGTTCTCGCCTTCATGGAACTGGGTAGCGAACTCGTTCTCACGAAGGAGCTTGGCGATACCGCCCGTGGCTGCAATATTGCCCGCCGTGAGTGAGGCGAGGGACGTCGTGTCGATGTTCTCCACATCTCCTGCAGCGGAGATGAGCTGCCCGTTCTTGTCCACGATGAAGACGACCTTGGCGTTCGACTCCCGAACCAAGCGATCAACAACCACTTGGATCTGGTTGAACTCCTCCTCGTACATCACCATTTGGGGATTAACCATCTGCGATCCTCCAAAGCGGGCTACCCAATTGTCCCAAGCCTTGCCATGCTACCCTCAGTGCCGTGCATCGTGTCATTCACAGTTAGCGCGTCGTCCACCGGTGGCGCCGCCCTGCCTTGATCCACACACCCGCACAAACAATGCATCGGGCGCGGAGCAAGAAAGTTTGGCTGGTGCTGGTCTTTACCCACGAAGTATTGACCTTCTAACCCCACGGCGCAGCGCCAGCAAGCGAATCGAGGCTTCCATGTTGGCGGATAGCTCGCACGGCCGGCTTCATCGTTGTCGTTCCGTCGCCGTCGGAGACTCCGAAAATCCCCTCGTCGAGGAAGTGGCATGAAGAAAAACGCGCTTGTCTTGGTCTGCACGGGTCTGCTGTTGTGGGTGGCTCTGGTTGTTGGAACCCCTCCTGCCTGGGCGTCAGGCCAGCAGGAGTTAGCGAAGAGCGTCGAACGACTCGACAGCGTGACAGGGCCCTCGAGGTACACGGCCATCCGCGATATCTGGAGCGAATGGGGCAGTACTGATCCCGAACTCGTCGAGCGCGCGCTTGTATCGGCATCGCGTTCGAAGCGCTTGAGCCACGCAGAACGGGCGTATGCTGGTTTCTTCGCCGCACATGCACGCACACGACGAGGTGACCCTGAGGGTGCGCAGCGACAAATCGCCAGACTCGGATACGTTGACCGCTGGCTGGTGGTCGGCCCCTTCGACAACGAGGGTAAGGGTGGCTTTGCTGTCGAGCACGGGCCGGAGGCCCAGTTCGGACAAGCGCTCGTGGAGGGTCGTGCGTTTTCTGGCAAGGAGCGACCGGTGCGTTGGCGTCGCACACCTCAGGTGTTCTCCTTTGGTTGGCTAGACGGGGGCTCTCTGTTTCGGCCAGAGCAGAACATCTGCTACTACGCGACGACGGTCGTTTGGCGTGAGGGCGACGTGCGCCAGCCCACGAGTGTTTGGGCCGGGGCATCCGGTGCCTTCAAGGTCTTCGTCAACGGCAAGTTGCTACTGACCGACAAGGCCTATCGCGGTCACGACGTAGACCGCTTCGGTGCCGTGATTCAGTTGCCCCCTGGCAAGAGCATGCTGACCGTCAAAGCCTGCGGGACAGGCTCCCCCCCGGTGCTCTCGTTGAGACTTGGTGACAAGAACGGCGCACCCGACGACAACGTGCGCTTTTCCGCCGAATTCGTCGATACCGCGGAATCGCTCGAGAACCACGGAAAACTCGAGATCCGGAAGAACGACTTGGGGCCGCTGCTGGCGTTCGAAGGGTTAACGGAAGGCGATCGAGCGCCCAGTCACCAGCTCGAGGCGTTTTCGAGGTACCTCGTTGCCACAGCAGGAGACGATCCGACAGTTCACCAAGCGCGCGACCTGGCTCGTCAGGCCGCAGAATCGAACCCGACTATCGATCGCTTGCTGCTGGCGGGTGAGTTGGCAGAGGACTACAACCAACACCGTCGGTGGGTAGATCAAGCCGAGCAACTCGCTCTGAAGACGGCACGCCCGAACATCGACGTCGTGCTAGCTCGGGCTTCTGTCGAGCGCAGTGGCTTGAACTGGCGCGACGCGTTCCCGCACTATGCTCGCGCGTTGCGGCTAGATCCTGACAATCTCGAAGCCATCAGAGGTCGTGTCGAGTTGTTCAACGAGGCGGGCCTGGGTCGCAGCGCGTTATCGCTCCTGGCGCGGGCCGTTGATCGAAATCCCAGGTCGGTGACGCTATTGAACATGTATGCGTCGCAGCTGCGCGCGTTGGGGCGAACCAGTGAGGCCGAAGCGGCGGAACGCAGGTACGCTCAATTTCGCTTCGACGATCACAACTACATTACGGAGAAGCTAAACCTGGCGTTGACTCGCTCTGAGCGCCCTGTGGCCGAGCACTGGTTGGAACGACTGTTGCGGACCCATCCCGACAACCTCTGGGTCCGAAGTGTAGCGGCTAGAGCCTACCGCCGGATGCAGCAGCCAGAAAGAGCGATCCAGGCCTACAACATGGCCCTGGCGATGGCGCCCGACGATGTCGGCACGCTCCGCGCTCTGTCTGACCTTCAAGGCGAACTGGGCCGCACCGATGAGCAAATCAGCTTGCTGCGACAGGTTCTCGAGATCCAGCCCCAAGCAAAAGATGTGCACGAATACCTGAGGAACATCGAACCAGAAAAGCCCAAGCAGGATGAAGCTTACGCCTGGGAGCCCGATGATTTCCTCAAGCAGCGGAACGCCGAGGCCAACGGCGAGAAGAAGCGCACGCTGTTGCATTTGAAGGTCGCAAGAGTGTTCGACAACGGCCTCAGTAGCGAGTTTCACCAGGTCGTCTTTCAGCCTCTTACCGACGCCGCGGCGGCACTGAGCCGGAACTACTACTTCGCCTTTCAAGCAGACAGCCAACGTGTCCAGCTTCGGGGAGCCCGCGTTTTCCGCGGAGATGGCCGGGTGGACGAAGCGGTGGAGACGGGTGTGGGGGCGGCAAACGACCCCTCCATCGCGATGTATACATCGGCCCGAACCTTCAACGTTCAGTTTCCTCGGCTAGACGCAGGTGACGTGGTCGAGCTTCGCTATCGGATTGACGACGTCGCTCAGCGCAACGAGTTCAATGACTACTTCGGCGACATTCACTACTTCCAAGACAGCGAGACCGTGGGACACGCGGAGTACGTTCTGATCACCCCCAAGAGCCGTCGCCTGTATGTCGACAAGAGAGGCGTCCCTGGGCTGCAGGAGAAGATCGTGGAAAAGGGGGACCAGCGCATCTACCGATTTTGGGCCAAAGACCTCCAGGCGGTCCTTCCGGAACCAGAAATGCCACCCTGGACCGAGGTACTCGGCTTCGTGCACGTTTCGACCTACAAGGACTACGGAGAGCTCGGTAAGTGGTATTGGGGATTGGCGCAGGATCAATTCGACCTAGACCAGGCGACGCGTGACATGGCGCGCGACATCACCAAAGGACTATCGACGGAGCGAGAGAAAGTCGAAGCCGTCTACGCCTGGGTAACGAAGAATACGCGCTATGTAGCTCTCGAGTTCGGAATCTACGGGTTCAAGCCGCGACGCTGCGTGCAAACCGTCTCCCGCGGCTGGGGGGACTGCAAGGACAAGGCGACGGTCATCGTCTCGCTGCTCGAGGAGCTCGGCATCGACTCAACCATCGTCGTCTTGCGGACCCAGATGCGCGGAGACTTCGAGTCGAGTGTCGCGAGCCTGGCGCCGTTTGATCACGCGATTGCCTATGTGCCGTCCTTGGATCTCTACCTGGACGGCACCGCAGAGTACACAGGCTCTACCGAATTACCTGCCATGGACCAAGAAGCCCTCGGCATCCTGATCAACCAGGGCAATTCCAAATTGGTCACGCTGCCGTTCCTGGATCCGAGAAAGAACATCCGAGAGCGCACGGTGAAAGCGAAAGTCGCTGCGGACGGTGCCGCCGCCCTCGAACTGAACGTCGAAGTCAGGGGATCGTCAGCATCCAGCTGGCGTCGACGATATCATGCCAAGGCGACCCAGCGAGAGCGGGCAACGTCGGATCTAGCCAGGGAATTCCCAGGATTCGAGCTGTCCGCTGGGGCGGTCGGTCTGCGTGTCGAAACCGACGACTTCGAAAAACCCGTTCGCATCGACCTGCAGGGAAAGAGTCCAACCTATGGGCGCGTCGAAGGTGAGCACTTGAGTGTCCCGGTCACTCTGAGGACCCGTTTGACCGAGAACTACGCGTCACTGTCAGACCGGAGGCTCGACGTGGCTCTGCCGGTGTTTGGTACTGTTCGCGACACCTTCGAGGTCACTCTACCACCCGGCTACCAAGTCATTTCCAAACCGACGGACGTCTCAACTGAGACACGTTTCGGTGACTTCGCGCTCCAGGTGACGCAAGCGGGCAATGTCGTGACAGTCGTTAGTGAGCTCACGCTGAAAGTTCGTCGCGTTACCCCGGCGAATTACCCACGCTTTCGCGCGTTCTGCCAGTCTGCCGACGCTGCAATGACCCCCCGCCTGGTGATCGGAAAGACAGGTCGATGATGTCGAAGATGTTTGCCGCGTTGCTCATCTCAGCAACGCTTCTCTGCAATACCGCGGGATGCGGCGGCCGGAACGTCGCCCAGGACCCAGCCGCATCGACACTGAAGGATTTGCGGCTCAATGCCGCGAAAAGCCAACGCGGTCGACACAAGGCGTTCTGGTTATTGGCGGAGTTGCTCGAGCCGGGTGGCGCTGCCAAAAAGGCGCTCGAGGCTCGCAAGTCCCTGGACAAGACAGGTGAACATGGGATGTACCAGGACCTTGCACGAGGCCTGGACGACTCCCTGCACGGCCGCCTGGCAACCGCGCCGCAGCACTATCTGCTGGCGGCCAAGGCAGCGCGCGGGTCAAAAGACCCCAATGCCTCCCTCGTCGCCCACTTCTCGCTGCAGCAAGCCATCACTATGGAGAGCAACGCGAAAGGGTTGTGGGACGAATGGCGGGCTTGGGTTACTGAAGCGATCGACAAGCCCGGCTCACTGGGTTGGCGAGCACGGAGCGAACTCGTCGAGTGGTGGGCGGCCCAAGCGTGGGCTGCCGCGACAGATGATATCGAGATGCAGGTCGCTGCTCGTCTCGGTTGCGTTTCTGGAGTTCGCCTGGCGGGGCCGTTTGGTAGCGGTGCGACCGCGGATGCCTTGGAAGAGTACCCGGCAGAAAGCGTCGCCCCTTGGCCCCTCCATTGGCCGACGGACGAACTCCACGGACAGACACCCAGAGTCCTCGATGCGGAACAGAAGGGCTGCACCGCCTCCGTGGACGAGCCCGTTCAGGACGGCGTCTTCTACGCAGAGGCACACTTCGACCTTGCCCGAGACCAACCCCTCATATTGACAGCCAGCAACGCCCTTACGGTGTGGGTTGATGGCCAGCCCGTGTTGGACCGCGACCTGCGAGAGTGGGGCTCGTGGACCAAGAACGGCGTCGGCTTGAAGTTGGACAGAGGTCGGCATCGGGTGATGGCTAAGTTGACTGGACGAAGCACCGCCATCCGTCTCTTGCACCGAGACGGCCGCCCCCTAGAACTCAGCGCCAAAAACGACCACAGGTTGACGCCCCTCTCACCGGTCAGCATTGCCTTCGAGGCCAATGAGTTACGTCGCTTCGTCCATCCCGGCGGAGTCAATGCACCGCGATCTTCCACGATACGCTACATCGCGGCAGCCCTTGCAAACCAGGATGGCGAAAGCGAAGCCGCGACGCTCTTGCTCGAACCGCTAGTGGATGATCCCAACGTTGCGACTGGCGCAGCACTGTCGATGGCGGCAAGCTTCGTGGAAAACGACCCTATCTACGAGGCAAGTCAAACGGAGGACCTCGTACGCGAACTCCATGCCCGGGCTCTGAAAAGGGACCCTGGGCTTTGGGCTTCGGAGCTGAACGGCATCGCACAAGTAGCCAAGAGCCGAGGCCTGGTGGATGCGGTCAAGCAACTCAAGAGGCTAACGAAGCGCTACGAGCAGGTACCTGCTTTGCTCGGGGCGCTCGCCAGCGTGTATGGCGAGCTTGGTTGGACCCCGCAGTACAGAGCGACAGTCAAGGCCCGTGCTGAACGCTTTCCAGACGACATCGATGGCCTGTTGGACGCAGCGCGCGCTTGGGAGGAGGAAGGTGAGGAGAAGAAAGCGATCGCGCTGTTCGAGCGCATCCGCGAGTTGGACCCGGACACGGAGGTGTTCGTGACGCGAGCACTCGAACGACGGAACTATGAGGAGGCGATCGCGGAACTGAAGCGCCTTCAGCAGCGGCGCCCAAAACGCAAAGACATCAAGCGGCGGATCAAGGAGCTCAAGCGAGACGCCGGGGAACGCATCGCGTACGTCAAGCTCCTGGAGGAGGCGGTCAAGGACAAGCCCAAGAACGGGCGCAACCGCCTCAAACTCGCCGACGCCCAATATGCTGATGGCGACCGCGAAGCACTCAGTAATGCGCTCGTTGATGCTATCGAGGCAGGCGCCGAGACAGGCCCGATCAAGAGTGCTCTCGACTTGGTCCAAGGTGTAACGGAGCTCGAGCCCTATCGCCTAGATGGGCAGCGGGTGATCGCTGAGTACGAAAACAGTGGCCGCAAACACGAAGGAACAGCGGCCCGGGTGTTGGACTACATGGCGGTGTGGGTCCTAGGCGATGGTTCCAGCCGCTATCTCGAGCACGAAATCGTGCGCATTCAGAGCGAAGAAGCGATCAATCGATTCGCCGAACAACAAGTTCGGGGCGAACTCGTGCTCAGGATGCGCGTCATCAAGAAAGATGGGCGAGTTCTCGAGCCCGAGGCCGTCGCCGGCAAACCAACGGTGACGTTCCCGCATCTCGAAATTGGTGACTACATCGAGACCGAACAGGTCTTCGGTTCCGAGGGCAGCGCTCACGGGGTTGTATTTGACGGCCCGAGTTGGTTCTTCAGGGAACAGAACGTCGCGTATGCGCGCAGCGAGTTCGTCGTCATTGCTCCGAGTGACAAGAAGATGGACATCGAGGTCCGCGGCAACGTACCGAAGCCACAGGTGGACAACACCGGTGCTTTCACCGTGACCCGATGGCGCGTCGATGACAGCCCCGCCGCTCCTGAAGAGCCGCACAGTGTTCCGGCGCAGGAGTACCTGCCGAGCGTCTCACTGAGTTGGGGTTTGTCGCTGGATAGAACGCTGTCGTCGCTTTCTGACCGTGTGGCGGACACGACACCCGTGGACCCGCGCATCGTCCGAATCGCGACAAGGGTCGTCGAGGGGATCCCGGTACAACAGGAGCACGAGCGCGCGCGTGCCCTGTACCGTTGGGTACTCGACAACGTCCAAGAGGGTGAGGAGAGTGATGGTCGTCGCGTGGTCGTCGGCAAACGAGGCAATCGTTGGTACGGGTTTTCCGCGTTGTGTCGCGCTCTGGGGATCCCCGTCGTTTGGGCACTTGCGCAGAACCGCCTGGCAGCGCCACCCAAGGGCCCCGCGAGCGAAGCTCAGCAGTATCGCGACACGGTTCTACGCGTGGGTAGTGGGCCTCACGCCTGGGTAACTCTGAGCGATAAGTACTCACCCTTCGGCTACGTGCCCGTGGAGATCCGAGGCATGCCTGGCTTCTTGCTCAACGGGGGAGAACGCGAGCCAATCGAAGTGCCAAAAACTGGTGCGCCCGACGAGCTCAGGTTCAGTGTCGATGTCGAACTCTCGAGCGACGGAAGCGCCACTCTCGAGCTCGAACAGGGGTTCGGTGGCAAATTCGGCGCTGGCGTGCGCGAAGCCCTGTCGGAGTTGGGTGAGCGTCAAGCCAAGGATGCCATCGAGGGCAAGATCCTGGGTGCAAACTTTCGTGGGGCGCGCCTAGTCAAGCACGAGTTCGAGAATCTCGAGCAGCTCGACTTGCCGCTATCGCTACGAATGAGTGCAAAGATGGCGAACTTCGCATTGCGCCAAGGCAATACCCTGCGTTTCGCTCCTCCCTACACGCCAAGTCTGACCCAGTACTCAACTCTACCCACGCGACAGACCGCGATCTTGCTATCGAGCGATCGGAATTGGAGCGTGCGCCTCCGCATCAAACTACCCGACGGCGCGAAGGTATCGCTCCCACGCAACGCGAGCTTCGACTTTGATGGTCATCGCGTCGTCATCAAGGATCGGGTCGAAGGGAACACCTTGATACTCGACCGCGACGTGGTGTTGTCCGCCGGAAGGGTCACGCCAGAACAGTATACTCGATTCGTCACCTTCACACGGCAGTCCGATGCCGCGCTCACCCGCGGCATCGAGATCAACCTCTAGGACTCGACGCTTGGACGCCGTCCCCACCACGCAATCGCGCTTTCCGGTTAAAGTGCTGGAGCGTCCGTGATTGGCCGCTTGCTTCGCTCTTCAGCGGCCTTCCTCTTCGCCTGCTCTGACGCTCCCATTTGCTCGTCCAGCTCCTTCTCGCGTTTCTCGATGCGTTCCTTGACCGCGGCGTAGGCCTCAAAGCGATCCACCGCGGCTATTATCTGCTCGAGCCGAGCCTTCGCAGAAGCCGGATGGACCGGATCGTCCGCCGCGACCGACGGATACTTGGAGGCGAGCTTCGTGGCGTGTTCTTCGGCCACTTTGAGGTAGACCCCCCATTCGTCCTTGGCGCGAGGCAGCCGATCGGCGCGCTCGTACGTATCCGCCATCACGAAGACAGCACGAGCCTTGAGCTCCAATTCCTTGGCAAATCGAGCGGCGTTGCCTAGCGCCTCCAGGGCTTCGTCGAACTTACCCTGCGCCCGAAGCGTTTCTCCGAGTCGAAAGTGCGCGATGGCCTCTCTAGGTTTGGCAACGATAGCGTCTGCAAAGTGCTTGGCCGCAGCGTCATAGTCACGAGCCAGGAATGCGCTGTCGCCCTCCTTGAGCATGAGTAGAAACGGCTCCGCGGCTGGGGACGCGGCACGCTCGTTGGCAACCGCGGCCAGCTCAGCTGAGTGTTCAGCAGGCGCAGGGCCATCTAAGTGTTCAGCCGCCGAATCGTCTGCAGGTGCCGCCATCGACAAAGAGACGACTCCAACCAACGTCGCGACGGACACCGAGCATCGCGCCGACGTTGGTCGGCGCAGGGCCAAGTACGACATCAGACTCTTCATTTCCACCCGCCAAGGCTAACACGACACCTTGGATCGGCGCAGGCTTTACGGTATCCAACTTCCGTGCAGGTCGCCGCTCAACCTTTCCCTTGGGAACGTTTGCCCAGACAGTCGAAGGCTTCGGCGCACCTGCAAAACGCCGCCCGCCGGCTGTGGAAGATCAAGTTTGACGAAACCCAGCTCAAGTCTGCGGTCTCGGACCTCTTGGGTTTGGAGGTAGGAGGCTTTGGCGTGACCACGGGGCGAGCCACTGATGGCCCTATCAGCTCGCTGGGTGCGGATGTTCAGCTCTCGGGGATGGGTTGGGCCGCCGTCGTGAGCGTTGAGCCGGACCTCGTGGCTCACGTGGTCAGTCGTGTCGTTGGCAATACCCCGAGAGTCGATACGGGCGCGCTGCTGACGCAGGGCCTTCTCGGCGCTTACGCTGCGGTGATCCAGCAGCTCTCCCGCTGTGCCTGCCGAACGGAGCCACCCGCGGTATCTACCAAACCGTTGCTGGGGCCGTTGTGGCGAACTGACTTCTGGCTGCAATTGGACGATGCTGCCTATCGCGGGCGCCTTGGCCTGCGCCTCGATGGAGCGGAACTGGGGACACCGCGACCAACCCGGCGTACCACATCCAGTCTGCCTGTTTCGCTGCCAGTCGTTGCGACCACGAGCTCAACGCCGGCAGAGTTGGCGAGCCTCGAACCAGGGGACGCCTATTTGTTCTCTAAGGCCGCGAGTCTGGAGGCGTTGTTGAGACGGGGGTCCTACCTCTGCGCGAGGACGAGCACGGCCGCGCTTCAGGTCGAACTCAGCGACACAGGGCTGGTGTTGCGGGGGCCGACGGTGCTGCACTATGACCGTCCAATGTCGCACGACGAAGAGCTTTCGGACCCCACAGTCGAAGAGGCGATCCTCGACGCGCCAGTCGAGGTTCGCGTGGAGCTGGGCTCAATCACGTTGCCTGCATCGGAATGGCTGAGTCTGTCGGCCGGAGACATCATTACGACGGAGATACCTGTCGGGGGGAGTGCAGTCTTGACGGCCGCCGGAAGGGAAGTCGCCCGCGGCTCGCTGGTGAGCGTGGATGGGCAGCTGGGTATCAAGATCGATCGACTCGTCAAGGCATGAGCTTTCGAGATGACGTCCGAGCAACGCGCCCCAGACCTCGAGCAACGCCTGGCCGACGTGCAGGAGCGAATCTCGCGGGCCTGTCGAGCAGCGGGTCGAGCCGCGAACGAAGTGCGACTCATCGCCGTCTCCAAGCGTCAACCGGCGAGCGCGGTGCGCGCTGCATATGACCTCGGAGTTCGCGACTTCGGGGAGAACTACGCGCAGGAACTCGCCAACAAGCAAGCCGAGTTGGCGGATCTCAGCGACATTCGCTGGCACATGATCGGTCATCTTCAGACCAACAAGGCTCGACTGGTCGCGCCGATCGCACACGCGGTCCATACCCTAGACAGTCTCAAGTTGCTTGTGGCGCTTGTGAAGCGCGCTGAAGCCGCAGACAGGCGCCTCGAGGTGTTCATCGAAGTCAACCTAGCGGGCGAAGCTCAAAAAGCTGGTTGCGCACCGGAACGCATTCCAGAGTTGGTCGCCGCGTTTGCGAACGCGCCTCGGATTCGTTTGGTCGGACTCATGGCAATCCCGCCGTCGCGGGACAGCGAGGCTGAGACACGCCTCAGGTTCCAGCAACTGCGACGGCTGGCCGAAGCCCAGCACCCACCTCTCCCGCGATTGAGTATGGGGATGAGCGGAGACTACGAGCTCGCCATCGCAGAAGGCGCAACCGATGTCCGCATCGGAACGGCCATATTCGGTGAGCGCGGCCCGCCCAACCCGACACTCGAGGAGTCCCCCGATGGCGGCGAGACGTAGAGGGCGCACAGATACCACCGGACCCAACTTGTTATCCCACGCCGCGGATCGCGGGAAGCTCGGTGGTGCGGTGAGACCGCTGGCAGATCGTATGCGGCCCCGCACACTCGGCGAGATCGTCGGTCAGCAGCACTTGCTAGCATCCAACGCGCCACTGGCGCTGGCGATCGAGCAGGACCGACTTCCCTCGATGATCTTCTGGGGCGATCCTGGGTGCGGCAAAACAACGCTTGCCCATGTCATCAGCCGCACGACCAAGGCGGAGTTCGTCGCGTTCAACGCTGTGCTGGGGGGCGTCGCGGAGCTGCGAAAAATTGTCGCTGCTGCTGCAGAACGCAAGGCCTTGCAGGGCAAGCGTACCGTTCTCTTTGTTGACGAGATCCACCGATTCAATCGCGCCCAGCAAGATGCATTTCTGCCGCACGTTGAGAAGGGCACAATCACGCTCATCGGCGCCACTACTGAAAACCCCTCCTTCAACGTCACCGGCGCCCTCCTGTCCCGAGCGAAGGTCTTTCGTCTGGAGTCTCTCACCGAGACTGACCTAACGGCTCTGCTGAGCAGAGCTTTGGACGACACGGAGCGGGGCCTGGGCGACCGAAGTGTCACGGCGGATGCCGACGTCATCTCGGTGATAGCCAGAACGTCTGGCGGCGACGCTCGCCGCGCACTCAATCAGCTGGAGGCACTGGCAGATGTCGCGAGTCACTCAGATGGCGCCACCCAACTCACGCTGGACCTCTTGCGACAGTTCGCCGACCAGCCGTCGCTCCTGTACGACAAGAGCGGTGAAGAGCACTACAACGTCGCTAGCGCGTTCATCAAATCCCTTCGGGGTAGTGATCCTGACGCCGCCATCTACTGGATGATGCGCATGTTGGACGCGGGTGAGGACCCGTTGTTCGTCGCGCGACGCATGCTCATCTTCGCGAGCGAAGATGTGGGCAACGCCGACCCTAGGGCCTTGCAGGTCGCGGTTGGTTGTGACGCTGCGTTCAGACGGCTTGGGATGCCCGAAGGGATCTACCCGCTCGCTCACGCCTGCCTCTACCTGGCGTGTTGCCCAAAGTCGAACTCAGTCAAAGCTGCTATTGGGCTGGCCCGAGAGGCCATCGCACACCGCGGCGCGTTACCGGTACCGAAGAAGCTCCGCAACGCGGTGACCAGACTGATGCGGGATGAGGGGTATGGGCAGAACTACCAATACGCGCACGATCACGCAGGACACCACGTGCCCGGTGAAACATACCTGCCTGACGAGATCGTCGGAGACCGCTACTACACGCCGAGCAGCGAGGGACTGGAGCAGCACATTCGGGAAAGATTGGTGCGCCTTCGCACGGAGAAGACGTGAGACCCCAGGACTGCGTGGGCGTCTCCGCGCTGGTCCGTACCACAAACGGCGCGAGACCATTCGGTAGCCGAATGGTCTCGCGTAGAAGCAATCGCAGATTGGTGTGGGTCGTCAACTTCGTGCCGCGCTGACGACGGCACCCCGCTCACCAGTTGACGAAGAAAGGTCGCCCTCACCGAAGTGTGACGCGGAAGCGTTTTCCACACTCGCGGTTCACCGCGTCTTGCAGAGATAGCCGCACGGGCTCCTTGTGGTCGATGCCAAGCGCATCAGCATACCACCAAGCCGTCTCCGGCTTGATCAGCTTATGCCCACGCTCCAGGTCCACCACGCGTGGCGGAGAAACCTCCAAGGCCCTCGCGAGAGCACGCAGCGCCATGCCGGCTTTCAAACGAAGCTTTTTTAGCTCAGCGCCGGCATTGACCGCGCCTACCTTCTTGGGCGCCACGGCCACCTTGTAGTCGATCTCCGCAGTGTCCAACCAGTGCTGCAATACGCCAGCAATGAGCTTGGCGTGCGGAACCTTGAGGACATCAGAAAGCATTTGTGTCTTATCCAGGGAGACTCCGTCAGCTCCTCGCTCCCACGCACTGACGCGGCGGTCGTGAGTGCCTAGTCGTTCACAAAGCTCCAACTGTGTTAGGCCCGCCTTCTCTCGAGCCTCTTTGATGAGTGTTCCGATCATGGTGATGGCTTTATAGCCAGACGTGCTTGAAGACAACCGGCTAATGCCAACAATCTGGTGGGGACCGGACGTTTTCTCGTCCGAGTTGTACGCGGCGGCCGAACGAAACCAAAAAGGGTCGCGCTGCGACAAACGCGGTGCGGAGGTGCATGCCGGGTGCGAACACCCGGAAACCGGGTGGCCCGGCTGAACACCTAGGAACGTGCGTGGTGGCCCGACTGAACGCCTTCAACGGCAGCGGTACGGACACGAATTTTTTGTGATCGTTCCGGTGAGTTCGTCTCCCGAGTAAACGACACCGGATTGGAGCCTCAGGAGGCGATGACCGAGCACAAGTCTGGGAGGTTTCGGTAGCGCTGTGCAGAATCCAACCCGTACCCAACAGCAAAAACATCCTCGATCGTGAAACCCAAGTAGTGGATGGGCACCTGCGCCTGGGTCCGGGATGGCTTGTGGAGGAAGGAACAGAGCCGAACGCTGCGCGGTTTTCGCGCTCGAAGGTGATCCATGAGAAACGAGCTGGTCAGCCCCGTGTCGACGATGTCTTCCACGATGAGTACGTGTTCGTCTTCGATTGGCCTTTCCAAGTCCTGGGTGATCTGCACGACGCCGGACGACTTCGTGCTGTCGCCATAGCTCCGCACACCTAGAAACTCGACTCGCAAAGGCAGGTCGATAGCGCGCACCAAATCCGCTGTGAATACAAAGCTCCCTTTGAGAATGGAAAGGAGTACGAGAGGCTCATCGCGATAGTCCTGAGTGATCTGAACCCCGAGCTGTTGCACCCTCTGGGCTATCTCTTCGCGAGAAATCATGACTTCAACGTTATTCCGGTACGCCACCCCGCTAGCCTAGCAGAAGCTGGCAAGTGCGTGCGCTGGAGGAACCTCCGTCAAGGCGACGAAACATCGGAGACACTCAACAGTACGGAACTTCCGTCCGTCCACCAGCTCACCGCGCCCAGGAGGTCAGTTCTGAGCGGCTGTATGCCAGCGTCGCGCAAGCGGCCAATTGCGGCGCTGTGGGGATGACCAAATCGATTGCGCATGCCGCAAGAAATGATCGCCAGGTCGGCAGCAACGGCTTTGAGGAAGTCCGGGGTACTGGATGTGCGGGAGCCGTGGTGGGCAACCTTCAATAGGTCAGCTTTTAGAAGATCGGTCCGACCACCTACGAGTTTGCCTTCCTGCAGGGCTTCTGCGTCCCCAGTAAACAATACCGACCGGTTTCCGTGGTTCACCCTGAACACGAACGAATTGTCGTTTGCGTCACGCCCTGGAGTGAAACCAGGGCAAGGCGCGAGAACGTCGAACCTAGCTCCCCCGAATTCGAAAGAGCCGCATAGATCCGCCGGGGATGTTACAGGAATGTCACGTTCGCGCGCGGACCGCAGTAGTTCCGCGTAGACGGGCCCGGCGCCCTCGCGGCGACCTTGACCCGTGTCCCAAAACTCACCCACGTCTACCTGAGAAAGCACTGCGCCCAGTCCGCCGAAGTGGTCCGGGTGCGGGTGCGAGAGCACCACAAGGTCGATTCTTTCTCGCCGTCGGGCCCTCAGAATCGGTAGCAGGACCCGCTGACCCGGGTCGACCGGTGAGCCAACGAAGCCACCGCCATCGACCAGCATCGAGCTGCCGTCGGGCAGATCGACGAGCAAGGCGTCTCCTTGACCGACGTCCAATGCCGTCACCCTGAGGTAACCTTCGGCACGGGACACCAGCGCAACCTCCAGAAGACACCAGGCGCATATCGCAGCGCATAGTATCAGGGCCGAACCAAAGGGCTGACCCGCGGGGAGCTTCCAGTGTCTCACGGTTCTAACGGCGACAAGGAACAGCACGAGCAATGCCCAGTGCCACTCGGTCGGAGCAGGCAGGCTAATACCGAAGTCCTGAGTCGCGGCAGTCGCCAGAGCCAGGCGACGAACGACCAAAAGAGCACCCGACGCCACCCAAGCGACTCCCTGCTCGAGCGCAGGCCACGATGCGAGCAGGGCGTGCCCAAGACAGAGGGGCAGCGCGATCGTCTCGCCGAACGGCGCTGCAAGGACGTTGGCCACGACGCCCAGAACTGTGACGCGGTCGCTCAGCATCGATAGCAACGGCGCGCACGGGAGCGTCGATGCGATAGTCGCGCCCAGACCAAGCACGCAAAATCGCCAAAGGCGCGACAACTTTCGCGTCGCCAACTCGCAGCGGCGTCCCATGGTCAACAACCCCCAGGTCGCCGCAAGGGACAACATGAAGGACAAGTCCAACGCGACGAGCGAGTCGTTCAACCAACCCAAGGCAATCGAGGCGGCCACGGCGCGAGTGACTCGAACCTCTCGACCCATCGCGCGCATTCCCAACGCAGCAGTGAGCATCCACGCGGCCCGCCAAGCCGACCCGCTACCCCCCGCAAAGTCCGCGTAGAGGACGGCAATGACGCTTCCGGCTGCCGCGGCGAATCTGCCCACGTCCGTCCGCTCGGCGAGGAACCCGACGCGCAGCAGCACGAAGCGCAGCCCCATGACGATGGACAGGACCGCGAACACCAGGTGCGTCCCGCTCACCGCCAGCAGGTGTGCCAACCCACTCGCTTTGAATGCCTGGTCTTCCTCGTCGGAAAGGTCGTTTTCGCCCAGAACCAGCGCCCTTGCCATGCCGCTCACTGCTGGTGAAAAGGTCGCTTCAATCCGGTCTCGCACGTGGGCGCGACCCGCGTCGATCCAACGCCAAAGACTCCTGCCGCGTGGGCCACGGTCGAGGCTGAGCACCGACCCACTCGCCAGCACGCCGGCGCGGGCGCGGCGCGCATAGGGATCTGGCAGTTCGCGGTTGCGAAACAACCGCAGTATCCCCACCTGCACGACCGCCTCGACGCGGTCACCGCGACCCAAGTTGCGCGGCCCGCCGTACAGCCGCACGAGAACGCCAGCGGGGAGGGCGTAACGCTCGCAGCTACCGGTGTGTACTTTTGCCACGAAGTTGACAGTGTGTTCTCGAACGGTTGGGGAACTGGTGACCGTCGCTTGGACGAAACAGCGTTCCGGCGCAGAAAGTCGTTGGCGCAGCGCGCCGTGAGCCCCGCGGTAGGCCACGATATCGGCTTGACCCCGCACCGCAGAAATTCCCATAAGGACCAGGCAGACGGCAACCGTCCGAACTGAGCACCACCGGTAGCCAAGTGCGAGCCCGACCCCAAGAGTACACAGAGCGGGAAGCGGGGCGAGTGCGAACAGTGGCCCAGAGAGCAGAGCCAAGCCGCCAAGCACTGCTGCATCCGCATCTTTCACAGCGGTCTGGAGAATGCAGGCAGGGTGCCAATCGGCAGACGCGGCAGTTGCTGCCCCGTCTCGGTGGCAACCGACTGGCGATCGCCGGCATCGGCCGCTCGCATCACCCGTTCCTGCCCACTGCGGCGTTGCCCAGCGACGGGAATGTGAAGCAAACTGACAAGCTCGTATGTCCGAGGAAAGAGCGAAGAACGCGTCAGCCGGCAAGCGCCAGCGCCTCGACCAAGTCCTGGTGGAGCGCGGCCTTTGCGAAACACGCAACAAGGCGCACGCGCTGATCATCGCTGGACAAGTCGTGGTCGGGGACCAACGGATCGACAAGCCTGGAACCAGAGTCGCTAGCGACGCGGAAATCCGGATCAAGCAGCAAGCGCGCTACGTCTCGCGCGGCGGTGAGAAGTTGAGCAGCGCTCTACGCACGCTCAGCCTAGACCCCCACGGCCGGATTTGTCTGGATGTAGGCGCATCCACTGGTGGATTCACAGACTGTCTGCTGCAAAGCAACGCTACGAAAGTCTACGCGGTCGATGTGGGTCACGGGCTTCTCGCACACAAACTCCAATCGGATCCCCGGGTTGTCGTGATGGACAAGACCAATGCCCGCCAACTTCAGCCAGAGCACTTCGCCGACCCGATTGACTGGGTAGTCGTGGATGCGTCATTCATCGGGATGGAGCACCTCGCGCCAGCACTCGCGCGGGTGCTGCCACGGGGAGGTACGTTGTTGGCGATGATCAAGCCGCAATTCGAGGTGGGGGCGGAGGCGGCGAGGCGAAACAAGGGCGTCATCAAGGACGAACAACTTCGTCAACAAGCGATTGCCGGGGCCTCACGAGCACTGGTCGATGCGGGCTTCGAGGTCCACGCCGGGTGCGATTCTGCCGTGCATGGTCCCAAGGGCAACGTCGAATATTTCGTCCACGCGACTAGGACCTAGTGTGTCCCCAGCGCGTAGGCGTGCTGTCAGCCGACGGGCCTCAGAATACCAGGACCCAGATGTCGTACAGCGTGTGAGTCCAAACCGCTGGGGCGAACCCGCGAAACACATAGATCGCCGTGAAGATGAGCCCACACGTCCATCGAAAAACAAAGGATCTCGCGTCGAGGGGATCCGCAAGTGGGCCGACGTAGTGCCATAAACTGAACACCGTGGCCGAGGCCGCCGCCCACGCGACCATCACCAACCACCGTTGCCACGACTTCATCGGGAAGAGCACGGTGAGTGCCTTGAATCCCAACGCGAACAAGCCCACGCGAAAAGCGATCTCCTCGTAGAACCCAGCTCCCATGGACATGATGAAGCCTGCAAACGCACCGACCTCGAGCGGGGGGCCGAGCAGCACCTTTCCCACCACGTAGCTCGCGGCGAAGCGCATCGCGATGGCATACGCGATGGCTTCGAGTGTCAACCAGACGAAGCGATTCCAGTGCAACGCAGTTCCCCTCCCCGCCGCGACCAACACTCCGACGTAGACGAGGGCAACTCCCAGGGTGAGCGCTCCATACAGACGCAAGTCGTGGTCAGCGAGTTCGATCAGCTCGAGCGTCACCCAGTCAGCTGCATTTCTGACGGGTAGGAAGATAACGCCGAGATGGTAGGCAATGAAAATTGGCAGAGTCAGCCCGAGATCCGTCCACGGACCACTCGCAGTCTTCTCTAGCGTCGTTTGCGTTTCCGTCATGCACCTGGCCGAAGATTGTAGACAATCCAGACCATCACGATAGTCCAACCCATCATGATTCCAACAAAGGGGCCATCTCGCAGCATCTCCTGTGTCGGACTTTCTGCGTCGGGACGACTACGGACGAGGTAGAGAAAGCGCAACACGCCCGCCACGACGAACGCCGTCGTCGGCCACAACAGGTCGGAATGGAAGTATTGGCGGGTATGCTGGTCCACCGTATAGGCGAGATAGGTGGCGATGGTTGCCACGGATGTCACCGCCAGGGCCACATCCAGACCTCGTTTGGAGTAGAGTGCCAGAACCGCTCTCTGCTTTTTTTTCTTGCTGATTTCGGCGGCCGCCAGCTCATGGCGCCGCTTACCAAAGCCTAGAAAAAGCGCCAGCAGCGCCGTGCATGCGAAGAGGTACTTAGAAACCTCAATCTGCGTGCCGAAACCGCCGGCCAAGACGCGCAACACGAAGCCCAGCGCGATGATGGCAACATCGACGTACGGCACTTTCTTTAGCCGAAACGAGTAGGCGATGTTGATCACGAAATAGGTAGCGACAGTCAGCAGAAACGGAAACGACCCATACGCGGCTCCGCCCAAGCCGATCAAAATCAACGCTGCCAGCCAGACACGAGCAACCGTCTTAGACACCAAACCAGAAGCTATCGGACGAAAACGTTTGACGGGGTGCTCACGATCAGCGTCCGCGTCCACCAGATCGTTCATGGTGTAGACAGCGCCCGTTATCATTGAGAACACCGCGAAGGCACCGGCGGCGCGTAGCAAGAGATCGGGAACGAAAATCTCCTTCGCGAACACGACCGGAGCTAAAACGAACACGTTCTTGACGAGCTGGTGGGGCCGAGCTGTGCGAATCAGCCCAAGAGCCACGTTGAGCGGGGTGTGCGCCACCGGCACGGGGTAGCTCGGAGGCGGGCCAGAGTTCTGCGCGGTCTCAGCCATGGGCTCGTGCGAGCTTAGCGGAAGGAACCGCGCCTGGAACAGAAACCGACCCGTCCGGCTCAAAGCCGTCACACGAATTTTCAGGCGCGTCGACCACAACGGGGCGGTCGTTGCATGCTGGGGGTGGCGACCATGGTCGTACCTAGTGCAGACTTGGGTACATGTTGCGACGCGCATGCAGAGCGGGAAGTTCGGGCTCGATTCGGCGTGAGGTAGCGCGAGCGGAATCGGGGGCGCCCCTCGCCTTGTCTGTCCGTCGCCGGGCAGTTGGACGCGAGCGTTCCAATCAGTCAGCGGGTCAATCGTGAATGGGTCTCCGCCACCGCGTTCGACGCTCGGGAAGGACTCAACACACTGAAGCCGCGCAGTGGACGGGATGTGACGGTCGGGACTCGGTCAGGTAGATCTTCGTTTAGGTAGCGCCGAAGAATGAGCCGATGGAGAGTGATCGCCGCGCTTGCAGTGTTCTTCTGCAGCGCGAGCGCTGCCGTCCTGTTCCTGATGGCAGAGGACCAAGCTGCTACCGTGGCTCGCTGCCCAGCCGGCTTATCCGCTGCGGGACCGGCCTGCTGCGGCATGGGCCAGGTGTTGCGGGGTGGTCGCTGCGATGGCGAAGCCCAAAGTTGCGCCAGCACTCAGACTCTGCGTGACGGTCGATGCATTCCCGTGTCGGACAGGCTACAAGTCAAACAGACTAGGCTCCGCATCACAGTGAGCGATTGGGACCTGGAAGGTCAACCAACTCCAAGCAACACGGTTGTCGAGGCGTTTTCGATGAGTCGAACCGAGGTGACCCATGACGAATGGAGCGAATGCGTGGAGGCCGGTCAGTGCCGCGTGCTCGGCCACGCTCAGCCCGAGCTTCCAGTTGTTGGCGTCGACCCCGCTGAAGCGGCGCACTACTGCCAATTCCGCGGTGGCTCGTTGCCAACGTCGGCACAGTGGCTCGCCGCTGCCATGGGCGAGGAGAGTCGCCGCTACCCGTGGGGGCCGTTCGGGTTGGTGTGCCGACGTGCGGCCTTTGGTTTGGCAGAAGGCCCCTGTGGTTGGGGTGGCGTCAGTCCAGAGATCCCCGGTTCGCGTCCGGACGGTGCGACCCCAGAAGGGGTCCTCGACTTATCAGGCAACGTCGCGGAATGGACACTGGACCAGACATCCGACGGCCGCACCGTCGTTCGAGCTCGTGGTGGCTCGTTCCGTTCCACGGTGGCTGCCGAGTTGAAGAGTCTGGGTGCCATCGACTCGACCGAGCCCCAAGACGACGTGGGCTTCCGCTGTGTCTGGGTGCCCTAGGTCAGCGGTCCTTGTAAATGAAACCGGCCGCCGGCAGTTGAGCAGGCGGACTGCATCCGTCTGTGCACTCCGGTGGCGCTTCCGCGCCTCCCCAACAATCCGGGAAGCCATCGACTTGGTCGTTGTCCAAACAGACGGCGATGGGCGGCGAGACACCGCGGTTGCCAACGCGGTCGGACGCACGAACCGCTAGACATACCCATCCTTGGTAACCCGTCAATCCAGCACTTCGTAGCTCCCACTCTCGCCCTGTACAATCCGGGTCGGTAGAACTGCTGTCGGGACTCACTGCGTAGATCACGGGTTCGTCGTCGGAAAATTCACTGTGGTAGGGAACCGTCCACAAGTCTGAAGCGCCGTTGCAGAGCTTCTCCGGTTCGGTCGTCGTGGTCCCCGCAATGCAGTACCCCGGCGTGACCGTCGGCGGTTCATCACCGAGGTAGTCGGCCATGTAGGGCGGGTCCGTCGACGTCGGCGAGAGCGCGGTGAGCTGTTGGAAGCGGATGTCATCACCCTCAGCGATGTCGTCACAGGTACCATCGTCAGTCGTGTCGACGACGAGGGGCTGGCCAGCCCGACGTGCGAATAGGTTCACCGACGTTGGGTCCGTCGCCGAAAAGTACAACGTGCGTCCGTCCGCCGCGTTGGTCATGTCGTACACTAGAGCCCGGTACATCTCGATGTCATCGACATCTTCGCCGTGGGCGACTGCCCTGCCCAGTGGATCAAACGGAATCGAGCAATAGTCGTCCGGGTTTCCGTCTCGGATCTGACGATACTGAGGAGGATCCATCGACACGATCGGGGGCTGTTCATCGCGATAATACAGGGCTGACGCACCCGGCGAGTCGTTGCCGGCCTCGTCCCGCACGAGCACGTTTAGATTAATCTGAACGACTGAACCCGTTACTGACTTCGACTCGAACGTGAAACGGACATTGTCGCCATTTTGGGTCCAAGGTCCGTCGACATCGAACGGGAACGTGACGTCATTGAGCTGCACTCGGAGTGTCTCCCAATCGACCACGTTGCTGGCGTCTGTCACTTTGAGCTCCAGGGTGACGGTTCCACCGATGATAGCCGTGTTCTTGGGGCTGATGATCTCGACCTCCGGACCCTCGCCATCCAGTACGAATTCGTACCTTCGCGAGTGCACAACGCCGCGCGAGTTCGTTGCCGCGACGCTAACCTGCAGCGTTCCTGTGGGCACGTCATCGAAGAGCGTCGGGTCTGAGAAATCCACAGTGGTGCGGTACACCTCAGGATCATCCTCCACAGGCATCATCGGAAATTCCAGGCCTGCAACGCTCAGGGTGACGTCGTCGACGGCTGCATCCGGATCGGACTTCTTCAGTTTGTCCGGAGTGACCTGGTACTCGAACACGACATCACCCAACGCTGACTCCGCAGCGTTCTCCTCAGGGGAGATGATTTCCACGATCGGGCCATGGTCGATGAACGTTCTGGCTTGCGCGGAAGCTTCGTTGGGTACCGCGGAGTCGTCAGACGCCAAACAACGTACGACTACCCTGCCGGATTCCACGTTTTGCGTGGGGAACGTAACCTCATAGACATCCTTTTCATCGCCTCGTTCGCCGACCGCCCCGCTGAGTTCCTCCCCGTCCGTGGTGAGAAGCTGAAAGAAGATGGTCGAGGTGTCGAGGCCTGAATCGCCCTCAGGTGGCAAGATCAAACACTCGACAACTAGGGTGTCCTGGTAGACGTCGATCGGGTCGGTCTCATCCAGCGGCGTGAGCATCTCAACGACGGGGGCGCCGGGTTCGGAGCTGGCTCCGGCTTCCGACAATGACGATTCACTTCCATCGTCGGTCATCACGTTGGTGACTGGAAGTATTGGTCGCCGTCCTCCGTCTGCGTCGTCATTGCCGTCCATGTCCTCGTTCAGAGCAGGAGCGCGGTCATCGCCGTTACACGCCTGGCTCGCCAACGCGACTGAGAGCACGGTGAGCAGCTTCCAAACACTTGTCGCTAAACGTAAGCTCACGAGATCCTCCCTTGTCGACATCAAGCATGATACTGGCAGCAGCTCGTGCAGCCTTCCAATTCAGGCGAAACCCTAGCACGAGGGGACAAACTGGGCCTTGGACTCGAACACTAGGCAGGCAGCTTTGGCCGTGAAACCGCGTGTAGCCGATAGACCCACCCGCGCTGACCCCACGCGGAGCGAGCAAACACTTGTCGTCTATGGTGACGACCTGGTGCGGACGAGACTATACCGCTAACGATGAGCGCCGCGATTCTCTCAATCGGCACCGAACTGTTACGAGGCGAAATCCAGAACACGAACTGCACCTGGCTGTGCGAGAGGATCTCGAGCTTGGGCATGAGTGTGGGCGAATGCCTCACCATTGGGGACGACGTTGGGGAGATCGCGCATCACTTGGAGCGCCTTTGCGTAGGCCACACAGTGCTCGTATCCACTGGAGGCCTGGGTCCCACCACCGATGACCTCACGGCTCAAGCCGTAGCCGACTGCATCCAGGTCCCGCTCGCGAGGGACGAGCGTAGCCTCACCCGCATCGAGGAGCGCATGCGCGCCTCAGGAAGAACGGTTGCCGCTTCCAACGCTAAACAGGCGGACTTTCCCCGTGACGCCACTGTGCTCGACAACGATTGGGGAACCGCTCCGGGTTTCAGCGTCGACGTTGGGAGCTGCCGTGCTTTTTTTCTGCCCGGCGTTCCGCGCGAGATGAAACCGATGTTCGACTTGCATGTCGTTCCGGAGATCCGCAACCGAGTGACGCAGCACACGGCGCAGGTGCGGATCCGCACCTTCGGGGCACCCGAGTCTCAAATCAACGACATGCTTGACGGGATCGATCGCGAGTTCGCTGTGACTCTGGGCTATCGAGCGCATTTTCCAGAGATCGAGGTCAAGGCACTGGCCGTTGAGAACAACCCAGTCTTGGCCGCCGAGAGAGCTGAACGCGCCGCAAGAGAGGTTCGCAAGCGACTAGGCAACTTAGTCTATGGCGAAGGGAGCAAGGGTCTACCTGAGGTCGTCGGAGATTGCCTCAGGGCCAAAGGTTGGACACTGGCGCTAGCCGAATCCTGCACGGGAGGGCTCGTGGCCGAGCTCATCACGCAGAACCCAGCCAGCGACTATTTTCTGGGGGGTGTGGTCAGCTACGCCAACGAGGTCAAGCGTGACATTCTAGGGGTCGACCCTCATTCGCTCGCTACGGTCGGCGCCGTGAGCGAGGAAGTTGTGCGCCAAATGGCGGAGGGTGCGAGGACCAGGTTGGGTGCGGACACCGCTGTCGCCCTATCTGGCATAGCGGGGCCAGGTGGCGGTACCGAGGAAAAGCCCGTCGGACTCGTCCACATCGCGATCAGCACACCAGTTCGGACCATTGCCATCGAACGAGTATTCACCGGCGACAGACAGCGAATACAGTTGAGAGCCGCCTACACGGCTCTCAACTTGCTTCGCAACGAACTCGTCGGACACACCGACCTGGATTCAGCAGTCCGTTAGGTTGGATTCACACCTGAGCAGGCGCGACCCCCGCCGCTGCGCTGGCTGGTTCCTGGGGTGCCTTGGCTTCGAATGTCAGCTCGGAACCCGAAGTTCCCACTTCGATTGTCGCTCCAGCTACGAACTCACCCGATAGAACCTTGCGCGCCAGGGGATCTTCCAGTTGTCGCTGGATAGCGCGCTTGAGCGGACGCGCACCGAATTGCGGATCATAGCCGGCGTCCGCCAGCACTTGCTTCGCGCTATCGGTCACGATGAGTGCCAGATCACGAGTCTTGAGCCGCTTTGCAAGGCGGGCCAACTGGATGTCGACGATGCGACGGATCTCTCCTCGCTCGAGACGATGGTAGACGACAATCTCGTCCAAACGATTGATGAACTCCGGTCGGAACACGTTGCGCAATGCCAGCATCGTGACCCTCCGCGTTTCCTCCGCTTTTTCCTGCTCGGAAAGGTCGCGTCGCTCGCTCAGTTCCGCCATTTCGGCTGTTCCGACGTTGCTCGTCATGATCACCACGGTATTCGTGAAGTCTACCGTGCGGCCGTGGCTGTCCGTCAGCCTTCCGTCATCGAGCAGTTGGAGCAGCGTGTTAAACACGTCCGGGTGTGCCTTCTCGATCTCGTCGAAAAGCACCACACTGTACGGGCGCCTTCGTACTGGTTCCGTCAGCTGGCCACCCTCTTCGTGACCGACATAACCTGGAGGCGCACCGATCATACGCGCCACCGAATGCCGCTCTTGATACTCACTCATGTCGATGCGCACCATGGCGCGCTCATCGTCGAACAAGAACTCGGCCAGCGCACGAGCTGTTTCAGTCTTGCCGACGCCGGTGGGACCGAGAAAGAGAAAGGACCCGATGGGACGATTCTCGTCCCCCAAACCTGCCCGGGACCGGCGTACGGCGTTTGCGACAGCCACGATGGCGTCCTGCTGCCCAATCACACGCTGCCGCAGATTCTGCTCCATGTGGAGCAGCTTCTGCATCTCGCCCTCGAGCATCTTGGAGATGGGCACTCCGGTCCATTTCGAAACCACTGCTGCGATGTCCTCATCCGTGACTTCCTCTTTCAGGTAGGCCCCGTCTCGCTGAATGTCGTTCAGGCCAGCGCGCAGACGCTCGATATCTCTTTCCGCCGCTGGGATGGTGCCGTAGAGGTACTCCGCCGCCTTGCCCAGATCACCTGCACGCCGCGCCTGTTCTTCTTGCGCACGCAGTTCCTCGAGCTCCCGTTGCTTGTCCCGAATGGTGGCAATGGATTCTTTCTCCCGCAGCCATTGCGCACGCGCGGCGTCCCGTTGACTGGACAGCTCGGCAACTTCTCGCTGTAACTCTTCGAGTCGCGTCTTCGAGTGAGTATCCCGTTCGCGCTTGAGAGCCTGCTCTTCGATCTTCAGCTGCAGCAGCTTGCGCTCCAACTGGTCGATTTCGAAAGGCATGCTGTCGATCTCCATCTTGATCTTGCTGGCTGCTTCATCAACCAAGTCGATCGCCTTATCAGGAAGGAAGCGATCGGTGATGTATCGATTGCTCAGCGTCCCTGCAGCGACTAACGCTGAGTCCTGGATCCGAATGCCGTGATGGACCTCGTAGCGCTCCTTCAGACCGCGCAAAATCGCAATTGTGTCTTCAACTGTGGGCTCACTGACCATCACCGGCTGGAACCTTCGCTCCAGTGCGGCGTCCTTTTCGATGTATTTTCGGTACTCGTCGAGGGTCGTTGCGCCAATTGCGCGGAGCCCGCCTCGGGCCAAAGCGGGCTTGAGCATGTTCGCGGCGTCCATGGCGCCTTCTGCCGCACCTGCACCGACCAGAGTGTGTAACTCGTCGATGAACATGATGATGGTGCCCTCTGCCGCGTCGACCTCTTTCAACACTGCCTTCAAGCGGTCCTCGAACTCGCCACGGTACTTCGACCCTGCAACCATCGACGACAGATCCAAGGCCACCAGGCGCTTGTTCTTGAGGCTCTCGGGAACGTCCCCTGAAGCGATGCGTTGAGCGATGCCCTCGGCAATGGCAGTCTTGCCCACGCCGGGCTCGCCAATCAGCACGGGATTGTTCTTCGTGCGTCGACTAAGAACCTGCATGACCCGGCGGATCTCTTCGTCCCGGCCGATGACGGGATCGATCTTCTGCCGGCGCGCCAAGTCAGTCAGGTCCCGAGTGTACTTGTCGAGAGCTTGGAACTTCCCTTCCGGGTCTTGGTCCGTGACCCGCTGCGAACCTCGAATCTGGGCGAGGGCAGCGAGCAACTTGTCGTAGGTCAGGGAGTGCTTCTGGAAGATCGCTTCTGTGTTGTCGTCACCTTTCGCTGCAGCCAGAATGAAGTGCTCAACCGAGATGAAGTCGTCCTTGAGTTTGCTCGATTCATCTTCCGCACGGCGCCCTAGCTGAGAGAGGCGGCGCCCCAAACCCGGCTCGGCGCCGCCACTGGTCTGAGGAAACGTCCCGATACGTTGCTCGAGGTCATCAACCAACGCGTCAACGCTCGCACCAGCTCGTTCGACTAGCGGCCCCCCGATCCCCTCGTGCTGACGAAGCACGGCGACGAGCAAGTGCTCGGGCAAAATCTCGGGGTTACCGCGGCGTGCCGTGTCGTCCAAGGACGCGCGCATCGCCTGCTGGCTCTTGGTTGTCATCCGATCCATGCGCATCGTAACCGTTCTCCTTGCTGCTAGTGGGCGCAGCGGCCCCCTGCTCTTCTTGGTCCCGCCGGAGCCATCGAGCGCCGCGTTCGTGCGGCGCCGACCCTGGCGCACCGGATAGAGTGTGTCGCCCGAAGAAGTTGTCCAGCCCTCGATGCGGATCCGCGTCGTGGTGCGCTCGGCACGACGACTGAATGAGCAAAATCTACGGACTAGGGCTGGTAGTCGCACTCCCCGCTTGACTCTTGCGAGAAGCGGTCAGGACCAATACAGCCGAATCCGAAGTCTCCAAAGTCCGCAGCAAAGCCGCATTCCCCGTTCTCCTGGCAGCAGCCAGGCATGACGACAGTATCCGGAGCTCCGGGGATAGCTCCAGTGTTGATTGGCTCGGACTCGGGGCAGCTAGGGTCGCTGGAACCCGGTTTGTCGAGCTGTTCGCAACCGGGATCGTTGAGGTTCAGAAACAGGCCGAGCGTTCTCATGTCGAAGCCGCAGGTCTCTTCCTCCTCATCGAAGCAACAACCGGGAACGCCGGCAGGGAGCCCGCTAATCAGAGCATTGCGGCACAGTTCCGTGCCGCAATCGGCGCCGCTTTCCGTATACGTGATCTCGATACTGACCCCGTCGTCACCCATTAGGACAACGCTGTCCGTCCCGCCGCCGTCGGTTGCCTCGGGATCCGTCGCGGCTGTGTCCGCGGTATCCGTTTCCCCGTCATCCGTAGGGGCTTCTGCATCGGGGGCGTCGGAACCCACCTCATCGGTGGCTTCGTTTTCATCCGTGCTGGGCTCAGAGTTTTCGCTTTCATCCGACGAGTCGTCGCCACAGGCGCAGAAGGAAAGCAGAACGCCGCCGAGTACCCACTTCAAGTAAGGATTCATTCGTTGAGTGTAACGCAACGAAACGCCCCCCACGCAAGATTCAATGGCGGCGGGTCGGGAGCGACGCATCGCACTGAGGTCAGTTAAGCGGCGCCGCACACGGTACCGTACCGAGTGCCGAGCGGGCAACCCTGGGGACCATGCTGGGATTCGACCCCTATCTACTGGAAATTAATCGACAATCCGAGCTTCAGCAGCCCCAGCAACGTGACAGGGCACTAGATGTCCAGGTTCCGCACGTTCAGCGCGTTCTGCTCGATGAAATTGCGTCGTGGCTCCACCTGGTCACCCATCAGCACGGAGAAAAGTTCGTCGGCAACCACCGGGTCCTCCACGCGGATCTGCAGCAGCGTGCGCGCGTCGGGGTTCATCGTGGTCTCCCACAACTCACTCGCGTTCATTTCACCCAGCCCCTTGTAGCGCGAGATCGCGATACCTCGTCGGCCACGCTCCTGGATGAACTCGTCAAGTTGAATAGAGTCTTTCAAGGTGATTGGATCACCTTTGTCGGTGTGGACGACGTAGGGAGCCGAACCAAGCGAACGCAGGTCCTGCTCTATGGATACGAGTTCCATGTAGTCGTGTCCCGACGCTAGCGTGCCGTCGAACACGGCGGGTCTCGCCGATGCGCCCGGTCGGAACTTGACAGCAATTGATCCATAGCCACGCGCCTGGTCGAATTCAGTGCTGACGGTCAATGGACACAGCTCTGGATGCCGCTTCTCGAGGTAGCTTTGCAGTGGTTCGACGGAACGTTCGAGGATCGCTTCATCATCGAACTTGGTCAGCGGTTCATCCAACGCCTGTAGCAGCGCGAACACCAACCGAGAGTCACACCGCCGATCGAGTTTGCCTAAGAGAGCACGGAGCGTGCGCAAGCGAGTAGCAAGATTTAAGAGTGGCAATCCACTGATCTCGACCCCCTGATCTCCCTTCAGCCTCATACCTTCGATGCCGTGTTCGACTAGGTGCCGGTCCAACGCGAACTGGTCCTTGAGGTAGAGGTCCTTTTTCCCCTTGCGCACTCGAAACAAAGGTGGCTGGGCGATGTAGAGGTAGCCCTTCTCCAAGAGCTCGGGCATCTGGCGGAAGAAGAACGTCAGCAACAAAGTGCGAATGTGCGACCCATCGACGTCTGCATCCGTCATCAGGATGATCTTGTGGTAGCGCAGCTTGCTCAGATCGAAACCGCCGGACTCTCCAATGCCACAACCCAGCGCCGAGATGAGGGTGGCAACCTCCTGAGACGACAACATGCGGTCCAAGCGGGCACGTTCGACGTTCAAGATCTTACCCTTGAGCGGCAAGATGGCCTGAAAGTGACGGTCGCGCCCCTGCTTGGCGCTGCCACCGGCACTCTCCCCCTCGACGATGTACAGCTCACTGATCGACGGGTCTTTGCTCTGACAATCGGCGAGCTTGCCAGAGAGCGAGGTCGTATCCAAGACTCCCTTGCGCACGACTTCGCGCGCTTTGCGCGCCGCCTCACGTGCTTTGGCCGCGATGACTGCCTTGTCGATGATCTTGCGCGCGACCTGTGGGTGCTCCTCGAGGTAGCGCCCGAGCTGCTCCGAGACCGCCGTTTCCACCGCGCCCTTGACCTCGCTCGACACGAGCTTCGACTTCGTTTGCGAATCGAAGGACGCATCCGGATGTTTGACGTGGATGACGCATACCAGACCTTCGCGCGTGTCATCGCCGGACAAGCCCGACTTGACGTCCTTGAACAGGTTTGCTGACTGCCCGTACGTATTGAGAGTGCGAGTCAGCGACGAGCGCAGGCCGGTGAGGTGGGTGCCGCCGTCTTTGTTGTGGATGTTGTTCGTGTAGCAGAAGATCTGCTCCGTGAAGCTGTTGGTCCACTGCAGCGCGATATCGAGCATCATGTCAGCAGACCCCTCGCCGAGCGGCATGCTAGTGCTGAAGGCCACTACCTCCTCGTGGATGGGCTCCTTCGATTGAGATAGCAGCGCGACGAACTCCTTGATTCCACCCTGGTACTCATAGCGGATGCTGGCACCATCATCTTCGCGAGCGTCGGCGAGGTTGATCACCAAGCCTTGATTGAGGAAGGCCAGCTCTCGCAGTCTATTGGCAAGAATGTCGTAGTGATACTCACAAGAGCTGAAGATCTCACCATCTGGCTTGAAAGTGATAGTCGTGCCCGTTTCATCGGTATCCGACACTGGCTGGAGCGTATCTTGCGGCACGCCCTTGGCGTAGTGTTGCCGCCATAGTTTACCTTCGCGACGAATCTCCAGCTTCAACCATTCGGATACAGCGTTCACGGCACTCACACCAACGCCGTGCAAGCCCGCGCTGACTTTGTAGCTAGAGTGATCGAACTTGCCGCCAGCGTGCAGGACCGTCATGACGACCTCCGCCGCCGAGATCCCTCTATCTTCCATGATACCAACGGGGATGCCGCGCCCGTCGTCTTGCACCTGAACGGCGCCGTTATCCAGCAGCGTGACGTTGATCACAGAGCAATGACCCGCGAGGTGTTCATCCACGGAGTTGTCGATGCACTCCCAAACGAGGTGATGAAGGGCGGACCCGTCATGCACGTCGCCGATATACATGCCGGGGCGCTTCCTTACCGCCTCCAACCCTTCGAGCACCTGGATGTTCTTGGCGCCATAGTCCTCGGGGTCTTGTTGCTGAACGCTTGCTTGTGAGTCCGTCAAAGGGGGTGTTACCTCAGCCATGTTCTGTCGTTTCCGGGTCCTCAGGTATACCCCATTCATAGCTGGCTTGGCAAAGCCGACGACGGAATTCAACCGGCTGAAATCACTGCAAAAACAAGGACTACCGAGCGCCAATCAAATGGCTCGCGCACGACTCATCCAAACCTGCGAATTTTGGTCTCCGCCTACGATCCATTTCGCATCTGGAAGGTCAGATTGCTGCGACATCCAGGCCTCCTGCACGCATCCGGAAGTCGCGGCGATCCCCTGGTGCCAGGCTCGGAGTATCGAATAGCTCTGGGCGGGTGGTGGTGACGAGAACCTGACTGTCCGTCAGCTTTACGAAGTCGTACACCGCACCAGTCCTGGTCGGGTCGAGCTCGCTCGAAACGTCGTCCAAGAGCAGAATTGGCTGCAGACCACAAGCCTCCCGGACACAAGCCAACTCAGCTGACTTCAAGGCTAGAGTGAGAATGCGCATCTGACCTTGAGAGGCGTGGTGTCGCGCCGAACGCCCCTCCAGGAGCAGCTCCAGATCATCACGGTGAGGCCCAAAGCCCGCGCTCTTGCGGAAGCGATCCCGCTGGCGGCGTTGGACCAGTTCTTCACTGAACCGTTCGGCGTCCTCTGTTCCTCCGGGTTTGAAAACAACCTCCAACGGCGTGCTCCGATGAGCCATGCCCCGATATGCCGGCTCGAGCGCGTTAGCGAGGACTTCCGCCGCTCTGGCGCGGGCCTGCTGCAGTGCCGCGCCGTGTTGCGCCATCAAGCGTTCGAACGCATCCAAGGTGGCGATCTGGCCTGGTTCCTTTTCAAGTAGGTGCTGACGCTCCTTCTGAGCGCGCTGGTAGTTCGATCGTACCTCCCCGCTGGCGGGGTCGATGAACAGCGCAATGCGGTCGAGCAGGGTACGACGACCTGCGGCGGCACCACTGACCAGCGTCAGGTTCCCTGGGTGGAAGACCACAACCGGGGTCCTGACCGCGTACGCTCCGAGCCGCTGCGCCCGTTTGCCATCAATGCTCAGCGTTCGACGTCCGTTGGCGATCACCGCGCGTTGGCCCCGGCGCAGACCGCCTTCATCGAACTGACCGGCAACAGTCGTCAGTTGCGTGGCCTCCCGGCATACTTCCCGTAGCCGCTCCGTGCGGAAACTCCGGCTCGTCGCCAAGAAGTACAAAGCCTCCAAGACGGACGTCTTGCCCTGGCCGTTGTCACCCGAGATGACATTGATCCGCGGGCTCAATTCGAGAGTGAGCGACGCAATGTTTCGGAAGTCGCTGATCTCGAGTCGGTCGATACGAAGCGAGAGGGTCAAATTCGCATCGGCATGATGACAGCCAGATAGTCCGACCCGTCGCGGGAGTTCGCCGGCTTCAGGATCGCAGGGTCGAGTTCGCCACTGATGCCCAGCTCCAGTTCCTCGTCATCGATGGCGCCCAGGACATCGAGGAAGTACTTGGCATTGAAACCGACAGTGAAGCTATCGCCATCGTAGTCAACTCGAACTTCGTCGAATCCATCGCCGCTTTCGGGACTCTCACTCGAAAAGCGGATTACCCCGCTCGCCATCGTTAGCTTGACCCCCCCAGTGCGATCGCTCGCAGCGATAGATACGGCTCGGAGAGCATCCGCGACAGCCGCTCTGGGAGCACGGATCTTGTTCGTTGGGGTGCTCGGAATGACCTGATCGTACGGCGGGAACTGCGCGTCCACCAGCTTGACACCGAACTGCACTCCACCCAGTCGAAAGAACGCGTTCGGTCCGCTGCGGCTCAATTCCAGTTCGGCAACGCCTTCCGCTCGAGCCTCATCGCACAGGCGCTTCAATTCGAGGACCCCCTTGAGTGGGATCAGCATGGTCATCGAGCGCTTGGCCTCAACCTTCGTCTCCATTTTGCTCAAGCGGTGACCGTCGGTAGTTACCATACGAACGGTCTCGCCATCCCACTCGAACAGTGCGCTATTGAGGTGCAGACGCGTCTCATCGGTGGAGATAGAAAAGTGCGTGCTGCTGATGAGCGTGGACATGAGCTCCGTACTGACCACGCTTGGCTCAGCGGATTTCTCAGGCTCGGGCAGGGAAGGAAACTCCTCGCCGACGATGCCGTGCAGAGTGTAGCGGCGAGGTTGCTCCATCGCGCGGATGGTCGTCGTCGCGTTGTCATCCGTCGAAATGGATATGCGCCCTTCCGGCATCATCTTGACGCGCTCGAACAGCGGTCGAGCACCAACCGCGATGCTACCCCCTTTTTGAACTTCCGCCGGGATTGTCCCGCTAACGCTGAGATACAGGTCGGTTGCTGAGAGGCGGACCGCGTCCGCAGCATCGACTTCGATCAGGACATTGCCGAGCACGGGCATCGTGCTCTTCTTGTCCGCGACTCCCTGACAGCGGCCGAGTAGGCGCAGCAGCTCCTTCTTGCTGACCGTAACGTGCATTTGGTCGATCCTGTACTCGGGAGGGCGTGGGATCGCTAGTTGTACTACGCGAAATTGCGCCACAGCGCGGCGAGTCACGTGGGCAGTGGGGACTCGAGTGGGGAAAAAGGAAAAAGAGAAATAGTGTTTAGATCAGTGATCTTATTAGGTGGTGTGGACGCTGGGGACATCGCTCCAAGCACTTGGAATTTAAAAGATATCCCGGGTTGACGTTGGGGAGAAGTCGTTGCTGTCGACGGGGACTAGGGTGGGACAAGTCGAGGGGCCGTGAGTTCTACCCATCCGCTCCCCGACATGGCCCTCGACAAGCACCAGGCTTGTCCACACGTTGCCTGGGGGGCCGTTTGTTCCGGGTTTCGGCTCTCCGGCAGACGATCAGGGGGTCGTTTGTGCAGCTGAACCGGCGGGGATCCGGCGGCTGACACGGACCCCTGGCTTGTCTGCAGCCGACTGAAACCACCCGGGATCGAGAGGAGTCCGCACCGTGAAATCAGCTGACGCTTGCTTCGATCCGGGCCAGGGCGTCCAACAGGCTGCGCTTCGTGTGTTCGTAAGTCTTGGGTCCTATCTTCTTGGATTTGAAGGCCTTTTCAACCAACACCAGCTCATCCAGCAGCAAGTCTCTTGCGCGCTGCCGGTCCGCGGCATCCAGCTTGTTGCGGCGCTCAGAAGACAGGGCGCTCGTCACTCCGAACAATGCCAGTCCGGCCGCCAAAATGGCCGCCACCATCGGTCCCCAGCCGCGAGTGGGAAGTCCAGTGATCGTGGCCACTAGCACCTCGGGATGTCCAGCCGTCGTCGCAAGTAAGTCTTCGAGGACGCGCAGAGCCCGCTGACCGTCGTTGCCTCGTGTCTCCGTCGCTGCGGGCAGACCGTCCACGGCGAACGTCATGTTTGGAGAGACTTCGGCCAGTACTTTGACATCCACCATGTGGGGTGGCGTCGGTAGTCGCAGCCGGGCAGTCGACTCTCCGGGATTGTCGAAGTGGAACGAGAACGACACCTCATGCGCGCCTGGGCTGAAGGATCCGGTGATCGCGAGAGACCCATCTTCCGCCAACATCCGGATATCACCGCTGGTGTTGCCAGGAGTGAACGCACTGCTACCTTCGGGCAGCTCAATATGCAGGTCCGTGGGGACCCAAGTGATGGGGTTGGTATTCTCGAAGCGGTACAAACCCTGCACCTGGAACACGTCATCCCTGGGCTGGATCACGTACAACGCTCTCGAAAAAACGAAAGCGTCGTTGATGTCTGCGGTCGTTGGGTAAACGTAGAGAGTGACGATCTGCCCGTGTCGTGGGTCGAGGCGGAACGGCCCACTCGTGTACTTGGCTCCATCCTTTCGAGCCACGACCTCGTAGTTCATCGAAGACTTGGTGACTTGCTGCTTGAAGGCGGCATAGCCATCGCTGTTCGTCGAAGTAACGGCTTCGCTCTCTGTGTTGCCGTGTTCGATACTTTCTTTGACGATTCGCAGCTGAAGCTCTTGTCCTACGACGGCCTTGCCGTTCCCATCGCGGACGATAATCGCGATGGATCCGGGCGGCAGCTTCGGCTCTGCTTTGGTGACGTTGGGCGGTTGGAACTGCTGTCCGCTACGGGCTAGCTGCGCCTGACGCTTGTGAGCAGGGGACAGGAAAGGACTGCCCTTGAGCACGCTTCCAGGGGCAGGCGCAGCGAACGCGCCAGCGTGGGGATTTGCAGCGTGGGGATTCGCAGCGTGAGGATTTGCAGCGTGAGGATTTGCAGGGCGAGGATTTGCAGCGTGAGGACTGACTGGCGGGTTTCCACCGGCTCCGTCTTGAGCTACGGCCGTATCCGTCAAAAAGGCACCGGCGGTGATGAGTCCGAGGCAAGCGAGTTTCTCACGCATCCTGCCCCCCTTTGACTCCGACGTCGCGTTCCTGGGTGTCCTCATCAGACGCTTCATCGGCGGCCGCTTCGGCTTTGTGGGTCTCATTGGCTGGCTCGCGTTTGGCCGGTTCGCTCGGGCCGTCGTCCTTCTCCGCTTGATTGCCTGAAAGGTCGTCCTGCCCGCTCGGGCCGTCGTCCTTCTCCGCCTGATTGCCTGAAAGGTCGTCCTGCCCGCTTTGGCCGTCGTCCTGCGGGTGGTCGCCGTCGTCGTCCGGAGCGGCTTCGCTCTCCAAGCTGCCGGGACTGTCGGTCTCGTCGGCCAGTTTCGATTTTGTGAGGCGCGTCCGCAATTGCGCTTCGGCTTTCGCTCTGCCGGGGCCGAGATCGTCGTCGACCAGTTGGAGCAGGCTTCGAGCTTCCGCACGGTACTTGGTGCTCAGCTCCTGGTAGTCATCCTCATCGATTTTGCCGACGGTGCGTTCGTACTCCAGGTCCTTCAAAGCCCGAAGCACGGCGGCTTTGCGCTCTTCCTCGGCGCTTGGTGCGCCGAGGCCCATAGCTTCTTCGAGCGTCAGCGGGGCGTCGCCTGTGAGCGATTGTAAGCTGCGCCAAAACAGCAGAATCGCGCCCAGCAGAGCGCCACCGGCCAGCGACAAGAAGAAGGCGCTTCGGCCATAGATGCTCCCCAGTGCGACTCCCACGACAGGTGCAACGAGCACGAGCCAAAGTGGCGAGATCGCGGTGGGGTCAAGATTGGGCGGTGTCGACCGTTTCGTCATGTTAGAGACTGCTGCGGGGCCCTGCGGCGAGTTGGCTCTTAGCATGCTCGACCCGAAATGGCCGAGTGCGTTTCGCCGCTGAACCTCGGACGCAGCTGAGACTTGCTAGTTGGAGTTGGTCCCGAGGTTTGACTTGGGGCTGATGGTGGCGGGCAAGAGGCGGCTTTCCGACCCTTCCAGCGAACCTGGGGACGGGACCCATTTGGCGGTAAGGCCCGTACGAGCGGGGGCTGTGGCGATGAGGATTGAGAACATCACTGCGCCGGTCGCACCCGCGCCGAGGCGGACAGTTTCCCAGACTCCAAGTCGTCGCCATGACACGCTGGGCCACAGGGAGACCATCGCGCCGCCGATCATGATGAACACGCCCATCCAGATCCACGAGACAAGCGGGTTGACGTGAAATCGAAACGTTGCTCGCTTGGTCGTGGGGTTCACGCTACCAACCACGAGGTACAGATCGTCTTTCACCCGATGCAGCATGGATACCTCGCTGGTCGGCATCTGCGCCTTGGTGTAAATGAATTGGGCGGGAGACCGTGTGCCGACGAACTCGCCGTTGACGCTCACGTCGAGGTCAGCGAACACCATGCGCTTCTCTTCATCCACCTCCATACGTGGTTGACGGTAGGTGAGCTCGTAGTCGCCGACCTGCACACTCTCTCCTGGCTTGAGGCTCGCTTCCTTTTCGAGGTCCCAGGCTTTGCCCACGAAGCCCAAGAACATGAAGCCGATGCCGACATGGACGATGTAGCCGCCGTAGCGGCGGCGACTGCGTGCTACCAGGGTGACGAAAGCTTCCAGCACTCCTTCCTTCGCGTTGCGTCGGCGGGCAGCGATCCCCCGATAGAACTCCTGGATGACCACCCCGAAGTTGAAGACGCACAGAGCCACGGTGACCATCGGAGCCACGCGATCGAACTGGTTCAAGACTAGGTCCGTCCAACCGTTGCCGTCAGGTTCTTCGGAAACGATGGCTGGAAATCCCAAGCTGCCCCCGACGGCGAAGTGCAGGATGACACCGGCAACCATGAGGCCGACGGGAAAGGTTGCGGCGCGTCTCAACGAAACTCCGCTCGTCTTGCGCCAGCCAAACAGGGGAGCCATGCCCATCAGCATCAGGATCAAGAGCCCGATTGGTGCCATCCAACGATTGTAGAACGGGGGACCAACAGTGGCCTCCTCGTTCCAGAGCGCCTCGCTGAGCACCGGGAATAGGGTCGCGGTCGCAATGAAGACTGCGGCTCCCAACAGTGCCCAGTTGTTGATGACGAAGGCGGCTTCGCGGCTGGCAACCGCCTCGATCTTTGCTTTGGCTCGCAAGAGCGGCCAACGCCAGACGAGCAACCCAGCGATGCTGGCGACAATCAACGCCATGAAATACAGGAAGTAGATGCCGATGTCGCTGCGGGCGAAGCTGTGCACGCTGGCGATCAACCCCGAGCGCGTCAGGAACGTGCCAAAGATGGTCAGGAAGAACGTCAGCGTAATCAGCACGAGGTTCCAGACTTTGAACATGCCGCGCCGCTCTTGGATCATCGTCGAATGAACGTAGGCTGAAGCTGTGAACCACGGAAGACAGGCGGCGTTTTCCACCGGATCCCACGCCCAGTAGCCACCCCAGCCGAGCTCTTCGTACGCCCAGACCATACCCAGCCAGTTGCCGATGGTGAGGAAGAGCCAAGCGAAGAGCATCCACTTGCGGACCGCAATGATCCACTCGTTGTCCAACCTGCCCGTGATTAGCGCAGCCACTGCGAAAGCGAACGGGATCGTGCACCCGACGAAGCCCGTGTACAGGCTGGGCGGATGGATGATCATGTAGAAGTTGCGGAGCAGTGGGTTGAGTCCATCTCCCTCGAGCTTCGCGCCCGCTAGATTGGTCTCGAAAGGGTTTGCCGAAAACAACATCAGGACAGCAAAGAACCCCATCACCACCATCAGGGTCGCAATCACGTAAGGCTGGAGTTGCCGATAGCGCCCTTTGAGCCAACGTACGCACGTGCCGACGTAGAGGCTGAGCAAGAACAACCACCAAAGCAGGGAACCATCTTGCCCTCCCCATAGCGATGTCAGCAGATACCACACCGACATCGAGCGATCGCTGTAGCGACTCACATAGCGGATACGAAAGTCGTGAGTGACGAAGGCGTACGCCAACACCAACACACCCAAGAGGATCAGCGCGCACGTGCCATAGGCGCCGAGCCGAGCCGACTGCAGCAGCCTGGGCCGGCCCCGGGCGGCCATCAACGAAACAGCGAACGTGTACGCGGCAGCAACCAGCACCGCGTAGAGCACGCCGGTTCCAAATTCGGGCAAAGATTCCCACATAGCCAGGGCAACTTAGCCCCAGCCGTCAGTACCGGCTAGCACGTATTGTCGCACTGCCTCCGGCCGGATGTTTGTGTCGCCGGCGGAAGTGCCTGCCGCCTTCAGTCGTCGCTTACCGTTGTGCCGACCTGTTCGCCGAGACACACCCGCTTGATGTTGCCCGGCACCATCTTGAACACGCGAATAGGCAAGCCGTTTTCCCGACACAGTGTCACGGCGGTCGAATCCATCACTTTTAGATGTTCACCCAGGAATTGATCGTAGCTCATCCGGTTGTACATCTTGGCGTCGGGGTGTTGGGTCGGGTCTCGGTCGTAGATCCCGTCGACCTTGGTCGCCTTCAACAGAGCCCCGCAACGCAGCTCCATCGCCCGGAGCGCAGCTGCCGTATCTGTGGAGAAGTATGGGTTTCCCGTGCCAGCGGCGCAGATCACTACATAACCCTTCTCCAAGTGGTGGATTGCCCGCCGTTTGATGTACGGCTCTGCGACTTGCTTGATCTCGAGCGCGGTCATGACTCGAGTGTGAATGCGCACGCGCTCGAGGGCGTCCTGCAACGCCAATGCGTTGATCACCGTGGCGAGCATCCCCATGTAGTCCGATTGGGCACGATCCATTCCTTGGCTGGCGCCTTTTAGGCCGCGAAAGATGTTGCCGCCCCCAACGACGATCGCGATCTGTACGCCAGTGGCGTGGACTTCCTTTAGTTCCTCCGCCGTGGCCTTCAGCGTCGTCGTATCGATTCCCGCCCCGCCGGTGGAGCCGCTGAGAGCCTCGCCGCTCAGCTTCACGACAACTCGGGGGTAGGCCAGCTCCTTCTTGTTCGTCTGCACGAACGCCCGTCTACCGCCACTGGAGCTGCAGCGCAATTGCGGCGGCCGCGAGATTGCCGCCGGAGCGGATGCAAAACTCCACGGGCTTTCCCATGGCTGTCCGGCAGGAGGGCGGGCCCTTTGGCAAAAGCCGCTGCGCCCGCTATGACAGGCGGATGACGAGCGGTCGCGGGTTTGCAATGGGTGCAGTGTTGGTGGCTTGCTCGGTCGCTTGTGACCGAGACGATGCGCCTGGCAGTGGGCCGGCCGTTTCGGACGCTCCTGCCCCCCCACAGGAGTTGACGCCGGAGCTCGCATCCAAGGTGCTCGCGCGGGTTGGCGAGCGAGAAATCACCTTGGGTGACTACGCGGCAGCGCTCGACCGGATGGACCGCTTCGCACGCCTGCGCTACCAGACGCCGGAGCGCCGGCGGATGTTGCTGGACGAGATGATCAACGTCGAGTTGCTGGCCCGCGAGGCAGAGCGACGTGGCTTGGACGAGCAGCCCGAAACCAGAGCGGAAATTCGCCTATTGCAGCGGGAAGAGTTGTTGCGCAGGGAGCGCGCAAAATTGCCTAAGGTGGAGCAACTCCCCGCGAGCGAGGTGCGCGCCTACTACGATGAGCACAAAGCAGACTATTTTGACCCGGAGCGCCGTCGGGTTGCAGTGCTCGCGGTCAGTAGCGCGAAAGTGGGTCGCGAATTGCTGGAAAAGGCGAGGAACGCCGACCCCAAACAGTGGGGGCTGCTCGTACGCGAGCATTCGGTGCTGGATGGTTTGCCTGCTCGCGCCTCAAAGAACGAGGCCCGCCCGCCCTTAGAACTCGAAGGTGATCTGGGACTGGTTTCAGCGCCGGGCCAAGCTCGCGGACAGAACGATCGTGTGCCCGAGCCCGTACGCGCCGCCGTGTTCCAGATTGAAGAACAAGGGGGTGTCTTCAGCGAGCTGATACCCCACCGCGGCAAGTACTACGTCGTGCGATTGGTGGGAAAGAGCGCCGCACGGCAGCGCACGTTCAAGGAAGCGGAAGCAACCATTCGAGTGCAGCTGTTGCAGCAAAAGCTGCGTGCGGCGGAGCGGACGTTGGTTTCGACTCTGCGCCAGCGCTTCGACGTTTCTGTCAACCAAGATGCGCTCGCCAAATTGAAACTCCCGGAGACGCGCCAATGAGCATGCGGTCGCTGCCAGTGACCGCGTCCGCTGCAGATCACGGCTGGCGCTGGCAGCTGCAGAATGCCGTTACCACCGCTGCCGGTCTGTCCGATGTTCTGGCGCTGTCTGCAAGCGAGCGAGAAGGGGCGCTGCGGGCTGAGCAAGCGGGGTTTCCGATATCGGTCACACCGTACTACCTGTCCCTAATCGACCGGCAGGATCCGTCGTGCCCGCTGCGACGACAGGTGATTCCGAGCATCGAAGAAAACGTGCGGGTTGATGGGGACCTGGTGGATCCTCTGGGAGAGGAAGTGCATGAAGTCGCTCCGGAGCTGGTTCAGCGGTACCCCGACCGTGCACTTCTGCTCGCCAGCGATCGCTGCTCCGTCTATTGCCGCTTCTGTACGCGCAGTCGCATGGTCGGACAGGGGGGAGGTGCACGTCCAATGCGGCAGTTGGAGGCAGCCTTGTCCTACCTGCGAGAGCATTCAGAGATCACCGATGTGATCATAAGTGGCGGCGATCCGCTGGTGATGTCAACCGAGCGCTTGGTTCGCCTCGTCGAGGCAGTTCGGAGTATTCCGAGCGTCGAGACGATTCGTTTGGCAACCCGAGTGCCCGTTACCCTACCGCACCGGATCACGGACGAGCTCCTCTCCGCCTTACGACCTCATCACCCAATCTGGGTGATGACTCACTTCAACCATCCGAACGAGTTGACGGAACTGTCGCGCGCTGCATGCAGGCGCCTAGCAGATGCCGGGTTTCCCGTGATGAACCAATGTGTGTTGCTCAAGGGCGTTAACGATGACTCCAGCACGCTGACTCGTCTATTTCGTGGCTTGGTGCGAGAGCGGGTCCGCCCCTACTACTTGTTGCAGATGGATCCCGTTGCGGGGAGCAGCCACCTGCGCACCCCACTTGCCGTGGGCGAGCGACTGATCGCAGAGCTCCAAGGGAAGCTGAGCGGTATTGCGCTACCGAAGTTCATCGTCGATACGCCGGGTGGCCACGGCAAAGTCCCCGTCAGTCCCAACTACATCGTCTCGCGCGATGGAAAAACGACTCGTTTCCGCTCCCCGCGCGGCCCGGTAGTCGACTACATCGATCCCGATTAGGGGCCGAGCCCGCCTTCGGGGCAAGTGCCGCAATCGATCATGCCCATGCAACCGTTATCTACCGGGCCGCAGGGGACGCCGGCGCACGCTTCCGCCATGGTGAGTGGCTCGCAAACGCAAACCTGATTCGCGTCGCACATTTCGTTGTCGGCACACGTGCCACAATCCACCGTCGTGCCGCAGTTGTTCACTACCGTATCGCACTCTTTTGTCCCACAGGGATCGGCGTCTGGCGTGCAGCACTCTTGGGCAGGCGTGCACTGATCACCCATCATCGGACAGACACCGCAAGATATTTGACCGCCGCAGGTGTCCGGCGCTGAACCGCACTCCGCATCGCCGCAATTCTCTGTGCTGGGCATGCAGTTGGCGCAGGTTTGATCGGGGTTGCAGGTCCCTGGGGAGCATTTGGCGGGGTCACACTCACAGGCGTTGTCTATGCAGCTTTGGTGGGGGCCGCACACTGCGCCACAGGGGATGGTGCCGCCGCAGCCGTCGTCCATGGTGCCACATGCGCCCATTGGGCACACGGCCAGTGGGGTGCAGCAGGAACCTTGGTGGCAGACGTCCATCGCTGGATTGGGGCACTCGTCGGGATCGCACACACAGGAGCCGGCGCTGCAGGATTCTCCCGCTGGGCACCCGCAGTCTCGCGTGGAGCCACAGCCGTCATCGAACGTACCGCAATCCCCATTGGTGGGGCACGCGATGCGCTCGCAGGAGCAAACGCCGTCGACGCACTCATTGCCCTCCCCGCAGCCGCAAGCCATCGTGCCACCGCAGCCATCGTCGAGGGCGTCTCCGCAAGTGTTGTCTGTTGGACAGCCGCGGGGCACGCACTCACAGCTGCTAGTCTCCGGGTTGCACCGCTCTCCATTGTCGCAGGCGCACGTGATCATACCGCCGCAACCGTCAGGCACTAGGCCGCAGCTGTCGTCGTTGGGGCACTGCGGGATGCAGCAGAAGCCGCCGTAGCAGCCGGACCCGTCGTCGGGACAGGGGCATTCGAGTAAGCCGCCGCAACCGTTCGGTTGAGAGCCGCACGGTTGCCGGCCCTGAGCGTCGGGAGGTGGGCAGGAGGGTTGGCAGCAAGACCCGTCGACACACAGGGACGTGCCCTCGCACTGGCAGTCGAGAAATCCCCCGCAGCCGTCTCTCAAGGGGCCGCAGCTGCCGGCTGGGCACTCCTCTGGACTGCAAGCGCAGAAGGCGTTCAAGATGCACTCTTGACCGTTGGGACACGGGCAGTCGTTGAAGTTGCCGCAGGGATCCTGCAACACGCCGCAGCGCCCGTCTTCGGGGCACCCACACTGAGCGCAGCGGTTGTTGACACACCCTTGCCCGTCCGGGCAGTCCCCGCAGTCCTGCTGTTCGCCGCAGATGCTGGTCGTGCCGCAGACGCTTGCTGGACACTCGGCGCCGTCAGCGGAGCAGCAAATGCCACCCGTGCATTCCTCACCCGTTCGGCACGCGTCCGAGCAATCTAGGAGACCACCGCAGCCGTCATCAATGATGTCGCAGGTGCCATCTTCAGGGCAGCTGCGCAGCTGACAGCACTCCGAGGTACCGCTGCCGTCGCCTCGAGGGACGCACACCTCATTTTCCCCAGGGCATTCACACCGGATCGTGCCGCTGCAACCGTCGTCTACGTCGCCGCATTCGCCGCCCAGCAGATCGGTACATCGGGACGGGGCACACCCACCGCACTGGAGTGGGACGCCGGCTCCGCCGCATTCTTCCCGCCCGGAACAGGTGCCGCAGACGACAATCTCTCCGCAACTCTCGAAGGCCCCACAGCTTGCGCCGACATCTTCGCAGGTTCGCTTGATGCAGACGCCGGGTCCACACGTATTCGAAGCATCCCCACCTTCACCGCCGCCACATTGCATGCCCGGGTCACAGCTGCCGCAATCCATGGTTTGGGCGCAGTTGCCGATCTTCTGGCCGCAGTCGGCGCCCAACTCCTCGCAGCTCTTCGGCTGACAGACACAAGTGTTGTCGATGCACTCTTCGTCAGGGCTGTCGCAGCCGCAGTCCTCTGTTCCGCCACAGCCGTCATCCAAGATCCCGCAATAATCCTTGCGTATCAGATCGCAGGTCAGGCAGACGCCCCCCGGTGTTGTGGCGGACGGAGCAGGCCCGGAACTCGGCGTTACCGGAACCAGCGTATCGACTTCAGTGTAGTTGCCGGAGAAATCCGCCCCGAGCAGGCTCTCGCAGCCGAGAGCGAGCAGAGCGCAAGAGATTGCCAAGCAGAGCAACGCCCTCGTCTGTGAATCTTTCGCACTCATTGGAACTGGCTCGTGAAGCGCAGGCCGTGGAAGCCAGGAAAGGTCCCCACTTCGACCAGCGGCGTGGACGATCCAGCCTGGGCCTTGTCGCCAGGCGTGTCACTGCTTAATACCCTGTCGCCCGTAAGCACCAAGTATACGCCAGTTCCCAAAGCAGTGATACCGACTAGCGCAGAGATGTCCGCAACTGTCGTCAAGGTCGCGCCATCCTGTTTCGCTTCGATACCGATGGGATTACAGATCCGCTCATCGGAGTCACAGTGGTCGGCCATCGTCTGCTTCTTGCCGTAGGCGATGCTGCCGGTGGTCAGCGCCGTGACCACGCCGGCGATGCCGACTCCACCGGCGATGTACCCCCACTGCCGTTTGGTCAGCGGCCCCCATTGGATTGGCTCTGCCTCCGGACCGCTTGCTCGCGGTGGCGTGGGTGGCGGCTCAGGCAACGCATCGCCCGGCCAAACCTCGAGCGCCCGCTCCTCCCCGAGGGCTATGTCGATTTCGAAGCTGCGCGGCTCGTAGCCTTTTGCGGTCACTTCGATGGTGTAACTTCCAGGGTCAACCGGTAGTGCAACACCTATACTTCCGGTCAGGTCGATGTCGGTCCGGCGCACCTTGGTGTCAGATGGGGCGTCAGCGGCCAGTGAAATAGTGAGTCGGGGCACACTGCCCGCCAGCTGCTTGGCCTTCTTGGCGGCAAATTCGCGTCGGCGGTCAGTCTCTGGAAGCTCTCGCTGTGCTGCGACGTATCGTTCCCATGCGGATGCCACTCTGCCGCGCTTTTCTTCGCAATTCCCCAGGTTCAGCAAGGTTCCAGGGGCAGCATCCAGCTCCATGCTCGCTTCGAACTTCTCACATGCCTCATCGTAGTCCCCCGCTGCCATTGCGCTGCGTCCAGCCTCAAACATCACCTCGGCGGCGGCCCGTTCCCCCGTGGGCTCGTCGCTGGGCTGAGCCTGTGCCCCACCGGAGACGAGGATGCTACAAAGGAGGAAAGCAATTCCCGTGACACGGTACTGACGAGTCTCAAACATCGCTGGTATCGGCTATCTATTACACGAAACAGGGAGTGGAATCAGCCGTGGTAGTCATGCGCCTGTTCCTACGCGGGTGCCTGTACGTGCGGCCCTTTCAACAAAGTGTTCTAGCGCAGATTGTTAGACGACGAGATATAGGTCATATTTCGGCGCACATTGGATGACTGTTCCGTACGTCGGGGCGCAACGGGATGAGCCACCGGTGAATCAGATTAGGTAAAGTCTTGTGACCCAGGAATCGCTCGAAGAGTTTGCGCGCGCCCGCATCGGCACGACGCTCAACGACAAGTGGGAACTCGATGCCCTCGTCGGGGTTGGCGGGACGGCGTCGGTTTACTCGGCGAGCCATCGCAACGGCAAGCGCGTTGCCATCAAGGTGCTGCATCCGGAGCTGTCAGCGCATACCCATTTTCGTGAGCGCTTCCTGCGCGAGGCGTACGTGGGCAACCACATCGAACATCCTGGCGCAGTCACGGTCTACGACGATGATGTGACCCAGGACGGGTGCGCGTTCCTGGTGATGGATCTGCTCGAGGGGGAGAACCTGGAAGCGCGCCGCGATCGCAAAGGTGGCGTGCTAGAACCCCTCGAGGTGCTGTCCTTGACGGACGATGTACTCGACACGTTGCAGGCAGCACACGCCAAAGGGGTCGTGCATCGCGACATCAAGCCAGAGAACCTCTTTCTGACGCACGAGAACACGGTTCGCTTGTTGGATTTCGGAATCGCTCGCATCAACGTACCGGAGAATCCGGGCCAGACGTTAGCGGGGGTGTCCATGGGCACGCCGGCATTCATGCCCCCGGAGCAGGCCAGCGCTCATTGGGACAAGGTGGATGCCCAGAGTGACATTTGGGCACTGGGCGCATCCATGTTCACGCTGCTGACGGGACGCTACGTTCACCAAGGTGGTACCGTGAACGAGTCGTTGGTGCTTGCAGTTACGAAACCGGCGCCGAAGATCGAGAACATCGATCCGTCACTACCGAAGGCCGTGGTTGACATCGTCAACAAGGCGTTGGAGCGCGACAAGTCCAATCGCTACAAGAGCGCTGCAGAGATGCAGTTCGACGTTCGCGTTGCCTACCGTGAAGTGCAGGATGCACCGGAGGGTGAACGCTACTCCGTTGGGGACGGTCGGCTGGCGCTGCACTCGGCTCCGCCCGGGCCAACGTTTTACAAGGAGACTTCGTCCGATCCCGGGTCCATCACGGGCGAGCCGTTGACGAGCGACGCCAGCGCTGCCGGGGGGACGAAGTTCAGTAACAAGCGTCTGGCGGTGGTCGGTGCTGCCGCTACTGCTCTCATCATCGGATTCTTCTGGATGCTAGCGGGAGACGAGGATGGGAAGGAGGCGGACGGCTCCGCATCGGATCCGCACGCTGCGTCGCCTTCGGCAGATCGAACGGGCGGCTGGAACCAGCTTGCTGCCGAAATTGAAAGGAAGAAGGAGCTCAATCGTCAACAGGCCTTGGAGCGAGCGGTCCCCGCTGAGGATGCTGCCGCGGCGGGTGAGGGTGAGCAGGAGCGCGACGACGAGAAACGCAAGCGGAGCGCAGTGCCCGTTGTCGCCCCCGGACGCTGGAAGACGCCGATCCCCAAGGCGCCGCCACCTGAAGAGAAGAAGGACGAAGAATTCGATCCGTTCGCCAAGCGTCACTGAGCGTGACCAGCGTGGCATCGCCGGAGGCGATGGCAGATTGCGTTTTGGAGGACTTTTGGTTGGCACCAGTGCGGGCCCTCAGCCAATGATGTGCGCATGAGTGCACGCCAGGGAGGTGTAGGGACCAGGGAGCTGAGCGCGCGCGAGCGCATCGACGAGCTAGTAGATGCTGGCAGCTTCACGGAGATTGACGAGTTGGTGGCGACCCAGTGCCACGACTTCGACATGCAGCAACGAAAGGTGGCTGGTGACGGAGTCATCGTCGGCCAGGGGCGAATTCTGGGGCGGCCAGTTTTCGTATTCTCTCAAGACGCCAGTGTTCTTGGCGGTTCGCTTGGCGCGGCTCACGCGTCGAAGGTCTGCAAAGCGATGGACCTCGCGATGCGCGTTGGGGCGCCGATCATCGGGCTCAACGACTCAGGCGGGGCGCGCATACAAGAGGGAGTGGCGTCGCTCGCTGGCTACGCAGACATCTTCCTGCGCAACACACTCGCAAGCGGCGTTGTGCCACAGATTAGCGTAATCCTTGGGCCCTGCGCCGGTGGGGCCGTCTATTCCCCGGCGATTACCGACTTCATTTTCATGGTGGAAGGCAGCAGCCACATGTTCATCACGGGCCCCGATGTAATTGCTGCCGTTACCCACGAGAAGGTCGACAAAGAGGCTCTCGGAGGGGCTCGCACTCATGCGGAGACATCCGGCGTCTGTCACTTCGCGCTCCCGGACGAGAGGACTTGCTTGCAGGCGGTACGGAAGCTTCTCAGCTTCCTGCCCCAGAGCAACCAGGAAAACCCCTACATCCGCCGCACCCAAGACCCAGCGACCAGGTTGCTGCCTGAGCTTGACGACCTAGTGCCAATCGAGAGCAATAAGGCATACGACATCAAGCGCATCATCACAGCGCTGTTGGACGACAACGACTTCTTCGAGGTCGCGCAGAGCTACGCCACGAACATCATCACTGGTTTCGGCCACCTCGCAGGTCGCTCGGTAGGCGTTGTCGCCAATCAGCCGACTGTGCTGGCGGGGGTACTCGATATTGACGCTTCAATCAAGGCCGCTCGCTTCGTCCGGTTGTGCGACGCGTTCAACATCCCGCTCGTGACGTTGGTGGACGTCCCGGGTTTCCTGCCGGGAGTAGGCCAGGAGCATCGAGGTATCATCCTGCACGGGGCCAAGTTACTGTACGCTTATTGCGAGGCGACGGTTCCCAAACTGACAGTGATCACCCGCAAGGCCTACGGCGGCGCGTACGATGTCATGGCGAGCAAACACATCCGCGCGGATGTAAATCTCGCGTTTCCGACCGCGCAGGTCGCCGTCATGGGAGCGGAGGGTGCGGTCAACATCATCCATCGGCGCACACTAGCCGACGCGGAGGATCCCGCGGCCTTGCGGGCGGAGTTCACCAAGGAATACGGCAATCGGTTCCTCAACCCCCGTTTGGCTGCGGAGCTAGGCTTCATCGACCAAGTGATTCAACCTCGGGACCTGCGCGCCCAGCTCTGCAATTGGCTGGAAGTGCTGGCCAGCAAGCGGCAGAACCTCCCGCAAAAAAAGCACGGAAACATTCCCCTGTGAGCCGGCGCTCCCGGGTAGAACCGGGATGCAGTGCGAGGCCCACCACGGGGCGATGGCCAGCTGTCGGGTTGGTACCTCGTGACGCTTTGGCTTGCACCTTGGGTCGCGCGGATGTTACCTCCACCACCCTAGTTTGTGGGTCCGCCGACTGCGCGCCTTGAACTCCGCCAGGCCCGGGAGGGAGCAACGGTAGAGGAAAGCGGGTGTGGCGGGCCCTTAGCCCTTTTGTGGTCGCCGTCTCAAACGCCGAACATCTCGATCACGCTGCCGTTGTGAGCGGGCGTGGCATCCAGGGAGTAGAAGGCAAGGGTGCGGGCGACGTCCTCGGCACTCATGCGTGGCGCATAGCTGCTGCCTCGTAGCATCTCCGTTTCGACCGCTCCAGGGTGCACGACCACTGTCATCAGGCCGGTATCGCTCAGCTCCTCGGCCAGAGACTTCGTGAACCCCGTGAGGGCCCACTTGGATGCATTGTAGACGCACTGTTGAGCGGAGCCCAGGGTGGCACTGATGCTTCCAACGTTGACGACGTTGCCGCGCCCGGCTGCCTTCATCGCCGGCAATAGGCAGCGTGTCAACCAGAGGGGAGCCAGCAGATTCACGTTCATCTGCTGGTGATAGGACTCGAGGGTTAGAGCCTCGAGAAGCGAGCGCTCGACGATGCCGGCGTTGTTGACCAGCGCCAGCGGGGGACCCCACAACAGCACCTCGTCTGCGCATCGTTCGATGGCTGTGGTCGAGGCTAGATCGCACACAACGACGCGGACCATAGCTCCCGTCTCGAGCACAGTGCGGTGGCAGAGATCCAAATTGGCCGACGCCCTGCCGACCAGGGTGACGCCGATCCCCCGCTTTGCCAGTGCTAGGGCCGTCGCTCTGCCGATCCCTCGGCTGGCGCCGGTGACGACGGCGTGAGGTTGCTCGCGCTTGGATTGAGCCCGCGTGGAGCTCAGAGCAGCTTCCACAGCTCAATCACGCCCTTCGTGAGGAAAAAGTCCATGATCAGGATGGAAATAGAGGTCACGACGACCGTCTTTGTCGTGTTGGCCCCCACCCCTGCCGTACCGCCCCTCGTCTTCATGCCGTAGTAGCAGCCGATGATGGCGATAATGGCGCCGAAGAACGGTGTCTTAATCAACCCCGACAGGTAGTCCATCATCTTCAGCGTATTCAACGCCGATCCGAGGAAGAAATGGTACGGGATACCAAACTGCAGGTCGGTGATGAACATAGCTCCGGAAAAACCGAGCACTAGGGCGAAGCTACCAAGTACCGGCATGATCAAAGTCGACGCGAACAAGCGGGGTGCAACGAGCTTCTTGACCGGGTCTGCACCCAAGGCCTTGATTGCGTCGATCTGCTCTGTGACCGCCATAGCGCCTAGTTCTGCCGTCATGCCTGCTCCGATTCGTCCGCCCACGATGACTGCGGTGAGAGTAGGGGCAAGCTCGCGGGCAAAGGTCAGGGCAACGACACGACCGGTGTACTCCATGCCGCCGAACTTCTGCAGGCCGAAGGCGAACTGAGTCGACATCACCATTCCGATGAACAGACTGGTCACGACAACGATACCCATCGACATTACGCCTAGGCTCTCGATTTGCCGGATGATTTCTTTGGTCTCGAATGGACGCCGAAAAAGAGAAACACAAGCACCGCGAACCATCACCGAGATTTCGCCGAGCGCGGCGAGCATCTCGGTGATCCGTTCCTCGATGGGGTTCTTTGGTTCAATTTCAAGGGGAGGTGGGAGCGCAGATGGGCGCCGAACTGAAGGGGCCGAGCTATCCATCGGATTGCACAACTACCACGAAATCGCGATCAGATCCCAAGCGGGCGGTGACGCCCACTGCTGCGGCGTTCAGTCCAGGGTAGAGAAGCCGCCCACGAACTGATCGAACTCGGAGGTGTCTTGGGTATCGCCCTCTGAAATGCGCCAGAAGTCGTAGACGCAGTAGTTCTTCTTGACGACGACGAACACGAGATGTGTGGGGACTCCGTCGAGTTTCGCGGTCATTTCCGTGCGCAGCGCCGCGCGGCCTGACAGGGAGAAGTCCCGCTCGGAACGCACCTGGCGGTCGGTGAATCCGATGGTGAGGTGCCTCGTGAGCGCTGCAAGCGGCACGTCGTCGCTGTCGCGCCCGCAGCGGCCGGCTGCACCGACGGTCAGGCCCCGCTCATCGCTTCGGAACGCAAACGACGCGAGGTCCCCATCCACGCGCGGATCCTCGATCAGACGCCAATTCTCGGGCACGGGCCCAACACGAAAAGCAACGTCCCCCTTCCGAAACACGTTGCCGGAAAGCGCCGGCCCGGAGCAGGCCAAGAGCCCCAGGCTCAGCGCTGACGCGCGCACGAAGTTGGACCAGGGCATGTTGACCAGAGCAGGATAGTTGAGGCTGAACAGAGTGCAACGCCGCCGAGAGCGGCTGCCGGTAGCTACCGGCTCACAGGGCGGTCTGCGGCAGCGAGCTTGCGTACGTGGGTTTCCGAGCCTATGAGCCCGAGTGCCGGGGTCTGCACTGCTCCTGCGCGAGCGTCATGTTCTTCCCTATCAGTGACGACAATCCCACCCGGCAGCGGCCATGGCTGACGTACGCGCTCATCGCAGCCAATGTCGTGGCCTATCTGGTGGCCTCATCGAGGGAGCTGGCCGGCGAGTACTGGCTGACGACGTACTACGGCCTGGTACCGTCGCGCTTCTCCAGCGACGTCTTGGGCGAGTTCATCACGGTCGTGACGAGCATGTTCCTGCACGCGGACTTGAAGCACTTGGGTTCGAACATGTGGTTTCTTCACATTTTCGGGGATAACTTGGAGGACGTACTAGGTCGTTGGCGCTACGTCGCCTTCTACTTGGCGGCTGGGCTCGGCGCCGCACTGATGCAGGTTCTAGTAGACGCTTCCAGCACGATACCCATGATAGGCGCCTCAGGCGCGATCGCCGGCGTGGTTGCTGGCTACTTGGTCCTATACCCGAGAGCGCCGATCTTGTGCCTCAACGGGATCCCACTGCTCTGGATACCTCTAGGAGTTCTCGTCGTGCTGCCCGCGTGGGTCATTGCAGGCATGTTCTTCGTCATCAACCTGCTGATGGGCTGGTTGTCATTGGGCAGCGCGGGTGGCGGCGTCGCATTCTTTGCTCACATCGGCGGGTTTGTCGTTGGCCTGGCGCTCATCCGCCCGTTTCTAGGGCGCCGACAGATCCCGCCGCGCGCCTGGGCAGGTTGGCAAGACGCGCGGCGCACGCGATTCCGGCGGCGCCCGTAGGCGCCTGACCGTCAAGCGCCGATGAACAGGCGGTGCGCGAAGTTTCGCTCGAGGTCTTGCCCAAAGACGTCGCTCGCTGCCGTCTCCACATCATAGGGCACGCGCTTGAACTCGAAGCGTTGCGTCGCGGTATCAAACACCGTCACGCTCGCTCGATTGTCGGTATCACGAGGTTGCCCAACGGACCCCACACTGATGATGTACTTGCGACCGGGCGTTAGCTTGAAGTCTTCTGCAGGAAGCTCTGCCACGTCGTCTTCGGTCAGCTCAAAAACCCGACACAGGTGTGAGTGACCGACGACAGTCAGCGGCAAGAGCTCGTTGTACATGGGCAGACATTCGCGAGCCTGCTCTGGCAAGAATACGTACTCAAACTCCTCCAAATGGGCCGGTGACCCATGGCAGAGTTGGACGCCGTGCTCGTCTAGGAAATGCGTATACGGCAGGCTCTGGAGCCACGCGTGATTCTCAGCTGTCAAGATTTCCGCGTGGGTGTCCAACGCCCTGCGCGCCGCCTCATAGTAGTAGCTGTAGTCCATTCTCCCAGCTACAGCCGCGTCGTGGTTGCCGAGGACGGTCTTCTTGGCAATGGTTCGGACCGTATTGGCACACAGATTGGGGGAGCCACCGTACCCAACAGTGTCCCCCAAGCAGTAGATTTCCTCTGCCCCCGCGTCGCGAAGCACAGAAAGGCCCGCACTGAGCGCCGGGTAGTTGGCGTGAATATCGCTCAAAATGCCGAGGCGCATGAGTTGGCGTGACCAGTCGACTGACGAAACTGCAGTGAGCAATGGAGTCTAGTGTCCTTGTCGGTCTCCGGCCAGTGCGCAGTAGTAAACGATTGGGTCATTTCCTAACAGGGCACCGATGGATACAATCGGCACGGTGACATCTCCTGACATTGCCCCCGCCATCCCTACCGCCGTTGATGAACTGGCCGCCAGCTGCGTGCGTTTCGTGCGTGCGGCCGTCGGGTTCGAGTTGGACTTCACACACGAGACATTGCCGCTACTGGACCACTATCTCGTGGGTGCCCGGTCGGAGGTGAGCAGCAGGCCAGAGGCGGTACCCCTGCTGGCGCATTCGATGGGCGCATACTTTGGTCAGGTGCTGGCCGCTGAGCTGACGGGATTCTGGCGTGCGCCAGGCGCAGATGTTCACGAGTGGCTCTTGTGCTTACAGCCCGTTTTTGTGGCGATTAACCCAGTGGGTGTCAGCTATGACGTTCTGTTCAAGGGGGGGCGTCACGATGGGCCGTCACCTGAGTTGATGTTAGCCAGGCAGGATCGCGAGTTTGTTGAACGTCGGTTGGCGTCCTTACCTGACGAGACCGAAGATGACTACTTTTCCTTCGGTACTCGGTTCGACGCTATCAATATCGCGGCGGAGGCCCTTGCCGGTCAGATGCACGACTCGGGTTTACAAGATGTCACTTTTGAAGCGGGTGACTATGTGGACGAGTTCGACCTAGACTAGCGATGTCGCGTGGGTTGTCGCTGGTGCGCGGAGCCCGCGCGGTTGCCTACTCGGGCAGGCCGGCATCAGGCTTCGGCTTGGGCGGTCCGAACTGGGTTTCGTCCGAGACTTCCACAGAGCGGCGCTCCAGGACGACGTCGCCGAAGGTCCCGCGCAGCTCCAGCTCGTGCGCACCTCTGCGGACGCGCTCGAACGTCTTTTGACTCCTTGGCGTCAGATAGCTGAGAGGGATTCCGTTCCACAGCAGATAGGCGCCAATGTCGCTGTCGTTGAATACTTCGAGACGCCCCGCGGCGTTTGCCTCACGGGAACCGACCAGCAGATCGAACACCGACTTGGACACAAACGCCCCGGGCTGATCGGGCAGACCAGCGGTGACGAAGCGGGCCTTTCTGGGGCGAAATAGTGTCGCCGTCGTCCCCTCCGGCAGAGGTCTCAACGAATCTGCGTGAAACTCGACGTCTCCGCTGGGCGTCTCGAACACGGCCTCCACGGGTAGCTGGGTTGCCGCACAGGTTTCTAGCGTCGGTGCGATCGCTAGTACGTCGAGCAGCAGCCGACACAACAGAGGACCGGATGCACCTGCTTCAAGCATTTGAATACTCTGAAATGTCACCGTTCCTCGTTCGGTCTCGATGCGCGTTTTCGACAAAGGATAGCCGAACCGCCGCTCTTTCTTCTCTTCCGTGGCGGCAATCTTTGCGTTCACTAGAGGCGCTACGTCCGGGCGATACTCTTGAAGCACTGCCATGAGGGAGCCTGGCGGCAATACTCGATAACGTTCTTCGTCTGGCCAAACCAAGATGTGGCCATAGTGTTTGGCGTCCGCGAAGAGCGTACTGCCTTGCGGCAACGGAAGGCCACCGCCCACGATGGTAAGCTTGAGATTGCCTCCCGCACCGAACTCGACCGTGATCTGACGACTCAAGCTAACAGTCGCGCGCTGTTGGTCCTCGCGCGGGAGGGAGGACAGGGTTGGGGTCTTAGGCTGACCCGGCCAACGCAAGATGGCATCCATTACATAGGTTGGTGACTGCACGCGGGCGCTACGGTGCTGCTTTGGTTCGACCTGAGACTCATAGGGTGTGGGCACCAACGGGGTCTCGCTGCTCGAACCAAGCGCGGGAACCAGCTGCGACGACTTCGGAGGCGTTGTATCCGCAAGTGGACTGTCACCAAGCTCAGGAACCGGCACCACGCTCGGGTTGGGGTCAGTGGCCGGTTCATCGTTGTCGCTCTGGCGTTGATGCGCATCTTCACCCGTGGTGCATGCCATCACCGCGAGAACGACGAACGGCAGAGCCCAGATGAATCGCGAGTCTTTGGCTTTCGAACGGTTCACGGCGGTCAGAGTGTGTAGTGCATCCCCGGTATCTTCAGCTGTGACCACCCCCGCCGATCCCGGCCGCGGCGACCACCTCGCTGCGCTTCCGGTGCTCAAAAACCCGTAGGTTTCCTCCGCGCCGGTTCTCGCGAGTCGGCCGCTGCGACCAGGCTTGACGGGGGACCGAGCCCAAAAGATTCTGGAGATAGTGTATCGCGTCCGGTCTACCACGTTCGTCTCCGGATGGCCTACTGGTCCAGATGCTCAGCGATGAAGTGAGCCATCTCCAGGGCATCCGTCCCGTCGTCGTAGTAGCGAGGCCGGCGACGGACCAGCTTGAAGCCGTTGTTCTCATAGAGCGCGATGGCCGCGGCATTCGTGCAGCGCACCTCGATCCACAGAGAGACTATTCCATGTTGGCGCGCGAAGCCCACCAAGGTGCGAATCAGGGCTCGAGCTAACCCTCGGCGGCGGGTCTGGGGATGGGTCGCCAGGTCGACGACCTGGAGTTCATCCGCGACCAACCAACAAAGAACATAGGCCAGGGGGGGGCCACGCTCCTCAAGCATCGCGACCCAAATCCGGCAGTGGTCCTGTTTGGCCTCGTGCAGCACGTCGAGGGTCGTCCCTCCCGTCAACCGGCTGAGTTCGGCAACGGCAACTGCGCGGCAGGGGGCTAGCTCGCTGACGTGAATCGCGGTCTGGGCCATGCGGGGCTGCTCAGACCTTCTTGCGGCGCACCATACCCGAGTTCAGGAACTGGTAGAGTGCCTTGCAGACGTCAAACGTGCTGGCGTCGACTTCGTCGACGATTTGCCGTACGTTCAACTTGCCGTCGATGGTGGCAAGCACGAGTTCTTCGAGCGCCTCCAGCTCTGAGCGCTCTGACATGCGAGTAATGGCCGTTTGATCGGGCAACAATACGTCGTCGAACTCGAATGATCCCTCAATCAACTGCCATTCGTCGACTCGGCGGAAGCCCTCCATCAGCAAGCCACCAGGGGCGAGCGTCAATTGGGCGAGCGCCGCTTCAGGGCAACTCTGGTCGACATCAAACGTGAAGCGCCCGTTGCGCCAGCGCACTGCCTCGTAGACGAGCTCGCTAGTTTGCCGTCGAAGGGCGCCTTTGATTTGCTCCGCTTTTGCCACACCCCGCCGTTCGAGCTCCTCACCGAGCAAACGCCGACTCGCGGAATCTTGAAGCATCGGGTCCAGCTGATCCCGCGTGATGATGCCGTCCTCTACCAAGTAGCGACCGAGCTTGAAGCTGAGCGGAAGGTTGGACGAACTAGCGAAGTCGATTCGCCCTTCCGCTAGATAGAGGGTTATCTCTTGGTCGCCATGGGTGATGCGCAGTGCGCCTGTCTGACGCTGAAGCTCGAGCATCTGCAGGACTTCAGCGATGGAGATGAACCCAAGGTCACCCGAGAGAACTGCCGACTCGCTGCGCCGCTTGTCGAGTAGGCTCAGGAGGCCACCCAGGCCTCGCAACTTGCTGGGTTGGAGCGCTTCGCTCAGCGCCAGGTTGATGCTGTTGGTATCCGGGCGCGGGCCGAGCTTGTTGATGATCGGCGTGACTTGTGCCGCGAGCCCCTTGGCGAACAGGCTCGCCACTTCTTTCGCCCGCTCATCCGGGTTCTCGATCGCCTCAACGCGTTCCAGCTCCAGGGCAGGATCGTCGGGCTGCTGGGGACCTCTGGAGTCTCGTGTGGGTTTGCGCAGCGTGGTCTCCACCACCGCGACGAGGGCGCGAGGATCAAACGGTTTCGTGATGGCGTCTACAGCACCTGTCTGCTGCACGAATTGTCCGCGGATCTTGTCCCCCTTGGCACTCATCAACACAACCGGAAGGTGACTCAGCTTCGGATCGGCGCGCAGCTCTCTGCAGAATTGGTAGCCGTTCATCACGGGCATGACGAAGTCGAGTAGCACCATGTCGGCGTGCTGATCGCGCAGGGTCTCCAGCGCCTCGCGTCCGTCCCCTGCGGCTAGCGTGGAAAAGCCACGCGCCTCGAGCACACCCGTAACGACTTTTCGAATCGTTGGGCTATCGTCCACTACCAAGATGGTTGCCGCCATCGCTCTTCACCCTGCTTCGTGTTGTCGTAACAAGTCAAGGAGTTACGAGGTGCGCATCTCGTCTTGGCATGGCCGGCGACCCCTTCTGGGTCCGTCACGCCGCCGCCAGCTTGGGGTGCGCCACCCACGTCTTTGGGGGTCGACGGGTGCCGTGTCGCGTCGCAAGTTCCGTGAGTCAGGCTTGGTCGAGGATTCTGGATTGGAAGAGCTGGATATCATTGTTGTCGGAGGGGGGATCATCGGTGTCGCCGTGGCCCGGGCCTTGGCGCACGCAGGTCGCCAGGCGGTCCTGCTCGAGGCTGAAGCGTCACTGGGTATGCACGCCTCGTCCCGCAACTCCGAGGTCATTCACGCTGGGTTGTACTACCCGTCTGGTTCACTCAAGGCGCGATTGTGTGTGAGGGGACGTGCGCAGCTGTACTCCTACTGCGCAGCGCAGGACGTATGGCATCAAAAGCTGGGCAAGGTGGTGGTCGCGACCAGCGAACGCCAGCTCCCGCTGCTCGAGCAACTACAGCAGCGGGCAGCCGACAACGGCGTTACTGAAGTTAGTTGGCTCACTCAGAACGAGGTGCGTGAACTGGAGCCGGAGGTGGTTGCTCTTGCAGGCCTCTGGTCTCCGATGACGGGCATCGTTGACAGTCACACCTTGCTGGCGCGGCTCAAGGCAGAGGCACTCGCTGCAGGCGCCACGGTCGTTGCATCTTCGCAAGTCTTGTCTGGCACGCTGGGGGGGAGGGGGTGGCAGGTACAGATTGGTGGGCAGGAACCCTTCGAGGTGAGCTGCCGAGTGATCGTCAATGCCGCTGGGGTCTGCGCGCAGACGTTCGCTCGGAAGTTGCTGGGGCTGCCGCCCGAAACGATACCTCCAGCGTACATCGCCAAAGGGCAGTACTATCAACTCACCGGACCGTCGCCGTTTCGGCACCTAGTTTACCCGCTACCCGACGCCGGCGGGCTTGGAGTGCATGTCACGCTGGACGCCTCCGGCAGAGCGCGTTTTGGCCCGGACGTGGACTGGGTCGACTCGATGGACTATTCCTTCGACGGCAGGCGCCTACAGAATTTCATTGAAGCCATCAGGCGTTACTACCCGACCCTGGACGCGCGTCGCCTTTGCCCCGGATACGCAGGTTTGCGCGCCAAGGTGGTCGGGCCGGGCGAGCCACCTGGGGACTTCACGATCCAGGGACCAGCCGAATTGGGCCTGCCAATCGTCAACTTGTACGGAATCGAGTCTCCGGGACTCACCGCTTCGCTTGCAATCGCCGACCATGTGGTGGCGCAGCTGAGCAGCTGAGTCCCGCAAGCCCACACCCGGCGGCGACGCTTGCCCGTGGGCGCTCACTCCGCGATGGAGCGCACCCTCAGTTCGGCGAGCTGCTCGGGGCTGACGCTCGTGGGAGCGTCGCTCATCTGGTCGGTTCCGCGCTGGGTTTTTGGGAAGGCGATGACGTCGCGAATGCTCTCGCTGCCGACGATCAGCATCGCGATGCGATCCATACCGAGGGCAATGCCGCCATGTGGAGGCGCTCCGAACTTGAGCGCGTCGAGCAAAAAGCCGAACTTCTCGCGTGCCTCCTCAGGACCGATACCAAGCGCGCCGAAAACGCGGGCCTGGACTTCTGGGTCGTGCAGGCGAATCGAACCGCCACCGATCTCGAACCCGTTGAGCACGAGGTCGTAGCGGTAGCACTGCACCAACCCCGGGTCCTTCTCGATCAAGTCGACGTGCTCATCGTGGGGTCGGGTGAAGGCGTGGTGTGCTGCGGCCCAGCCTTTGCGCTCTTCGTCATACTCGAACAAGGGTGGGTCGATCACCCAGCAGAACTCGAACCGACCGCCATGTCCCGCTTCCGGGATAACGCCAGCGCGCTTGGCTTCGAACAAGCGCAGGTTCGCCATGACGGTGTGCACGAGTTGGGTCTTGCCGAATTGAAAGACGATGATGTCGCCTTCGCTGGCGGCCATCGTCTTGTTGATCGCCAGGCGGAACTCGTCCGTGACGCTCTTGGCGAGGGGCGATTGCGTCCAGCTGCCGTCCGCCGCGACTTTGGCTCGCGCCAGGCCGCCGGCACCCATGCTCCGTGCGTACTTTTCCAGCTTGTCGCCGTCTGCACGTGAAAGCTGGTGCGACGCAGGGATCACCATGGCTTTGACAATTTCGGCGGGCAGGTCCCGGCGATACGTGCCGTCCTTGAACTTCTCAGCGATGGGCTGAAAGAAAGGAATACCGCCGCCGTCGTGTTCAATCACCAGGTCCGTCAAGTCCACGTGCTTCATCTCGAAGCGCAGGTCCGGCTTGTCGTTGCCGTAGTCGCGCATCGCGTCGTCGAACTTGAACCGCGGGAACGCACCGCTTGCGTAGTTGTCGTGCAGATCGACTCCGAGGACATCTTTCCAGATCCGGAAGATCAGACCCTCAACCAGCTTGAACAGGTCGTCCTGATTGATGAACGAGAGCTCGATATCGATCTGCGTGAACTCCGGTTGCCTGTCCACACGCAGGTCCTCGTCGCGGAAGCAGCGTACGATCTGAAAGTACTTGTCATAACCCGCAACCATGAACAGCTGCTTGAAGAGCTGGGGGCTTTCGGCGAGTGCGTAGAACTTGCCTGGCGAGGTGCGTGCCGGAACTAGGAAGTTTCTCGCCCCACCCGGTGTGTACTTGACGAGGAACGGTGTCTCGAGCTCCAGACAGCCTGCGTCCGTGAGGTAGTTGCGGGTGGAATGATTGAGTTGGTGCCTCTTGCGCAGAGCGTCCTGAAGCGGTTTCCGCCGCAGGTCGAGGTAGCGATACTGAAGGCGGACCTCTTCCCGCGTGTCCACGTTGTCGACGATCTCGAACGGGGGCGTCTCCGCCTTGTTGAAGACGGTAACCTCTTCTACCAATACCTCGACCTCGCCTGTCGGCAGGTTCGGGTTGGCAGCGCTGACCATCTCGTTCTTCTTTTTGCTGAACTGCTCGCCGCGACTACGCACCATACCTCGAACGCCGATGACCCATTCGCTGCGGAGCGCCTCAGCCATCGAGTGGGCCTCAGCGTTGGCATCGGGGTCGAAGACGATTTGGGTGATGCCTTCTCGGTCACGCAGATCCACGAAGATCAAGTTGCCGTGGTCGCGGCGCTTGTCGACCCAACCGAAGAGAACGACTAGTTGGTCGATGTCGTCCTTGCGAAGGGCGTTGTTGTCGTGGGTACGCTTGAGTTCGTCGATGAATCTGGCCACTTGTTTTGCTCGCTGTCGTGGGGGCGCCACGCGGACGCCAGCGGGACCCCAAAGGGGTCCCGCATTTAGCGCGCGAGGCAGCCCTTCACAAGGTCGGCAGTCCGAAAGGGCTCAGGAGCGCGGAGATCTGCTGGGAACGCTGGTGGACCGGTCCGAGTGGGGCGTCGACGTGACCCCGCGGCTGGACGGGCGGGTAGAAATTGGGCCGTGTCGGGCGGGTCGTGCCAACACCAAGGCGGTGAGCGAGCAGCAGCGTGGCCCCTGGTTCTGGACCTGCGCGTGGGCGTCATTTCTTCTGCCGTTGGCGTTTGCTCTCGGTCGGGTCGACGGCAGCGAACGCTGGGACCAGGACACAGGCGTCGTGCGTGCCCTGGAGCTGGTCCAGACGGGGGGTGAAGGGGTACTGTCCGCGTCACTGGGAGCCGCGCTCAGCCTGCTGCCGCTGGGGACGAACCTGATGCGGCTGAGCCTCTTGGGCGCCCTGGCGGTAGCGGCGGCCGGAAGCGTCACATTCTGGGCCGCCTACCGGTTGTTGGCAGGCGCTGCCGCACGTTCGTTGTTGGCGCTGTGTGCGGCGCTCGTGGCCGCGCTGGCGACCAGCTGGCAGAGCTCTGCGCTCAGTGTGGGCGGGCCCGCTGTGGGCGCGGTCGTCGCGCTGGGTTTCGCGGTGAACCTCTCGCGTCGGGGGTGGGAGCAGCAAACGCGAAGCTGGGTCGGCTATGGTGCGGTCCTCGGTCTTCTGTTGCTCGAGTCGCGCTTTGTCGGCATCTGCTCGTTGGTAGCGCTGGGCGCCCACTTGGCCTGCCGGTTCGAGTTGCCCGCCCCGCGGGACCTGCTCGCCGGAGCTGCGACACTCGCTGCGGTGTGGGTTCTGGGACTGTTGCCATCGTTGTTGGAATCCGGTGCAACGGGCCTCATCTTCGGCTTGGACATCCCGCTGCCCAACGGTGGTGCGGAACCGCTGTCGGCCTTTGACGAGCTCGGTGTCTACCTACTGTGCCTGGCGCTGATCGGCGCCTGGACGGCGGCTCAGATTCCAAAGCAGAGAGAGCTCGTCGTTCCGTTGCTGACTTGGGTGGCCGTCGGAATCTCGGCGCGCAACGGCGCGGCACACTTGGTGGCGACGTCCGCCCTCGGCGCTCTCAGTAGCGTTGGCTTGATGGCGGGTCTCTCGCTCATCAGGCGGGCCAGGGTTCCCTTGTCGCGGCCGTTGGTCCAGGTGCTTGGATTGTTTCATCTTTGTGCGCTGTTGTTGCTCGTTGAAGGGGCTCAACAGCAAGCTGAACAGCGCACACTCAGCGCCACGCGTCAGTGGTCCTCTCAGGCGTTCGAGCGCCTGCCCGCCCGCAGCATGTTGCTCGTCAGTTCGCCGGAGGCATCACTGCGCTTGTGGTCCGCACGTGTGACCTCCGGAATTCGCCCAGACGTGGTGCTCGTGCCATCGTCGATGCTCTCACAAGGGAGCTGGGCCCGACAACTGCTTGCCCTCGAGCCCAAACTGGCGTCTCTCATCCGAGACGTGGCCACGCAAGGATCACCTGGAGAGTTCGCCCTTTCGGAACTGGCGGATGCCCGCCCGCTGCGCGTGGAAGTCGACCAAGGGTGGGATCGGCGGTTGCTCCGACACCTCACCGGTGATGGGCTGTGGTTCAGGTTCGCGCCACATGCGACTGGACGCACCGACCGAGTTCATGCTCAGGCGGGGGTTCGCAAAGCAATGCGCAGAGTGTTCAACGCCGCGCAGACGAGCCGCGGTAGAGACACCCGGACGCTCGAGCGGTTGCAGCACGACATGTTTCGGCAGGCGGCGGTCTCGGTGGTTTTGGGCGATCGGGACAACGCTGAGCGCATGCTGATCAGCCTGACCCGGATCGGCACCTCAGGACTGCAGCTGGACGCGCTGCGCCAAGCGCTTCGTGGCAACGGAGACGACCCGCGGCAACTGCTCCACGTGGCGAGCAAGTAGGCTTCCCTGTAGACCTGCGAGGGTCACGGGGTCGCTGTTGCGCCGCCGTCGAACACCCGTGCTCTCAGCGAAGCTCCGAGCAAGCCCGGGTTCAGCACCGACATGAAGCGGCTGGCGTAATCGTGATGTCCCAGCTCTCTCGCGGCGATGATGAGGTAGGCAAGCAGTTGGGGCTCGTCTTCCGCCTCGACTGTTTGGCGGTACGCGCGCATCAATGCTTTGAAGGCGGCTTGCGGTTGGTTTCGCTCCAGGAGCACGCGCCCGAGCATCAAGTTGCCGCGCACACTGCCATAGCCGTCGAAAAGCGCCCGCTCACAGGCTTGTTGGGCTTCGTTCAATAGTGGCCGGTCGCCTGTGAGGAGTACCACCCACGCCGCATCCAGCAACAGCTCGTGGCGAATTGTTGTGGGTTTGTCGTCGGGGTGTCCGAGGTTTTCGAGCCGACTGAAAGCTGCGTCATTGTCTCCCTCGGCGGCGATCACCACAGCCTCGAGACCCAGCAGCTGAAGATCGCTGGGGTAGCGTTCGAGGCCGGCACTCAGCTCAGCTCGAGCCCGTTCCCAGTCTTCGCTGTAGAGCGCGCGACGCACGCTTCGCACATGGTGCTGGGAAAGCCTGTGCCGAAACACTTCGTCGTTGGCAAACAGGCTCAGAATAGCGCCCAAGCCATCGCTGACGCCGTTTCCGGTTGCATACGGCAACAGGTTGAAGCCTGCCCCCATCAGTGCCCCCAACGCCAAACTTTGGGCTGCAATCAACGCATAGTCAGTGGACGGGGTGGTCAGGTTGTCGCCGTACAAGCTCCACAGTCCCAAGGCGAGCAAGAGCTCAATCCCGGGTCCAGCGAGATAGATGACCGCGTTCTTCCAGCGGGCACCGCTCAGGGTCGTAGGGTGAGGCTGAATGTAGCCTTCGACAGGTAGCACTCGAACCCGCACGAGTGTCTGTCCGTAGCGGAAACGGAATAGCTCCTTGCCGAAGCCGATCACCATTTCATCGACGTGCCAACCGACGATGCGAGCCATCAGCGCGTGACCCACTTCGTGCAAAACCAGCAGCGGGAGCCAGAATGCGAGAATCAAGAGCATACTGATCTTCGCTGGCGTGTAGTCCACTACCAGTTCCGCCACGAACAACCCAGTCAGACCCAGGCCGGCGAGCGCGACCCAGCGCTGCTCGCTGCGCGACATGGGTAGACGGGGTGCTGGGTCTTCGAATGACACGAGAGCTAGATAGGGTAGCGCGAAACGGCGCGCCAGGGCTAGACGATGTGGCCGGAGTCCTCGGACAGGGCCAGGCTGTAGCGATCCCCTTGCTGACGCAAGACCATTGGCGCGCCCAGCGCCTCACTGATCACTGCGCTGCTGAGGACTTCATTGGTCTTGCCGGCTGCCAAGACCGCTCCTCGTCGAAGCAGCAGCACATGCCCAAAGGTGGGGCTGATTTCTTCGACGTGGTGGGTTACCAGTACCATGGTGGGAGCGTTGGGTGTCTTCGCTAGTCGTTCCAGGAACGCTAGGAACTTCTCTCGCGCGGCGGCATCCAACCCAGAGCACGGCTCGTCCAAGATCAGCAACGGCGGATTGGCCACGAGAGCTCGCCCGATCAATACCCGCTGGCGTTCTCCGTGCGACAGCACGTCGAAGCGGCGAGCTCTAGCGTAGCTGCACTCGACTTGCTGCAGAAGCTCCTCGGTTTTGGTTTCGAGATGGGGTTCGCGCTCGCCCCAGCTTCCTAGGGTTGCTTCCATGCCGCTGTACACGATGTCGAAAGCAGTCTCGTGCCCGTCGATCAGCCGTTCCACGGTGGTCGAGACGATGCCAACTTTCTTGCGGAGCTTTCTCCAATCGCTCTGACCGTGTTGCTGGCCCAACACACGGAGTGTCCCTCGGCGTGCCGGTACGTAGGTCAGCAAGGCGCTCAACAGAGTAGACTTGCCAGAGCCGTTGGCGCCCAGGAGCACACAATGCTCCCCGCGTTCGACTCGCCAATCGATGTCACTCAGGACTTCGGTGTTTCCACGGACGACCGTCAGACCTTGGACGTCGATGACCACTTCGGAGCTCATCGCTCACGTATCCGCCAGCGGCGACGTCGCGTCAATCGCGTCGCGTCAGGGCGCGAGCGTGACAGTCAAGCGAGGGACTGTTCATTGTGAGACCACCTGGTTTCGTTGCTCGGACAGAAGGCGCGCCACTCCTCGGGGATCCGACCCAAGTCCAATCGTTGCGGTCGCATGGGCAGACTCTTTGGCTTGAAGGGATGCCGAATCGGTGACATTCCTGCTTGAGCGGGGGTTCGATTGCCCTTGCGCGAATTGCAGCCCCCGCACGCCGACAGGATGTTGCTCCATTCGGTGCGACCGCCTTGAGAGCGGGGGACGACATGGTCGAAGGTCAGGTCGCGCGCCGGATACTCGTCGCCACAGTACATACAGCGGAAGCCATCACGCATGAACACGTTTAGCCGCGAGAAGCGGATCCTGTAGCGGTTTGCGGTGATCTTCTTGCGCATGCGAATCACCGCGGGCAAGTACAAGCTGGTAGAAGGTGAACGCACCTCTTGCGCGTACGAAACCACGACGTCAACCTTGTCCAGGTACAGCATCGTGACCGCGTCCTGCCAGTAGACCACGCGGTAGGGGAGATACCAGGGGGTCAATACCAGCGTTCGGGTCTCCATTAGAGGCCTCTGCTGCTCACCCTGGTCAAGCTAGGTACCCAAGCCACGAAACTCATTCTGAATGGATTGTCAGTGGCTGACAACCGCTGTCCTAGCTGGCCGTTGGGCTGTCGCACAAATGTTACGACAATTGCGCACTTGCGATGCAATCACACCGAGCTGTGCCCCTTTGGCGGCGAGCCACCGACTCCTGCCAAACCGCGGCAAACCAGCGATGTCGCATGAGACCGGGAGTGGTGCCAATTTGGCCGCTGCCACTGTTGTGGTGATGGGTCAGCGGGTCAATCACGGAGCGGTGGAACGTAGTCGGCGTAGCTTTCCATGGGTTGGAGCGTTTCGTAGACACGCGCCCGCGAGACCCGCACGCGATCGTCGCCCATTTGTGTCTCCGCCACTCGGTACAGCCACTCAGCCAAGCGCTCCGAGGTCGGAGTGAATGGGAATACGCACACTTTGATACCACCCGGCAGTTGGTTCTTCGCGCCGGCCAGCTCCCCGTCGAAGTACTCCTGCGTTTCGCCCTTGTGACCGTGGAGCACCGTGCGAGATGCGACCAGCTGCCTCCCGACCTCGCTCATCGGGCCTTCGATCTCGGAGAAGGTGGCTTGGCCGATGGCTAAAGAATGATCCAGCAGCTGATGGCAGGGGGTGAGCACGCGCTCGTAGAGCAAGTCGAAGTCGGCTACGAAACCTTGATTGTCCAACTCGTTGGCCTCGAGTGTCACCTGGAGCAGCCACGTATGGCCATGCAGGCTGATGCACGGCCCGAGGTGACCACGTACGTGGTGGGCGAAGTGGATGTGGATACCCGTCGTAACGCTATACATGGGATGCTCAGTTAGATTGGAGACGCCAGCTCGTTTCGTCAGCTCGGTCGAGGATCTCGACGCCTAGCGCCGCCAGCTCATCGCGAATCGCGTCGGATTGAGCGTAGTCCTTGTCTTTTCGTGCTTGGGTTCGATCATCGATCCTGCGTTGGATGTGCTCGACGTCGAGCCCCAACGACTGGGCGCGGCGGTCGCGGACACGAAGGATGAACTCGTCGGGATCGTCGGCCCCGAGTCCAAGCACGTTTGCCAGCGTCTCGAAGCCGGTCGTCGCCGCGGCTACCCAGGTCGCTGGGACCTTGCCTTTCTTGGCCATCGCGCGGTCGCAGAGATTGTTCGTCGCGCTGAGTAGCTCGGAGGTATGCGCGAGCGCCGTCGGGGTGTTGAGATCGTCATCCAGGGCTTCGCGAACCCCCGTGCTGTAGTTCGCCAGTTCCGTGGGTACGTCCTCGGCCAAGTCCACGATGCGGTTTTCGGGCAGTGTCGCGAGCCTCTTTCTCGTCGTGTAAACGTACTCCAGGCGGCGCTCGGCCTCTTCGAACTGTGGAAACCCCTGAACCTGACCGTCAGCGTCGTTGTCCCATTCGAGATTGAACGGCGCACGGTAGTGCATGGTCAACAAGGCATAGCGTAGCGCCTCGGGCTCCGCATGCTTGAACACCTCTCGAATGCCGAAGAAGTTGCCCAAACTCTTCGACATCTTTTCCTTGTTCACCTGAACGAATCCATTGTGCATCCATGTCTTGACGTACTGTTGGCCGCTAGCAGCCTCGCTTTGGGCGATTTCGTTCTCGTGGTGAGGAAACACCAAATCGAGCCCGCCACCATGCAAGTCGAAGGTCTCACCCAGGTACTTGGAGCTCATGGCGGAGCATTCGATGTGCCAACCTGGCCGGCCGCGGCCCCACGGGCTCAGCCAGCTCGCGGTCTCATCGGTCGTGCCTTTCCACAACGCGAAGTCGAAAGGATGTTTCTTCCTACCCTTGTCCGCATCGTCCACGCGACCGCTGGCGCCCGCAAGCATATCGTCGAGATTGCGATGCGAGAGTTTGCCATAGTCGCGGAACGCTGGCACGTGGAAGTAGACATCGCCACCTGCAGCGTAGGCTGCGCCCTTTTCAATCAATCTCTCAATCAAGGAGATGATCTCAGGGATGTGTTCGCTCACCTTCGGCTCTACATCGGGGTCTAGGTTACCGAGGCGGTGCATGTCTGTGACGTAGGCTTGTCGAAACCGCTCGCTCAGCTCGAGGGGAGACTCTCCACGCTCTTTGGCCCGATTGAGGATCTTGTCGTCCACGTCCGTAACGTTGCGGACGAACGTGACCTTCGTGCCCAGCGACCGCAGGTGGCGCACCAAAACGTCGTAGACCACGTAGCAGCGTGCATGCCCAATGTGGGAGTAGTCGTAGGTCGTTGGCCCGCAGACGTAGACGCCAGCTCTGCCTGGCTCCTGCGTGGTGAAGGGCTCTTTCTCTTGGGTAAGCGTGTTGTAGATGCGCATTGTTTCGGTCATGAATGGGCGCTGCCCAGGACAAGGCCGGCAAGCCTACGTGAAACCAGGTTTGCCGCAAGGTGGGTGTCAGGCAGGGAGGTGTCCGTTGGGACGAATCTCACCGGTGTCGCGCGCGGCTCCCCTCTGAAAGGCCCAAGCCCCGCTCTGGGCCGGCGACTTTCTTGGTGGCACACCGTATGGCACGCTGTGGCGCAAGGGGGCGCACGAGGTTGCACCGAGTGTCGCGGACTTAGTACTCGGAATCAAAAGGCTAATCTGGAAGGCTTCCGGTGGCACGCTGCGTGCTCTTACCCTGGCCATGACCCGCTCTCCAATTGGTACTGGTCCGATGGCGCAGGCCCAATCGGTGAACGAAGCGCCTGCGGATCAGCTGGCAGACGACGGGACGTCGACCGGCGAAGTGCCTGTCGGCGCGCTTCGTGGGTGGGCTCTTCGGGCGCTGGGCAGGCCCTTCTTGGTGGGTGACGTGCAACGGGTGACGATGCCTGCGGTACGTACTGATTGGAACCGAGAGGTCGACGTCATCGTGGCACCTCTCGGCAACAGCGAGCGACGCCGATTGAGCTACGAATGGGCGGCGATTGCCGCGGTGGCTCACGCCTCCATCGCCGCCCTCGCTCGCTCCAACCTGCAGCTGTTGGCGCTGGGCGCTTCGGCCACCTTGGTCCGCACGACCCAGCAAGCGATGACGGACAAGGTGGAGCACGCTCTCTTGGCCTACAGCATAGCCGCCGCCTACGGTGGGCAAGCGTTGGGACCGGGGGCACTGAACGTCGCCGGCAGTGTCGGACCGGGAGACGTGTGGGTGTTTTTGGTGAACACCCTGCGTGAAGGCTGCATCGGCGAGATGACGGCCGCTCTAGCGGCTGTGGAAGGGTTGGCCAGTGTGCGAGACCCGGCGATTGTCGCAGCTCTCGGCAGGCTTTCCCGCGACCAACAGAAACACTGCGAGCTGGCTTGGAGAATCGTGCGCTGGTTGCTCGGCGCCCAAACAGAGCTCGGCGCTGACCTGCGGCGCGTTGTGGAGGAGGAGATCCGCACCTGTCGGACCATGCTCGCCCGGATCGTTCCCGATCCCGCAGCGGATTGGCTCTTGCGTCACGGCCTGCTCTGTGACCACCGGCGCTCTGCGTTGCGGCTTCAAGTGCTCGTGGACGTCATCACGCCGTCCTTGCACTCGCTTTGCGCGAGTCATGCGGCTGCGTGAGTAACTATCCGTTTGTCTAGTGTTCGGCTCCCTCTCCGGCAAAGCGCTTGCACGGGGTGGGTGCATTGGCTAGGTTCCGCGACCCCTGCCTGGATTGCCGCGCACGGTGGCAACCTCAGAACGGACCCAACGAGGAACGACCATGGCTCGCGTTACTGTCGAAGATTGTCTCGAGAAAGAGGAAAACCGCTTCGCGCTGGTGGTGCTGGCGGCGCGCAGAACGCGTCAGCTGATGAAGGGGGCAGACCCTCTAGTGCGCTGTGACAACAAGCCTCCAGTGGTGGCTCTGCGCGAGATCGCTGTCGGCAAAGTTCACTTCCACCGGGATACGAATGAAGTCGTTCGGGAATGGCTCGGCGAAATGGCGCCAGGCACACGCTGAAAAAGCGGTCGATTCCGAAGGTCCGAGCAAGCGTCGCGCGCGGTGCGCTCGAGCCCTACAGTCAGCCTGGGTACTACGATCGTGCGTACGCATCGCGACGCGAGGACGTGGAGTACTACCTGGGTGAGGCACAGCGATCGGGCGGGCCCGTCCTGGAGTACGGCACCGGTACCGGGCGAGTTGCGTTGCCGCTGTTGGCGGCAGGGTTGGAGGTCGTCGGGGTCGACCACTCCAAAGACATGCTCGCGGCCTTTCGGGCCAAGTTGAAGGGCCAACCTGAGCTCGCAGAGCGCATCGAGCTAGTGCGAGGCGACATGCGCAAGCGTCGTTTGGGACGCCAGTTCCCCCTCGTGATAGCCCCTTTCAATGCGGTACTTCACCTCTATTCGCGGAGCGACCTCGAGCGTTTCTTTTCCCGCGTGAAAGAGCACCTAGCTCCCAATGGTCGGTTCGTGTTCGACTTCTCCGTGCCCCAGGTCAAGCAACTGTCAGCTTCTCCGGACCGGTGGTACGGTGGCCCCCGAGTTCGTCACCCCGAGTTGGGACAAACCGTGCGCTACGCCGAGCGATTCCACTACGCCCCGCACACCCAAGTTCTCTCGGTTTGGATGCGCTTCATCGGGGCGGACGGCACGACGGAGCGGGTGCTCACCCACCGGCAGTTCTATCCGCAGGAGATGGACGCCCTGCTGCACTACAACGGCTTTGTCGACGTGCGCTGGAGTGCCGACTTCGATGGGTCTGAGCTTGGACCTGATTCTGACACGGCGGTGGTCAGCTGTGGCCTGCCGGGGGGCGAATTGGCCCGCGCCGGATCCCGGACGCGCAAACCTCTAGGCAAAGCCTTGCGACGACGACAAAGCAGCCATAATGATACTGGCCAGGGCTGAATGGCGGCTGATTTCTACAAAGAGTTGGGCCTCTCGCGAGGGGCTGGTGCGGACGAGATCCGCAAGGCGTATCGCAAGCTTGCGGCGCAGTATCACCCGGACAAGAACCAGGGGGACGATGCAGCGGAGACCAAGTTCAAGCGAGTCAACAACGCCTACCAGGTTCTGGGTGACGAGAAGAAACGCAAGCTCTACGACGAATTCGGCGAAGAAGGCCTCAGGGAAGGCTTCAATCCAGACATTGCGCGAGCTTATCGAGGACGTTCACCCTTCGGCGGTGGTGGTTCCGGCGGAGTCAACCTGGAGGACTTTGTTTCGGGGGGTGCCGGCGCCCGGGGCTTCGGAGATCTCTTTGGAGATGTATTTCGAGCCGCTCGCGGAGCCTCTCGCGGACCCGATGCTGCCGGTGAGGTACGGGTGGACTTCGTCTCAGCGCTGCGCGGAACGACCGTAACGCTGCAGGTACCAGGCGTTGCGGGAGAGGTGAACGTTCGCGTGCCTCCAGGCGCGGCTGATGGTGACAAGTTGCGGGTACCCGGTCGGGGTAGTCCTGGGCGCGGCGGAGGCCAGTCCGGAGACCTCTTGCTGACGGTACGGGTGGCTGCGCACCCACACTTTTCCCGCGACGGATTGGACCTCAAGCTGGATTTTCCGATTACTGCGCTCGAGGCCGTGAGCGGAAGCAAAGTACGTGTCCCGACACCAGACGGACCAGTAAGTCTGACTGTTCCGAAAGGGGCGCAGAGTGGACAGCAACTCCGGTTGCGCGGGCGTGGCGTCAAACGCAAGGAGCGGCGGGGCGATCTGTACGTTCGCTTTTTAGTGAAGCTTCCGCCGAAGGAAGCGCTCGACGGTGCCGGCGGGTCGGAGCTGATTGCGGCCGCTGAGCGTCTTTCCGCAGCGACTGACATCAGCGATCGCGACGCGATAGAGCTGTGATGGCGCTGACTCCGCGCGTCAGCGCAGAGAACGAGCACCAGCTCTGTGACTTGTGATCACCGAGCCGCTGAGGCGTGGGCTGCGGGTTCCAAGCGTACTCGCTTGCCAGCGCTGATCGTCACGTCAAAACTGTCAATTTCGCCGTCCTGTCGAAGCTCGATCGCGTGTTTGCCAGCGCTGAGCGGCACCCTACGTACCGGGCCGCGGCCCACAAATACTCCATTGACGTAGATTTTGTGGCCGTCCCCGCTGTTCACTTCTAGAAGGCCCTTATCCGAGGCTATCTGAACATCGTCGGGTAGGGGGAGGTCGGTCGTGTTCATCTGAACTCGCGCCTTTTCTGTCTTGGTGCCCGGCGGCGCCACACTGTGCTCGATGGCTTCGGGCAGCGTTGGATCGGCTGCAGCCGTCTCAGGGATTGCGTTGGATCGGGCAGGGGTCGCCATGTCGATGATGGTCGCGGTGCCGTTTTCGTTGATGCGCGTGCTCTCGATGCGTTCCACGATCGCACCCACACCCGAGAAAGCCAGAGCAGCAGCTCCGAGGGCAGCTGCTGCGGGCAGCGCCTTCGTCGCGGCGGCCCGCCAGCGTCCTGATGGTGATTTGGGGGGCGAGTCTGACTCCCGTGGGGACGAAGCGACCGCGCCCGCATTTGCCGTTGGAGGTGAGTCCCCGGTTCGAGTTGAGTCGGATTGGGCGCCGTTCGATTCCAAACCTTCGGACTGGCTCTCACGGCGTCGCCTCCTAGACCATTCGAGCGCCAGCTTGGATACCTCTCGAGTTCTTTGGGACCAACCGCTGATGCGGTTTCCGAGGGATAGCTTGCGTTCCGAGACGGCCTTGGGTGGCGCCGTGCTCTCGCCGACATCGAGTGGGTTGGTCCTGATCGTGTTGGCCCTCGCCGACGGCTCGCTCTCCAGCAGGTGCAACGAGGAAAATAGAGGGTCCTCGGCGTCCACGAAGTCGTCATCGAGGGGTGTGCCCGTTGCCCGGAGACTGGTCGAGACGACGAGTTCGCTCTCGGAACTCTGCGACGGGTCGGACGGCGGCGGCGCGTCCCGTCCGGTACCGACGGACGCGTTCTCATGTTCCATGAATGGCGCGAAGGTGGAGTCGAAGATCGCGTCTGCCAGGTCGACGCCCTCCGGTTCCGGTTGTGCGAGCTCCCCGGTATCAGATCCCCGCGACGCGGCGGGCTCGGTGATGGACGGTGGTTCCGAGTTGCTGTCCAAGCCGGCCTCAGGCTGCGCTGTGAGCGCGACAACGGGGACCGCTGGCGATGTTGTGGCGCCGTCAGGGCGCTGCTCTGGTTCTGGGGTGCTGGTCGTGGTTGTGGGTAGCGGTGACTCCCCGGCTTGCTCGGTCGAGGCGGCTGCTGCGAGCGCCTCGCATTCGTCGATTGCCAGGTCTCTGGCGTCGCTCGACTCTGCGGTCTGGAGGAGCTCCTTGGGCGTTGGTGCCCAATCCACCGGTGCTTCGCTGGGCTCCGGTCTAGGGATGAGTGTCCTTGGACGCGTTTGGGTCGGTTGTTCTTGTGGGCCGAGAGGCACCGCAGCTTGCTCTGACGCGTTGGCGAGCTCGAACGTCGTGGGGTCCTTCGCTGGCGCCTCCGGGACGCGGAGATCGCCGAAGCCTCGCGCGCTGTGCATTGCCACCACCGTGTCTGGCTTGGTCACCTGGGCGCCTGCGAAATGTGCGGCTTTCTGTGCTTCTTCGTGCGTCGAAGAGGCGGTGATGCGTGGGGCGCCGGCTGCGGCCTGGAGTTCGACGCCTGTCGTCGGCGTGCGCAAGTCGACATCAAATGGCCGAGTGAACACGTCCTCTGACTCGAGCAGGTCGTTGTCGTCGACGTCGACGGCGCTGCGAACTGCCCCGCGTAGGGCCAGGTCGGCGAGGACAGACTCCAAGAGTCCGCCAGTGACGCTCCTTGCCAGCGCAAACGGGGGCACGCCATCTGTAAGTTTTTCGACCAAGCGCCGCGCGATCGACGGGGCAGCCGCGGTGTACGCCTCAACCACTGCCACATCGAGGTCAACGCGCGCTACCTTGTGCAGTGCGTCCCCCGCGAGCACCCGCGTCGCGCGCCGTATCTTCGCGATGGACGGCGCCAGGGTAGCGCTCATGCTACCGAAGAACGACGACTGGACCACTTCTGCGTGTGGCTCGACCACGAAACGGCTAGCCCGCATTCCCAAGATAGACGGCAGTACGCTTTCGCCGGAGACTTCGCCGTCGGGTCCGCGACGGGTTGCGGACAAGAGTCGCCCGTCACCGACGTAAGCGACGTAGGTGTACGCTGCGTCGGTGAACGTCACGCGGGCTTCGCCAGCCAGCTCGCTCGCCAGACGCAAAACGAGTCGGGGGGTCATCCCTTCCAGTCGTCCGCGCACGGTGCCTTCGGCGCGCAGCCGTCTCTCCACGTTGACGCGCGTCTGCAGTGCTTCGGCGCAGCGTCGGAGGACGGTGGCGGAGTCCGCCTCCTTGATGAAGTAGCCGTCCGCTCCCGCGCCTAGTTCGCGCACCCGATGCAGTGCATCCTCTTTCCAAGAGACGAGGAGCACGGGCACGTCCGATAGGGCCACGTCGCGCTTGATGTTTCGACACAGCCCAAAACCATCCAGCTCTGGGAGGGCGACATCACTGATGATCAAGTCCGGAATCCGTTCCCGAGCAAGTTGCCAAGCTTCGAGACCATCACGGGCCTCCAGGACCGTTGCCTGAACGGAGCGCAGCAAGCCCGTCAGAAACCACGCGGTCGCGGGATCTGCGTCCGCGATGAGTACCGTGCGCCCGGGGATGGCCATCACGTCGGCCTTGGACGTGCGCGGCACGTGACCACGTCCAATCTCTGGCTGTTGGGCTGGGGTGGCCTCGGACTGATCATTGAGCGGCGCGTCTGGCTTGGTGCTGGCGGTTGGCGCTGCGAACAGTTCTTCGATGACGGGTTCGACTGACGATCTTGTGGGCACCGCCGCGTGGGCACCTTGAGCTTCGAATCCTCGCTGCTGCTTTGCCGTCGCCTCGACAATCACGCAGGGGCCGAGATCACACAGGCGATGGAACGCATGACCGACGTCAGGTCGCCGTCCGTCGATGATGAGAGCCGGTCTGGTCGCGTCTTTGGCGAGCGCTTCCGCGTCCTCGAGGTCGACGGTGAAGTGAAAGCAGAGTTCGGGGAAGCGTTCTGCCCAGCTCTTGCTGACGCTGCGCAGCGGGAGCACCCCCAGGACGACGACTGTGCCGGGGGCAAGGCTGGCCCCTGCGCGCAGCGGCGCGACGGCCGCTGCCCGGAGGTGGTCTAGGGGGAGCGCTGCCTCGGGAGCTGGCGGTGGCTCCGTGGGTGGCGGCGAGGGGATTGTGGCAGTCGCGTCGTTGGCGAGGGGAGAGAGCTCCGGCGACTCGACCAGCGTCGGAATCAGCTGGAGGGTCGCCTTGGCGTCCGCGACTGCTCGTGCCGTACTGCTCGGGTCCGTCGCGCACGCCAGAGCGCTCTGTGCACTCGCGAAGGCGGCCGCCATCTGTTCGAAGCCCAACGCGTTCGCAGCGTCAGACATCGCTTCGAGTCGTTGCTCCAGTCGGTCCCGGAGGGACACATGCTCAGGATGTGCGGCGAGGGCGTCGGAGGCTTCGGTGAGGGCAGCGAGCCGGGGTTCGAGGGCGCTGACGAACCGTTGGCGTTGACTTCCGAGAGGATGGTCGGTCGGGCGAGCTGTTTCTCGGGGCATGTTCTGGCCCCTATCACAGCAAAAAAAAGTGGCGCAGTTTTTGGCTATCGGCGGGCGGCTAGCGTCAGAGCTCCGTGAGTTGGCCTCGGAACACTTCTCGGGCGGGTCCCGCCAGTTGCACGGCGAGGGTTTCCTTTTCCACCGTTATCTCCAATCGTCCACCGGGGAGTTCGACCGCGATGGCGGTGTCGTACGGAACTTTGCCCTGGCGGACCGCCGCCACACCGACCGCCCCCGCGCCGGTGCCGCACGCGAGTGTCCTTCCTACCCCACGCTCCCAGACAACGACGCGTAGGTGCGTTGGCCCGACAGCTTGGACGAATTCGATGTTCGCTCCGCCGGGGAGTGTTGCGGAGACCTGCGGGGCGAAGCGATCGATGGCGTCGTTTTCAGGCACAGCGTCGAAAGTGACCGCGTGGGGGTTCCCCATCGAGATCCGCTCGAAGTGAAACAAGCGCTCCCCGTCCGCATGTTCGACGCTGCCCAGCGGCTTACCCTGGCCAAGCGATAGTGTCACCCAAACGTCGTTCTCGCGTTGGTCCAGCGCACACTCGAGCACTCCGGCGTCCGTTTCGACGGGAAAGGCGTCCGGAGTTCCGGCGCGTCTCGAGAGGTGGAGGGCGACGCAGCGAAGTCCGTTTCCGCACATCTCCGGACGGGAACCATCGGCATTGAGCACCGTCATTCGGGCCAGGGCGCTGGAGCTCGGGGAGACGAGCAGCACGCCGTCAGCGCCGACGCCAAAGTGGCGGTTGCAGATTGCTTGGGCCCGGGTGGGGTCGACGGCGGCGGTGTCCTCGACGTCTACCACGACGAAATCGTTACCCAATCCTTGGTACTTCGTGAACTGCATGGTCGCTCGCTCTACCGCTGGTCGTCAGCGCCTGGTGTAGTCGCGGCCGGGTTCGAATGCCAGTGTTGGGTGCCAGCGGTTTGAGTCCGGCGTGTCATCCCCAGTCCGAAGCCGCTATAAGCCGCAGCGCATGAAGCGGTCTCTCTTGCTCAATGGATTCATGGCGACCGGAAAAAGTACGGTCGCCAAGGTGTTGTCCCAGCGAACGGGCGTGGCGAGCGTGGACTTGGACGCGCGTATCGTTTCCAGGGCAGGCAAACCGATAGCAGATATCTTCTCACAAGATGGCGAGGCTCGGTTTCGAGAGTTGGAGCGCGCAGAGCTCGATCGTCTCTTGGCGTCGAGCACGCCACAGATTGTCGCCTTGGGGGGTGGGGCCCTGCTGCGGCGCTCAGTGCGCCTCGATGCAGTCGAGCGTTCGGTGGTCGTCACGCTGCGGGCACGTCCGGCAACGATACTGCAGCGAACCGCCGGAAAGGCCGGGCGTCCCTTGCTGGTGGGACTCGACGAGGCCGGCGTCGACGACTTGCTGGCCGCTCGCGAGATGGCCTACGCCGAAGCGCATCAGCAGGTCGATGTAGACGGACGCACACCCGAAGAGGTTGCCGGTGATGTGCTCCAGGTTTGGCAGCGGGACCCGGTGGGCGTGCTGGTAGGTTCGAGCTCGTACAGCGTCGAAGTGGGTTCGGGGTTCGCTTCTGAGCGGGCTGCGGAGGTGAGTGTCGGCGCATCGCGGGTGGTCTTGTTGACGGATCAGACGGTTGGAGGACTGTATGCTGCCGACTACCTCGCGGCACTGTCGGAACGGAAGGTGATGGCGACCGTGTTCCAACAGGCCCCCGGCGAAGAGCACAAGACGCTTGGCAGCCTGGAACGGATCTGGATGCATTGCTTGTCGCAGGGTGTTGATCGCAAGAGCGTGTTCGTTGGACTGGGAGGTGGCGTGATGACGGACATTGCCGGATTTGCCGCGGCGACATGGATGCGTGGCGTGCCGTGGGTGAGCGTTCCGACGACGTTGCTCGGAATGGTGGATGCGTCAGTCGGCGGAAAGACTGCGGTCGACCTGCCTGGCGCGAAGAATTGTGTCGGCGCGTTTTGGCAGCCGCAGCGAGTCCTGTGCGACGTCGCTCACCTGCAGAGCGAGCCCTCTCGAGGCGTCACGGGTGCGCTGGCCGAGGTCGTCAAGACTGCGTTGCTGGGCGATGCGGAGATGTTCTCGTTGCTGGAGGAGCAAAGCGCGAAGGTGGTGGCTCGCGACTGGGGGCTGATTGAACAATTGGTGCGGCGGTGCATCGCCGTGAAGGCGAGCGTCGTGTCCCGAGACGAGCGCGAGGGGGGACTGCGAGCTGCCCTCAACCTCGGACATACCGTGGGACACGCCCTGGAGGCGCAGGGCGGGTTTGGTGGGCTGAGTCACGGTGAGGCGGTCAGCCTGGGGTTGGTTGCCGCTCTGCGCATTGGTGTGCAACTGGGCATCACGCCCGCTGAGTTGAGTCAACGGACGACGCGTCTCCTGGCTGCGTTGGGCCTGCCGACAGATCTCAGCGTGCACCCGTTGGCTGAGGCGTCGGTGCTGCTTGGACACGACAAGAAGCGCGGAGGGGATTCCGTGCGTTTTGTATTCTGTCCCGAACCAGGGCGCACAGAATTCAAGAAACTGGGCATCGGGGAGCTTCAGAGCATAGTCTCCGCTCTGGGATAGTGGTGCGGCGCTGTCCAAAGCGGCGCAGTTGGGCGTTGATTTACCCAAGTTTTGGCTCGTTCGGCCGGAGCTAGCTAGACTGCATGGTGCCGTCGAGATTCACCGTCGGTGCCTGCTGAGGATAGAGATGCCCGTCAAGAGCTTGAGTTACGCTGCTTCAGTCGCCCTCGTGAGCCTGGTCGTCGGCTGCGCGGAGAATGATTCCAGCTTGTTTGTGGAGGGTGTGTTGGCGCCCACGCCGCCGAGCTGTGAGTATTCGGGAGATCCGGGTTCCGCGTTTCTGTTCCGCGGCACGTTGGATGTTGCGTTCCGCACCAAGTACGAAGGCATCGTCCTCGTCGGAAACCAGCTGACCCCGCGAGGCAACAAGGCCGAGCTGCGGGCTGAGACTGCGGGCTTTCGAGTCCGTGGTGCAGAGGTGACGTTGACGAACACGCGAGGCGCTGTGATTGATGAGTTCAGCGTCAACGGTGGCGGGTTCATCCAATCGAATGCATCAGAAGCCCCTGGTTACGGGCTCGCAGAGGTGACGATGGTTCCCGGGGGCGTGGGCGATAGTCTTGCGGCGGATCTCGAAGGGGATCGATCAGCCAGGCGCACGCTGATCGCGAATGTTCGCGTGTTCGGGGAGACACTCGGTGGCGTTGAAGTGACGTCCGGCGACTTCACGTTTCCGATCGACGTTTGTTGGGGTTGTTTGGTCGACTATCCCCTAGAAGCGATCACGGACGAGGGCGGGCAGGTCGTCTGCGGCGTGCGCGCAGACAACGTGGGGTTCGAACAGTGTGTGATTGGTCAGGACGAACGTGTGGATTGTCGCGCCTGCGCCTCCACTCTCGAGGTCTGTTACCGATTGGACTGATGTGAACGCGCGGCGCTCGGTCGGTACGGCGACTCTGCTCGGCGTCGGGGCAATGGTGTTGGTGTCAGAGCTGCGTGCCTCCCCCCAATTGAACACTGGAGTGATTCCCGGGGTGAGCGCGGACCTAGCGGAGCCGAGCGGAGCCGAGCTGTGGCTATCGCTACGCGGAGACGTCATGTTCGGGCGAGCGAGTGTGAACGACATCGGGTATGGTCCCGCCGTCGAGCTGTCCACCGCCAGTTTCGATGATGTCCGCGCGTCCGTCGGGGGGTCGCTCCAGCTGCCGCTTGCCCCGCTTCAGTTGGTTGTCAGTGGGGCGCCCTATATCCGGCTCGGGCCGCGAGGCGACGTCGGCGCTAGCAGTCGAGTCTTCATTGGGTCGAGAAGCTACAACCACAGTGGAAGCTATGTGGCGGCCTTTGGTCTCAGCGCAGGCTTCGACGCAGGATTTGGTGAAGCGTCAGAGCGGCGCATGTTGCTCGCTGCCCACCTGGACGGGATGTGGTTGGCGCTGCCGTGGGTGATGCTGATCTCGTGGTTGTCTCACTAGGCGGTCTGGTGGGTGAGAGTGAGATACCAGTCCAGAGCGCAGCGCAAACAACGGGGTGTTGTGGGGGCGGTGTCGGTGGTAGCGTCCCAGCATGACGAGTCGAGCGGTGTGTGTGTCAGTTGCGGGCCGGGAGTATCGGCTAGTGACGACACTGGGCCAATCGACGATGGACAAGCTCGCGCACGATGTGGAAGCCCGTCTGTTCCGCTTGGCGCCGGGGCAGCAGATCCATCCGCAAGCCCTTCTTCTAGTTGCACTTTCGTTGGCGCAGGAGCTGGAGTTGGAGAAGCACAAACACGAGCAGCTGACTTGCCGGAGTCGGCAGATGTTGGAATCGCTGCTCGAGCGGGTGGATGGTGCGCTGGGGTCAGTTGACGAAAATGGCGAGCCGCTGAGTCGTCGGCAAGAGTTGGACAGCAGCGGGCGCTGAGTACGCCTCAACGGCACGCTTTGGTCAGCAGGCTCGGCAGCAGGTGCGCCGCAGCCTCTTCTGTGGAAGGATCTGCGGCGACGGCGCTACCCGTGGCAAGAAGCAGCTCTAGGAGGAGCGACTCGCGTAGGCCTGTCGGATCTTGGCTGAATAGGCCCGCGTTGATCCCGAGCTGAATCAGCTCTCGGAAGTGAGGTCTGACCCGTTCGCGCAGTTGGTCTCGCGCCCAGCAGACAGCTATTTGGTAGTGCGAAGGGTGGCCGGCGACCGTCTGGAGCCAGTTTGTGGAGAACGATCGTACGGCGTCCAGTGGGGTCGCTGTATCACTCACCTTGGGCGTCTGCTCGGAGAGGGCTTGTAGGGCGCGGGCGATCACGTACTCACAGGCGGCGTCGACGCTCTCAAAATGGCTGTAGATGGTGTTGCGCCCCAAGCCCGTTACTTTGCACACATCAGAGATGGTCAGGTTGTTTGGTGACGGGGACGTTCGCCGCAGGTGTTCATCTACTGCATGTAGTATGAGATCGCGCTGCTCTTGGGCCCGCTCTGATGCAGTGGATTGCCGGTCGTAGCGACCTCTGCTGGGTGCGCGGTCGAGCACATAGTAATACTAGCAAGTTTTTTTGGAGGCTGTGGTTGAGGTTTTCAGAGACCGACCCTGCGGCGTAGAAATACGTAGAGGTATGTATCTGCGAGTCGCTGTGAGTTAGAAGGCCGTCCGCAAACCTCACAGAAATACGTTTTAATATATATGATTGACGATGGGAGTAGCACCTCGCTGATAAAGTTAGTAAGAACAAGTACTTAGTAAAAATACTTAAGTGTTTTAAAGAGAGCTCGGTCGTGCTTGGCGGGTCAGCCTGTGTCGAGGCGCCGCGAGGTGAGGCCGCGGGACTGTGCACGCCTTGTTGGCTGCTTCCAGTTTCGCTGCCGAGTCACGGAAGGCATCGGTTGGGTGTTGCGGAGCCGGGGCTGTCCCACGCGCAGTGGGTCCCTGCCTACGGCACATGTTTCAATGAGCGCGGTTGGAGACCCACGCTGCGGTTGGCCTGCGGCGCTGAGGATTCTCCATCCGTTGGTGGTTTGTGACCGTGATGGGGTTGGCAGCCTGCGTCAGCGCCACGCGAGGCAACTGGCCGGGGGATGGCTCGTGCGGTCACGCAGTCGCGCGGTCGCGCCGCAGTCAGCGGGACCTTCGCGGGGCGGCTGTCCCTCGTTTGGTATGCCGCCCGGGATTTCCCTTGCTCTCTATGCACCTCGCCGGGACATCTTGCGGTGGTGTGAAACCGGCGTTTGCGTAGAGTGGTGAGCGCAGCGCGGCATTCGGCGCCTCTTGGGTTTCACGTGAAACGTGGGGCGCGGAGGAAGCGAGAACTCGACCGCTGCGTCGGCCGCGCTCAGAGCGCTGAGGGCTCATGGCGAGCGTGTCCACGCAGCAGCCAAGGGCGCCGACCTGCACCAGGCCCGATGGGCTGCGGCGCTGCGCACCACCGAGCCTGTCCAGGTGGGAGCCAAACGGAAAGGACCTGCCCGGAACCCTTTGCGCGGTTGCGTGTGCGGACCAGCCCAATTGCTTCTCGAGGATTCGGGCCCTCGGAGAACCGCCAGATCGGTGGCTTTCGGGGCGATCGTCGGGGGTCGCCGGGGCTTGTCCCGCAGTTCCCGAGTGACCGTGGAAGCCCGGCCAACCGTGGGGAGCGGACCGCGACTGCCTGCGCTGACTCGAGGCAGGACACATGCGCTCGTCTGATGCTTGGACTGGACCTACGGAGAGACAGCGCACCCAGGAACGGATCTGCATGACAATACCTGAGCAACCCTTGGCGCCGCCCTTGGACGGCCTGGGCTTTGGAGAGGTCACAGCAGGCCGTCGTTTGACGGCCTGCTCGGCTTCGGAGACTGCACCTCGTTCACACGCTGGACCGTCAAGGGCGACGCTATCCTGCCGCGGGGCGGTGGCCACCATGCCCCGGTTCACCGGGATTCCGTGCCCATCGTGCCGCCCCGCCAGTGTTGGATCGCGACCGGAGTGCTGACAGGTTGGGTCAGCGCCGGCCCACGACCCGGCGCGGTTGCCCGTGGCTGCTTCGCTGGCCGCCAAACGTACCTACGGGGAAGTGAACATGTCAGGTGGGCAGACGTGCACGATCGGGTCACGGGCGGCGAGGTGGCGACGAGGGTACTTGAGATGCGGACCGACGCAGCACAGCCCCGGAGCGGAGCATCGAGCCGACCAGCTGCGCGACGCTGTGATTCGGTGCCGCGCTCGCCCATGGCGGGGCAGCGCGCTGCCGGCTGGAAGCGGCATGGCGCACAGTCAGGAACTTCCAGAGGTGCTGTCCTGCGACGACCGCTCGTCAATAGGTTCATCGGGACATCCCCAAAGCACGAGGAAGTGCACGCCGGGTGGGGAGCTCAGGTCGCTCACGGCTCTCGAGGACGTCCGTATGCTCCGCCGCGTCTAGGGTCTGCGGGAAGATGGCGTCTCATGGCCCAGGCCCTCACCCTGTGCGGCAACCGAGGTTGGACGAAGGCTGTCGTGGCGTTCCGCAGTCACGTACGGAGCCTGCTCCCTGCGGTGGCCGATCGCGACCCCGTCTCCGCCAACACTGCTCAACGTTTCACGTGAAACATGACCAGCATCTTTTGACTACCCAACTGAGTGCCGTCATTGGACTTGGGCACATCGCGCGCTAGCAGAGATTCTCGCCAACGCCGACGCCGACTCATCTGCAGAGACCCCATGGTGCGCCCGAGAGGCCGCTGCTACACACCGCTCATGAAGGGACTGCTGCAGGCTCGCCTCGACGCGTTGGCGGAAGCGAAACTGCTGAGGACTGATTCGCCGCGTCGTCGTCAACTGGCGGAGGATGCCGCACGACAGCTCGACCTGCCGCTGGTGGACGCCGCCTCGAACGACTACCTTGGCCTCGTCCGGGACCCAATGAATGCAGACGGCGCGATTTGGGGCGCGGGGGCTTCCCGCTTGATCCACGGCACGCATGAGGCCCATCTGGCAGCAGAGCGCGCCTTGGCGTCGTGGCTAGGCGGCGAGACAGCACTGCTCTTCAGCTCTGGCTATGCAGCGAACGTCGGTGCCATCCAAGCCCTCGCTGGCCCCGAAGACTTAATCGCGTCGGATGAGCTCAATCACGCTTCCATCATCGACGGCTGTCGCTTGTCCCCCGCACGGGTCGTCACCTATGCACACGCGGACCCCCAAGCAGCAGCGCGCGCGCTCGCGAGACCATGCAGCGGTTCGAAATGGCTCGTCACTGAGAGCCTCTTCAGCATGGACGGTGACGTTCCGGACCTGCGGGCGCTGCGCAGCGTAGCCGATGAAGCCGGCGCGGCCATGTACGTGGACGAAGCTCATGCCTTGGGCGTTTACGGCGACCGTGGTGCCGGGCTCTGCCGGCAGTTTGGTGTCGACGCTGACGTGCGCATCGCAACCTTCGGCAAAGCCCTGGGCGCCCAAGGGGCCTGCGCCCTTGGCCCTGCCGAACTGCGTTCGTGGCTTTGGAACCGCGCGAGGAGCTTTGTCTACTCCACTGCAACTAGTCCGGCTCTGGCTACCCTGCTGCAGGAACGCGTGCGGCGCGTCTCCGGTGCGGACAACGAACGACGCCAATTGAGGGCAGTCGTGGGAAACTACATCGATTCGCTGCAGGGTGTGCTGCAGATAAACACTGGCAGCTGGTCCCCGATCGTCCCGATCCGACTGAAGACCACCGAACGCGCGACCCGAGCGGCGAATGTCTTTCTCAATCGCGGCATCCTGGTCCAGGCGATTCGGCCCCCCACGGTACCCGAAGGGGAAGCGCGTATAAGGTTAACACTGAAATCCAGTTTCAGTGAGCAGACCATTGCCCGACTCGTCGAAGCAACGAGGCTCGCATGCGCCGAGTAGCGATTGCCGGGACTGGTACGGGGGTCGGGAAGACCTACATCACCGCGCGCCTTCGCCTGGCTCTGGCAGCCAACGCCCCAGTGGTTGCACTCAAGCCCGTCGAGTCCGGCTACGATCGGAGCAATAGCGATGCAAGAGCAATTGGTGGAGGGGCGTGGCTGGAGCCACTGTACAGGTTCGAGGCGCCGCTTTCTCCACACCTCGCTGCAAGGCTCGAAGGCCGAGAAGTCGACCTGCGCAGAGTCCTGGGCTGGGTCAGCGCCAACGCCTCCGACGCTGAGGTGGTGCTCATCGAGACCGCCGGCGGACTGTTTTCGCCGCTGACATCGAGTGGGCACACGAATGTCGAGTTGCTGGCCGAGCTCCAACCTCAGGCGTGGTTCCTCGTGGCGCCAAACAGACTAGGTGTGCTTCACGACGTCGGTGCGGTCCTCGCTGGGATCGAACGGCGCCTGTCACCGCCAACCGCGATCATTCTGAACGCGGTGGCGCCAGACGCGAGTTCGGCGAGCAACGTCATGGAGATGGCGCGCCTACACCCTGCTACACCCGTCCTGTCGACTCAGGAGTCGGGGGACTTGCCGGCAGCGCTCGTCGCGCTTGCCACCGGCAAGACGTCGCCACAGCCAGCCGCCGACTAATCCTTGACGAGGCGACCTCGTTCTAACATCAAGTGCTCTGCGCCAACACGCTCGGCCCAACCCTCCCGATGGCTGATGACGATGACGATGCGGCCGCGATCGCGTTCCTCGATCAGGACATCATCGAAGCGCGCCGTAGTGGCTGCATCGAGACCAGTCGAGGGTTCATCCAACAGCAGAACGCTTGGCGAGTGTACCAGCGCACGGGCCAGGGCTATTCGCTGGCGCTGCCCCCGGGACAGTGTACCCACGGGCTGGTTCCAGAATTTGGTGGCGCCGACACGTTGACAGGTATCCTCCAGGTTCACGTCGTCGTTCATTCCGAACAGACGAGCCGCCAGCCGCACGTTCTCCTGACCCGTCAAGTCGCGGTAGCAATGCGAATCGTGTCCGACCCAACCGATGTGCCTGCGGGCCATCTGCAGGTCGCTTCCGAACGGATCGTAGCGAACCACACCCGATGTAGGTCTGAGCACCGTACCTACTATCCCCATCAGCGTGCTCTTTCCTGCGCCATTGGGTCCCTGAACAAACGTAATCGTCCCCGGCTCGAAGGTGTGACTGACTCCCCTGAGCGCGGCAGTCGCACCGAACAATCGCGTGACCTTCTCAACTCGGATTGAAGTGACTTCGCTCACCGGTCGTTGAGCGTAGTCGAGGCACCCAACGGAGGGCACTCAATCGTGTTTCAATTTCCCGATCCGGGGTTGCGAAGAGTCCAACCAACCCGTTCAATAAGCCCTCGACTGGCCCCCCAGCCTCGCTTCTACCCATCTTTTTTCAGCCGGACCGCGTCACCGAGACGGCGTGCTACGATGTTTTCCAATGTCCTCATCCGCGATTGCTGCCGACGCCGAGCGTCTTGAACTGCTGCGGGACCTACGGCTTGCAGTGGAAGCTGCGCTCGAAGGCAAACCGGAAGCCGTGGAGCTGGCGATCATCGCGCTGCTGGCCGGCGGGCACGTCCTGATTGAAGACGTGCCGGGCGTCGGGAAGACGACGCTGGCGCGAGCGATTGCGCGGGCAATCGGCGCGGACATGAACCGCGTACAGTTCACCAGTGACCTGCTCCCAAGCGACTTGCTGGGCGTGTCGATCTACGATCAACGCCGTGGAGACTTCCAGGTACGCAAAGGACCGATCTTCGCGAACGTTCTGCTTGCCGATGAAATCAACCGAGCGAGTCCGCGGACCCAGTCGGCGCTGCTGGAGGCGATGAACGACTCCCAGGTCTCCCTTGATGGGCGCGCTTTCGAGTTGCCGAGCCCCTTCATCGTGCTGGCCACCCAGAACCCGCAGGACTTTGCCGGCACCTTCCCGCTGCCCGAATCCCAGCTCGACCGCTTCATGGTGCGAATCAGCATCGGCTATCCGCCACCTCAGGTGGAGACGCGGTTGATTCTGGAAACAGAGACGGACAGCGTTGGCAAGGTACGTACGGTGATGACGCCGGACTTGCTGGTCCAGTTACATCGCGATCTGTCCACGGTCCGTATCGAGCACTCGCTCGCTACGTACCTGCAGGCTGTCATCGGGGCGACTCGTTCCAGCGGGAGTATGGCGCTGGGAGCGTCCCCGCGCGCAGCCAAGAGTCTGTCGAGGGCTGCCAGGGCGCGCGCGCTGGTCCATGGGCGGACCTACTGCGTGGCGGACGACATCCACGAGCTCGCCGTGCCGGTTCTGGCACACCGCGTCCGCCTCGCGGCCCACTCGGAGGGCTACGCTCCGAGTCGCGAGGAAGCAGAAACGGCACTGCGTGAAGTAGTCGCCAGGGTACCTGTGCCACTGTGAGGGGTCGTGGCAGAACCTGCCAAGAGCAGAACTAGAGCTTCCGAACCCGTCGCATCGGGCAAGCGCGCCTGGTTCAGTCTGCCGCGCCGCCTGAAGGTCACGCGTGAGGGGAAGTACTTCATCCTCATCACGTTGGGTGTCGGGTTCGCCGCGATCAACACGGGTAACAACCTCTTATACTTGCTGCTCGGCATGCTTCTCTCGCTGATTGTCGTTTCGAGCGTCATGAGCGAGATGAGCCTTCGGGAACTCACGGTCGTTCGGCGTCTACCACCGAGAGCACAGGTCAATCGACCCCACACTGTCGAAGTCGAAGTTCACAACCACAAGTCCAAGATCCCAAGCTACGCGATCGAAATCGAGGACTTGCGCGCCGGGCAACCCGCCGACAAGCGCTGCTTCTTCTTGAAGATCAGCCCGGGTTCCGCGCAGGTGGCCGCCTACAGACGTACTCCTGCGCGACGCGGTCGAGACAAGCACGTTGGTTTCCGAATCGCGACCCGGTTTCCGTTTGGCCTCTTCGAGAAGTCACGGGATCTGGCCGCGGAAGGCGGACTCATCATCTACCCCGCGGTGGATCCCATTCTACTTCCGCCAAAGACCGCCAGCGGCGCCCTCGCAGGTCACGGCGTGCTCGAAGCAGGCCGCGGCCACGACGTCCTCACCGTGCGCCCGTTCAGAGAGGGTGACGACGTCCGCGACATCTACTGGCGAAAGAGCGTGCACCAAACCGTCGTACTCGAACGGGCGCGAGAAGCGGAGCAAGAAGTACGCCTCTCGATCGACGACGAGCCGCCCACAGACGACCCCAGCAAGGAGTGGCTCGTGGGCTTTGAGGACCGCATCCGGGACGTCGCGTCCAAGGCGGTCGCCCATCTCAAGCGAGGGGACCGAGTCTCTATCCGCACGTCGAGCGGAGATGTCGTCCACGCTGATGCTGCGGTTGGGGCCGACCCCGTGCTCCGCTTTTTGGCGTTGCTGGAGCCGGTCCCACCGCGTGCCCAAAGCGACCAAGCACGGCCAATACCGGCTCGCCTCAGCGAAGGAGCAACAGCGATTCGAAGCACCACCCTCGGGAGGACTGCCTCATGAGATTCGGTCGAGTCCACCGCGTGATGACCGATGCGCTGGCTGCGCTCGGAATGCTAGCCCTTCTGACCAGCGGTGGACTGGAGCGGTGGGTCGTCCTGGTGCTCGCGGTGGGAATGGCGCTCAGCATGGTCGTCCCAGAGCGCCTCCAGGGCCACCCTTTGCGCCGGCGGGGCAGTGTCGCTGGGTCTGTGTTGCTGCTAGGGTTTCAGGCCTTTCGGCTCTTCGCCGGACACGACGTAATCCAGGTTGCGGTGGAGTTCGCCGCGGGATTACAAATCCTCCGCATCGCGACCAGGCGGGGAGCCGCGCACGACCAGCAGATTGTGCTGCTTGCGTTGCTTCACTTGATTGCTGGGACCGTGCTGGGCGGCGGCATGGCCTACGGGATCTGTTTCCTCGGGTTCTTGCTCGTCGCGCCGGGAGCACTCGTTCTCAGCCACCTGCGCCGGGAGGTCGAGGGCAACTACCGGCAAGGTGCACGGGATCGTAGCGGGTTACCAGTTGACGTTCCGAGGATCCTGAGAAGTAGACGGGTCGTGAGTAAGCGATTCTTGATGGCGACCTGTTCGCTTGCGATACCGATATTTCTTTTTACCGCGCTGCTCTTCGTCTTCTTTCCCCGTGTCGGGCTGTCCCTGTTGTTGCTCAATCAGGGCCGATCGGAGCGGATGATCGGCTTCTCCGACCGGGTCGACCTGGGCAAGGTGGGACGCTTGCGGGCCGACTCGACCATTGCTTTGCGCGTCTTCCCTGCCGACTTGCCTGACGAGCCGCCCCCCCGCATCCCGCTATACCTACGCGGAGCCGCCTTTGATTCGTATGACGGGATGAGTTGGCGGCGGGACAAGACGCAAGTTGCCGCGCAGATGGATGGCAACCGCGTCCCCATCGAGCCCACGCTTGAACAGCTGGGCCCAGAGTTGATGGTGATAGACCTGCAACCCATCAAACCTCCGGTGATCTTCCTGCCCAATGGCGCGGCGACGTTGGAGCTGTTGAGCACCAACGACAAACTCATCGGCGACCATACCGAGGTGACACGCGGTAGGGAGGGAGACTTCGAATACTCCAGGTTCGACGAACGCGGCCTGCGCTACCGCATCTATGGAATGCCTGCAGGGACGCAATCGATTACTGCGGGGGCGCTGCCCGACGTCGGGCGGTACTTGGCTCTGCCGCCCAACTTGCCCGACCGAGTCGAACAGCTCGCCCGAGCATGGGCAGGGGACGCGACGGACCCCGCCGTCATCGCCGGTCGGATCGAGGGCCACCTACGCAGTGAATACAAGTACGATCTGGAAAGTCCTTCAGGTGCAGCGGCGAACCCGCTTGCAGACTTCCTCTTCGAGTCCAAGCGTGGCCATTGCGAGTTCTACTCCACCGCCATGGCAGTGATGTTGCGCACCTTGGATATCCCTAGCCGCAACGTCACAGGGTTCATTGGCGGGACGTACAACCGGTTTGGGAACTTCTACGCCGTTCGCCAGGGCGAAGCCCATTCTTGGGTAGAGGCACATCTGCCAGGTGTCGGATGGCATCGTTTCGACCCGACGCCCGCGGCCGCTGCGACTCCGATCACCGATACCCAGGGCCTGGTGGCGTTCGTGCGCGACCTGATAGAGGCAGCAGGTGAGCGGTGGAACCGCCATGTGATCGGTTACGATCTGGGACAGCAGATGCAACTGTTCAGCGAAGTGCGTAGGACCCTCCGTGGGGGTGGTGTCAACAACGGCTGGGCCAAGGATTACGGGCGCCCGGTGCTGATTGGGATACTCGTCATCGGAGCAGTCGCTGTTGGGGTCTATTGGTGGCGCCAACGCCGAAAGACGGGGCATCTGGGCGAACAACCCGAGTCGCTCGAGCGACGCGATGAGCGCATCATCAAGTTGTACCGCCAGCTGGAGGAGGCGATGCGCTCGCACGGTATCACGCGCGGCCCCGCGACGCCCCCGCTCGCTCATGCCAGAGCCCTACGTGGGGCGGGTCATCCCATCGCCGACGAGGTGTACGAGTTGACGTGCTGGTACCTTTCCGTACGCTTTGGACGTGCGACCATCGATGACGAAGGCTACGCCGAGTTTGCGAAGCGCGTCACGTCGCTCAAGCAGCAGCGGTCAGACAGGGCCGCTTGAGGGCGCCGCAGGACGGCGCTCTTGTCCGTCAGGCGGCTGCTACGGCTGACTGGTGGCGGGGCGCCAGGTGAAGTCGAACACCCGTGGAGCCGCGTCGGAGGGTGGCATGGGCGACCCAGGCGCCGTCGCCGGGCGCGGCCCGTAGCCCATCGTACTCCAAGTCTGCCGTGCCGGGTTCCAACCAGGCGATGACTTCGGTGCGCACTCCGGGGGTAGCCCGATACAGCTTGACCTGAAGCCCTCCCCGCAGCGAGCGATCCCCTCCGACGCTTCGTTGGGCCGACGCTAGCGGGCCTTGCTGTGGCTCTTCGACGGAGCGCTCTTGGATGACCACGCGCCACCCAGCCGGGATTGGCTCAGGGCTCTGCACGGTAACCTCGAGCCCTTCAAGCTCCCCAAGACCGGCAGTCTCCGCAACCAGCTCAGCCCACGACCAGGCGCGTGCCTTGGCAGGGGGAGGAGCTATTGTACGAATGACCGCGGCCATGTTCCTCCCTGAAGCACTAGTCGTGCCAAAGCAGTGCGCCGCGTTCAGGCAATCGCCGTTCGAAGAGACAAAGCGCAAGTTATCAGTAGGTTACGGGCCGCGAGTTACTGTGGTCGTGACACGTGTCTTTGTGCGCACCTGATCAGGAGGCCACTGCCGCTGTTCCCAAACCGACAAGCCTACATGCACAGAACGACATCACTGGGTCACCTCAGACTCCCGATTGACCGCACCCATGGTTCTCGAGGCACCCTGGGTGCAACACCGTCAGTGTATCCAAAGCGAGCAGCGTGGAACTCGGCGCGTAACAGCAAGCGTCGATCGCGTAGCGCCCCTCAGGGGCTCTGTACCAGGTGCGGTTGAAGGTCGAGCCATGCCGCTGCCTGGGCCTCGTCCAACACGGTGCCCACGGTAAGAGCTATCTCGGGAGCGGTCGTCGTCCGAGTGCGGACCAGCATGGGCGCCGCCGGGTGTAGCTTGCCCCTGTCATGCAGCAGCGCGACAACGCGGTCAGCGTCGCTCGGGGCATCAAATGCGAGTCGAAGCAGACTTTGCGCTTCGTCGCCGCAGCGGTACACGTCGAGGCGGTCGCCGTTCCAACCCGCCCCTGGCGCAGCCGTCTCCGGTGCCCACTGCCTGAGCAACGTGGCCAGGCCTTGCTCCCCGAGCGTGTCCCAATGTAGAAGCTCACAGTCAGCACGAGGGGCTGGGACCTGGGGGAAGGTCAACCAACCCTCGCGCTCGAAGTACTTCGTCTGGTGCAGCAATTGCTCAGTGCTTGCCGGTGGGGACTCCCAAGTAGCGTTCACCAGTGGCCAACCGCCAGCGCGCAACATCTCGCGTACGAAGGTAGTCCCATCGACGTAGGGTGCGACTACACTCGACACCAGGACCCTTGGCGCAGATGGGTGACGGTCCAGCAGAGAGGCCTCGAACGCAGTCCGGTCAGGTGCCGGGGCGTAGTCCAGCCAAGCTTGCCAGTCCGTTTCTGCGCCCGCCGTTGCGTCGCCTTCGGCCAGACTGTGAATCGCCGCCAACCGATCACCACCACCAGGTCGCGAGATGATGCGCTGCCCGACGGCGAAGTGTTGGTCCTGCAAAGCATGGACGAGTTCATGCGCGAGCACCAAGTGGCGTTCTTCTGGCTGCAGGTCAGCCGCGACGTAGAGGGTTGCTCGAGTTGGGTCGTAGAACCCGGCGAGGTTCTCACGCGCAAGCTCGACGCTCGCTTGGAGCAGATCGACGTCAGGGTTGAGCAAGCCGAGATGCACCAGGAATGCCTGCTGTCCCTGGAGCACGGGAGCCGGAGTAGTTCGTTCGATGTAGTCTTCGAACCGCTCTGTCAGTGCGAGACGCCCGACTTGAACGCGGGTTATCCCGCCTAGTGGTGAAAGACCTCGTTGGCCTGCTACCCGCGCCAGCTCCGGATCGAGCGCCACAGTAGTTGTCACTTGCTCGCTCGAACTCGCGGATCCGGGCTCGGCAGTTCGAACCTCATGCTCGGCTGGAGCGCAACTCGCCAGCCACGCGGCCGCCGTCAACACTCCAGCGAGCCGCGCCACTAGGGTACCGTACCCCCCGCCGCGGCCAAGCGTAGGGCTTCAATCGCAGCTCGGCGGTCGTCCCTGCCCAAGACCGCCGTGCCGGCGACCAATACGTTCGCACCAGCGTTGCGAACAGACGCAGCATTGCTCACGGTGATCCCGCCGTCGACCTCGATGTCGACGTCGAGCCCGAGCTGCGCAATCCGGTTGGCGATGCGCTCGATCTTCGGAAGCTGGGTTGGCAGGAACTGTTGGCCGCCGAAGCCTGGATTGACGCTCATGACCAACACCAGGTCCACGTCCTCGAGCACGTATTCGATACTGCACTCGTGTGTCCCGGGATTGAGAACCACGCCCGGACGCTTGCCGAGCTGACGGATCCGCGACAGTGTGCTCTGAAGGTGGACGCACGCCTCGACGTGGACAGTGATGCCGGTTGCCCCTGCACGCGCGAAGGCCTCGATATGGGTTTCAGGCTTTTCGATCATCAAGTGCACGTCCAATGGCAACTTGGTATTTCGAAACGCCGCCTCCACGATGCTGGGCCCAAAAGTGATGACTGGAACATAGTTGCCATCCATCACGTCCACGTGAAGCCAATCTGCTCCTCCCGTCTCGACGGCAGCCAGTTCGCTAGCGAGGTGACTGAAGTCCGCGTTTAGAATGGACGGAGCGATGAGCAGCGGCCGGGTCATATCGACGATTGGTTACACAACCCGCCGACAGCTGACCACTATGGCGCATCAAGAAGTGACCGCTTCCTGCGCCCTCGCGGCCCCGTACTTGTTAGGTTTCCCGGCCGGGCCCTCGTACGCGCGGAAGAACGTTTCGAGGACGATGCGGTTGCCGTCGGCGCGCGGCAGGCACCCAATTGGGAACGGGCGGAAGCGGAGCATAGCCGCTCCTGGGGGGTGAATTCTGGAACGGGTTGGCAAACTTGCGACGTCTCAGGCTCGGCGTGTTAGTTTGCATCGGCATGATCACGCGGCCCCTCGGCAAGCAGGACTACGACCACATCGTGCAGGTCATCGACCGCTGGTGGGGTGGCCCCACGAGTGCCCTGGCGCACCCGTTGTTCTTCTACGAGTTGGGTCAGTTGGCGCGAGTTGTCGAGCACGACGGGATCCTGGTGGGTTTCCTTCTGGGCTTCGTCTCGCCCACGCCAACCAAGATTGGGTACGTGCACTTGGTCGGCATTCACCCTGACTACCGGCGGCGGGGTGTCGGTAAGGTCCTCTACCAGGCGTTCGAGGAAGACTGTCGCATGGAGGGGTGCACGGAGCTCAAGGCGGTGACGACGCTCGGAAACGAGGCGTCGATTGCGTTTCACGAAGCGACCGGCTGGGAGAAGGAGTGTGTGGACGACTACGCAGGGCCGGCGCGACCTCGGGTGGTTCTACGCAAAAGCCTTTCCGCCAACTGAACGTTCGCGAGATGACCGACGATCAACAGCCTGACCGCCCGGCAATCCTGGAGTTGAGGGGCCTAGCGCTGTTCGGGGCGTTGTCTCAGGAAGCCGTCGAGTACTTGGCAGCCCGGCTGAGCGTCGCGCAGGTGCCAACGGGGGAATGGGTGTTTCGAGAGGGGGATGTGGGCAGTGCTCTGTACGTGATCCTCGAGGGAGAGATGGAGGTGCTCAAGGAAAACGAGCACGGAGAGCGGACGCTCATCGCCATGTTGGGCCCTGGCGACTGGATCGGCGAGATGAGCATCGTTGACATACAGCCACGGTCCGCATCTGTTCGCGCGACGGCGCGTTCGAGGTTACTCGCGGTTTCCGCGGCCGATTTGGACGCTCTGTACCGTGCAGACCTCAAAGCGTACTGCATGCTCGTGCTGAACCTCGCGCGGGAGCTGAGTCGACGCCTGCGGGTTGCCGATACGTTGCTCGCCCAGATAGCAACCAGCGTCATACATCGCGAACTGCGTTGATGCTCGAGTTGCTCAAAGTCCGCTGTCGCCAGCAACACCAGCATCCGCAGCTTTGACGTCCTGCACGTTGTCGGTGCGGTCTTGACACGTCCAAGCGTACTCAACCTCAGCTAGAGCGCAGACGCACATAACCGCGTCATAGACACAAATTGTCTCAGGTGAACATGGCTCCTCTGGGTCCGGCGGAGCGAGCGGGCAATCGTCGTCGAGCCCGGCACCTTCGGGCGAGCCCGCATCGTCGAGCGGAAGGTTCATCCCCCCCCCGGTACCGGCTGTCGGTGCCGGGACTGGGCTCGGGGGGCCTTCGACGGGTGTCGGCGATTGGGTGCTCGTGGGCGTTGCCGGGATGCCGGGCTCAGCGCCGTTGGGTGTGGACTGGGTGGGGGGAGGCGCCCCCGGGAGACCCGTTGCGGCACCTGGGGTAACACCCGGAACGGGTTCGGCGGCCCCGGGCAGCGCGGGGCCCAAGGAGGTGCCCGCGGGGTTGGCCTGGTCGTCGGCTGCCGGGTCTTCGCCCTGCGGATTGAGGACCCAATCGCCGCAGCCGAACACGACCGAACTCAGTACCCAGACCAAGCACCCGTTTCGCCAACGAAGGGTCATGGCGCGCCATCCGATCCGGCGTCAGCGGGAAGGGAGACTGTGCCGGCGTCGCCAACTCCTGGGCCTGCGTCGAAGTTCGTTTCGCCACTTGCGCCGCCAGCACCCGAATCGGGAGCCATCCCCGACGCGCCGCCAACGCCGGGCTCCTCGGGTGGGCTCTCCGGATCGGCAGGGTTGACCGGCTCCGAGACGGGAGCTGGTACCACGGGGGGGGGCTCGGCCATGTCCACGGGCATCGGCGTTTGCCCCGAGGACTCTTCTCCGGGGAGGGCGACTCCAGGCGTCCCTGCTGCGGGTGTGGTGCCGACGGGCTGTGCAGGAGACGGTTGAACAACGGTTCCCATGGGCCCCAGATCAGGACCTGCGGTGTCCTCACTGACGTTCTCAGAGCCGTCTGAGAAGCCTGGGTCCTCTGGAATGGGGTTCAAGTTGCAGGACCAAGCAACCACGCCGCCCAACGTCAGGCAACAAGCAGCGCCCCAACGTTCACGCAGAAGCGTCACGGGGACATCTCCGTCGCGGCATCGTCGGTCATGCCGCCTGCGACACCTGAGTCGCCTGATGGTTGCGGACTGGCTCCCACACCTCCGTCTGACGACTCAGCGCCAGCTCCGGCGTCACTTTCTAGCGGGGAGTCGTCAAGGGAGTCCGTTTCTGCACTAGCGACGTCCTCGTCATCGATGACGACGTCTCCGTCTCCGCCGGGCGCCACCCCTGGGCTGGCGACGCTGGTTGGAGCTGCGCCAGCGCCGTCGGGGGAGGCCGGGCTCGGCACGCCTGCTGAACTCGTTGCCGCCGGACCGCCGAACGGACTGCCGCTGTTGGCTTCTTGCGCAGCTGGGTCCTCTCCTATGGGATTCAAGGAGCAGGATGCGGTCAGGACCGCAACTGTGAGCCACCAGCGTCGAGTCACCGTAAGAGAATCCCTAGCACGCATCGGTCCATCCCATCAGACTGGAAAACCGCCGAACCACTACCAGTTCGCACCGCGTGTGACACACACTGGCACAAAGCGAGACCAACGCGTCATGATCTGTTGGCACAGGAATGCCGGCTGGGGTTCCTCCTAAGCCTGCACCACTTGGCGCGATCTCGGCGGTGTGCACTCAGTTTCTGTGATCGGTCGCCAACGTCCGCGCTAGGTCTCCTGCGCGTGTGCTTCGGACCGAGGCTTGGGTTACGTCCCGCATAGCAACCCGTGCGCCAGGGTGTTTTCTCAGTCCAGTCCGCGCGAGCGCTCCAGCAACTGCACGACCTGATCGATATCGCCGCGACTCAGCGCCTCGGCCAACGCGCTGAGTTCAGCTGAGAGGCGTTGAGTTGTCGCGGCTACCTCGTCCGCATTCGTCAACAGGATGTCTTTCCAGATGCCCACCTCACCGCTGGCAGACTTCGTGGCACGCTTGAAAGCTGGGCCACGTGCCGCTTCCGCGTGGCCTTCCCGACACAGTTTCACCAACACAGAGGCCAGCAGCTTGGGGACGTGACTCGTTATCGCCACTGCCGAGTCGTGCATCTCTGCGCTCATCTCCACGGGCTCCGCCCCGACTAACCGCGTCAGCTCCAGAACCGTGGCGACGGCATCGTCGTCGCATCTCTCGGGGCAGTAGATCCACGGTTTGCCCTCGAACAGCTTGGCCTCTGCAGCTCGAAAACCGCGCTCTGTCTTCCCGGCCATGGGATGCCCCGGAACAAATCTGCCGCGACGCGGTGACGCACTCACGCTCGCCGCCACTTGCCGTTTCGTGGAGCCGCAGTCGGTCAGCACTCGAGCTAGTTCGAGGCGGCCGGGCAACTCCGAAAGGATCATCCCTACGGGACCCGCGAGGACGGTGAGCGTGCTTTCAGCGACGAGTCGACGGCACAACGCCTCGTCCTCGGAGGAGGCGAGCGTGTTCACTCGCTGACGAGCGTCGGGGAGTGTTGCGACCTCCGGAAGGTCAATCGCGGAGACGCGGACGGAAGGTGCGTTCTCTGCGAGCGCCGCCGCAAGTGAAGCGCCGATCAGTCCGAAGCCGACGATGGTCACGGAGTCGACCACGGTATCAGCCACGACTTTATTTCCTAAGGGCTGCAGCCATCTTCCGCAGGCGCTCGGCGAGGTCTACGGCAGCGCCCCATTCAAGGGTTGCCGGCAGGCGGGAAGTCTCCCCTTCGGGCCCTACCCAGACCCGCAGGATCACGCCATCTGCTCCAGCACCAAGAGCGGCGGACGCCACCGGGGCGCAGTACCTCCCCTGCTGTGCGACCACGGGAACGTCCACGACGATGGGCAGATGGGTGCGTAGCTTGGCCCGTGCGATGGCCGCTACCTCGAGCGTTCGAGCGCCACTCGGGTATTCACCTCCGGCCTCCAGTAGCGCGACGGCGTTCTCGCCCCGCTTGAGCTCCTTCTCCGCCTGTGAAATCCAGCGATCGGCACCACTGCTCGGACCGCGTGTGACGAAGATGACCGGGAAGCGCTGCTCCTGAGGGGACGCGTGGATCGACAAGCAAGCAAGAGAACCCAAGGAATCCGGCGCAACCGGCGCCCGGGTGATGGCGGCATCGAATGGGCGCCCCGCCGGCAATCGGTACAGTGTCTGGGTGGAGGTGGGTGCGATGTCTACCCCAGCGGAGCCCTTCTCCACATTCAGACCTACGGGTTCGATAGCAATCCAAGGCTCTCTTCCGCCAATCGTGCCCCATTCCCCACTGATCACCGTGGCAGCTTCACGGAAGTGCCGCGACGCGAGTCGAAACGGTTCGCTGACCCGAACGACCTTTGCCACCCCGTCAAACTCGCGGATGACGTTCATGTCGTCTGAACTCACCGGTCCGACTACGCCGAGCGTCGTCCTGGACTCGCCGCTAGAACGGTGGACATCGTAGCCAGCTGCGATGAGCCACGAAATGGTAGCTTCTACTGAGGGCTCGGGTGCATCTGGGTGCATCACCACGATCATCGGACTGGCACAGTAGCAAATGGCCTTGCCCGCAGAGCCACTAATTTGCTTGTGTGGTCGGGGATTTGCCTACCTCGGCGAAACAGTCTCGGCAGAATTTGTGGCACCCTCAGCTGGCCAGGCAACGTCTCGGTCGGTCTCCCCGACGGCTTTTCTGTCCCGGCTCATGCAGACGCCAACAATAATTGGATTGGGGCTGTATTGAGGCAACTCACCAGCTATCGTTGAAAGACTGCGCGCGATGGAGAGAGAGCAGGCAGACCCGATTCTAGGCCAGCTGGTGGCTGGGCGTTACCGCGTTGTCAGACAGCTCGGCGAAGGGGGCATGGGACAGGTTTACCTTGCGATGCACGAAGCCATCGAGAAGGAGGTGGCGCTCAAGATCCTCAAGCCCGAGTACAGCGCCAAGGAGGACATCGTCACGCGCTTCCAGCAAGAGGCGATCAGTGCGTCCCGAATCAAGCACCCGAACGTGCTCGAGGTGTTCGACTTTGGCAAGGTGGACAACGGGTGCGCGTTCCTTGCCATGGAGTTCCTCTCCGGCAACGATCTTGCCGACGAGCTGGTGCAGCACGGGTATCTGAGCACCAAGCGAGCGCTGCGCATCCTCCTGCAGATTTGTCGGGCATTGGCGTCAGCACACAAGGCTGGAGTCGTTCATCGCGACATGAAGCCCGACAACGTCTTCCTCCAGCGAACGGCAGACGGCGAAGAGATCGTCAAGATCGTCGATTTCGGTATTGCACAGCTTCGCAACACGAACGAAGAGGAGGCCAAATCTGCACCCACTCGCAGGCGGTTGACGAAGACTGGAATGATCTTCGGTACGCCCGAGTATATGGCGCCCGAACAAGCTGCCGGCAAGAAGGCTGATCAGCGCGTTGACGTGTACGCGACGGGAATCATCCTCTTCGAGATGTTCACCGGCGCCGTACCGTTCACTGGCGACAGCTTCATGGCAGTGCTCGCCGCCCATCTGAATGACCCTGTGCCAAGCATGCTCGCGTATCGTCCAGACTTGGACATCTCTCCCGAACTGCATGCCGTTGTCACGCGCGCCTTGTCCAAGAACGCGGACGAGCGCTTCATGTCGATGGCGGATTTTGCCGGAGCAGTCGTGGCGACACCCGAGGGGAAGCAGCTTCACGCCGCTGGCGACTTGAATCCCACCACACTACCCCCGCCACCACCCTCACTCGGCTCATCTCAAGCGAACCCCACCCGGCCCCAAGGAAGCGACGACATCGCGCGGTACGGTGTCCATCAAGGCAGCGACCCAGAGTTGTCCCGCAGCAGCGACCCTGCGTTCTTCCGCGGCAGCCACGCTGGTGTGGGCACGAGACCTCATGGCAGTGACCCGGGCGGTGCGCCCGCAGTGACCGCGGCGCGACCGGAAACCCTCGAGGCTCAAACGACGACCGGTCCGATCCCTGGAAACAAGAGTAGTAGCGGGGTTGGGATATTCGTCGGGCTCGGTGCGGCCGCCATCGCTGCTGTCGTGGGGTGGTTCGTGATTCTGCCCCGCCTGGGACCCGGCGCCTCCGGTGAGGACGCGCCGGCGCTCCAAGCCGAGAGTGTGGCGGCCGTAACAGTTGGACAATCTGCCACCACGGATCCACCGCCGGTCAAGAGCGCAGAGCCCGCGGCAACGACGCTGACTACCGGGACTGCCCAGCCGGAAGCGCCTAGCGTAGAACCAACGGCGATCACGAAGGTGATCATCAGCGTGCAAACAACACCCGCGGGGGCCGTGCTCGAGAAAGACGGCTTTCAGGTCTGCGACCAGACACCTTGTGACGTGGAGCTGGAGGCTGGCGATGCTGCCGAGTTCGTTGCCGTGCTGGGTGCTCGCAAGGGCAGCGCCAAGGTACTCGCGCAGAAGGACCAAACCGTGACCATCGCCCTGCCCGCTCCGCCGTCCCCCCGCCCTCAGCCTCGCAAACCTCCGCAAAGGAAGATGTGCGAGGTCATGGTTGGTGGTCTCAAGATCCTTCGGGAGTGCCCGGAGTAGGCGCTCCACGCTGTGTGAAATCACCCGCCCGAAAGCGTCGCCAGTACGCTGTCAGCGAGTTTCGCACGGTTGGTGAGAGAACTGCTCCGCCCACGATGTTCGGCAGGGCCATGCACAGGATCATGTAGTCGCTGAAGGCGAGCACTTCGCCGAGCTTCGCCACGGCGCCCATGTACACGAAGAAGACAAAGACCGAGCGATAGATGATCAGTGTTCGGTGACCTGCGCCCTCGCCAAAGTGATCTAGGATGTAGATCCAGCCTCGCTCTCCATAGTACGCCCAGGAGATCATGGTTGAGTAGGCGAAAAGCAGAACTGAAACCGTCAGCACGGCGGGGAACCAACTGATCTCCTTGCCGAACGCTGCCGCTGTCAGCTGAACACCCTTCAAGTCCCCGTCCACTGCCTTGAGCGCCTCATCGTTCCACGCGCCGGTGATTACGACGACAAGAGCGGTCATCAGGCACACCATCATAGTGTCAATCACGGGCTCCAACATCGCAACGAGGCCCTCCCTCACAGGTTGATCTGTCTTTGCTGCCGCGTGAGCAATGGCAGCACTCCCGATGCCTGCTTCGTTCGAAAAGGAGGCGCGCTGCACACCCATCACGAGAACGCCAACGATACCGCCAAAGGCCGCATTGTCGGTGAATGCCATCCGGAAAATTAACGCCAGACTCGCGGGCACCTCAGCGATGTTCACCACAATGATGAACAAGGAGGCGACTACGTATATGGCAACCATTGCCGGAACGATTCGCGAAGTGGCAGCGCCGATTCGCTGGATCCCGCCGATGATGACCAATGCCACCAGTGTGGCCAACACCACCCCAACCACGTCGGCAGCTCCGAAAGCCGTGCCTGCGATATCGAACCAGGGCTCACTCGAGATGTCGAAACTGGCTTCTAGCGCTCGGTAGCTCTGGTTGGCTTGGAACATGTTTCCGCCGCCAAACGACCCACCCATGACCATTAACGCATAGATGAACGCTAGGGCTTTGCCGAACATCGCCACGGGGCTGCCCGGGCCTCCGACTTTCTGCAGACCGAGATCGAGGTAGTACATCGGGCCGCCAGAAACGGTGCCGTCGAGATTCTTCTTCCGGAACATCTGGGACAGCGTGCAGCTGTTGAACTTCAGGCTCATGCCGAAGAATGCAGCGCATATCATCCATAGGATCGCGCCAGGGCCGCCTACCTGAATCGCGATCGCAACGCCCGCGATGTTGCCCAGACCGACGGTGGCACTCAGCGCGCTAGTAAGGGCACGAAAATGGGAAACATCCCCTTCGTCTTCGGGGCGGTCATACTTGCCCCGGACGATATCGACAGCGTGTTGCAGTCCTCGCATGGCAATGAACCGGTAAAAGAACGTGAAGAAGACCCCGCCCGCGGCGAGGATGAAGACGATGAAGGGAAACCCGACGGCGCGTTCCTTCTGGTTGCCGTGTTCATCGAGCACGGGTTGTCCGCCGTCGTCCACCAACGGTTGATTGAAAATGTCTCCGGTGACGCTGAAGAACAGAGCGCCGCCGATCCAACTATTGAACTCCGCCAACGCGTCGTTGAGCGAGTCGCCGAGCGTGGCAGAGGAGGTCTCCTCAGTTGGAGCGGTTTCCTCGCCCGCGGAGGCAAACACCGATTTCGGCGAAAGCGTCAGGGCCAGCACGACGGACAGCAGGCCAACGATTCTTGCGGCAGTGCTCATCGTGGCGAGCGTACACGTTCACGGCGTTGGAACAAGGGCACTCACGTCTGCCGCATCAGAGAGGTCGCGCGGTTGGAACCACAACCATCGTGGATTCTGGACTCAGGCGGCGCGTTCGATGACGTCTGTGAGGCCGCACGCTCGCCAGCTGTCGAGCAACCCATCGGGCGTGGTGGAGGTGCCGAGCAGCGAGCGGGTGACATCGGCTAGCCAGCGCGTCAGCGTCGGAGCGTCCATTCTGCCCTCTGAGAGCGCGCGCCGCATGCGCTGGGCTCGTTTCTGGAAGTCTGGCGAACTCGCCAAGCCGTCGGTTCCCTCCGTCGCGATGCCGTCCGCCAGCAAGCATTGTTGGGTCGCGTTAGGTAGCCTGTCCAGCCGAACCTTGCGGCCTCTCAGCAAGTTGGGGAGCAATGCCGCGGCTCGAGTCGCGTCGTGGTGGAGAAAGTAGCGGATCAGTGATGCCTCCAATTCCTCCCACACGGTGTCCTGTTGCGGCAGCGTCAAATCCAACTCGAGGGGGTCCAGGGCGTTCGTGGGACCGCTGGCGTCCACTCCGCGGGGTTTCACAGTGGGTGCCTCTTCGTCGAGCAGTGATCCGTCCAGGTCGAAGGGAAGCAGCGGTTCGAGCGGCTCTCCGTGGGATTCAGCCGGAGCGTTTTCAACCTCGGTTCCGGTCGCGGTACCTTGGCAGATTGCGAGACTTGCCCGAGCTTCATGCCCGTCTGCCTCATCCGCGGCGAAAGAGCTGGGCGTGCTCGCGGCGCTTTCATCGAACTCCGCGAACGGTAGGTCCAGCGCCGCAACTACCTGGTCCTGTGCTCGGAGGCTGAACTGGGATTGCCAGCTGTCAATGTCGTCGTCAGACCCAACGCCGAAGTCGTGTCCTGCCTCCAGCGCGGCAGTGTGCGACCTGACTGTCTCAGGTGAATGTGCGGCGCGTTGCTCGAGCGTGGCTGGGTTGCTGTCGTCCCGAGGAGAGGACAGGTCGAGTAGTAGCTGCTCGCCAGAGTCACCAAAGAGCTCGTCCAGACGTTGCTCCGCTTCGAGCACCGCACGCGGCGCTGGCGCTTCGGGCACGATTGGGGGTGCCGAGTCGGTCGAGGGCGTCACTTCGGCCGGGGGGGCCGAGCCGGTCGAGGGCGTTGCTTTGGCCGAGGGTGCCGAGCCGGTCGAGGGCGTTGCTTTGGCCGGGGGTGCCGAGCTGGTCGAGGGCGCCGCGGGTGACAAGCGAGCTGCGCGCTGGGGGACGGGACGACCTGCCGGTTCCTGTTTGCTCAGTGAGTCGGCCGTGTTCGTCGCAAGTTCGGACCCAGCCGAGGCTTGCTCCCGGATGAGCGACAGTTGTTCAGGGGCGCTCGGCACTCGCTGGATGTCGAAGGGCCGCGCGAGTTGCGGCGCGGAGCGTACAGGTGCCGGAGCCGCCGAAGGCTGCTCGGGGATGTGAGGTTCCTCTGGCGCGGGAGTCTGTGCGGCTTCGGCGCTGGGATGTGCACGGGTCCAGCCGCACACCCAGACGGCTCCCAGGTGGAGATCGGGGTTGTCGTTCGGGAACTCGGCACAGGCTCTTGGCTGGAATCTCACACAAACCTCCGCATCAATCGTTATTTGCCGTGGGGGCAAACGGGCAAAAAACCCGCTATGTTTGGCTCGAGCAAATGAAACTGCCCGCGACTTCGCTGCCACTCGCCGGCCTGGGGCTGTTGCTGTCCATCGCCTGCGCCCCGACGCCACCACCGTATTGGGCCGAAGGGGGCTCGAGTCTTCGTATTCCCTCCGCCGAATGGAAGCGCACGACCGGAGATCCTGTGCTCGTTTCGCCGGTTGGCAGCGTGACGCGGGGTGGTGAGCTGGTGTTCAACTTGGACGCGGCGGGACGCATCTTCGACGAGGACAACGAGCCCATCGCCATCGTCGGTCCTGACGGTCACGTCATCGGCACTGACGACGAGCCGCTTGGACGAGTCGGCATGCGCAATGCGTCGCCTCCTTGGTCACAGACCGCTTGGCTTCGGGTTGCCGAGGACGGAACCCTCCTGCTCTTCGACGGCGACGGGGAGTCGGCGTTTGGGGGTTCCTGGACAGGGTGCGGGCACGGTGCTGTTCGTGTGTGCACCCTGGTGAGCCACCTGATGCTCCTTCAGGCGTTCAAACGGCAAATGTCCAATCTTCCGTACAATCCGGTGACCTTCGGGGTGGGCGTGGGGGTGTGGTACTGACCGAGTGAAAAGAGCCACACGCGGTGATTTGGCGCCGGGGCCAGCGGAAAGCTGACGCAACTTCACAAACGAGCTAAACACCGCCGGCCATGTTGGATCCGAGATTCGTCGCCGAAAATCTAAGTGAAGTGCGCACCGCCGTCGGGCGCCGCTCGGCTAGCGCCGCAGCCAACCTCGATTCAGTAGCGGAACTTTCCTTGGAGCGCCGGCGTCTCGTCTCCGAGACGGAGCAGAAGCAGGCTGAGCGAAACAAGGCGAGTCAAGCCATGGCGAAGCTCGCCAAAGGGGGTGACCAGGACGAGTTTGCCCAAAATCGCGAGGCGCTCAAGGCGCTCTCGGCGGAGGTCAAGGGACTCGAGACGCAGCTGGCGGACCTCGAAACGCGACTGACCGCTCAACTCCTCACTGTTCCGAACATGCCTCATCCCAGCACTCCTGACGGACACAGCGAGGAGCAGAACGTGGTCGTCAGTACCTGGGGGGCAAAACCAAGCTTCGACTTCGAAGCGAAGGCACACGACGAACTTGGTACGGCGCTGGGGATTTTGGACTTCGAGCGCGCGGCGAAGCTATCCGGTGCTCGCTTTTCCGTACTAAGAGGCGCTGGGGCGCGATTGGAACGCGCACTCATCCAGTACATGCTGGATGTTCACACTGAGAAGTACGGCTACGAAGAGGTGCTCGTGCCATACATGGTTCGTGGTGAGGCGTTGCAGGGCACTGGCCAGTTGCCCAAGTTCGAAGCGGATCTGTTCAAGACGCGGCGTCATGAAAGCGACGAAGATGGCGAACCCCTCTACCTGATCCCGACAGCTGAGGTGCCCGTCACCAACCTGCACGCCGACGAAATCCTGGACGGTGAAAGCCTTCCGAAGACCTATTGCGCGTTCACACCTTGCTTTCGCAGCGAAGCTGGATCCTACGGGCGCGACGTGCGCGGTCTGATTCGCCAGCACCAATTCCACAAGGTCGAGTTGGTCCGATTCGTCAAACCTGAGGATTCGCTGAGTCAACTCGAGCTCTTGCGCGGACACGCCGAGGCGATTCTGCAGGGATTGGGCCTGCACTACCGAGTCGTTGAACTGTGTGCCGGGGACTTGGGCTTTGCGGCCATGAAGTGTTTTGATCTCGAGGTGTGGCTGCCAGCGCAGAACGCCTACCGAGAGATCTCGAGTTGCAGCACGTTCGGCGACTTCCAGGCGCGCCGTGCGAAGATTCGCTTTCGCGCGGAGCCCAAGTCCAAGCCCCAGCTCGTGCACACGCTCAATGGTTCGGCGTTGGCGGTTGGACGAACGGTCGTTGCGATACTGGAGCAGTATCAGCAGAAAGACGGGAGCGTCGTCGTTCCTGAGGCGCTGCGACCGTACATGGGCGGGATGGAGAGAATCTCGCCGCAATCCCACTAGACCTACCCACTAGACCTACCCACTAGACCTAGGCGGGGCAGAGAGAGTCTCCCGCACGATCACCAGATGCCGCTGCAGGTGTCGCCCGGGTTTGCCAGAAACCAGCCGTCGTTGCTCGGGTTGTCCAGGATCTTCTGTATATTGGCGTCTGAGAAGTCGCACATGCCTGGCCCGCCGCTGGAGAGGTAGAAGCCATACTGCATGCAGTCGGTTTCCGGGCCCTCGTGGTCGAGTCCCAACACGTGACCGAACTCGTGCGCAGGGTGACCTAAGCAATGCGCGGGATTGGCGTCGTCATAGGGATAGGTGGGGCCGTCGTTGGCGATACAGGTCAGGTCGTCCCCGTCCATCCAGACGCCGCCGAAGTTGCCACCGACCCGACCATCGAAACGCGTGGTGGGATAGTTGATGACGCGGTGGTTCGGATCGAAATCGCGAATGCGCAGCTTCTCGTAGACTTCGTTCTTGATGTTACCCAGACGATACCAGCGCGAGTCCGCATGAATACCGTCCGGGGTTTCGACGTACCAGGTGCTGTCGTGATCGGCCTCGATGACCTCTACCACCGGGTCGTTCAGATAGAAGGTCACCCCCAGCTGCTCGAACCAGTAGCTCTGAAAGGTAAACGCGTATCGCTGGATGTCGTCTCTCTGGCTTTCGTCGTACTGCTGGTCAGCCTCGACGAAGTACACGAAGTGAACGACCTTGCCGTTCTCACAGCTCGGTCCTGGATCGGCTCCGGGCGTACCCGCAGCACCTCCGAACCCCGGGTTCGAGGCTCCGCCCGTCCCAGCCGCGGCCTGCCCGGCGGGGTCCACCTGAGTTGAATCGCCGCCGCTGCCGGAGTTTCCTGCTGCGCCGCCAGCGCCGCCCGCTCCGGCGTCCGGGACCATCCCCGGTGAAGGTTGGTCGGGTGTTGCTGAGCCGTTGGGCGGTGGTTGCACGCAGGGCCCATCTGCCGGGCTCGGCACGGGGCTGCCCGACGAGTCGGGCTGCGTCGGTGTAGGCGCGGGGGGCTGCGGATTGGTTGCGCTCCCGGGCGACGGATCGACAGGGTCCAATGCATCCGACGGGCTCGTTGAGCCCGAGGGGTCCAGTGAACCCGATGGAGCCGCCGAGTCTGCGGGCCCAGAGCTCGGGGAGAGGGGCGTTCTGTCGGCGGGCGCATCACCCTCGTCGTCGCTACATCCCGACGCGACCAGCGCCAACACCAGCGGCAGTGAGCTAGCCAGTGGCGACGGGCCTTGCCTATGATGCGGGCGCACACTGCAAGAGTAGCGTACGCCGGGGGCTATCACCACCGCCGCGCTTCGCCATGGAGGGGAAAGGTCGCGATGCTGCGGGTCCAACGCTGAAGTTCGTGCACGAGGAACGGTGGACCATACGAGTTGGCAGGGCCTCGCGGCGCTTGCGCTACACATCAGGGTGTGTAGACTCTGACGCATGGCGACGAACCTAGCTATTGACGACCAGCTGCTGCAAGAGGCTCAGCGTGTTGGTGGCCACCGTACGAAAAAGGACACGGTGAATGAAGCGCTGCGGGAGTACATTCAGCGCAGGCAGCAAGCGAAGGTCGTGGACCTGTTCGGCCAGATCGAATTCGACAAGGCATACGACTACAAGAAGCAACGGCGTCGCCGGTGAGGGTGCTGGTAGACACGTCGGTGTGGTCTCTGGCGTTGCGGCGCGCGAAGCGAGTGGCCGACACGACGACCCGGGAACTGGGAGAGCTGATTCAAGAAGGCCGGGTAGTCCTGATGGGAGCTGTGCGTCAGGAGCTCTTGTCCGGAATCAAGGTGAAGGCCCAGTTCGAGCTGCTGCGCGAGCACCTGCGGGCGTTTCCGGACTTGGAGCTGGAAGAGGCCGACTACGAGGAAGCGGCAAGCGCATTCAACCGATGCCGTGGGAAGGGAATCCAGGGTTCCAACACGGACTTTTTGCTCTGTGCGGTCGCGTCTCGGCGAGACTTGGCGATCTACACGACGGACCGGGACTTCGCTCAATACGCCAAGGTGCTGGACGTGGAGCTTCACAATCCGCGCGAGTGACGAGGGCGGTAACTCGTGGAGTCCACCCAACTAGTACTTCGCCTGCACACCATGCCCGTTCTTCATCGTCCCGCCTATGGACCTGCAATCCGCCGACGCGGTCCGCGCGGAAGGTCTGCATAGCGACGCAAAGACCAGGGAAAACCAGCGATGTCGATGATGATCTCGGCGAGCTCGTCAGACAATTGCCGCAATTCGCCGGGATGTTTGCTGGTCCGAGTGATCGAATGGTGGAGCCGTTGCTGGACTTGGCCAGGCGGGAACCATGGGAGTTATCCCAATAACGCTGAGCTCGCGTACAGGTTTTTGGCCCCACTTCCAAAGTGAACGCGTTTTGCGGCTGTGTGCAGCTTGACAGCAGAGTCGTCGTGCAGGAAACCGCGGCTTGAAGAACGAGGGGATGTGGGGGCTTTGTTGCGCCGCGTTACCTCGAGGAGTGACGTTCAGGAGTGAACATATGAGAAAGCTGCAAGAGTACCATTCCGTCGACACCCTGCAGCGAGCGCTGGGGTTCACGTACGTGAGGTTGAGTTCGCGGGCGCCTTTGCAAACGCTGGCGGTGGAAGTCGACCAGCAGCGCACGACGGTCAAGGCGGCTGCCGAAGCGTTTTCGAAGGTGCAGGAGCAGCGCACGGCCGCCACCGCAGAAATCGTGTGGCGGGACGACCAGCTCGACCGCAGCGTGATTGGCCTCTCCCGCGCGCTACTCGCCAGGCTCGATGGCGACCGCAAGGCGCCTCTCTATCAAGGGCTCTTTCCGCGTGCACCCAGCACACTGATGGCCGGCCAAGCCGACGACAAGCAGAACCGCTTCGTTCGCGCGCTGCTCGGAACGCTGACGACCGACGCTCAGTACGCCGACTTCCGGACGCGCACCGAGGCCATCGCCGCATCGGCGGACGCCGTTGATGACGCCATCCGCGCCCGCGACGTGCTGTACGTCCAGGAAGCGCAGGCCCTGGCCAAGCTGAATCAGGTCGCCGCCGCGGCGCGTCGCTTCTACAATCAGCTCTATCCACGGCTGCAGCTGATCGAAGAAGACGACACCCTGGTGGAAAGCTACTTCGAAAACCCCGACAGATCGACACGCGGGGGCGGTAGCTCTGGCAGTGGCACACCGGGCGGCAGCGAGCCGGGCCCAAGCTGACCCCAGAGGCGCGTCCAGATCCGTCTGGACGCGTCAACTGGACGTGGTTGGGCCTCCCCGATCCGTCTGGAGGCGTCAACTGGATGTGGTTGGGGCTCCCCGATGCGTCTGGAGGCGTCAACTGGACGCGGTTGGGGCTCCCCGATGCGTCTGGAGGCGTCAACTGGACGCGGTTGGGCCTCCGAGGTTCGTTACCCTCCGTCTAGAAGGCGGCGAACATGCTGAACGTGAGACCAAACATGCTCTCGGCATAGTCCTCTTCCGTGCCTTGCACACGCCAATCTCCCGCTAGGCCGATGTCGAACACCGGAGCCAGGCTGAAGCCGACCGAGCGCGACGGCATGAAGTAGAACGGGAGCTCCACCGTGAGTGCGGTTTGCGTGATCACCTCGTTCCCGTCGTGAGAGACGTAGGTGAAGCCGCCACGGGGCCAAATCCCCCAGCTCGAGTTGAACGGCACGACATAGCCGACACGAGGCGCGAACAAGAGTCCGTCCTGCTCATCGCTGTCGTCATCTTCATTGTCTGGGTCGTAGGAGAAATAACCGAGATTCCCGCCGACGCTGAGGCTGTCGATCACGAAGTAGTCAAAGCCGAGCCGAGCGTAGTCGAACAGGCCATTCGGATCTTGGAAGCCGAAACCGTTCGAGCTGACATCGCGGTTTTGTTGGCCGCCCGCCGGGACGTCGGCTTCGATGTCGATGCTGTAGAAGCCAAACAGACGCTCCGCACTGATGGTGAAGTCGCCCTTGTCACCGAAGTCCGCTCGTGCTTCGGTCGTTAACAATAGTCCACAAAGTGTCACGGTGCCGAAGAGGGCACCGGATGTCGTTCGCTTGGTCATTGCCACGTTCCCAACTTCGTCTCTTAGGTGAAAGCACCGTGTTGTTGGAAGCACCGTCTTGTAGGCGCAGGTGCGTATGAGAGAGACGCTTCTTGGGCTGAGGATCACGCAAAGGGAGTACGCGCGCAAGGCCGTTTGGTGGGGGCGTTCAGCGCTTCCGGCTCTTCGGTTTTCGCGCGTCGCTTCTCGCCGGAGCCGACTTGCGGGTCCGTTCACCCGACTTTTTGCGGTTGTGTCCTTGGGCCGGTGGCTCGGGGCGAACGCGCCCTGAGATTTTTCCCCGGCCGCGCTTGGGGCGAGGCTTCATGAAGTCCTCGTTTGGGTTCCCATGCAGTAGGCGTCGACCGTAAACAGTGCGGCGCAATATCGACACATCCTCGATCTCCAGCAACAGGGTGTCGCCGAGGCTCACGGTATCCCCGGAGCGGGTGCCGACGACGCTGAGTTCGTCCTCGGACAGTTCGTAGCGATCGGGCCCCAGCTCTTGATAGGGCACCAGGACATCGATGAAGGGGTCCGGAATCATCACGTAAACCCCGCCGCCCACCAACGCAGTGACGGTGCCCTCGAGCATCTCACCGAGCATGCCTCGGGCCAGTAGCGCCCGGTACAGATCGACGACTTCGCGTTCGACGCTCATGGCCGCGCGTTCTCGTACGCTCGACGTCGTCGCGGATTCTCGCAGTTGCTCCAGCGCCGCTGCAGACAAGTCCGGCTTCGTGCTATGGAGCAACGCCTTGATGCTGCGATGTACCAGCAGGTCAGGATAGCGGCGGATAGGCGACGTGAAGTGCAGGTAGGCGTCGGAGGCGAGGCCGAAGTGCCCAATGTTGACGATGTCGTAGACAGCTTGCTTCAAGGACCGCAGCAATAGGCTTTCCAGTACCTGTTTGCGTTCATGTTTTGCGATCCGTTTCAGCCATTTGGAGAGCCCCTTGGGATCCTGCAATGCTTCCAAGTCGACGGGTGCTCCCAACGCTTCCGCGACTGACCCCAGGCGCATCAATTTCTGCTCGTCCGGACGCCCATGGACGCGATAGATCGCCGGGCTGCCGCGTTCCCCCAACCAGCGCGCGACGAGCTCGTTGGCGAGCAACATCAACTCCTCGACAATCTGGTAGGCGCGCTTGATACCCGGATCTTGCGCTCGTCGGCGCACGGCGATGGGTGCCCCGTCCTCGTCCAGCTCGACGTGGGGTTCTGGCAGGTCCAAGTCGAGCGCGCCTCTGCTCATGCGGCGTCGCCTCAACTTGCTGGTGACGTTCGCGAGTACCTTGAGGTCCTTCTTGAATGCTTCAGCCAGAGGGCTGAGGGGGGGCTCTGCAGTGAACCCCAACGTGCGCGCCGCACTGGAATAGGTGATCATCGCCGCCGCTCGCATCAAGCCGTCTACCACCTCGAACCGGGTGACTTTTGCATCCGCGTCGAGATCCGCGATGACGCACATGCAATAGCGCTCCTGTTCTGGCAGCAGGGAGCACAAGTCGGCGGCCAGGACTTGAGGCAGCATGGGAATGGCGCGATCGGGCAAATAGATTGTGCACCCGCGGCGACGGGCTTCCTTGTCGAGCTCGGAGCCCTCCGTGACATAGTGGCTGACATCTGCGATGGCGATGTACACCCGGAACCCGTTCTTCGTTCGTTCGGCGAAGACGGCGTCATCGTGATCGCGGGCGTCTTTGGGGTCGATGGTGAGCAGCGGCACCTCTCGCAGGTCGCGTCGTCCTTCTGGGGACAGTTGACGTGTGCGGATCGCGAGCGCCTCCGCTTCGGCCATCGCTTGTGGCGGGTGTTCCTCTTCTATTTGCTCACGAATCTTGATTTTCGTGACTTCGACGTGGGCCTCCCCCGGTTTGCCGAGCACGGCTACGAGGGTGGCTTCCGCATTTTCATCGGGGGAGCTTGGAAAGCGCGTGATCTCCACGACCGCCGCTTCTCCGTCAGTCGCGTCCTTGTATCCGTCAGTGACGACGATCGGTCCCCGGACGCGAGTGTCGTCCGGCTCGAGCCAGGCGGACTTGCGCTTGCGGTGCAGAATGCCTGCGATGCGAGGGTTCCTCCGCGCGGTTACTTCAAGCACGCAGCCTTCGCTGCCACGCGGGTTCCGACCAGTGACCTCCAACTTGACGGTATCGCCATGCAGGGCCCCGGCCATCGCTTCTAGCGGAATGAACACGTCGGGTTTGCCGCTCGCCGCGACAAAACCAAAACCACGGGGATGAGCGCTGAGCACGCCCACCCAGGACTCATTCTTTCGTTTTGGTTTCGGCGACTTGAAACGATTGCCGGACTCGCGCTGTAGCGTCCCCTCCGCACTCAGCTGCCGCAACAACTCAACGAACGGCCGGTAGGACTCCTTGTCGACGCCGCAACGGTCTGCAATTGTTCCCGCGTGGAGAGCTTTTCGCTCACCACGCAAACAATCCAGAATGTGCTCACGGCTGGGAAGGGGGGCTGGCATTGATCGCTTGTAGCGGACCCACCCCTCGACCTCAAGCGCGGGGCTTCCCAGGTGCGTTCAGCGCGGGATTTCGGCTGAGCGGGTACCCGAGCGTCTAGCGTTCGAGGCAGGATGGTTTCCTGAAGTCGGCTCGGCGGTTGGGCAATGTACGTCCGGCCGGGACGTTACGCTCACAGTAACCTGCGCCACTGGTTGTTGCACCCCCGGCGAGTTTTTCCGAAGCACGTGGTTCTGCGCAGCTTAACAGTGTGCCCAGCAGGTGAGCTTTTTTGTAGCTTCACGTTGCGAGCACCATGCTTCGCGCGAAGAGGAGAAACGATGTCTAGTTCATCCAATCAAGTGAGTCTCAACCGGCGGTGCCAGAGGCTAGTGCTGCTTACCATACTCGGTTTTGGGTCTGCTGCTTGCAGCAGCGACGATTCCCCGACGGAGGATGGCGGCGCCGCAGTAGACACCGAGACCACCGAGACCGAAGGTTCTGCCACCGACAGCGATGCGCCCAGCGAAGAGACGGAAACTGGCCAAACAGAAGTCGGGTCGACCGACACCGCGCAAACCGATACTGCAGGACAAAGTGAAACAGATACTCCCGCCGTACAAAGCGATGCCGGAGAGCCACCAGGCGCGGACGGCGGGGGCACCGATGATGCGCCCGAAGCAGACGCATCCGTGGGCACGGACGGGTCAGCGGAACCGGAGGTCATCTGCGGACGGGCTGGCGAGGAATGTTGCGACGACGGCGACATGGCGGTCTGCGAGGATGGGCTGAGTTGTCGCTCCGGGAGGTGCTCGGAGTGTGGCGGTGCAGGTCAAATCTGTTGCGCCGACGAGACCTGTGCCGCCGACGGCTTGATCTGTGAGGGAGCCATCTGCGTGCAGTGCGGTGGGCCGGGCCAGTCGTGTTGTCCTGGCGACTCGTGCGAGGGTGGTGGCTGCTGTGTTGGGACCTCCTGCATTGCAGAGGGCCAAAGCTGTGGCGAAGGCGACGGAGCCTGCGGCGCAGGGATGTGCGAGAACTGCGGTGACCTGGGGCAGCGCTGCTGCGCAGGCCAGCGTTGCGGCAGCAGTGCGGGCGCTAGCTGTCTGGGCGGCGGGGGAGGCGAGCCCGGGATTTGTGGCGAGTGTGGCGGCGCCGGCCAGTCTTGCTGCTCGGGTGAGTCCTGTGAAGAAGGCCTAGCTTGCGGTGACGACGTGTGCCGCGAATGTGGCGGGCCGGCGCAACCCTGCTGCGACGGCGAGTGCGACGTAGGGCTAGCCTGTGAGGGGAGCGGTGCTGGCGAGTGCGTGGCCGTAGTTGAGTGCGGAGCCGACGGCGCTCCGTGCTGCGAAGGCCGCGAGTGCGGTGACGGCACCTGTGTCGGTCAGGGCGACGCCATTTGCTACACCGAGTGCGGCGGCGCAGGGCAGCCCTGTTGCGGGCAAGGCCTGGGTTGCGGCCAGGGGCTTGTGTGCTTCGGCGACGAGTGCGTTGACTAATCCGAGTTATGCGTCGTCCGAGCCCGCCAGGGCTCGGACTCGCCGCATACTGGATTCGTCACCCACGACGATCAGATGGGCGCCAGCGTGCAATACGTACTCGGCGCCCGGGTTGTGTTGAAAGTCACCGTTTGCCTCGCACACCCCAATCACCAGGGCCTCCGTTTGGCTCCGTATTCCGGCACTCCGCAAATCCTTGCCCACGAGCTCTGACCCTTCGGTGATCTGCACGTCTTCCATGTGGTAGTCACGGTTGACCCCTTGCATCCCGTCCAAGAACTGGACCGTCCGCGGCCGCACCAATTCGGCCGCGAGGCGGTACCCGCCGATCTGATAGGGGCTGACCAGTTTGTCAGCTCCCGCCTTTCGGAGTTTGGTCTCGTTGTTTGCATCGAGCACTTTCGTGGCGATGATGAGCTTCGGATTGAGGGTGCGCGATGACAGGACGACAAACACGTTGTCTCGGTCTTCGGTGAGCGCCGCAACCAAGCCTTTCGCCTGCTCGACCCCAGCAGCGATGAGGGCGTGATCGTCCGTTGCGTCCCCAACGACGTAGGTCAACTTGCCGGCAAACTGCTCCTCGCTGATGCGTTCCAGAAGCGCCGCATCCTCGTCAATTGCGACGACGGGATGCCCCAGCGAGTCGAGTTCGCGTAGGCAGTGCCATCCAGTTCGGCCACAGCCGGCCACGATGTAGTGATTCTTCAGTCTGGATAGTTTGCGCAGCATTCGTCTTCTCCGCACTTCCTTGCCGATGACGCCCTCCACCAACATGGCGGTCATCGTCGATTCGAAAAACGCCAAGGCCACCACCCCGCTGACGATCAGACCGGCGACGACCCCGCGGGTGCCCGCGTAGTCCGAGAGCTCGGGCGGCTCGCCAAACCCGACCGTGGAGACGGTGATGAGGGCGAAGTAAATGGTCTCGCTGATTGTGAAGTGGCCATCTGTTATGAGCCACAGCAGAACTCCGCCGGTGCACACCACGGCCAGCAGGATGATCAGCGCCAACAGCACGCGCTGTGACCAGTGCACGTCCACACAGGTTGCTGTACTTGACAATGCCCACTACGTCGACAACTCCGTGCTGGCGGGCGTTGATGGGTTGTAGCCAAGTAGGGTCGACAGCGCCGAACAGGGGGTTTAAGACTTCGGCGTGCCCCGACCTCATTGGCTAAACATCTACCGAGCCTTGGCGCTGTTGGCGGTCCTCGCCAGCGCGCTCCTCTACGTTCACTATCTCGACCCCGTCGATTCGAACATCTGCGGCGGGGCCTCCGGCTGCGAGAAGGTAAGAGGCAGCGGCTTTTCGTACTACAAGTCGCCTTATGTGAACGTCCCGCTACTTGGCATGTTGGCGTATGCCATTCTGCTCTTGGACAGTCTCGGGCCCATCACCGCGAGTCGCCTGGCCCGGATCCGGTTGATGGCTGGTGCCGGCGGTGTACTCGCTCTCGGATTGGTAGTCGTGCAAGCGCTCGTCATACAGGCCTTCTGTTGGTTGTGTATGATCGTGGACGTGGCCGGGGTGGGCGCGGCCTTCGCCGCGATTGCGGCCTACGCCTCGAACGAGTCACCCAAAGAGCTACTGACTCGGTGGGCGTGGGTGGCGCTATTGGCCTCCGTTGTCGCCTTGCCGATCGGTTGGTACTGGGTCAAGCCATCCCCGGAAGTACCGAGGCTCGTGAAGATGTACTACGAGCCGGGCAAGATCAACATTGTCGAGTTCTCGGACTTTCAGTGCCCTCACTGTCGTCGGCTTCACCCGACGCTGAAACAGGTGGTCGCAGAGTACGGCGACCGTGTTCACTTCAAGCGGCTCAACATGCCTCTGCCGGGCCATTCACGAGCGATCCCGGCGGCCCGCGCCTATTTTTGTGCCGGCAGCCAAGGCAAGGGTGACGAAATGGCGGATCTGTTGTTCGAAGGGGAACTCGGGGACGAGCACTTCCTCGAGTACGCCGCTGAGCTCGGCCTGGACCGAGCCGCGTTCGAGGCATGCACAAAAAGCACGGAGACGGACAAGGAGATCGGCGTCGAAGTCGCGGTGTTCCGCCAATCAGGTCTGCGGGGGCTGCCCACGACATTTGTCCAACAGGAACGCATTGGCGGAGCCCGGCCGCGGGCCGTCTATGTCGAGGCCATCGAGCGGGCAGCGGCCGCCGAGCAGGAATTCTCGGTGTCCGGGCCCAGCTACCTGGGGGCAGCGGGGCTGCTGCTCATCGGCCTTTCGTGGTTCGGGCGACGTCGATAGGCCGTGCTAGGCTTTGTCATGGAACCAGAGTCGAATCCGATCGTTCCCCTATCCGTTTTCGAATCGTTGCCCAAGGCGGACCTCCACGTCCACCTGGACGGCTCGCTGCGCCTACAAACGATGCTAGACTTGGCGGAGCAAGACGGGGTGGAGCTACCTGCCAAGACGTTGGAGGGCCTACACGACGCCATCGGTGTTGGGCAGAACTGCGGGTCCCTCGAGCAGTACTTGCGCGGATTTGCGATCACTTTGAGCGTGATGCAGACGTCCGGGTCGCTGCGGCGCATCGCTTACGAACTCGCTGAGGACGCGCACCAAGAGAACGTGCGGTACATGGAGGTTCGCTACTCGCCGATGCTGCATACCCAGCGTGGTCTCAAGTTGACGCAGGTCGTGGAGGAGGTTTTGGACGGGCTCGCCTGCGCGATGGAAGATTTCGGCATTCGCTCCAGCGTCATCCTGTGCGGTATTCGCAACATCTCCCCTGAAAGTTCCTACGAAATGGCGGAGCTCGCGGTGGCGTACAAGGGTCGGGGTGTGGTGGGTTTCGATCTGGCAGGAGCCGAGCAAGACCACCCAGCGAAGCGACACAAGCGGGCGTTCGAACTCGTGCGTAGCAACAACATCAATTGCACCATTCACGCTGGTGAAGCCTATGGTCCTGAGTCGATCAGTCAGGCGATCCATGATTGTGGGGCCCACCGGATTGGCCACGGATGTCGGTTGGTGGAGGATGGGGACCTGCTGCACTACGTCAACGACCACAGAATACCGCTCGAGTGCTGCCCGTCGAGTAACGTGCAGACGGGTGCGGTTCGCGACTTTGCGACCCATCCTCTGAAATTGTACGCTGACCTCGGGTTGCGAGTTACCATCAACACAGACAACCGTCTGATCACCGACACAACGGTTTCACGCGAACTGTGGCTCGTGCACACGAAGATGGGCATGAGCTTCGCTGACCTGCGCGGCGTGGTGCTTGCCGGCTTCAAATCGAGCTTCCTCCCGTTCCACGAGAAGCGCGCGCTGATGCGACGTGTGTCCGAAGAGTTGGCGACGTACGCGGACGATGGTAGTCGCACCAGTGCCCCCGACCCGCGGCGAACAGCGCCGAGCGCCAAGCGCGATCAGCCGAGCCCCTGATTCGCCGGGGAGACTCGGCAGGGCTGGCGCTGAGCTACGTCGGAATGCTAACTGGCCTGAGTGCATCGCACTCGACAGATCACAGGTACGCTGACAACCATCCAGGCTGCTGCGCGTCCAGAGCGCCTTGGGCCAGGATTGCTGATGCTCTTCGTGGGCGTCGTGCTGTTGGTCGCGGTCGCTGGCTGCGATCGCAAGGTGGAGAGCGCTGAACCGGTTCCGGCCCAAGGGGTTAGCGATGTGCCGCTCAAAGGAGGCAAGCCCGCGGCGGTCGTTCCCGTCGTGGACGAGCGCGACCTGCTGGAAGAGATCGCGCTCTGCGACGTGCGTCATCGTGGGCTCGCGATTGACATCGGGTCGGAGTGGAGTGATGCGCACCGCGGATTTGTCGTGGGCCCGTTCGACGACGTCGAGCATCAGACGCGCGCGGCGGTTTCCACAGGGGCCGTCAAGGCGAAGAAGCTGTCCTACGATTTTTGGCTGGATAGGCCAGCGAAGGACGTGCACATCGACTTGCGTGCCCAGGGTGTCGCTGCGCGCAGTCTCATCGTCGATGTTGACGACATTCGTGTCGGGCAAAAGACACTGGACGCCGAGGAACCCAAGCTGCACCGCTATGGCCCGGTCAGCAAGGAGCTGCTCCCTGGCCGTCACACGCTGACGCTGAGACTGCGGGGGCGCCGACAAGTGCCGACATTGACCAAGGCGTTGATCGATTGGGTACGTGTGTACATACCCGACGACATCGAGGATGCCTACATCGCGCCGACGAAGCACAACCTGTTGCAAGACGTGGCTCTGGATGATGTGCCGCGACGCAGTATCGCTCTGCGCGCGCCTGGCAGCATGAGATGCCCAACCTTTCCTGTCAAAGGGACACGGCTCGTCGTCGATCTCGGATACTGGGGAAGTGGTGAGGGCGTTGCGCAGATCAAGGTTCGGACTCACGACGGGCGGGACGTAGTGCTCGCGGAACACAAGGTGGAAGGCGAAGACTCGGGCGGGCGCTGGATCCCACTCGAGCTCAGCCTAGACGCCTTCCACGAACGGGTGACAGCGATCGAGTTCGTGGCATTGGACGTGCGTTCCGGGGGTCGTATCGTTTTCGGTGAACCAAAGCTCGTGCTGCGGCGCGAACGAGTCAAGACGGCCGTTCCGAAGAACGTCGTTCTGGTGGTGGCGGGCGGTCTCGATCGACCGCTGGTACCACCGTGGGTCGAGCGTGAAAAGATGCCCGAGTTGTGGCAGATGGTTGACCAGAGTGTCGTCTTTGACGGCTACCGATCGAGTGCGACGGTTGTCAGTGCTGTGCTCGCTAGCGTTCTGACGGGAGCTCGTCCGCACGAACATCAGATGCTCGATGCCGCTGCCCGAATTCCCGATGGTGTACAGCTCGTTAGTGAACGCATGCGACGCACAAAAGGTAGCTCAGCGTTCTTTACCAACGTGCCTTACTCGTTTGGCGCGTTTGGCTTCGACCGGGGTTGGAATGACTTCAAACAGTTCTCCCCGGTCAAAGACCTGCCTGCGACGGAGCCGCTTCGAGTGGGGCGCAAGTGGCTCGAGGAGCGGATTGAGCAGGACGACGACGGTCAACGCCTCCTGGTCCTGCACCTGAGCGGCGCGCACCCGCCGTGGGATGTGACTCAGAGCGAAGCGAAGGCCCTCCCTCCCAAGGAGTATGGGGGTTCCATCGACGCTCGGCGGGCAGCGATCTACCTCCGCAATCTGCGCAATCGCACGCGCGGTGTGCGTCGTCTGGCCTCGTCGGACCGGCTGCGGCTGACCGCTCTGCAGGAAGTTGCGCTGCGCAAGTTTGATACTAGTTTTGGGCTCCTGCGTCGGACCCTGGAGGAGGCGGGCGAGTGGGACGATAGCCTCGTCATTTTCATGGGCGACGTGGGAATGGGTGCCGAGCCGACGCTTCCTTTCGCGCCCCTCGGTAGCTTGGCGGAGAGTCGCCTGGCTGTACCACTGTATGTGAAGTTTCCGGGCGCCCCCCAGAGCCGGCGTACCCAGTTTCGCTTCGGGCCGGAAGTCATCGCGCGCACGCTGCACGAATCGCTCAACTTGCCTTGGCACGGATCGGCTTCCACTCCGACCCTCGCTGGCGTGGCTAGTGGCAGTGTTGGGTTGCTCAACAGTGGACTGCTGACGATGCAGGGTCACAGTTTCGCCTATTACCTAGGGCCCTGGCGTCTTGGAGGTGTCTTCGGGGAAACGCCCGACTTGTGCGACTTGGAGGTCGATCCCAGCTGCGGCACGGACCTGTTGGCGAAGGAACCGTTCATCGCGCAATGGGTTTGGCGGGCTTTGCTGCGCACGTTGGCCGACCAGAGAGGCGATCCCCCGCAGCGGGCAAGCGCCACGATCGACGACCGCACTCGCGCCGCCTTGCAAGTCTACGGCTTGTGAGATCCGCGTGAGGAGTAAGCCGTAGCGCCGGACGCTGAGGACCTACCTGCCGCGTGCGCCGTTCCAGCGTTCAACGTGGAGGCGTGGGGATAGGTTGACACCATGGTAGCGCGACGTTTCCTCGGCCATCGGCAGCATCCGGCGGTACTGCTCCCGTGTTGCGGCTAGCGGCATCAGATAGACTCGTTCGCGAGGCCACCCGAGTTCATCCACCAGCGCCATCGCCTCGTCGCCATCCGCAGGGCATCCAACGACGAGTTTGAGCCACGCTCGGCCGGTACCCAGCAACGTCTCCAATACGCGTCGCTTGAGGCGCCGCTCCAGAGGTTCGGCGCTGTTGCTGAGTTTTGGTGAAACATTCCACTGATTCACGCGCGCCAGCAGCGCGTCCGTCGGAAGAACCGTGCCGTTCGTCTCCACTTCGATAGGCAGCGCGGCAGGCAGCATGCCCAACACGGACTCCAAAGCCCGTTGTTGGAGCAAGGGTTCCCCACCCGTGACGACAAGCCGTTCCGCTCGCTGGCAGCGTTCGCTGATTTCTAACGGTCGCTGGACAGTGACGTGGGTGGCGTAGTCGTGGCTCTGCCAGTCCCAGCTGTAGGTCGTGTCACACCAGGCGCAGGCGAGGTTGCAGCCGGCCAAGCGCAAGAAGGTGCACGGGAGGCCGGCGCTGGGGCCTTCGCCCTGCACGCTGTCGAACACCTCTGAGAGTTTGATGCGCACGGGGGCTTTGGGGCTGCAAACGAGGGTAGGACTGCTGTCCGTCAAGGCTGCTCGCGGTGGTGTTAGCGTTCTCATCGGTCGAACTGGCCGAAACCGACTAACCTCTAGCCGAATCAGGTGGATTCGCAAGCGGCACATTCGGGTCCAGGATTGAATGTTTCCAACGACTCACCAAGGTCTATGCTTCGGATCAAGCCCGCGGTCAGGACGCGCCAGTATGCTTTGGCAGCGGTGTGGGCGAGTCGTGTTGGGGCTCCGTGTGTCGCGTGATATGAGCGACCCATGCCGTCCAACAAGCGCCAGGGGCGCGAGCTCAGGGTTCACCGCAAGGTTGAAATCGAAACCGGATTCCATCGACTTGCCGAGGGGTCGGTCCTCTATCGGTGCGGGGGTACGGTGGTGCTCGTCACCGCTAGCGTCGACGATTTCGTGCCTCGGTTCCTCGAGGGGTCAGGGGGCGGCTGGTTGACCGCTGAGTACCAAATGCATCCCCGAGCCAACCCCGAACGGCGAGAGCGTCGCGACGGTCGCAATGGCACTCTTTCGGGTCGGACTCGGGAGATCGAACGCCTGATCGGGCGTTCGATGCGATGCGCCGTCGACATGGATAAGCTGGGTGAGCGCACCATTCAATTCGACTGCGACGTTCTCGAAGCCGACGGCGGTACGCGTACGGCTTCCATCACTGCCGCTTGGATTGCGTTGGGGTTGGCCGCCAACAAGATGTTTGCCAATGGCATGCTGGAGCGACCGTTCATTCGCGATCAGGTTGCGTCTATCAGCGTGGGCCATGTCGACGGAGAGCTTGCTCTGGATCTGTGCTACGCTGAAGACAGCACGGCCCGCGTCGACCTCAACCTCGTCGCGACGGCGAAAGGGGCGATCGTGGAGGTACAAGGGACGGCGGAAGGTCAAGCAGTACCGCGTGCCGAAGTGGACTCCATGATTGATCTGGGCTTGGAAGGCGTACAGTCACTATGCAAATTGCAGCTGCGCGCGTTGGAGGATGCTGGGGTCAGACTAGATCGGGTCATGAAGTCACCGACGTCGTGATCGCAAATCTGAACGGACATTACCGGGCATTACACTGAGGCGCACTCGGCGTTGATGAATCCCATGACCAGTCTCGGTGAACACCCTCCCAAGAACGGCGGCCGCGTCACGTTGAAGCTCAAGCAGCTCGATGGTGATCGGGTCCGCTACGAATTCTCACTACTGACGAACGCTACCACGAGCGTCGGAGCCCTCGCTGTGACCGTCGAGGATGGCCTCGTGAGCTTCGAGAGCGGCCAGTTTCGAGAAGAAGAAGAATGGATGAAGGAGCTAGCCAGGTCGCTCGTACGCGCCGCCTGGCGCAACCGCGAGCAGTACGGCTGGCCGCGAAGGATCACCCGCTGGCGTCCTGAGCCCCGGATGCGCGCAACGTGAACACCCCTGCAGGGGTTTCACCTAGCGGAGTCGTCACACTGCTGACGGACTTCGGGCTGAGAGATCCGTTCGTTGGAGTGATGAAGGGCGTGATGCTGGGGATTGCCCCGAACGTCCGGTTCGTCGATCTGACGCATGGTATCCCAGCGCAAGACGTCGATGCAGCGGCATTTTGGCTGGCGCGGTCCGTACCATACTTTCCGCCGGGCACCGTCCACCTCGTGGTGATCGACCCGACGGTGGGTACGGCGCGCCGGGCTATCGCGGCGCGCGCGTTCGATCAGTACTTCGTGGGTCCAGACAACGGCGTGTTAGCGCTCCCATCGTCACCCGACGAACGCGTGGTTGCTGTTGAACTCGACGTTGGTTCGGCCGGACCCACTTTCCACGGGCGGGACGTCTTCGCGCCGGCGGCGGCGCAGCTCGCGTCGGGTGTCCCAATTGACGGCCTGGGTCCACGAATCGCCGCTTGGTCGACCTTGGGCGAGGACCCTCCTGCGCGTCGGGAACTGGAAATTGTCGGCCGTGTAGCGGCTGTGGACCACTTCGGGAACCTGCTGACAGACATCGAGTTGCCGAAAGAGGTAGTCGTTCAAGAGGTTCGTTGCCAAGGGCAGGTCCTGCCCTGGGGTCGAACTTACGCAGATGTTGAGGAAGGAAAGGTGCTCGCGCTGGTCAATTCCTGGGGTCTGGTCGAGCTCGCCGTTTGCCGTGGGAGCGCGGCTGGCGTCGTGGGGGCTCGGCCGGGCGATGCGGTGTCAGTGCACCTGGCACCAGGTCAGCGTCGTTGATGGCGCTCGGACTTTGCCCCATGCTTCGCGCATGAGGGTTAGCTCGTTGTGCCTGGCGCTGTTCTTGGGATGCAGTGGCCAACAGCACTCGCAATCGACAAATACTCCGAGTTCTGCGCCACAAGCGACGGATGTTCCCGCGGTGCCACCAGCGCCCCCATTGCTCAAGGGCATGCGGGCGTTCGAGGCTAGCGAGTACGTGGTCGCGGAACAACAGTTCGAGGTTGCGGCGAGCCAGGAGCCCACGCGCGCCAGAGCGCTCTTGGGTCTTGCGCGTGTCCAGTGGATGACTGGGCGCTATGACGAGGCTAGTCGGCCTGTTCCCCAGATCGACGGGGCGTACGCAGATGAGCACGTGATCGTTCGGGCCCACGCGCTGCGTGCGATGGGACGTTTGGACGAGGCGGTCGTCCTGCTGCAGGGTGGACCGCGGGCGCCGGAGGCTCGGCTCCTGCTCGGGGAGGTATTGTTGGAGCTCGGCCAGCGCGAAGCCGGCGAAGGCGCTCTGATGACACTCGTCGAGGACTACAACGACGGCGAAATCGGACCCGATGACGCCCGCGAACTGGCCATGGTGGGCAGGGCCGCTCACTTCCTGCGCAGTCCGGAAGACGCCAATGACGCCTTCAATCAGGCGGAAATGGCGGGGGCCAAGGATTACCAGACGTTGCTCTGGCGCGCGGAGCTATTCCTCGAAAAGTATGACGTGGGTCATGCCGAGGAGGTCAGCAGCGAAGTCCTGGCGCGCGCCCCCAATCATCCCGATGCACTGGTCTACATGGCGCAGGTGCATTTGGAGCAGGCACTCGACTTCGAAGCAGCCAGGGGCATGCTCAATGCGGCGCTGGAGGTAAATCCCAGGCACGCACAGGCCCACGGGCTGCTTGCGGGCATCGCGCTGCGCGACATGCGGCTTGAACAGGCTGAGGAGCATCTCAATCGAGGTCTGGCGGTGAACCAGCGAGACCTGCGCCTTTTGGGTGTTCTGGGGGCGGTTCGTTTTCTCGCGGACGATGATGAGGGTTTTGCAGCCGTCAAGAAGCGCGCTTTCTCTTACAACCCGCACTTCTCGCGCTTCTACGAAATTGTGGGGCGCTACGCTGATTGGGAACATCGCTACGAAGAGATCGTCGAGATGATGCGAGAAGCGATCGCCATCGATCCAGACGATGCGAGCGCCCATGCCCAACTAGGCATCAATCTGATCCGTAATGGGGACGACGAAGGTGGTGTGGCAGCGTTGCGCACCGCCTTCGGTGAAGACCCGTACAACGTCCGCGTGTACAACACCCTCAACCTCTACGAGCAAACCATTCCGGAGAGTTACGTGGACGTCCCAGGGGCTACATTCAACCTCCGATATCCGAAGGCGGAACGCGGGGTGCTCGAGCGCTACGTGCCAGGGTTGCTGCAAGAGGCGTGGAGCAAAATGCGGCAGTACTACGACTTCACACCGTCCACTCCTGTGGGGATCGAGTTGTACGCCGAACGTTCGAACTTCGCCATTCGCACCAGCGGGTTACCGCGCACCGCGATTCAGGGCGTGTGCTTCGGCAAGACACTTGCGTCGATGAGCCCGCGTCACGAAGAGTTCAACGTCGGGATGACATTGTGGCACGAGCTAGCCCACGTTTTTCACATTCAGCTGTCGCGCAGCAGGGTACCCCGTTGGTTTACGGAGGGCTTGGCAGAGTATGAAACATTGGTGGAACGTAAGGAATGGGCCCGCGAGCGGGATCAGGAGCTCTACCTCGCTCTACGTGAGGACAGGTTGCCCAAACTGAGCGCAATGAACGAGGCCTTCACCCACGCGGAGGACATCGGAGACGTTGCGGTCGCCTACTACGCTTCCAGCCAGATCGTCGAGATGCTTGCCACGCGGTATGGCCGGGAGAAGCTGCGCGCAATGCTGGTTGCATGGGGAGAGGGTCAGCGTACCGAGGAGGTGCTCAAGTCGGTCATTGGAAAAAGCGCGCCCGAGCTGGACGCCGAGTTCCGCGCTTTCGTCGACAAGCGCCTGGCGCGCTTCAAAACGCAGTTCGTTCCCATGCATCGAGTTGGTGACCCGAGAGCGGTGCAGGAGCGTGCCGAGAAGGCTCCGAAGGACGCGGACGCTCAAGTTCGGCTGGCGCTGCTCGCGCTACGGCACGGCGAGTTGGACCTCGCCTACAAGGCGCTCAGCCGAGCGCTTCGGGCGGAACCCAATCACCCACACGCGCTGTGGGTGAAGGCCAAAGTGGCGTTGGAGCGGAACGAGCATGAGCTCGCTGGGGCTCTGGCGAAGAAGCTGCTCGACGCTGGACACGACGGGTACGAGGTTCAGATCGTGCGGGCGCGTGCAGCGCTGGGGAGAGGGGACCAAGTTGAGGTTGCTGGCGCGCTACGCAAAGCGCACGAGTTCGATCCGACCAAAACGGAGCCGCTCTACGGATTGTTGGACAGGAGCGCCAGGGACCCTGTTCAGCGGCTGGTTTGGCTTCAACGACTGAGTGAAGTCGATGAACACAGTGGCCGCATCTACCGCGAGCTCAGTGAGCGCCTGCTCAAGGCCAAACGCATTGGCGAAGCCCTCGAGGCAGCCGAGTCGGGCGTGTACGCAGCCATGGAGGACCCAACGGTTCACGTTGCCTACGCCGAGGCGTTGGCGGAAGCGGGGAGGCATCGGCAGGCTCGCTCGGAGTTTGAAAGCGCGCTGGATTGTCCCGTGGAACCACCGGAACTCGCCGCCGCGCACTTGGCCTATGGTCGATACCTAAAACAGCAGGGCAAGCCCGCTGAGGCTCTGCAGCAGCTGACCCGGGCCCGAAGTCTGGATCCCAAGGTCAGCGGCGAACAGTCGCCGTGAGTTCTCACCTCAATTGTCGCCCCGCAGCCCGAGCGCCTTCGCTTTCTTGTACAAGTGGCTACGTTCGAGCCCAAGTGCCCTGGCAGTGTTCGCCATCTGTCCACCATGCGCTCCGAGCGCTTCTTGTACGATGACGCGTTCGGCTTCCTCCACCAGAACGCGCAGGGGAACGCCCGGACGGTAGAGGCCAGCAGTCCTCGGAGTGGTGCTCATGCCTAGTGCGGAGGCGACGTCGCTGGCGTCGATGCTGTCGTCGGGAGACAAGATCACGAGGCGCTCGATCAGGTTCCGGAGTTCGCGAACGTTGCCGGGGAACGAGTGCGCGCACAGTGCCTGCAAGGCATCGTGGGACAGAGTCACCCCGGGGCGGCCGTGGCCCTGACGCGCTAGCTCGACGAAATGATGGGCCAGGGCCGGGATGTCTTCGCGGCGAGCTCGCAGCGGAGGCAACGTCAGCGGAATGACGTTCAAGCGATCGTAGAGGTCTGGGCGGAAGTTCCCGCTTTCGCATGCCTCCGTGAGGTTCTTGTTCGTGGCGGCTACGACGCGAACGTCCACGCCGATGGTTTCACTACCGCCAACCCGTTCGATCTCGTTTTCCTGCAAGACGCGCAGCAGTTTTGCCTGCATGCTCGCCGGCATGTCCCCAACTTCATCGAGGAATAGAGTGCCACCGTGAGCGCGCTCGAACTTCCCGCGGCGAAGTTTCGTGGCGCCAGTGAACGCTCCCGCTTCGTGTCCGAACAGCTCGCTTTCGATCAAGTCCTTGGGGACGGCGGCGCAATTGAGCTTCTCCAACGGCCCTTTGGCGCGAGGGGAAATGCGATGGATGGCCCTGGCAAGGAGCTCCTTCCCGGTGCCCCGCTCACCGGCGATCAAGACGCTCGCGCTGCTGGGGGCTGCGCGTTTCAGGTGCTCGCCGAGAGCCCGCATGGCTTCGCTCGTTCCGACGATTTCGTCGAAGTACCCGGCCTCGGCCCGAAGGGCCTGCGCTTCTGCCTCGGCTCTGGTGAGCCGCAGGGTGTTCTCGATGACGAGGAGCAGCCGGTCGGTCGATAGGGGCTTCTCGAGAAAGTCGGTGGCACCGAGCTGGGTTGCGCGCACTGCGGTGTCGATGGTCGCATGGCCGCTCATCATCACAATTGGAGTGCTATGCCCGGATCGCCGCAGTCGACTCAGTACATCGACGCCGTTACCGTCCGGCAGGGCAACGTCCAGCAGCACCAAGTCGTAGTTGCCCTGTCTCACGCGCGACTCTGCCAGCTGCGCTCCCCCCGCGACGTCGACTCGGTAGCCCTCCAACGTGAGGGCCTTCTTGAGCGTGCTCAGAATCGTGGCCTCGTCGTCCACCACGAGAAGATTTCCTCGGCTCATGGACTGACAGTAGTGCGGTGGCTTGGAGAGTCACCCTCGAAAGTGGATGCGCCCGCGCGGGGCGCCGCCCTGACTACAGGGACCGTTTGTGCAGCAGTTGTGGCGCCGAGCGGGGCGCCTGTGGCGCCGCCTGGGAGAAACCGTTGTCGATCTCTCCCACCGGCCTGCGGGGTCGGGTCTCCTCCTCCCCAAGGTTGCGAAATCACACGCAGGTCCCGGGCGTCCGGGGTCGGCCCGTTCTATAGTGATCAGTCCGTTGGCGATGAACTCCCGCAATCCAACGGCCGGCACCTTGGAGGCCAGGCCGCTCTACCAGGTCCTAATTGCCGCCCTCGATCGCGGGCTGTCGGGCACCTTGGTGTTGGAGGCCAAGGACCGCACGAAGAACGCGGTGACGCTGGTCGACGGTCGTGTTGCGAAGATAAAGAGTGCGACTGGTGTCGCTCGCCTCGGGACGGTGTGTGTGGGGGCGGGCCTCGTCACCAAGTCCCAGCTTGAACAGGTAATTGCCGCGGATGAACCGGACCTCCTCGGGGAGGCGTTGGTCAGGGCCGGTTTGCTAGATGATGACCAACTGCAGCACATGTTGACGGAGCAAGTGCTGCAGCAAATCGATTGGCTGGCAAAGCTGCCACCTGAGACGGTCTTCGGCTTCTACCCCAACAAGGACTTCTTACGACAGTGGGGGGGGCCAGACCGCACGATAGAGCCCCTGCAGGTGATCTGGGCCTGCGTGCGGGGTAGCGACCTGTCTCGTGCGTTTGTCGACAACACCTTGGCGTCCCTCGGTGACAGCCCGATTCGCCTGCATCCGATGTCTCGGGTTGCGCGCTTCGGGTTCAGCAAGCGTGAGCAGGCGCTGGTGGACGTGTTGCGTGCCAAACCGCAACCTGTTCGATCGCTGTTAGCTTCTGGCGTTGTGCCGCCAGCGGACGCGCGCCGCATTCTCACGACGTTGATCCTGACTCGGCATGTCGACATCGGAGCCAACTTGCCACCGGTAGGGGTGGCACTCCTCAATCGCCCGGTTGCGAGCGAACGCCCTCGTGACTTGATTCAGCGGACCAGTACGATGGCTTCCACCGCGCGGCGCGTAACATCAGAGCCAGCGCCGGATGAGCTCAAGGAACGACGCGACGCGCTGAACTCGGAGGCTGAAGCGCTGCTCAACGCGAACTACTACGAGCTGTTAGGTGTCCCCAGCGACGCCCCGGTAGCTGTCGTACAGTCGGCGTTTCTCGGCAAGGCAAAGCAGTGGCATCCTGACAAGCTCGACCCCGCATTGAGCGAGGCAAAACCGCTGGTGACAAAGGTCTTCTCTCGAATGACGGAGGCGCATCAGGTCTTGACGCAGACGGGTCAGCGCGCTGAGTACGACAAGGTGCTCGCTGGCAACGGGGTTGCGGACGAAGAGCACGCCGAAGTTCAGCGGGTGCTGAAAGCCGCTTCGACGTTTCAAAAAGCCGAGGTCCTCGTCAAGAGGGGCGAATGGGTTCAGGCTCTCGATGCGGCCAAGAAGGCTGCGGAAGGAGACCCTGAGCAGGCGGAATACGAGGGCTTGTACTGTTGGTTGCTCGCGCGCCAAATCAACGGCGGTTCAAAGGAGGAGTATCTCCCAATCGTGGAGCGCCTCGTCAAAGCCGTGAAGCAGCAACCCAACAACGTGGCTGTTCGCTTGTATCGGGCGCGCGTACTCAAGCTCGCAGGACTGGTGAACGAGGCGATGCGCGACTTCAGGTCAGTCGTCGAAGCACAGCCCAACCACGTCGAAGCGCAACGGGAGCTCAGGTTGCACAGAATGCGTACCGGGTCGCAAGAGGCGGAGGACGTCGGTCTTTTCGGACGGCTCTTCAAAAAAAGCTGACCTAGGCCAGCTCCGTGCTGGCGATAGCCCCCGTCTGCCTCAGAGCCTCGTACAGGACAATAGCCACCGCGTTTGCGAGATTGAGCGAGCGGACGGCACCCACGGTCGGTATGCCTACTGTCTCCTGCGAACGTTCGTCGAGGAGGTTGTCCGGCAAGCCACAGCTCTCCTTACCGAAGACGAGCAAGTCGCCTTGGGTGAATTCGATGTCGTAAATGCTCCGTGGCGCTTTGCCGGATAACAGCCAAGTGCGATTGCTCGCGGTTCGTAGCTGCCGCTCTGCCGCGTCCAGATCTGGGTGCTGTTCAACCTGAACCAGATGCCAGTAGTCGACCCCGGCCCGGCGTACGGCATGCTCGTCGATACTGAAGCCGAGTTTGCCCACCAGATGAAGCGGTGTCTGAGTGGCACCACATAGTCGGGCGATGTTGCCAGTGTTCGGCGGAATCTCGGGCTCCACTAGTACGACGTGGAATGGGCGCTGGGCGCCAACGCTTCTCAAACGAAGACTTGGGTTCGGTGGAGCAGACACGGTGGGGCATTGTGCACGTCGGTCACGAGTGTCGGCAAGGGGGGCTGGGAAGCCTCTGCCTTGACGGGCGTCCCTGTCCCCAAGTAGCCTCCCTCCCGGAGTTTGGCTTGGGAAAACAAGCGTATATAGCGGTCTTAGCTGCCTTTGGGCTTGGCTTGACCGCGGCACCGGACGCGTCGGCCGACTCGCTCGATCCCGCGCTGTCGAGGCTGGTCGTGTTGCCGGCGTGCAACGGACCGAGCCGCGCCAACCCCGATGCTCGACTGGGCGAGATCGTCGACGACGAAAATATCCGGGAAGCGATCGCTGATCAGTACCAGGCGATGGGGTTGCCGCGACGGGATGGGTTGTGCGCGCCGGACAACCAGGCGTTCAAACGGCTCGTCAGCGAATGGGGTTTCGCGCTCGCTCCAGCGGCTGCCTATTCGGCACGCACAACGGGATTTGGCGGGTTTCACCTGTCGTTTCAAGGCGCCTACACGGCCATCGACAGCACTTCGAATCACTGGAAGATGGGTGTGCAAGGTGAACGCGATCCTTCCACCGGCGCAGCGCCTGAGTTCGGGCGGCCCCCTTCCATCATCCAACTGTACTCGCTGAACATCCGAAAGAATTTCGGTATGGGTATCGAGTCGATGGCGAACGTGGGGTTCGTGCCCGACAGCAATATCATCAATGGCGGAGCGGACATTCGCGTTAGTCTTCTCGAAGGGTTTCGCACTGGTGTGCTGGGGTACTTCCCTGACTTGGCGATAGGGGGCGGCATTCGCACCATTAGCGGTACTGACCAGTTGCAGCTTACGACCGTCGCGCTGGATGCGCGTCTGTCGAAGCCGTTTACCATCGCCAGTTCATCGGTTCTGACGCCAACGGTGGGTTTTCAATACGTCTGGATTTTCGGTCGCTCCGGCATGATAGATCTGACGCCCGCGACCGACCCCTTGGGCTACTGCGGGTACACGGGGCCAGACATTCCGCGCCAAGGGTCCGGCGCCTCGGACGAGTTCGACGGACAATCTATTTGCGCCGGTGGAAGCTCGCTGGACTTCAACAACAACGTTGTTTTTGAGAAAGCTGACCTGGAGCGCCAGCGATTGGTATTCGGCCTCAACTATCGATACGAGATGGTCACCGGGGGCCTACAGTTCATCACGGACATGGTCGATCCAGCAGACGCGCAGTCGAGTGAACGCGATTCCGACTACCTTTCCGACTGCGATGACGATGGAGAAAACTGCAAGTCCGTACCGCGTCAGTGGCAGCTTTCAGTTGAACTTGGCGCGGCGTTCTAAGCCTCACGAGTTTGCGGTGTTGCCCCGGAGGCTCGGCGTCAGTGCAGAGTGTGTCCATCAGTCGAGATCGGCGGAGCGGACTCGCGGTTGTCCTGCCTGGGTGCATCCGGCAACTCTCCGCCGAGCCTGAGCGCCAGTACGGTGGTGACAAAGCTCAGGACCGCACTCGTATAGAATCCCCAGCCCCAGTGGTATTCCAAAGGAATCGTCTCGCTGCTCGGCGATTGCAGCAGCAGCAAGGAGGCTTGGCACGCCGTGAGACTGCAAAACAGCGCGACCACGGCTCGTACGCCGCGCATTTGATACACGCTGCGGCGTGACAGTACTAACGGGATGCAGATGAACCAGCCAAGTGCGCCACTAGCGAACCAGTAGCCCCGGGTCGAGAAGAGGTCGAAACCTGTCAGGGTGCGTAGCTCGGGTTTGACGAGCACGATCCAAGGAGCGAAGAACGAGACCAATCCCAAGACGGCGCCTAGAGCGATCAGGCCTTTGTTTCGCCCCATGTCGTGCCATGGCAACAGCCTATCACCAGGGTGAACGTGCTCCAGTTCGGCAGCCAGTTGTTCGCGGACCTCCAACGAGGGAGGCAGATCCGCCAGCGGCTTCAAAACGACCCCGCACACCGGGCACATCTCCGCTTCGCCGGAATCGTACAACTCGCGGCAGAACGGACAGGCCAGCAAAGACGTCGCCATTGGCACCAACGGTACCGCAACGACCCACCGCGAACCAGTCGCCGGCTACTGAGGTGTCGTCGCGAGGTGCGGCGGTTTCGCGCCCGGCTGACCCGGTTTGGGGTATTTGACGCCAAAGCTTCGAGGGGCAGTGCAGCCAGGCGCAAAAGCGCCTCTTGCTGTGCATCGACGTGCCAAGTTGTGAAGGATTCGAGCAGGTCAAGCGGGACGTGTTCAGCTATGGTCGCTGGCGGTGAAAACAGCACAGACGACAGATCTGCGCGAGCTCGCGCAACTCTTTGGGCTTCCCGAGGACGCTGAGCATCTAGCTCAGGCTCTGACCCACCCGAGTTTCACCAACGAGCAACGCAAAGGCAGCCACTACCAGCGCTTGGAGTTTCTTGGGGATGCGGTCCTGGAGTTGTGCGCGAGTGAGGCACTATTTCGCGCGTTTCCGGAGGCCGATGAGGGTGAGCTGACTCGCCGTCGGGCGCAGCTGGTCAACGCAGAAGCCCTGGCAGAGTTCGCGCGCGCCCACGGTGTCCCCGGGGCGCTTAGGTTGGGGCGTGGTGCCGAGACCTCGGGTCTGCGCGACGGAACCAACGTGCTCGCCGACGCTGTGGAGGCATTGATCGCCGCCACATACATTGATGTGGGGATGGGCGCGGCGCGCGCCATCTGCGACCGCGTGGTGCACAGCGGATTGTCGAAGCGACCAAGCGTAGCCGGGTACGACCCCAAAACGACTCTGCAAGAGCAAGTGCAAGCGGACGGCAACCTCACGCCTCAATACGACGTGATCGACTCTTGGGGGCCGCCGCATGAACGCTGGTTCAAGGTGGCCGTCGTTGCAGGGGGCGCGCAACTCGCGGAGGGCGTCGGTCGGTCGAAACGCGCGGCAGAGCGCGACGCAGCGGCGCGTGCCCTTGCTGGACAAGCCAGCGACAGCAACAACGCCGCGCCCGGCGAGAAGGAGTCGGAAGAATGACAGCAGTGATGAAGCGACGGGCTTTTGGTGCGAGCGCGTTCGCGGCGGTGTTCGGAGCGCAAATGCCCGCGTGGGCCGGCAGCTACCTGGACCGGGCGAGTTTCCTGGTCTACGAGGTGAACTTCGAACTATCAGCGCTGCGCCGAAAACTCTACGATGAGGAGTTCGCTCGCGTCGTTCACCAGCTAGCAGCCGCCCGCGTCAGAGCGGCGCGGGGGATGCTGGTGCCGTCCGAGGTGGTACAGGCCCATCCCCACCTGCTCCTGCTCACGGAAAACGCTGAAAGAGCGGCGCGCAGCGCGGTAGAGCGCAAGCCGAAAGAATTCGTCAAGTTTGTCGAGGCGGCGAGAGCCGAAGAACAACTCTTCCGCGGGATCCTCAAGCAACTGGGGTGGGAGCTGCCCCCGTTCTCGCAGGGTTGACCGGCGCTGCCTTAGCGTTCACCTCGGTCCGACTTCCGAGGGTTCGGGGTCCCGGGTTGGGTTGCCGTCTCATCGGCAGCCGTGTGAGACTGGGCGTCCATTGGTAGGGGGAACACGACCGCATCGAGCAGGTCAGGACTGGTATCCTTGAGATAACGTGTGCGGAGTTCAGCCACCAAGGTTTCGCGCGCCTGCTGCACCTTGTGGCGCGTTATCACTGTGGTGATCGCTCTTCGCTGAGATTCGAGGGAGAGCTTCTGTTCCGGGCGGGTGCCGCGGCGCCACACGAGCGCGAAGGCTTCGCCTTCGCGAACTGGGTTGGGCACGATTTGGCCATCCTTGACGGACTGGGCGGCCTCGTAAACGGCCCGATTGACTCGCACTTGGGGCACGTCCGTGCTGCCGTCGGCACGGACGAAACCCAGGGAACCGTCTCTGTGCTTCGTGGCTTCGTCGACTGAGTGGATGCGGGCGAGGTTGCCCCACTCGTACACGCCGAGGCGCTTGTCCACCACCGCGGCCAGGATTTGTCGGGCTTTGCTCTCTTCGCTAACGAGGATGCGCCAGATGTGAATCGCCTCGGGCCTGACGTAACGATCCCGATAGCGCTCATAGAAGCCGGCAATCTCGTCTTCCCCGACTTCGATGGTGCTGGCCAATAGGCGCTCGGTCGTACGGGCCAGCGCCTGATCTCGCGTTGACGCAAAAGCGTCATCCGCCCCAATGACTTCCTCCGCGTATTCCGTCAGCAGGGCTTGTGGGACGAACACTTCTTCGAGGACCTGCCGGATCTTCGTCGCACGACCCTTGCTAGCTCTTGGAAGCTCGGCCTGGGGTACCTCGTCAAGCCAGGCTTGCACCTCGCTCACGGCGTAGCTCGTACCCCCAACCGTGACGACGAGCTGGTCTGACTTGGCGAACGCTAGGCAGGGCAACAGTACAACTAGTGCAACTATTCGCGTCCTGAACGCGCCAAGCCGGATAGGCTGGTCCGCTGGTCGCTGCTTCATGTACCCAAGGCTCTAGCGGCCTTGGGCGTCGAAGGCAATGCTCGCCGCGATTCAGCTTGCTCGCGCGATGCGCGAGGCTTCCACGCGTTCAACATGCACAGCCCCATGCTGTGTCAGGCGAGGCTCCGCCGCCGCCCAAGCCTCGGGGCTCGCGTCCATACCCAGAGCCCGGCGCCCTAGGCGTCGGGCCACTGCCAGCGTGGTGCCACTGCCGGCGTAGGGGTCGAGCACTAGGTCGCCGGGGTCGCTGAGTCCACTGATGATGCGTTCGAGGAGCGCCTCGGGTTTCTGCGTCGGGTATCCAGTTCGCTCCCTGGCTACAGGCGCAACGATGCCAATTTCCCACACGTCGCCCAGGGGCGCGCCCGGTGTCTGTTCCGCGGTCGTACTGGAGCGCAGCCTGCGGCCGTTGGCAACGACCGCCTGCTGTTTTCGTGTTCCCCATGTGGCGCGGGTCGACGGGGCGAGAGGTTCGTACAACTGGTTGAACCGAGGGCGAGCGTTCGGATCTTTGACGTAGCGCAGTAGGACGTCGTGCATTCGTTGAAAGTTGCGAGTCTTGGCGGGCCAGCGGCGATACCTCCAGATGATCTCGCTAGCAAATGCGTCCTGACCGAATATTTCATCACACAAGACTTTGACGTAGTGACTCGTCTTGCTGTCGACGTGAATCACCACGCTGCCATGGCTCGCCAGTGTGTCCCTGATCAACTCCAGCCGATCACCCAGCGAGGTGAGGTAGGTGCTGAGACTGTCCCAGCGATCATCGAAAGCATGGCGCGAGGTTCTGGTGATGCTCTTCGAGCCCTGGTCGCGTGTCCGCTCTACCCGGCTGTGGCTGCGTCCCGTCAGGAAGGGGGGATCGAGATAGGCCAGCGATACCGTTTCACTGAGCTCAGAAGACAGCGCGCCGAGCGCCGCAAGGTTGTCGCCTATGACCCACCGCAGGGCCGTCTCACCCCGCTGGACGCAGCGGAGTTTGGCACTGGCGTACGCGCGGTTGGGTTGACGTCCCAGGGTCAGGCGAAGGTCGCAATTCATCTGGAAGAAAGGCTAGCCGTGCGCGGTGCCCGACGGCCAAGTTTGTGTGAAAGAGGATTTGGTCTGTTTGGCTTGAGCACGCCCCCGTAGTGTGGGATCGACCGGAGCTACTGCTTTCAGTTACATGAGCAAGCCGAAGAGGAATCAGTTCAGAGTCCGCGTTGCCGCCCGAGTTCGGGTTGCGGCATGCGCTCTGGTGCTATTGGTGGGCGGATGTGAACATGACCCGGTAGATGCCAGTCCCGGCGCCGTCGTTGACGCGTTTATCGAACGCATGCGCGGCGTGCACGGCGATCCGGAGCGGGGGAGGCTAGCGGTCGACTTGCTGTGGAGCGAAGCGCGATCGGCCCTGCAGGAGCGGGCGGACCGCGCAACTGCAGCGGCGGGTAGGACAGTGGAACCGGGGGACATGTTGGTGCCCTCGAGGTTTTCACTGCGCTTCGAGCCGATGCGCTCGGAGGTAGAAATCAAAGGCTCATGGGCCCGGGTGACGCTCTTTGGCAGTAGCGAAAGCGAAGTGGCAGAGATCCCCTGCGTGAGAGAGAATGGTCACTGGCGAGTGGCACTGGTGCTGCCACCCCTTCCGCCCATAGAAAACCGCCGCTAGAGCACGTCGAGGAGCCGCAGCGAGGAGGCCGACCTTCGCAGCGAGAGGATCGGCGCGAAAGGATTGCGGATTCAACCTGTTCGGTGCTCTAGCCCCCCACAACGCAACAGACCCCGCCAGCAGGACTAGCAGGGTCTGTTCAGGGCGAAAGCCCAGTGCTCAATTCGAGAAAAGCAGTACTCAATTCGAGAAGAAGATCGCCTCGATCTCGTCCTTGACTGCTTCCTCGGTCTTTTCGCGCGCGATGGCGATCTCCTTGACGATCAACGACCGGGCGGTATCGAGCATTCGTCGCTCGCCGAACGATAGCTGCTTGTTCGCCTTGAGCCGGTACAAGTCGCGCAGTACCTCGGCGACGTCGTAGATCGAACCCGTTTTGATCTTGTCCATGAAGCCTCGGTATCGACGGTTCCAGGTCTGGGTGTCGAATCCAATGGTGCGCTCCTTTAGGATATCGAAGATCTCACGAATCTCCTGCTCGCTGATCACCTGACGCAAGCCCACGGCATTTGCGTTTGAGACTGGAACCATGATCTTTCGGTCCGTGTCCAGGATGCGGAGCACGTAGAAGCGTTGTCGGGAGCCGGCAATGTCTTTTTCGTCAATGCTGATGACCTCAGCGACCCCCTGTGCGGGGTAGACGGCCTTGTCTCCAACCTTGAATTCAACATCTGCGCTTGCCTGCATGATTTCTCCTTGACTCTACGAGCAACCGAAACACCGCGTTGGGGTCTTTTCAGTTGTAGCTCCGCGCGTCCGATGAGACGCCGGATCTTCGTCAAACCTACAGTCCCCGAAATCTATTCCCGGTGCCTCGGCTGCGAGACGCCGGCGCCACTCATCGGCCCAGCCTGGCTATCGAAGAACCTGCCTGGTGCCCTAGGGTCGTGCCAAATATTCTTGGCGGTCGTTCACCTTTGGCGATATCGGGTATGAATTTGCGGTATGCGTTTGCGGTTTCTCGTTTACGTGGCCCCGTTTTTGGGAATTGGCGGTCGCGATACGGATGGCCGAAAAATGGCATAGGCGCCGCCAGGCGCGAAACTTAGTCAAACGACGGGACTGTGTCAAGAAAAGTGAACACCCCAAATCAGGCGTCACGACGCTGCCATGCGCACCAGCTAGCTGCGGATCGAAACAGCGGCCTCTGGGCCGAACGCGCCAAATCTTGGCGTTGATGTCCAACTGCCTAGCCCCCGCGCCGCGTTCAGCGAGCCAAGCTGTTGAGATTCAGCATTTCCTTGACGTCCGGCACCACGACGAGCTCGACACGGCGGTTCTTGGCCCTGCCCTCTTCAGTGTCGTTGTTGGCAACGGGGTCCGTGGAAGCGTAACCAGCGGCGCTCCAATTCGTCGGATTCAGGCCGCCGCCCTCCTCCTCAATCGGCGTAACCAGGTAGGTCAAGACGGATCGCGCGCGCATGGCGCTGAGGCCCCAGTTGTCTTTCAGTGGGCCACGCCGCATCGGGACGTTGTCCGTGTGGCCAGCGACCTGGAACTCCCGGTTAGCAAGATCATCGTCGGTTCGGATCACTTCCGCAACCTGGGCCAGGATGTCCGTACCCTCATCGGTTAACGAATCCTTGCCAGAGGCGAACAGCACGTCACCCGGCAGCTGAATGAGCATGCGGTTGTCCCGAACCTCGACCTTGAGGCCCAGCTGGGTGAGCTTCTGCAGCTTTTGTCGAAGCAGCTCGAACCGCTGTCGGACAGCCTCGAGCTGTTTCGCTCGCTGCTCGTACTCTTTGAGCGCCAGATTCTGCTGCTCGAGGCTCTGTGTGAGGTTGTCGAGGTTCACCCCACTCTCGACGAGCTTCTTTTTCAGATCCTGAATCTCACCCAGGGCCGCCTGGTAGTCGGCGTCGCACTTCTGGCTTTGTTGCTGCTGCGCCCGGAGCTGTTGACGCAGGTTGTCGTTCTCCCGGACCTTTTGATCCCACTCTTCTTGGCTGTAGCCGCACGCACAGAGCAGCGCAGTGGCCCCGATGGCGGAAAAAAAACTGAACCGGCGGCCGAAACTCGATCGTGTCTTCTGCATTGTTTTCACCCTCGTCACACCAAGGCGCAGGCCGCCTTAACCCCTCCCTGCCCCGGCCGTCAAGCAACGATGAAAGTCACCTGTTTCCAAGCGGTTACGGCCCAGAGAGCACAAGTGGACAAAGTTCCAGTAATTTGGCCAGGCGGTCTTGAGCGTTTCACTATACATGAGCTCCGTATGAAGACTTTGCGGAGCTACTGAGGCCAAAACTACGGACTTTGGGAAGTGGACTCGCACTTTTTACGTTGACACATCGCAATAGGTGGCAATATACGTCGTGCAACATACCTTGGGTGTACGTCATGTGTTGTGCGCCCTGGGTTCGCAGGAGGCAAGAGAACATGGCCGCTAAGAAGACAGCTAAGAAAACCGCGAAGAAGAAGGCTTCCAAGAAGAAGGCTTCTAAGAAGAAGGCTTCCAAGAAGAAGGCTTCCAAGAAGAAGGCTTCCAAGAAGAAGGCTTCCAAGAAGAAGGCTTCCAAGAAGAAGGCTTCCAAGAAGAAGGCTTCCAAGAAGAAGGCTCGCCGAAGCAAGAAGAAGGCCTGATCGGCTTTCTCAGCCCCCGAGCGGCCTGAGCAGCGTCCGGGTGTCGCAGACCTTAGTGAGGGAGGTCTGAGACACCCAGGCGATGATCTGGTCGCTCGGCAGTCTCGGCGCACTGCTGCTGACTTCCCGATAGTGCGGGGGTCAGCGGCACCGTCGGGGCCCCTGAAAATCAACGTGACGTCGCCGGAATCGTCCGCAGAACCGACGTCGCCCATTTGCGCTGGCCCGTTCGGGGCACCGCCGTCGGCTGCCGCTAGCAAGACGTGGATGGCGTCAGACAGAAGACGCCCACGCGTCAGCGGTTACTGTTGCCAAGGTACAGTCTGAGCGCGACTGCCGACTTGCGGCGATCGAACGGAACCTGCGAAAGCTCCCTGCGCTTGGAGATCTGGTGGAAGAGATCTTCCAAGAAGGTATGAAAAGCCACACACTCCTCGATGGCATGCGCCAACTGCTGAGGGTCGGACAAGTCAGAGTCGCTCAGCTGCCCCATTGCCCGCATGAACGCGTCGAATCGGGGGTAGTCTGCAACCCGTAGTAGCGGATACCCCATGGAGCGGAAGTACGCCAAGAACTCCCGGACGTACTGAAATTCGTTGACTGGCCCCCATCGATCCTGCGCCGGCGAGTGCTGGGCCTTCGTGTAAAAGGCCCGCAAAATCTGTGCGAACATCCACACGTCTCGACGAAAGCGCTCGCTTGTCTCGCGGCGTGCGGCTTGATTGTCGAACACGCCGCGCTCCTGCAGTTCCGAGCCGAGGGCCTTGCCAAGAAAGAGGATCGAGTTGCGCAGGGCCGGCCGCAGGCTCGAAAGTGAGATCTGAACCGCGACGCGCAATTCTCGCTCGCTCACGTTCGTCCCCGGGCTTGGCATGTCGTGGAAGAAAGCTCGGCGCATCTCGAGACGCAGGTTGGCTGCGACACCCTCCAACGCGCTCTTGATGGCTACCAACTGTCCGGCATGCGTGCGCAATGCCGCGGACTTGCTAGATAATTCGCCTGCCTTCACCTCCCAGAGTGACCGTCTGAACGACTCCGAGAGCAGCTGTCCGCTGGACCGCTGCAGGTAATCGGCCAGCGCGCGCGCGTCCGATCTCAGCACGCTGAGAACGAAATAGATCCGCCCCGCGCCGCGCGGGGCGGGGCTGGGTTCACTGGCAATCTCCCCCAAGAGCCGCTGGTAGCGTAGCATCCGAAACAGCGACAGGAACGTCAGCGCGACCAAGCGATGGGCTTCCCCCGCGGGGACGGCTTCTATCAGCCGCAAGATCTCGGCTGACTGAATGCGGTCGAACTCGGGTCGGAACTCCAGCGCCGTCAGGGGGTTGAAGTAGGCGTTACGACCAATTTCGCGCTGAATCAACGCGAGCGCGGCGTAAAAGAGCCGGTAGGGGATCTGAGGCGCCCGCAGCAGACCCTCGACAACCTCCACCACGTTGGACAGCGCGTGACGCAGGGCGACCAGGCTGTCATCGGGGAACGGCTGCTCTGCGCCTTCCCGCGCCAGTTGGGCTCGGAGGTTGTCCTCAGGCAGCACCGTCTCCAGGTAGCGGTGAAACACGAACTGGCGATCGCGCGAACCCAGCAGGTGCCGACACAAGTCCACTGATCGGAGCGCCGCGTCACGGAACAGAATGGTGCTGGCCCGAAAGTCCTGTGCCACCATGGGCGACCGACGCGGCGCGCCAGGGTGATTCCTCGGGTTCGCGAAGCATGCCGTCCCCTTCAGTAAAACTTCGAATTCAAAGAGAATTTGCTCCTTGTTGCCGACCGCCAGGTCGGCGAACCACTGATCTCGACGCTGATGCTGCTCCCGCTGCAGGTCGCGCGTCTCGCTCAACAGATGACTCACCGCATCGGGTGCGTTGCCAAGTGTGTGAAGTCTGCTGAACGGCGTTGCCACGTTAGGGTCGGAGGTCGAAGGGGTAGTTCACCTCGGAGTCGAACCCCCTAGATGATGGGGGAAACTTCAATCGATTCACCGCCCGCAGGGCGCATTGCACGAGTTCTGGTTGCGTGAGCGTACTGCGTGCCTCGTTTAGCTCCGCGTTCTTGACGTTCCCTTTGGGATCGATCTCGAAGTGCAAAGTGAGCGTGCCCTGCAGCTTGGGGTCCTTCTGGCGCTGAAAGTAGTAGCAGTCCCGAACCCCCTGACGATTGTTCAAGACCACCTGCTGGATGACCTCTGTTGTCCGTGTTTCCTCGGTGCTTGCAGCCGCGGCAGGTGCTGGCTCAGACTCCTCACCGCGCCCGTCGCCGGGGTCGGCCACCTCCGCGACTTCCTCGGCCACCTCCTCCGCAGCAGGTTGCGCGCGGTCAGTCTGTTCTTCAGGTGTCCCAGCCGCTGACGGCGATTCCGGCACTGCTGGCACCGCTCGTGGGGGATCTTCGGACGATCCCGGGGAGTTGCTCGCGTCCTCGGCGCCTGGCGGGGAGCCGCACGCCAGCGCCCAAGTGAGCACAGCCAACAGCTCCGTTGAGTGGTAGCGCATCACCACGAGGTTATACCCGCACATGGCTCGACCTCGGCAGCCAAATCCGCTATCCCGCCTGCGGATGGGTCCGGACCGGACCCCGAAAGGTAATTTCGACGTTCTTATGCAATCGCTGTGGGTGAATGTCCGCCGGCTATCGGTGGCCGCTACTTTAGGGCTCGTGGGGGTACTTGGCAGCTGCGCGCCAGTGCAAGCACCAGAACCCGATTGGCCCCCGCAAGCCAAGCAGTGGTTCGACCGGGCTCAGGCGAGCTACCGGACACTGGATTCCGAGGACGCCGCCGAAGCGATCCAAAAGGCGCTGACCTTCGAGCCATCGCGCCCAGAGGTGCGCGTGCTGGCGGCGCGCATTGCATTGGCACGGCTGGACTACGATGTAGCACTCGAGCGCCTTTCTGGTGTCCAGGGGTCCGATGCGCGGTCGATCCGCGGTCGAGCGCTCTGGTACTCGGGGCGAATCGCGGAAGCGTCCGATGAGCTGGAGGCACTGTTGGCCGATCCCGACGTTCGCGATCCGTGGGCAGCAGGAGTGCTCAAGCTCGCCCGTAGTGGCCGCGGTCGCGAGCCGTTTTCCAAGAGTGGCCCGATGTTGGCCGTGGTCGAAATGCCACGAGGGAAGAACACCTCGATGATTGTCCCCGTGGAGCTGAACGGGCAGCCTGTGCTGGGCCTGGTCAGCACAGGTAGCACGGAGGTCGTCATCGACTCCGCTGGCGGCCGCGAACCGTCATGGGTGAACCTCCGCTTCCAGCAGCGAATCGAGGTCAAGGACGTGCCCGCACTGACCCAAGACCTGACAGGCATTTCCCGTGAGCTCAATGCGCCCATCAAAGTGATGTTGGGTTCAAACCTGCTGAGGCATCTCAACGTTACATTCGACTTTTTGGGCAGGCAGTTTGTCGTTCGCAACTACGAACCGCCACCGCCGCCAGAGGCTACCAAGTTGCCGATCCAATACATCCGAGGCGGGGGGATGGTGCTGAGCGGTCAGATCGGGGCCGACGTCGAGGCACCCCGCTTCGCCCTGTTCGTCGATACAGGATCGTCCTACCCGTTGGTACTGGACGCACCGGCGTGGGAGCGCGCCAAAGTCCCTGCGAGTGCGCTGACGCCCATTGAGGGTCGTGCCGGATTGAGCCAGGCGCGGTTGCCGGAGCTGAAATTGGGTGCCTACGGAATGAGCGACGTCTCGGCCATCTCCGGAGTCCCGTTTGAGGAGCTCGAGCAGGTTCTCGGCATCGAGTTGGACGGCTTGTTGGGATCCGGCGTCTTGAGCGCGTTCAGGGTAACGCTAGCTGATCAGGGTCGAACTATGTGGCTCGAGGATGCCCCGCAAGCGCTCTCCACTGTGCCCGCCGCCCTGCCCCCGCCAGCGCCCACGGCTCCGGAACCCGTTGGGGCGGAAACACCCGACACCGCAGGCTGACCATGGTTCAGCTAGCAATCTACCCGGGTAGTTTCGACCCGCCGACCTTCGGCCACCTCGATCTAGTCGAGAGGGCATCTAAGCTCTTTCCGAGGTTGGTAGTTGCACTGGGTTATCACCCGAGCCGGCAACCGTTTTTCACGGCGGAAGAGCGTGTGGGCTTGCTCGGTCAAGTTTGTGCACCGTTTCCCAATGTCGAGATCGCCCGATTTGACGGTCTGTTGGTGGAGTACGCGCGGTCTATCAATGCGCGAGTCATCGTGCGCGGGCTCCGCGCGCAGACAGACTTCGAATACGAGCTACAGATCGCGCACGCCAACGCGGACCTGGCGCCGGAGCTGGATACTGTCTTCTTGCCGACGAGAACGCGGCACGGATTCATTTCGGCGTCGCTGGTGCGCGAGATATCTCGTCACGGCGGCGACGTCTCCCGCTATGCGCCGCCGGCCGTGTGCCAAGCATTGGCCAAGAAGTATCAGGCCGCGGAAGTCGATTGACTCGAGGCGGCTGAGCCGACGCGAAGTGGGGCTTCCGGATTGGCGTGGCGGTCCTGGTTCGCTCGCTGTCGCGGATGGTCATTGGCCCGACGTCAACTCGCGCCGGGTGTGCCCGCTCGCGCGGGCTCAGGAGTAGATCGAAAGGGGGGTTGGCATGAACAGGAGCACGAATAGCACCAGGCACACGACCGCAATCACTCGCCGTCCTGGACTCAGCACACCCGGATCGAATGGCGGGTGATCGGCACCACCGCCCATGCGTGCCATTGCGCCGGTAACGAAGAACCAGAGCAGCCAAAACAAGGAATTGCCGATGCCCTCCTGCCAGCTCATCGAGCTACTTCCCCTCCAAATCGGCCCCAGGAAGAACCAAGCGTTGTAGACGAACAGCAGAAGCAAGCTTCGGCGGACCCAGAGCGCGATTCCGTTCTGCGTCTCGCCTAGCCAAGCGTACGCGATGTGGCCACCGTCGAGTTGTCCCCATGGCAGCAGGTTAATCATCGTGATGAAGAACCCGCTCCAGCCGGCGAGGGCCGTGGGATGGAGGAACACGTCGTGGCCCTCAGGCATGGGCCCGAGTACTAGGCGCTTGACGAGCCAGTACAAGAGACTCTGTCCTTCTTGGACATACCCGCCGATCGACGCCGGCCGTACTTCAGAGAGGTGCAAGCCATACATCAGGCAAGGGATCGCTACGACCATTCCCGCGAGCGGTCCGGCCGCACCGATATCCAGCAGCGCGTTGCGCGAGCGGATACGCTCCGGCATCACGATCACCGCGCCGAAGGTGCCGAACAATACGATTGGCATCGGAATGAAGTACGGCAGCGAGGCAGGCACTCCGTGTGCGCGGGCCGCAAGCCAGTGACCAAACTCATGAAAGAGCAAGATCAGCAGGAAGGGCACAGCGAAGGCCGCGCCACCCACAAAAAACACGCTCCCGACGGTCAGTCCGAACAGGAGTAGGTTCGTGCGCCAGTTGCCAGTGGCCGGCACACCGTCAATGCTGCGCGTCACTCCATGCTCTCCGAAAGGGCGCGCGCCAATACGTCCAACCGCTCGCCCAAGCTCGCTTTCAGCACTCCGCCGTCGGTCCGCAGGTGAAAGTCGCCTCGGGCGAGTTCGTCACTGGCTTGCACGCTGATGGGGATGGGACTGACTGTGTCCTTCTGCAAGGCCTGGGACAGCAACTTGGCGTCTTCTGGATGGGCCACAAAGCAGATCTCGCGAGCGCCTCGGACCTCAGTCAGCACCGCGTGTGCCATATCGAGTACGGTGCTGTCGTCCACCTCGATGCTACGCCCCACCAAGCGCTCTGCAAGCAGGCGGGCGATCTCGATGCTGCGGGCGAGCGCTCTCTGGTCGAGTTGTTCTTCTCGAAGCGCAATACGAGACCGATCCACGACCGCCTGTGCCAAGCCAGCCTCGTAGCCAGTTCGCTCGGCGTCGCGCCGTAGCTGCTCGACCAGTACCCGAGTATCAGCTCGTATCTGCTCTGCCTCGGCCAACGCCTGGCTTCGTATCTCGTGTGCCTCCTCGAGAGCAAGCAGACGTTCGCGTCGAACGATGTCCGCGCGGTCGGGCTCGAGTACACGTCCAATCGCCGCCGTCGCATCCACGCCGCCGCCTCGGAGAATTCGCGCCCGGTCGACCATGCTCAGTTCAATTCGCGGGCGGAGAGATCACTCATGATGTCCCTCAGGCAGCGGGCGAGCCAGCGGGTTCTCACGGTGCGGTCGGGATCACACAAGCCCTCGACCAGCGCGCTACCGCTGTCGTCGGGTGCGCAGTCGCGCAGGACCTGGCCGCGCACGTTCATCAGGTACAGCATGCCCACGAAGCCTCGGTTGAACTCGTCACTCATGTTCCGACTCCGAGGTTCCTGCGCAAACGTTCCCGCGGTTCTTCCAAGTTTGGAACGAAGTCCTGACCGGTAATCGTCTCGACCGCTTCGATGTAACGTTTGACCGCTTCGATCTTCACCTCGTCAGGGATGTTCGGGATATCGCCGTCACCGGCGAAGCCGCGCTCCTTGAGCCAGCGACGCACGTACTCCTTGTCGAAGCTTTCCGGGGGTTGGCCAGCCTCGAAGCGTTCCGGGTAGCTGCTCTGAAACCAGAATCGGGATGAGTCGGGCGTATGGATCTCGTCGATGATGACGATGCGGCCGTCTTTCGTCTTTCCGAACTCGTACTTGGTGTCTACCAGGATGAGGCCGCGCTCCGCGCACTGCCGCTGGCCAAAGGCGAACAGCTCCATTGCCAGTCTTGCTGCGGTATCGAACTCGCTGGCCGGCATCTTGGTCAACTCCAGGATTTCCTCGCGGGAGGCAGAGACGTCGTGGTCGCCATGGGCTGCCTTCGTGCTGGGCGTGAGCAGCACCTCGGGTAGTTTCTGATTGTGCTTGAGCCCATCGGGCAGGGGATGCCCACAGAACGTTCGCGCTCCGTTCTGGTAGTGAACCCAGATGCTGGTGGAGGTCGAACCCGTGAGGTAACCTCTTACAACCATCTCTACCGGCAACGGCTCACATTCCTCGGCTACCGTCACATTCGGATCCGGCGTGGACAGGACGTGATTGCCGGCGATGTGTCTCGTCTTTTCAAACCACCAATTGGCCACGTAGTTGAGCACCTGGCCTTTCAGCGGCAGCGTACCGAGCACTCGATCGAAGGCGCTGATGCGATCGGTGACAATGATCGTTCGCTTGCCGCCGTTGCTGTAGTTGTCCCGAACCTTTCCTTCGTACTTCTTGCCGAGCTGTGGGAAGTCTGTGCGGTCCAAAGGATGACCGAGGGCCTGCTGAAAGTCCGCATCGGAGATGGATGACATAGCGCTGCTTTAGCGGCCCTTTCGTGCTCTTTCAACGCTCCGGCACACCCTGCCGGTTCTCGCGCCGGAGTCGGCTCTCCGATGGATTGCCCCCTAGGCAAGTAGTTAAATCATGGGGATTTGTTCGAGGCGGGACTATGTTTCCCCGATGCTCCCGTTGGCTCTCGCGTTCGGCACGCCCCGCCGTCTGCCCAAGGCGTCCCAACTTCGGGGCAGGGTCGTGGTCGTGGACATCGCGTTCGCCGCCGGGGGAAAGAACGCTGGTTTTGAGTCAGTGACGCTCCCGCTCATCTCTGGCCTCGGCGAGCGCCTCAGAGGCTGGGTGGACCACCACGACCACGTGCGCCATGCAGACTACCGCGACGATCCCAGGTTCGTGCTCAGCACCAAGGCCGAGCACGGAGCCTGCCCAGAAATGATCACGCCCGAGCTGGTGGAGCGTATTGGACCAGTCGACACGGTCGTGTGCCATACGGATTTCGATGGGTTAGCGAGTGCCGCCAAGTGGATGAGACGCGGGGTGGAACCGTACGCGGGTTGTGACCAGGATGCCCACGCGATCGATACCCGCCTCGGCAAACCCAGCGCGATCGCCGATCGTTTCGATCGGGCACTTCGCGCACGGCCCCGAGATGCCGGGCTGTTCGGGATCATCGTTCGGCACTTGTACGAGGGGCTGAAAGACGCGGGGCTGTGGCACCCCATCGACGATGCATGCTCGGAATTGGCCGCGCTGGAGACGGAAACGCGTCGTGCCGCCCAACGCTACCGGGTGTTCGACCCCGGGGTGGCATTGGTCGACGTCCGCTCCGGATTCGGACCCTTCGAAAAAACCTTGCTGCTACTTCTCGGCCAAGAACGGGCCCCGGTGAGTGTCGTGATTGACGCGCACAACGTCACTGTCGCCGCGCGCTTCGACAGTGGATACAACTTTCTGGAGCTGTTTGGGCTTTCCGGAGGTATGCCCACGCGTGTCTCCCTGCCCCACAAGCGCCTGTCCCATGTGCTAACGGCACTGGGCCTCTCCGCATCCGATCAGCAAACCATTCTCTGAGGCTACCGCCTTGGGTGCGAGGTCCGATGATGAAGCTATCGAATCCCCGAAGTCTGTTGTCCCCTGTGTTCGGTCTGTTGCTCGGTGCATCACTCGCCCGCCCGGTGGTGGCGCAGACCCCGGCTACCTCACAACCCGCGCCATCTGCTCCGGCAGTCGCAACCCCACCAGTCGCACACCCAGAAGTGACTGCTTCGGGAACCGCCGTTCCGCCGACTGACGACTCGACGCCGACTCCGTCCAAGAGCGTCGAGTCGGTACTGACTCCATCAGCGAAGCCGAAGGTCGTGTATCGTGTTCCTGCCTCGGGTGGGGTGCCTCGATTGGAGCTCGGTGTGACCGAGGAGGCCCTTTGGGCCGTCGTTTGTCGAGGTCGCTGCGATTGGACCGCCGCCAAGAACCTCACGTTGCCTGCGAGGCTCGTTGCCGGCTTCACCGTCGAGAGCGTGACGCCCCTCAACCTGGGCGGCGGACGAAGAGCCGCAAAAATTGACCTGCCCGCAGGTGAACGCCGATGGGTGGCAGTGGTCGCTGCGCCGACCGAGGGGAACGTGCCGGTCGTCGCCCACGCGGACTTCGTTGGGTACCGGCCGGGTCCCGTCGGTCAGCGAACGGGTACGGAGGTGCAGGTCTTCGACAAACAGCGTCGCGAGGTCGACGTGGTCGTTGGAACGCTGGACGAAGCCGCGCAGCTGTGCGGGCGCCCAGCACTCCTGCAACCCAAGGTGTTGTACGCGTCGGAGATGAAGTTGCGCGGCATCCGCTTCCAACGTTTGTCCCAGGCGGAACGAGACGCGGCCCCTCGCCTGAACGCGGTCAGAAACCCCGATCCAGTCGAGTATCCTGTTCTCGAAGCGCGCTTTGCGTCCACATCGGGATCCGAGAGCGGTGCCGCCACGGACGGCGATGTCGCGACGGCATGGTCGGAGCGGCGCGGCGGCAATGGCAGCGGAGAGTTCCTCGTGGCGAGCAGCCCACCAGGACTTGCCCTGTCGCAAATTCACTTTCGTCTGCGACCATCCGGAGATGTCGCGCCCGAGGCGACCGGTCCGGCCTCGGTCTGGCTGGCCGTCGTCGGGCAACTCTACCACGTGAGCCTGCCGCCGGACTCATGGGCGGCGGTCGCCGGAACCGTCTTCAGCGTGACACTGCCAAAACCCGTCACCACGGATTGCGTCGCGCTGGTACTCGACGCAGCACAAGCTGAGGGCCCGGTGGACGTTACCATCGCGGAGCTGTCCGCTCGTGCAGACATCACCGAAGCAGAGGTCGCCCAAGCGGCCGCCGCGCTGGACTCGAACGACCAGAACGCTGCCGAGGCCGCTCGTCTGCTCTCTTTGTTGGGCAACGTCGGGTACAAAGCGGTCGACCGAGCGTTCGCCAAGTTGTCCGATGTTGGCAAGCTACGGGCGCTCGCTCTGCTGGATGGGGCTCCTTGTTCACTTTCGGCTCGTGCTTTTGCACTGGCGATAGACGGAAGGGGCGGCCCCCTCGAGGAGCACGGGGAACGGTCATTGCGTCGCTGCGCTCCCGGGATCACCTCGCGGTTGGTGGAGCTTTTCGGCAAGGCCGACGGTCCGCGTCTCGCGGTGATCGGTGAACTGCTGGTGTCGCTCGCGCCCGAGCGCTTGGTGGATGCTGCGGTTCCGCGCTTGGCCGACAGCGGCCGTGGGCGTCGGCGCATTTTGCGGGCAATTCTAGCGGCAGCGTTGGATGCACCGCTAGGCCACGCAGCGGCGGCACGTTGGCTCGTGTCGCCCGAGCTGGCAGTAAAGTCGCGGATAGATCTACTGCGGGCAATGGGGGAGCGTATCGCACAATTCCAACCTCAGGCTGGCCAGGCCGTGCGGCGGTTGTTGGGAGGTGACCCTGACTTTCGGACCCGTTACCTGCTGCTGGCCCCCGTGGCGCACCTGTCGTCGGTCGATCCAAAGTCAAAAGCTGTCCTGGTGCGCGTCATTACCGGTGATCCCGATCCTGCTGTGCGTGCAGAGGCTGCGCGGCTGGCGGCGAATGCCTCGCCTGTCATTGACGCGTTGACCCGGGCGGCCAGCGATGATGCCGTTCGGGTACGTCAGGCTGCGCTGACGAGCCTAGGTGAGCAGAAGGCGCAGGCAGCAGCGGGTGTTATCGCTCTGCGCGTAGAAAAGGATCGCTGGCCGTTGGTGCGCGCAGCAGGCGTTCGAGCGCTACGTGAGATGAACCCTACACCTCAGATCCTCACTGCTCTGGCTGAAACGGTCGAACTCGATGTTTCTCCAGACGTCCGCCGCCCGGCGGTGTTATCGCTCGGACTGATGGGTGGACGGGGCCACATCGATGTCGTGCGCACGGCATTTCGAGAAGACCCCGATCCTTATGTTCAAGCGGCAGCGGCTGCCGCCCTGGGACAACTGTGCGACCGTAGTATGTTGGATGAGCTCACGACGTCTGCTCGTGTCTTGTCCCGGCTGGGTGCGTCCGAGCACGCCGCAATTGTTGGCCGAGCGAGCCTCGCCGCGCTAGGCCGGCTGAAGCCTGCGGATCTCGAGCAACGGCTGCGGGCATTCGAAAGCCCGGAGACGCCGGTGTTGGCGAGAAACGCTGCGCGTCTGACCCTAGAGCACCCAGAACCTTGCCGACGATGACAACTTCCCCGCGTTCCGGACTTCGCCCTGCACCTGCCGCCCACCTGGCGCTGTTGGCGGGTGTGATCTGGTCCCTACTACCTCTAGTTCGAGGAGCGTCGTTGTCTGAGACCGCGTGGCTGGTAGCGTGCGGGGCAGCCACGTTCTGGTTGGTCCTGGTAACGCTCGGAAGCATTCCAAGCGATCCCTCCGCAGTCGGCCGGGTCGCCTTGGCGACCAGCTTGCTACTTGTTGGAGGTGTCGGTCTGGGGTTGGTTCTCTACAAGACAACCCACCATCGGCCACTCGGAGCCGTGACGTGGGCGGTCATCGCGCTCGCCCTGGCGACGGTTTCGGTTTTGGTCTCGTTTCGTTTGCGGTTGAGGGTGGAGACATCCGTTGCCCTATTCGGTGTCGCCTCCGCCTTGGTTGTTTGGCAACTGGCCCCCGCACTCGGTGTTGGTGTCCTGCTCGAGATCGGACTTGGCTCGGCCTTGCTGGTGGTGGCGTACGCCGCGAGCCGCTACTTGGGAGAGCGCGCGGAGCGTTGGTGGTTTGTGCCGGCAGGGCTCGTTGCTTTGGGTGCTCTGGGAGCTGTTACGCTCGGGACGCCCGCAAGACTGCACCAAATCGCGCCAGTTGTTGCTGGTCCGTTTGGGCTGTTGCACTGAACACGGAAGCAGAAACGCGCTGAGGCAAGTTCAAAGGTGCCGCTAAGGGTGCGGTCCGACCACCGAAGTTCGTCAAGCCCAGTGTTGCATGACAATGTGCTGCTCCACCGCCGTGTTGGGTTTCGACGGACCGAGGGCCGCCGCTGCGGTTGGATTTGTCGTCAACAGCTGTCCGGGCGTTGACGGCAGCGGCGGGCGGACTCAGCCTTTGAATTACGAGCGGTCGCATCGAGTGCTCGTCATTGTCGTCATGCGCTCTCGGACCCTATCGTCGGCATTGAACGCAGTTGCCGCGTTCCTCGTTGCGCTTCTCCTGTTCTGGAGCGCGCCAGCATCGGCGGACGTCGCGCGGGCGCCTGCGGACACGCCGGCACTTCACGGTCAGGTGACGCTGCCCGAAGTTCCGACCGGCTACGAGGTGAAGCAGGTCGGATGGCTTCACCTGGCGTACCCGCCCGAGCTTTCCCATTGGGAAGACGAGCTCATCGAGGAAGCCAACGAGTTCAAACAGGCAGCATCCGAGCGACTGGGGCGGGAGGTACTGAACGAAGTATTCGTTCGTCTGGCCTCGACACCGCGGGAGATGACGCAGTTGGCGCCTCCGAATGCGCCCTACCCCCCATATGCCGCGGGCGTTGCCTATTCGCGTCTGGGCCTGATCCTACTGACGAACGAACCGCTGCACCCCGGCGATGGGCACGACTTGCGTACCACCTTCCGGCATGAGCTTGCGCACGTGGCGCTGAGCAACGCACTCGAGGGGCACCGAGTGCCGCTCTGGTTCAACGAAGGATTGGCGATTCACTTGTCGGGAGAGAATACGTTCGCCCGCACCCGTGCACTGGCGACCGCCAGTCTTGCTGAAGAGTTGTTGCCACTTGCGGAGCTGGATCGGCGGTTCCCCAACGACATTGTCGGGGTGCCGCTGGCGTACGCTCAGTCTGCGGATATCGTGCGTTACCTGCTTAGGTCGCAAGATCGCGAACGCTTTCGCCTGCTGATATCGCGCTTGCGACGCGGCCAAGGGTTCGACCGCGCGTTGCACGACGCGTATGGGATGGACGTCTACAACCTGGAACGCGCATGGTTGGAGGACGTCGAAGGGCGTTTCAGTTTCTGGCCAGTGCTGTTCAGTGGCACCGTGTTGTGGACGATAGCCGTCGTGCTGGTAACGCTCGCTTGGCGTCGCAAACGTGCCAAGCACAAGCGGACCATGGCGCGGTGGGCGCGAGAAGAGGCGCTGGATGATGCGCGAGCCCAACGTGCGTTGCTGGCTCTGGACGAGCCGTCGGCAGCTCCGCCCATGTGGGTCGTCGCTCGTCCGCCGGATCCCCGATCTCCTCCCGCGAAAGCGGGGCGCGATTCGCTGGTGCCGAAAGTCGAACACGACGGAAATTGGCACACGCTGCACTGAGTACCTGCGGTCGTCGAACGCGCCTACGGAACCTGTTTCTTGTGCCTCTCGCTCACTTCTGCGATGTGGTGCTGCTCGTGACTTCGAGATTCGTCGATGATGCGCTCGAAGATCCGCCGAACGGTCTCAGGTCGCAAAGGTGCTTGACGTGCTGCCACCAGGCGCTCGAGCACTTCGCGTTCGCGGTCCGGGTCGTAGACCTTGACCCCATGAGCCCGTTTGATCTCGCCTACAGCCAACACGTGTTCGAGGCGCTGCTGGAGGAGCTCGAGAATTTGATGGTCGATGCTATCGATCGCCGCTCGGTGCCGGGATAGATCGGGCGTTTTCACGGAGCGCATTCTACACCGGTGGCGCCGCGGCGCGCCCAAAAACCGCTGACGTGTGGACAGACTGTCACCCTTTGCGATCTGCTAGCGCACACGAGTTTCGCAGCCTTCTACGATGTCGATGCGGAACCACTCACCACTTTTCCAGGTCTCACACGCGTCCCCGAGCAAGTCGATGCGCGCCTCTGATACCCATTCCCAGCCGTCTTCATCATCGACTTGGAGTTCGTCATCGTCGGCGAAGACTCGAACGAGGTCCGGGCGCTCCGGTTCCTCCTCGAGCTCGAGCGTGCAATCCAGCGATAACTCCTGGCCCAACGCAGTCAGAGTCTTCGCCAACTGTTCGACGTCCTCCACCTGGTAGTACCCAGTTCCCGCGTCGGGTTGGGCCGTCCCCGCAGAGCGGGCCATGCCGTCCAGCACGTCGGCATAGGTCTCGCTGCCAGGAAAGCCGATAATGTATGTCCTGACCCCTCCTTGGTTGAGTTTTCGGAGTTCCTTGGACGCGCCGGAGTCGTCGAGGCATAGGTGCGAGAGGAGGCCAGGCTGGCAGCAGTTGAGGGAGTCGTCACAGACTGAGCCGTCTTCGAAGGAGAAGGACTCGATGTTGGCGATGCATTTGTCGGAGGTGCACCCATCGGCGTCGCAATTGGGGGCGCCGTCGGTAAGCAAGAAGAGGAACGTCCGCGACTCGAGCGCCTCTAGCATGGGCGACAGCTCTTGGAGTGTCGACGTCACTGGCGTTGCACCGCTGGGTGTGAGTTTGCGCAGGTTGAACAGCAGTGCGTTCAACTGTGGGCCGAGTTCGTCCGTTTGGGTGACCCGAGAGTCCCCCGGACGAAGTTCGAACACCTCCTCGCCTGGAGCACATGCCCCATCGGATTGCGGTGCAGGAAAGACTGCTGCTCCGAAGTTTACGCGATGACCGACCGTCGTCAGCATGTCGGCGATCGCGGCCCGCGCGGCGCTGTGGCGGTCCTTGCCCCCAGAATGAGGCATCGTGTCCAGCATGCTCTCCGAGGAGTCGAGCAGAAAGTAGAAGTTCGGTCTCTTGATCGGTAGCTCGATGGCGGTTTCTCCACACGCGGTGGAGCCGCCAGTCTCTTCGATCAGATCTGTTTGCTCGACACGCGGCTCAGATGGTTCGTACCCGTCGGAAGCCAGTGGAGGGTGTTCTCGTTTCTGGGCACAGCCAGCGCACAACCCCAGGGCCGCGAGTGCAGCAAAGCGTAGAAGTGACGGGCCACCGCTCATACGGTGTTTTAGTTCAGGCAACGCTTTTGTCGACATGGCACACAAAGTAGGCTTCGGGCGTTCTTTCGGATCGGTGCTTGGTGGCGAGCCGCGAGCTATGTAATCTGCTGTGCGCGTGTCCGAAAAGACGACCAGGGTGAGCTGCCGCTGGATCTCCAGCGCCCAACACCACGCGGGATTCGCCCTGCTAGTCGTTGGCTTGGTGGTCCTCGTGCTCGGGAGTGTGCGCTGGGCGTCCTGGCCGCTGGCGGTGCAAGGAAGCGCAACGGAAGATGACCGGCGGTACGCTGACCTTGAGGTCGTGGTCGTGCGGGGGGGCCGCGCGCGCGATGCGGACGCCGGCGGGTCCTCACCGTCGGGTGCTGCCGCCTCGACTCGGGAGCTCGGTCCTGTCGTTGGAGCGGCCGTCCGTGTCTTCACCGAATCTGACGACAGGGTGTTCGCCCTGGTGGCTACCTCGACTACCGGGGAGGATGGCCGCGTCGTGCTGCGCTTGCCAGTGGGCCCCCTATGGGTGTTGGCGGAAGCCCCCGGAGCGTCCCGCGTTTCCCGTCGGGTCGAGTTTGAGGTCTCTTCTGATGTCCGGCTGGTGCTATCGGACGCTCGAGCCATCAGTGTGCAGGTGCTGGACGACCAAGGCGCCGGGATTGAAGGTGCCACGGTCCTGGTGAACGACGCGGACCCCCTTCCCTTTGGTGCCCTCACAGCCAACGACGGGCTCGCCACGTTCGAGCGGCTCGGTGTGGGGCCGTATCGACTCCGCATATTCGCCAAGGGATTCGAAGCCGCCGAGAAGCTGGGGGTTGTCGGCGACGTCGACGTCGTGCTTCGCAAGCTCGGCGGGTTGGGGGTTCGTGTCGTCGACGCGGATGGCAAGCCCGTATCCGAAGCGGAGATCTACATCGTCGGCTCCAGTCTGTGGCCCGCGCGGCGTCTCGAGACAGACGCGAGCGGTAGCGCCGAGCTCGGGGGTCTGCTCACCGGCGTCTACGACCTGCGGGCACGCAAGGGATCACTGGTATCGGCGGTGCAATCAGGCGTGCGCCTCGAACGGGGTCAACGCCGCGAAGTTGAGTTGAAGTTGGGTCCTGGCCGTTTCGTGCGCGTCAAGGTGACCGGCGAGAAGCCACTGTCCCGGCCCGTCGCTAACGCATCCGTGGTACTTGCCGAATTCGGGCTGAGTCCCTTTCCGATGACCGCTCGTACCAATGTCGAAGGTCTGACGACCATCGGCCCGCTCTCGCCCGGTCCGGCATTCCTTTCGGTGAGGGCAAAGGGTTACGTGGGGCGAGGCGCCATCCCTGTCGATGACGCGTTGAATGAGCCAATCCACGTCGTTCTGATGAAGGGAGGCCGCCTGAAGGGCCGGGTGGTTGACGAATACGGACACGCCATTGCGGGCGCCAGGGTGGAGGTCATCGGCCTGGATACCGACGGCTTGCCCATTGCCGAGACTCCCCTCTTGGCGGCGTATCGCGACGCACACTTCGACTTCGCCATGAGGCCGCTTCCACTCATCCCGGCAGGTGAACTCGGCGTTACGGTGGGTCATGTGCCCTACGTCAATGAGACGGGAGAATCGCTGGCTGGGTTTGCCGAGCTGCCCGAAGACTACGAGCCGTGGATCAGCGACGTCGAGGGCAGATTTTCGGCGCATCCAGTGCCCCCCGGCAAAGTGCGGGCGCTGGTACGACACCCCGCCTACGTCGAGGGTCTGAGTGAAACGGTGGTGCTCGGGCCCGGCGGGGAGCAAGAGGTGGAGGTCGTGCTCTCAGAGGGTGGGCGCCTTCTGGGTCGTGTGGTGGATGAGCGCGGTTTTCCCGTGCCCAACGTGCGGGTCGTAGTAGCGGCGACCAGTGGGAGCTTCGAACGTTCCATGCAAAGCGAAGCGGACGGCATGTTCCGTCTGGCGGCAGTTCCCCAGCACGTCACGGTGTCCCTTGCCAGACCAGAGGTGCCCACGCGCTTCGTTTGGAAGCAGAGGTTCGACTTGAGAGCTGGGCAGGAGCGGGAGCACGAGTTCGTGCTGCCGAACACGCGGGATGCCCTGACATGGCGGGTGGTGGACGAAGACGACGATCCGATCGACCTGGCCCAGGTGACGGTGTTGAGCTTGCAGCCAGAAGTCCCGTTGCGGCAAACGCAGTTCTCGCGAGAGAACGGCGAAGTCCTCATCGATGATGCCGCAGGCTTATCTCTGCGGGTCAACGTACGCGCGCCTGGTTTTCTTCCCTTCGCCGAGCAGTTGAGCAAAGCGCCTCGGGAACGCGAGATTCGTCTCGTTCGCGGTGTCCGTGTGGCGGGTAAGGTCACGGCTGTCCGCGGCCACGTCGATGTCGCCGGAGCGCGGGTCACCGTGGTTTCGGAAGGATACAAAGACAGTACGGTGACGAATGCGCGCGGCTCGTTCGAGTTCGATCAGGTCCCACGTGGCCAGGTAATCTTCGAGGTGGCGCACGATGACTACGCCGGGCTGCGGCTGTCGACCCGCGTCGAGGCGACGGGACGCGCTGACCGTGCCTTCGAGCTAGATCCGTTCGACCTACAGGAGGGCGCCACCTTGTCGGGCACCGTGGTGGACGCCGAAGGCGAAGTCGTTGCCCGTGCACGGGTCGCGACTGAGTTCATAGGAAGCCACCTGTCCCAAGGGAGTCTCCCTCTAGGCATGGTGACGACCGACGACGAAGGGCGCTTCAAGTTGCGGGGTGTTGCCCCGGGCAACGTCGAGATTTTCGCGTTTTCGACGACTCGCGGCCGCGGCTCGCTGCAAGTCGCCGTTCTGCCTGGCGATGTTCTGGAAGACCTGTCGGTGGAACTCAGCGCCTATGAGGCGGACGAGATCACTCCGGATCAGGGAGGCTTCGCGGTTACCTTCGGAGAACGCGACGACGCGGATAGTGTCGTTGTCGTCCTGGTCGCCGTCTCGCCAGAAAGTGAAGCTCAGCGGGCCGGGCTGCAAGCTGGCGATGTACTAGTGAGCGTGGATGGTTCCAGCGTTCGCTCGATGCGCGCAGCACGCCGCGCGACCAACGGGCGCGCGGGCACTGACGTGGTGGTAGAGGTTCGGCGGCACGGCTCCGAACAGCGCTTTCGTGTACGTCGGGAAGCGCTCAGTCGCTGAGGTCGTGCTTGGCGCTGGATCTCAGGAGTACTCGCTCAGCAACAGCTTGGCGATAGTTTGAAGTTGCATGTTGCTGGTCCCCTCGTAGATCTTGCCGATCTTGGCGTCTCGGTAGAACTTCTCGACTGGATACTCTTTGGTAAAGCCGACGCCACCCAAGAACTCCACGGCGAGTGACGCAGATCGCTCTGCGACGTCGGACGCGTAGAGTTTTGCCATGGCGGCTTCCTTGATGAAGGGCTGGTCGGCGTCTTTGAGGCGTGCCGCGTTGTAGACCATCAGGCGAGCTGCTTCGATCTCTGTTGCCAACCTGGCATACTGAAACTGCATGCCCTGAAACTCAGCAATGGGTTTGCCGAACTGCTTTCGTTCCATCATGTACGCCATGGCCGCATCGAACGCGCCTTGCGCGATCCCGAGCATCTGCGCCCCGATCCCGATGCGCCCCTCATTGAGCGTTTCTATCGCGATTTTGTACCCCTTGCCGACTTCTCCCAGGACGTTCGCCTTAGGCACCTTGCAGTTTTCCAAGTTCAAAGCGCAAGTGCTCGACGCACGGATCCCGAGCTTGTTCTCCTTCGGCCCTACCGAGAACCCCTCAAAATCTCGCTCCACGAGGAACGCAGTGATGCCTTTGTAGCCTTTGTCGGGAGCGACGTTGGCAAGAACGATGAACAGCTTGCTCTCGTTGGCGTTGGTGATCCACAGTTTCTGACCGTTCAGTGACCAGTGGTCCCCGTCGTCAGAGGCCCGCGCCTGAAGCGCAAAGGCGTCGGAGCCTGAACCCGCTTCACTCAGCGCGTACGACCCCACCCAGCCTTCACACATCTTCGGCAGGTATCGATCCTTCTGTTCTTCCGTCGCCCACCTGAGCAGTGCGTTGTTTACCAACGTGTTCTGTACGTCGACCAAGACGGAGAAGCTGGCGTCGACGCGGGCGAGGGCCTCGACCCCCAAAATGGCCGTAAAGAATGAGCTGCCGGCGCCTCCCCATTGGTCTGGAATTTCGATGCCCATGAGCCCCAGTTCGAACAACTCCACAATGAGTTCCGGCATCATCGCTGCCTGCTCGTCCATTTTCGATACGTGCGGTGCGATTCGGTCGCGCGCGAAGCTCAGCACGCTGGATTGAAATAGGCGTTCTTCTTCGGATAGCGCGGTGAGGACACTCATGGGTGAGTTATAGCCTCTCGCTGGGTCGCGTGATAGAGCCGTTAGCACTCAACTTGCCACAGACCGCCTCAGGGCTGAGCGGTCTCAGTTGCGCCGGGCATCGCGATGCTTGGATGCCCTCGGTAGTTGGTGATCGGACGGCTATTCCATCACGCCCCACGGGGGCGCTATTTCTCGGGGTCGTCGCACGTCATGGCGGTGCAGTCTGGTTCGACCGCCCAGCAGGGGTCGTTCACCCCAGGTGGGGGGTTGCCCTGCACGTGACGCCAGGTGCCTGCGACCTCGCGGCAGACGACGATGTTGGGGTTCGGCCCCGCTCGTCCGACATATGAGTGATCGTTGGCGTTCTCCATTGGCAGCCACGATTCGTCGTAGATTTGCGCGTAGTAGTAGATGGGAGTCGGCTGGACGGCACCGTTTTCTGGGCTGCGCCAGGAGTACACCCACGAGTCTTCATCCACCTCAACGCACATTTTGGTGCCGGACTCGATGGATTCGTAGTTCGTTTGGAGGTTGTTGCGGACCTCGGGTTCGAAGAAGTACAGGAACGCCAGCTCATCCCACGTAACATCGACATTGCCGCTAGCAACCATGAAGTGCACGACCGTCAGCTCCTGATCTGTGACGTCTTCGGAACCAATCACAAGATCCAGCGGGGCGCAGGCTTCGTCCAGACAGACCCCGCTCGCGCATCCAGCCGCCAAACTACAAGTAGCGCCGATGCTGCCGGGTTCACACACGGAGTTGACGCAACGGTCGCTGAGGCAGTCATCGTCGTCGCGGCAGTCGCCGCCGATCAACGTTGGGCTGCAGGCGCCATCCGTGCACGCGTCGCTCAAGCAGTCGGCGGCCAGGCGGCACTCGCTGCCTGCACCGCCGGACTGGCACGTTTCGTCGCACAACCCGCTGAGACAGTCTCTCGGTTGACCGCAGATCGCACCGGTTCCGCTTGCTGTACAAACTGCATCCTCGCAGGTGCCGCTCGCACAGTCCTCACCAACGTTGCACGCAGCTCCCGCGAAGCACGGCGCACAATCGTCGCCTCCGCAGTCGGGGTCGCTCTCTGACCCGTTCCTGCGCCCATCGGTGCACGCGGCCGCCAGGCAGACCTGGTCGCAGCTGTTGCTTTCGCAGTCGCTGTGTCCTTGACAGCTCTCGCCTTCGCCGCATGGCCCGCAGTCGCCACCGCAGTCAATTGCGGTCTCTCCACCGTTCTTGACTTCGTCCTCGCAGCTTGCCGGTTTGCAGAGCCGGAACTCGTCGTCGTCGTCGCGACGACAGACCTGCTCAGCGCAATCCAACGCCTCTTCGCAGCGCATGTCCACTCCGCAGCGCGCCTCACAGCTTCCTCCGCAGTCGACGTCTGCCTCGTCGCCGTTCAGCACGCGGTCGTCGCACGCCGCAGGTTGGCAAATGAGTTCTCCGCTCCCGTCGTCTTCGCAGCGTCGGCTCGCGCAATCCCCAGATTCGACGCACGTGTCCCCATCACCGCAAGCAGGGCAGTCGCCACCGCAGTCGACGGACGTCTCGCCGCCATTCTTGACCTGATCCGCACACCGCGCTGGAGCGCAGATGCCAGACACGCAGCTACCTTCCGCGCAATCGCCGTCGTCCCCGCAGACCTCCCCCTCCACGCACAGTCCACATCCAGACTCAGCCCCGCAGTCTTTGCCAGTCTCGAGCCCGTTGTTGACCTCATCGTCACAGGAAGCGGTGGCGCATCGACCGTCCTCGCCGCAGACCAGGCTCTGGCAATCGTCTGCAGTGTCGCAGCGCAGTCCGGCCTCGCATGGGGTGCAGCTTCCGCCACAATCCACGTCGGATTCATCCTCGTCCTGAAGTTCGTTGGCGCAGCCGCTTGGTATGCACTGACCATTGCACAGGCCGCTGCGGCAATCGTCATCGACGTTGCAGGTGAGATTCAGCCCACACGCGGCGCACTCATCGCCGCCACAGTCGACCGACGTTTCCGAACCATTTTTCGAGCCGTCGCTACACTGATTGACGGACGAGGTCGGTTCGTCACCCGCGGATTCATCGCTGGTGGTGAGCGGTTCGGGCTCATCGGTGCCGTCCACTGGGGTCGAGTAGCGATTCAACTCTTCGGAGAGGTTGCTCACGCATGCGGGCAGTGCGAACGCCCCGAGAAGCGCGAGAAGGCGAGTTGTTCGAACAGGTCGCATCGGCTGGCTAGGCGGTGGTGATCCAGCGGTTCCATCCGGTGCCGCCGCCGGCAATCAGTCTGATTCGGTGCCCTGGTCCTGTCCAGTTGCGCCTACAGTTTCGGGGCAGCAATCCCTGTGATAGACCCGCAGCCAGCATGGCAGGCAACACATTTGGGACAGCCTTCAGAGTGACGACGGCCGGTGAATCGCACGGGCCTGGCAACGTCGTGATCATCGATGGGTGTCCACCCGGCATCGCGATCGAAGAGCAGGCCATCGCGGCCGAGCTGGCGCGTCGCCGTCCCGGTCAGAGTAAGATCGTCACGCAGCGCCAGGAGAAAGACCTTCCGGAGATTCTGGCGGGTGTTTTTGAGGGACGTTCGACTGGCACCAGCATCGCGGTATTGATTCGCAACGAGGACCAGCGGAGCCGGGATTACACGGAAATCAAAGACAAATACCGACCTGGGCACGCAGACCAGAGTTACGACGCGAAGTACGGTTTTCGGGACTATCGCGGGGGCGGACGCTCTAGCGCCCGGGAGACGACTGCGCGCGTGGCGGCAGGAGCCATCGCCAAAGCGCTGATTGCCCAGGCCTTCGGCGGCAAAGTGGTCGGTTATACGAAGCAGGTTGGCGACCTAGTAGCGTCAGTTCCTCATCCCGAAAACCTTACACAAGAAGCTGTAGAACAGTTCCCAGACGGTACGGCTAACCCGGTGCGCTGCCCAGACGCCGAAGTGGCGTTACAAATGATCTCACTCATCGAAGCTGTGCGAAAGGCCCAGGACTCAATAGGAGGAACCGCAGAGATCATCGCCACGGGGGTTCCGGCTGGATTGGGGGAGCCCGTGTTCGACAAAATCAAGGCGGACTTCGCCAAGGCCCTCTTTAGTCTGCCGGCTGTGCTGGGCGTGGAGTACGGGATTGGATTTGGCTGCGCCACCGCCCGTGGGAGCGAAAACAATGATCCATTCGTCAATGTCGATGGGACCATTCGCACCGAAGGCAATCGGCATGGTGGAATGCTCGGCGGTATTACCAGCGGCATGCCGATCGTGCTGCGCGCCGCGGTCAAGCCGACGAGCAGCTTGCCTCAAGAGCAGAAGACGGTCACCCGCGACGGTAAGCCGACCACGATTCGTACCAAGGGGCGCCACGACCCGTGCCTCCTGCCTCGGTTCATACCCATGGCCGAGGCGATGATCGCCATTGTCCTAGCGGATCACTGGCTGCGTTGGCGCGGTCAGGTCAGCGTTGGGGGGCAAGGGTGAGTGCAATCGATTGGGCTGGGCAATGGGTTCTCGTTACCGGAGCTTCGTCTGGGATCGGGCGGCAGTTTGCGGTGGAGTTGGCACAGCGACGCGCGAACTTGGTTCTCTGTTCGCGTAGCGAAGCTAGGCTTGCGGAACTCGCCGATGAGTTGGGCACCGAGACGCGGATCATCGCGGCGGACCTGGAAACCTCTGAAGGTGTTGCCGAGCTTCTGCAAAAGGCCGACGCGCTCGACGTTCGAATCGACCACGTGATCAACAACGCTGGCATGGGTGGAGCGGGTCATTTTTCGCGTCAGGACCCCGAGCACCAGGTCAATCTCACGGCGCTCAATTGCACGTCCTTGTTGAGCATAACGAGGCATTTTCTGCCGAAGTTCGTCGAACGCCAAGGGGGCGGGTTCATTCAGATAGCGTCAACGGCGAGCTTTCAGCCCGTCCCCTACATGGCGGTGTACGGAGCTACCAAGGCATATGTCTTGAGTCTTTCAGTTGCCATCGCCGAAGAGATAGACGGTAGCGGTGTGCGCATGACCGTGTTGTGCCCCGGGCCTGTTCAAACCGGTTTTCAGGCCCGTGCTGGCTATGAGCTAACGGGTGTCCAAAAGAAGAACAAGATGAGCGTCGAAGAGGTCGTCGCCGCAGGTCTCAGAGCGTACGACAAGGGCATCTGGGTATGCATCCCGGGAACGACAAACAGCTTGCAGACGTTCGCCCAGCGCTTCTTTCCGATGAGAGTAGTGACCAAAGCGGCCGCTCTGGTGATGAAACGGTCTGGTCGAGACAGGGTGTAGTGATACGTGGGCGCCCTATTTGGTGGCTGCCGAAACGTCAGTCGGCGTCCTTCTGCGGGCGGGCATAGAGCCACACGACGGGCACCCCGTCAGGTCCGCTGACGCGGAACGGGCTGATCGTCTGGTACTCGACCCAGATCTGATGCTCGACGCGGCTCATGTGTTGCTCGTGATGATAAACACCGAGCTTCGAGTACGCGACCGTCAGACGTGGATCGAGGTCTCGCCGGAGCCGACCATCGCGTTCCATCATCTGCCAACTCGCAATGGCGGTATCGTGAATGAACACCTTTGCCTTCTTGGGCGCATGCTCGTTGATATCCTCCACAACTGCCCCAGTCGTGTAGCCCCAGAATGAGCGATTGAGGCCCAAGCTGGCCCCACCGGGCGAGCCCCCAACCAAGGGAGTGTACGTCGAAAGGCCCCACGGGTGTGAGTGTGCTGTAATGGCGAACGGCGCAACCAGAACGCAGACGGCCAGGGTCAGCTCAGGTAGCGGTCCTCGTTGCCAGACCTTGACGCCGATGGCAGCTCGCGCCGCTCTGCAGGCGACTACGAACGCGTCTGCTGCGAACAGCGCGATGAAGGGATACGCGATGATCCAATGTTTCGTACCGCCAAAAATTGGGGAGCTATTTGATAGCCAGGGTGCGTAGCTGACCGCAATGCAGAGCAACCACAAGGCGCGAGTGGACAACCAATCGCGTGTGGCCGGATCGCTTGACTGGTGTTTGAGCGCGTCCGAAAGGTTCTGGGCTGGGTTTCCAAACCGCGCCCAGGCGCTCGCAAACGCCGAGCGACAGGCCATCACGATACCTGAAAAACCCAGGGCGAGTGAGACGGCTGGCACTGTCGACAACGTCATCAGTGGTGCGTAGGTGCGCGGAAAGGGCGGTTCAAAGTACGTGTGCCCCAGAAACTCGATGTTGTAGTAGACGTGTTTGGTGTGAAACACGATGTACTGCCGCAAGCGCTCGATCGTGTCCGTCCAAATCCAAGGCCAAGTTGCGTAAAAAACGAGGGGCCCCAACAAGGCCATGAACCACAACGCGCGTGGTACTCTGCCGAGCGCTAACAGCAACTTGCCGCCGCGGAGCGCTGTCGAGATTTCTGCGCCTCGGCAGTACAGAAGGTGGGCTATCAAGGCGAATGGCAACAGCCACGAGTTGTGTTTGGTGTTGAGCAAGAGGCCGTACAAGACGCCCATGCCTATCGCCCACCACCAGGAGTTCTTTGCTAGGCCCCGCCAATAGACGTATGTGGTGAGCAACCACATCGCCAATACCGGCATGTCGAAACAGTCCAGGTGCGCGTGATAGAAGATGCGCGGCATCAATGCGAAGCTGCCGGCTGCGACGAAGCCGGCGAAGCGACTCATCACGGGACCGTTCGAGGACAGCGCCCGCCTCCCCCAGAGGTACGTGAGGCCAACGGCGACCGAGCTCAGTACCATCCCAACAAATCGGTACGATGTGCCGCGCTCGGAAAACCAGCCCAGCTCGTCATGGAGCCACCACCTGGACCAGGCAAACAGCGACTTGACCAACGCTGGGTGCTCGTGGTTCGCCTTCCAATATCGGTCGACTGTGGACTGCTTCAGCGCTGCGCCGGCGTCATCGAACAGGAGCTGGAACCATCGAAGGTAGCTGTCCGAGGCTTGAAAATAGAACCCCTCGTCCCGCGCGTAGCCCAGATCCGCGACGGTCGAGAGCAACCACAGTAAGTACGCCACGCCCAGCCCGAGGGCGAGCATCGGATCCACGCCGCGTGACAGTATCTGGCGCACGCGCGAAGTCATCGAACGTCCACCTGAAAGCAAAACTCTCGCTGGTGAGTCCTCTTCGCGCTGACGCGGAACTCGACGGAGTGGCGCTCCTGGGCGAACGGCTCTGTGGAGAGCTCAAAGCGCTTCCAGCCTTCGCCGTCTTCGTGGGTCATCTGTCCGAGCTTCTTGTCATCGATGAACACGTCAAGCGTGACCGGTGCCCCGCTGGTCTCCCGCTCGAGAAACCACGGCAATCCACCGTAGCCAACGAGGCGTGTGCCGAGCTGGACGTCGTCAAAGCGGACGGTAGTCACTTTGCCGGTCGCCGGATGTGCCCAAATGCAGCGGCGCGGCCTGTACTGCTCGTCTTCAATCACCGTCACGCCGACAAAGTGCCAGTTACCGCCGCCGCACTCGAATCGCCTCTTGGGAAATGTTGGATGCCCGTGCAGCGCTCCGTTTTCCACACGGCCGCGTGTGGTCCACTTACACGGGGTGCGCTTGTTCCGCCGCAAGGTGGCGGCATGGGCAGTCTTTGGTCCGACCAGGTCGACGAAGTCGATCAACGTTGGCGACGGTTCCGGGTTCTGTAGACGCCGGATGCGGAACTTACCGACCGTCGTTTCCTCGACGGACGGCCAGGCGAGGGGGGAATCGTGCCCGAGGATACTGACCTCGATGGCTTGCTCGAAACGCTCGTCGTCAGGCCTTGCAACCTGCGAAAGCGGCATCAATCGATCACCCAGCACCCGCCTCGCATGCGGTTCGGCCCAGTAGGGCGCGACGACCACCAGTTCGTCATCCTGGCGCCATTGCTCGACGGTCGCAGTAATCTGCTTCCACTCGGCTTCGTCCGGTGGCCGCCCCGCAAAATAGGCGTGCGCAACCAGCTCGGTCAGGCCGAGCATGGGCACGGCTATCCACCACCAACGCGACCAATTCACAGGCGGCGCACTCTGCCACAGCCCAACCCCCCATGCGTCGCCGCTGCGAGCTGGGATTCGGGGGTGATTGGTTGGCCGGTCTTTGTCTGGTTCGGACATCGGGGATCAGCGAGGCAATGCTCGACGGGAGCATTCAGACTAGTGTTTTCGTCCCTTGAGCCCTGTTTTGGATGGAGAGCGGTCTCTGATCGTGACCCCGACGTACAACGAGCGGGACAACCTGCGCGCGTTCGTGGAAGGGGTGCAGCGCGTCGTACCGCAGGCGCACATCCTGGTCGTTGACGACAACTCGCCCGACGGCACAGGGCAACTCGCCAACGAGCTGGCGGCGGCTGATGAACGGATCAAGGTCATGCACCGGCCCGGCAAGCAAGGACTCGGTACCGCCTACACAGAGGCGTTCCTGAAGTATCTGGATGCCGGGTACGAGTACTTCTTCGAGATGGACGCGGATCTGAGCCATGACCCCGCCTACCTTCCGGACTTCTATCGGGCGTTCGAGGAAGGTGCCGGAGTGGTGTCAGGCTCGCGCAACATCCCAGGTGGAGGTGTCGAAGGGTGGGGTCCCGGACGCCACTTCATCAGCAAGGGCGGCTCCATCTATTCAAGGACCATCCTCGGTGTCGGCATTCAGGACCTGACGACCGGCTTCAAGGGATTCACCCGCGAAGCCCTACGGCGCATCAACATCGAGAGTGTTCATTCCAACGGCTATTCCTTTCAGATTGAGATGACCTATCGCGCACTGATGGCGGGGGTCAAAGTAACGGAGGTCCCGATCGTCTTCGTTGACCGCCGAGTGGGTCAGAGCAAGATGAGCCGGAAAATCTTCGTCGAAGCCATCGGCGTCGTCTGGCGGCTGCGCCGCGACGCCATGCGCGGGAAGCTCCTCTGACTCGAAGCTCTTGTGACTCGAAGCCCAGCGACGCGCCCGCCCGTCACAGCAAGAGGCAGGACGGCGTAGTAGGCTCCGCGGGCCCTCAGCTTCGCTTGAGCCCAGAAGCGCGCACCTGCTGTTCGAGATTGCGGAAGCGGTTGGCCAGTGCGTGCACCAGGGCACCGGTCCAGCCGTCGAGGCCAAGCCCCTCCGTCATGGTGTTCTTGTCCAACACCAAGACGGTAACACGGTCCACAGCTTCGACACTTGCCGCACGCGGTTCGTCGAGCAGGAGCGCCATCTCGCCGAAGACGTCCCCCGGTCCCATGTTGGCCAGCGTCTCCTGCTGGCCATCACAAACGCGGAACGCGCGGCAGGTGCCGCTGATAATCATATACGCAGCGTCACCGACGTCCCCCTCCTTGACGATCACGTCACCGGCGTTGAAGCCTTTGCGCGGCAAGTGAAGGCCGCCTCGAAGGAAGGCTCGAACCTCTGCCTGCATGTCGACCACGTTCTGGTAGCGGTCCTCTGGTTTGAAGGCGAGCGCTTTGGACACGATCTTCTGAAGGCGCCGTGAGACACCGATACCGTCGGCAGCTCGGCTGATGGGAACCACCTTGCCAGCCTTTGCCAAGTCGATGATACGGTCGGGGTTGTACTCGTCGCCGTAGGGCGCCGCGCCGGTGATCATCTCGTACAGCAGCGCCCCGAGGCCGAATACGTCAGAACGTTCATCCATCTTGTGCGGGTTTCCCTCCGCCTGCTCGGGCGACATGTACGCCGGCGTTCCCACTGGGCCCTTGGCTTCCATCTGGGAGCGGGAACCTGATGCTGGGCGGCTCTTGCTGAGGCGCGCCAATCCCCAGTCCATCACGTAGACCTGGCCGAAGCTGGCGACCATGACATTTTCGGGTTTGATGTCGCGATGGATGACACCACGGAAATGGGCGTAGGCGATGGCGTCGCAGACTTTGACGAAGACCTCGAGCGCATCCTCGATCCGCTCCGGGGAGCCCAATGCACGACGCGGGTCCCGCAACCACTTGTCCAACGGCTTGCCCTGCACGAGCTTCATCGTGAAATAGGGAACTCCGCTCGGATCGATGGCTAGCTCGTGCACGGGTACGATGTTCGGGTGCTCGAGCTGCCCCGTCATTTGGGCTTCCGCGACGAAGCCGTCCCGATACATGGGTGTTTTGGCGAGTTCCTTGTCCAGTCGTTTCAGCGCTACGTGGCGCAGCAGGTTGCGATCCGTCGCCGGGTGGATTCGACCCATTCCGCCGCGCCCCAACTCGGGATAGATGACCAAGTGCTCTGGGGTCGGTATCCCTTCGAGTTTGATCTCACTGGCCGAGACTTGGTGTTCACCGCCGGCGGGTATGTTCTCGATCACGATGACCGGGCGTGTGTCGCCTTGGTCTTTTGACTGGTCGCTCACGTGCTGCTTCCTCCATTGGCAGACGCCCTGGCGTCGGCCAATGGAACGCTACCACAGTGCCCGCCCACTGAGCACTGAGAGTGGTGGATACGAGTCGCGCGCTACCTGCGGGAGATCTGACGGGCGGCGCCTGGCGCCATGGGGGTGCGAGTACGACCAATCGCACCGATGCAAATGGTCAGTAGCGGCAGGGCCTCCAATACGGTGAACAAGGCCGCTGAGAGGAACTCGTCGTTACCGCCAACGCGATACAGAACGGAGGCGCGCAACACGATGAACGTCATCAACCCGATGACCCCCAAGACGGCGGTCCTCGTCGGCCGCGGCGCGCGGCGGGTCATCCGCAGCAAGAGTGTGCCGACGGCGAGTGCGGCGAGGGCCAAGACCGCGACCAGCGACCACCGCAGAAGCCATCGCAGTGAGACTATGTCGAGGGCGACCGTCACCATGCGCCCCAGTTCGGTGAGTGCTGTTTGCAGGTCGAGTTGCTTGTTGATTCCGAGACCCCACAACGCGGTACTCGTAGCCACCCACCACATTCGCTCCAAGCGCTGCTGAGCGCCGACTCGTTGGGCAGCGCGCCAGCAGAGTACCGCCGCAACGACGTAGGCGATGACGATGAGCCACGCCGCTAGCGTGGGGTCACCGACGCCGGGGGACCACTGGCCGATCCACCCGTCCTCGCTCGTGGGCGCTAATGCGGACAACGCAAGTACGATCATAGCCTACGATAGATGTCGAAATCCTCGATACGCTCGAGGTGTTCATAGCGGGTCTGCACCAATCGGTTGAGTTCTGGAAACGTTGGCAGGGAGGCGGCCGAGTCCAGGTCATCGCCGGTGACGAAGCGGAAGAAGTCCCCGTGCTGCACGATGATGATCGCCGGCACGTTCTGCCCCAGATCTGCCAACAGTTCCGAGCGCGCCTTGTCTCGTCCCCAGGCTGTGCGCTGCGCTACGTTGTAGATGAACGGGGAGGCCGGTCTTCGATCGCTGAACCAGTAGATTGATGGCTCGAAACCCCAGACGAAGATCGAATCCTCCGCCCGCGTCAGGTTGGCAACCCGACGAGCGACCTCCCGGTCAGCTGCCAAGCTGAAATCAGCAACGTAGGACTGTCTGGCATCGAGTTCTTCGCGACTAGAGCTCTCGCTCTGCCCGACCAGGTACTTGACCCGCTCGAAGCTCCTCACCCAGTAGCCGTCCGGGACATCGTGAACGGCGCGTCGCGCGTGCGCGGCCAGGACCAACAGCGAGAAGAACGCAACGGCACCTCCACCCCCAGCCCGGAGCAGAGCCACACGCCAAATTTTCATCCACCCCAGCCCGGCGATTGTTGCGACGAGGGGGATCGTTGCACCAAAGTGGTAGTGGAAGAACTTGGCTTGCATGGCGATGCCTGCCAAGTGCAGAGCGACGATTCCGAGAATCAACGCCAGGCCCTGACGCTCGGTTCCAGACAGCGGAGCGCCGATGCCTGCCGCCAACGAGCCAATGGCGATGACGGCGCTCAGCTTCGTGAAGACTGTTTCGGCTCCGTAGTAGAACGCCCCCGTGGGGTTACCATCCCACCCGAGCTTCGTGTAGCCCGGCGTGAATTCGAACAGCGTCCAACTCAGTTCCGGCCAGGCGCCTCGCGACCAAAACCACAGTCCGCAAATTGCAATCGGTACGATGCTCCCCAGTCCTACGAACAGTAGGGGTAGCAAACTGCGAAGGATGGAGCTCTGCGAGTTCGGCTCTCGCCGCATCAGGTAAATGGCGCACACGACCGCGCCCCCACCCAGCGGAGGTTTCATCAGAAAGGCGAGTCCAAACGCCGCGCCACAACCGAGCCATTGAAGGACGCGGCGCCGCGGCGTCGGTGCGTCCAGCACCGTCAGCGCAAGCGCGGCGACCGTCAGATAGCCGCCAAACGACTCCGGCTGCCCGCTGTGCCAAAATTCCATCTGAGCGTGCACCCACGCCGCGATGGCCGCTGCTATCAGACCCGGGCGACTGTCGCAGAACAACTTGCGACTCACCACGACGATCCCGGCAGAACTAGCGACAAGCCCCAAGACTTCGAACACGCGCGAGGCGAGCATTGCCTTCCCGAGGGTGGCTTGGGCCAGGGCGTGGACGAGGAATATCCCCGGCGGCTTGAAGTCCCACCGGTCGCGGTAGGGCATCTCGCCGTTGAGGATCCCGTCCGCCACGGTTGCGTAGATGCTCTGATCTCTCCCGAACGAGAACAACAGGATCTGGAGCGCAGAAAAGGCGACGACCAAGACGCAAAAAGCACCCAGCCAAAAATTCAGGCGGTGGGCGGCAAGTCGTAGCCGCGAGATGGCCGCACCTAGGGCGAACGCCTCTAGGCTTGCTGTTCCGCTCGAGGAACCCGGCGTGCCGACGTCGGGGTGCGGCGATTCTGGCATCGGCCAAGCCTACTTCGCCGCGTGGAGTTCGCGCAACCTCCAGCAGACCTCTGTCTGCCCGAACGTCCTTGCCCTGGCAGTTGGCGGTCGTACGCCAACTGATCAGAAGCTCACGCCAATGGCCTCGTGAAGGAGCGCCATGAAGGGCTTGGCGACCTTGCAGCAAGCGATCAACTCGTCCACGAGTCTGTCCGAGAAGAGAAGTGAATGGTCCAGGTTGGCCACCACGATGTGGTCTTTCCGCTTGAGCACGTCGATCATTGGGTGGTCCGCCTCGTAGCCCTTGGGCGGGCGTTTCAGTGCGTCACCGTGTGGTTCGAAACGCTCCCGGAAGCCCGGCGTAGAAAGCACCTTCTTCCAGCGCTTGGAGTCGTTCGCCACATGCTTGCGGATCTTGGCGAGAGCGTCCGCGTCCGGTCTCCACATGCCGGCACCGAAGAAGACCTCGTCGGGATCGAAGTGGAAGTAGTACCCTGGAGCGTGCACGTCCTTTCCGGCGCGGTTGCGGAACTGGACACCCACGTTCGTCTTGTAGGGGTCAGCGTCTTTGGCGAATCGGGTATCCCTTTGCGGGCGCATCATCGAGCCCCCGACCCGCTTGTCGTTCGCGATGATGTGCGGGGAGATTCCGGCAAGCGGCGTCGCCATCGCTCGGATGAGTGCCAACGTGGGTTCTCGCACGCTCTGCTCGTAGCGATCTTGGTGCGCCTTGAACCAATCGCGATCGTTGTTGAGTCGCAGCTCGGCCAAGAAGTGGACCGCGTCCGCGGAGAACCCCGGAAAGACGCTGGAAGACTTCTTGGTTGAAGACTTCTTGGTTGAAGACTTCTTGGTTGAAGACTTCTTGGTTGAAGACTTCTTGGTTGAAGACTTCTTGGTTGAAGACTTCTTGGTTGAAGACTTCTTGGTTGAAGACTTCTTGGTTG
>JBNKUV010000032.1:0-60293 GCA_050298815.1 Polyangiaceae bacterium
ACGCACGATGACGCAGCAGGATGGATCGACGTTTCAAGCCCCCCGTCAGTAGCAATGGCTTGTTCGGAGGCTGCGCTTGAGCGAGGCATCTTCAGTGCCTTGGCGGGGCAGCGCAGGTCGGAAGCTTTAGCGGCGGTGCAGAAGACAAGAGACCATCAGTTCTCGAAGTGCAGCGGCCCGCGACCATTGCGGGCGCCCGTCAAGCCGAGCAGGAGACCAAGGCGCCCCGAGGCGCCCCCAGCAGAGACGAGCGGAGCACGGCGTTGCGGTGCTCTAGCGAAAGGGCAGACCAGCGCGCCATCCTTCATCAGCTCGGAAGGGTGAGACTAGCGGCAGCAGTCGGCACCTGCTCGCAGCCCGCAGTTGCCGTGCGTTTCCGAAGCAATCGTGCGTGTCAGCGGGCGAGGCGTATCAAGCCAAGGCCGGCGGGTGGCAGTCAGCAAGGGCAGCAGAACAACGCCACCAGAAGGATCACTCGGCAGAAGGAACGGCGCAGCAGGCCTCGGCGAAGGGGAACCGGCTACCAGCTATCGGCGAAGCGGCGCAAAACCTTCCAGTCATCCCAGGACCGGTTGCCCGTGCTGCAGGCACCGAGCGCGGTGGTCTCGGCACCAGCTGCCAGCGAGGGATGGCCAAAGGGCGTCAGTCGGCAAGCCGCAGCAGGATGAGAGGTCGCGCTCTGCCCGTCCTGCCCTTTCAGTCTAAAACGTTAACGTAGTCCGCCGAACACCTATTCTACTGAACTGGGTTGAGCGGGGTTAACCGCAGGCTGCGCAGTGGGTGGTCTACCCGGAACAGCGTGAGCGGCAGGAACCACCGCGCGCTGAGCGCCGGGGGGGCCCTGGTGACCTGATCCTTGCGGTCCACGAGGTCCGCCACGCGGAATCCGACTCTGGTCCATGTTTTGTAGGTCGGCCAGGACCGATTCGTACTTGCCCAGGAACTCCGTGCAACCTTCTGCCGGCAACGCCGGGGTTCGGACCTGAACGAGGCGACACTTGTCGGTGTCTTCGCCGAGGTCGCCGCACAGCCGCGTTACGAGGGTGGCGCAGTCAGCACGCGATGCCTCGATGCGCTCCACCGTACTCGACAAAGCTCCAAGCTCCCGCCGGCAGGATTCCACAGATAGCAGCTTCGCGGCATCGGCAGCCTGCTTGCAGGACGCTGATTGATCACCCCCGACGGCTTCGCACAACGCTTGCTTCCACGCCTCGCACGGCCCCGAGTCGGTCGCTGCGGCCCCTGTAGCTGGCGCGTCGACGTACATCGGCTTGTCGCTCTGAACTACCCAGCCCACACTGGCGGCGATCACCGCCAAAAAGCCTACATACCCAATGATGGGTGAGCCGCCTCCTTTGGACTCGACTGGTGCGCTGGTGGCGTTAGTGGGTTCGTCCTCCGGCTCGTCGTCCGCGCCCTCTCGTGCCGGAGGAGAACTTTCCTCCGACCCGCTTGCCCCCTGCTTGCTGTCGTTCACCGCACCCTTCGCGACGTCGCCGTCGTCTCCAGCAGAGCTGTCGCTCACAGGGCGTCTTTCACCGTCGACTGACGTCGACTCGCCGTCAGAACCCGCTTTCTCTGCGGGATAGCTCTTGTCGTCCATACAAATCTCCCTAACCGTGAGCCTGGACATCCGCCAAGCTTTCACCTGTGAGGGCCCCCGACGCTCGGCGCGGCTGGCGAGTTACCATGCGTCCCCAGGCGCCGTCAAAGACAATCGCCGCATACTTTGCTGGGTTCACTCCGGTCGGGGATGTTAGGGTCCGGCGATGAATCAAACAGCAGTCGCGCCCGCACCCAATGTGGCGGCCCCTCTTGCCTCTGACCATCGCGAGCGTGGTCGCACCCACGGATTGCCCTTCATCTTCTGGGTCCTGGAGCAACCCTTGTGGCTGTTGCTCAGCGTGCCGACGGTAGTCGCCGCAGCTGTTGCTTGGTGGACGAGAGCAAGCGAGTGGAGTTGGGCATACGCAGCTGGGGCCTGGGTGTTAGTCCCGGTCACGTTGGTGCTCTTGCCGCTGTTGTTGTTGATCGCGCGTTCCCACATGCACGATGCCGCAGCAGCCGATCTGAGCAAGTACGTCAGCTGGCGCAAGGAGGCCGACACCAAGCGTTGGCAAGGCAAGAAGGTTCCGATGGAAGTCATGTACGAGGCGTACATGGCCGGAGATCTCGACTTCAAAGGTGACGTTTACCAGACGTTGCTAGCCCGCAACTCTCTGTTCCGCTTTTGCTTCACCTGGGGCGACGTCAAGTTCTACTTCAAGGAGTTCCTCGGCCAGAACGTCACGCACAGCATCAAGTCCGACGAAGGTGACATCGCCCACGTCTACAATCGGGGCAACGATTTCTACAACTGGTTCCTCGGTGAGTCGATGACGTACACGAGCGGCATCTTCCGCGACCCGAACGAAAGCTTGGAGGCCGCTCAAGAGCGGAAGCTGGAAACCGTGTGTCAGTACGTGCAGATGAAGCCGGGTGACAGGCATTTGGACATCGGTTGTGGCTGGGGACCGTTGATCACCCACGCAGCGAAGCACCACGGCTCGCACAGCACGGGCATCACCTTGGCCCAGGAGCAGGCTGACTGGGCGAACGCACGGGCCGAAAAGGCTGGCGTGGCTGACCGCGTTAACGTCATCGTGGATGACTACCGCAACCTGCCCAGCGACAAATGGGACAAGATTACGTGCCTAGAGATGGCAGAGCACGTGGGCATCAAGAACTTTCAGAAGTTCCTGCTCCAAGTCCGCAGCATGCTCGAGGACGATGGCATCTTCTACTTGCAGATCGCCGGTCTACGTCGCAGTTGGCAATTCGAAGACCTCGTGTGGGGCCTGTTCATGGCCAAGTACATCTTTCCCGGAGCGGACGCTAGCTGTCCTCTGGGCTTCGTCGTCTCGCAGGCAGAACGCGCAGGCTTCGAGGTGCATCGTGTCGAGAACTGTGGCGTCCACTACGCGGAAACCATCCGCAAGTGGTACCACAACTGGCTGGCGAACGAGGAAGCGGTAGTGGCCAAATACGGCCAACGCTGGTTCCGCATGTGGACCATCTTCCTGGCGTGGTCGGTCATCATCGCTGGCCAGGGCAGCTCAACCGTATTCATGATTACCCTGACCAAGAACACCAAGAACGACAAAGAAACACTACCCGCAGGTGCAGCAGATCCTAACGCACCATTTAGCCGCACCAAGCGTTGGATTGGCGAGAAGCCAGTCGCCACCCAACAATAAGAACTGGTCCACGGGTAGTTTCGTACAGGCGAGGGTTTGGGAGGCGTCTCGAAAAGCGGCGGAAACCCGCGCCACACGTACAACAGCGGAGCCTGCCGAACCGTGACTATCAAGCGCATTGCGATCAACACCGGTGGTGGCGACGCCCCGGGGCTAAACGGCGTCATTCGCGCGGTAGCGCTCAGCGCGGCCCGCGAAGGCTGGGAAGTGCTCGGCATTCGGGAGGGCTATCGCGGTCTGATCGAAGACGACCCCGAACTCCTCGTCAACCTCGACGCGGATGGCGTCCGCGGTATACTTCACCTCGGGGGCACCATCTTGGGCACGACCAATCGTGGGGACCCGTTCCGTTACCCCGTGGAGGTCAACGGCGAGCTCACGCCCGTGGACATGTCGAAGAAGCTGGTCGAGCGCTTCAAGAGTCTGCAACTGGACGCGCTGGTGGCTCTCGGTGGAGATGGCTCGATGAGCCTGGCGACTCGCTTGTTGGCGTGTGGCTTGCCGCGGGTGATCGGTGTGCCCAAGACGATCGACAACGACCTCAAGGGCACGGACGTGACTTTCGGCTTCGAAACGGCTGTGGCCACCGCAACAGAAGCACTCGACCGGCTGCACACCACCGCACAGTCACACCGGCGCGTGATGGTCGTCGAGGTGATGGGGCGGGATGCTGGATGGATTGCGCTACACGCCGGTATAGGCGGCGGTGCGGATGTCATTCTGCTGCCAGAAATCCCATTTGCCCTGTCCGCGGTGTGCGAAAAGTTGCACCGGCGCTACCGACGTGGCCGGCGCTTCGCCATCGTGGTCGTCGCCGAGGGAGCCAAGTGGAAAGACGGCACGGCAGTGTACAAGGGCGACAAGGGCGAGTTCCGGGAGCACGCTCAGCTGGGAGGCATTTCTGAACAGCTAGCGAAGGAGATTGGACGCCTCACCGGGTACGAAACACGCAGCGTGGTCCTGGGACACCTTCAGCGTGGTGGGTCTCCGGTTACTTTCGACAGGGTGCTCGCGCAGCGGCTCGGTTGTGCCGCCACCCGCTACCTGAAAGAAACCACGGCAAGTGGTTTGGTCGCCATGCGTGGCGGCAGGACTGAGCTGGTGCCGTTATCTGAAGTTACCGGGGGCACCCGAGGTGTTGATATTGACGACGAACTGGTTCGAACAGCCCGCGCCCTCGGGCTCTGTTTCGGGGACGAACCGCCCGGCACCTTCTCGGGGTGAGGTGCTTCAGCGGCTTTCCGCGGGACAACGCACCTTCGCCGCGTGAGCTAGAAGCGCGCTTCGACTTTGAGATTCGGCAGGAAGATCGGCCCGATCACGGTCTCTTCGCACCCTTGGCCACGCACACATACTCGGCGAATCGCTTCGCTGCTGAACGTTGCGTTGAGTAACTCCGCCACCAACGATAGGTAGCCGTTGTCTTGGAAACGAAACCGGCGCTCCAACCTGAGATCTCCTCGAAAGAACGGTGTTGACCGCCCCTGGTCGAAGACGCGCCGAGCTCCCTCTAGGCGTCCCGGCACCCCCGAGTAGAACACGGTGCGCGCGCCCAGTCGCCAGTTCGGGCCCAAGGTATACATACCCGCCAGGTTCAGCACGTGGGTGCGATCGGAGCCGGCGACCGTGGTGAACTCGTCATAAGTTCGAGTGGATCTTGACAAGGTGTAGCTCATCAGCGCGCCGAAACGTCGCGTCAGCGGCCGTCGAAGAGATAGCTCCAGACCGTAGGAGTGGGCCCGTGGACGGCGCCGTGCCTCTTGGGCGTTGATGGCAAAACTCTGTGTGGACGAGAACGGATCGGTAACGTCGAAGATGGCATTCTGGAACACCGACGCCGTGCCGAACAAGTCGTACGGCAGCTGCGCCTCGACGCCAGAACTCGTGTGCAGCGCGCGCTGAAGGCCTCCGTCGAGCCCAGCAACACGCGCGCCCGGCACATTGGGCACGTAGTTGGGCGTTTGGTGCGACAGACCGACGCCGTGCACGATGTCCATCGAATCGCTGACGGAAAAGCGAGCGGATAGCCGAGGATCAATTCCCACCTCGCTCTGCCCACCCGACGAGTAGAGATCGACCCGAGCGCCCGGAATCACGGTCACCCAGCTTTCAGGGCGCCAAACCAGATCCGCGAAGCCACCGTAGGCGGAGTCTCCACGGGCCCTGAACAAATCACGCAAGTCGATGAAATCGGACGAGCGCGAGTCTAGCTCGAGGTCGAACCTGTCGATGTTGAAACTTGCGCCAGTCCGGAAAGTCAACTGGTTGCTGATGCGGTGCGTAAGGCGAGCCCGACCGGCAACCATCTCGTCCTGCAGTTCACCTTCAGCCCACTCCGTGCTGTCGATGCCAACAGTAACGCCCAGTTCACCGCGTGTATCGTTGGAAAAATCGTGAGTGTAGCGCAAGTCCGCGCGATGGAACTCCGTGCCGAAGAAGTCGTCCGTCTGTCCCTCGAGGTAGTCGAAAGCGCCGAGCAGGAAGAGGCGCAACGAGTCACGGTCGGACAGGTCGTACTCAATCAGGCTTTGATAGTTCCAAAACTCCAGGGTATTGGGGGTCAGCGCACTGACGATCGCCCCCAGATACGAATAACGCCCGCCAACGAAGATATTGCCCTTCTCTCCGGCGAATGGCGTTTCTACATAGCCGCCGGAGTCGAAGATGCCAACTTCTGCGCGATAACCGAACTCCCGCCGCGGTGTGCGCAAGTCTGCCGCAACAATGGCCCCTGCAAAACGCCCATAGCGCGCTGGATATGGCCCCGGGTACAGGTTAACGCGCTCTATCAACTCGGGATGCACCACGCTCGGCCCAAGGAACGCATGGTAGAGCAACGGCACGCGCACTTCATCGATATAGTTGCCGACGTTCGCGGGAGGAGCGCCCCGCACGTAGTACAAAGGCAACCCCGAGATCGTCGGACTGACCCCGGGCATCGTCTCCACGGCGCGGAGGGGATCGCCCAGGGCGCCGGGGATCTGGCGCCCTTCGGCGCGCGTCAACGTGCGCACACCTGGCGGTCGCTCACCTTCCACCAGCACGGCGACGCTCTCCTCGACGTGCGCGCTGGCGGTTCCCCCGCTAGGAGGGGCTGGTGTGGTCTGCTCCTGCTCCCCGCGTGCAGGAGCCCGTGCCGGGGGTGGCGACGTCGGCTCAGGTTCGACGGTCTGAGAAGAAAAGAGGACCTCAAACTGAATCTTCGCCGGAACGACGCGATCGCCGAGTACCGCAGGCGAAAACCTCCAATTCTGTGTCGCCAGGACCGCCTCGCTGGCAAACGGCTCGTCCCCGAGCAGGACTTCGACATCCCGCACCGTGCCATCCACGTCGACGACGAACTGGAGCAACACAGCGGCGTCGCCCGTGGCCCCGGCGGGATACTGCACGTCCGTCTTCAGGGCCTGAGGGCGAACGACGTCGGCGATTTTGCTCTCCGCAGTCCCATCCGCCGCGCCTGCGGGCGTTGCACCATCCTGCGCGGCCGCCACTCCAGTTGCCAGCCCAGCGTAAGCGGCCAGGATCAGCGGGGCTCCGCGCGCGGCTACCCAAATCCTCGATGCGCTGGCCCAATGCGCTGACAATCCTGCTCTCACTTTATTGGTCAAAGTCTCTGGACGTGGCCAATACCAAATCCCAAGCTAGTCGAGCGACCGCACATCGCGTTGTAACCTATCTCGTCCTCCGGACGAAATCCCGAGGAAAGGACACCGACGGCCTCGCCGAAGCGAACCATGGACCGACGCCCCCCCCCCGAAAGCTCGCGCTGGCAGCAGTTGGCGCCCTTGACGTGTTTCTTAGCGATGACCACCGGCTGCGAGCTGGGCAACGACCTACAGGTCGCAGCGAGGCAGCTCAGCAACCCGCCTGCCGAAACCCTGGAAACTGGCGGCGCCTTGATCGCAGAGGGCCAATACCGCCGGCTGCGATTTGACGGCACGACCGCGGACGGCGCGTTCGTGGTGGCGATCAAAGATGGGACAGACCTGGCCATCGTTCCGTTCTCCGGTGCTACGTCGGGTTGCAGTGCCGGCCCGACGCGCACGTCGACGGACTCGATGAGCATCAAGGACGAAAAGCTCAATGCCCGCATTCCGTTCATCTCGGAGCGAGAAGGCGAGCCGCCAACACTGCGATTTACCAACTTCGAATGCCAGCTCGATGACGTCTCCATTCCCAATGCCAGCTTACCGCTGCGTCGCGACTTCTCCCGAGAGCCAGGCTTCATCGCGCAGACAACGGTCGGCGAGTTGTATTTCGTCAATCCGTGGACGGGCGAGAAGAAGTTGATCGCCGAAGACCTCTCCGACATCAGCCGCGGCGAACTCGCGATGTTCGCCGAAGGGACGGGAGGCGCTACCTGGATGTGGACCCTGGAACAAGGGCAGGTCGTCGCGCGGGATCGAGACTTCGAAGAGGTATTCCGCGCAGGCGAAGACGTGGCGTACGTCGCCCACAGCGCCAGCGGAGCGGGTGGGCCCATGCTGGCGCTGCGCAACGCTGAGCTCGACTTGTCCACAGTCTACATCAGCAATCCCGACGAAGTGGTGAGACTCGCCGATGATGCGTGCGCGGTAACGTTCAACTTCGGCGATCACGGTCGCGAACTCCTCTATTATTCGCCCTGCAGCGAACGCAACCTCCAGATCTACGAGCTGGAGACTGACACCCTCCGCAAGATTCGGAGCGGCATCGACGACTACAAGATCGGTGGAAACACCGAGACGGGCCCCTTGTTGTTGTACATGACAGACGTCCACGAAGACGACGAGGACATCGGAACGTTGTGGGCGCGCTGGGGCCAGAACGACCCCATCAAGTTGTCGGACGAAGGCAACTTCCACCATTCCCGTATCTCGTCCAACGGATGGGTTCGACTGGTAGACAACTGGGACGGCGTTAGCGGCGATCTTCATGTAGGCCAGCTCGGTGAACAGCTGAACAAGATCGCCGAAGGCGTCGCCTACCACACGATTGCCGGTATCATCTCCGACTTCGACGGCAACAACGGCGTGCTGCAACAGCTCAGTAGCGACACCGGTCTGACCAAGATCTTGTCCAACGTCTCCATCCGCGGCATCCGCTACGATAGCCAAACCGATCGCACGCTGCTTCTGCACGACTTCGACGGAACTGCCGGGCAACTCGTCCTCGTCGACGGAACCAACGTCCGCAAGATGAGCCTGAACGTGCGGCCCAGTTCCTACCAGTTCACGGCACTGCTCCCCATGGTCACGATGCTGGCTGACCTGGACAAAGAGACGAACACGGCATCCCTCAAACTGCACCGCACGGATCGTGACGAGGAGCTCGTCGTCGCGACGGGCGTTGCGGAAACGATCGAAGTTGCCTGGCCTGACAAGGGACTTCTGTATAGCGCGCCCGCTGGCAGCCCTCCTGGCATCTACTTCGCCCAAACGCTGTAGACCCGCGGCCAGCAGCGGCCCGAACTGGCAACGTCGGCCCGGCGGTTGAAAGTCGTCCAGTTCGCGCTTGACCCAAAGCCCGGGACGCTCGATGAGACGTGTTCCCCGAGAGCGGACCCAGCAGAGGAGAAGGAGCCGCCGTGAGTCCCAGGAAAAACAGCCCCAGCGCGAAGGCAGCACGTCCGTCGCAGAAGCCGTCTTCCCCCCGTAAGTCTCGGGTCGTGCGCGTCCAGGCGCTGCAGGCGGACGAGCCTGACGAGGAGGGTCCGGAGTTCAAGACGGCGGAGGGTTACTTGCGCGGCATCCTGCACTACATTGGCGACGACCCGAAACGCGAGGGTTTGCTCGAGACCCCTGCACGAGTCCTACGCTCCTATCGCGAGCACTTCGCCGGCTACGGCCAAGACCCAAGCGAGCACCTCGCCAAAACGTTCGAGGAGGTCGAAGGCTACGACGAGTTGGTGCTAGTCAGCGACATCGAAGTATTCAGTCACTGCGAGCACCACATGGTGCCGTTCGTGGGCAAGGCGCACGTCGCCTACATACCCGACGGCAGGGTCGTTGGACTTTCCAAGCTGGCCAGGGTGGTGGATGTATTCGCCAAACGGCTGCAGGTGCAAGAAAAGCTCACCGCGCAGATAGCAGGCGCCATCGCAGAACACCTCCAGCCGCTGGGCGTCGCGGTGGTCTTGCAGTGTCAGCACTTTTGCATGTGCTACCGCGGCGTGCGCAAGCCAGGGTCATGGACCACTACGAGTAAGCTCCACGGCTTGTTCCTGACCGACTCGGCAGCGCGAATGGAGCTATTGACCTTGATCGGCCTGCACCGCGAAATCGGCGGCGCAGGCGGCGCATGACGCAGCGAGACTCGCCGATGCCCTCCCCCAAGGCCAGCAACGCAGCCGGCACCGAGAAAACGGCGGGAACATCCTCGTCGGCCAACGTCGCAGCGATCGACATCGGGACGAACTCGGTTCGCTTGCTGATCCTCTCCGCCGAGGGACACGAGCTGGCGCGAGAGATGTCCATCACACGGCTAGGCCAAGGTGTGGACGACACGGGCTGCTTGGACGAAGCGGCGATGACGCGAACGCTGAATGTGCTGTCGTCATACGGGGCGCTCCTGACTGCTCGAGATGTCGCTGTTCTGCGCATGACTGCTACGAGTGCAGCTCGCGACGCGCACAATCGCAACGACTTCTTCTGGCGTGTAGGCCGCGTGCTGGGGCAGATCCCAGAGCTGCTCTCGGGTTCGGAAGAAGCTCGGCTTTCGTTTTTGGGGGCGACAGCAACCCTTGGTCCGGATGGGCCAACGAGGGGCAACTCGTGGGTCGTGTTCGACATCGGCGGCGGTTCGACTGAGTTCGCTCGTGGCGTGCAGTGCCCTGAGCGGTTCCTTTCTCTGGATATCGGCGCAGTACGTATCACCGAACGCTTTCTCAAGACTGATCCCCCGAGTTACCAGCAGGTCGAGGGGGCGCGCGAGTTCGTGAAGAAAGAGCTGCAACGCGCCGAGGCAGTCATCCGCCCCGAAGCGGGCGACTGCTGGCTGGGCCTCGCTGGTACGGTGACGACGTTTGCTGCCCACGTCGCTGGCGTCGGCACCTACGACGCAAAAAAAACGCACGGCCTGCGCATCACGCGGGCTGATGTCCAAAGCTTCAGCGACAGGCTGCTCCGAGTCGATGCCGCACACAGGCGCCCTCTGTTGGTAGAGCCCAAGCGCGCGGAGGTGATCGTTGGTGGCGCGATCATACTATCGAGCATCGTCGAGCACTTCGGCCTGACCCAGCTCACCTGCTCGGAGCGCGACATCCTCGACGGTCTTGCGGCTTCACTGCTCGTGTAAGCCCCACCAACTCACTGCATCTTGCTCGGGTCTCGCAGCGCGAACGGAGGGATCATGACGTCGAACGTTTCGCCGCTCTCGGACCTCATCTGGTAGGTGCCCTCCATGGAACCGAAAGGGGTTTCCAGTGGACAGCCTGAGTTGTATCGAAAGCTCTGGCCGGGGGCGAGTGTGGGCTGTTCACCCACAACCCCCGGACCCTTCACTTCTTCCTGCTCACCGTGGGCGTCGGTGATCTTCCAGTGCCTCGAAAGCAGCTGAACGGTCTCCGTTCCCACGTTCTCTATCTCAATCTCGTACACGAAAAACCATACGCCACGACTGGGGTTGGAGTGTTGGGGTGACAGGTGGCACTGGACGCCGATGCGAATGTCTCGAGTGACTTGGCTAGGCACCCATCCCATATAGCCACTTGCGCGAGGAGATGACAGGGGCACCTACTCGAACCGACACCCGTGAAGCCCACAGTGGAAATTCGCCTGTCGCTGGGTACACTGTCGTTCGGTGGTGTGATGCAGGCGAGTTGTCGAGGCAAACAACGGGGAATTGTTTGGGTCAGTTGGCTCCTTGTGATGAGCTCTGTATTGGGCCTTGTCGCATGCGGCAGTCGCCAGCAGCAACCTGCGTCGCCGTCATTCGCCAATTGGCGTGGTCTCAGTCAAGACGAACGCGACCTAGCTTTGGCCCGAGGTCGGGAATTTCGGGGCGAGGACGACGGGGAGATCCACCGCCTCGAACACGTGTATCGGCCGGGCGATCCTCGCGTACACCCCAAGTCGGATGCGGCGGTGTTCGTACTCTCCGGCACGGCAATCGTGCATCTCGAGGGGCATACCCACCGACTGCGCTCCGGTGAGAGCATCGATATTCCCCACGGCCACTGCTACGCGACGCGCCCCGAGGGCCGGAGCACGAGTTCCCTCTTTTTCGTGTTCTGGGAACCAGAGGAGCAAACCGACGAAACGGCGCTGGCTCCCGCGCCGCCAGCGCCGTGATGATTTGAACGACTTGGGCGACTAGGCAGCGCACTGCCACCGGGCTAGGTTGTCGATACTAATGCCAGAATTGCCCGAGGTAGAAGTCACCCGACGACGACTAGAACCCCATGTCGTGGGCCGCCGGATCGCGCGCGTCATGACGACGAAACCGAGCTACTTCTTTCTCACTCCTCCGAACGTTCTTCGTCGCCAGCTGAAGGGTCGCCGGGTGGAGGCTCTGGAGCGCGTCGGCAAGTACCTGCTCGCCAGCCTGGACGATGACTCGCGCCTACTCCTGCACCTCGGCATGACTGGGCAGCTCTTCACCCAGAGCGCGAGAAGCCCTCGCCTGCTTTCGTCGACCGCCGCGAGAGCGCTGCCCCCGGAGGCACAACGCGACTTTGCTCCCGACCAGCACACTCACCTAGCGCTGCACTTCGACGATGGCGCGGAGCGCGTCTTCTTCCGTGACGTGCGCAAGTTCGGCAAGGTGCGGTGGCTGGCTGCCGGCCAAAGTGACGCACGGCTGGACAAGCTCGGTATCGACGCACTCGCCGCGACCAGCGCTGCGCTATTGGAAGCAGCCAAGAAGCGACGTACGCCCATCAAGTCGTTGCTGCTTGACCAAAGTGTGTTGGCTGGAGCCGGCAACATCTACGCCGACGAAGCGCTATTCTTGGCAGGTGTGCGCCCCGGTCGCGCAGCTCGTCGAGTCACGGGGCCCGAGTGCGAGCGCATAGTCGAAGCGTTGCAGCGAGTGCTACAACGCTCGATTGAAACCGGAGGCTCGAGTATCAGCGACTACGTCGCGCCCGACGGTAGCGACGGCGGCTACCAGGACGAGCGACGCGTCTACGCGCGTACAGCCCTACCTTGCCTCAGCTGTGGCACCGCGATCAAACGCATCGTGATTGGCCAGCGCAGCTCTCACTACTGCGCCAAGTGCCAACGCTGAAGAGCTCAAAGCACAACTTCTCGGCAGGAGGGGCTAACGTCTACTTCACCACGGCCAGTGCGCCGCGGGGGCCAGCGCAGAGTCTGCGACCAGTGCCCGTGGGAACGCCGGATTCAAGGCCCCCCCGATACGGGCCAGCCATCCGCGTCCCACACGAGTTCAGCAACTCGCAGCGTCGCGCCGGGATTGTAGGCGTGATAGATGTTGTAGGCCTTATCGCCGCTGAAGATGACGTCGTTGTGACCCAAAGCCTCGTAGGGGCCGCTGGGACCCAGCAGAAGAGTGCCCCCCCCGTTCGGGTACATCTGTGTACCTTCCCGGTCGACGTACGGACCGAGCACGCTCTCTGAGCGGCCCACTCGAATGTTGTAAGGCACGCCGCTGTCCCAGTTGTTGCAGCACTGATCAAAGGAGACGAACAGGTAGTAGTAACCGCAGCGACGCACGACGACGGGTGCCTCGATGGCACGGGGTGCTTGCGGTCGCGCTGCGATGTCGTAGAGCTCTCCCACGGTCGACATCCCCGTCGCATCGAGCTCGATCGCTTTGATACCATCCCAATGGCTGCCGAAGAAGAACCACACCTTGTCGTCGGCGTTGACGAAGATGTTCGGATCGATGGCGTTGTACGGGTCGCTCGATTCTGAGCAGAAGATGGGACCATGGTCTTGCCAACTGCCACTACTCATCGACTCACGCGTCGCATGCCCCATGCACGAGTCGTTGCTGCCGAAACTCGAGGCGGAATAGTAGAGGTGGTACTTGCCGTTGAAAAACGACAAGTCAGGCGCCCACAGGTCGCGTGCTTCCGGCACCTCGGCAGACGCCCACGACGTGATGTTGCCATCGAACACGGCAGGCGCGTTGCTCCAGTTGGCGAGATCGGTGGAAGTCTTGCCCGGTACCCCGTTGCCCGTGTTGAACAAGTAGAACGTGCCCTCTTGCTCGATCACGGTTGGGTCATGAGTCCCAAGACTGCCGCCCATGTCCAAGACCTGTGGAGGATTGTCGGGATCGTACACGGCGACGTCGCAGCGGTCGTTTCCGATGTCCATGGGCTCTGTGCTCCCCCCGCCTGCCGCACCCGCAGCGCTACTCCCCTGCGCTGTACCGCCCGCGCCACCGACGGCTTCGTTGCCACCCACTCCCTGATCGCCTTCCTGGGGCGTTCCCCCGGCGCCGCCGCTCTCCTCCAAAGAAGAAGACGGTTCCTCGGGGGCAACAGGTTCACCTGGCGCTGTATCCGTTCGCCCACTGCTCGGCAATGCGGACGGGTTCGGTTCTAACGTTCCGGGACCCGGCATAGAAACAACGGCTGGAGTAGGCTCCGATGCTAGACCCGAGTCGCTCGCACTGGGCACCGCGTTCGAGCGTCCTGGCGCTGGGTCGTGCTCCAGGTTTTCGCCGGGCTTGGACGACTCTCTGCAGGTCAGGCTCACAGCGGCAGATGCGATTGCGAGAAGTGCTGCTGGAACAGAACTCAGTCGATGTGACACCCGCTCACTATAGCGTGCCTCTCGCGAACATCGCTGATTATCGCCAGTTAGGCGACAGCATGGGTCTTAGCGCGAAGCCGGTTGAGGTTTTCCAAGTAGCCCCAACGTAGCGATTGAGCACGCACCATAGCGACCACGAAGCGCGGAAGCGGCATCCGGCGGGTGTACCGCGCTTCCGGCTGCGAACAGCAAGCGCACTGACACTGGACGACGCGACGTAGCGCTGGGGGAGCAGGGTGACCGGGTGAGCAAGGGCGGACATCGCACAGGCTCGGTGCGACCGACACCGCCGCCACGACGAGTGTGGAACTGTCCTTGCATGCCCCGCGGTGCATCGCACAGCGCACTGCGTCACCTAGTTGACCCACTGCAAATCGCGCAGAATCTTTCCCAATTCTCAGACCCGCGGCTATTCACCAGTAAAGCGCCACAAGTAAACACACCACTGAACCTTCAACGCCCCGTCCCAGGCAGCATGCTTGGGGTGAAAGCCAAGAAATCTGTCGGGACTGTGGACGTTGAACCGCATCAGATCCTACCCACTGAATGCAGCGCCCACGGATTCATCAGCTCGCAGCAAATCACAATCTCTCGTTGGCGCAGACAGATACGCCACAGACCCGCTATGATCTGCCCGTTCAACGACGGGCAGGTGAACGACCTACTCGTTGGAGCACGCGCAAACACGAGGCGCTTCGCCCGAGCAGGGGCGATGTGAGAGGAGTACGATCATGAAGAGCTTGCAGCATGTAGTGAGGACCGCAGCTGTGGCGTTGGGCTTGTGTGCCTGCGGCGGGAGCACCCAAGAAGCGGAGAGCGCCGACGACGCGAGCGAGGGTCCGGCGGAAGGCGACGACCTCAGCGACGACGAGTTTTGGGCCCAGGAAGCCGAGAAGGCACCCAAAGACACAGCAGACGACGACGACGACGACGACGAGGGTTCGTCGGGAAACGAAGCACCAGTGGGTAACTAGACTACCAAGCAACCACCATGCCCGCGCAACGTTCACACCCGCCCACACGGAGCGAGCAAAGACGCGGACGCTTGCCTCGAACCTACAAGTGCAGCAGGCTAGGAGAGTGGAACTCGGCGAACTACAAACACCAATGCCACGCTACGAGCGAACGAGCGTTGCTGCGAGAGTCAAGCCTCTGTACCAAATCAGCAACGGTCGCGCGCTCTGGAGGCTTTGCTGGAGCTGGGGTTGGATATCCGCCGCTATCGGCTGCGCCGTTGTTGTGGATCACTGGGCGGGGTACATCCCTGCCCTGCTCATCATTCCCGGGCGCCAGGTAGGCTTGTTCTTTCTCGTCCATGAGGGTGCGCACCACCGCATGTTCACTAACCGTACGGTTTCGGACAGACTGGTCAATCTCTTCGCTGCGTTCCCCATCGGCGTTACTGTGGACGCCTACCGAGCGCACCACATCGCGCATCACACATTTCTCAACACATCCCGAGATCCCGATTGGCTATTGCACCAAGACGGTTACTGGCGGTGGCCCAGACCTACATGGGAGGGTACCGGCCATCTCGCCAAGACGTTCTTCGGTTCCCACGCGCGAAGGTGGCTCGCAGTCTGGCGAGCAACGGCGCCTTGGGCACGATTTCGCCAGCTCAACCGGATCGATCAGATACTGTTTGTTTGCCTGGTGGCTGTGCTGGCGACGACACTCACTCTCTTCTCCGCATGGCTAGAATTCGCGGCACTATGGGTACTACCTCAGGTTACCGTTACGTTCTTCTTGCATGAACTGCGAACCGTTGCCGAGCATCTAGCGCTGCCGGGAGACCATGAACTCAACGCGACTAGGACAGTAGTTTCCTCCCCTCTGGAACGCTTTTTCGTCGCACCGTTTGGAGTCAACTATCACCTGGAGCATCACCTGTTCCCGGGGGTGCCAGCGTACAACCTCCCCAAGCTGCACCAACTCCTGCTGGCAGACGAGCCCTTCCGAAGTAAAGCGCATCTCACAACCTCGTACCTGGGTTGGAATGGCTTGCGTTCCGAGATAATAACTCGAGTAAACGGCTTGCAAGCGCCACCTGAACACGGCGCATCGTAGTTCGTCAGGAAGTTGCTCCCGGCCGACTTTCTTGATCCGCTCCAAGCAGATCGAATACCTTGGAAGCGAGGTCTCCGTTCATGAGCGGCTTCTGCATGAACTCCACACGGTCGCCCAGCCCCGTTCTAGACGTTAGCACTCCGTCAGCATAGCCGGAGATGTACAACACCTTTGCCCGCACACCCATCGTAGATAGCTTCTCTATCATTTCGACGCCGTTCATATCAGGCATGATTACGTCTGTGATGATTACGTCCACGCTGGGGTGCTGTGCCATTAGCCGAACCGCCTCACGTCCACCTGTCGCCATCGTCACGTCGCAGCCTATGCGGCGCAAGGTGCGCGCGAGCGCGTGCCGTACCAGCGGTTCGTCATCGACGAGCAGGACACGACCTTGGGTGCGCGTCCCTCTGACTGAAGAAGGCGGCGGAACCGTCTCAATCGCTTCCGTGCTGCGGGGTAGGTAGATTCGGAACTCGGTGCCCGCGTCCACCTCGCTCTCCAGCTCGATGTATCCACCGCTCTGCCGAACAATGCCGTAGACCATCGCCATACCGAGGCCCGTTCCGGCTTCGGCTGTCTTTGTCGTAAAAAACGGCTCGAAGACGCGGCGTTGGGTCTCGTCGTCCATCCCCTCCCCGGTGTCCGTCACGGACAACATGGCGTAGTGACCGGCAGCCAGGACGGGCTTCTGTTCGCTCTCGAGTTCCACGTTTTGCGTCGTCAACTTCAGTTTGCCACCATTCGGCATGGCGTCGCGCGCGTTGACTGCAAGATTGACCAGCACCTGCTCCAGCTGCCCTACGTCGGCCTTGATCGTGTGTAGGGAATCATCCAGGTCGACCACAATCTCAACCAGCTCCCCTAGCAAGCGAGCCAGCATGGGCACGATATCGCGAATCATGCGGTTGAGATCCAACGCTCGAGCATCCAGTGCTTGTCGTCTGGAGAACGTAAGGAGTTGGCGAGTTAGGCGGCTCGCGCGCTCCGCGGCCCGCTGAATTGTCTCCAGATCAGGCCGAGATGAAGATTCTGGGTGCGTTTCGGCGAGCACTGACTCCACGGCGACGCAAATTGCTGCGAGCATGTTGTTGAAATCGTGCGCAATGCCGCCTGTCAAACGACCAATCGCTTCCATCTTTTGCGAGTGCCGGAGATCCTCAGACAAACGTTCTCGGTCACGTAGGGCCTGAGCCAGTTCGAGAGTAATTGGCACTTGACTACAAAGTGCCTGGAGCAGCTCGCCATCCCTACGATCAAAGGCCGGCCGGAACCTCGATGCCGCAAGCGCGACAACTCCCACGATCGAGTCCTGAATGATGAGCGGGGCAAGAACTAGCGCGCCGCCACCGCTACTCTCTGAACCTGACGGTTCCGCCAGGTGCACCTCCCTACTCCGAAGGACGGCATTTAGACTGCTCTCAGCAATCCCTGCAGCTGCGGGCAAGTGGGACGGACTACTATCGCGGGCAGCAATTCTCACGAGTTCGCGCGCGGAGTTGAGCACCGTGTTTCTGCCCCCAGTCGAGTGCCTCATGTACAGAAAGCCCCGCTCCGCACGAAGCACTTCCATGAGTTCGTCCAAGATCAAGCACGCCTGTTCGTGGGGCCCTTTCCGTTGCGAGAGAACGCGGTTGATGCGCACCAGCGAGTCTAGCAGATGGCGGGCCACCGCCTCGTCACCTGTACCGCGGGCAGGGCGTTCCAAGGGCCCGCTCCGCGACTTGCTGTCATCGAGAAGTGAGGCGAACTCCTCTTGAACCCAAGTCGCCCAATACGCCGCTCTGTGCTGTTCCGCGATAGAGACTGCGAGCTGCGCCTCGCGCCGGGCCTGGACGTCAATGCCTGTCCTGCGATGGAGGTGGGCGCGGCCCCGCGCCACCGCGAACAAGACCCAAGGTGCATTCTGCGCCTCTCCGAGCTCTTGAGCTCGCGCAAAGGCCTTTGCGGCTCTGGAATGTCGCCCATCGACCAGCGCAACGTAAGCGTCGATGGCGTACGCATGAGCACGCAGTAGTGGGATCCTGGCCGCTTTGCGCAACGTATCCGCCGCGCGCTTCAATGCCTGAACTTGGTCTTCCTGGCGGGAGGCAGCTCGCAGGCAAGCGTGCACTCTCGCGTGCGCGACGGCGAGGTAGTACTCAGTCGTGACCAGGTGGACTTTCTTGGGGTCGAGTCCTTGCGAATCAAACTCCGCGACAATCCGCTCGAATTCGTCTCCGAGGTCGCCCTTCTCCGTGTAGGCTCGGACTCGCGCTCCGTACAGCCAGGAGTAGTATCCGCTTTCCGGCGACACCGAAAAGCATGCGCTCTCAATTCGAGCAAGCGTGTCCGCCTTCTCCTTCTCCGCGCCCAACCGAACCGCTGCAAGCCTGCAGCGCGCTGCGAACAGCTCGCTGATCACGGGTGAGCCCTCGTACTGTACGGCCCGAGGGATCGCCCTTTCTAGCCAGTCCCACGCTTCCTTCGCCCTACCTCGCACGCTCTCGAGAATCTCTTGGTTGAACGCAATGATCGCCAACTCAGAAGGGATCATCCAACTGTGGTAGTGGTTGATAGTCTCTGCCCCGAGCGCCAACGCCCCATCGAGGTCCCCCAGCCACGTCGTCGCGCCAGCCTGGTTCGCGAGCACGTGTGCCGTCGTGGGTGGATCGTCTATCTGTCTGGTAATCTCGAGGGCACGCCCAATCAATCGTGATGCCTTGCTCGTCCTTCCCAACACAGCGAGTAGAAAGCCTCCCATCGTGTAGGCCTTACTAAGTGCTTGACCTGGACCGAGTTGCAGCGCGATGCGCAAACACCGCATCGTCCCATCAATGAAGGCACCTGTATTGGACTCCAGGACCGAAAGGCGATTGCATTGAAAGAGCAAGGAGCAAAGCACTTCTGCGCGGCGTGCGTCCGCGTCACGCAAAAGCTCGACCGACGACTCACGTGGCAATGAAACCACGAACTGAATGAACATCCCAATGGTCGGCAGAGTCATACGCGGAATGCGTTCACCTAGCTCAGCAAATCCCGCACGAACGGCCTTGATGGCAGCCCGACTGTCGTAGTGAGCCTCATGGATGACCGCCAGATTGGACAGGATCCTCGCTCGTTCCACCGGATCCTTCTCGAGCTCCAATGCTGCCAAGAAGCCGGAGTGAGCCTCGTCGAAGTCGCCCAGGCGCAGTTGTACCTCCGCCATCCTGCGACGCACTCCGGTTCGTTGTCGAGCGAGGGATGTGGCCAGGCTGTGCGCGTACCCGAGAAAACGTAGTGCCGCGCTGTTGTCGTACGCTTCGCTCGCCACAATGCCCGCGGCCAGGTTCGCTTGGAACGCAGCCTCTTCGTCACACTCGGGCCCAGCTGCCGCGAAATGTCCGGCGAGCTTGAGCACACGTTCGCCGTCGGGTGATGCCTCCGCCGTCGGCGCCAAGGCTCCCAAGGACGTGGCGGCCAAAGCGTGGAGCCGTCGAATGGCGCGCTCATCTAGTCCCTCCAGCAGCGCGTCCACGACGCTCTGGTGCACGAAGCGGAGGGAGGTCAGCCCAGTACACTCCGCCAAGTAGAGAGTCTGCGCGTCATCTACCGCGTGGTCCACGCTTGCTTGATCGTAGATGGCGGCGAGCGCGCGGGTGTCGAATTCCCCGCCCATGACCGCAGCCAGTCGCAAGACCGTGCCAGACGCAGCGGCCAAATGACGCAGACGCTGGGCAATGATATCTGACGTCTTGCTTGGCAAGCTCAGACTGGCAACTTGGGAAACATCCAGCGCCCACTCCGTCCAAGCAGGCCACAAGAGTCCCTCATCCAAGACGGAACGGACAACCTCGAGGACGGACAAGGGCGTGCCATCGCCTAATAAAGCCAATGCGTGGGCGTGACCAGCAGCAATGGGAAGCCTTCCCAAGTAGTCTGACGCCAAATTGGAGGCTTCGTGCTCGTTGAATGGCGGCAACGTGTGGTCCCAAACAATCGAGCGCTCCAAGGTTCCCAAGAAACGCTGGGCTTCGTGGGTTTCGTCAGCACCACTTCGCGCAGTGAGCAGTAAGAATGTCGTACCGCCAACTCGATCGAACACGCGCTTTAGGATTTTTCGACTCGCTTCGTCCAGCCACTGAATGTCCTCTATTACGAGCATTCCGGGGAAACGCTCTAGGACTTTGACCAAGACCTCGCTCAGTCCCTGGGAGTACAGGTCATCCGCGGCTTCCGCATCGGGAATGTTGCCCGCAGGGATGTACGCCTGAAGCAGCGGTGACAGCGGCCTGATCAGTCGCGAAAGCGGACCTGCGAGTCCGAGCAGCTCCCGCAAGCGCTCTTGGTCAACTTCTCCTCGCACCAGAACGAGTGATTCCAGGACTTGGCGTACGACAGCAAAGGGAGTGACCTCCCAATTCCTGCAGCGCGCCATCAGCACCTGCCCACCGGGGTAAGGGGCGCTCTGGACGAACGCCTGCACCAAGTGGGTCTTGCCGGCCCCGGGTGGCCCCCTCAGGACCACGGTCCGCAGACCAAGTCCATCCTTGCAGCTTCGCCGTAACTGCTGAAGCTCTGCATGCCGCCCAACTACCGGCAAGGGCGACTCTGAAACCACCGACTCACCGAATTGCCGCTGCAGCGCGATCAGAACGTCCGTCGCATTGGCAATTGGTGCTCCTCCGCCTCCAAGCAAGCACTCCACTATCGAGGCGAACTGACGCTTTTCTCGTCGAAGGTTCGCCATGCGGATGCCCTTTTCGTCAGGCTCTCGCAATAGGCACGCCGCGAGCACCTGCCCAAAAGAGCGCAAGTCCGCAGCCTGACTGTTCGCTTTGTCGCTCGAAACCCCTGCGGAGAACGAAAAACACGCACCGTAATCTCGCAGGCACCATCCACGCCCCTCAGCAGCAACTATCGACTCGAGTGATATACCACCGTGTACACCACCGCTCTCATGCAGCTTGGAGAGGGCTCGTGCAATGTCCGCGGCAAGGATGATGATATCGACATCCGTCAGGACACCTTGCCGGATGTAATCCAGCACCGGCGCGCCCTGCAGTCTTTCGTAGACCACTTGCGCTCTGCAGCCGGCCACCGCAACGTAGTGGATCTGAGGGAGCTGAAGGAGGCGAAAGCGCGCAAACCTGGCTACCCGGCTGCGCAATCTGGCTACGGTCGATTCAGAGGCGTCCGGAAGGTCCACGTACTCAAAGGAGTACTCTCGATCGCCACGAACGAGGATGCCCGCGCTTGCTCCCGCCGGCTCGCGAAGCAGTCTAACGTCCAACGGAAGTTGCGTGGCACGCCCAAGCATTGCCCGCCAGCGTATACCCCTGGGACCAGCTGGGGAAGCGCCGACCGCACCATTCGCGCAAGCACTCCCCTCCCTGGCGCACCAAACAAGAACGCCGCGGGCCCACAGCTGTGATACATCCCGTTTTTAGGGCGGAGTCCACCCAGGAGACGAGGCTGTTTTCCGTGCCAACACTTGAACCACGACCTCCAAAAGGGGCTGGTTGATTGGGCGTGACAGTGCAGGCGAACTCTACTGCACACACGCTCAAACCACGCAAATCGTGACCGACGGCGCATGCACGGGCGAAGGAGGCGCGCCGGTTGGGCGACCCGTTGCTGCTTGCATTCGTCGCGCAAACACCAGATTCAGTGCATCTAACTAACACAATCATGAACAGCCAACTATTGTTCTTGTGCAAACACAGAGCAGCCGAGCAGTAGGCGGACCCAGAGCGGCGAGTGCCGTCCGCAACTAGGAGGCAGCGCGCCTACCCGTCGCGTCAACGACTGCCAGAGCTGCCCGTACCAGGATCTGCAACGCCTCTGTTGTTCCCCGGCGGATGCGGCAGCCGGCTGCCCACATCAGCACCAACGAACTGCAAGAGTGGGAGGGTTGACCAGAAGCTCCGTCGTGCACTCCGAAGCAGCAGACCGCTCTCAAGTTGAGTGTGGGGGTTCCAGCGTCAGGCACACTCGGTCGGATCTTGCTAGCTTCGGTCGGAGTGCTCGACGAACGATTGTGCAAGCGGAGTGGCACACAGTCGTTTGGGGCTGGAATCAGCGCAACGGACCCACTAGGCTGGGCTTGAGTGTGAATGACGCGACCCTCCAACCGCTAGAAAGTCTCGTTTCGGCAAATGCCTACAGAATCCCTGGAGCTGCGGGCGTTTTCTTGGGCGCGCTAGCGCCTCAGAAGATCGTGTTGGCGCGCACAGTCGTGTTCAACGACGTGACGCGAGCTGCGTCTGGTCTGTGTTCGGGGGCACGATGACCTCCGCAGACGGTTTGGGGGCGCGACCCGCAGAGCGCCTGGAGCGGCTGGGCGTCAGCGCAGACGAATACTATTCGACAGCAGTGAGTTCGAATCGTGGGTTGGTATCACCTGAGGAGCAAGAGCGATTGCGACGGGCCACCGTTGCGATCGCTGGGCAGGGGGGTCTTGGGGGCACGTGCACGATCCCGCTAGTCCGGATGGGGATCGGAAAACTGCACTTGGCAGACTCGGATGAATTCTCAATCTCGAACGTTCATCGCCAGGAAGCCGCAATGTCCTCCACGATTGGCCGCAGCAAGGCGCAAACCATGCGAGAGCTGGTGGAGGATATCCATCCATCATGCCAGGTGCGCTGCTTCACGGATGGAGTAACCGAAGAGAACGTCGATAGCTTCCTGGACGGCGCGGACGCCGTGGTCGACGCCATCGATTTCTTTTGTCTGCCGGCGCATCGGATGTTGCATCGTCGCGCGCGGGAGCGCGGCCTCGCCGTGGTGATATCCATTCCCATGGGATTCGGAGCGACGCTGGTGGTCTTCGGTCCCGGAGGTATGTCGTTCGACAACTACTTCGACTTTCAGGACGACGACGAACCCTTCGACACGCTGCTGAAGTTCCTAATCGGAGCAGTCCCAACAGCGTTTCACGCAAAATACATGGAGTTCGGCAAGGCCTCCGTGGCCGACCGACGGTCAGTCGGTATCGCTTCAGCGGTTCGCTTGTGCGCCAGCCTCGTCAGCACGGAGATCGTCGCCTTGCTTCTGGATCGTGGAACGGTACGCTTCGCTCCGAACTACTTCGCCTTTGATCCATACGTCAAAGGCTTTCAACGCGGAGTACTACGGTGGGGCAATCGGGGCCCTCTGCAACGTCTCAGGTTACTCGCTGCCCGTCGTCAGTTCGCCTCGCAGCGGGACGCAGCGAATCGCCTCTGGTAGCTGGTTTGGCACGCGTGCACACCGGCAGAACGGACGAAGCCCGGCCCACTGCGTTCGGTTCGGAACACGTTGCGCGCGTCGAGTGACCCCGAACTGGTCCGTTGCAGCGACACGGTGCAACGAAGCAGCGCAGCGGAGTCCCCCCCCAGAACCCCAAAGACGTTTACCGTGCCGTAGGCGGCGGGCGTGTTCCACGCGTCACCCCCTACAGCGAGAGCGCTATACGCGAAACGCGACCTCCGGCCACCCACGGCTCCAGGCAAACGTACGCAGACTCCGAATTAGATACATGCCAACGCAAATCGCTTCTTCATTGCTGACTCTCCTTCCCTTGTTTTGTGTTCATGCGTCACCCCCATGACGCCTCCCACGACGGTGAATTTCACCACCGTGACAAAACTGCTCCAGAAAGACCGACTCGGGTCCGCTGTCGAGATACTTTGTGAACCTAGTTAGCGCCCCCCAGCGCTCGGTAAGTACACTACCAGATGCCATGAAGCGCTGGCGCACCAGCGCAGAAACGCAGGAAAGGTTCGACGGGGCCGTCTCTGCTTCGACGCGGGAGACGCCGGCGGAGGACAACAGCGCAAATAGCTTGGACAAGAAACGCGCATACAGGGCCTTTCCCTGATACTCACGCACGAACGCTGTCATCCGAATGTAGTACGTCGACCAGTCGATAGGGTTGCCAATGAAGACCCCAACGCTACGACCCTCGTGGGAGAAAACGAAGATATCACAGACGCGCTCGAGGTATCGCGCCTTCGCGTCAGCGCCGTCCCCGCTCCAGAAGCGCGAGCCTTCGGATGCGCCGAATAGACTACTGTGGTGCTCGCCGAAGAACTCGAGCACGTCCGCCGGCGTACCCACGCCCACGGAGACACCGTCGGTGCTCACCTCCAGCGGAAAGTGGTCCGCAAAATCCAAATCCCATAGGGCTTCGCTCAAATGCGGCCGAGCACGCTGCGCGACACCGTGTATTGCGCCAGAAGGCGGCGGCTCTGTTGTAAGCCAACTTGTCCCCATCCCTGATGATCGTGACACATTAGTAGCAACGCGCAATGAAGCGGGTTCGTTAACTACAAACGAGTCGAATACACTCGTTTTTGGGTGCAACGGTGTCTCGGCCACCGTTTCGAAACACAAGAGTACCGCTAGGGGGCGATTGTTTCGAAACTAGTGACGTTTACGGGAATCTTCCGACCGAAAGGTTGAGCGCCAAGGCGGTGGGCCACACTGGACTAGAGGCATTAAGTGTACACGCAACGCGTCAGCAGCGGTCGAATTCGGAGTCGCATAACACCCCACATCGGCGGTGGACGAACATTAGAATCCACCATCTAGCCATTCCATCGGGGCGGCGCGGGCACCGTCATCCTGCGCTCGGACTCCACGGCTTCTTCCCACAGATCCGAAGGCACCCCATCGGGCAAGGTGGGCATGGGCTCCCTGGGTCCTGAGTCCTCTCCGGAGCGAGATGGCGGCGGCGCGCGGTCCGTATCCCTGACTCGTTCTTTGTCATCCATCTCAGCCTCCTCAAGTCAGCACGAAGGTACCGAACGGCAGAGCACACGGTCAACATGAAGACCCGGTGGCGCTAGGCCTGGATCCGCATCAGCAGAAATGGGGCCCGTGCGCGAATCTCGAGGAGGGGAAACGCCTTGCCGCAGCAGAAACATGCGGATATTCCACACTTGCCGTCATGGACTCCAACATCGACCCCAAAAACTGCGGAACTTTACTCATCTCATGCCCTGATCGCCGGGGCATCGTGGCGTCGTTGGCCCAGGTCCTGCACGGGCATGGCGCCAACATTCTCTCTGCCGACCAGCACAGGGACTCCAGCGCTGGGCAATTCTTCCAGCGAATCCAATTCGATACGTCCGACCTGATGACGGACCAAGTGAGTCTGGAAAACGCCATCGCGGAGGTCGCGGACCGCATGGAAATGAAGGTTCAGCTTTCCTACGACGACCACAAGGCACGTTTGGCCATCTTCGTTTCGAAGTACGACCATTGCCTCTACGACCTACTGTGGCGCTACCAGAGTGGCGAGCTCGAGTGCGAAATTCCCGTCATCGTCAGCAACCACGAGACCCTCAGGCCAGTCGCAGAACAATTCGGGATCGACTTTCACTGCTTCCCGGTCACCAAGGATACGAAGCGAGAGCAGGAGCAGAAGGAGCTCGAGCTCCTGGGTGAACGAAACATCGACCTGGTGGTCATGGCTCGCTACATGCAAATCCTCTCGCCACACTTCACGAGCCACTACCCCAACCGGGTGATCAATATTCATCACTCGTTCTTGCCAGCGTTCATCGGCGGTAAGCCGTACCACCAGGCTCACGAGCGTGGCGTCAAGCTGATCGGCGCGACCGCGCACTACGCCACCGCAAGTCTCGACGAAGGACCCATCATCGAGCAGGACGTGATCCGCGCCTCCCACCGAGACTCCATCCCCGACCTGGTCCGAAAAGGGCGTGACGTCGAGCGAGCCGTGCTGGGACGCGCCGTGCGCTGGCACATTCAGCATCGCGTACTGGTGTGGGGCAACCGAACTGTAGTCTTCGAATAGGCCTTTTCCGTTGGCATTTCGAGCTATTGGCGGTCCCGTGTATCGCTAGCTAATTCAGACCGCCGGTGCCTTTGGTGGGGGCCACCCCCATGCGCATCAGCGCCTCCGCCAGCACACGTGACCCGGTGCGAGACCAACGCTCGTAGAGGTTCAACAGCTCTGCTTCGTCTCGCAGGCCCTCCGCGAGCAGCGAATCCGCCACGTGCTGCAGCACCGCAACAAAGGCCGCGAATCGGTTCGACAGCTCGTCGAAGACGATCGGCCCGCCGCGGGTGTGGCTGCGCAGGATGTTCGCGACACCGCCGTAGGCAACGCTGCCCAACTCAGAAACGTAGTCGAGTGCCAGGCCCCGATGCGTCAGATGGTCGGAGTAGAATCCGCTGATGAAGAGCACATCGTCACCCAGCGTGCGCAGGCGTTCGAAGCGCTCGCCCCCAGAGGTGTTCATGGCACGCGCTAAGCGCACACCAAAAGGCTCATCCACTCTGTGAAGATTGGGGCGCCGCGCGTGGTCCGCTAACAACGCCACCAAGTACATCGTGGAATCTTCCGTGGTTTCGACCCCGCGCACTTCGACTGCCTGGCATACGGCTTCGTGAAAAAACTCTTCTGCCGGCGAGTTCAAGCTGAGGTCGGGCTTGTCGTCAGAATCGCTGCTCGTCATGCGTCCTACCTGAAAGTCTACGCGGGCCGAGCCCCGACGCAAGTCGTGCCCCCACTCGCACCTCCGCGCAGACCCCCCAAAACAATGTTGCCTCGCCGACGAAACAGCCGCGTTACAGCAGTGCTAGCCCCCGTCGGATCGGGCGTCAGGATGGCTCCTACTCGTGAGCACCCCTCGCAAAACTGGCGACACTCAGCTAAACTCTGCGCCCCGCGCGCCGGTAGGCGGCATCGAGGAACGCCGGGGCCGAGAGCGAGGCGAGCTCGGTCACGACTCGGAGGAGAGCGACGATGGTCCGATTGAGTGAGCAGCAGATACAGACGGCAGTAACCCAGCTCGACGGCTGGGAGTACACGGGCGGTACATTGAACAAGCGCTTCGCATTCAAGGACTTCGTCAGTGCGTTCGGGTGGATGACGAAGGTCGCGCTCGTTGCAGAAAGCATGAACCACCACCCCGATTGGAAGAATATCTACAACGGTGTCGAGGTGTCATTGAACACCCACGACGCTGGCGGAGTGACGCAGCTAGATGTGGAGCTGGCAACGAAGATGAACGCCCTGTTCTGATCGTCCAGACGACACCGCCGCCAGACGACACCGCCGCCGGACGACACCGCCGCCAGACGACACCGCGTCTCAGTTCCGTCTTAGGCGAGCATCAATCGTCGAGCGCTTCTTCGCGCTTTTCGAATTGTTTCTCGTTGTACTCGCGGATCTGCTTGGCGTAATCGATCGCCAGGCCCTTCTCGAGGTTGAAGGCTTCCTTCTTGACCTTCTTCAGGGCCTTCTTGTCCTTCTCTTTGTCCTCGAGCTTGTCGTACTTCGCCCAGAGCTTGCCGGCATCCTCGATCGCCTTCTGACCAGCTTCAGCTTCAGCCTTGGCCTTGTCTTCGATCTCCTTATTGATCGCGGCTTCCTTGTCGAGGATCTCCTTGTCGAGGGTCTCCAGCTCTGGCCCGACGCCGCACATCTTGCCGGCGCGGTCACGCCACTGCCGTGCGAGCGCCATGTCTAGGAATTCGTCCTGCATCGACTTGCGCGCCGTTGCGAGCGCCTCGTCACACTTTTCTTGATCCTTACAAGCGACGAGTCCCGATCCAGAAACCGCCACCGCCAAAAACCCCGCCAATACACCGCGATTCATTTTCTTGATGCTCCAGTTCCCTCAGTCCGAACGGCGCCTCCGCGCCACCTTGGCTGTATAACATCCCCACCGCGCGGAGACCCAAAACCTCAAGCGCTCCAGCCGCTGGAACCCGAGAAGAGAGCCGCAGAGTTGGCCCGATGGCTGAAAGGCTCGATATCCGGAGGTTTTCGAGGAGAAGAGACCGCGCCCTCCGGCGTGCGCTCGGGTGGTCGGCGGGGGCGGATCGGCGCTGACCGAGCGTCACCCCAATGTGCGCTGGTCAGCGCCAAGGTGGGAACTATGCTGCCCGCCATGGGCAAGCTCTACGACCTCCTGGATGAGCCGCTGCAAGCCTTCATCCGAGAGCAGCACATGTTCTTCGTCTCGACCGCTCCCTCCGGGAGCGACGGTCACGTCAACGTCTCCCCGAAGGGCCTGGACAGCTTCGCCGTGCTGAGCGATCGGCAGGTAGCGTACATCGACTTCGTGGGTAGCGGCGCGGAAACCATTGCCCATCTCCGACAGAATGGTCGGATCTGCCTCATGTTCTGCGCCTTCGAAGGACCTCCGAAGATACTTCGCTTGTACGGCAAGGGAGAAGTCGTCGAGCCACAGGACGCGGGCTTCGCGGAGCTCCGTGGAAGGTTCCCCGAGTTCGATGAGCCCTTGGTTCGCTCGATTATCACCGTGGATCTCGCGCGCATCGCCGACGCCTGCGGGTATGCCGTGCCCAAGTACACCTACGGAGGGCAGCGTGACCAACTGCCCCGCTTCGCGGCGAGCAAAGGCGCGCAAGGCATGACGGACTACCAGCGCGACAAGAACAGTCACAGTATCGATCAATTGCCTGCGCTGCGTTGGACGGAAGAGTGATGGAACTGGAAGAGATCCAAATCAAAGGGGCGAGCGAGCACAACCTCAAGCACGTCGACGTCAACATCCCCAAGAAGAAGCTCGTCGTCATTACTGGCGTGAGCGGCTCGGGGAAGTCTTCCCTCGCCTTCGATACGCTCTACGCCGAGGGTCAGCGACGGTACGTGGAATCCTTGTCGGCCTACGCCCGGCAGTTTCTCGGTCAGATGGACAAACCCCGCTACGAAACGATTCGCGGACTTGCCCCAACCATCTCCATCGAACAGAAGACTACGGGCACCAACCCGCGCTCGACCGTCGGTACGATCACCGAAGTCTCGGACTACTTGCGCGTACTTTATGCGCGGATCGGCAAACAGCACTGCCACGTCTGCGGCCGCGCGGTGAAAGGCCAATCCGCCGAACGTATCGTTTCAGAACTGATGAAGCTGCCAGAGGGCACCCGGCTGCTGTTGCTGGTTCGCCTCCTCGAAAACCGCAAAGGGGAGCATCGTGAGCTGCTCGAACAGTGCCGGGCCGATGGGATCGTGCGGCTCCGGGTGGATGGCGAGGTCGTGCGTTCGGAGGGACTAGAAGCGCTGGACAAGCGGAAGAAGCACAACGTCGAAGCGGTGCTGGACCGCCTAACCATCGGCAAGACTGGCCGCCAACGGCTGGTTGACTCCGTGGAAACCGCTCTCCGGCATGGCAAGGGGAACGCACTCGTGCTGAGAGAAGATACGGGGGAACTGATGGTGTACTCCCAGCACCTTGCGTGCACTCACTGCGGCATCTCCTTTCCCGAATTGAGCCCACAGGGGTTCAGCTTCAACAGCCCCCAGGGTATGTGCACCGCCTGCAACGGCCTGGGAACGCGTGTGGAGATCGATCCCGGGTTGGTCGTCCCCGACGAGAATCTGTCCGTGGACGATGGGGCGATTGCCCCATGGGGTGAAGACGTCTCAGAGAAGAAGACCTGGGATTTCCGTAGCCAGATCCTCCAACACCTCGGCGTGGACACCAAGAAGCCGTGGAACAAATTGCCAGCGGCTACTCGCAAGAAGCTGCTCTGGGGAACCGGCGAAAAGCGCTATCAGGTGGTGTGGAAGGCCAAGAGCGGCCAGGGCAATTTCGAGATCGCTTGGGAAGGCATCGTGCCGCGTCTGATGCGGCGATTCAAGCAAACGGCAAGCGAACGCGCGCGCCAGTGGTACGCCCAATTCATGGCAGACTCGGACTGCTCGGAGTGCAGCGGCAGCCGGTTACGCAAGGAGAGCGCGGCAGTGAAGGTGGCTGGGCGGAGCATCGTCGAGGTCTCCGCCATGACGGTCAGCGACGCCCACGAATTCTTTTCGACACTGAAGCTGGAAGGTTCGGAGCGCGAGATCGCGACGGAGGTGCTGAAGGAGTTGGGCAGCCGCCTTGGCTTCTTGGTCGCAGTCGGGCTCGCGTATTTGTCCCTAGACCGCGCGGGCCCCTCCCTTTCTGGTGGCGAATCCCAACGCATTCGCCTGGCGAGTCAAGTGGGCTCTGAGCTAACCGGCGTGATCTACGTTTTGGATGAGCCCTCGATTGGGTTGCACCAGCGTGACAACAAGAAGCTCCTCCAGACATTGTGCCGGATGCGAGATATCGGCAATACCGTCGTGTGTGTCGAGCACGACGAGGAGACGATTCGCTGTGCCGATCACGTCATCGACTTCGGTCCGGGAGCGGGTGTCCGAGGGGGCGAGGTGATGTTCGCTGGTACCCCAAAACAACTCGAAAAGAGCAAGGCGAGCCTTACCGGCGCATACCTCGCTGGCCGCGAACGCATCGACGTACCGCCGCAGCGAACTCCCAGTGGCACCGTGAAGCTGACGGGCGCGCGTGAGAACAACCTGAAGAACATCGACGTAGAGTTTCCTTTGGGGGTACTCGCCGCCATCACGGGCGTTTCCGGCGCGGGCAAGTCCACTCTAATCAATGATATCCTAACACCAGCACTTGCCCGCAAACTACATGGTGGCAATGAACGGCCGGGTGCGTTTGAAAGCCTCACCGGTGCCGAGCAGATCGACCGTATCATCGATATCGATCAGCGACCCATCGGGCGGACCCCACGCAGTAACCCCACGACGTACATCAAGGTTTTCGATGACATTCGTCGCTTCTTCGCCGCACTGCCAGAAGCGAGAACCCGTGGTTACACTCCGGGGCGTTTCTCATTCAACGTCAAGGGTGGGCGCTGCGAGGCGTGCGAAGGCGACGGCGTACGTAAGATCGAGATGCACTTTTTGGCCGATGTATATGTGCGCTGTGAGGAGTGCCAAGGGCGACGCTACAACGCCGCAACGTTGGAAGTGCAGTACAAGGGTAAGAACATCGCTGATGTGTTGGACCTGACGGTGCGCGAGGGGCTGGAGCTGTTCGAGGCCCACCCCCAAATCAAGCGACCGCTGAACCTACTTCTCGAAGTGGGGCTGGACTACCTAAAGCTTGGCCAGCCGTCCCCCACGCTCTCCGGCGGCGAAGCCCAGCGTATCAAGCTAGCTCGCGAGCTCTCCAAACGTGACACAGGCAACACGCTCTACATCCTGGATGAACCGACTACCGGTTTGCACTTCGACGACGTGCGCAAACTGCTGGAAGTGCTCCAGCGCCTGGTCGATGCGGGCAACACCGTCATCGTCATCGAGCACAACCTCGACGTCATCAAGTGCGCGGACCACATCATCGACCTGGGGCCCGAAGGTGGCCCGAGCGGAGGCCAGCTCATCGCGGCGGGCTCTCCCCACGAGGTAGCCCAGGCAAAAGGTTCACACACGGGCGCGTACCTCAAGCCGATGTTGCCGAAGAATCGTCCGCTGGCGCCACCTCGGAAGCTCTCACACGATCCGGCGCGCGGAAGGCCGGGACCTCGTAGTAGGCGCGCCGCTGGGGAAGCCGCCGTCGTCGAGAGCGCCAAGCACACGCCGGCAGAGGGCGAGGGTCTTCAAAAGAGCGGTAGAACGCCCAACGGCAAGACCGCGAAGACAAGCACCAAGACCGCCGCGAAAAACGGCAAGTCGAAGGGCGCGAAAGTCTCAGCGGTCGACAAGTCGAAGAACGGAACAATGACGGCCAAAATGAGCTCGAGGAAAAAGCACCGCAAAGTCGGTTCCGGCGCGGGGACTCGTGCGTGACACTGAGCCGCGACAGCGCGTCGTGGGTCGGCTCCGGCTCGAGCAGCTCACTACTCACGGCACCCTTCCGCCGGAGGCAGTCATCCTATGACAACCTCACGAATCGAATCCTTTCGCGCGCGACTGCAACGTCTAAGTGAGCAGTCGACTGCCTTCTGGCTGCGGTACGGGCCGGACCGAGTGCACGGCGGTTTCCACGGCACGCTGGACCGTGACGGCAGCCCCGTCGAGCCCAGCGACAAGGGGTTGATCCAACAGGCTCGCCACCTGTGGTCGATGTCGATGTGGCATGCTCGCAAACAATCCACACCGGAAGTCAAAGCCGCGGCAGACGACCTCTATGCGTTCTTGATGAACAACTTCTACGACTCCGCCAGCAGCGAGTTCGCGTTCAAGGTTGGCCGTGACGGCAGGGTGATCGAGAGCAAGAAGGTGCTCTACGCTCAATCGTTCGCCATCTATGGACTGAGCGAGTACGCACGCGTGTTTGGCGTAGAGGAAGCAAAACAATCCGCACTGCAGCTTTTCCTCGCTATCGACCGCCGCGCTCATGACGGCACTCATGGTGGTTACAGTCAGATCGACGACGCCCCCTGGATGCCCGAAGGCTCCGAGAAGGAGACCAACACCCACATCCACCTGATGGAAGCCTTCACCGCGCTCTACGAAGCGACACGGGACGAGAGGGTTCGTCAGCGCCTCGAGGAACTGACGGAGCTCGTCACACACAAGATGTTCCAGCCCGCGGGCTATGCTCACAAAGACTTCAAGCTCGATTGGTCCCTCGTGGGTCCAGAGGTGGTCAGCTACGGCCATGACATCGAGACGTACTGGCTCGTGGAGGAGGCGGCCACTTTGCTAGCTCGCAAAGGCGATCCGAAGCTCATGGGGCCAGCGGAGGCCATGGTGCGCCATGCGCTGAAGTGGGGTTACGACTTCGAGCACGGTGGCTTGTTCGAAGAAGGGCCCCTCGGCGGGGCGCCCACCAAGACTGAGAAGGTGTGGTGGATCCAAGCCGAAACCATTGCTGGCGCGTTCAAGCTATACGACCTGACGGGCGATGAATCCGTGCTTGACCAGCTCGGCGGCACGCTGGACTACGTGGAAGAACACTTACTGCAACCTTCGGGAGAATGGCTTTGGGGTGTCTTACCGGATGGCAGCGTCGGCCCCCAGGGGACGGAGCTCGGCGAGGAGTGGAAGGCGAGTTATCATGTACTGCGCGCACTGGTGTTCACCGAGTCGTGGATGAACGCGTGGTTAGCACGCCACGACGGCTGATCCCGGTAGCTCGTGGCCAGCGGGCAACGCCTGCCGCGTGAAGTGCCAAGCGACCGGTGTCCCAGCCTGACGCCGCAACATCGGAACTAGCTGCTCTCGCCCGGAAGTCGTAGCGCGCCTTCATGAACCGGCGTCTGCCTGTGGCAGCAAATCCTCCAACTCGACGATGGCATCCCGCAGGCGACGCCGTTGTTCGACGATGGTGCGCCGCAAGCCGGGTTGAAGTATGACTTTCATCAACACCATGCCCCGCGTGGCAGCGTGGTAAGCGCGCTCTGTGAACAACAACGCGGCGTAAGCCAGGACTGGGCTCAGCAGAAGTACCAGTAGGCCGAGCTCCCAACCCCAGGCGGCAGCTGCGCCAACCGCCCACAACGCCCAAACGACGGGATAGGACAACACGCCGAAGATCACTTTTGCCGTCGCTATGACGTCCTCCTCGCCCTTGGAGTAGCGCAGTGAGATCCATGCCACGAAGTTGTAAGGGATCAGGTTCATCACAATGCCAGCCAAAGCAAGAGGCGATAGGCTCAACGTGACGATAGCCCCCTGCAGCAAGAGCCACAGCACATGGTCCCACGGATAGAGCACTCTTTGTTCAAGCCCCACCTTGCGGTCGGCCATGAAGTCTTCGAACGCCTCCAGCTTGGCAAGTACCGATCGGAGCCTTTCCGGATGGGTCTGCATCAGGTGTTCGTAACCAGCGACCAGCAGATTACGCATGTCACGACGTTCGCTGAACGTGGCTTCAGGCTCGACTCGCCCTTCCAAGCCGGCGTCATCGGATCTCGCGGTCACGATGATTCGCTCAGCCTTTTCCGCAAGGCGCAAAACGTCCATCGATGGCGCGTGCACCATCACCTGTTCCAGAGCGTCTCTCAGCTTCCCGGTCAGCACCTTGACGGCAGCCTTCGGCGCTGCGCAGTCCTCGTCAAGCTCGACAGGTTCACATAAGACGGGTTGCCCAAACGTCACCAAGGCTCGGCTCCGGAACGTCGTCTTGTCGCTGTAGACTAACCCGCACGGCACGATCTGGACCGGCTTTCCGCCAAGGGTCGGAGAGCTGGCTGCCAATGCGATGCGGGCCGCTCCAGAGCGCAGTGGCCTCAAGCCAGGATCGCTGTGAGAAATGCCTTCGGGAAAGATGGCTATCGCATTGCCCGCCGCCAAGAGCTCAATCGCCCGTTCAATCATTTGCTTGTTCTTGCGCGGGTCCCCGCCGTCATGAGCTCGATGCACCGGCAAACACTCGAATGCCTTGACGAACACGCTGACGAAGAAGGTGCGAAAGAGCGCCTCCTTGGCCAGGAAGGAAACCCGACGCCTGGATTTCGCGAGGACGAATACGGGATCCAAGAGCCCGTTCGGGTGGTTGAGAACGAACATCACGGGGCCCGACGTCGGTATGCGCTCCGCGCCGACGATCTCCGTACGCGGAAAGTAAACGCGCACCAGAAATGCGCACACGCCTACCAAGATCCGACGAATCATTCCAGCTCACCCAGCGTCCTAGCTGAAGCGGAGCGCTGCTCCGACTCGTCTTCTCTCAATCCGCTTTGCGGCGAAACACGCCGGGCGGTGGTGTTCTTCCGCCTGCCTCGCGAGGCTTGCCCGCTTCGGGTGCCTCATGCTGGAAGAAGCGCGGATGGGCGTCGGTCGCTTGTGGCACGCCGTCCGCCGCTTTGGCCAGGTCCTCGCCACTTGCGCTCTCGGCTGCGGCGCGGCTGCTCACGGACGCAGCGCTCGGCGCGGCAACGTGCGCCGCTGCCGACGCGGCTTCAGGCTCGACACTCGGAGTGATGCCCAACGTCTTCTGGAGAAGCTCGCCGAGGCTGCCTACGGCCCTTGGTTCCGCAGACGCGGACTTACCCTGTGCGGTGAACTCACGGTAGTTGCGCCGTTCTTCCACCCCCGCAACTCGTCCCATACTGAAAGTGGTCTTGCCGGAGTCGTCGCGATTGACGAGCACAACCTTGACTTCCTTGCCGACGGGAAAAAGCTTACGATGGTCCGCTCCGCGCACGATGCCCAGCTCCCTGACCGGCACCAATCCGTTCCCCTTCTTCGTGTCGACAAACACGCCAAAGGACGTGACCTTGCTAACGGTGCCATCGAGCACTTCACCCGGCTCGGGAGTGGGAGATTCCGGAGCTTGCTCACGTGCCTTGAGCGACAGGCGGAGCTTCGGAACGGCCCCCTTGTCCGACGGTTCGAGCGCCAGCAGCCTTACCGTCACCAGCTCGCCAACAGACAAGACGTCCTCCACGCGGTCCACTCGACTGTGAGCAAGCTCGGAGATGTGCACGAGACCTTCGACTCCAGCGCCCAGATCGATGAAGGCGCCATACTTCTGGACGGAGCTGACCGTGCCCTGGAAGTCGCTACCAACTTTCAAATCGGACAGTATCCGCTCGGCGTCACGCTGCCGCTCCTCCTCCAGCAGCGCTTTGCGAGAGACGACGACACTTCGACCGTCATCCTTGATCTCGATTATTCGGAAGGTGAGCGTTTGCCCTTCGAAGGTAGACAGATCGGCGACGTAACCGGTGTCGATCTGAGAGGCGGGGCAGAACGCGCGCACACCGGCCACTTGAACCTCGAGCCCACCCTTGACCGCCTTCTGTACAGTGCCAGTCACCGGCACCCCGCTCTGCTTGGCGCTTTCCAGAGTACTGATGTCGAAGACGCCCTTGGTTTGATTCTTGCCAAGGTTGACCGCCAACAGCGGCCCCGTGACATCACTCACGTGGACGACGCTGGCTCGCAGCTTGTCCCCGACCTGGACGTTCAGCTTGCCGCTGCGGTCCTCCAGCTCACTGCGCTCGATGCGGCCCTCGCTGGTCGTTCCCACGTCCACAAAGACGCTGTCCTTGCTTATCTGAACGACTGTTCCCTCCACGACCTCTCCGACGCGCAATTTGGTGCTGACGCGGCCCTTGGCCGTCGCGGGACTGCCCTCCATCAGGGAGGCGAAATCGTCTTTGCTCATGGTGGCGCAGCTTTACTGCAAAAAAGACCGCGGATCCACGACAGCTGGCTGTTGTGGCGGTGTACGGCGGAACAATTGGCCTCTGGCAGCGTATCTGCTCCAAAGGTTCCTGTAATTTGGGGCGCCGGGCTCCGTGGCGGCGCTCCTACCGGAAGCCGAACTGCTGGAATTAGCCTGCTACAGAAAGAGACAGAGACGCCGACAAAGCCCTCCGACGACGGTGCCGCGACACCTCGCCCCTCCCCCGAGGGGCTGCAACCGTTCAGGGATCATAGCCGAGGTTCGGCGAGAGCCAGCGTTCGACGTCGGTCACCGCCATCTTGCGGCGAGCCGCGTAGTCTTCCACTTGGTCTTTGCCGACGAGCCCAAGGTTGAAATAACGGGCCTGGGGATGACTGAGGTATATCCCGCTGACAGCTGCCCCAGGCATCATGGCATAACTCTCCGTTAGCTCAATCCCCACCTTGGGGGCTTCGAGCAGCTCGAAAAGGTCGCCCTTGAGCGTGTGATCGGGGCAGGCGGGGTAGCCGAAGGCAGGACGAATGCCCCGGTACTTCTCCGCGATCAAGGCCTCGTTGTCGAGCCCTTCGTCCCCGCCATAACCCCATTCCTTGCGGGCGCGAGCGTGCAGCAGCTCCGCAAAGGCCTCCGCCAAGCGATCCGCCAGCGCTTTGACCATGATGGCGTTGTAGTCGTCGTGCTCGCGCTCGAAGCGCTCCGCGAGCTCGTGTTCACCAATGCCAGCAGTGACCGCGAAAGCACCAACATAGTCCTTCACGCCACTTCCACGCGGCGCCACGTAGTCACTCAAAGCGAGATAGGCGGACTCATTTTGCCGGGTGCGCTGCTGACGAAGCATCGAAAAGCGCGTCTTTTCCACGCTTCGACTCTCATCCTCGTAGAGCACGATGTCGTCTCCATCACTCTGCGCGGGCCAAAAGCCGTACACGCCGTTCGCCGTCAGTAGCTTCTCATCGATCAAGCGCGCGAGCAGAGTCTTGCCGTTGTCGAAAAGCTCACGAGCGGCTGCACCAAACCGTTCACTTTGCAGGATGCCTGGATACTTGCCGCGCAACTCCCACGCAGAAAAGAAGTACGTCCAGTCGATGAACTGGCTGATCTCGGACAGGTCGAAGTCGATCAACTCACGCCGCCCAATGAACTCGGGACGGCTCACATCGGCCTCGCTCCACTCGATGCGCAGGCGGCCCTCACGCGCTTCGGCGTATGACGTCAGCGGTGGGGCGTCCCGGGTGGCGAAGAGCTCGCGCTGACGCTCCTGGGCCGCCACATTCTTCGCCGTCAGCCTCTTGCGGCGTTCGGGGTCGAGCAAGTCGGAGACGACACCGACCACGCGCGATGCGTCCAGGACGTGTAGCACGGGGCCGTCGTAGCCCGGCGCGATCTTGACGGCGGTGTGTTGGCGGCTCGTCGTCGCACCGCCGATCAGCAGCGGTTGTGTCATCTCTCGTCGTTGCATCTCTTTGCCGACGTAGACCATCTCGTCCAAACTCGGCGTGATGAGGCCGCTGAGACCAACGACGTCTGCATTGTGCTCGACGGCGGCATCGAGGATCTTGTTGCACGGCACCATCACACCGAGGTCGATGACCTCGTAGTTGTTGCAGCGCAGTACGACACCCACGATGTTCTTGCCGATGTCGTGCACGTCGCCCTTGACCGTGGCCATGATGACCTTGCCGTTAACGCGCGCTTCTCCGTTGCGTTCCGCGTCCATGAACGGTTCCAGGTAAGCCACACCACGTTTCATCACGCGAGCGCTCTTGACCACCTGGGGCAGAAACATCTTGCCGTCACCAAAGAGCTCACCGACGACTCCCATGCCACTCATCATCGGACCTTCGATGACTAGGAGTGGCTTACCAAGTGCCTGCCGGGCTTCCTCGACATCCGCCTCGATGAAGTCGGCGATACCTTTGACCATCGCGTGTTCGATACGCTTTTCGACGGATTGCTCGCGCCAGGAGAGGTCCTCCTCAGATTTCTTCCCACTGCCCTTGACCGTCTCGGCAAAGGTGACCATGCGCTCCGTGGCGTCGGGACGACGATCAAAGAGCACATCTTCGACGTGTTCCAGCAAGTCTTTCGGGATCTGTTCGTAAACCTCGAGTTGACCGGCATTGACGATGCCCATGTCCATCCCGGCTTTGATGGCATGGTAGAGGAATGCCGAGTGGAAAGCTTCGCGTACGCGGTCATTGCCACGAAAGGAGAAGCTCAAGTTGCTGACGCCGCCGCTGACCTTAGCCCCCGGCAAGTGCTCCTTGATCATCTTGACGGCCTCGATGAACTCGATGGCGTAGCGGTTGTGCTCCTCGATGCCGGTCGCAACCGCAAAGATGTTCGGGTCGAAGATGATGTCTTCGGGCTCGAAGTCGAGCTTGGTGGTCAATAGATCGTATGCGCGTTTGCAGATCTCGAACTTGCGCTTTGCGGTATCGGCCTGGCCTTGCTCATCGAAAGCCATGACGACGACCGCCGCGCCATAGCGCTGACACGCACGCGCGCGCTCGAAGAACTCCTCCTCTCCTTCCTTGAGGCTGATGGAGTTGACGATGGCTTTGCCCTGCACGCACTTGAGCCCCGCCTCGATGACCGACCACTTGGAGCTATCCACCATGATCGGCACCCGTGCTATCTCTGGCTCGGTCGCGATCAGGTTCAAGAACTCCACCATCGCCGCTTCACCATCGAGCATGCCTTCGTCCATGTTGACGTCGATGATGTTGGCCCCATTACGAACCTGCTGTGCGGCAACGGCGACAGCCTCGGTGAGGTTCCGCTCCTTGATGAGTCGGGCAAAGCGTCGGCTTCCGGTCACGTTGGTGCGCTCACCGACCATGGTGAACGTCGTACCACCGCGAATTTCGTACGGCTCCAGTCCGCTCAGCCGCGTCGCGCCGTCATCGGGATGAGGGGGCACGGGGCGTGGCTCTACCTCCCGCACCGAATCAGCAATGGATTGGATGTGTGCCGGCGTGGTACCACAGCAACCACCGACGAAGTTGACGAGCTTGCTCTGGGCGAACTCCCTCAGGAAGCCTCCCGTTTGCTCTGGGGTTTCGTCGTACTCGCCGAACGCATTGGGCAGCCCCGCGTTGGGATACGAGCTGATGAGCGTGTCGGCAGCCGCGCTGAGCGCAGCCATGTGCGGGCGCATCTCCTGGGCGCCAAGCGCGCAGTTCATGCCGACACTCATCGGTCGACTGTGAGCCACCGATGCCCAGAACGCTTCCACAGTTTGACCGGACAGGTTTCGCCCGCTCTTGTCCACCACCGTGACGCTGAGCATCACCGGTAGCCGGACGTCCTTTTCGGCGAACACCTTCTCGATGGCGAAGAGCGCCGCCTTGGAGTTCAAAGTATCGAATATCGTCTCCACTAGCAGCGTGTCGACGCCACCCTCTATGAGGCCACGAATTTGCTCCGCGTAGGCCTCGCACACCTGGTCGTAAGTGACCGTGCGCATGGCGGGATTGTTCACGTCCGGCGAGAGGCTGAGACTGCGGTTGAGGGGACCAATTGCGCCGGCGACGAAGCGGGGTTTGTGCGGTGTCTTCTCCGACCACTCGAGCGCCGCTTGGCGAGCCACTTGCGCCGCTGCAACGTTGATGTCGAAGGCCGCGCTCTCTAGCGAATAGTCTGCCTGTGCAATCGAAGTTGCCGCGAAGGTATTGGTCTCGATGAAGTCCGAACCCGCCGCAAGATAGCTCTCGTGGACGGCGGTGATGACGTCAGGGCGTGTGAGCACCAGCAAGTCATTGTTGCCCTTCAGGTCGCTGGGGTGGTCTTTGAAGCGATCCCCACGAAAATCAGCCTCGTTCAGGCCGTGTTTCTGGATTTCCGTCCCCATCGCGCCATCCAGAATCAGGATGCGCTGGGAAGCGAGCTGTTCGATCTCGAGTTGTTTCTCTGGCTTACTCATAGTGCTTTTCGAATTCGTTGCGCGGGAACTTACGCGCGATGCCCCGCAAAACCCAGGGCTTGTTCGCCTTCTTCGGCGCCGGGACCAGTGGCCTTGGACTTCGAGGACAGAACACGCACCTCGCTCATCTCTCCTCGAATCCCGCTCATGATGGCGCGCCAAATCGGTCAATTTGTCGGTCTTGGGGCCAATCTGCGCGGTGAAGCCCCCGAAAAACGGACGGCGAGCACCGCTGGCGTCGATCGAGCGCCGCCGCGACAACGCGCGGCGCCTCGATCGCTACGACCCGCACCTCTGCGACAACGCCCCGCTACTGCGACGGGCTGAGCGTTCGAACCAGCTCGGCGCTCCAGTCTCGGAGTTCGGGCTCTTCCGCCCATTGCGCAGCGATTTGCCCGACCGACACCAAGCGCACCGCTTCACCCGGCGTCAGCAGATTGCCGCCCCGTTGAATGTCGGAAACCAGCGCATCGACCATCGAGCAAATGGTCTGACCGATAGCGTCGCGCTCGTCGGCATGTGAACCTCGCAAGAGCAGCTCTTCCGCTAGCTCGAGAATGTGGCGTTGGGCGCGTCCCGCTGGCTCTTCGACGGCCTCGTTTCCAACTTGGTTGTCGCTCTGCGTCGTCTCGTCCTTGAATGCCTCGCCGTCGGCGGGACCTTCTGTTTCGAGCACCGTGATTTCCTCAGTACCCAACTGGATCACGTCGCCGTGCTGCAACTCTACGACGTCATGGACACTCGAGCCATTGACGCGCGTACCGTTGCGACTCCCCAGGTCCTCGATGCAAAGCCGCCCGCGGCGGAGGCGGACTCGCGCGTGCTCACGAGAGATCCTCGGCGTGGAGAGCACCAGCCAACACGATGGACTACGGCCAACGACGTTCGGGCCACGCTTGACGGGAAACATGGTGCATTGATGCCGCAGCCAGTACTGACTCATTCCCCCCCCTGCTTCGTCCGGTCGAGCACCATCAGCCGCACCCTACCGGTCGCCACCAGCCGCTGCTGCTCGTCCGTGACGGACGCTTCCCACAGTTGGGTACTGCGCCCGCGGTGTATCGGCGTGGCGACGACAGTGAGTCGGCCCGCGGTAACGGAGCGGAGGAAGCTCGTGTGGTTTTCCACACCGGCAACCGAACTGCCGTCCTCGACGTTGAGCACCGCACCGATGGAACACGCCGTTTCAACGGCGCCGGAATAGACGCCCCCGTGAACAATCCCGAAGGGTTGGAGGTGTTCGGGACCGACAGACCACGCAAACTCCACTCGGTCCTTCTCGGCGCTCGAAAGCTCCATCCCCATGGCAGCCAACCAGCCCGAGTCCAGCGACAGCCCTGACAGTGGTGTCCCCTCAGTCATGACGGGGCGCCGTATAACACGACGTCCCCAGCGGAAAAGGCCAAGATCGCAGCTCCGGAACGGAAAATCACGACGCCCGGCACTCGCTCCCTAGACTTGCCGCGGGGGCAAGCGCCGTCTGCCGAGCCCGGCGGGGAGGAACGGCGAAGGCGCGGCGGGAGCGCCGTGGACCGTGTTTTCCGGTTGACAGGGCGCAACCCGGGGCCCATTTGGCGGAGATGGATCCCGCAGTCAAAGAGCAGATCGAAACCACCATCGGACAGCACCAGGTGGTGCTTTTCATGAAGGGAACGCGAAGCATGCCGCAGTGCGGATTCTCCGCCACCGTGGTTCAAATCCTCGATTCGCTGCTAGATGACTACCAAACGGTCAACGTCCTGGCTGACCCGTCGATCCGCGAGGGGATCAAAGATTTCTCGGATTGGCCAACAATCCCACAGCTATACGTCAGCGGGGAGTTCGTCGGCGGCTGCGACATCGTAAAGGATCTATTCGAGAGCGGGGAGCTGGAGAGGAGCCTGGGCGTGGAGCTTCCAGAGATCCCCCCACCCAATGTGAAGTTGACGGACGCCGCTGCAGAGGCCTTCAAAGGCGCCTTACAGAAAGACAACGAGTTCGTCCGGCTGGAGATCGACTCCCGCTACCAGCACAGCCTGTCCATCGGCGAGCGCGGCGCCCGAGACATCGAGGTCCAAACGGGCCCTTTGACCATTCTGGTCGACCGCGGCAGTGCACGGCGCGCGGAAGGTGTACAGATCGACTACGTCGATACTCCGGACGGCAAGGCCTTCAAGATCGACAATCCCAACGAGCCCCCGGGAGTGCAAAGTGTCAACGTGCGGCAATTGGCGGAAAAGCTGAAGGCCGGCGAATCTCTCGAGCTATTCGACGTTCGCACGGAGAAGGAGCGTGAGATTGCCGTCATCGAAGGGACAGTTCTGCTCGACCGCAGCACCCAAGACCACATCATGTCTCTGCCCAAGAACACGCCGCTCTACTTCGTTTGCCATCACGGTAACCGTAGTCGTCAAGCAGCGGAGTTCTTTCTCAACCAGGGATTTTCCAAGGTCTACAACGTCGAGGGCGGAATCGAAGCCTGGTCGCAAGACATAGACCCCGACGTGCCCCGGTACTGAGCTCAAACCGACACCACTGGCATTCATTCATCCACATGCGACTCGGCACTCTGGACGACGACATCAACGGCCGCATCCGTGCGGCTATCCTCGAGGCGCTCCCCGACGCAGCAGTGCAAGTGGTGGGCTCCGGCGGCCATTTCACCATCGATGTCGTCTCTGCGGCGTTCGAAGGCAAGAACGCCGTGCAGAGCCAGCGGCTCGTCTACAGCGCCATCAAGCACTTGATGGCCGGTGACGGTGCTCCCGTCCACGCCGTCGATACGCTCAAGACCCGTACGCCCTGAACCCATCTCGACGGTGGAGCTATGGAAGTGGCCGCCGCGGGAAGTACCGACACCGTCCGTGCCGACGAACGCGCTGACCCATTCGAGCAGTTTCGCGCTACGCGTTACTTCACGTCCCTCGACGGGCTGAGGGCTCTCGCGATCCTACCGGTCATTTGGCACCACTCGTCCCTCACGCCGCTCGCTGGGGTTTGGGGTAAGGGCCCGGCGGGCGTGCAGCTGTTCTTCGTTCTCAGCGGCTTTCTCATCACGACGTTGTTGCTTCGGGAGCGGCAGACGCGAGGTGCGGTTTCGCTGAGTAGGTTCTACGCACGGCGTTGTCTGCGCATCTTTCCCCTCTACTACTTGGTGCTTGCGGGCATCAGCCTGCAAGCATGGCTGTCTCTACCCAACCCGTCGAATCAACACTTCTTCGAGCATTGGATCTATTTCGCCACCTTCACGAGCAACTGGTGGGTGGACTGGGGGGCGCCGCACCCGATCTTGTTTGCTTTCGCTTGGACACTCGCGGTCGAAGAGCAGTTCTACGCGCTATGGGCGCCGGTGATGCGCTGGACCCGCGGTTTGCTCGCGCCTTTCGGCATCATGTTGCTGTTGCTGCTGCTCAGCCAAGCAGTGACCTGGTCCGCTCTCGAACAATCATTGCCCGGGGGGTTTGGGGCGACCTTCTGCGCCGGGCTATCGTCGTCCATCTGCTTGGGCAGCCTGTTGGCCGTTGCCCTGCACCACGAGCGCACCTTTCGTTGGTCCTACAAGGCGTTGGGCAGGCGTTCATCGGGTGCCGTGGTGCTGCTCTTGGTTGGAGTCTGTCTTGCGTTCGATGTGCATCACTTGATATTTCACCTCTCCCTGTGTGCGTGGGTCGGCGTCAGTGTCGCGCGCCCGGACCACCTTCAGCGTCGGCTGCTCAATCATCGCTACCTGCAGTTCATCGGTCGGTGCAGCTATGGGCTGTACCTGACTCACTTCATTGCGATCGGTGGCGTGCGTCTGTTCATCGCGCCATCACACAACATTCTGGTGTTCGTTACCGCTCTCCCCCTCGCACTGTTGATCGCCCAGCTCTCGCTGCACCTCGTCGAACGGCCATTGCTGCGGTACAGAGTGCGCTTCGCTTCCAACGTCGCGTGAGCGCCCTTCGTCGCATGCGCTCGCCTCGCAACCCGTTATCCGCCCAAGCGCTTGCGTGCCGTTTCTGACCACGCGTGCCGCGGCAGCTAGTTGCTCAACAGGCCCCGCGTCTTGCCCGCTGGGCCGCTCGACATCCCCTTGTGTAGGACCAGTTTGCCCCCCGCCTGACGTCCAGCGGCGTGGGCACCGCTATCGCTACTGGTCCCGTAGCGAACAGTGCGAACTCGCGGATAGCGGCGCTTGAAGTAGCTGCCCAATTGCGGATCACCCACCCAGATCAAGCCGCGCTGTTGCTCACTCGTTCGCTCCGCTGCAAGCTTCTCACAAAAGCCAGCCATGACTCCGGCGACGAAGTTGCGGCGGTCACGGTTGCTGGTGATGCCGTTGTCAGCCCGGTGCTTCTGCCAAAGGTGCTCGGCCGAGCGATTCAAGAAGCTGAATACGTACTCGGCCATCTCGACGTTGGCGCGCGTGCCGCATACCTCGAGCACACTGCCGCGTGTGCCCTCGCGGGCGCGGTAGACACCGACCCATAGAGTCTCGACGAAGAAGTATGTCCGTAGGATCGCCGCCAGGCTGCGCTGGCTCTCATAGACCCTGCCCGTGGGTTTACCCAAGTGCGCGAAACAATAAGCGCGCCGTTCCGCTCCACTCGCGTGCTCGATGTTGTGCTTGAGCATCAAGCGGCGCGCCGCGGCAGCTGCGGCTTCTGCTTCGTGTCGTTCGCCACTTTGGGCCAAGCTCAGGAGGCGCGTGACCTTGCCAAGAATGGACGCATCCGCCGCGCTTTGCTGGGTCACGGTGCCAGTCGCGGAGGGATCGATACCGCGCTCGATGCAGATCCTAGAAAACAGCGGACCGTGAGCGCGCGCTTCGACCACCCCGAGGACCTCACTGACGAACTGATGAGCCATCTCGTGCTTCAACACTTCGGCAACCGCTCCCCAAGGCTGCCCAAACACAAACGACCGTGACAACGTGATCGTGGGGGGATCGGATTGCCACAAGCCCAGCTGCTGCGTGCTTTCGCCCAACTGGAATGTCGGCGCCTTCAGCTGGTCACCAAACAGGCAATAGTTTTGTTGTTCGTACTCGTCCGCCAGCGCATGCAATGCCAGCCGTTCGAGTTCTTCAGTCACTCGCACGCTGCGCTCCCGCTGGCTGCTCGGTTGCTGACTTGGTTCATCCCGCCGGGGGTATGTGAGCAGCCCCGCGGACTGAAAGCAAGCCACTACGCCGCCCATCGCCTGGACCTCCTGGAAACCCGACCCGACCCGGGGGTTTCCAGGTATGTTTCGGTCATGTCGGTGATTGAGTTCTCGGGTGTCTACAAGTCGTTCGGTGCGACGCAAGCTCTCCAAGACGTCACTTTCCGTATCGATCGCGGGCAGCGAGTGGGCCTGCTTGGGCCCAACGGCAGCGGCAAAACAACCGCGCTACGACTGGCCCTCGGCTTGTATCGAGCAGACTCGGGACACCTCGCCGTCTTCGGTCAGTCGCCCTCACACCGCATCGGTGAGCGCGTGGGGTACCTCCCTGAGGAGCGTGGTCTGTACCGGGAAATGCGAGTGATCCAAGTGCTTCGCTACTACAGCAGGCTCAAGGGAACCGAGCCTTCCGAGCGCGACATCGACTCCTGGCTCGACCGCCTGGGGATCTCCGCGTATCGCAACGAAAAGGTGCGCGCGTTGAGCAAAGGCACCTCCCAGAAGGTCCAGTTCATCGCCACGGTGCTTCACGACCCTGACCTCATCATCCTCGACGAACCGTTCAGCGGACTCGATCCCGTCAGCCGACAATCGCTGGCCGATGCGCTCGAGTACCTTTCCGCCTCGGGCAAGACACTCATCTTCTCCACCCACGACATGAACACGGCGGAGACTCTCTGCGACCACTTCTTGATGCTCCATCGCGGGCGGAAGGTGCTCGACGAAAGCCGCACCGGACTTCGCGACCGCACGCGCACACGGCTCCTACGGTTGACGACCGCGACTCCGGTACTAACCACGGACATTCCCTCGATCCGAGACGCGCGGGTGAGTGGCTCCCATACCGAGCTGATCCTGCAAGACGACGCCGATACACAGGCCCTCTTGAAGTGGCTGGCCGCTCGCTACCACATCGATCGCTTCGAATTGGCGCATCCATCGTTGCAGGACGTGTTTCTGGAATTGGCAACTGACTAACCCAACTGACGCCCCATCTGAGCTAGATTCACCGCCCATGGCATCCGGAATACAGCGCTCAGGGTTCCCTTGGTACAAGGTGATTTTGGTTGCCACGCGTGAGTACGTTGCAACGGTTCGAACCAAGGCGTTCGTGGTCGCGTTGGTGATGATGCCGGTGTTGACGTTGGGGGCGTTGCTCGTGCCCTTGTTCGCGACGCAGCTCAACTCGGGGCAGACCAAACGTTGCGCCATCGTGGATGAAACCGGAATGTTGAGCGACGCGCTCTCACGACAGCTGCGCCAGAGCCGCGCAGAGCCGGATTCGACAAGCCCATTGGCGGACGCGCAGTCGGCTTGGCTTGCCGGGCTAACCCTCGTCGACGCTGGCTCGAACCTCGACCCCCAGGTCCACACCCGACTCTCGGATGAGGTTCGGGACGGACGACTCTTCGCCTTCGTGGTGATCCCCAAAGAAGTGCTGACGCCAAACAGCGACGCGGTGGTGACATATACTTCCAACACACCGACGTCGCGTGGCCCAAGGGGTTGGCTGCGGCACCACATCGAGGCCGAAGTGCACAAGATCCGCCTCCACCGGCTGGGTTTCGACACCCAGGTCATCGACGAAGCTCAGCGCCCCGTGCGCATGGAGGAAGGAGCCTTGGTGACGACCCGCGGGGGAGAGCTCGAAACAGAACCGCCTCCGAATGACGTGCGTGACGTGGTCCTTCCCATTGCCACAGCGTTGCTCATGTTCATGGCCTTGATGCTGGGGGCGAGCCCCCTGATGCAGAGCACGTTGGAGGAGAAGATGCATCGCATCGCGGAAGTCGTCGTTTCGAGCGTGCCTCCACTTCCACTGATGCTCGGAAAACTTTTGGGAGCAGCACTCGTAGCCTACACCATCGTCGGACTGTACATCGGGGGTGGGCTGGTTGTCGCCGCCCAAGCAGGATACTTCGAACTCTTGAGCGTTGCCGACCTCGCTGTGATTGCCTACTTCTTCGCAACCGCCTTCCTGATGTACGGCTCGGTGTTCTTGGCGGTTGGCAGCGCCTGCAACGACCTCAAGGAGACGCAAGCACTGATGATGCCTGCGGTGATGCTGATCACGACACCGCTATTGTTGCTACAAGTGGTGATGGATGATCCCAACGGCCCTGCCGCCACGTGGTTGAGCTTCTTTCCGTTCTTCACGCCGCCGCTGATGTTGCTCCGTTGGCTCGTGTCCCCAGGGGCACCGCTTTGGCACGTTGCATTGGGAGCCGTTGGCAGCTCGCTCCTGGCTGCGGCTTGTCTCTACGCTTCGAGCAGAGTCTTTCGCGTAGGCTTGCTGATGCAGGGTGCAGCTCCTACCTACCGCACCTTGTGGCGTTGGATGCGCCAAGGCTGATGATGCCCCGGCGTCAACGACAGAGAGCACCGACTGCCGACACCGACGAAGTGGTGCTGGTCGACCGCATGGTGGCTGGAGGGGAGGGCATGGCACACCTCGCCGATGGCCGAGTCGTCTTCGTGCCAGGCGGCGTTGCCGGCGACCGTGTGAGGCTTTCTTCGCTGAGCGTCCATCGGGGTTACGCCCGCGCCGAGAGCTGGACGCTCGAGGTCCCCAGTGGCAGCAGACGCTCTCCGCCCTGTCCCGTAGCCCAGAAGTGCGGTGGGTGCGATTGGATGGCCATCCCGGAACAAGCCCAACTAGACCTCGCGGTGGGGATGGTCCGCGATGCCTTTCGCCGAGTTGGCAAGTTCGACCCCCCGCCGGAGATACGACATGTTCACCCAAGTCAACCACTCGGTTACCGCAGCCGCGTGCGCTTGCACCTGGGCAGCGAGGGCACGTTGGGCTTGCTCGCTCGGTCGTCCTCACGCTTGGTCGCCATCGACCATTGCCCGGTATGTACTCCTCAGCTCAACGACGCCCTCTGCGTAATCACCGCCTCGCTCGGGACGCACGCGCGACAGATCGCGGCCTGCATCGAGCAACTCGAGATACGCTGGTTGGCGGCGCGCCCGGAGCTGCTGTTGTTCCAGCGCCCCGGCTCGGTGAAATCAGCCTTGGTCCAACAATGGGCGAAGGATCGAGGGGCCGAATTTGTCGTCGCCTGGGCAGGCGAGGCGCAACCGACGTCGCCTCAGCCTGTCAAGATCCAAATCGGAGACCGCGCCGTGCACGTGCTGCTGACACCCGGCGGATTCTCCCAGGTCAATTGGCAGATCAATCAGGCCTTGGTTGACGAATTGGTACAGGGCGCGACATCCAGGAATTTGAAGAGCTTCGCCGATCTGTACTGCGGCAACGGGAACTTCACGTTGCCGCTCTTGGCTCGGGGACTGTCGGGCGCGGCGGTCGAGGGTAACAGAAGCTCCGTCAAATGCGCCGAACGAGCCGCCGAGACACAAGGCCTGTCCGCCCAATTCGAAGTCGGTGCCGTCGAACACGTCGCTCGTCGCTGGGCGCGGGAGGGGCGGGAGTTCGACCTCGTGGTGCTCGATCCGCCTCGCTCCGGCGCGCGGCAGGGTTTGTCGGCTATTGCGGAGCTTGCACCTACATGGATCTTTTACTGCGCCTGCGACCCGGTGAGCCTGGCGCGGGATGCACGCACCCTGTGCCAATTGGGCTATGCGCTGCGCGACGTCAAACTCTTCGATATGTTTCCGCAAACCCATCATGTCGAGACGGTTGCGTGGCTGCAGAGGGAAAAACTGCGCTGACTTCCAAACGTGCCGTCATGCGGCGAGGAAACCCCGCATCCGACGATTGCCCGCTTGACACACGGCGGGGGGCCCTTAGAACCCCGGCATGCGAGCAGCCACGGCAGTGATTGGTCTGTGTTGCGCGTGCAACGCGCCAGGCAATCACGCTGCTGCGAGTGATCCCGGAGTCGGCGCGAAACGGCTGCAAAAAGGGAGCCTCGTGGCAACGAGTTCTGGAGAACCCACCCGACACCGCGGTCTCGGGGAGGGTCAAAAAGCACCGCCCGTTTCACTCACGCTGCAGGATGGACGGCGTGTCGAACTGGAGCATCTCCTGGGCCAGAAGGTTGTCCTCTTCTTCTACCCGATGGACGACACACCAGGCTGTCGCGCAGAAGCCCACGGGTTTCGAGACAACTACCAGCAGTTCGTAGACAGCAACACGGTCGTGATGGGTGTCTCGTTGCAAGGCCCGGAATCCCACAAGGCGTTCATCGCCAAAGAAAGGCTTCCGTTCGACCTGGTCGTCGACAACGAGGCTGCCGTGTCGCGGGCTTTCGGAGTGCCGATACACGGTCAGGCAACCGCACGACAGACCTACCTCATCGACGAAGACGGCGCCATCACCGAGGTGTGGCGGCGCGTCTCCCCCAAAGAGCACGCCCTCGAAGTGCTGAACGCGATTCGCAACTAAGCGTGTCGCGTCGTGCGGAGCGGCGGCTTCATCCGCCCAGCCCCAGGGCTCACACAGGCTGGTTACGCACTTGCAGCGCGGCGTCCACTCCCTCGTGCTGCTGACGTAGCTGGTAGTACACGCGGAACTGAATGAACGTAATCAGCGGAGTGATGGCAGCGCTGAATAGCGGTCCCCACAGCGCAGCGAGCGCGCCGCCAACGTAAGGAATGAAACCCAAGATGGTCGTAACGATCCCGCTCGCAATGCCCGCGGGGATCGCGACGATGAGAATGGGAATGATGGCCATGCCCCAATCCTTGCCGGCAAGGTCCAAAGTTCGCTTGTTCGCCTCGAACATGCGGCGGTTCTCGATCATGTAGGCGGGCAGTAGGAACAAGCCGAACAGGACGAACGTAATCAAACAGCCGACACTTGCGATCAGAAGCGGCACGAGCAACCCAAATGTCCACGGGAACATGCGACCGAGCTGCGTCTTCCAAGCAGTGGCAGCGCTGATAGGAACGCCAGCAGAGAGGCGCATGGCGTACTCGGCCTGGGCCCCCAAACCGAAGAACAAGTACGCGAGGCCATAACCCAGGCCACCCACGAGAGCGAAAATGGCGCCGAGCACCGGAATGTAGCCGGCGATCGCGCTCAGCAGGCCGAAGGGAACGGCGATGATGCCAATCACCTTGGTCGCCTCGATCACGTGGGGTTGGTAAGCGGCGATGCACTCCTTGGTAAAGGCAATGGGATCCGTCTTACCGGACACCGCGATGGCTCCGCCGGAAACCGCCCCGGGCGGAGCGCCAGCGGGAGCCCCCGGAGGCGGTGCGAAAGGAGGCTGTGCGCCAGGCGGCTGCGCGAAAGGAGCTTGCCCTGGGTATTGCTGCGCTGGACCTGGCTGCCCTGGGTACGCCGCAGCGGCAGCACCATGGCCTGGCTGGGGCCCAGGAGGCGACGCCCCGGGACCGAAGCCAGCCGGCATGGGCGGTGAGCCGATGCCTTGGGGATAGCCAGGCTGCGGTGGCCCGTAGCCCGGTTGCTGACCGTAGGCAGGCGGGTATCCAGCTTGTGGGTACGCAGGAACGCCTGGTTGAGCGAACCCTTGAGGTGCGGGAATGACGGCGGGCGGTGGCGGCTGGCTTTCGTGGACCGCCAGGGCATGCTGTGCGGCGCCGGAGGGAGGGGGAATGTCGTTATCGACAATAGCCGCTGCGGAAGAACCGGCAGGACTACCAGCCAGAGCCGTCGTCGCCAGCGGGTCGTCCTGCTGCATCTGCTGCATTACGAGGGTGCCCTTAGGGCCGTATTGCTGACCAGCTTCGACCGAAACGAGCACGATGCAACTGGACCCGATGCGGATCTGGGTGCCGGGATGCAACGCGGTGGGTTGGTCGACGCGCTGTCCGTCCGCGCCGTAGCTGCCATTCGTGGAATTGAGATCGACGTAGGTCACGTGGGTCGCCGTGACGTTGATCTCCGCGTGCCGGCTCGATGATTGGGGATCGCCCAAAATGACGTGCCCAGCGTCTCGCCCAATCGTGATCTTGGGTTGGGAGAACCGGCGCACTTCGGCGGGTCGGTCGTGATATCGGATCTCTAGGGAAATGGTGGTCATGCAGGCCCTTCTCGCAGCTCGTCTTACAACGTGAGCTCGACAAATCGAAGCCCTTTGCAGCACACGACAAGCGCGACCCCCGCGGATATCTGCTGAATTTCACCGGGATGACCTTGACGTGTACAGACAGGCCGTGCTGCCATCGAGCCTTGCCGCAAAGGACCAATGACACGGCCGGGGGAATTCACTGCTTCGACTGACGCCGCGGCCCTAGACACCACCGCGGTCATCGAAACCCCCGAGCGCGTCGCGTTCAGCTTCGAGTTGGCGGGTCCCGTTCGCCGCGCAGGCGCTTACCTCATCGACGGGTTGCTGCGCGCCATGGTGCTGTTCATCTTCGCGGTGATTGCGGTCGCTGGTGAGGCCATCGGCGACGCCGGGCTTTCTGGCGTCGGGACGGGCGTCATGCTGACGCTCGCCTTCGCCATCGAGTGGGGCTACTTCGTCTTACTAGAGATGCTGATGGGCGGCCAAAGCATCGGCAAGCGCGTGCTGGGCTTACGCGTCATCAGTGACGACGGCAGACCGCTCGGGTTTGGCGCCAGCGTGCTACGCAACCTGGTGCGGGCCGCGGATTTTCTTCCAATGATGTACGCGCTCGGCGTCGCCGTCATGATGAAGGACCAGCGCTTTCGCCGCTTGGGCGACATGGCTGCCGGCACGTTGGTCGTGGTGGAAGAACGACGCAAACTGATGGGGCCGCTCGTCATTCATCCGCCGCCAACGGCGTTCGAGCTCGCCGGCTTACCGCACAAGCTCGACCTATCGAGCGAGGACTTGGACGCCCTCGAGCTCTTCTTGCGCCGCTTGGGGCAGTTCCCACCAGCGAGAGAAGTGGAACTCGCCGAGCGTGTTGCGCCTATATTCGCTCGACGCATGGGGCTGCACTATCAGCACCCCGTGCGTTTCCTCGCGCTGCTCTATCATCGAGCCACTGGGAGGAGCGACCATGCAAACCCGTGACGAGTTCGTCGCCAAACGGCAACGCCAGTGGCTGGAGTTGGAGCAACTCGTCAGCACTGGAGCGCAGCTCCACACCAAGTCCCCGACTCAGATCGCTCACGGCGCGGCACTCTATCGCGCGGTGTGCTCCGACTTGATGCACGCGCGCGCCATGGGGTTTGGATACGATCTAGCCGACCACCTGAACGCGTTGGCAAGCCGTGCCCACAACGCCTTGTACGGGCCGCCGAGCTTCTCCTTCGGCGCCGTCGTTCACTTTCTGAGAGCAGGCTTTGCGCAGACACTGCGGCGCAATCTCTCCTTTTTCCTCATTGCTAGCGCGATGTTCTATCTGCCACTGGGGTTTGCCATCGCTGCGACCCTGACGGACACCCGCTTTGCCTTGAACGTCTTGCCACCGAGTACGCTGGAGGCGATGGCCAGCGCATATTCCTCCGGCTTCGGCGATGGCCGTGAAGCCGGAGCCGACTCGGCAATGGCGGGTTTCTACGTCTACAACAACATCGGCATCGCGTTTCGATGTTTCGCCACCGGGATCTTGTTTGGCCTGGGCAGCCTGTTCTTCCTCATCTACAACGGCGTGGCGACCGGCGCAGTCCTGGGCTACGTCATTACGGCGGGCGCCGGTCGCAACATCCTGACGTTCATCTGCGGCCATGGCCCCTTCGAATTGACGGCAATCGTCATCAGTGGCGCAGCGGGTCTCAAGATGGGCTACGCGTTGGTCAAGACCAACCAGCACACCCGACTAGGATCGCTTCGCAGTCAGGCGGGTGAGCTGGTGGAGTTGATATCCGGCGCCGCCGTCATGCTCCTGATAGCGGCAATCGTCGAAGGGTTCTGGTCCCCCTCGGGGTTGCCCGATCAAGTCAAGTGGGCGTTTTCTGGCATCGTCAGCCTCTGCCTGTGCGCTTACTTTGCCTTTGCAGGCAGAGGTACCGTTCATCGTTCACTCAGACCACCGTCCCATTCGCTCAGCCCACCGCCACCATCGACATCAACGCCGTCGACATCGCCGTCGTCGATTCCTCCACAGTCGACTAGGGGCATCGGGTGAGGCTCGACCGCTCCAACGTCGTGCTCAGACCACGCACGCCAGCATCCGTGGCCGACTTGGCCTTGCGCTTCATCTTCGATCTGGCACCACGACGCTTTCTGACGTTGGGTTTGTGGGTACTGCTGCCGGGGTGGCTCGGGTGTTTGACTCTGCGTCACGTACTCGGCTGGAATTGGCTGTCCGTTTGGCTCGTTGCGTTTACTTTCGTGACCTTCGCTCAAGGTCCGTTCACGGTGCTTTGTTCTCGTTTGCTCTTCGAGCGAGATGTGTTCATCTACGACGTACTTTCGACCTACGCCCGGCGAGCATCCGCTCATCTCGGCACCACACTCTGGACGCGCGGGTTGGTCGTGGTCAGCCTGCCGCTCTTTGGCCTGGGTTTGTGGCTTTGGGGGCGCTACGCGTTCAGCCACGAGGCTGTCCTGCTGGAGGGAATGTCGGGGCAAGCGGCGCTGAAGCGAAGTGCCGACCTTTCGTCGCACTCGTCAAGTGACGTGATCTCGACATTGAGTTTGCTCCTCATCTTGCAGGTGGGCTTGGTCGTCCTCACGGAAGCGCTGGGCAGGGGCTTCGTCGAGTGGCTGCTGATGATGCCGACGCTGACCGAGCCCCTCGAGGAGGCGGGTGGGTCCGAAATCGCCCTGCTCGGGTTCCTCGCCGCAACCCCGTTGACCGCTACCTTGCGGTTCCTCGTGTACATCAACGGACGCACGAAGCACGACGGGTGGGATGTGCAAGTGCGGTTCATGCACATCGAAGCGGCGGCTGTCGACGGAGATGCTTCGTGAAGGCCCGCGCTCTCGCCGCCGGCACACGATGGATGGCGATAGGCGTGGCGTTGTGTAGCTTCGCCCTAAACGCCGGTGCAGAGCCCGAGCAAGAGTCGCCAGGCAGAGATGACCCGCCCCAGGCGCCCTGGTACGCCGACCCTCTCGACGACGGCGAGCCAGAGTCGAACGCCTCCCAGCCAGGGCCAGCGACCATCATCCACCAAGTCGCTTTGGACGGTGCATCAACCGACGCCCCTCTCGAGAACCCCATTGCGGACGCCGACGGCGCCCCTGACATGCTGGAGGATGATTGGGTCCAGCCGATGAATCCTCCGGATGTGGCGGCACATGTGGATAGGGCACTGGCCGACGAACGCATGCACTTCTGCAACGACCCGAAGCACGTGCTCTATCGTGGTGAGCGTCCGCTGTGTGCTTTCGCAGACGCCGCAAAGGAACGTTGCCCTGCCCTCCCCGAGATCTGCGCCCGCCCTGCCTCCTCGGACCGCGCCGGCGGCGGTGCGGGTTTCGGTAGCGCCGGCAACAGCGGCAGCTCTCGCGGTGTTCGCAAGTGGTTCCAAGACGAGGACAGGCAATACCAGCTGACGTTGCCTCAGGGCTTGGGGCAAGCCCTGCAGGTGCTCTTTTGGATGTTCGCAGCGGTGGTCATCGCCGTCGTGGTCTACCTCGTCGTGAGCAACTTGGTCTTCGGCAAACGGGAGGAGTCGGACGAATCACAGGCGTCGCCCGACGCGGACAACCGGGACATCGACGCGCCTGTCGGCCTCAGCGAAGAGGTGGAGCGCGACGTCCAGAGACTGCTCGAACGCGCCCAAACGGCCGCTCGGGCTGGCCATGTCGAAGCTGCTCTCAGAGACGTCCACGCCGCGTTGCTGCGCTACCTCGAGGCCCTGGCATTGATTCGCCTGCACCGCTCCAAGACCAACGGCGACCACGTACGAGCGCTATCCGCTCACCCGGAGCTCCAGGGCGTTTTGCGAGACGTGTCCAGCGACCTGGAGCGGGTGCAGTTCGGCAAGAGCCGCGCTTCGTCGGAAAGAGTGCTACGACTGTTGGGCCAAGTGACCCATCTCGTGAGTCGCGCGGCTGTCTCGATGGCAGTTGTGGGTTCGGGTTGGTTGTTCAGCGGATGCGAAGAAGTGCCCAAGGGGCGTGGTAGTACGGACAATTGGGGCGTCACCGCCGACGTTTCTGCTGCAGGTTTTTCGATCTTGGCTGGACTGCTCGAGGCTCAAGGGCGCGCTGTGAGTAACCACGTCGGCAGCGTGGAACACATCGACGAAGACGTGCAAACGTTGGTCGTCTACGACCAGACGGATCTCAACGGGGATGACTGGCAAAGCCTGGAGAAGTGGGCCTCCGAAGGCGAAGGACGTTCGCTGGTCATCGCAGGCGAGTACGATGGAGCGTTGCACTTCGACGTCGATTTCGACGGGCCCGAGTGTTCCACAGAGTCAGCTCTCACTGAGCACTACCTGGGGCCGAGAACAGCGCAGCCACCGTTCTACGCCGATCCGCCAACGCTGGCCTTGGTCGCCCCCATCCATACCCTAACGGTGCCATCTGAAACGAACCCGCTAATCACCTGCGATGGTGCGCCCCTCGTTTCTCGCAAACGGGTAGGCCTGGGCGAAGCCATATTTCTTTCCAACGCGGATCTGCTGGCAAACGCATCCCTCGCAGCCAGAGACAACGCCAGCATCGTGCTAGGGGTCTTGAGTGGCCACGGTGCGGTGAAGTTCGCAGGAACCATGGCGGGTGCTGGAACAGAGTCACCCTACGAAGCGTTGGCGGATGCCCGGCTGGCGCCGTTCTTGTGGCAAGGGTTATTGTTCTTGCTCGTCCTCTACATGGCACAGGGCATCGCGTTTCGCCCACTGCGCGATCCAGAACCCGACCGCCGCCAACAATTCGTTCGCCACGTGCATGCCTTGGGGCGAGCCTATGCACGCGGCAAAGCGGCTTCATTTGCCCTGAGCAACTACGCAACGTGGGCGATCGACCGCCTCAAAGAGCGACTTCGACCGGGGACGCGCCCAAGTCTATCCGAGTTGGCCGACGCCGTCGCGAAGCGCACCGGACGCCCCCCGAACGACGTCTTGGCCGTGCTCGCAGAGGCTGCCACCCGCAAAGGCACCCAGACGGGATCGCGAGAGCAGGACCTGCAAACACTGAGAAAACTGGAGAAGTTAGTCATGGAAACGAAAGGCACCCGGTGAACGTCGACGAATTCTGCACACGGTTTGGGGCCATCGAAAGCGAAGTGGGCAAGGTGCTCGTTGGACAATCCGCACTCGTGCGTCAGGTGCTCATCGCCATATTCGTGCGCGGGCACGTGTTGATCGAGGGCGTCCCTGGTCTCGGGAAGACTCTCCTGGTGCGCGCGCTCGGACACGTCTTGGGTTGTTCGTTCAAGCGGATCCAATTCACGCCCGATCTGATGCCAAGCGATGTGACCGGAGGGAACATCTTCAACCAGAAAGAGGATCGCTTCGTATTCATGCCGGGGCCTGTCTTCACGCAGGTTCTCCTCGCCGATGAGGTGAACCGTGCCCCAGCCAAGACTCAGTCGTCCTTGTTGGAAGCGATGCAAGAGCGAAGCGTCACCACCGACGGCCTGACACGTCCGCTACCGGACCCGTTTCTCGTGATAGCCACCCAAAACCCGGTCGAGAATCAGGGAACCTACCCGCTCCCCGAAGCGCAGTTGGATCGCTTCTTGCTGAAACTGAACGTCTCTCACCCGAGCCCTGCGGAAGAGCAGCAGGTGCTGCGCCAGTACTTGGCGGGGTTTGATCCAGGCGCCCTGGAGTCAGTGGGGTTGACCGCAATGGCAAACCCTCAGAGCATCGTCGACATGCAGCGCTTGGTTGCCAGCATCCGAGTGAGTGAAGAAGTCGTCGGATACATCACCGATGTAGTCCACCGAACGCGCAATCACAGCTCCATCTACTTGGGAGCGTCGCCCCGAGCGTCCATCGGTATGATGATGGCGGCTCGCGCCAACGCGGCCAGCCGGGGTCGTGACTTCGTAACTCCTGACGACATCAAGGAGTTCGCACCGAGCGTGCTACGCCATCGTTTGCTCTTGCATCCCGACGCGGAACTCGAGGGCATCAGCCCTGATGACTGCATCGAATCGATTCTGCGAGAGGCTCCCGTGCCTCGTACCGTGGCGTAGGTGGCGCAGGCGCCGATGCTGATCCCACGCTTCCCATTGGTGTTGCTGATGCTGGTGCCCCTGGCACTGGCGGGCCTTTCCATCGCCGAAGATGGGTTTGTGCGCTTGATGTGGATGACTAACGCTGGGATCGCACTCGTGGCGGCAGTCGATGCCCTGCTGGGCACGCGGTATCACATCGACATCGAGCGCGTCGCGCCGGACGTGTTTTCCCTCGGTCAGAGCAACTCCATCACGCTGCAAGCGCGCATCCTGGGACGGGGACGACGGCTCCGCGTGCAGCTGGAGCAGGTCGTGTTTGACCACGCCGACAGTAGCGAGTTGCCATTGAGCTTTCAACTGCGCCCGGGGCAGACGACGGAGCTTCACTACGGCGTGACCCCCCATCGACGGGGCGCCTACGCCCTCGGAGATCACATCCTGCGCACCGTGACCCCGCTCGGCCTATGGCAGCACCAGCGCCGCCTGGTGGCCCATCACCGGGTCAAAGTGTATCCCGACCTTCAGAGTCTGCGAGTCTTCGAACTGCTCGCACGACAAGACAGAGAACACGCTTTCCTGCGTGCACAACGGCGCCGCGGAGGCGAAAGCGAGTTCGCTCGGCTGCGCGACTACACCAAGGACGACGAATACCGCGCGATCGATTGGCGGGCGAGCGCGCGTCGGCAGAAGCTCACTGCGCGAGAATACCAACTCGAGTCGAACCAAAACCTGTTCTTCATGTTGGACGCAGGCCGCGCCATGACAGCCCAAAGCGGCGGGCTGACTCTCTTCGACCACGCGCTCAACGCCACCCTGATGCTCTCGGCGGTCGCCGCGAGGAATGGTGACCGCGTGGGCATGATGGGGTTCGAACAACGTGTCTGCAGTTTCGTGCGTCCGAGGGCTGGAGGACGTGCTACCCAACGTCTGATTCAAGCCGGATACGATCTGCACCCACGACTCGTGGAGCCGGACTACGAGCGCGCCTTTCGCGAGATGGCTCTCCGTGTTCAGAAGCGCACCCTGGTAATCCTGTTCGCTCAGGTGCTCGACGAGGCGGTGTCCGAAACCCTGATCCGACGAACACGCGGTCTGATGCCACGCCACCTACCGCTACTGGTGCTCTTCCGGGACGACGATGTGGAGCGTCTGCTGCAGCAGCCCAGCCAGAGCACGGCGGATCTGTACACGCGCGCCGCAGCCGCGGAGCTGCTGCACTGGCGCCAAGGATTCATCGAGACCCTGCGTAGCCATGGAGCGATGGTCCTCGACGTCACCCCCCGTCAGTTGACCCCGCAGCTCATCAATCACTACCTGGAAATCAAGGCGCGTCACTTGCTGTAGGACTTGCCCCCACCCGGCCGCCTGCGGCGTCCGCCTCCCCCTGGCTACGTCCTCGGCCTTCGGCCTGCGGGCGGTGCGGGGGAGGTTGCGTGGTGCCGAGATTTGATGCGTTGGCTCGACGGGGTGCGCTTTGAGTTATCGTGTGTCCGCTGACGCCCTGGGCCCACAGGCGGCGGGCTTGGGGTTGGCGCGCACCTCGTGCGCCACGCTCTCGTGTGCCGGAGGCGTGGGCTCGCGCTGACGGGGTAGCGTGTCACACGAGCTGCGCGATGGGGGCCTGCGCCCGCCACCTGTGGGCGCAGGGAGAATCACCATGGCTCACACGTCTTCGCAAATCGCAGCGTCGCAATCCACTCACCGCAAACTCACGTTGCGCCAGCGCGCACTCTGGATGCGCCGTCATCCAACGCTGAGCGAGCAAGCGCTCTGGCTTCGGCTCAGGCGCAAGCAAGTGCTCGGCGTGCAGTTTCGCCGCCAGGTCATCGTTGGCGGCAATTACATTGCCGACTTTGCCGCTTCGTCCATCTCCCTCATCGTAGAAGTGGATGGGGGTTACCATGCCGAGCGCTCCCGGGTCCGCTTGGATGCCAAGCGGGAGCGTAAGCTGCGGCGGGAGGGCTATCACGTGCTGCGGCTGCCGCATGAGTTGGTCGTACAGCAGCCGGAGATCGCTGTTGCACGGGTGCACGCGGTGGTTGAGCGGTTGCTTGCCGCCACGTGAGGGACGCGATGCGGCACGCAGCTCCTGCTCGCGCTGCTCACCTAGCGCGTTGTCTCTCCGGCGTCTTTCGCTTCGGGCGCGTCGCAGAGCGCACCTAGCGGAATGACGCGCCTTGCCCGCCCTAATGGTTGTTGAACCTGGCAGGGATGCGATGGTGGGCGGTGCTTGAACACACCACTCGATGAGGAGCGGTGTAGTGGCACTCCCTGCAGGTTAACTTGCCATTAGGATGGGCTCCTTGTGATTCGCACCCTCACAACGCCTCGCTTGGCAAAGCGACACTGAGCGCTGACTCAGTAGTCGCCCAGAGCCTTGCGAGCGTCGATTTCCTCCGTGGTCAACTCAATCGCCCGCAAAACGGCCTCGTCCTTAACAAGCGCGGCGTCCCTCAGCACATCTATTATCAGGGAAGCTAGCTCCCGACTAGTCAACCGATTGGTGGTGTGGATGGGACTGTCGCCAGGTGTTGTCTTTTTCATCTGAAGGGTCTCCCAACGCCGCAACTCGTCCCTCAGCGCTGAGGGTGGCAGTTGGTCCGCCCGGGCGTGCCGAGCATCATGGTTCAAACTTCAACTTCTTGACCGCTGATCCAGGGACATTGACGTCTATGGTTGCTGCCGTACTTCGGCTCGCGCTCTTGGTCGCTTCTATGCGCAGGCCAACACTCCCGCCGCCTTTCAGCTCTACCATTATCCCTTTGTACGTGGGATCCACAAGCAGTCTGCCGCCCCCGCGCGTGCGTATGATGTTGGCGAAGAACTGCTGTGCATCGAAGGCAGTTCCGGTGAGGCGTCTGATCCCAGCGCCGGTACCTCGACGCCCAATCAGCTTGCCTCCAGGCGCGAGCAACTCATGCAAACTGGAAGCCCTCAGCACTTTGGGAGCACCGCGCAGTGCCCTGGCGATAGCGCGAGCGGCCCCGGCCCCACCACCGGCTTCGATGACTTCGTACACCTCCACGATGCCCGTCACCGGATCGATCCAAAGTGACAGTTGACCCGTGCGCATGTCCTCCAAGGTGTCGAGCGTTTCAGTGATCTGTGCCTGGAACCGGTCCAACCCGCCCGGCGTTCCTCTCCCCTCTGCCTGTCCCGGCTTGCCCTGAGCAATTGCGCCCGAACTTCCCCCAGCACTACCTGCGGCCGACGAAGGAGTACCCGCCGCGTCCACCGCTCCGAACATCTGCGAAGGGCTCCCTGGAACAGTGATACGCGGCACGGAACCACTGTCTTTGAAGAGATGCGGGTTTCGGTCCATCACGATCACCGTTTCGCTCCATGGCGATCACGATTCCGCGTGATCGCGATCAGCGTTTCGGAGTTCCCGATCAGTCATTTCGGTCATCCCGATCAGGTTGAAACGTAGCGGAAACGTGAGCCA
>JBNKUV010000033.1:0-4602 GCA_050298815.1 Polyangiaceae bacterium
CCAACGGGGACGCCCCCGCGTCACCGCCAACGCTCCAGCGCTTCGTCTGTCCTTGAGCTTGCGTGGGCGCAACGCTCAGGGGCGTGCGCCAGTCAGCCTCGCCGCGGCTAGGTCGCGCTCTTCGGCAGTTCTTCGCCGGCGCCTGGATGACCGAAGCTCGGTTCGGCGCTTGGCTTTTCCATAGCTCGCTTGACCACTTCCGCACCTCGAGCCGATCTCGCTAGAATAGATTTGGAGCGAAGCGCGTCTAAGCACAATGCGTCGCGGACGGAAGGTTCTCCCGTCGATCGTTATGACCTTCCTGATCCTGGGAGGCCTCGTCGTGAGCTACTGCCATGCAGAGACCGACGCGCCGAGCACCTGCTTCGGCTCCACCAAAGCTGGCGCCCTCCAAAATGGCTGGCGGCTGCCAGCTTCAGGCAAGAACTTCGCGGCGTATAGTCTGATGGGGTGGGGCCTGGGCCGGACGTACTTGCACAGCACAGTGCATGCGGTCGTACTGGACGCCTACGCGTCCTTGCATCAGAAGTCGCCAGACCTTCAATTTCTGTATGGCGAGACTGGGCTTGTCCGAGGTGGCCACTTCCCGCCACACCGAACTCATCAGAATGGCCTGTCCGTCGACTTCATGATGCCTGTTCTGACCGTCGACGGCCAACCCGCTACCCTCCCATCGTCGCCCACCAACAAGTTCGGGTATGGCGTCGACTTTGACGCGTCTGGCAAGAATCCTGACTTCGCCATCGACTTCGACGCCCTGGCAATGCACCTCGCCGAGCTCCGAACCGCCGCCGCCAAACACAAGGTGGGTATCGCCAGGGTTATTCTCGCTCCAGACCTACAGCCACACCTGCGCAAGACCGCCTCGTGGCCAGCTATCAGCGGATTGTCCTTCTCGAAACGCAAGTCGTGGGTACGACACGACGACCACTATCACGTGGACTTCAAGGTCAAGTGTGAACCACTGTCCCAAGCGCCATAGCCTTGGCTCGCTCTACTACCACGGCCACCACCGCCACCGTTTCGCGTTCGCTTTGCTACCTTGGGACACTTCCGCTCGAACTTCTTCGAGCAGAGCTGTTGCTTGTTGGAACCGGACACGATCGTCGGCATCTTTTGCGTCACCAAGCAGAGACTCCGCCAGAGAAACATACGAATTCGCCAGCGCGAGGCCACGTTCTCCCAGTGCTGCGTGAACAAGCCCACCGCGTGCTCCTACCGGCCCGTCCCCTAGAATGCGCTCCGCTACGATCAGTCTCCCAAGATCGTCCAGTGTTTCCCGAAGAGGACTCGCTGCATCCAGCAGGCGCTGGAGACCTTCACCGTCGTTCTTCACCGCCGGCAGATCGGCCACATCGAGAAACTTGTCCCAGCCAGCTTCTCCTGTGGGCTGCGACAGGTTCGCCAACTTGATTTCGAATTCTTCCGCCTCCCACCGACGCTCGAGTGTCTTGTCTACCACAATGCGCTGGTACTCTGCGTACCGGTCAGGATACTCCCTCGCCATGTGAAAGCGTGAGCACCCCATAGCCTTGAAATAGGCTTCAGCATCCTCGAGCGTTCTCAGGGGCCTGGTCCAGTCGCCCATGCCACCAACCTACCACAAGGCAAGATGCCGACGCAGCGGCTTGTGGAGTCAGTCGGGATACGTCAACTCTCTAGCCCGCTGAATCCCCGCTGCCGTCATCGCCCATCAGTAGCGAATTGACTGCATCCACCGCACATTGGCCAACCGGCGCCGATATGCTTGCTCCGGCATCACTACCTCAACGGTTGCGTCCTCCGGGTAGTTGAAAGGGACATCGACGCATTCTGGCTCCTCCGCGTCATGAACGCAGTCACCCTGCCTATTGATAGGTTCGGCCGGACGCCCACGATACGAGCACGCGCGCAGGCGATGCTCTCCCGCTGCGAGGTGAGTGCGCTCGAAGCATTCGTTAACCCCGACACTCCCCACAGATTACCGACGCCAGCGGCGAAAGCATGAACTCCCGGCCGCTTGCGTCCAGCACCGACCAGGTTGGTCTTGGATTTGCGGAACCCGTCGCTGGTATGCAGTACTCGCTTCCCTCCGGTACCACATAGCGGACCTCCACTGAACCGAAAGACTCGACCGATGGACTTTCCCCCTCGGCTGCCGAACTCGGGCCCACCGGCGCCTGGTCCTCGCGCATTTCGATGGCTTCTGTCTCCGACCCGCTACGCGTCGCACCAGCTGTATCTGAACCGCGGCCGGTACTGTTGGCTTGAACCAAGGCGAGAAACAGGGTCGGCCATACTCGACTCCGTTGGGGCGCGCTCATGACGTCCGTTCTATCATCACTATGCATGACCCACGCATCGTCCTTCGGACCATCGGCCGCTCCACCGTTGCACGGGTTCCGCCCCGCTAGCGAGTGCGCGTGGCGAGCGACCGATCCGCTAAGGTCATCCCAGACCCTTTCAGAGCACACCGGCCATCGTTCTACGGCTCGGGGGCTTCATCCGGTGACCAACGCAGGTTAATAGGCCATCGCACACCGACCGGAGTTTGCTCCGTCAGCGGTCCTACAGTCCCGTGCTATGCTTTCCAGCGTGCCGCCACCGTCGATCCACCTGCAAGACTTCCGGCATGTCGTCATCCTGACGGGCGCAGGTGTCTCTGTGGCGTCTGGTCTCCGCCCATTCCGTGGGCCTGGCGGACTTTGGACTGAAGCAGGCGCAGTCGCACCCCTCCGCGCTGCCGATGCGACCACTCGTCCGCTCGCCGTTTGGGAGTTCTTCCAACAAATGCATTCTGCAGCCGCTGCGACTCTGCCCAACCCAGCTCACAAAGCCATCGCGATGGCTGAATCCTCCTTCTCTGGCGACTCATTCACCGTCGTCACCCAAAACGTGGATGGTCTGCACCAGGCAGCTGGTTCCAAGAACGTCGTCGAGCTACATGGCTCGCTTGCTGATCTGGCTTGCCCGCATTGCTCGTTCTTCACTCGTGACACCACCGGCGCGCATTGGCAGAGCTCGAAACCACCACCGTGTCCAGAATGTGGCGCCTCCCTACGGCCTGGCGTCGTCTTGTTCGATGAACCCATTCCCGCAGACGCCGAACGCGCTGCTAAACATGCCCTCCGCGACTGCGACCTCTTCATCGCCGCCGGCACTTCCGGGACGGTCTCGCCTGCGTCCAACTTCGTGCGGTCCGCCGAGTATGCTGGCGCTCGGACCATCCTCGTCAACCTGCAGCCAATGTCTCCGCCCAACCCCGCTTTTCGCGAACAGTACCTTGGACCGGCCGAGGAAATCCTACCTGAACTCTTCTCCTGAGAGTTGTTTGGGGGTAGTTCGTTCGGACCCGCAGTTGGGGTCGGGACGCCGAGCGCATGGCTCACTCGTAGACGATGCCGCTACGCCACGGATACTCCATCCACGTCTGAGCTCCAGTCCCGAGTTCGACGATGCCGATCTGCGACAGCTCCCCCCACGGGCTGAGCAGCAAGAGCCGCTCGTCTCGACTGAAGTCGCCGATGCTGTGCGGCAATGACGTCATCACGTCTTGTTCCGCGTCGAATAGAACCGCCGCTGGATAGCTTGGGGGGATCGCGCTCATTGCGTCGTAGTAGGTGACCAGGCCGTAGCGCGCCCTGGGACTTGTTTCGAGCCCGGGGAAGAACACCCCCGAGACAGCGTCCGGATCCGACGGAAGCTCACGGGCGCGACACTCACCCGTCGAGCAATCGCAAGTCTGAATCACATCGACGTCTAGCTCCATGTATTGAGCTTCGCCGTCGTCGCAGGGCTGCGGTTCTTCGATGGCGCGGGCGGTCCCCGACGTCAGATCGGTCTCGTGCCACCCGAGCAACTCGGGGTCGATGGGATCGTAACCTTCGATAGGCCCAGTGCTCGAACGATACCAGCGAACCACGTTGCCCTTGTCCTGGAATTCATCGAACTGCTCGACGGCGAACAGCGGCAGCGCCGAGTCTAGCGGCCTCAAGTTACCTGCCCAATCCAGACACCACAGCGGCTGACCGAAGCTCACCCCGCCGAAAGTCCCCAGCACACAACCCAGCGCAGAAACTCCCAACGATGAGAGGATGTAGCCCGATGGGTAGTCGTAGAAATCCTCTGGTTCGTGGCTTCCGTCACGCCCCCCGTATCCAGGTTGACGAAGCCCACTGGATGCTCGAGGGCGGGATGAAACACCATGTGGCTATCGTCCAACGCGAAGGCCACCCCCTCGTACTCGCCGCTCCACACCTCGGCACCATCAGACAGGCGGACCACCGCGCCGTAGCGATTGAACGCCGACCCGTCGATTTCGCGATGCAAAAAGAGGTAGTGCCGGCACCGTCGCCGTCGAACTGGATCCGCTTTCCTTCTTGTGTCGGCTAGCCGCTGCCGTTCCTGGCCCCGGCTTTCACACCGTCCGCTACGGAGGCATCTTGTCGTCTGCTGCCAAATGGCGACCGCTCGTCGTGCCCGAGGGCGGTGAGCAAGAGGCTCGCTCCCAAGCCGCTGGGGAAGGTGGTGAAGGTGGCGCACGCAAACCGCGCTCGACCTGGAGACCATGGAAAGAGCTCCTGAAACGCAGCTTCGACGTGGACATCACGTGCTCGAAGTGCG
>JBNKUV010000034.1:0-150507 GCA_050298815.1 Polyangiaceae bacterium
TGCCGGCGCGCAGGAGGGGCACTTCAGCACCAAGCAAGCGGAGGATGCCGGCTACTCACCACAGCTTCTAGCGAAGCACCTGCGTGCACGTCGCATTGCTCGGGTTCGGCGGGGGATCTACCGACTCGTGCACTTCCCTGCCGGGGAGCATGAAGACCTGGTGGTGGTGTGGCTGTGGTCAGAACAGGCAGGGGTACTCTCCCACCAAACCGCGCTCGCTCTGCACCAGCTCTCAGATGTGCTTCCGGAGCAGATCCATCTCACAGTGCCAGCTGAATGGAAACAGCGGCGTCTTCGTGTACCTCGAGGCGTCACTCTGCATCACACAGACGTTGACCCCAATCAGCAAACCTGGGTCGGTGCGGTGCCCGTCACGTCTCCTTCGCGGACGCTCAACGACTGCGCTCGAACTGGCGTGTCCCCCGAGCTACTCCGTCAAGGGGCAATGGAGGCACTGCGACGCGGCCTCACCACCATCGACGAACTCGGCGATGTCGCTGAAGCGCTGGCGCCATTTGGGGGACTGGCTGCGTGACTCCACGAACATCGGCGCCCACCTGCTTGGGGAGGAACGAGCAAGGATCCCGTTTTCGTGATAGCCTCGCCTAGTATTCATGGTCCACTCCAGTATCGCCCTGAGCGCGAAAGACCAATACAGAAAGCTCACCCTGTGTCTTCTGGAGAACGAGGCGTGGGGAACCCTGCTGGAGGAGCAAGAGGATGCGATTCGCGACCAGATGGACGAGCTCTGGTGGGCGATGACGCAACAAGAGCGCGATGAGGCGGACGAGTGGTTGGCTGCGCAACGAGCGAAAGCGCCAGACACGCTGGGGCTCGTTGAAGTGCACGACCCAGAAGCGGGACCGATTCACCGGGAGCCTGAGGCCGCGTGAGGACCGGCTCATGTACTTGACGGCGCATCGGGTCGTATCGCCCAGCACGGGAGAACAAGGTATCAACGCCTTCTACCGTCTGCATGGTGACGAATGGCGCGGGCTCGACGAAGATCCGGAGTCAGTGCCAAGCCGACTCGTGCGCTCCCGGCGTTTGGTTACTACGAAGGGAAACCGCATCAGGAGCTACCTCGACGTGATTGCGCCTGACGCGAGCAGCCCGGGAGAGGTTCTATCGAGTTTTCACGAGTTCCTCGGCGCGCCCTCGCCGAGTGCGTTTCCGTGTGACACCGTGTTGCGAGGCGTGCGCTTTCGGGTTGGGGTCGAGCGTTCGCTTGCCGCCAGCTGGCGGGCAGAAGCGCAGCGGCTGTTCAACGAATGTTTGCAGGTGTGGATCGGTCAAGAGACCACTACTGGCTGAGCACACTCCTTTGACGATCAAGTTCGACGCGGACTTGGCTACTACACCGAGAGCGGGTTCGAAGCACGTTGTGAGCTCCTCGGTGCCCAGAAACAGATCGCCGGCGGTGGACGGTACGCAGAAGGTGTCGGGTGGGCTGTCGGACTTGACCGGCTCTTGATCGCGGAGACGATTGCCCGTGCCGGCTAACTCGCACCCGCTGCGGGTAGCGCCCACCGCGCGCCAGACGCTTGGGAGAGGCTTGAAGACTGAGCTGCGCCATCGTCCAGGCGTAGTAGGCGGTGCCCGTCCGAGTAGCCTGCAACGCGTGGCGGCGCAGCCACTGGGTCTGTTCATCCGACCGGCACGTGAACTGTTGGCGCTGGTGGTACGCCGTCAGCAACGTGGGAGCCAGGTAGCCCACAGCACCCAGCTCACGATTTGAAGGGCGATGGGCGCCGCATCAGCTGCTGGACGCCAGGCAGCTCCCGCGCTGGGCGCTCGTTGAGAACATCCCACTCGGCCCGCGCTGAGTCGCTCAACACGAAGCTCGTTCTGTCCGCCAGTACACGTTCAGCCTCACGCCGCAGACATCGCTCAGCAAAGTCCGTCAGGCTGACGTTGGCCGCGTGGGCAGCACGGTCGATCAACGAGCGCGTTTGCTCTGTCGTCCGGAACTCGATGCGGCGGATCTTGGGTGACTCAGCCATGTACGGCAAATGTACGGCAACCTGACGACCGCTGCCAGCTCGTCTGCGGCCACTCCCGCTCGCACGTCCGCAATACACGCCGAGCCCCGTGGGCAGACCCGCGGAGGGTGAGCCCCGTGCGCCGGGCGCGAACGTGGCCAGGCCATTGTGGTAGATGTGCTGCACGCCCACGGTCTCGCCCTCGAGCACGTGAGTCAGCCTACTGATGTGGTCCGAGTCGTGATGCGTGATCACGGCATGCTCGATTACTGCGAACTTTCGAACGACCCTCCGCAAGCCAGGCCGCGATGGCGGTCAGACCGTAGACCCTCGTGCACGCAAAAGCGAAGCGGGGGGATCTTCCCCTTCGCAAGATCTTCGCTTTCTCGCAGCGAATTGCCCGCGTGAGGCGGCAGAAACCAGCCCCTCGTCGTTGGCACACGCGATGCACGACGGCTGCAGAGCAGAACGGAGGCTCGCGATGAACAAGACCATACTGGTGATCGGCGGTAGCGGGTTGCTCGGACGTCCAACTGTTGAGCACCTGGGCCGGAATGGATGGAAGGTGCGGGCGATGAGCCGCCACCCTGCGGAGCCCGCTGCAGTGAACGGGGTCGAGGCGTTTCGAGGGGATGCGGAGAAAGCGGAAGACCTTCGGCGTGCGCTCGACGGCTGTGATGCCGTTCACATCAGCGTCTCCAACCCCCCCGACTGGTACTTGGAAACAAGGGTGGTCCGGGCTGTCCTCGCGCAGGGCGATTCGAAGAGGCTGAAACGGGTTGGCTATGTATCGGGCGCGAGTGTGAGCGACGAGCGACGCGACTTCGACATGATTGATGCCAAGCTCGAAGCGGAGTCGCTGCTCACCCAAGGGGCGGTGCCATTCACGATATTCAGGCCCAGTATGATCTTCGACACACTTCCATTTGCGATTCGGGGTGGCAAAGCGATGGTACTTGGTGCGCAGCCGTTGCCAGCGCACTGGCTCGCGGCGGAAGACCTCGGTTCGATGGTTGCGAGAGCCTTCGACAGCCCCGCCGCCGTGAACAAGACATTCTACCTGTACGGCCGAGAAGCCATGACGATGGAGCAGGCGCTGGGTCGCTACTGCAGCTTTCAACAGCCAGGCACCAAGGTCAAACATGTCCCTCTTTGGTTGTTGGCGGTCGCGGCTCGGCTGCAGCGCAACGCCAAACTGCGCGCCGTCGTCGAGATGATGCGCTACTTCGAGACTCACGGAGAGCTGGGAGATCCAGCGGAGGCTTGGGCGATACTCGGAGAACCACAGCTCGCCTTGGAAGAGTGGTGCGATCAGTGCAGGGCGCGAGCGCAACAGGCCGCGTAGCGGTTCGCCATGGCATCGGTTGTTAGAAAGCACCCACTACTGGGCTACATCCTGATGTGTTTCGGGCTGTCTTGGGGAGCGCTATTTCTCGTACTCGGCTTCGACGGGTTCATTGGGCGGACTCCGCCCAATCAGGACCAGCTCCCGCTGTTGTTCGCTGCAATCCTTTTCGGTCCGGCGCTGGCAGGTCCGGCGCTAGCCGCGCTGGTCGACGGCAGTGCCGGATTGCGTGAGTTGAGGCGTCGCCTGTTCAAGTGGCGCGTGGCGCCGCGTTTCTACGCATTGGCAATGCTGTTCCCGTTGTTCGTGACGGCCACCGTTCTGCTTCTGTTGTCATTGGCTTCTTCACGCTTCACCCCGGGAGTCATGAGCACACCGGATCGGATTGGGTTGGTCATGAGTGGCGTTTTGGGAGGCCTCGCAGCTGGCTTCTTCGAAGAAATCGGGTGGACGGGGTTCGTCGTTCCGGAGCTGCGACGCCGATCGGGCGTGCTTCGCACGGGGCTTGTCGTGGGATTGCTTTGGGGAGCGTGGCACTATCCCTTGTTTTCAGCTGGCGATCCCTGGGACCGCTTGCCAGCCGTGCTGTTCGTTCCGGTGCTGCTTTTCACACACCTACCCGCATTCCGCGTCTACATGGTCTGGCTCTTCAAGCAAACGGGGAGTTCACTACTCGTGGTTCTGATGCACATGGGACTGACGGCAAGTGTGATGATCCTTCAGCCCGCAGATCTGGGTGGGACTCCGGCGGTCGTTTTCAATCTGACGCTTGCGGCGGTGCTGTGGACGATCGTCGGGCTATGCGGAATGTACCGTTGGTCTCAGCGACGCCCTTCCGAAACGCACACCGGAGTCCCGAAGACTGGCCATGGTTTGTCGAGCTGAGTCGCGCGGTGCCGAATTAGCTACCCCCAAGCGCAGCGGGAGATGCCCGGGCGGAAGAGGTAGCGACCCGCGTGGGGGAAGTGGTCGCCATGGACTCACCAACGAGGTGACGGACGAAACGGCGCAGAGCGCCCCTGTTATGCTCGCGCCGGGTGAGCGGGCGATACGCAGCGGCTCGCACTCTCGACGCTCTGGTCCTGGTGGCGCCAAGCCGGAGACGGCGGCGGAGGTCACCTGTGCCAGGACGGGCTCGTCCTCGGCGAGCTCATCGGGCAGCAGCACGAGTTGCTCGCTCAGCGGTGGTGAGCAGCAGCGGGTGGCGGTGGCGCGAGCCATTGCATCTCAACCTCGACTGGTGCTGGCGTACGCAGGAGAGTCATGGACAAGATCATGTCACCGAGCTCGAACTCTCCCGAGCAATCGCACGAGCGACTGCGTCTTCTCCACAGAAGAGTGTCGTCAACGCAGTCACGCCCCACGCGGCCGTGGGCCACCTTGGTGCGGGTCCTAGCCACAGTATCGGCACTGTGCGGAACTCCCCGCAAGCTCAGGGAGCCTGCCCCCCGTCCGTGATCACCCAGCGGTGTTTGTCGATCAGAGACTGTCTCGCTTCGGCTGCTTCGCCTGCGCTGTACTGCGCATCGCCGGCAGAACACTCCACGGCGGCCCGGACTTTTTGCTGACTCCAACTGATGAGCAATGCGTCGTAGTTCTTTGTCGAGAGCGCACTCCCTTCGAACATACCGCTCATGTCTCTCACGTTGCTGACATTCCACGAAGACACGTCTTGGTCGAAAGATGACGCGCCTTGGAACATGCCGGCCATGTCGTTGACCAAGGAAACGTCCCACGCCCCCAGCGGCTGATTGAACTCTGTCGCATCATGGAACATTCGCTTCATGCTTCCTACGTGGGAGACATCCCACGACTCCAGCGGCTGGTTGAACGGTGTGCCCCGAAACATGCTAGCCATGGTGTCCACCGACGAAACATCCCAGCTGTCGAGCGGTTGATTGAAGGCGCTAGCTCCATTGAACATGCCATCCATCTTTTGCACCTTGGAGACGTTCCACGATGCCAGCGGCTGATTGAACGACTTGGCGCCGTTGAACATGTTGGAGGCGTAGAGCACCCTCTTGACGTTCCAGCCATCCAGGGGCTGATTGAAAGCGACCGCTCCGGCAAACATCTCGTCGAAGGACCCCACATGCGACACGTCCCAATTCTCGATGGGTTGGTTGAAAGCTACCGCCCCCGCAAACATGCCGGCCATCCCGTCGACAGCAGAGACATCCCAAGAGTCGAGAGGCTGGTTGAATTTGCGGGTGCCGGCGAACATCCGAGTCATGCTCGCTACGCTGGAGACGTCCCAGGACGCCAACGGTTGGTTGAACCGACGCGTGTCAGCAAACATGCCCCACATGGTCGTCACGCCGGAAACGTCCCAGGACGCCAACGGCTGGTTGAATCGCCGAGCTCCCTCGAACATTCGGTCAGCGTAGAGGACTCCGGAAAAGTCCCAGGATTCGAGGGGTTGATTGAAGGAGCGCGCATCCGCAAACATACCCATCACATTGCGGAGACGTGACGTATCCCAAGAGTCCAGTGGTTGGTCGAAGGCGTGCGCTCCAGCGAACATGCCACTCATGTTGCGAATGTCGGAGACATCCCACGATTCGAGGGGTTGATTGAACGCCGTGGCACCGGCGAACATTTCACTCGTGGTGATGACACTCGTCACATCCCATGAAGCGAGGGATTGATTGAACGCTTCCGCGCCGGCAAACATCCGCGACACATTCTCGACGTTGGCGACATCCCAACCATCCAGGGGTTGATTGAACGCTTCCGCGTTCTCGAACATCCTTCGCATCATCGTCACGTTCGAAACGTCCCACGATTCGAGAGGCTGATTGAAAACGACATCACCCGAAAACATGGCCACCAGGTCCGTTACCCTGGAGACATCCCAACCCTCGATGGACTGGTTGAAACCGGACCCTGCAAACATCCGGCTCATATTCTCGACGGCAGACGTATCCCAATCGCTGATGCTCTGATCGAAGCTGCTCGCCCCCGTGAACATGTTGTTCATGTCCGTGACGTTGGACGTATCCCAATCGCCGATATCCTGGTCGAAGCTGCTCGCACCGTCAAACATGTGACTCATGTTCGTGACGTTGGACGTATCCCAGCTGCCGATCTCCCCGTTGAAGTAGCGCAGGTCCTCGAACCAGTGACTCATGTCGTCGAAACCGGAGACGTTCCAACTGGCGTCTGCATGAGCGAACGATACCCAGCCATCTCCCGTACACATCAATTGATCTTCCGCCGTGCGGGCGCCGACAGGAGAACACTCCGGAGTCGTGCCGGGACGAAGTGCTCCGAAGAAGGCGCCGGCGCTGCTGCCCCCGATGTACAGCGTTCCGTCCTCAGCCACCAATAGCGAGAGAATCTTGTCGTAGTCGTCGGGCGAAAATGGCACGCGCAACAACTCGTCACCACTGGCGGCGTCCAGGCCGATGATCGTGCTGCTACTGCCACGCGGTTCGTCTGCACTGAATTGTGACACGACGACGTACACGTCACCCTGGGGGCTCGTCGTGAGCGAGGAGAAACGGAGGTACCCTCGCGAAAGTTCAGCTCGCCACAGCAGCTCTCCAGTCGAGACCGCGAAACTCTCCACGATCGGTGCAGAGATCTCGTCCCAGCCGACGTCGTACTGCCAGACGAGACTGAGCATGTCATCGGGACCGACGACAGCGTCCTCGAGGCGCATCGCGGAAGTCGCCACCGATGGCTGTTGCCAAGTCTGAAGCAGTTCCCCCGTGGCGATGTCGCGAAGCTCTGCGCCGTCCGGGCCATGATTCAACAGTCGCTTCCCATCCGCCAACACCAACAGACGTTTAGCGCTGTCCCCGTTGGCTGTCTCACTCCACAACAGACTGCCATCCGCGGCTGCATAGCTGGCGAGCTGGCCCTCCGAGCCGGGTTCTCGCCCGACGAGGACGTCGTCGTCGCCGGTTAGCGCCAAGGCCCAGATCTCAGGCTCCAAGGCAGGGACAGACCAGACTACTTCCCCGTCGGTGGCGCCCAGCTTGGTCAAGTTGCCACCTTCGTCAGTGACCAACACTGCGCCGTCACTGGCTATCGCCAGAAGCTCGCTCTCCCACTCCATCTCCGTCGTCCACAGCACCTCATTCGGGAGGGCAACGTAGGCAACCGCCGGCCCGTCATATTGCACTCGGGTTGCGAAGTGAGTGACGGCGTCGTTGACGACAAAGGGCCGGCCCTCGGACAGGTCCGGCGTATCGAATCGGTCGAACACTTCTTCCAACAACCCGTTCGCGTCGCCGCGAGACAGTGCCACCTTGTCAACACACTCGACCTCATCGCACTCCGTCCAGGCGCCGCTGAAGAAGACATCACCCTCAGGTCCGATCACCGGTGCAAACCCGCCGTCGCCGAAGAAGTAGTCGTCGCCACGGTATTCTATCCACGCCGGCGCACAGCTGCGGTCCTGAGTTGACGAGGGCGATTGGAGCAACATCTCCTGATCCGGCACGCACACGCGACTCCACAATTGACAACCCGTTCCATCAGACCAGAGCCCTCCTTGGCACGGAACGCATTGACTGCTCGCTATCTCAAAACCGGGCTCGCAGGGACCGTCGACACAGCCTTTCTCCTCCGGCGAATAGTATTGTCCGTCGGGGCAGACGATGCAGCCGCCGTCCCCCAGATCAACCCCTGCGCACGCCGGCTCTTCTTCATCAACTGCGTCTGCGTCCGAAGTCGAATCCGGATCTTGCCCGTTCGGAATCTCGCCTGAGTCTCGACCGTCCGAGTTCTCGACGTCCTGGCCGCCATCGGTCGGCTCAATCTCCACGCCAGCTTCGTGTTGCTCCTCGCGCTCTGGGTCCCCTTCCAGTGGCGCATCGTTCTTGGTGGCTCCTTCTTGGCTGCAGCTGATGATCAACAGTGCTCCCCAAACCAACGCTGAACGAGAAAAAGCTAATGACACATCCATCTCCTGTTTCTGAGCGCTCACCCCGTGGGCACCGTCGAGGACACCAGCATAGCGGCGCCAGCGAAAGCTCCCAACATTCCTTGTCCATGGAATCGAGTTAGCTACGCCATCTGTTCCACCACGTCCCGCACTTGGGCCGTCATTGCGGTGTCGAATGTTCGAACGATGGCAGGTTCGATGAGCGCGTAAGTGATTCGAGCAGCCCCTGTTGTTCAGCGGGGGGTAACGAACCCCCACACTTCGTCCAGGCGAAGCGCACGACTGTGCAGTTCGAGTACTCGAGGCGTGGAGTGTCCGACGAGAGGGGGGCGGAGCGCTGCAGGAGCGGCGCTCCGCATCTCCGGACTGAGAAAAAGCCGCACCACCGCGTAGCCCCAGCCATTCAGCCATTGACACACGAGGCTGGGGGTGTGCTCGAGGCGCGTCCAGGTGCTCAGCCAGGCTCGTCGAAGAGCACGCCTTGGGCTTTCGGCCCTGGGTCGTGCTGGCGATGCCTGCGAGGCTGGGCGGTTCCGTACGGTGGGGGCTTGGGGAGCGTCGGTGGGTTGTCCCAGCGTAGTCAATAGCCGACGCAGGCCGCGAGCGCGCTCAGCTGGTTTCCCTCTGCGAGGTGTTCGAGGAGTACCTCCCCCGACTCGTCATTGTGATCGCCCGTGAACAACATCTCGAAGGACCCGTAGCGCAGCCGAAAGGTGATGCTGTTGCCGTTGATGGTTTCGCCCCAGCGCGGCGGAGATGGCCGCTTTGCCCTGGGCGCCCTCCAGGAGCACCGTGAGCACCCGGTGCGGCGAGCGAGTCTGACTGTAGCTGTGACCCTAGCTCCGAGGGCGTGACTTCACCTATGACTTCACCTGTCACTCTAGCTGCGTCACGTTCTCTCTGGCTCGTGTGATGGGGATCGTTGCGCAGTACCTCCGAGCGCGCGGTTCGCCGACTCAGTAGAAGAGCGCTACGAGTAGGCGAGCGTAAGGACGGCGGTGTCTCACCGCCTGGGGCCGCTTTGCGCGAGGGGGCCATGTCTGCTAGGTTCACGCGGGTGGCGTGGACTTGGAACCGGATCTTCGTGCCACTCGGCGTGTCGGTGCTCGGTGTCGCGTGCAACTCGTCGAAAGAGGACACTGGTACCGTCCGCTCCGTCGAACCCGACGTTCCGGCAGAGTCTGTGTCTGGCGACGCAACGAGTTCTCCGGAGGATTCGTCGGCGTCACCCTCGGAAGATCAGGAGCGCTGGCGTGGGACCCCCTCGCAGTGCCAAGGGATTCGTACCCGCGTCGCTTGGGATTGACCGACACTTTGGTGCCGGGCAGTGAGCCGTCTTCGCCATCAACCATGCCGTGACCGCCTTCGCACGGAAGCGCGCCGTGTGCGCCGAACGCATGTGGTAAGGTAAGCTGGCATGGTGACGCGGGAGACGGACTTAGGCGTTCTTGCGTGGGCAGTGCTCGCGACCGTCGCGCTGCCGCTCGCCGCGTGTGGCGCTTCGACGCGCACGGACGGAGGGCAGCGCAACGGTTCGGGCGGAAGCGGCGATACGAGCGGGGCCACGGCTCGGGGAGGAAGTGGCGATTCGACGAGCTTGGACGGAGGGCAGGGCAACGGTTCGGGCGGAAGCGGCGACACGAGCGGGTTCACGCCTTCCGGCGCAGGTGGCGACGCGAGCGGGTCCACGGCCTCCGGCGGAAGCGGTGGTACAAGGGGGTCCACGGGTGGCTCGCTGGGAGGGACGAACGGCTCGGGTGCTGGAGCCGATGGCAGCACCGCGATGGGTGGCCACGGTGGCGATTCGGGTACCGCCGCCGTGGGTAGCGACGATGCGGGTGGCGGCGGCCCCGGAGGCGAACAGAAGAGCGCGACCTTTCACTGGATCGAGGCTATCGAGGATCATCGCGCGCGCGCGGCGTCATCGACCAACCCCGCGTTCTTGCGAACCTTGATCTCATGGCCCCACCATTCCTCGGTCCTCATCGGGACATCCGAGCTCATCGTGGGTGAAAACATAGAGGAAGTGTATATGGAGGGATTCGTGTGGACGGAAGCGACGGGGACGACCCCTCTCGGCGGGTTTCCCGGTGCGAATCCCAATAGGAACTTCAGCCCGCTGTCGTACCCGCAAGCGATCAGCGATGACGGCTCCGTGGTCGTCGGTTCGGGCCGGGACTCGCAGAATCGCGACGTGCCGTTCCGCTGGACGCTCGCCGACGGAATGGAAGCGATCGCCGACGAGGGCTTTGCCGTCGCAGTGAGCGCTGATGGCTCGGTCATTTTGGGAACGCACCTCGACGAGGTGTTTCGTTGGACGCGTGCGCTCGGAGCGGTGACGATTGTCGAGCCGCTCGCCGGCGACGACGCGATCAGTGCTCTCGCGGTGAGCGCAGACGGAGTAAAGGTGCTCGTGCAATCGTACCGCAAAGACGATAGTGCGGCGCGTCTGGTCGTATGGACGGAGGGTTCGGGCACACGTGTCATCGAGAACCTGCCCGGCCATGCGAACTGTCAGGTTACGTCGAAATCTACCGGCGGGTTCGCGGTGGGCGGGTACTGCGCAGATGACTCTCGAGACGAACCATTCGTTTGGGCCGGACAGGACAACCTAGTGGCACTCGGCCCCGTCGATGCGCTCGGTGGCTACGAGCCGATCGAACCCTCCGCCGTCACCGCCGATGGGTCGGTCGCCATTGGGAGCACCTACGAAGACCGCGGGTACCGCTGGACTGAAGCGAACGGCTTCGAGCTCGTGGAACTCCCCGACGGTTACACGAACGGCGCACCCACCGGCATGAGCGAAGACGGCTCGGTCGTCGTTGGAACGATGGACGGCCTCGCGCGTCGTGCATTTCTCTGGTCGGAGAGCGCTGGAGTCGCCGTTCTACCTCCGCTCGAGGGGCACGACGTCTCCGAGGTGCACACGGTGAGCGCGGACGGTTCGGTCGCTGCGGGCCGTAGCTTTTCTCTCAACTCGGCGCTCGAGATCGAAGACTTGGCGATCACCTATTGGGGCGCCGACGGCGTTGCGCACAGCGTTGCCTCCGAGCTTGCAGCAGGCGGCGTCGATCTCGGCAGGGGCGCGCTTCAGGGCGTTGGTGCTGCGCAGGCGCCTCTCGACTTCTTTGGCCGAGGCTCGAAGGACCAAGTGAGCAGCGACCTGACTTGGTACGCCCGGTTTCATTGAACGATGAAGGCCGTTTCAGGTCAAAAATGCCGCTTCGATCTTCCTATGCGCACACGACTTTCGGTCGTTCATTCCGTGGCGAACGTGGCGGACTCTCCTCCAAGCCCAAAGAGTGTTCATAGGTTCTTTTCCTTCCGAGTTCCGAACATCGCCGGCGGCGGTAGCTATTGCGTTTTGTCTGACGGACCCAGCTGTGTCGCGCGTAGTGGTCGGGCCTAAGCGCCCGTCTCAGCTCGACGCGTGTCTTGGCGCGTTTAGGCTCCAGTCGGTTTGTCGCGTTTGCCGATAGGCTTCGCTTCACAAGTGGCAATTAATTGAACGCGGCGTTCGCCGTGGGCACATTCCCGTTGCCGCCGATGAGGAGGCCTTGCCGGCCGAAGCCGACCTGACGCCACTCCGCACCGAGCGCCTGGGCTGTCAGCGAGGGATAAGCGCTCGGGACGTGGCGATGGCTCGAGAGTTCCGCCGCCGGTAACCTCGAACCCAACGAAGGTGATGCTGGAAATGAGCGGTGGGTTCCAGCGGTTCTGGTTCTCGTTGAGACCACGGACCATCAGCAGCACCTCGTGCGTTCCCGGTGGTAGGTCCGTGGCCAGGGGCATGCTGGCAGCGAGCTCCGCTTCCTCCCATTCGCCGCCATCAATGCGCCACGTCAGCGTGGGATTGGGGGGCTGGTTCAATGACACGTCGAAGATGGCGTTGATTCCCGTGCCAGAGAATTGCGTCACGACGTGACTTCCCGAGTTCACGGTGATGGCCCGATCGTCCAGCAAGTTCCACCGACCGTAGTAGTGCACGGTCTCCGTTGCTCCAGGGCTGCCGCCCGCACCCTGCTCTTCCACACCGCCCGCTCCGCCATCACCGGGTTCCAGGTTACCGCCCGCTCCCAGGCTGTCACTGCCCCCCGCGCCGCGACCCGCCGCACCCCCAGTGCCCACGTTCCCTCCACCCCCGACGTCGGTGTCAGTTCGGCGGGCCCGCCATCGTGTCCATGGGCATCGCCGTTACGCCAGCGGGCCCTGTGCTAGCGGTCGCAGCTGGGCCGGAAGAGCTTTGGGTGTCCCCGCACCCGCCCGCCCAGCGGTGCAGCTAAAACGTCCACTCGAGTTGCAGGTTGGACCCAGTGATCTGCACCTCAGGCCAAACCCCGCGAGTCTGTGCGGTGGCTTCCTGCCGCCGCAAGATGTCGCGCTCTGCGCTGAGCCCCAAGGGGTACATTATCAACCCACCGACTTGTAGCACAAAGCCGCTCGCAGCCAGTCCAAGGACCAACAGGCCACCCAGGCCGCCCTCCGCACCGCCCTCGGGGATCTCTACGAAAAACGGACCAGCAATGGGGATCAGAAAGCGCCAGTCCTTGGCAATTCTGGCGAGGGTAACCATCCCCCCGTAACCGATGGCAAAGGAAGCCACGCCGCCGACCTGGAGCCGATACGCTCTCATCAGCTCGCAAGGTGGCTCAATGGTCCGTCCCCCACTCGCCTCCAACTGCAGCACCGAGAACGTCACGAGGAGGATTGCCGCTCGGCTCGGCTTGCCCGGTTGGTGCCAAAACCAGGCCCCATAGGACATGCCGTCGAGAGTGACCGTTCCATCCAGCTCCAGGCGCAGCTCCTGTGAACTGCCCTCATCGAAGCCGCAGGGCGTCGCGGTCACGCCATCGTGGGTCAAGAGCGTCTCACCGTGCAAGTCCACGTACAAGAAACGTCCTCGCTCAGGAGGACGCAGCCACACGCGCCATTGACCATGGGCACGCACGGCCGTCTCGTCCTTAGCGATCTGGAACAGAACGTGCCCTTCGGAGGTGACTTCACCTGAAGCGCGCACCACGACGGGCGGAAGCCCGTCACGCTGCCAGATGGCGAGGGGTTCACTTGGGGTAGCGCTGCGCTTTCGGTGCAAGCCTTTGGGGGCGCCGGTGTCACGGCGTGCAACACTGGAGTCAGGCTGCTCTTCGAGGGCGCTACTGGTTCTGCGGGCAGGACTCTGCGGCTGCTCCTCTGCCCGGACTCGAGGGACGTAAAACAATGGCACCGCTAGAGCCATCACCACGAACACGCGCGCCAGAACAATTCCTCTTCCCATGGGGCCCGTCAAGACACCGCGATGTCGAGGACCCTGCGTAGTATGCGCGCCAAGTCCGCGTGGCGAAACGGCTTGCGCAGCAGGGGAGCGTCCGCAAGCTCGTCGACCTCCTCGCTGGTCGCATCATCGAGGTAGCCGGACATGACGATGATCCGGATCTCGGGGTGAAGCTTGCGCGCCTCCCGCGCCAGATCGAGGCCGCTCTTTTGTCCCGGAAGCACCACGTCCGTCAGCAGGACGTCGAAGTGAGCGGGCCCGCGGAGACAGTCGAGGGCGCCGCGCCCATCCTCCGATTCGGTGACCCCGAACCCGAGCGACTCGAGCTGCTTGCTGGCCATCCTGCGGACGGCTCGGTCGTCTTCGACGAGCAGGACATGCGCCTGGGTCCCCGCTCGCGTGGCGTGCGTCTCGTTGTCGTCGTCCCCCGCGCTCGTCCAGGGGAGGTCGAGGTGGAACTCCGTCCCGCGCCCGAGCTCCGTCTCGAGCGAGAGGTGTCCCTCGGACTGGATCGCGAAGCGATACACCATGCTCAATCCGAGCCCGCTCCCAGCTCCGACTTTCTTGGTCGTGAAGAAGGGCTCATAGATGCTGGGCAGCACGCTCTCGCGGATCCCCGAGCCCGTGTCCTGGACCGAGACGCGCGCGAACTCGCCGCTGGGGCGGTCGAGCCCCTCGGGGATGCTGACGAGGCTGGTGCGCAAGGTCAGCGTCCCGCCGCTGGGCATGGCGTCGCGCGCGTTGATCGCCAGGTTCAGCAAGGCGTTCTCCAGCTGCGCCACGTCGGCAATGCACGGAATCGGGCGCGCGCTGGGGACAACCTCGATCCGCAATCGCTCCCCGAGGGTCCGGCGGAAGAGCGCCCCCATGTTCGAGACCAGCTCGTCGAGGTCGACGACGGTGGGGGTCAGCGGCTGCTTGCGCGTGGTCGCGAGCAACCGTCGAGTCAGCTCCCCCGCACGCTCGGCAGCGGCAAGCGCGTTCTGGATGCCCTCGTGGGCGGAGTGTTCCTCCGGCAGGGTCATCTCCGCGAGCTCCAGCTCCCCGATGAACACCGAGATCAGGTTGTTGAAGTCGTGGGCGATGCCCCCCGTCATGCGCCCGATCGCGTCCATTTTCTGGAGCTGGCGAACGGACTCCTCCGCGAGCTTGCGCTCGGTCACGTCGACCACGAAGCTCAGAATTCCGGCGGCGCTCCGCGCTGCGGGGATCAAGTGCACCTCGAACCATCGGGTGCCTGCCGCAGTGTCACGCTGAAACTCGTAGCGCTGCGGGGAGCCGTTCATCGCCGCAGCGAACTTGTCCTCGACCCGACAAAAGTGCGGGACGACCTCGGCGGGGCGGCGTCCAATCAGCAATTGTGGGTCGACGGCGAGGACTTCACAATACGTGAGGTTGGCATAGGTGTAGGTCCCGTCTCCACCGATCGTGGCGATCATGGCCGGCGCTCGATCGAGCACGGCTCGGAGCTCTTCGCTCTGAGCTCCGGCAGTCCTGTGGTCCTCCTCGGTGCGCCGGTCCATCCAGTACCTCCAGCCCGGTGAGTATACGCAAAGATCGGGTGTTTCTGTACCTCTCGGATGCACGACCGTGGTCCGAATTGTCCGTAGGAGTCCTTGGTCAACGTAATCTGAAAGGCGTCGGTGTCGTGTGAGCGGCGCGAGTTCGCAGCTTGCCGCGGATGGCAATCTCGAGGAGCCCGCGACCGGGTTCCTGCAACCGGACAGCTTTTCCGGTGCTAAGGTGACTCGGTGCGTTCTCTGTGGCTCATTCCAGCTACTATTGCTCTGTGCACCTCCTGCGATGGGGGGCAATCGGGCGTGGATCGGGAGCTCGCCAGGCCTCGTCGCGCATTCTGGGGCCACGTGGGCGCTGAACGCGCGCGCCAAAGCCACGGCGTGTCGACTTACAACCCGTGCGGCGTTTCGCGTCACGACTTACAGAGGCGCAAAGTCCTGCAGCGTGAATACCTTGCACGCGCGAGGGCATCATCGCTGAATCGCAACCCGTCGAGGCTGTCGCGCTCGTCCAAGTCCACGTGCTCGAGCTGAGTCGCGCTGACTCGGCGAGCAGTGAACCTGAGCCACTCGGTGAAGGCGCGCCCGAAGGCAGCTGAGTGGATGGGGATTGCCTACGGGCTCGAGGGGCGCGTGGCATCATCGTTCGCTCCCCCTCAGTGACTCCCGAAACGGCACACGGCTCGCTTGGCACGACGTCTAGAGGGTGCTGAGCCAGAGGGGGCGCTTCCCCGAGACCTATCTGCGACCGGTATTGTGCGATCTGGATCAGCCCGTCGCCCTCGTCACCGAGGCAGTTGGTTGTGCTCGCACGCGGATTTTGACGCAGCTCGGTAACTTGACCATTTGGTGAGACTAGCGCCGTTTGCCAACTATCTTTCTTCAGACATGTCGCCACGACACAACACGGGAATATCGAACTGGACTGGCTGGAGTCGAACTCTGCTCCTCAGTTGGGGGCTAATCGCAAGCTGTGGCTCGGAGCCCGGACCCGCTGAAACCGCCACGCCTGTCAACACGGCGCCTCCCTCCACGACAATGGTTCCTTCTGGCACGGCCAGCGCTCCCGCAACGAACGCCGCGACGCAACCCGCCCCAGCGCAAACACCAGCCGCGACGCCAGATCCGAGCGTCACTCCCCCCGGGCAGACGACCGTCCCGAGCGTCACCACCGGCGCACCCGAAGCGACCGGCGCTGCACCCACCCAGCCCGCGCCGAGTGCACCCGAGCCGAATGCACCCGAGCCGAGTGCACCCGAGCCGAGCACCGCGGATACCAGCGCGCCCGAGGAGCCGCCGCCCGCCATGCCGATCGACGGCATCAGTGCGACGGATCTCGTTGCCCAGCTGGAACTCGGCTGGAACCTGGGAAACAGCCTCGACGTACCGGAGGGCGAAACGGCCTGGGGCAACCCGACCGTCTCGCCGGAACTGATCGCCGCAGTAGCAGGCGCGGGTTTTCAGCTCGTGCGTGTTCCCGTCACCTGGTCGCTGTTCACTGGTGACGCACCTGACTTCACTATCGACCCCGCTCGTCTGGACCGCGTGGAAGAGGTCGTCAACTACGTGCTGGATGCCGGCATGTACGCCATCATCAACCTACACCACGACGGTGCAGATGCCTTGGAGGGAGTGGAATGGTTGAGCCTCAACGACGCAGCGGGAGCGATCAGCGAAGCCAACAATGCGGCGGTAGAGCAGCGCTTCACTGCTTTGTGGACCCAGCTGGCGGCGCGCTTCGGGAGCTACGGCGGTCAGCTCTTGTTCGAGTCGATGAACGAAATCCACGACGGCTACGACGCTCCGGATCCCGCGTACTACGGGATCATCAACCACCTCAACCAGGTGTTCGTCGACACCGTGCGCGGCAGTGGCGGCAACAACGCCGAACGCCACCTCGTGGTCCCCGGCTACAACACGAACATCGACTACACACTCGAGGGTTTCGAAGTCCCCAACGACCCCGCGAGCAGCAAGCTGATACTGTCCGTGCACTACTATGATCCGTGGAGCTTCGCTGGCGAAGGCTCGACCCCCACCTGGGGCTTGGACAGCCCCGGCGCGGACGAATGGGGTCAGGAGGACTTCGTGGTAACCCAATTCGACCGACTCAAAGCCGAGTACGCAGACCAGGGAATACCGGTGATTATCGGCGAATACGGCGCAGTGAACACCAGTGGCTACGAGGACTACCGTCGCTACTACATGGAATACGTCACCGCCGCCGCTTGCCAACGCGGCTTCGTCCCCATCTACTGGGACAACGGCGGACTGGGCAGCGGCCCCGATAGCTTCGGCATATTCGATCGCGCATCGAACACGGTCGCCGTGCCAAGCATCTTGGAAGCGATGCACCGCGGATGCACGAGCGGCACAGCGCTGGACGCGATCGCGCGGCCGTGACTGAAGCCGCCAGACTCGAGAAAGAGCTCGACGCCCTCGTGTCGCTGTGCGCGGTGGGGGAGGCAATCGGCCATCTGCGCGAACGGGGAGCCGACCTCGTGCTGTGTGACATCGGCTTGCCCGGTGTCAGCGGGCACTCCAGGCGTGTTCACTGGCGGTAGAGCCTGCGCGCCTCGTCGAGGCAGACGCAGAGCTTGCGTTCATCGCGACGTCATCATCGCCAACGGGCGGTAACAGTGCGCCGCGGATCTGGCACGCTTCGCGCATATGTTCACCCCGCGGCTATCCGCGAGAAGGGAATGTGCATGTCCAAGGCAGAAGACTCACTCACCAGCGAACTGAAGGCCCTCGTGTCTGACTTGAACACGCTCAGCGATGAGGTGCGGTTGAAGGTGCACCTCGGCAGCATGGAAGCCAAAGACACTTGGACGAAGCTCGAGCCTCGTCTGCAGCAGTTGCAGGAACGTGCGTCTGCCGCGGGCAGCAACGTCGCGGCAGAGCTCAAGGAGAGTGCACGAGAATTGAAGAATGAGGTGCGCGATCTCAAGGTGCTACTCGGCCTCTGAAAGGCGACTGGCGTCGGGCGCGCTCAATTGCTCTTCACGACATTGGAAATGGTCGGCGATTTGTGTGCGCGCGCCGGGTGATCCGAATTGTCTGTAGGAGTCCTTGGTCAACGTAATCTAAGGGTCGTCGGGGGTCATGTGAGCGGCGCTGGTTTGTAGCGGGCCGCGAATGGTGAGAGCGAAGAGCTCGCGATCGGGTTCATTACAGCCGGACAGCTTTCTCGGTGATAGGCTGCCTCGATGCGTTCTCTGTGGCTCGTTCCAGCTACCGTGGCTCTGTGCACCTCCTGCGATGGGGGACGATCGGGTGTGGATGAGATCGGGGGTGGTCGAGCGATGCCGGATCATGGTGCCGATGCTTCGGCAGCCAGCGATGGCGTGGACGGACCCGCTCGGAGCGAATTGCCCGGCTCGAGCGGCGATGCCGGGCCCAGCGCCGCGCCAGGAGCCCCGGGCGTCGAAGCGACGGATCTTGCCGAGACAGGAGGCGACACCGCTGACGAGCCAGACGGCAAGGGATCGGGAGGCTCGGATGCGGGCGGAGCAGATGCGGGCGTGTCGGATGCAGCGGAAACGGGTTCGGGCGGTATGCGGCCTGGGGGCTCGGATGAGGCCGGAGCAGGCGGGACCGGAGGCGCGCCGAACACGGGGGACGCTTGCGAGTCGGAAGGTTGCACTGCGCCCAGGCCCGTCTTGCTGGTGCCAAGTGACGACGACCGCGCCGCCGTTTCCGTCGGCCTGGATGGCGACATCGCGGTCGTTGGCACCGAAGGCGACGACAACGGCTTCAGCACCGGCGCTGCCTACGTGTTCGAGCGGTCGGGAGTCAACTGGGTCGAAGTGCAGAAGCTCCTCCCGTCCGACAGCGCGGCAGGTGACGACTTTGGCGATCTCGCTGCGGTGAGTGGCGATACGCTCGTCGTTGGCGCCAGTTTTGGCCAGGGCCACAGCGCCCAAAGTGCGGCCTACGTGTTCGTGCGGACCAGCTCCAACTGGACGGAGCAACAGAAGCTCGTGCCGGATGGCGGAAGGAGCGAGTCCCTCGCGCTGAGCGGCGATACGGTGATTCTGGGCGTCCCTTACTCGGGCTCCGGTTTGGCTCAGGTGTTCGTGCGCTCGGGAGAGACGTGGACGGAGCAGCAGACCCTGATCACCACTGACGGCACTGCGGACGACTTTGGTTACGCCGTTGCCGTGAGCGGAGATACAGCCATGGTGGGTGCCCGCCGCGCTACGGGCCGCGAGGACGACCTCTTCGAGGCAGGTGCCGTGTACGTGTTTGAACGTTCAGGGTCGACGTGGGTCGAGCAACAGAAACTCACGGCGTCGGACGGCGCGATAACCAATCACTTCGGGTACGCCGTTGCGTTGAGCGGGGATACAGCAGTGGTCAGTCCTTTCTGGGACCAAGAAAACGATGGTCGCGGGGCGGCGTACGTCTTCAGACGAAGCGATTCGGGGTGGATCGAGGAGCAAAAACTCACAGCGTCGGACGCCGCAGCCGACGACGGATTCGGCCACGCCGTGGCCACGAGCGCCAATCTCGTCGTCGTTGGCGCCCCTGGGGACGACCCTCCGGCAGGCTCCAACGACGGGGTGGCCATTGGATCGGCCTACGTCTTCTCGCACACTGGTTCGAGCTGGACCGAAGAGCTCAAGGCCGTTTCGCCTGCCAACAGATACACCCCGGGGGGCAGCGAGTTTGGTAGCTCTATTGCCGTCAGCGGGGATACTGCGCTCATCTCGACCAATGGCTGGGTGTACACCATCGACCTAGGCCTCGAAGGGCTCTAGCAACACGCGGCCGCCAAGGTGCTGATTCGAGTCTGCGCAAGCACTAGCGAGTAGAGACCGAAGGCCCCGGGTTGACCGCGGATCTGATCCCCGCCGAAGAGTTCGTGGAGTTCACGGCCTGGCGCTGACCGGCGTCGTTGGTCGCTTTGTTGGGGAGGGCGACGACGAAGTCGGTCTCCTTCGCCGTGCGGCTGGGCGAAATGTCGGCGTTGCGGGTGAGTTGGGTCACGGCGTCGTTCGAACGGTTGACGCCTCCTCGACTTGCCGCCCCGGCACCGGTGGGGTAACGGCGCCAGCGGCATCCTGTTCCACCAGCTGCTTCAGCCCTTCCAGCTCCTCGACTAGGTGACGCTGCCACTCGTTGTCTTCACTTTGGGTGGCGATCACGTCGATGAGGAACTTGACCAAGAAGTTCGGCATCTGCACGACGAGGGTTTGGGCGAGTCGTGTCCTTGCCCCCTCGGGATGCAAGTCGAAGTAGACGTGGGCGTTGCAAGTGCCAACCTCTGTCAGCTCTCCGTCCTTTCGCTCGTAGATGGTGCTCGGCGTGGAAGCCATGTACACGAGCTGGTTCGGCACCAAGCTGCGAATCACGTAGCGATTGTGAACGCCCTCGGTCCCCGTGAATTCTTCAGACACGTAGACGGCGCCTTCGGTTAGGTGATCGGCGCCGATTATCTCAAAGCGCTCGTGGGCCTTGGCCGTCTGTTGATAGTGGTCTTTCAGTCGATGGGTGATGAAGTGAAAGACTCGCTCGGGGGGCGCGTCCACGATAACCTCGTGAGTCATCAGGTAGCTGTTCGGTAGACTCCGCGGGTTGTCACGATCGTGACTCCGCATCGAGAACACCTTCACCGCCCCCAGCATCAATCCCAGACAGACGCCGGCGAGAGCAAGCCAACGCACCCACCGCCCCTTCCCCGTCTTGCCAGGCCGCGTCGATTGCGCCACATTCGTATTCGCTTCACCTGCTTCGTTCACGCCACTTGCTCCTTTCGGTGATGAGTATCGCCACGCAGTACGGAACGACGAGCAGTCCGCTCACGGCGAGGCCCAACCCGGTGTTGACAGATCGCGCCGTACACTCCAACCAGCCCAGCAAACCGAACGTGCCGCTCGCAAAGAGGATCGATGTCACCCACTTCGATACTGTCGTTGGCGTCCTTGCAGGAAACCCGATGGCCACGGACGCTACCGAGCAGAACGTGTAACCCAGGAGCTTCATCAAACCGGGCACAGATCTGGGGGCATCGACGTACAACAACCCAGCCCAGGCGCCATCCAGTGACTCGTCCTCAAACCATGCGTCGGCCAAAACGGACTGTGACGCATAGGCCACATGGGTGAGCACCACGTAGGCGATGACACTCCCCAGGCCGAGCGGGACTGCGACGCCTCGTTCACCGGCTAGGCGCCGCTCTGCAGCAATCCACCCGAGCAGCACCGCAGAGGGCCACGTCAGCAGCGCACCGACGACGTTCTCTGCTTTGAATGCCCAGGTGTGGTGCCGGATGTGCTGGAGCTGTTCAGCCACATCGCCAGCAGCGATTCTCGAAGCTTGCAGCGCGGCGAAGGTCGCGATGCCGAACAACAGTAGCCCCGCGCTCAGCGCGGGAAGTCTCTGATCCATGGATGATTGCATCGGGTTGAGGACCCCTCGCCCAGTCGAAGCCGAAGACATGCCCCGCCGGCGGCTCTGAGCGTCCAAAAGCAACGTGCGTGCCATGCACCCGACGCCCAACTCCACGATCCGACGCCCCCCGCCCGCGCACGATTGCCCGTACCTCCACTGAGCACCGCACGGATTGCGTGAAAGCTTGGAGTCTTCGGTCCTGCGTGGGCCGCGTGGTTTTGCCGAACGTGGCGCGCAACCTGCAGGCGATCGGGGCCGTGCGAGCCGAGGAGCTGAACATCGAGGGCAGCGCTGGACCGATCCCAACCTTCGTCGCGACGCCGGCGACGGAGCAAACTTGCCCAGGCGTGCTCGTCGTGCACGACGCGCTCGGCATGACCGAAGACTTGCGGAACCAGACGCGATGGCTTGCTAGCGCCGGCTATCTGGCGGCGGCGCCGGACCTGTTTCACCGAGGCGCTCGAACGCGTTGCCTGTTTCGCACGATGAGTGAGCTCGCCAAAGGCACGCAGGGGGAGAGCTTCGACGATCTACGGGCGGTCAGGAGTTGGCTTCGCGCGCACGACGGCTGCAACGGCAAGGTCGCAATCCTCGGGTTCTGTCTCGGTGGCGGCTTCGCCCTGGCGTTGGCACCGAGCGGGGACTACGACGCCTGCGGCGCCAACTACGGCGCCGTGGCAAAAGACGGCTGGCCTCAACTACAAGCGGCGTGCCCCATCGTCGCCAGCTACGGTGGGGACGACGCTTCTCTGCGTGGCGAAGCCGCGAAGATGGAGGCCACCCTCCGCCGCTTCGGCGTTCCCCACGACGTCAAAGAATACCCCGGCGTGGGTCACGGCTTCATGAACGACCACCCTCCAGAGGACGGCAACTGGGTGTTCAGTCTGCTCTCTTGGGTATCGAACACGCGCTACGACGCTTCCGCAACCCAAGACGCACGCGCTCGCATCATCGCGTTCTTCGACGCACACCTGAAGGCCGCAGGGTAGATCCGCCATGCGGCCTTCAGGTGCCGTCTCGGGCTGAGCTGATGCTCAGTCGGGTTCAGTCCGACAGGCGAATGGTTTGGACGCCGTTGTTTCCCAGAGCGGCAATCGCCACGTCGCCTACCACGTCCAGGTCCTGCACGTAGCCGGCGACGGCGACGGATTGTCGCACCGCTGGCTCGCTCGCATCACTCGCGTCGATCACGCTCAACTGACCTTGCCAACCCGTCGACACGACCGCAGTCGTGCCTTTGGCCACCAAGTTGCCAAACCCGTAGAAGCTGTCGGTCGTCTGCAACTCGACGCTCGCAACCTCCAGCTTTCCGCTCTCCATGCCACTGGCGACCAGGAGCTGGGCATCCGCGGTGTAGACTGGATAGGAGTAGTAGCCGATGGGAGCAAAACCCGAGACGCCGCCGACCATGGAGACGCCGATGGCCGCAGGAGTGGGCGCCGGAGCGGCGGGCATCCCAATACCACCGTAGTAGTAACCTGCGCCGGTTCCGATGAACACACGGTCATCGCCCAGCGCGGCCGAGGTGATCTGCGTTCCCTTGGGCAGGTCGAAGCTGTCCACCAGCGAGGCTTCATCGCCGTCGATCTCAACTAGGTCCAACTTGAAGCGCAGTGCGGAGCACGGGCCACGGCCCGCTTCGTAGTCCACGAGAGAAGCATCGGGGGTGACGAAGGTGCCGAACTCCTCCTCGTAGCATTGCATCGGTGAGATGTCGTTGATCGTGACGTACTGGTAGTCCACGGTGAGGGCCCGCGATGTTGCGTGGTCGTACGCCAGGAGCGACCCGGGGATGTTTACCTGCGGGAGCATTTCGGGGTCGCCCGGATCGGATACGTCCACCCGGTCGAGGAAGAAGCGCACCGCGTTGGCATTCGTTGGTGACGTCTCGAAGTGGCTCGTAGCCACCACGTTCTTGCTCGTCAACAGGCCTGTGGATCCCAACGAGGCCGGTAGCTCGATGTTCGTCGTCTTCGGATCGCTGGCATCGGAGAAGTCCATCACGCGCAACGAGTAATCGTTTCGTGTGATGAAGCCGAGGTTGTTGTATTCGATCTGGTGCTCGGCGAACACGAGCGCATCGCCCACGCCCACCGCCGCCATGCCATTGTCCACCATGCCGGGAACGTAAGGGCGCCCATAGTTGGGCATGGTGCCCATCTGCGCGTCCCCGACGACGCGCGGCTTGTCGGGGTCACTGACGTCGAGCGTGCGCACGCGCATCTCTTCCACGTAGGTTGGGGCACCCCAGTCAGCGTGGTAGTACATCACGTACACGTTGTCCCCACCGCTCATGATTTGGCTCAGCGACGTTTGACTCGTGCAATCGTATTGATTGATGCCTTCGAGCTCGAGCGTCGTTCCGGCTTCATAGGACATCATGTCGTCGAGGGATGATACGTTCACCTCGACTGCGTTGCCCCACCAAGCATTGCCGATGTTGACCACCGTGTCGCCGATGGCGGTGAGCTGCGTCACGATTTGCGCCAGATCCACTTTGGACGTGGACTCTGGCTCGTCGCGATCGCTGATGTCGAACGCTTCCAGCCGTTCGTCACTCATCGTCAGCAGCCGGTCCTCGACGAAGAAAGAACGGCGCGCTTGGCCAGAACTCGAAGCGATACCCCGTGGCGCCAGAGTGTCGTCACTCCAATCGACCAGTTGCACCCCCGAGAGATACGAGTCCGTACCTCCACACTCGTTGGCGCCCTCGTTCCAGGTGTAACCAGAGAACGGCACCAGTACCAGCTCGTGCTCGTCCAAGACTTGGAAGGACTTGTGGATGCGGTCCTGATCTTCCGCCAACGACGCCCAGTCGCCGCCGAAGTTCACGCGATCGAGCATGGTCGGCTCGACCAGTTCGCTGACGTCGAAGAGCGACACCGTAAGCGATCCTTCGGCGTTGCCTTGGTCGAAACCGAGCCCAATCAGACGGTCCCCTCGGGGTTCCATGTAGTACACCCAGCCGGGCATCTCGAGTTCGCCAGCCTGTACCGGGTTCTCCGCGTCACTCAGATCGAGGGTAAATAGTGGATCGGTCTGCTCGAAGGTGATGGCGTAGCCACGGGTGCCGTCGAAGCGCACCGCTTGCAGTTGCTCTGGGCGAGGTAGCTGAAGCTCGAGGCTCGCCAGCGCCGTCAACTCTTCCGAGGACTCGATGGCGAACGTCTCGACTTTGGGTGGGGTGAACTCTCGCCACCACAAGGACTGGCTGACGACTCGGAGCACACCATCGTACTCGTCCATCTGCCAGCGGCTGTTTATCTGCCCGGCAACTTCGACGCTGTCACCCGCGGTCAACTCGCCACTCTGGTCAGCGATGTCGACGACCTGGATGACGGAGCCCACGGGCTCGGCCCCGCTGCCATAGCGAGGGCCCGCGATGTACAGGCGCTCGTCGGTGGCGCTCAGACTCCGACGCCAGCCGTATTCGTCTTGACGCTCTGGGAACGTCAGCTCGTCCACTTGCTCGATGTCGTCGGGCTTGGTCACGTCCAAAGACAGGACGTTCGTTTCCGGCGTGTCGCCGCAGCGGTAGCAATTGCTGTCGTCGTAGGCGACGACATACAGCACGTCCCCAATGAGCCGCGAATCCGAAATGTAGCCGGAGACTTCGAAGCGCTGGTCCTCGGTGATCTGGGCCGGATTCGATGTGTCGAGGGCGATGACGTAGCTGGTCTGATAGAAGTTGTAGTAGCCAGCGTCCTCGACGTACTCGTACTCGCCGTACCCGTTGTAGAGCACGAACACCGTGTCGTCCCGAACGTACATCTCGAAGGGGGTTGCAGTGGAGCGATGACGACCCAGCAACTTCAAGGAGTCGGGGTTCGATGCGTCGACGACACTCAGGCCGCCATAGGTGGACAGGGCGTAAAGTCGGTTGCCGGACAACTTGACGACGTCGGCCTCCTCGATGGCGCGGGCCGCTGCGGCGGCGCCGTCGGTGTCTGCCATGCCGGAGCTCGCATCTTCTGATGGCAGGTTCGCCGCCGGTCCGGATGGGGCGACGGGCGAAGGGGTCGGCGCCCCTGGAGTGACCCCCGGTACTCCGCCCTGCACGGCCCCAACGCCGTTGCTGACCAGGTCGTTGCCGCCGGCGGCCTGATTGCCGGAGGGGTGCGCCGACTCGAAGACCCCGTCCGGGGTGTCGACCTGTTCTTCGGGGTCATCGCCAGCGTTCGGTGTGTTGGATTCACTTCCGCCGTCGCCACACGCGGACGCCAAGATGGCTATCGGGATGAGGGCAAGACCTAAAAAATTGCGTGATCGCATTTTATGCTCCAGTTCAGGGTGGCACCGCCTGGTGCCGTCGATGTCACACAGCAAGAACCGAGCCGATTCACGCCTCGGCCGATTTGCCGCCGTCAGCTAACAGCCAGCGATCTCGGACATGGCGTCACGCCACAGCCTTGGCACGTGTTGGCACAGCGTTGCCGCCGTGGGGACACCCCTTCGATGCTGCGAGCGCGTCGCCTCTGCGCCGCCGCGCTCACTCGCAATAGCCGCGGAACACTTCGCGGATGTACTCGCCTGTTTCCGTGAGTTGAGAGGCATCCCAGCCGCCGCCTGCGGGGGCTCCGGGTTCGAGCACGGAGATGGTCTCCCCTGCTTTGTCCGAGACGGAGTAGTTGATCCAGCTGACGTGGTTTTCGTCCATGAAGTCCATCCACGTCTGCCAGGCGGCGTAGTCGTTGGCGCCGGTGCCTGCGGCTTCGCTACCACTCGATTCGCTGACGATGACGGGGATGCCCGCGTCGATGGCGCTCTTGGTGCGATCGATCAACCACTGGCCGTGAGTCGCAGCGTAGAAGTGAACGGAGTAGACGACGTTCGATACTCCGGTGATGGGATCGGCCGCCACTTGGTCGATGCGCTGGTCCCACTCGGGATTGCCGACGATGATGATGTTGTCGGGGTCGTGGGCGCGGATGGCCGCGATGACGGCTTCCGCGTAGGCCTTGATCTCCGGCCAGGTTTCGTCGTCCGGCTCGTTGAAGATCTCGTAGATGACGTTGGGTTGGTCCCCGTAACGCTCCGCCATGCGACCGAAGAAGTCCACGGCCTCGGCTTGGTGCATGTCGTGGGCATGCCAATCGATGATCACGTAGACGTCGTTTTCGATCGCTGCGTCGACCACGGCAGTGATGCGCGCCGTCGATGCCTCGGGATTTGCCAGATACGCTCCGTCAGGCTCGATGCCCATCGCTGGGCGCACCACGTCGACACACCAATCGCTGCGCAGCCAGGAGACGACGTCTGCGTTGTAGTACTGGGGCCACCAGTTATCCCAGCCAAAGCCTTGACCGCGTAGGGTGACCGGCATCCCGTCCGAACCGACGATGCTACTGCCATCGACACGAAGTTGACCGTGACGAGTGACCGGTCCGCTTTCGAGCTCCCCGGGAACAGCCGGCGCTGATACCGCGGGACCGGGCGCTGGTGCCTGCTCGGTCGTGCCTGTCGTGGGACTTTGCGGGCCGGCTAGCGGAGTGCCGGGTTGAAGCGAAGCTGGACTCTCTCCAGGCTTTGCGGGACTCGCGGTTCGTTCGGCATCGCCGGAGCTGCAGCCCACGACGGCACAGCATCCGGCGAGAACCATCACCCTGCGGGTGGCGAAGTAGTCGGTCGAAAACATGGGTAGGTCATATAGACGCGAAAGCCGCGCCAGGGGGCTCAGCCTTTTTCGCTGTCGTCTGTCGCGATCCGTCATGTCGCGCCGTCTGCCTTGGAGCGGGGAATTCGACGAGCTGGGTTTCGCCGGCTCACAACCACTTTTTACGTTTTCGTAATTTCCTACCCCGTGACCGTGGTGCGCCAGATTCTTTACGTATTCGTAACGCGGGGAGCCCGCGATGTCGGCCACCTGCGCGCCGTCGAAACTCATCAAGTAGTAGCCGTTGGGGTTGCCGTCCGGCATCGTGGCGGCGCGCGCGCGAATTTCTGCAACTGCCCGAGCGCGACGAAAGCGCGCAAACCTGTTTTGCGACCGCGTCCGCCCTGCGTGGATAGAATGAGCTCCTCTATGGGAGAGACTGCAGGCGGAACTCACTTCGACGCGTTGGTTGGGAAGTTCGCTTCGAAGTCTCTGCGCCGAGCGAGTAAACTCCCGCCATGGCGGACAGGAAGATCTTGGTGCCTGGGACGGGCGGAACGAAGTTACTGAAGAACGGCGAGAGCTTGGGTCACCCCAAGCTGCTCAACGCCAAACTCTGGCTGTTCAAGAAAGTCGGGGCGGACGTCGAGCAAACCGTGCTCGACATGAGCATGAAGCACAAGCCGGGTCAGCCAAGCCCAGAGCGGACCACGCTCGCACCCAACGCCGAGGTCACCCCAGGCGAGCTACTGACGGCCGCGTACAATCTCATCGAACAGAGGGTGGATGACACCTTCGTCTACGATTGGCGCGGGGACATCGAGCACAGTGCCGCGCTGTTGCTCGAACGCTTGCGAGAGGAGCGACCTGCCAACGGTCGCTTCCGAATCGTCAATCACTCCCAGGGTGGGCTCGTGACGCTGGCGGCCAGCAAGCTGTGCGAAGAGCAGGACGGCCCAGGCGGATTCTCGAGGCTGGTCAGTCGCATTGCTTTCGTCGGGGTCCCGATACACGGCACGCTCAACGCAGCGCACGCTCTCTTGGAAGGAACCGATCTGGGCGAGGACTCGACGACGGAATTCCGGCGCATCGCGGCAACCTGGCCGGCGCTGTACCAGATGCTGCCCAACTTCTCGGCGCTGCGCTCCCAAGCGGGCCAGGTGATCGGTCACACCTTCATGCACACCGCTACGTACGCGCCGCACACCTGGATCGACAAAGACCTCCTACGTCGAGCCTTCGACTTCAAGAAGCGCTTTCTTGCTCATCCAGCCTCGGCGCTCCAAGGCATCGCTTACACCTTCCTGTTTGGCAGCAACAAGCCGACCTGGCGCTTCGCGACCCGTGCCGACGATGGCCAGATCACGTTCGGCGAAAAGACCCCACGCGCGGGCGACGGGCTGTTGCCATTGGAAGACACGCTGAAGTCCGCGGACAGCGCGGTCCGCGATCACCACGAAGTGGTCGGGCCCAACGAGAACACCGCCGAACACGCCATGATGCTGACAGACGACTTCTACGTGACCCGCGTGATGCAGGTGCTCGGATGAGGCGCCGTCCGAGGCAGCTCCTGTTGTTGATGCTCGCCGTGCTGCTCACCGTCGGCGTCCCGGCGCACGCCGAAGTGAGGGAATGCCCCCCACTCCCCGACGGCGAGCAAGCGTTTTCGGACGAAGCCTTGAGCCGGCACTGTCAGTTCGCAGAAAGTGCCTGTTCACCTTCACCGACGGATCCTGGCGGTGTGAAGCAATGCTCAGGACTGGTGTGTGCGCAGGCTCCTGGGGAGACCGAGTATTCGTGCCGCTTGCCTCAGTCGTCGCAACAATGCCCCGGAGGCGTCGACATCGCGCGCTCCGGGGGGTACTGCGACCTCACCCAAGCATTCGCCGGCAAGCGCTGTGAGCTCGTGGAGCACGCGCCATTGGCCACTGAGAGCATGGCGGGGCCTGACGACCCACCTCCAGCCGAACCCCCCGCGCCCACGTATCAGCCCACCCAAGCCACCATCGACGCCGTGTGCGGTGGGTTGGGTTGCGTCGATGACCCCTCTCAGAGTGATCCCCATCTCGGCATCTGTGGGTTGGCCCAGACGGCGACCGACTGCGGCGGCCGCGCTGAGCCCGAACTCTACGGCGGTTGGTGCGGGCCGACTCACTTGGAAGTGGTCCGCCCCCGGCCCACCACCCCTCGTCGTTGGCTGGTCACCGGGAGCTACTTGGTGGATGCCGGCAACGGTACCCTCGGAAGCGACGTGGCTCCGGGTGCCGTTTTCCAGCTTGGGCTGAGTGTTTCGAAGGTGCGCAGGCTACCTGGCGGCGGGGTGTTGCACTTCGGGTTGCCCAGCATGTATCTGCATGCTGCTGCCTTCGCCTCTCAGCGTCGCTTGGGTCATGAGCTCGGGCTGGTGTACAAGACTGGAGCGGAGATCGTCACGCGCCTAGGCATTGGTGCCTACGGGCAGTTGTGGTCAGAAGACGATGTCGTCTCGACCGATCCGCTCTACGGACTCGGCCCTTCTGCGCACGTGGAGTTGTTCTACAACATCCTGGTGCGCGGCACCTGGTTGGTGCGCGACGATGAAGGCCCCCAGGCAACCTTCGGAATTCAATACGCCGCCACGTTGTTCGACGACTTCAAGTGAGCGCAGCGTGCCCCCGTCGCGCGAGCGCTGTCCCGGGCCCACACCAAACCTGCTCAACCCAGCTCAACGCTGGCGGCGCGGGGCGAGCAGACGTTCCAACAGGCGCGCACGTAGCGACAAACTCTCGGACTCCGCCGCCAACGCGCGTCGAGCGGCTTCATCGAAGCTGACGAGTTCGTGCTGGGGCAAGTGATCCCAGAAGACCGGCCCCTCCGGGATCAGATCATGGCGTAAGCCTTCCACGAGCTCCCGCGCAATCGGGCCGTGGGCACGCGTCACGAGCCGGATCCAGTAGCTCGACAAGTGCGGAGTGACCACCGGCACCCGGAGCATCGCCGGATGCCGACCGCTCAGCGCCGCCACACGTTCGAGGATCTCGCGTGCCGAAATCAGGGTGGGACCAGGCAATGCAAAGGCATGGCTCCCCTCCAAGTCGACAACCAGTGCTTCCGCCAACGCGGCCGTCACATCATCAATCGAAACGGGCGAACTGCGACTCTCGAGCCACGCCGGCAACACCATCAACGGCAATCGCACCGCCAGGTCCCGCACGATGCGCCAGCTTTCGCTCCCTCCACCGATGACCATCGCCGCCTGAAGCTCGATGGTGGACACCGTTCCGCCACGCAGCGTCTCCCCGGTCATTAGACGGCTTTGCAGGTGGCGCGAGTCCGTCCCGCCCTTCGGCTTCGTCCCTCCCAGGTAAACGATGCGACGCAACCCCGCTTCGGCGGCAGCCTCTCGGAACGCGACGGCAGCTCGGCGCTCCGCTTCCAGGTAGTCCTCTGCTCCACCCATTTCGTGCACGAGGTACACGGCGCTGTCGCACCCCTTCATGGCGGACGAGATCGTGTGCGGTTTGTCGAGATCGAGCTCACGCCAGGCGACGCCGGGCTCCGCCGCCCTGCCCTTGCTCGGGCTCCGGCTTGCTGCAATGACTTCAAACCCCCGCGCCTGCAACACGGCAAGCAAGTGGCGCCCGACAAACCCTCGGGCGCCCGTCAGTAACACTTTTTGGTCAAGAGACATTGCGACAACCCCGGATTCTCACGGCCGTCAGCATAAGGCGCCGCGCTCGCTTCGACAATGAAACGCCAGCTCCCTCGCGAAAATGGGCGACCATTCTCCGATCACAGGCTTCAACCACCCCAATACGAATGTCGTTGCGCAGTGGCAAGCGCCCCGTACCTTGCCAGAGGAACCACACACATGTCGAGCGCGCTCCTCGCGCCATCCCAAACTTCCGTGGTGCCCACTGCCTTGTGCTTGCTTGCGCTGAACTGTTCCGAAAGCCAGGGCGTCGACGTGGCCAACGTCTCGACGACTGATTCACACGATTCCTCTCTCCCTGCCGACACCCCTGACGACGACGCGACAGACACGGTGGATGCTTCGGACAGCGATGCATCCGTCAGCGATGCAACCGAGGCACCCAGTGGATCCACACCCGGAAGGCGCCGGCTATGTTCGACTGCTACCAGAGCCCTGAACGCTCCACTGGGGCCCTCCCCGCCACGGCGCTTCTCGTCTCGCCGTGGGCCGGCTAGGGTGCGGGGCGATGCGCTTTCGAGACAAGAACCTGCTCTTTTCCGCGACCGATCTAGCCTCGTTCTTCGAGTGCACTCACAAGACGTCGCTCGAGTTACGCGTCGCGAGCAAGGAGCTCTCGCGGCCCGGGCAGTCGGAGATCGAGCGCCGCATGCTGGAGCGACGCGGGCGCGAACACGAACGACGCGTGCTGGAGCACTACCGCGCCCTGGGCGTCTCACCCTTCGACATCGGGGCACAGCCGACGACCGACGCCAACATCGCAGAGCTCAGCGCTCTTACCCTCGCTGCCATGACGCGCGGTGAGACCCTGATCTATCAGGGGGTACTCTGTCATGAGGACTGGGTGGGGCGCCCCGACTTCCTGTTGCGAGTCGACACGCCATCGGCGCTGGGGCAACACAGCTACGAGCCCGTCGACGCAAAGCTCGCTCGCAGCGAGAAAGCCCGCGCCGTCTTGCAGCTCTGCGTTTATGCGGAGTTGTTGCAGCACGCGCAAGGGCGAGCGCCGGAGTCTCTTTGGCTCGCCTTGGGCGCCACCGAGATCGAACCGTTGAAGCTCCACGCAGAGAAGTTCCTCGCGTACTACCGACAATCCAAGGCGCGCCTGAGCGCGTTCGTCGATGGCGAGCAAACGGAGCCCTACCCCGAACCTTGTGAGCACTGCGACGTGTGCGGGTGGTGGAAGCGCTGCGAAGCGCGCCGTCGAACTGACGACCACTTGTCGTTGGTCGCGGGGCTCACTCGCCGCCAACAATCGCGGCTCGAGCAGGAGGGCGTCAGCCAGCTGGTGCAGCTCGCATCGCTGCCCCCGGAGCGGAACATCGACGGCATCGACACAGTACCGCTTACGCGCATTCGCGAGCAAGCCCGGTTGCAGCAAGCCGCGCGGAGCGCAGAGCGCACCCTTTACGAGCTCATCACCGACGCCGATCCCGGGGCAGGTCTCGAGCTACTGCCGGAGCCCAAACCGGGGGACTTGTTCCTCGATCTCGAGGGGGATGCCTTCGTCTACGAGGGGGGACTCGAGTACTTGTTTGGGTTGCTGGAGCTGGGGCAACCGGAGTTCGACTTCGTCGAGCGTGAGGATCGTGGCAAGCCCACGTATCTCTCGTTCTGGGCGACGACCCCAGCGGAAGAGAAGCATGCGTTCGACCAGTTGATGAAGCGCATCAAGCTGGGACTGACGGAGTTTCCGGATCTGCACGTCTACCACTTCGGTGTGCGGGAGAACGCAGCGCTCAAACGCCTCTCCTGCAAGCACGGCATTCACGAAGACACGGTGGATGGCCTGCTCCGCAACCGCTCGCTCGTGGACTTGCACGCCGTCGTCAAACAGGGACTGCGAGCATCCGTCGAAGCCTACACCCTCAAAGACCTGGAACCCCTGCACGGCTTCGAGCGAACGGTGGACAAACGATCCGCGGCGCGGGCCATGCAGTACTTCGGCTGGTGGCTCGAGACGCACGATCCGGATATCGACGTCGCGACGCTTCGTGAAACGCTCCTCGAGTACAACCAAGAAGACTGCCTCTCGACGTGGAAGCTCCAAGAGTGGCTCGAGTCACGCCGATCAGAGCTCCAGAAGCTCACCGGCAGGCAGCTCTCACGGCCCTCACACAAGGACGAGGAGAAACGAGAGCCCTCCGAGCGCGAAAAGGCGATCACCCGCGTCAAGCAGCAGCTCCTCGACGGGCTACCTGAGCCCGTGACCAACGAGGCGCCCGAAGTGACCGCACAACGCTTGCTCGCTGACCTGCTCGGCTGGCACTGGCGCGAGAACAAGTCGAGCTACTGGGAGTACTTCGCGGCGAGGGACGTCCCCTCCACCGAATGGGTGGAGAGCCACTTGACCCTCGGCGAGCTGTCGTACGAGGGAAAGATCGGCGACATCAAGCGCTCCTTTTTGCATCGTTACACGTTCCCCGAGCAAGAGCACCCGATCCGTCGCCGTGATAAGGCGGAGGCTGCTTCGGCTGCCAGCGGGCGGGAAGCTTCGAACAAGCAATTCGAGGTGTTCGATGTTGGACCCGCTCACGTCGTCCTCAAGATCGGAAAGACCGCGACCTTCGAGCATCCGCGAGCGCTTCGTCCGGGAAGCCCCATCGAGTCTGCAAAGCAAGAAGGACAACTGCTCGCCATCGGCGAAGCCGTTGCGCGCGATGGCTTAGCGGGTGTTCCCCAGTACAGTGCGGCCCGACAGCTCTTGACCCGACAACCCCCGCGCTGTGGACAGGCACCCGGCGCGGCGTTGGTGCAGCCAGGTGAACCCATAGTGCACGCCGTGACCCGTCTCTGCCTCAACCTGGACGCTTCCGTGCTGCCCATCCAGGGCCCGCCGGGCGCCGGCAAGACGTACTGCGCGAAGGAGGCGATCCTCGCGCTGGTCCGAGCGGGCAAGAAGGTGGGCGTCACCGCCAATAGCCACCAAGTGATCCTAGGTGTGCTCAACAAGGTGCACGAATCGGCACTCGCCGCAGGCATGAATCTGACCGTGCAGCACATCGGCAAAGCGGACGACTTCCAGGATGACGACCTGCCGTTCGTCGTCGACACGCCGGACAAAGTCCAACAACGTCTCGAGAGCGGGGAGGTGCAGGTCGTGGGCGGCACGACGTTTGCGTGGACGCGCCCGGAGTTCGAACGGAGTGTGGACGTCTTGTTCGTGGACGAGGCGGGCCAGATGTCGCTCGCCAACGCGCTCGCCGTCTCCACAGCAGCCGACAGCCTGGTGCTCGTCGGCGACCCCGCGCAGCTCGATCAACCGCAGAAGGGCGTTCACCCCGAAGGTGCGGACGTCTCAGCCCTGGCGCACCTGCTCGGCACCAACGCCACGATGCCCGCCGAACTCGGCGTGTTTATGCCGCAGACCCGGCGCCTGCACCCCGCCATCTGCGCGTTCACCTCGGCGATGTTCTACGACGGCAAGCTCGAGTCACTTCCCGGTCTCGACGCTCAGCGCGTCCACGGCCCCCCACCCTTCGACGGCTCGGGCCTCCGCTTCGTCCCCGTCGAACACCAAGGCAACACCAACCAGAGCGACGAAGAGGCGACGGAGATCGCTCGGATCGTCGCCGAGCTGCTCTCGGGCACCACAACCTGCACCCACCTCGACGAAAGCTCACACACCGCCAAGGCCCGACCGCTCAGCACCGACGACATCCTCGTGATCGCCCCCTACAACGCACAAGTCGCGGCATTGCGGCACCGGTTACCTGAAGGCATCGCTGTCGGCACTGTGGACAAGTTTCAGGGCAAGGAAGCGCCCATCGTCATCTTCTCGATGACGACCTCGAGCGGCGAGGAAGCGCCACGGGGCCTCGAGTTTCTCTACAGCAAGAACCGCCTCAACGTGGCCACGTCCCGCGCGCAAGCGCTCGCCATCGTCGTCGCGAGTCCAGAGCTGACCCGGGTGCAGTGCCGAACGCCGCGGCAGATGGAGTTGGTCAACGCGTTGTGCGCCTACATGGAGGCCGCTCGGGCTGCTTGCTAGCCGGCGCATCTCCCAACCGCCGCCAGCGCGCGCGAGCGCTAGGAAACGCCATGAAAGCAAAATCGATCGCCGAGTACCCGCAAATCCACGCGCAGTGGCACCCGACAAAAAACAGGGGGCTCACGCCTGGGGAGGTGATGCTTGCGTCCACCAACGAGTACTGGTGGTACTGCCCTGAAGCACCCGATCACCAGTGGAAGAGCATTCCCAGAAACCGCCTCAAGAGCGGATGCCCCTTCTGCGCCGGAAAGCGCGTGGCGCCGAGCACGTCGTTGGCGGCGCTGCACCCTGAACTCAGTCGGCAGTGGCACCCGACCAAGAACGGAGCGCTCTCCCCAAAACGAGCCAACCCACGCTCCGTCGAACGTGTGTGGTGGAAGTGCGCTCAGGGGGACGACCACGAGTGGCCGGCAACCATCCGCAGTCGTGTGGGCGGCGCCAGCTGTCCGTTCTGTCGCGCAGTCCGCGCATCGTCAACGCACAACCTGGCCTCAGCACGTCCGGAGGTGGCGAGGCTCTGGCATCCGAGAAAGAACGGGCGTCTGACACCATCCGACGTCACTCCCGGCTCCGAGCGTGTCGTGTGGTGGCGGTGCGAGGAAAACACCCGCCATGTTTGGCAGGCCAAGGTGTGCCTCGTCGGGCGACAGAATAGAAAGAGCATGGGTTGCCCCTTTTGCGCGGGCGTCAGCATCCTGCGCGGGGATTCACTGTACGACAAACGCCCGGATCTGCGGGAGTACTGGGATGTCGCCAAGAATGGTCGGTTGACGGCGCGAGATGTCACCTGTGGATCGAGCCAACGCGTCTATTGGCGTTGCCCCATCGCTCGAGGGCACCGTTGGCGAGCAACCCCGGTCGAAGTCACCCAAAAGCAGAACCCTTGCCCCTTCTGCAACAACCGCCGCGCATCGTTCACGAACAGCTTGGCCGCGAAAGCGCCGGCCATCGCAGCGCAATGGCACCCCGACCGGAACCGCGGGACACCCAGCGACGTGGTCGTGAGTTCGAAACGGCGAGTCTGGTGGAAGTGTCCCGAAGGACCGGACCACGAATGGGACACCCTGGTCGTCGACCGCACGCGAAACGGCACCAGATGCCCATTCTGTATCAACCGGCGCTGGTCGGTCACCAACAACTTGGAAGCTGTTTCGCCCCGCTTGGCGCACGAGTGGCACCCGACACGCAACGGCAAGAAACGCCCCCGCGACGTCATTCGTGGTTCGTCGTACCAGGCGTGGTGGCGTTGTGTGAACGGACATGTCTGGCGCGCTGCCGTCTCTCAGCGGGTCCGAGGCAGCGACTGCCCCGCGTGCGGTCGGCGTCCACGCGGGGACCGATTGCTGGAGTAGCTCGCGCTCTGCCTCATTGGGGAGCGCACCCCGCTCGAACACGTGGTTGCGGAGCTCGGGAAGCGGTGCCGGCGTCGGCTACGTCTTGCGCACCACGCGCGCCGGTGGCGCGCTCGATTCAAAAACCACAGCAGGTGACCGATCAGTCATCTACCAATTCCCGGTAGGGGGGCTCATACTGCCGTCGACCCCGACCCCTGGCACCCCCATGACGACTCAAAACATCGCGTTCAACCAAAGCAACCAGCGTCGGAAGCAGGAGCAGAACCTGCGGCGACGGCCAACAAAGCTCTGCGCAGCGCTCGTGACCCTCCTCGTGGTGACAGCTTGCGGAGCGCGTAGTTCGTCGTCGCAGTCGGTGGGGGGCGAATCTCACTTCTTGGAAGTCTGCTCCAACGCCGACTGCGAGTCTGGGCTCGAGTGCCTCGACGGCGCGTGCTCTCAGGAATGTGACAGCAACGAGCAGTGTGGCGAGCTTCACGAATCGTCCACCTGCATCGACAGAGCAACGGAAGGGCCGCGTTGCGGAGTCGAGTGCTCGGAGGCGGCGGGATGCGCCGGGTTGGGGAGCGACTTCGAGTGTCACCTCGGGACCTGTCGTTCAGTCGCGCTGAGTCCCCCACCGCCCAGCGACACCACCGACACTCCCTGCACGGCGGGCGACTACCGATGTACCGACCAGGCGCTTCAGCTCTGCGACGAAGGAACATGGTCGACAGAAGAGATCTGTGACGACGACAGGGTTTGTTCTGCAGAAGTCGGAGCTTGCGTGTGTCGAGCAGGAGTCTATAGCTGTGTCGCAGACTCGTTACTGGTTTGTGACGGCGATGGTTCTTGGGTGATAGTGGACGAATGCGAGGAAGGTTTCTGTTCATCCGAATCCGGCACGTGCCTCGCATGCCAACCTGGAGAAGAATACTACTGCAACGGCAGTGTGTTGCTCGAGTGCAGCGACGACGGCACTGAGTTCACTCCCGTCAAAGACTGCGCCGAGGAAGGTCTGTTGTGTGACACCACCGTCATCGCGGACGACTGCTTCGAGTGTCGCTCCACTGACCGTCGCTGCGTCGGCGATCTCCTCGCAACATGCATGGGTAACAGCTTCAGCAACGGGGGCACGAACTGCACCATCCCCCCCCACTGCATCGAAAGCGACGCCGAAGGCAACGACTACTGCGCCCAATGTTCCGTACCTGGCGAGGAAGCCTGCGACGCCGACAACCAACGAACGCGTTGCAGCGACGAGTACCTGTGGGAAACGCTCGAGCAATGCGTCAGCGGTTGTGTGATGGACGGATCCACCAGCAGCTGCCAGTGACCTGACAGTGAACGTCTGCTTTCTCGAAGCCCGAGGCGCCGCTCAGCGTGCGCTCGCCGCGGCTCGGGCCCGTTGCCAGCGGTCCAAGAACTCGAGCAACTCCGACGGCGGTTCGATCCAGAGATCTGCGGCTGTGGGCCGCCGCTGGGTGCGGACCAGCACGCTCAAGCCACGCTCTCCGAGCGCCTCGAAGGCGTCTTCGTCGGTCTTGTCGTCACCGAGGTACGCCATTGGCGTACCTCGGGGGATCTCGCTCGAGAGCGTCTCGATCGCCGTCCCCTTCGTGGCTCCGCCCGCCTTCAACTCGACGCCGCCGTCAAAGGGATGCAACACCAGGGTCGAGTTCTGTTCAATGCTCTTCCAACGCGGCACGCACCGCTCTCGAACTTCGGCGCGCTGCGCCTCGGACAGGCCGCGCCAATGCAGCGCCACACTCGCCGGCTTGACCTCGCACTGTGGCTCGAGCCCCATCTCGACGGCAAGGGCCCGCGCGCGCGCCAACCCCTCGCGGTCGTCGGGCAACAGCGGCGCTATCGTGTACGTGCCGTCGGGCAGCCGCCGCTCACGCCCGTGGCTCCCCCACAACTCCGGCAACGGGCGGATGTCGAGCAAGCGCACCAGATCCTCGATGCTGCGACCGCTGATCACGACAGAGCGTGTGCGATACTCCGCCAGGGCCTGCAATCGTTCGACGACACCCGGATACGGTTTGGCAGCGTTTCGGTCGTCGACGAACGGCGCCAACGTCCCGTCGAAATCGAGCAACAGCAAGCTTGGGCCAGTGTGTTCAGCGAGTTTGGAAAAGAAGGTCTCGACGTCGCCGCGCGAGTTCAGAGCAAGCATTGGACGCACCCTAGCATGGTCGTCCGTAGTGAAAATGGGCGGAAACGCTGGTCGAGGTTCATCTCCAGCGCCACTCAGCGACCCCCGTGGGCATGCCACCCCAAAGGACCGGTGCTCACGTCCTGGGGCGCTCATGCTAAAGTTTCTGGACGCGCAGGCGCTATAGTAGGTCATGACTGAAGTTTCCCCTCGGTCCGCCAAGGTGTCCATCCTGGTGGTCGATGATGCTCCAGAGAGCATCGACGTCTTGAGTGGCGTACTGTCGGCCGAGTACCGGGTGATGGCAACCATTCACTCGAAGGACGCGCTGGAGCTCGCGCGAAACGCCCGCCCGGGTCTCATTCTGCTGGACGTGATGATGCCGGAGCTCGATGGCTACCAGGTCTGCCGTCTGCTCAAGAGCAATCCAGAAACCGCTCACATCCCGATCATCTTCATCACCACGCTCAGTGCGATCAGCGACGAAGCCAAAGGGCTCGCCCTCGGCGCGGTGGACTACATCACCAAACCGTACGTCCCAGAGCTCGTGCGCGCCCGGGTCGCGACACACGTCGCCCTACATTACCAACAATTGGCGCTCGAAGAACTCGTGGCCCAACGAACCGCCGAGCTCAAAGACACGCGGCTCGAAATCATTCGCCGCCTCGGTCGGGCTGCTGAGTACAAGGACAACGAAACCGGCATGCACGTGGTCCGCATGAGCCACTATTCGAGGCTGGTCGCGCTCGCTTCGGGCGAGTCGCCCGACTTTGCCGATCTCGTGCTCCACGCCGCGCCGATGCACGACATCGGCAAAATCGGCACGCCGGATCACATCTTGCTCAAGCCCGGCAGACTTACCGAAGACGAATGGGAGGTCATGCAACGCCACACCGTCAACGGTGCCGAGATCATCGGCGAGCACCCTTCCACATTGCTCAGCGCCGCCCGCAGCGTGGCGCTCTGTCATCACGAGCGCTGGGATGGGACGGGATACCCGCAGAAGCTTTCGGGCACGGACATCCCACTCATCGCGCGCATTGTCGCCGTGGCGGATGTGTTGGACGCCCTTTTGTCGGTCCGCCCGTACAAGCCTGCCTGGTCGGTGACCGACGCGATGGCTCACATAAGAGCCCAACGCGATCAGCATTTCGAAGGGCGCTTGGTCGACGCGCTGGGAGAAGCACTTCCCGAGTGCCTCGAGATCCGCAAGCGCTTCGCCGACTGAGCGAGTGTCCCGATGGGAAGGACCCGACGGGTTCAGCGCTCAGCACGCAAGACGTCACTCGAGCGACGCGGATCGAACCCTGAGCGCTGGACGGCTTTCTCCAACTCGCCAACGCTGACAAGCGCACTTCGAAAGTCGTAGCCGTTGAGCAAGTGCTCCAGACGTTGCACGAGACCCAGAGGCGCCGTGTCCATGAGCGGCTCCCTCAACCGTGCCAACAGCTCGAGCGCTGCCGTGTCGTGGGCCTCCAACAGAGAACGCAGCTCAGCAAGCCCTGCTTGCAGCTCTGGTTGCGGAAGCGCGCCGGGCATGGTGCTCGGCGAACCGTCGAGATACTCGTCCACCGCGCCCAAGGCGTCCCGAAGGCACTGTCCAAAGTCTGCAAGTAGCTTCGTTTCAACGGGGACCCCCCGGCGCACCACGCTCTCGACCGTTTGGGCGACGAGCGCCAAGTGCATGGCCCCAACGTTGCCGGCAGCCCCAGCGGCGGTGTGTACCACTCGCAATGCGTCTTCCAGGTCCTCTGCAGCCAGGCTCGTGCGCAACGCGTCCTCACTGGCAGCGTGCGTGTCACGAAACATCTGAAGCAAGCGGCGGTAGCGAGTCTCCTCTCCCCCCGCCCGCGCCAAACCCAACTGGGTGTTGAGCGCCGCAATCGCCGGGATCGCAAGTTGACTCGGTGAGGACGGCATGCGCAGAGCGCCTTGTCCCGGTGTCCCTCGTGATTGAGTCAGGTGCGCGGCAATGGTTCGAATGAAGGCATCAGCGTCCACCGGCGTCGCAACGCAGTCATTCATCCCAGCAGAGAGACATTGCTGACGTGCCAAACGATCGCCACGGGCCGTCACCCCGAGGATGGGGATCTCAGATAGGTCGTCCGTCATCCTAATCGCGGAGGCAACGGCGGTGCCAGACATCACCGGGAGATCCAAGTCCAACAAGACCGCGTCTAGATTCTCACTCAGCGCCAGGCGAAGCCCCGCGGATCCCTCCCGAGCAGTCAAGACCGTTGCGCCCGCTGATTGCAGCAACTCCACGTGGAGATCGAGCGTCAGAGCGTCATCCTGCACCACCAACAGTCGCTTGCCGCCGAGCGCCCTGCGCGTTGATTGCGCTGGCGGATCGACGCGACTAGATCGACGCGCCTGACCGCTACGGAGCAACTCCAACAGCAGACTGGGCAACAGGGGCTTGGCGATCGCCGCGACGCCCCCCTGACCAGCAACGTCCAACGACCCAATGTGGCTCGGCAACATGAGGACTGTCGGACCAGCGAAGTCCTCGCCCGTTTTTTCCAGTGCCTCGGCGACGTCCATGACGCGACCGTCGGGAAGCGTCACGTCAACCAACGCCAGCAGGTACGGTGGCGGCGAACCAGTGCTGATCATCCCGTCCGCTGCGGTGTCCCCGTCTGCGCTCGCAGAGGTTTCAAAGCCAAATGCATGTAACCAACGCAAGAGCGCGTCCCTCTGCGTCGGGTTATCCTCGATCACGAGCACCCGCGACCCCTTGCCCTCGTCGGTCAGCCTGACGGGATCGTCGCACCCTTCCAGCTCGAGCGCAAACCGGAACGTTGAGCCGCGTCCTTCCTCACTGCTGACGGACAGACTCCCGCCCATGAGCTGCACGAGCCGCTCGCTGATTGCCAACCCCAGCCCCGTCCCTCCGAAGCGGCGCGTGGTCGAACTGTCCCCTTGGGTAAACGGCTGAAAAAGTCGAGAGACCGTGGCGGGAGACATCCCCACACCGGTATCAGAGACCACGAACTCGACGTTGACGGCGTGCGGGGTGGTCGCTCCACCGCACTCGAGACGCAACACCACCTCACCGTGAAAAGTGAACTTGATAGCATTGCTCACCAAGTTCACCAGGATCTGTCCGATGCGCAGCGGATCCCCCACCAGACTCACAGGAAGAGCCGGATCCACATCGACGACAAACTCGAGCCCTTTCTTGGACGCCGCCATGGCACACGCGCTCACGACGTGCTCGAGCACGTCGTGCAGTGCGAACCGCGTGCACTCCGGCGTCAGCTCGTTCGCCTCGGCTCGGGAGAAATCGAGGAGCATGTTGACGATTTGTAGCAACGAGCGGGACGAAGCCTTGGCCAACGTCAGGCGTCGTTTCGCGTCGCTCGGCAACTCCGCTTTGAGGCTCAAGTCAATATGCCCCATGATGGCCGTCAGCGGCGTCCTCAGTTCGTGGGACATGGCCGCTACGAATTGGCCTTTGGCTTCGTTGGCTTGCTCCGCAAGCCGGATCGCTTCGCGCAGATCGTCGGCATTGCGAAGTATTTGAAGGCCCGTGCTCAGGTGCTGAACCAAGCCTTCGACAACGCGACAACTCGCAGCATCTTTTGGTGCGTTGAGTACCACGTACCCGAACGCTTCCCCCGCAAACACGAGCGGATAGACCACCAAAGCGGTGTGGCGGAGCGCTTCAGATGCCGACGTCGGAAGCAGCAGCTCACGGCGCCAGCGCGGCGCTGGCTTCGTATCTGTCGAGTCGGGCGGGACGCTGCCCGGCAGGATACTCCAAAGTTCACGGGTGCGCGCGATCGGTAGCCGGGTCGGTGTCGAGGTGGCGTTCGCAACGTATTGCACCAACCCCTTGGTGGTGTCGCCCTCGTCGTCGAAGAGGCACAGGTAGAAGACATCCGCGTCCAAGCCGGGCAGACTCGTTTCGATCGTGGAGCAGAACGAAGTGAGGTTCTTGGCGCTGGTCAATACGCTGCCCAACGTGGCCACTGCGTCACTGCGCAGCGCAGCGCGACGCCGCGCGAGCGACTCCACTTGGAACTGGACATCGGCGAGCCTCAGGCACACTTCCCGCAAGCGGCGCTCAGCCCCCTCACCCGCGGGGCCTGAGCCCGCGAGCGCTTGGCCGAGCGGTTCGAGCAATTGACGCCAAGGCGGCGACTCTCCTTCGCTGCTCGCATCGGCACGCGCTGCGTTTTCGAAGCCCTGCCAACCTTCTTCCGTGGGTGCGTCCGAGCGAACTATCTTGAAGACTTCGTCGAGCAGCTGTCTCGCGGGCAAATTGTCCGCAATCAGTTCGGGCGCGATCGCTGACTCAGCCGCTCTGATGAGCGCCTCCGGTCCGCCCTGCGGTTTGGGGGTACTGACGGCGGCACGCTCCGCTGGGGTGCAACCACAAGATACGCGGCGCACGAAACGCACCGGCAGGCGTTCATCTCCTACGCCAACCCACCCGCTCACCAGCTTCAGAGCCAGTTCGGTCGCCCGCGTCGCGATTTGCTGGACGGGCTGGGCCACCGTCGAGATCGCTGGGGTCGTCAGTCGTGCGATTTCGTCATCGTCGAAACCGATGACAGCGACGTCATCGGGTACCGTCATGCCGCGCCGCTGCAATTCGCCGATGGCCCCTGCAGCCATCTGGTCGTTGGCTGCAACCAGCGCATCGATCTCTTCCAAAGGCACTCCCCGTTCGGCGAGCGTCACGATTGCTCGGGCGCCGGAAGTCTCGAGGAAATCACCGGGCAGGACCAAGCGCTCATCTACCGGTAGCTCATGACGAGCCATCACGTTGCGAAAGATGAGCTCTCTTTCTCGAGAGTGAGCGTTGTTGGACACTCCGCGAATGAAGCCGACCCGCCAATACCCATGATGGGCTATCAAATGTTCGAGCGCGTCGCCAAGTCCCCCTTCCGTTTCCGCGTCCACCGAGCAGAAGCCTGGCAGTTCACCGATCGAAACCACCGGAACGCCACTCTGCCGACACAGGGTCGCCACCGCGCTCGTCCCCGCGGTTCCGCCCAGAATGGTGGAAGCGACGATCAGGGCATCGACGTTGGGGGCTCTCGCAAGGTCGAAAAGGTATGAGCCGTCGAAGGGATTGTGACCATCTGACTTGTCCGCCAGAGATCCCCCGGCAAAACCGATGACCCTCGCGCCATGGTGTTCGGCTGCTCGCCGCACGCCAGTTAATAGACGCATTTGATAGGGCGACAGCAGGTCGTCGACGAGTAACCCAAGCGTTACCACAGCGCTCCCACCTGCAACACCTCGCCCACCCCGCAGTGTGCAAGCAACTCCCGCCGAACGCCAGTCGTGTTGCCGGCTGTCGTGCTAGCGCTGGACTCGGTTCTGGTAGGTCTGGCGCCTACGCGCCGAAAGCGTCGAGGACAGCGGACCATGGAATATTTCCCAGCCGGTTCGACTCGGAACAAACACCAGCTGACGTTGGAACGAAGTTGCGGGTGACAAGGACGCGAACCGGAGAGTCCCACGCTCGCCCGGCCAAGGCCGGATGAGCCGCGAGGTGCAGAACTGACGGCCTCCCCCCTGCCGAGCGATCGCGCGAACCGCACCACTTTTTGACAGCGACGACGCTCGCGCAATGCACGCCGCGAACCGCTTCCGGCGCTCAAACCGCCCCCACGGGCTGGCGATAGCCCCGCAAGGCGCTATCTCCAGCTGCAATTGCGTCGACAAAGGTCCATCGTGAGCGCCATGCCAGCAAACGAAAAACAGCAAAACGTATCGCAACTCGAAGTGCTCGTGTTCGCGGCCTCGCTCCGTCAGGGATCGCTGAACCTAAAGCTCGCGACGCTGGCGGCCCAAGTCGCCCGGCGCGCCGGTGCGAACGTCCACCTCGCCTCGATGCGGGACTTCGACGCCCCCTCCTATGACGGCGACGTGGAGTCCGCCGAAGGGATCCCGCCCGGCGCGCAGGAGCTGAAACGCCGTCTCGAGGCAAGCGACGCCTTCATCCTCGCGTCACCCGAATACAATGGCTCCATGCCGGGTGTGCTCAAGAACGCGATCGATTGGGCGTCGCGTTTCCGGCCGCAACCGTTCGATGGGCGGCATGGACTGCTCCTGTCGACGTCACCATCGCTGATGGGCGGCAACCGCGGCCTCTGGGCGTTACGCGTGCCACTCGAGCATCTCGGCGCCCGCATCTTCCCGGACATGTTCTCTCTGGCGCAAGCGCACCAGGCGCTCGTCGACGGCGACATCGGCAATCCGGCCCTGCGCAAACGTTTCGAGACGACCATCACTGCCTTCCTCTCCTTGGCGGAGGCTGCCCGGCACTACCCGTGTATGAAGCGAGCCTGGGTCGAGTTCCTCGCCGACCCTTTGGGCGCTGACGACGGGAGTATCGAGCCAAGAGACGCGTGACGTGACGATTCGCAGCCCGCAGCAGGACCCGGCCATCGACGCCATCATCGACGCGCGCTCGCGAAACATCGGAGCGTTCCGTGTGCGGCGGTTGCTGCCGAGTCGCGTGCGGCGCCTGGTCGGCCCGTTCGTCTACCTCGACCACATGGGCCCCGTCACACTGGCGCCGGGCACCGGCGCGGACGTGCTGCCTCACCCACACATCGGGCTCGCGACCGTCACGTGGCTGTTCGAGGGCGAGCTCGTGCATCGCGATAGCCTTGGCTCGCAGCAAACCATCCGCCCGGGGGAGCTGAACTGGATGACTGCGGGGCGCGGCATTGTTCACTCCGAACGCACCTCGCCTCAGCTGCGGGAGCAGGGCTCGACGTTGCACGGTCTGCAAATCTGGGTGGCGCTGCCGTCCTCACTCGAGGAGACCGAGCCCGCCTTCGCCCACTACGCGGGGAGCCTGTTGCCGTTGATCGAGCACCAGGGGATCCGCATCCGAGTGCTCGCTGGACGCGCCCTCGGCGCCGAGTCACCCGTGAAGACCCCATCGCCGCTCTTCTATCTCGACGTGTCGATGCCGGCGGGCTCTGAGCTCGCCATCCCGAAGGACTACGAGGAACGGGCCGCCTACGTCGCCCACGGCGCGGTCACCTGCGGCTCCGAGCGCGCCGAAGCGGGTCGCATGCTGGTGTTCACGCAAGACGCATCAATCCTGCTGCGCGCAGAATCGACCGCGCATGTAGTACTGTTTGGCGGTGCGGCCATCGACGGCCCGCGTCACATCTTTTGGAACTTCGTCTCCAGCTCCAAGGAGCGCATCGAGCGCGCCAAGCAGGACTGGAGCTCAGGTAGCTTCGCCCAGATCCCGGGTGATGCGGACGAGTTCGTTCCGCTTCCCGAGTGGCCGGGGTAGACGAGCGGAACGAAGGACATGCGCAAGCCCACATTGGGCGTACGGGTGGGTCCACATCCCAGGGTCAGTTCTGCCCCACTCGATGTCGTGGCGTGCGGCAAGTTTGCATGCTGTCGGGCACAAGTGTGTTTAGGTGTGCGGCATGAACAGGCGTGTTGCATGAACACGATCGGCCCAAATGACTAGACAATCTCACTCCTGAGCGTTCGTTCAAGGAAGAAAGATGGCTCGGTCGTTCAGTGTCGTTGCGCTGGGTCAAACGTCGATGTAGAACGAGGAACAGTGTGAGAAATGGGATTCGGGGGAGAAGCATGGCCTTTTGCTAGGCAACGCGAATCTGGAGGGTCAGAACCAACATGACGCCAGAGAGACGCCTAGCGGCTGGGGATGCGATCGCGAAGGCAGCTCAAGTCGCGGGCGAGGTCATCGCAGCAGACGCCCCGCTCGTGGACCAGGAAGCACGTTGGCCTGAGCGGGGGCTACGCGCACTTCAGCATGCGGGGCTCGGAGGCCTCGTGGTGGCCCAGAAGCACGGTGGCTGGGGTCATGGCTTGGAGGTGTTGACCAAAGTCTGCGAGGTGATTGGCAAGCAGTGCGCCTCGACAGCGATGTGCTTCGGCATGCACCACGTAGCAGCGGCGGTCATCAGCGCCAAGGCGACGCCCCAGCATCGCAAGCAGTTTCTCGAGCCCATCGTGAACGGAACGCACCTGACGACTCTCGCCTTGAGCGAATCGGGCACGGGGGCGCACTTCTATCTACCCGAGACGCGCATCGAGGCCGATGCCGATGGTTCGTTGACCATTGTCGGGGAGAAGTCCTTCGTCACGAGTGGGCCCCACGCTGACTCCTTCGTGGTGTCCGGCGCAGGCCCCGGCGATCCACTGCAACCGGGAGAGTTTTCTTGCATCGTCATTCCCAACGATGTTGACGGCTTGAGCTTTGGCGGCCCCTGGTCGGGCTTTGGCATGCGCGGCAATTGTTCACAGGTGATGTCGCTTTCCAACGTGCGCCTGCCCGGGACCAACCTGCTCGGCAAGCCGGGGGATCAGACGTGGTACGTCTTTCAGGTGATCACCCCCTACTTTCTCGCAGCAATGACGGGTACGTACTTGGGAGTGGCGGGCCGAGCGGTGGAGGAGGCCCGCCAACACATGCAGCAGCGTCTGCACAGGCAGACGGCAGCGCCCCTCAGCGAGGTGAATTCGCTGCAGGTGAAGCTGGCGGAGGTTTGGGGCAGAGTCGCCACAGCGCGCGCACTCGCGTACTCCGCTGCGCGAGCCTGCGACAACCAGGACGACAGCGGGTTCCCCGCGCTGCTCTCCAGCAAAGCCGAGGTCGCGGATGCCGCCGTGTACGCCACGAACGAAGCGCTCACCCTGTGTGGTGGCATCGCTTACAGCAAGAACTCCGTTTTGACCCGTTTGCTTCGGGACGCGCGGGCAGCCCACGTGATGTCTCCGACCACGCAGCTACTGCGCACCTGGACGGGGCGTCTGCTACTGGACCAACCCCTGCTGGGAGACTGACGTGGAAGATACCTGGATCGTATCGCCCCGACCCATGCCGGCCAGCGTGACTAGTGAACTCGCGGCACTCGGTCTGCGCGGGACGCGGCTCCAGAGCATCGACGACTTGTGGCCCAGGCTGGACTCGAATGCGGGTCTCATCGTCGTCGTGACCGAGGATGAGGATGCCGTCAGCGATGTTCAGCGACTGCGCAAGCTCAATCCGGGAGTCGAGATCCTGCTGCTGTGTGAGGATGCGGTTCTAGGCAACGTCAAGTCCTCGCTGTTTTCCGCGCCCGGCATCGGTAAGCACACGCGGTGTTCTCGACTGGAGCGGGATCCGACTCAGGCCGTCGTCAGCTCCGCCAGGCGCGTCGCCGCCCGCCGCGCCTCGGCGCAGAACCTGAACGTCGCAAACGCGCAGTTGCGAGGGACCCGCCTGGAACACAGAGTGGTTCAGGCGCTAGGAGATGTGCTCGATCAAGCGCCCATCGGCGTCGTCACAATCGATCGAGACGGGCAAGTAGTGACGTGGAACGGTGCGGCCGAGGTGATCAGCGGGCGGACGACGCGGCAAGCATTGGCTCAGTTTGCAAACGAGCTTGTCCCCATGCACCGGGAAGGAGCAGTCGGCGCCGCCTCTCAGGAAGTAGAGATGCGAGATTCGAATGGACGGCAGCGGCGCATTTGGTTCAAGACCGTCGCGCTGTCGACGGCTGTTGTCTCCGAAGTGCGGGTTCTGTACTTCGACGACGTAACTGAGAGGCGAAACCTCGAGCGCCAGATGCAGGAGGCGCAGAAGCTGGACAGTCTGGGTATGCTCGCTGGCGGCGTCGCGCACGACTTCAACAACTATTTGACCGGGATCCTCGGCAACGTCGAGCTCGCGCAGCTGGAGGTCGATGCATCGTCTCCTGCGGTGGATCACCTGGAACTCGCCGGCCAGGGGATCGCCCAGTGCGCGGACTTGTGTCGTCAACTGCTGTCGTATGCAGGCAAGGGGAACGTCGCGCTGAAGCCAACAGACGTCGGCGCGCTGGTCACCCGCCTGGTCAAGCTGTTCGAGGTTAGTCTGCCGCACGGGGTGAAGCTGCAGCTCGCCGTTCCGCCAGCTCCAGCAGTCGTGGAAGCGGACGCGACGCAGCTGCGGCAGCTCGTGCTGAACCTGATCTCCAACGCGACCCACGCCGTCGCAGATTCGCGTGGCAGCGTCCACGTGGACGTCGACGTCGTGGACTGGGCGCGGGAGGGTCTGGACCGAGCCTTGCTGGGCAGTGACTTGGAGGAGGGCCGCTACGTGACGCTCACAGTCTCTGATACCGGCAAGGGAATGCCGCCCGAGGTGCTCCAGCGCATCTTCGAGCCGTTCTTCACCACGAAGGAGTCGGGCAGAGGGCTTGGGCTTGCCGCGGTACTGGGCATCGTCCGCGGCCACGGCGGTGCTCTACTAGTAGACAGCGGGGTGGATCGAGGAACGCGTTTCGACGTCTTGCTGCCGACGAGTGGGGGTACCGAGCACGAGCTGAGAGGTGGAGCTCAGACAGGTGGGGCCCCCGGCGCTCGCACGGTGCTCGTCGTAGACGATGAGGAAGCTGTACGGCGGGTGACGCTGAGCATGCTCCGCAAGCAGGGCATGCGCTGTTTGGAGGCCTCGGAGGGGGTACACGGCCTGGAGGTGTTCGCGCAGTACCGGGACGAGATCGACGTCGTGGTTTTGGACGTCATCATGCCCGAGATGGATGGTCCAACTCTGCTGCGCCGACTGAGAGCACTGGAACCGAACCTACCAGCGGTGTTCATCAGCGGCTTCGCCGACGGACTGATAAGCTCCACTGACGATGAGGCCGGCCCCCAGGGCGCTGTGGAGTTCGTGTCCAAACCTTTCGGCAGCACACAACTCATCAGCGCCATTCGCCTCGTAACCGCCGGCCACGTCCCGCGTGGGCAGTCCGTGCACTGACGTTCCCTCGCAGTGCCGGGACCCGCCGTCGCTGCGCGACATGCCCGATGCCCTGTCTCACCGCAGCCCATTTTGGGGCACTCGCTCGCGTATACTTGCGGAATACGCTTTGTTTGCTCGAGCTGCGTGGCTCATTGCCATGCTCACCCGAGACACGTACAGTGTGGTCGCGATCAGTCGAACGCGGTCTGCGATACGCAGTCGCTGCCGGGTGTGCAGGAAACAGACCCCGCACTGGGAGTTCGAGCATGGGCAAGTATTCTTTTCTTACACTGACGATGTGCCTCGCGGGATGTGGTGGAGCGACCGCCGCCAGCGATCGGGCGACATCGACGTCTGAGGAAGCTCCAGAGGAGCCCGGCACCGGAGAAGGCTCGACCGGTCGCGAGTCCGCCGGTCCCGGACTGCGAGAGCAGCTCGACGAAATAGCCGGACCTGGAGGCATAGCCGGTGAAGAGTTCGGCGACCTGCCCCCAGGCGAACTCCCCGGTCCGAACGATGAGGTCGAACCGGACGTTGCCCCCGAGTCGGAGGACATCGCCGACCCCGTCGTGGAGCCCAGCGCGGAGGATGTCGACCCAGAAGTACCAGAGTCGCTGCCAGAAACGGCCATTGATCCGCTGGCGCCCATCGTCGACGACGGTGGCGAACTCTCTTGGGTGGTCTCTGCCCAAGGGGACGGTCACGATCGCAGCGAGGATGTGGCGGCGTTCGATGACGGTTCGGTGGTGGTCACGGGACTGTTCGGTAACTCCAAGCCCAACATCGTCTTCGGGCAGGGCGAGCCGAACGAAACGACCCTGACTGCAAACCACTCCGTGGGAGATATGTTCATCGCCCGGTTCAATGCGGATGGTTCGTTGGCGTTCGCCAAGAACCACAACTTGACCTACCCGCACACGCGCCGCTCCATCGTGCCGCTAGCAGATGGCTCGTTCGTGATTTCCGCTGACTATTGGGGTGGAACCATCTTCGGTCGGGGAGAGCCCAATCAGGTCGCCACGCCCGAAGAAGAGAACGGCACATTCATCGCCAAGCACGACGCCAACGGCGCCATTGTTTGGGTCACACGAGTAGCGGGCGCGGGGATGCCCGCCGTCGCCGCGGTGTCTGACGGATTTGTCGTGACTGGACCGTTTTCGGAAACCGTGGTCTTTGGGGTGGGCAGTGGCGAAGAGACCGCGCTGGAGTTGATCCCCAAGGAAGCGCCGCCCGACGGACAAGACCCGCTTGAAGACCCCAGAAACCACTACATCGCCAAGTTCGACAGCTCAGGTGTCTTTCAATGGGCCAAGCGAACCGGTGGAAGCTATTGGAACGAGTATCGCGACATCACCGTGCTCGCCGACGATTCTGTCGTGCTCACCGGTACGATGGACGATACGGCTGTTTTCGGTGCAGGCGAGGCCGCTGAGACCGCACTGGTGTCTGCAGGGGAAAACGATGTCTTCGTTGCGAAGTACAATCCCGATGGCACGCTCGCGCGGGCGACCCGTGCCGGTGGCAGTGGCTACGATGGTGGCATCAGTCTCTCCGGCATGAAGGATGGATCGGTCGTGGTGGTGGGGCACTACACCGACACCGCCGTATTTGGAGCAGGACAACCCAACGAGACCACGCTGGATGCGAGTGCCGGCCGCTCCTTCATGGCGCGGTTCAACCCAGATGGCACCCTGGCTCTTGCCCGAACGTTGAGCGGAATCGAAGTGGTTCGAGCGGCGAGTCAGGACGACGGCACCACGCTGGTGACCGGCACCTTTTCTGATACCGCAACCTTTGGCGCGGGCGAGCCCAACGAGACGACGCTCACGGCGACCGAGCGGGATATCTTCCTGGCCAAGTACGTGCCCGACGGACGGTTGGCGTGGGTCAAGCACGTGGATGGTCCAGATATTTGGAACGAGGGACGCGGGATTGCGCTCACCGATGGTGCTGTGTTCATCGCAGGTTACTTCTCTGAACACGCCACGTTTGCTCCAGGTGAGCCGAACGAGACCACCGTTGTCGACCACGGGATGGACGACATGTTCGTCGCCAGGTACGAACTCTGACGCTGCCCGGCGGCGGGGACGCTCGATGCGCGGAGCGGGTTTGGGGCGTTTCGACGCCGTGCGGCAAGAGCAAAGCATGCCGCGATCGAGGCCGGTTCGCGGCAAGTTTGCGCGAGTTTGCGCCGACGATGATGGCGTCACTGAGCTCGAAGCCGGGTTTCCCCGCAATCCTCACGGTGGCACGACGGATGCAGGCTCGGGGACATGATGAACAAGCAAAACGCACTCAAGGCCGGTGCCGTCATCGTCCTGCTCCTCCTCACCCTCGGCGTTTTCGTGTGGGGCCCCGCTCAGCAGCAGCCCGACCCCGGTCCCAACGTGCGCACGCCGTCGATGGAAAACATTCCGGAAGGCACCCAGCTGAAGCTGGAAGTAGCACCGGAAGGCGCGGAGCCGGCAGAAGAATAGGCCTCGAGCAATGTTCAAACAGATCCTGGTGCCGGTAGACTTCTCGGAGCGCGCCAAAGCCGCGTTCGGTCATGGTGCGCTCTTCGCGACCGCGTTCAGAGCCGGTCTCGAGCTGTTGCACGTCATTGAGGACGCTCCCCACCAAAGCACTTGGTTCGGTGCGGCGGAGTATCGGCAGCTCGCGGCCCTTCGCGAGCAGGCCTTGAAGAACGCCGAGGCCTCATTGCGCGGACTGATTTCGGATCTGCACATCGCCCAAGGCGCACCCGTCGCAACGAGCGTCGAAGCGGGGGAAATCGCCAGTACCATCGCCACTCACGCTAAAAGGGTGGGGACGGAACTGATCGTCACCGCGACCCATGGTCGGACTGGGTTATCTCACCTACTCATGGGAAGTGTCTGCGAACGGATCCTGCGTCACGCACCCTGCCCGGTGCTCGTCGCCCGAGGAACGACCGCGGGCAAACTGCCGGATATCCGCAACGTGGTGGTTGCCGTCGATCTGTCAGAGCACTCCAAGCGCGCTCTGGACCTGGGCGCCGCGACCGCCGCCAAGTTCGGAGCCAGTCTAGACGTGCTGCATTCCTGGGAGGCGCCCTACTTCGCGCCCAACGTCGAGCTGGACGCCGAACTGTTCAAGCGGATCCGCGAGGGCGCCCAGACTGAGCTTCGGTCATTCTTGGACAAGTGTGACCTTCCCGAGGGGCTGAACGTGAAGACGACGGAACTCTCCGGGGGAGCCACTGCGACGATCAACGACTACATCACCGCGAAAAAGCCCGACTTGCTGGTGATGGGCACCCACGGGCGCTCTGGGTTCAAGCACATGATCTTGGGTAGCGTCGCAGAGACCGTCATTCGCTACGCCCCCTGCCCCACGCTCGTGGTGCCTTGAGCGCCTGGGGCGAACTCGAACCCTCGCCCCCGCTCGCGCAGCTGGCTGATCCACGGATCATGTCAACCAGAGGGAGTCGCTGAGCTACGGCCGCGCCACCAACCCGATCTGAATGACGTCCACACGACGATCGTAGCCGTATGAGTAGGCCTCAGTGTCCCCGACGGCGACCTCCTCGCCTGCCGACGAGATCGTGATTCGCTCAGCGTCGACGCCTTGTTCCACCAACAGTTTCTTGATGGCTTCAGCTCGCTCCTGGCCGAGTTCCTCGTTGTAGTCATCTGGGCCCCGCGGGTCGGCTTTGCCGATCAGTAGGATCTGGCTTTTTTCGTATGGGCTCCGATTGAGACAATCCGCCAATGCTTCCAGCTTGGGCTCATCTTGAGGGCGCGGACGTGTGCCGTCATAGAAGAACTTCGGGGCCTCAACGGCGCACCCCTGAAGATCGTTTTCGAGCTCCAGGCCGATGAACCTCGACTCGGCGGGAGGCGGCTGGGGCAGAACCACTTGGTACTCAGCGTCGGGTCCAGCATCGGGTAGTTGGGGCGGCGGCGACGCCGGTTGTTGTGAAGCACACGCCGACAAGACCTGACCGAACAACAGTAAACCACTGGCAGCCAACACGCGGCGACAACAAACTTTTTTCACGGGATGTTCCTTTCTCGCGCCATGCGCGCATCGATTGAATCACTCCGAGCAGTGCATGGGGTATGCCAGTGCTTCTCGCGTGCCGAGAACCGACCACGACCGAGACAACCTGACTCGGTTGTGTCACTTTGCCCCCCTGGCGTCTAGGCGTCCGCGGGGAGCCCCCGTTGCGGCCTGAGCGCATCGCGCACCCGCTGTACATCCGCAGCATCAACGACCATCCAAGCCATCCAGTGCGTGTCCCGCTCCGAGTCTGTCCCCGTTTGAGCATTCGCCGCACATTCACGGTGCACAAACTCGTCGAGATGACGCTGATGGTGCCGAGCCGTACGCTCCGCGTGGGGGCCGAAGAAGTCCCAAATCAGGCGGACACGGGAAGGCGCTGGCGTCGTCATCGAAACCCCACTAGCAGGCCTGTGGCCCTCTCCGCGACCTTTCCGTCGACGCCATGCATTTCGGCGTCCTAGGTCAGGTCGAGCCGCAACCACGGTAGTACTCGTTCCGGAACGGCGTCCGACGGGCGCTGGTTCACACGCACCGCGCCCAGTCGAAGATAGAACGGCTCAGCACCGGGGTCTGAGAGGATCCAAAGGGTCTCGACGCCCTCCTCGACTAGCTCCCCGATGATGTCCTTCATCAGGGCCGCTCCTACCCCCTTCCCCATCCAGGCAGGCTCGATGAACATGAGTTCGAGTTCAGCCTCTTCCGGCGTGTCCCCTGGGCTCGATCCCACCACTCCAACCAAGGCGCCGTTGGGAGCTTCAGCAACACGAACCGTCCAACTCGCGAGTCGCTCAGGAGTCAGCGTCAGCACATCTCGGCATCGTTCCATGAAGTGTTCGTCATAGCCCCACGATGCCTTCGAGCGCAGACACAGCGCCGTCGCCGCCGGGCAGTCACTCTCCGTCGCGTCGCGAATCATGATTCGTGCACCTTGCACGCCACTAGCGCTAAGTCCAAGCGCGCAGCAAGCGTCCACCCCATTCGTGGATGGCCGTCTTCGCCGCCAACCTGCGATTTGTCCGCTGTCGGCGGCCCTACCCACTGGGTACTCGACCGCGCAGCACTCGAGGGTGCCTGCCGGTGGGTCCTTGCGCTACTGTGTGTTGGGAGATTGACGATGCGCGGACGGCAGCTGCGATATGGTTTTTTGGTGTTGAGTTCTGCGCTGGTGGCGTGCGGCAGCACGGAGGGTGACGCGGGCACGGAAGGGAGCGCCGAACCCACTGGTACACAAACGCCGGTGGGGAACGCCACGGGAGCATCCCCAACCCAAAGCCAGCCTGTGGTCGGGCCGATGGCGTCCAGTCCCGGATCGGCAAGTTCACAGCCTCTGTCCCCGGAGACGCCGGTGACGCCGGTGACGCCGGAGAACGCCTCACCCACTAGTCCCATGCCGAGTGCTGAGACGCCACCGGGCACACCGCCGCCTGACACTCCAGAGACGGCCGCCCCCCCCGCAGCGCCCATGGAGGATCCGGTAGTCGTCGAGATGGGTGAAGATGGGGTGGATCCGGTGGACGGAATGGAGGCGGCCGAACCGGCAGGTGAGCTGGTCACAGACGGTGCAGCGTTCACTATCGACCAGCAGCTAGCGAGCGATGTCGACCCCGCGGCGCCGACCACGGTGGGTATCATTGCTTGGTCGACGACACTGGGCGAACTCAGCGAGGCCTACGTCGAATTTGGCCTCGACGACAATTACGGCATGCTCGCTTCGGTGGACCTTTCGGAGCCGGATTTCCGCACGCTCTTGTTGGGCATGAAGCCGGAGCGTGAGTACCACTACCGCATCGTCGCGACATCCAGTGCCGGTCGGACCGCGAGTCCGGATCAAGTGATCACCACTGGCGCCCCCACCACCGCCGTCAGCATCGGCAACTTCAGCGTCCTCGACGACGCGGCGAGGGAACCCGGTTTCATCGTCGGCTCGTACTGGCAAGGCGACGCAGAGTCCGTGGGTTTCATCATCGACGCCGATGGGGAGATCGTCTGGTGGCACGACTTCGGTGGCGGTGGCATCGCGCGCATGCGCATGTCGGCCACGGGGAAGAACATGTGGATGATCAGTGCCAGCAACTCGGGAGCCGCGCTTCAGCGGGTGGGCTTGGATGGCCTCGGGGGTGAAACCTACTCGAACACGAGCGGCTCTCACGACCTGACAGCCGTAACCGGTGAGACGATGGCCTATCTCGACTACGGCGAGAGTGATTGCGATAGCATCTTCGAGATCGATCCTGCGGGCATGCCCATCGAGATTTGGGACTCGGAGGAGGAGTTTGGCGGTGGTGGCAGCTGCCACAGCAATGCCGTGCGCTATTCCGCGGCGGAAGACGTCTACACGCTCTCCGACGTGAGCCAGGGGTTTGCCGTCGTCAGTCGCGGGGGCGAGCTCCAGTGGCGACTATCGGACATCGTGGCGGGAGGCGTGGACGACTGGGGAGGCCGCAACCATGGCCACCATCTGCTGGACGACAGTTTCCTCATCTACGCCAACGACGGCGGGGAGCAGAATTCCTCAGCCGCCATCGAATACAGTTCGGACGGTGAGCGCATCTTCTTCTACGACAGTGGCGACGGCACCGCGAACCTCGGAGACGTGCAGCGCTTACCCGGGGGCAACACGTTGGTAACCCATTCCAACGACTCGATCGTCCACGAAGTCGACCCCGAGGGCCACGTCGTGATGGAGTTCGACGGAGGTGGGGCGCGCATCGGTTATACCTTGTGGCGCGCCAGCCTGTATGGCGAGCCGCCCGATCTGGGGTTGTGAACGCTCGGGACTACGCTGGGGTGTCCCAGGCTGGGGTTACCGCCAATGCCGCACCCCCATTCATCTAGGGCAAAAAGTCCACGAGCTCGATGCCGATGGCCAGGCCTTCGAAAATCGCGCGATCGCCGAGTGGCTCCGGGAGTTCCACCGTCACTCGGGTCTCGGGATTGCTCGGACAGTCAAACGCGTCACCCGGAGGTGGCTCCGCAGCGAACGCGATTCTCAGCGCATCGTCCGTCATGACCACTTGAGGGCTCAACAGGCGATCGTCGACGGCTTGTCCGCTGACACACTCCCGTTCGCTGACTACGACGTCGAGGGTCGTCGCGTTGGCGTCGGGCGACTCGCCTGGAGCCAGGTGCCAGTCCACCGTGTTGAGGCCGTCCGGAACCAAGTAATACAGCGGACAAGGGCCAGTGCCCGTTCGCGATCCGGACCACACCCACTCCCCGTCCTCCCGGCTCACGTTCATGAACGCCAGCTCCGTGTCGTCACTGTAGACGAGGAGGATCTCGTCAGCGGTCTCTCGGAGAATCATCCAGTCGTCTTGCGGCCAGAACTGGCCCTCCCCGCCGCTCAGGAACGGTTCGATGGCTTCGGCGACGCCGCCTGGATCTCCTTCCGAAAGAAATACGACTTCGTCGAGATCGGCAGCCTGGAACTCGGGCCCGTTCTCGCACCCAATCCACAGCTCCGCGGGCAGATCGCCGTTCTCGTCGGGGAGAACGATGATGTTCAAGGGTTCGCTGGGGTCGGCGGGTTGTGCCGCTGGGGCTGGCGCAGGCTCACCGGACGGAGCGGGCTGGTCCCGCTCTGAGGCTTCGATGGGTGCACCGACGGCCGAAGACAAGTCGAAGCTCCGCGATTCGGCACCCGACTCCACCTCGAGCGACAACTCGTCGCCGGGATCGCCGCTCACCTCGACCTCGAACGCGCCCTCGTCGTCCGCAGTGGTACGGCTGCTGTCTCCCGACGTTTCGTTCGTCAACTGCACGGCGGCGCCGCCAGGCACGGAACCGGCTCGTCCGGCGACGACTACCTTGCCGTCGACAGCTCGCACCTCCAAATGGGTCTCATCGAGAAACGGGGGGTTCCCCGTCTCGGTCACCGCATCCACGCTCCCGGTCTTGCTCCCACAAGCCAACAACAGCGACACGCCCGCACCTCCGGCTAGAGCGATTGCAGTCAGGATCGCGGCGCGTCTGGTCCGGTGTGCTCTGTAGGCCACTGGCGAACACGGAGGGTGCGTAGTTGGGGAGGTCATCGATGGGTTCCTTGTCATGAGTTCATTGGCGACGCTTCGTCTCAGCCGACGAAGACGGCGCCGTGTCCTGGCTCAACGGGAAGAGTTGGAGGTTGAGCTGCAAAACGCGGCTAGGTTCTGGCTCGGTCACACACAGTTCGATCAGCTCCTGGCGCAGGTCGGCCAAGCGCTGCTTGAGGTAAACCATCGCTTTCGGGCCCAAACACATGGTCAGTGAGCTGATGTCGCGCTCAGCCGCAGGCACCAACGCCATGGAAGCCAGAGCGCGATCGAGCATTTCCGCGTGATAGTTGCGAATGTGCACCCCGGAAGTCTGAGCGCCCGTGGACAACACACGGTCCTGCTGACACAGCTCTCCCTCCGCACTTCGGCTTATCAGTCCCAGCTCGAGCAACGTCTCGATGGCCTTCTGCGCTTCGACAGGCTTGATTGGTGGCACTAGCGTGCGGGCAATCCATTCCGGATCCTCCCGAAAGTGTTTGCTCTGAACCAGCTCGCGAATCGCAGGCAGATACCAGGTCGAGTGGTACGTGGCGTCCGCCAACTCCAGCTTGTGGACCTTCCGGTAGCGCTGAAAGGCGGAAAGCTTCTGGTACAGGGCCGCTCGGTCTTCGCTCGAGCTCGCCTGGTTGAACTCTACCAGCAACAGGAAGTAACTGGTGGCTTCCTTGCCCAAACCACACGTTTCAGCGAAGCGCTCGGCCGTGCCGCGACTCAAGTTGCGCTGCCCGGTGATCACGAGCTTGAGGTAGTTGGGAGCCCCCAAGCCCGCTGCGATGGAGAACGCGCGGTAGCTGAAGCCTCGCTTCTTCTTGGCCATGTAGAAGTCAGAGAGGAACGTCCGGTAGTCGTGATAGCGAAACACGTCGATCGGGCAGCGCCGCAGGGTTCGGGGCTTGGAGGGCACATCGAATCAGTCCCACGGACGCCCAGGTCGTGCCAGCCCTAGTGCTGAAAAAGCGTATTCCTTAGAATACAAGATTGGCTCTCCAAATGGTCAGTATCTGCATTAATTTCAATCACTTCACGACCTGACTTCAAAAGAATTCTGTCAACCTGGAGAGGTCTTCTGTTTAATCGCGTGGGCGTTTCGTCTGCGAGCCATCGTCGGTTGCAAGAAGAACCTCGCGGCTTTCAGCCGATCTGCTTCGCCGTATCCACTGTGGCTCGCCGACTCGTTGACCGACCAGCGACGGCTTCGCAACGAAGCACCAGGCGCCTCTTGCTGCAGGCGCAGTCCGGACCTAGGCAGCGTCAGTGAAGTATCTCATCCCCATCGTCTTGCTGCTCGTGGCCGTCGGGTCACTAGTGGCAGTCAAAGCCAGCCAAATCGGTGTCCTGCAGGCGGCGGGGGAGAAAGCCAAGCTGTCGGGGCCGCCTCCCGAAACCGTGAGCAGTACGGTAGCCAAGAAGGAGCAGTGGGGCTCTCGGCTGACAGCCGTGGGGAGCGTCGCCGCCCGCAAGGGAGTGACCATCAGCAACGACGCAGCGGGACTCGTCGCGCAAATCCACTTTGACTCGGGGGAGCGGGTCAAAGCGGGCAAGGTTTTAGTCACTCTCGACAGCCGTGTCGAACGAGCGCAGCTCAAGTCCGCGGAAGCGCGTCTTGGTTTGGCGACAACCACCGTCGAACGCACGCGGGCGCTGACGAAGGAGGGGATCTCGACTCAGGCGGAACTCGATACCGCCGAAGCAACCCTCGAGGGCGCCGAAGCGGACGTCTCGACGCTGCGAGCGCAGATCGCGCGCAAGGTGATCGTCGCGCCTTTCGACGGTCAGCTGGGTATCCGCATGGTGAACGAGGGTCAGTACCTCGCCCCGGGAAGTGACATCACGACGCTGCAGTCCGAAGCGGAAGAGTACGTGGATTTCGAACTCCCACAGCAGCACTTGGAGCAAGTGAGTATCGGACTGAAGGTCCACTTCTCGGCTGACGAAGCAAACATCGACACGCACGGAGTCGTCGCGGCGCTCAACCCGATCGTCAATCCAGCGACGCGTGCTTTTGAAGTTCGTGCCACCGCGTCGGACGACGAGAACCGCCTTCGCCCGGGTATGTTCGTCAACGTGATGGTTCAGCTAGGACAAGCGCGACCGGTCGTCACGACGCCGAGCGCCGCGGTCGTCCATGCTCCGTACGGAGACTCCGTGTTTCTGATCGAGGAAGCGCCGGAAGACGCTTCGCGCCTCGTCGCGCGCCAACAGTTTGTACAACTGGGCGAGAGTCGCGGTGATTGGGTAGAGGTCAAAGAAGGCCTGCAGGGCGGCGAGAAGCTCGTCTTCGCCGGCGCGTTCAAGCTCCGCAACGGATCCCCCATCGTGATCGACGACAGCGTGGATCTCGACCCACGCCAGAACCCCCATCCCAAAAACCGCTGAATCTACCAGCATGAGGTTTACTGACATCTTCGTGCGGCGCCCGGTCCTGGCGCTCGTCATCAACCTGTTGATCCTGATCGCCGGGTTGCAAGCGATCCGCTCGCTGAACGTCCGCCAGTATCCGAAGCTGGAGAGCGCCACGATCGTGGTGCGCACTGTGTATGTCGGAGCGGACGCCAACCTGGTGCGCGGCTTCATCACGACGCCCCTCGAGCGGTCCATCGCCGCCGCAGACGGCATCGACTACATCGAGTCCGAGAGTGTGCAGGGACTGTCGACGATCAACGTGCGGTTGAAGCTCGATTTCGAGGCTTCCAAAGCGCTCGCCGACATCAGCGCCCGCGTCAATCAGGTACGCGCCGACTTGCCGCCGGAGGCGCAGGTCCCCGCGATTCAAATCGAACCGTCGGACTCGCAACGGGCTGCGATGTACTTGAGTTTCACGTCCCCCATCCTGGAGGACAATCAGGTTACCGACTACCTGATTCGCATCGTGCAGCCCCGCCTGACGGCGATCGAAGGGTTGCAGCGCGCAGAGATCCTCGGCGGGCGCACGTTTGCGGTCCGTGCCTGGCTCGATCCGAAGCGCATGGCAGCGCTGCACATCAGCCCAAGTGAGGTCCGGCAAGCGCTTTCCAGCAACAACTACCTCTCTGCCGTAGGCGAAACCAAAGGCGCGCTGCAGCGCTTGAACCTCACTGCCTCGACCGACCTGACGTCCCTCGACGACTTCAAACGCCTGGTCGTTCGTCAGCAGCAAGACTCACTGGTACGACTAGAGGACATCGCGACAGTCGAGATGGGCGCAGAAAACTCCGATTTGGAAGTGCGTTTCAGCGGCGAGCAAGCCGTGTTCATGGGCGTCTGGGTACTCCCTAACGCCAACTCCGTCGACGTGATCAGCGAGGTTCGCAAGGAGTTCGAGAGCATACAGCAGGAGCTCCCTCGGGGTATGGAAGCGTCCATCGCCTATGACTCGACGGTCTACATCAACAGCGCCATCAAGGACGTAGTCAAGACGCTCGGCGAAACGGTGCTGATCGTCGTCCTCGTCATCTTCCTGTTTCTGGGATCGCTCCGGAGTGTGCTCGTGCCGCTCGTCGCGATTCCCATCTCTCTCATCGGTGCCGTGTTCTTGGCGCAGGTTCTCGGTTTCACGGTGAACTTGCTAACGCTGTTGGCGGTCGTGCTGGCCGTGGGGTTGGTCGTCGACGATGCCATCGTCGTGGTCGAAAACGTCGAGCGCAACATGCGGGACGGCAAGACGGCGTTCGACGCTGCGATTGTTGGCGCACGTCAGCTCGTGGGGCCGATCGTGGCGATGACGGTCACCCTGGCGGCGGTGTACGCCCCCATTGGCTTTCAATCGGGGCTCACCGGATCCCTGTTTCGCGAGTTCGCCTTCACACTCGCGGGGGCGGTGACTATCTCCGGCATCGTCGCGTTGACTCTGTCGCCGATGATGTCCTCGCGCTTGCTGCGACATCCGGACCAAGCCGGAAGACTCGCGAAACGGATCGACCGCGGCTTCGAACGCCTCAAGCAAAGCTACGGGAAGCTCCTTCAGTCGAGTCTTCGAGCACGCGGCGTGGCATACGGCGCTTGGATCCTGCTGACGTTGTTGGTCGTTCCCATGTACGTCTTCTCACCCAAGGAGCTGGCCCCCAACGAGGACCAAGGTGTCCTCTTCAGCGTGCTCGACGTGCCACCCAACGCGACTCTCGAGCAGCTCGTCCCCTATACGGAACAGGTCGAAAAGCACTACGAAGACGTTCCCGAGTTCCACCACAGCTTTCAGATCACGACGCCATCCGGTGGTTTCAGCGGACTCGTGGTCGATCCTTGGGACGAGCGCGAGAGGACCATCTTCCAGCTCCAGCCGGAGCTGGCGCAGAAGCTTTCTCACATCGCCGGGGTCAAAGCTCCCGTCATCTTGCCGCCAGCGCTACCGAGTCCTGGCAGGTTCCCCGTCGAGTTCGTCATTGCGTCGACGGCAGAACACGAGGAGATCTTAGACTATGCCAAGCAGCTGGTGCAGAGCGCGACCCAAAGCGGACTGTTCGCGTTTCCCCCGCTGACGGACGTCCGCATCGATCAAGTCGATTCGAAGGTGGTCATCGAGCGCGACAAGGTGGCGACGATGGGCCTCAGCATGCAGCAAGTCGGCAACGACTTGTCCTCGATGCTCAGTGGCAATTTCGTCGGTCGCTTCAATCTGGAAGGGCGGAGCTACAAGGTCATCCCCCAGATTGAACGCGACAGCCGTCTGACCGTCGACCAGCTCTCTGACATCCAAATCTCCGGACCCGACGGACAGCTCATCCCGCTAGGAGCGGTGGCGAGCTTCGAACAAGGCGTCGAACCGCGCACCCTCAACCGCTTCCAGCAGCTAAACTCGGTCAAGATCTCCGGCATCGCGCCCCGCGGTTTGGACGGCGGCCTGGAAGTCCTCGAGCAAGAAGCCAAAAAGATACTCCCTCCAGGTTATCGCGTGGGCTACACTGGCGAGTCGCGCCAGCTCCGCGAAGAGGCTAGTCGCTTTCTGCCGACCATGGGCTTGGCAATCGTGCTCATCTTCTTGGTGCTCGCCGCCCAATTCAACTCGTTCCGGGACCCGTTCGTCATCCTTGCGGGCTCGGTACCGTTGGCGATGTTTGGCGCGCTCATCTTCACCTTCTTGAAGTTCAGCGGCCCTCCGGGTGTGAGTTTTCCCATGACCGACGGTTGGACGACCACGCTCAACATCTATTCGCAGGTGGGTTTGGTGACCCTCGTAGGGTTGATCTCGAAGAACGCGATTCTGATCGTGGAGTTTGCCAACGAGCAACAGCTGCAGGGCGTCCCCAAGCTAGAGGCCGTGCATAGCGCGGCAATGACGCGGCTCCGACCCATCCTGATGACTAGTATCGCCACGGTGGCGGGGCACTTTCCACTGACGCTAGTCACCGGTGCAGGCGCCGTGGCCAGAAACTCAATCGGCGTGGTCCTCGTCGGCGGTATGGCCATCGGCACTCTGTTCACACTGTTTGTCGTTCCCGCCGTCTACGTGTTGGTAGCCAAGGACCACAGTAAGGGGGGCCGCACTCAACCGGCTGCCGCAGCAGCGTTGACCCAGTAAGCAGACGAACGTGGTGCCGACTTCATTGCCGCGATGAGCACCGGAGCGAACGGCGCACCGCATCTCCGCTATGTCGACCACCAAACGGCGGGGAGTTTCGGGGCCGCCGGGTACTGCCCGTGGCGTGGGTGCGCGATTCGCTTGCACGCTACTCTGAAGGCATCAACTTCACGGGTTGGTTCGGCAGCAAGTTGGGGAGCTACTTCAGTGACCTCGGCTACGGCTACCAGTGGTGGTCGGCCACGGTGCAGGACCACAACGTGGACTTCGCTTGGGGCCATGGCGGCAACCTGATCGTGCCCGTGCGCGACATGCACCTGATCGTCGTCACCGCTGCGGATCCCCTGTACGACGCCCCTGAATCGAGAATCCAAACGTCGCACCCGGCCGCACCCGTCGAACACTCGAGGCCCCCGACACGGCGGCGTTCCCTATGTGACCGTCGTTCCCTTGCGCTCGCGCACCTGGCGCGATAGGCAATCACGATGGATCAACGCAGACGGATGCCAATGTCGCGTTTCTGGTGGTGGACAAACATTGCGCTTGGCATTGTCGGTCTGAGCGCCTGTTCCGAAGGCGGCAATCGGAGCGGTAGCGACAGTGCCGATTCGGCCCCCACCCACGACGTGGGCATGCCCACGCCGGGCGCTCCCTCGGTCGGGCCAACCAGCGCAAATACTCCGACTCAGACACAACCGGCGACGCCGGCGACAATGGACGCACCCACTAAGGTGCCCGCACCGACCTCGCCGTCAGAAACGCCGGCCCCCTCCCCCGCGCCCGATGAGCTGGGCAGCGGCGGCGCGGACGATGATCCGCAAGGCGGCGCGGGCGGTCAGCTGGGCGCGGCGGGGGCCTCTGCGGGAGTTAGTCCCGGCGGCAGCGGCGGTGCTCCGGGCGCCGGCGGCAGCGTCGACGACGGCGTCACCGAGGAACCCGCCGTGCGGTTCGTAGGGCGGTTCGTCGACGCCGGCAGTGGTGGGAAGAGCTTCGAGTGGTCCGGCAGTGGGATCATCGCAGCCTTCGACGGCACCTCAGTCAGTGTAACCCTCGACGACAGTGGCAACAACGAGTTCACCGTCCTCGTTGATGGGGAGCTGGGACCGAAGTTGGTCGCCTCAGCCGGCAGCAATGACTACGAGCTCGCGTCAGGTCTTCCTGCGGGAAGACACGTTGTCGAACTCTACCGACGCACCGAAGCGTCGTTTGGCACCACCACATTTGAGCGCTTCGATTTCGGCGCTGGAGTGCTACTGGCGCCTCCTGCGCCAGCCACTCACCGCATGGAAGTGATTGGAGATTCGATCACTTGCGGCTATGGCAACGAAGGAGAGTCGGCCACGTGTGGCTTCTCCGCGGACACTGAGAATCACTATGCCACCTACGGCGCCATTGCTGCACGGGCGCTAGACGCAGACCTGGTCACGATCGCTTGGTCCGGCAAAGGCATCGTCTACAACTACGACACGGACACGAACGACCCGCTGCCCGCACTCTACGACCGAGCACTTCCCACGCAGGCTGCCAGTACCTGGGACTTCAGTTGGATGCCTGAGGTCGTCGTAATCAACCTAGGCACCAACGACTTCAGCACGGATGGTGACCCGACGCCTGACCTGTTCCGCGACGAATACGCCGCATTCCTCGCCCGACTGCGCGATGCATACCCCAATGCCTACATCCTGTGCACCGTCGGCCCCCTGTTGAGTGGCGCCGACTTGGACGCAGCGCGGGCTGGCATCGAAGCCGCCGTCACCGTCCGAGAGAGCGCTGGGGACGCTCAACTAGGGATCTGGGAGATGAACATCTCCAACGACAATCCCGGCTGCGACTACCACCCCGGCTTGGCCACGCACGAGGCAATGGGTGCAGCCCTGGTGACAGAGCTGCAAACGCGCTTGAGCTGGTAGCGCCGCTGGCCTCCGTGTCCTTTGTTCAGGGGCAGCCAATGCGCGTCGTCGATATCACGACGTCATCAGCGTAGGCTGTACGAGGATCATCCGTCTGATATGACTCCCAGCCAATGTCGATTTGGGTGAAGGTGGGAGCCTCCCAAACGTAGTCGTTTGCTGCATTGAGGCACTGGTCACCCGAGCCCATGACCGTGACGGCAGTGATGGCCTCGCCGTCGAGCCAGAGCCGTTCGGTGTTGTTCGGGCCGTCGAACTCCCACTCCACACACACCCATTGACCCGTCGGCAGCACCTGATCTGGAGAATGTCTCCAGCAGTCACTGCCTGGCGTGTTCTTGTTGCCATACCAGTCTGGCGTGTCGTAGTTCGCCATCAACCGACTCCCCACGAAACCTTGCCCCTGACTGAGCGGGTGTTGTCCCCCGTAGCGGTACAAGGCGTGGTACGTTTGGCCGGGCACCGTACCACCGCCCTCGAACATGGTCCAGTGCACCGGAGTCGTTGGTGCCGAGTCCAACCAATACATCATGCGGCCGAAGAGGTGATTGTCGGCTACCGGAAAGACCGTGTCGTCGGTGGTACGTAGAAACGCCGTCCTGCTCGAGCTGGACCCTGTGACCGTAAACTTCACAGACTGATTCCCGGACACCTTCTGCGCCGTGTCGATTGTGACAGCGCCGTTGGTCTCACGCGTAGTCCACCTTCCTCCCGGCGCCTGGCCCGCTGAATAGCTCTCGAAGTCATCGCAGAACAGGGCAGTGGCGCAAGCGTCATCTGCCTGTCCTCCTTCGCCTCCACCAGCTCCGCCACCTTGCCCGAGCGGGGCATCACCAGCTGCACCCGCACTCCCGCCAGCACCTCCGCTGTCTGTGTTGCCAGCGCTGCCGCCGGAACCGGGCTCCGGTGAAGTTCCCCCACTACCCCCGCTCGAGGGCCCACCGCCTGCGGAGTTATCGTTCACTGGCGGACGGCCCCCGCCGCCGCCGGTTGCGGGGGCCATCGGGACCGAGGGGCTTTCGGTAACGACCGCACCACCAGAACCGCCACTTCCACCAGCGCCGGGTGCGCTATTGACGGGTGGCGGCGGTTCGGTCGGCCCCGGCGTCGTGATTGGCAGACTGCCGGGCTGAGCCGTCTCGGCGGCGTTCGGAGTTGCGCTTGCACTCGGAGCCCCAGTGCTGCTGTTCAAGGATTCGTCGCCGCTGGGATCATCTGAGGAGTCAGCACAGCCAGTGACTAGGGGAGCAAGTAGACCAAGTGCTAGAACGGTGAAGCGCATGACGCCAGCATGCGCCACACGAGTCACGGCGGGCAAGGTGCTGGGCGCGAAGAAGTAGTGCAAAGGGCTCGCCATGATCTGGCGCGCGCAACCCGGGTTCACTTTTCCCGAAGGCCGTGCAATCGGTTCGAATCGTGTCGAAAGATGGAACCGTTCGCGCCATGGCGCTCGGTGATCTGGAGCTCCACGTCCAACTCACCGCAGGACCGTCCCGTCCACGAACTCTCGAAGCGCAACCACCCGCTCTTCGACCTCAACGATGTCCAGGTACTTGGGGGTGCTGACTTCCGGCGCCACCAGCTCCGCCAATCGTTGCTCCTTCCACGCAACCCGACTTCCCGCACTGGACGAGCCGACACACCTCCCAGAGCCTCCGTATTATGCTCGCTGCGTCGCATTCGTTTCGTACCAGGCATCAGACAGCCCTGCAGGAAGCTCTTGCAGGGCCCCCTAGCCACCACCCAATCGTCGCCCCCTCGTCAAGATGACCAAGCCCCGATACGATCGCGAGTTCTGGGAGCAGCTGTGGTCGAAGACCCTGCGCGAGCGCGCCGACACACAGTGCCGAATCGTCTGCCGAACCCGCTGCTGATGACCGAGGCCGCAAAACTCCCAACTGGCCGGGCCCTCGACGCGGGCTGCGGTCACGGCGCAGAGACGCTCTGGCTTGCAACGCACGGTTGGGAAGTCACCGCCGTCGACTTCTCCGCAGCTGCCTTGGATCATGACCGCTCGATGGCGCAAGCAGCGGGCACGAACGTCGCAAACCGTGTGCGTTGGGTCGAGGGCGATCTCGCAGTGTGGGCCCCGCCAGATACTGTCATCCTCGCTCGCAGGGCCGATTCGAGGTGAACCTAATGGCGTCAGTAGCGGCACCCGTCGGCAAGGTGGTCTTCGTGGGCGCGTGCATGGCGCTCGTGTCGGTCCCCACGGCGGTCGTGACCTGGCTAGGTTTGACAAAGCTGTCGCTGTCACACGACCCGTCCACGGGCATGCCCGTGGAATCCGTGTGGGCTTTTCCCGTCGGCACGCTCGGTGCGCCAATCGCGGTGACCTTGGTGGGCGCCTACCTGGTGTCCGCCACGCGGTCCTGGATGAATTGGAAAGCCGGTGCCTGTGCTGGCGCCGTCCACGGGGCGCTGCTGGGTATTGGTGCGCTGATTGCCCAGTCGAACCTCACCCCACTGTCCATGTCCACGTTCGTCGTGCTCCCGGTTGCCATCGCGTGTGGTGCCGCCGCCGCTGCCGCCGGGGCCCGGCTCGGAACGAGCTAGTCTTGGCGGGCGCCAGCGGAGCTCAGTTTGAGCAAGCTTGCCGCGGCGGGCGCCAGCGGCGTTCAGCTGGGCCAGGCGGATGTCCCGCGAGCACGTCACTTCTCACGCGCGGACCAGTCGACGGCAATCGTATCCGAACCAATCGACCTGCCCCTGGCTGTATCGCGCTGCCGCCGAAGTTCCGCGCCCCGCGTATCCCACCAGTCTCGGGCGTGTTGGGGCGTCCACGGGGTCACCTCACAGGTCAGCAAGCGTTCACAGAGCTCCGCCGCGCTCGCAGGGCGATCTGTCCTGTCTTTGGCGAGACAAGCGAGGATGACTTCGTCAAGCGCTTTGCAGATGGGATCATTGCGCCGCTGCGAAGGCGGCACGACAGGGGCGGACAAGTGCGCCGCGCAGACTTCGACGATGGTGTTCCCGCCAAAGGGCGGCTTTCCCGTTAACATAGCGTACCCAACTGCGCCCAACGCGTACAGATCGGCCCGCCCGTCGAGACTTTCGGGTGCGGTAATGGATTCCGGGGACAGATAGAGCGGTGTACCGGCGAGGCCATCGGTCTGGCTTCGTTCTGCCCCCTCTCGTGCCACCTCTTTGACGAGGCCGAAGTCGACGACCTTTGCGAAGTCCGCTGCGTGGCCATGGTTGCAGATGAGGATGTTCGAGGGCTTGATGTCGCGGTGAATGAGGCCGGCGTCATGTGCTTCTTGAAGGGCACCAGCAACCTGCACCAGTATGTGCACCACGCGCCCTTCGGGGAGCGGTCCTTCGGCAACTCGTAACTGGTCCAAGTCGACGCCGTCGAGGTATTCCATCGCGTAGTAGAATTCACCTTCCGGAGTACGCCCATAGTCGTAGATCGCGACGGTGTTCGGATGCCGTAGCGTGCTCGTCGTTTGCACTTCGCGCTCGAAGCGGCGAATGTCGCCGATATCGCGCCGGTCCGTCCCCAGCAGCTTGACGGCCGTTGGGCGCCGCAGCAGTGCGTGCTGCGCCAAGTAGACGACCCCCATGCCCCCCTCCCCGATTTTGTGCTGGAGAGTGTACTGTCCGAGGCGGGCAGCGGCGCGCACCCGCGACGTCAAGCCGTAGATCGTCTTCGAGATGGTGGCGGAGACCAACACCGAGAACACGAGCCAGGTCGCGATTTGCGTCACAGCCACGGGCGGTGGCATCAGGCGCTCGGCTGACGACAAGTTGGCGTGTGTGAAGTAGGTCGCCAGCAAGATCGGTAGCGACGCCACGCTACCGATGAGAAGCGTGCGTCGTCCACGACTCGGCACGATGGCCGCACGCCCGATCAACGTGCACGACAAACCGAGCGCCATGTTGAGGTCAGGACGATAGCGTAGGTCAGTGGCGTGCATGACGAGCGACATCACCACCGCCTGGGCAATCGTTGTCGCAGCATCCCAAACGTTGAGAGCCATGAGAGATTGCCGACCACGACGGCTCAGTAGCCAACATCCGATCAGGCCAAACGTACCGGCGTAGTGCACGGCACCGGAAAGCTCCGAGTCGGAGGCCTCGAAAATCGCCGGCCAGAACACCCACGCTGAAACGACACTGGTCACGCCGACGGCCAGCCACAGCAGACTGACCATCCCCAGGTAGTAACTTACCCGCCGCTGCAGGAACTCACGCCCCTCTTCCGAGTGCGCGCTGGGCCCTGCGAGACCGAACTGCTGCCAAAACCGCGATGGGACCTGGGACATGGTGACTGACTACTCGGGCGCCTTATATCAGGGTTTGCTCACGCAGAGTTCAGTGCTGGTGTGCGGTGCGGCGGCTTCTCCCGCACCTCCGTCCAGCCCACAGATGCCTGCGGCCTCTTGGCGAAGCGCCACGGGTCGACCAGGTCGCGTTCGCCCGCGCGTGCCCAATTGTCGAATCGCTCGTGCCCCGCTATCTACACGGCATGGCGACGCCTGTACTGCACGTTATTTCCCTGCGCTACTCCTCGTGGTCGATGCGAGCGCTGTTGCCCCTGTTGCACGCCGGCGCGAACGTCGAGGTGAGAACGGTGACACTCGAGATGAAGCGCCAGGGGGATCCGGAGCCAGAGCTGGATCCGGAGCGCTACGTGGAGGCCGCTCTGGCGCGTTTGAGGCAGCGGCGGGCTCTTGGCAGCGTCACCGGCTACTTCCCGGTGTTGACGATAGACGGCATGGCGATCCACGAGGCGCTAGCGATCTGTGAGTGGGCGGCAGAGCAGTATCCCGAGGCACGCCTTTGGCCGGACAACCCCATGGCCCGTGCGCAGGCACGGGCACTGTCCGCCGAGATGGCGTGCAATTTCATGAACCTACGTCACAACATGAGCTGTAATGTCTTCGCCCGGGTGCCGGGGTTCGTTCCCGATGGCCCCACGCGCGTCGAGATCGCGCGGGTCTTCGAACTGATGCGCGACGCTCTTGCCGCCTCCAAGGGACCTTTTCTCTTCGGGCCGTTCGGCATCGTGGATGCGATGTACTTCCCCGTGTTGACCCGCTTCGCAACCTACGGGATCTCGTTGCCGGAGGATCTCCGCGCCTACAACGAGGCGATGATGGCGTCACCCGCAGTCAGCCGCTGGCGCGAGCTCGCCCGTGAGGCGCCCGCGCTTCCGATCTACGACGCGTACATCAAGAAGCTCGGCGGGACCATCGTCGCGGAGTCGCCTTAGTCAGCCGCCCCCTGCTCGGGTGTTGAGACAGTGGTGCAGGCGTTCCACTTCCCCTTTGCCCGAAGCGGCGTTCACCGCAGCGGGGTCCTCGTGGAGTGCTAGACTCGGGCCATGGGTGCCTCAACGGGCGACGAATGCACCGCTTCGCGAAACGACCACGATCGTCTCGCCCTCTTGGCGTGCGCCAAAAAGGCGCGTGAGCTCGGCACTCGTCTGCGCGAAAACCGCACCGGCAACGTGGCACGAGACCTGATTGCCGAATTCGACGCGCTGCGCTCGGAGCTCTACTCCCGGGGCGCCCGGGCCACCATCGCTCACTATGGCAACTTGCTTGATGAAAAAGCGCGGGCTGAGTACGACTTTTGGGATAGCCACGAGCCCGTTACCCAAAGCATCGACGCACAGTATTGGCAAGCGCTACTGGACAAGCGACAATCGCTGGAAGGACAGCTCGGCGCGCACATATTTCACATTGCCGAGTGCTCGGTGCCAGCTTTCGCCCCCGACGAACGACGAGCTACAGTGGCAAAGCTAAACACCAAGCTGTCGCGCTTGCTGACCTTGCCGCGGTTCGACGTTGATGGGAAGCAATGGAGCGCCATCGGGGTAAAAAAGCTCTTCGATCACGAGGACCGCGAGATTCGCCATAGTGCCTGGCAGGCACGCGACACCTTTTGTCGGCAGTTTGGTGACGAGTTCAACGCGACATTCGAACAACTCGCCCTCGCCCGCCAAGCTCAGGCGGAGTCCGAAGGGTATTCGAGTTATCTCCCATTGGCCTACCGGCAAGCCCGCAGCATCGGCTACACACAGGAGGATCTCGTCCTGCTTCGTGACGGGGTCCGTGCGCACATCGTGCCGCTCTGGCAAGACGTTCTTGCTGAGCGCGCTCAACGGCTTGGGCAGGACAGCCGCTCGGTCGTTGACGAAGGACGGACCTTCGCCACTACCGATACCACCAGTCACAGGACGCTCGACGAAGTCACGGCCACTGCGCTAGAGGCCCTCTGCGACATGCACCCCGAGGCTCGTGCCTTCATCACCGAGACGATCGAAGCAGGACTGCTCGACTTGGGCTATCGCCCTGCAAAGATGCAGACAGGGTACTGCATGTTCATTCCAAACCGTCACTTGGCCTACGTCTCGACGAACTACTCGCACCATGGCGCGGACATCCGCACCATCATTCACGAGCTCGGGCATGCTTTTCACTTCTACGCGGCGAGACACCAACCGCTCCTCGACTACGCCTGTCCCGATGGTGAGGTTGCTGAACTCTGCGCCAACGGGATGACCGCCCTCACCTTTCCTTGGTTCGGCAAGCTCTTCGACCGAGGCAAGTTGCGTGCGGAGGAGGGTGACTTCGAGGCGGACGCGCTGTGGACGCTGCTCGCGCCGGTCCCACAGCTTACCCTCGTCGACCACTTCGAGCACGAGTGCTACGCACACCCAGACCTCACCCGTAGCCAGCGTAGTGACCTCTGGCGTGACCTGGAGAGACACTACATGCCCTGGCGGACCTACCCAGCGTCCATGCCTCACCTCGACCGCGGCGACACCTGGCAGCTCTTGCTGCAGGTCCCGCCGCTCCACACCATCAAGTACGCCCTGGCGGCGCTCGGCGCGATCCAGTTGTTCGGCAAGGCGCGCCATGACCTGAGAGCAACCATCGACGACTACGTGCGCATGTGCCGAGCCGGCGGCAGTCTTCCGTTTCCCGAAGTACTGACCCTGGGCGGTCTGGATCCGGTGTTCGCTCCAAGCACCCTCGAACGCATCGCCCTGGAAGCCAGGACGCTCCTGCTGCATTCCAGATGACGACCATTGCCAGCATGGGTGGTGATTGCCGAACGCGATGACCCACACGCCTCGAACCCGGGCAGAAATGGGCGCGACCATCCCGACACACCACGACTCAATCGCCCGAACCTGCTGGGTCCTTCTCTGCCACGAAACAGTAGATGGCTGCCTCCCACAGGATGTGCGTTTCGGGTTTTACCGGAGCCCCGTCGACCGACCCACCCGCGATGGCGGGCATTACCTGCGTACCGTCCGCCATCGCGGGTGTACCCACGGCGCCCTTGGCTGGTGCGCGCTGGCGCTGCAATTGACTCGCGGCCACGCCCTCGGGCACTGGCCAGTGCACACTGTTTTGCCCGATGCCGACACGCCGAACCCGCGCCCGCAACGGCTCGTCGACGTTGGGTTCGTACCTCCGAGCGTAGACGACATGAGAAAGCCGCTGCTGAAATCCGAGACTGGGCTTGAAGTGGTGTTCGAGCGTGCGTTGGAAGTACTGAAGTGAGGACAGCGAGCGCAGCTCGAAGGGCACGTGTTCACGGTACGGCGGCTGCCGCAGTGTCGTGTACAAGCTCATCAGCGCCTGGTTGACGGGACGCCCAGTCGTGGGATCGCTGGTGAGGCGCACAAAGGCACGCGCTGCGCTCAAGGCGTCGAAAGGCTTATTCAGGAACACGTCCGTGTAGCGCTCGAACATTGCGGCGAGTCGATGGCCACTCTTCCGCAGCATCGACGTGACCGCGCCGAACTGGGCGATGGGGACCGTCAAGACGTCGTGGTACGGCGCCACCAGATGCTCTACCCCCATCGGCTCGACCAGATCTGGACGTCGAAGCGCGATGTCGGCAAAGAAGTTGGGCAGCGGTAGCAGCCCAGCCGTCACGGCGTCCGTCAGAATCGGCTCGATGTTCGTCGCTGCATCCAAGAAGTGAATGAAACGACCGCCTGGGCGTAGCACGCGACCGATCTCGCTTGCGGAGTGCGCTGGGGCGGGAAACGAATCGAACACACACAACCCCAGTACTGCATCCACACTCCCCGCCTCGAACGGCAGTGCCGTGACGTCCGCGGGTATGGCGAGGGCGCCTGGATGTTTCGAACGCAAGCCTCGCACCAACGACTCAGAGAGCTCGGTGTGTGTGATGTACCCAAGCACTTGGGACGGAAGCAACGACCGTAACTGGCCCAAACCAGCTCCAACCTCGATCCAACGAGTGTCCCGCAACACACCCCCTAGAGCGGGGCTTGGACCCTCCGTCTGCAAGACTGCTGCCACGATTTCGCGCAACAGACCTTCGAAAGGCTGCCGCTTGAGACCCAGGGACTCCAGAGCTCGCGTCTCCTGCTGCGCGCGGCGAGCAGCCTTCTGCTTGTTGCGCTTGGCGCGTTGGTCGTTCTTGGCTCGTGCTTTGACCACCTGGACACCTTGGCGCTTCCGTGCGGCCTGCTCGACGCGCGTCGAGCAGCCTGCCCGCGAAGGAAGCGAGGCGATCGAGCCTAGTGCAAAACGCGCCGCAACTCGACGCTGTTGGCTCTAGACCAATCCGGTCAGTGTGCCGGGAAAGTCCCGTTCGCCGAAGCCGGTGGCCGGTTCGCCAAACATGTTCAGGAACGTCGCGTACAGCTTGTTGTGCGCCTCCCGCTGGTAGCGAACCACCCTGCCGGTAGTCAGCTGACCTCCCGCCTTACCCGCTAACAGATAGGGCAAGTTGTTCCGACTGTGCGCCTCACCGTGCTCCAGTTCATTGCACCAGAACAGGAGCATGTTGTCGAGCAACGTTCCATCACCCTCCGGCACCTTCTTCAACTCGGTGAGCAGATAGGCAAACTGCTCGGAAAACCATGTATCGACCTTGGTCAGGTCGTTCCCGTAGGTGCCAACATCGTGGGACATCCGGTGATGTTCACCTGTTACCCCCGCGTGCGAGTGCAGCGTCGTACTCTCCGCGGTCGACCATTGCAGCGAAACGACGCGGCTCAGGTCGCAGGCAAACGCGAGCACCATCAGGTCCATCTGGGCCTTGCCGATCTCGGGTAGACTGGCGAGGCACTTGGCGTTCATCGGGGTGGACGAGTGCCCGTTGACGACACAATCGACCAACTCCGCGGTAACCGTCGGTGGCGTCGGCGCCCCACACGCGCCGGCGCCAGCGCTTTGGCCCGATACGCGGCTCTCGATGTCGCGAATGTGGCTCGCGTGTCGCTCGAGGCGCAGTCGGTCGTCGTAGCCGACGCTGGCGCCCACGTTCTGAAACTCCGTGAGCACCGCATCGAGGACGGAGCGGCGCTGACCGAGCAGACGTTCGACGTCGGCCTGACCGGCGTCCGTATCGCCGAACAGTCGGCTGAACGCCTGCTGCGGCTCGTCGATGGGTGTACGCGGGTCATTCGGACCGCCATAGCTCATGTGCAACACCATCGGCTCCAACACGCTAGTCGTCGCTTCAACGCCGAGCTCCAGCGAGCGGAGCCGGGTGTCGTTGCCGATGACTTGCGCGATGGCTTGGTCGATTGACGGCCCACTGACAGTACCGTCCACGACGTGGTCCGCGCGCCCGGTTGCCCGGACTTGCATGCGACTCGCCGTTAACATGTGCGCCATCGCCAAGTCGTGGGGATTGCCCTCCTGCATGTACGAGGTCTCCGCGTTGATACCTCGGAGAATCACCAAGTCGTCCTGGTGTTCCTCCAGTGGCGCCAGAGCCCGACTGAGCTGGAAGTTGGCACCCTCACCCGTCGGCTCCCAGGTATTCGGCAAGACCCCATTGGCACTGAAGAAGACACCGAATCGAAGCGGGGAGCCATCCTCTGCTTTGCCAACGCTTGGCCTCATCGCTTCCAAAAAAGGCAAAGCAATGCTGATGCCTGCGGCGCCGCGCAGTAGCGAACGACGATTCAGCCGGCGGTAGTTCATGGTGTCTCCTCTCCCATTGCAGTCTCGTCTTCCAAAAGGGTGAGGCTCTCGTCCTCTAGCGCGCTCACGTTGGGGTCGAGCACACGCTGATATCGGAAGGCATTGGTTTCGGTCAGAGCAACCAGGAGCTCAGACATCTTGAAACCGCTAGCTTTGAACTTGTCGGCGACGACCGCCAGGGCGCCATCGTCCTCAGGTCGCTCCGATCGACCCAGGGCGAATCGAAACCAGGTTTTCGCAAAACAGGCCATCGTCTGCTCGCTTTGGGCGAGCTTTGCGGAGAGCTCGATTGCGCCGTCGAACGTACCTGCCACGTCCGTGCCGAAAATCTCACCCGTTGCATCCACCGTTTGACCGCTGTCCATGTCGCGCCACTGCCCAATTGGGTCGTAGTGTTCGAAGCCCAACCCGATCGGGTCCATCAGTGTGTGGCACGCCGCGCAGGACGGCTCCGACTGATGCTGGGCGAAGCGCTCACGCGTGGTTGCCCCCGGTGTGACCACCGGCGGGGTGATGACCAAGTCGGGCGGTGGCGGCGGCACAGCGTCGCACAGCACTGCCTCGCGGATGAACTTGCCGCGTTTGACCGGGTCCGTTTGGTTCTGATGAGCCAGCGTGGCCAGTAGGGCGGCGTGCGTCAACAAGCCTGCTCGTTGGTTCGGATCCAGGTCGACACGGGTCATTGCACTCCCCGGCGGGGCCTGAACGCCATACAGACCTGCAAGCTCTTCATTGACGAAAGTGAACGAAGCCGTCAACAGATCCGTCGCGGTACCGCCCTCCCCCAGAATGACCTCCTGGGCGAAGAGCTCCACTTGCTCTCGCAGCATCGGACCCCAACTCAGGTCGAAGTCCGGAAACAGGGCGGTGTCTTTTTGCAGTCTATCTAAGTGACGCAACCGCAGCCACTCAGTGTGGAACAGCCCAACTCGCTCCCGGGCACGCGGCTGCTCCAACAAGCGGCGCGCCTCGGCCCCAACCGCCTCCGGTGTCGTCAACGCCCCGGCCTCGGCAGCAGCAAACAGTTGCTCGTCCGGCATCGACCCCAGCAGGAAGTACGAAAGCCGCGACGCGAGTTGCCATTGGTCGAGTTCACTGATGCTCCCCGGTGCGGCCCCGGCCGGCAACGGCTCGAGTAGGTAGCCAAATTGCGGCGACAACAAGAAGAACTGGACGAGCAACTGGACGGATTCCGCGAGTTCGTACTCAGCACGTACCGTGTTGAACAGTTGCAGGGCACGCCCCTGCTCTTCGGTGGTCAGCGGTCGTCTCCAGGCCCGCTTGCCGAAGTCCAAGATGAACTGCTGAATGCATGCTTCCTCACCCATCGCCGCCGGTTCACAGCCCAGGAACACGGGAAGGTTCATGGTGGCTGTTCGGCTCAGCCCTTCGGCAGCCTCGATGTACTGCTCTGTCAGGGTCGGAGTTACGTTCTGCGCAGCGGAGTTGTTCGTGAAGCCGTGCATGGCCACGTCCGCCGCAAAGCTCGCTGATGGCTCGCCCTCCACGCCCAACAGATCGGCTATCGTGTTGTCGTACTCGATGTGGGTCAAACGACGGACGAAGCCTGCGCTCGGCTCATCCGGTGGTGGGACCCCGGGAACCGCTGTGCCAACCGTGCCCCCAGGCTGCGTCGGATCCACCGTCGATCCAGGAACCGCCCCGGGAACCTCCCCCGGCACCGCCCCATTCGCAGCCCCCGTGCCCACTGCGGGAGCCGTGCCCAGTCCGGGTGTTGCTCCAACACCTGGAGTCGCCGGGACACTGCCCTCAGCCCCTGGGATGGTGCCCACGCCAGCGGTGCTGCCGCCGGGGAAGGCATGAGGCAAAGCACCACCCCCTGCCGATTCGTCACCAGAGCAACCAACCAGTCCAGCTTGCCCGATGAGGATGACAATCGACCATCGCAGGGAGGACCTACCCAGCGCCCCTTTAGTCGTCATAGATCTCCTAGATCTCTTTACAGGTTGAATGAGGTTGCGCCACACCATGATAGGGGACGTCGGGAGCGAGTATGGCAGCTTCGTGGTTCGCGTTGCTCGTCCTCTGCCGAGAAACGACGCGCGTTCTAGCTCGGGCACAAGATTGCCAATGCCGCGCCCCACGAACAAAAAGAGCGCCGAGGCAAATACGGAAACCAAGCATCGATTCGACACCAGAGCACGCGCCGAACTTCCCGTGGCAGCGTTTCCAGGCCCGTTCACCTGTTGGCACTCGGCATTCCACTTCGTTCTCAGTCCGGCCCATTTCACCCGGAAAGGTGCTGTTGCGCGGGCAACGAACCCCGTTAACTTCCGAGTATCGTTTGCAGCACGTGCCCTCAGGAACCAGTGACGCACCGCGCAGGAACCAGTGACGCACCGCGCAGGAACTAGTAACGCACATGTGCGTCCCACTGAGAATCGGCTGTCAAGTATGGGCCGCTTGGCCCGCTCCGCACCGGGCGCATCTCACCGACAAACAACTCTCGCGGCCCCATTGTGCAGGGTCGGGCCCGGGCTCTCGCCCGGACGTTGCCAGCGCCAGCCGAGCGACGAAGCGCGTCTGCCGAGCGTGCCCTCGGACGCTCCAACCGAGCCGCCGTCCGTCGAACGCTGGGAGCCCATGACCGCTCGGCGCCCCTGTCCGTCGGCAGCACGCTGTCGGTTGCCTCTCGGCTCCCCTATCTGTCGGCAGACCGCCATCGCTCGCCGCTCGGCTCCCTGCTCGGGCCATTCGTGACGAAGAAGAGCTTGACGTCGACGCTGAACGCCGTCCGCCCCAGCTCATCCAAGGCGCGTAGGAGGCAAATCGAGTCGGGGATCGCAACCATTCTGACGGCTTGCGGCTGAACGTGTCGTGTGTTTTCCGCTGCGGGTGACGTACACTTTCAAGATGGTGCCCAAACCGTCGCTACAGCTGGACCGTCACAGCGGACGTGTACGCCTCGCGCTGGTTCTTCTGCTGCTGACCTTGTTGGCTTTGACGGGGAGATTCATCGAGGATTCACTGGTGAAGCAGGTCCAAAAAGACTGCGGCTCATTGTTCGCGGATAGGTTGGTACCAGCCACACTGCTGGTGCGAATGACCGACGAGCTGCACACTCGCTACCACGCCCTCCAGCAAAGCGTCGCTGGCGACGGCAAGCCTGGCGACGACCTGCGTTTCCGCCTCAGCGAAAGCGATGCGCAATTCAAGGACCTGGTCGACCAATTCGAGCAAACCTACCTCGTTCAGGCGGAAGCCACACACCTGAGGAAGTTTCAGGCATCGCTCGACAATTACCGGGCACAGGAGCAGACCCTGCTCGGCGCACCCAGCCAAGGGATGAAATATCTCCACCAGTCGTTTGCCCACGCCCGTAATGAACTGAAGGCTCTAACGGCGGTGCAACTCGATGTCGGGACGCAGCTGAACGAAGGCTCCCTGCGAGACACTTCGAGCATCAGCACACTGAGCTACCTTCAGGGTGCGATCGCGTTCATCTTCGGGTTGATCGCATCGGCGCTCGCGATGGGCCTTGGTACCACTCGACGAAAAGCGTCTCAGACGGACCCCCGTCTTCACTGACGCTCCGCCTCCCCAGCCCAGAGCCTCCTTGTAGGTCATCGGAGCGCGTTCTAGGCTGCGGAGGTGGAGCTGTGGAAAGCGAGTGCCGATGCCGTCCGTGCATGGATCACGGCTGGCAACCAGGACCCGGCGCGCTTTCGAGCACAGCTCGAGCAGGTCCCCAGAGGCTCGCGGGACGTCTGGGTGGACCGAGTCTTCGGTATCGAGCACATCGCTGCTGACGGCGCGCATCTTCCCCGCGGCTGTTCACCCTATCTTCCGTGTCCAGTCGATTCGCTAGTGCGCGGTCTGGACTTGGCTCAGGTCCGACCCACCGACGTCGTGATCGATGTCGGCTCGGGTGTGGGCCGTGCGGCCCTACTCGTGCGCCTCCTCACCGGTGCGTCCGTCGTTGGGATCGAAGTCCAACCCGCGCTCGTCGCCCAATCCAGGGAGCACCTCCGGCAGATGAACGTCTCGGGGGTGTGCGTCATCGAGGGTGAGGCGGCAAAACTGGCCCGCTACGTCGTTACGGCAACGACGTTCTTCTTGTATTGCCCCTTCAGTGGATCTCGGCTGAATCACTTTCTGGATGGCATCGCAGGCATCGCCAAGACGCACGCCCTCCGAATTTGCAGCGTCGATCTCGAGCTCCCTCTACGGAGCTGGTTCCAGCGGCTCCGCTCTCCCCATCCGGACGTTTCTGTCTACCAAAGCAACTTGCGCTACCACACTGCCGGGGCCCGCTCGTCGGCAATCCAGCGCGTGAAGCCACAGCGGCTGACCCCCCGCAACAGCGAAAGCGGCTAGGGGGTTGCCAAGTCATCGGCGGGGTGCCAGCGTCTACGATTGGCGCACGCTCGCCTTGCGCCCGCTACGCACATGCCCTCTCCCCGACCCCGTTGGCTCTTGCCGGCTACCATCGCAACGCTGTTCGCCTGTACGACCAACGACAGCACCGGACAGGCCACTCCCGTAACAAGCACCATCGTTACTGCGTCCGGCGGCGAACCCAGCGTCGCGATGCCGGCCCAGAGTACTTCACCAGAGGGATCCGGGGGAGCACCAGCCGTTAGCGGCAGCGGCGGTTCGACGGGGTTCGGCGAGGGGGGTACAGCCCCGCTAGCTGCATCGGGTACTGCCGGACAAGGCCCTGAAAGCGCACCGTCGGTGCCTCCCGCCCAAGAACCGGAACCAGCCCCCCCAGAAGAACCTGCGATTGAGCCCTGCGCACCTCTGACGGATGAGTTCTTCGCGTACGACGTCTGCCCGACTGGCCCCTTCGACGAGCTGCCGTTGATCGAAAGCGAGGAAGAGCAACTCCTCTGCACCGACGAAGTAAACTGGGCTGAAGGACCGCTTTGGTCGACGGACGATGGCACGCTCTATTTCTCGAACTTCGACGAAGAGGATCACGATACGTACTACGATGGCAGCATCATGACCTGGCGTGAGGCGGAGGGCTGCGTCGACCTGCTCCCCAACGTTGGCACGAATGGCCTCGCACTTGGCCCACGCGGCACGTTCATCGCGGGGCGGCACACCAATCGTACATTGAGCCGCGTGGATCCAACGACCGGCGCCGTGTGCTCGCTCGCAGACAACTTCGAAGGAAAACGATTCAGCTCACCCAACGATGTCGCGGTGCGAGCCGACGGCAATATCTACTTCACCGATCCGGCATGGAACGTTGGGGAAAGGACCGAGGAGCTACCTCAAAGCCTGTATCGAATCGATGCCGCGGGTACCCTCTCAGTGGTCGATGTCTTTGACGAGCAACGGCCCAATGGCGTCAATTTCTCCCCCGACGGCTCGCTGCTGTACCTCGCCATCGTGGGCGCAATCCTCGTTTACGATGTTGACGAGAGCGGTCTCGTCTCGAACCGTCGCGAGTTCGTTTCCGGACCCAACGTGGATGGTATGGCCTTGGATTGTGCTGGCAATGTCTATGCCTCGACGGGCTATGTGTATTCGCCCGACGGCGAGATGATTGGCGATTTTTGGGGGGGAAGCAATCTGGCCTTTGGAGGTCCTGACGGCAAAACGCTGTTCATCACCGGCCATGGGCGGCTGACGTCCCTTCGAGTCAACATCCCAGGCATGCCGTACTAGGTCCGTCCAATACTCTGGGCCCTCCGTCAGAACGGACAGTCTGTTGGCTGCGACGTGAACTTCGGGTTGTCGGCGATCTGCAGCCAGTCGACGAACCACAGGCAACCATCGCGCGCACCACCCGCCGGAATCTTCATGCATCCTTGACGCACACACGCTTTTCGCTCCTCGAAGCTATTGGACGAGCATTCGGCGAGAAACCCGCCAAACTGCGCTCCCAAGTCATTCGTGCCCCACTGGTTGCTGCACGCATTGAACATGCCCACACCACCGCCAGGGATCATCAGATCGAACTGGTTGCCCGCCACGTCGCTTCCGGTATTGCTCACTTTCACGATCATCTGCTTGCCTCGAATCAACTGCGATCCTGGGTCAGACGCGAGGTGTTCACCTTGACCGGTAAACTGGATACGGTAGCAGCCTCCACAGTTCGGGTTGGCCTTCGCGATATACCCGTAGGACAGGCATTCAGACACCGCGCGCGGCGCCTCGTCGTAGCAAGCATAGGCTCCCCCACCGTTGCACGCACTCGTGCCGTCCCCCGTGCGTGTCGTACCGTCCTGGCTGCACTTGTGACCGTCTTGCTGAGCGCAGTGCGGCTGACAGCAGTCCCAGTACCGGGTTGCGAACCCTTCTCCCCCCGAGACCTGCGGCAATCCCTCCGCCGAGCAGTCCGGCGGGCCCGGAAGGGCCGAGCCGTCATCAGGAACACAACGACCGCAGCTGACATCACAATAGTTCGCAAACCACTCAGCGTCACATTCACCTGCTTCGACCGCCCAATCGAAGCAGGTCGCGCCGGGCCATTCATCGCTCGGCGGCGGTTCCACGTCCTCGCACACCTCGGGCTCGGGTTCGGGTAGGCCACCTTCTGGGATACAGCGCCCGCAGCTGATGTCGCAGTAGTTGGCGAACCAGTCAGCGGCACACTCTTCGGTTTCCGTTGCCCAGCCCTCACAGGTAGCGTCAGGCCACTCTGGATCCGGTGGCGGCAGCACATCCTCACACGGCTCGGGCTCGGGCTCAGCGCTCATGGCGCCGCCTTCCGGCACGCAGCGCCCACAGCTCAGGTCGCAGTAGCTCGAGAACCAGGTGGCGCTGCACTCCTCCGTCTCGGTCGCCCAGGTTGCGCAGGTAGCGTCGGGCCACTCCGGATCGGGCGGGGGTTCAACGTCCACGCAGGGCTCGGCCGCCGGAACACTGCTGACAGGGTCGACGCCGGGCGTGAGCGGCGCGGCGGAACCGGCGCCGGCCCCGACCGGGCTAGCTCCGGGCATCGTTGGACTACCAGCAGCGACGGGCATACCGGCGCCGTTGACTGGACTGACGCCGCCTGCGGTGGTCCCCGGCGCGACGGCGCTACTCCCGCCGCTAGCGCCGGTTCCGCTCGGCCCTGCCACACCCGGCGTCGTCGCACCACCTGGGCCCGCCGTGCCTGCCGTCGCGCCGCCCGTGACCACGCCGCCGGTGATGGGCCCGTCCGAGTTGCCACAACTGCCCGCCAGAAGCGCGGTCGTCGCCACCGCGACGGCGATGACGGAGACCGATCCAAAAGAGCGGTGGGCGGGACGGCAGGTCGAAGGAGAGAGATTCTTATCCATGGTTCCGGTCAGGGTTGGCGGCAATCAAGCCGCACAGTTTCAGGCTGCACGGGCGCCACTTGCAGCGGCCACGAGTAGACGGGTGAACCCACGGTATCTAAGCCACGAAGCCGGCGCTCCCAAGAATCACGACCGCAGCGTTTGGTTCGGTCCACGCGTCCGGGTTCGCTACGGAGTTTCCACGCACTTTGCATCTTTGCGCCGCAGCGGGCCCCGCGCGCCACTGCGGGGACAACCGATCCTTTGGGGGATCGCGGTCGTCTGTGGCGCTCTACCGTTGACGCGCCGGTGCGGCGCACTTCCAGTGGCGCCACGACGTGCGGCAGAACACGATTCGTCACAGTCTTACCAAACTGATTCGCTTGCGCTGCAGGTCGACCTCCAACACTTCCACCTCGACGCCTTGCCCGACCCGCACGACTTCGCTTGGGTCTTTGACGAAGTGCTTGGCGAGTTTCGAGACGTGAATCAATCCGTCTTGATGTACCCCGACGTCGACGAATGCTCCAAAGGCAGCGACGTTGGTGACGACTCCAGCCAGTTTCATCCCGGGCTTGACGTCTTCGATGGTGTTCACTCCTTCCATAAAGCGCGGCGCCTCGAATGCTGCGCGCGGGTCCCGACCTGGCCGGGTCAAGTCCAGAACGATGTCCTTCAGCGTGAACTCCCCCACCCCCAATTCGGCGTCCGCGAACTCCGAGAGTTTCAAGCGCGACAGAAGTGATTCATTTCCCACCAACTCCGCGACGCCCACGCCCTGCGTCTTCGCCATCGCGCGCACCACGCCATATCGCTCCGGATGAACACCGGTATTGTCGAGCACGTCATTGCCGTTACGAATTCGGAGAAAGCCGGCGCACTGCTCGAACGCCTTGGCCCCCAGGCCCTTGACGGACAGCAGCCGTTTGCGGTCGGCGAAGGTTCCGTGCTCGTGGCGGTGCTGCACGATGCGTTCCGCCAACGTTGGCCCGAGCCCTGCGACGTAGGACAGGAGCTCCGGGCTTGCGGTATTCAGATCGACCCCGACAGAGTTCACGCAACTTTCGACCACTTCTGCCAGCCGTCTCCGGAGCTTACCCGTGTCGATATCGTGTTGATACTGACCCACGCCGATGCTCTGCGGGTCGATCTTGACGAGCTCAGCCAGAGGATCCTGAAGCCGACGAGCGATGCTCACTGCACCTCGATAGCTGACGTCCAAATCCGGAAATTCGCGCCGGGCCACGTCACTCGCCGAGTACACACTAGCACCTGCCTCGTTGACACTGACGCACAACGGAACCGAACCGCCACGGAAGACCCCTTTGACGAACTGCTGGGTTTCCCGCCCGTGGGTGCCATTACCGATGGCAATCACGGCGCCAGGAACTTTCGCGGCGAGTTGGCGTACGACTTTCTCCGCCTGCGCCTGCTTTGCGTCACCCTGCACCAGAAAGATGGTGTCTTTGGCCACGAGCTTTCCCGTGCCATCGACGAGCACGCACTTGCAGCCCGTCCGCTGCCCCGGGTCAATTCCGAGAACGGGCTTGTTTCCCAACGGAGCTGCCAACAACAACTGTCTCAAGTTCGTCGCGAAGACCTCGATGGCCGTGCTTTCCGCCTGCTCGTCGAGACGGCGCTGGGCGTCACTCTTGGCGGCAGGAACGAGGAGTCGCCGAAACGCATCTTGTATCCAGAGCGACGTCTGTCGTCGCCAACTGGCATGCTGCACGCGTCCCAACCGATTCTCCGTGCTCTGCACGAGCTGGTCAGCATCGAAGTCGAATCCCAAACGCAACACACCTTCCGCCTCACCCCGCTTGCACGCCAGCCAACGGTGCGAAGAGATAGACTCCAGGCGTGGGATTTCTCCCACTTGTGTGTCGAACTTGGTCGCCGCGGCTTTGAACTTCGAGGTCTTCTTGACGACGATTCGGCAGTGCCTCCAGTACAAGTCCCGTGTGCGCCGACGGAGCTCCACGTCGGTGGACAATCGCTCCGCACAGATATCCCGGGCGCCTGCCAATGCCTCGTCGGTGTCAGATACTCCCTTGGCGTCGGAGACGTACTTCCGCGCCAATTCGACCGCGTCACTGCTTCCTCGCTCCCACATCGCGTCGGCGAGTCCCTGCAACCCCTGGTCCTTTGCTCGATCCGCACGCGTTTGCCTCTTGGACTTGAAGGGTGAGTACAGTTCTTCGAGCACGTTCAGGGAGTCAGCAGCCTGGATGCGTTGCCCGAGTTCAGCAGTGAGCAGCTGACGTTGCTCGAGGGAAGCGAGAACTGCCGCCCTGCGCTTCTCCAACGCATGAGCTATCGCCGCTCGCTCCAACACCGCACGGATCTGGGTCTCGTCCATCCCGCCGGTTGCCTCTTTTCTGTACCGGGCCATGAACGGCACCGTGGCCCCCTCCTCGCTCAACCGGAGGACAGCACCGACACCGGCGGCGTTCAACGCCAACTGTTTGGCGATGTCTTTTCGCAACTGGTCGGAAGCTGGTTCGGCCATTGGGGCATCACCGTAGTTCGGCCCCTCGCCGCTTTGGAGAAAAAGCGCTACGCAGCGTCAGGATCCCTCGCTCAAGCGCCTCGCGATCTTCACCGCCAATCCGATTCTGGCGGCTTCGTCAGCCCGCGCCTCGCCGATACCCGCCTCTGCGTGTTCGAGGGAAAAGCTCTCCACCACCGTTCCGGTCCACACCTCCACTAGCTGGACCTCGGCCCGGGCTTCGTACCAAATTCGCCCCGTGCCCATACGACTGGCAAACTCGCTGTCACCCTGTACCAAGAGAACATAATCCGTCTGACCTTGTGTCGCCTCCGCGATCCGCACCCTCACCGCCTGCTCTGTCAGTGATTGAGCGGAGCTGACGAGTGGCAGCACATCCTCCGGCAACGATATCGGCTCCCGTTCAAGCCGTGTCCCCAACTCACCGAGGATGGAGGGCGCCATCACATGTGTACCTGCTGCCCTTCCGCGTGCTCGTTCGACAATGACTGCCGCCAAGCGGCTACGATCGACACGCCGGGTTTGCAGTTCCAATGTTTTGCTGGGCCACACCCCTGATAGCGGCCCTAGCAGATCCTCGCTAGCGACCTTCACGCCAACCCGCTCCCACGACTCAGCTAAGGTCAGCTGCGCCAACCCAGTCGAGTCGCTCCTGGCAATGCGAGGTGCCGCTGCCTGCTCGGGCATGCACCACTCCACCCGAAGCGGCATGCCCTCGAGCGCAGTCAGCCCCTGTTCCCCACGCTCCCACACCCGCAGGCGGGCGGGCCAAAGCACCCGTCCGTCCGCCGCCGCCGGCACCCCATCGGGCCAGTCTGGTTCTAGCACGGTCCTCGACAACGCCGCAGCGAGCGCCTCCCGTTGCCTTCTCGGCGGCAACATGGCGCAGGGCCGTGCGAGAAGCGCCTGCCGTTGCTGACAGACGAGGAACGAGCGCTCCGAAGTCAGGGCCTCCAACAGCGGCTCTCGCAAGGTCGACGGCGCCTGCGGATCCAACACAACAGCCTCGAACGACGTGAGCCAGCGCTCCACCTCTGGGGCATCCAAGGCGAGCTCCACGTCAGTCTGCGAGTGCCAGGTGAGTGCCCGAGTGGGAAGCGTTGGCTGCCATTCTGGGACGTAGTTGACCCACCGCTGGCTGACCAGCGCCGTCTTCACGGCGTGGGTGACGAGCGTTAGTGACTGTTCCTTGCTCGTGCCCTGCGCGCGTCGGACCACGAGGCTGGACCGCTGTTGGGATGCCACCGCAGCAGCCTTGGGCTCCGGCACTGGGGCAGGCGGAGCCATCGGCACCGGACGCTCCGAACCGCAGGCGGCAAGGACCCCGCAAACTAGTGCCGCAAAGCACCCGTCGAGGCGCAAGCTCATCGCACACCTGCCTCGGCAGCCAGCCGCCGCCAATCTACGGCCTGGTTGGCTACCAAGCGCTCGAGCTCGGCCAAACCTTCCGTGAGCAAGGCGCTCGGATCCCCCCCACGTGCCCCGACATTGGCAGGGGGATCTCCCGGTGCGGGCTTGACGGCGAACTCGAACAAGAGATCTTGCAACATCGTCTTGTACACCGCAGCGAATCGATTGCCGTCAGCCGATGAGCGTTGAGAAAGCCGAACCAAGAGTGGTGCCACGTGCTTCGCCAATCCATCCAGGTCATCGTTCGCCCTGGCCATGCGAGCATAGGTACTCACAGCAGAGCCCACCTGCAACAGGTAGTGATCGACTTGCTCGGCACGGTCACCCTCGATGTCGTCCCCATCTCGACCCAAGCGCAACACCTCCACCACTCGGCTGCTGGCGTCCCCAATGATCATCTGCAACATCGGCCGAGTGCTCGCGTAGGCTTCCGACAGCGAATGCCGCCGGCGTTGGGTTTCAACTGAATGAACCGCTGCACGAATCAGGTGCCCGCGGTATGCGGCATCATCCAGCCGGCGAGTCCTCGCGTTCACCCCTTCCGCCCTGTAAACGCTAGCCAAACTGGGGTCGAAGCTCTCACGAACGACGTTGCTCAAGAACTCTGGATCGGCATTGGCCAGGAGTGCTCCGGTCATGAGGCGCGCGTTGCGATCACCCTCCGTCATCGAACGCGCGACGACGTCGTACACCTGTATTTCGAAGAACTTGTTTTGGTTCTCGATGATCTCGTTCTGCTGAATCACGAGCCACACCTGCACGGCGGGGATCGCCGCCCCGAGCAGGCCAAACATGAGTAGAAACATTCGGCGCCGAATCAAGAAGCGGACGACAGCCTCCATGAACATTCGCGTGTCCGCTAACACTTGCTCGCGCGCTGGCCAGTCCGCGTGCGCGCCGGAAAACCCACCCAGTGTTTCCATCAGATCGCCGAACCTGCGCACGACCTGTTGCCGATCCAAGAGCGGTATCAGCAAACGGAAACCGCCGCGCATCAGCTTCTTCTGCGAATCTTTGACCTTCGCCTCACGAGTCTCGATTTGCTGGAGCCGAGCGCGCAGCTCGGTGTTTTCAGCCTCCAACGAGGCCACTTGATCTTGCAGTGAACCGGTCGTCACGCCCTGACTTCTAGCTCACGAGTCGAGAAAACGGAACAGCAGGCGTGTCGGCCGTCCTAGAGACAGAGCGGCAGCCTCAGGGGCTGAACTCCAGAGTCTGACGAACAGTCACGGCCGGGTTGCCCACTGGAGGGGCGTCAAAAACAACCGCGTACATCGACTCACGTACGCAGGTTCGAAACTCCGCCTCCAACAACGTGGAACGTTCGTCGAGGTCCGCGTCGACCACCACTGCACCCACACTCGGCTCGCCCAAGATCGAAAACGCGAGGATGGCTTCCCCACGTGCTTCCGACGACCTCTCTAGCAGCTGGTCGTAGCAGTCGCTTGCCAGCGGCACGAACTGCTCGCGCATGACACGACCGACGTAGGCGCCCAGCGCTCGATCCGCTTGGTTGCCCGTTTCCTCAGGGGCCGGCATGCTGCCTGGCGGCAAAGCCCCTGGTTCGCCTTGCTCCGCTTCGGCGGCGAGTTGGCCCGCGTACAGTGCCTGGAGTAGCTCCCGCATCTCGTCGGCTCGCTTGCGGTCCAGCTGCGGCCCTCGGTCGCTACCGCCGACCCCCGAGCTAGCGGGCTCGTCACCGCTGTGCGCCCCACGCTCGGGCTCCGCGACCGCAGCGCGCGTGGCCACCGCTAGCCCCAATTCGTCAGGATTCGCCACCTCGGAGCCGCCGAGCTCGCCAAGATCGGGCGTGGGCGTCAGCGCCAATCCCACAAACAATCCGACCGCTACCAACAGGCCTACGACAATCAGCGCACGGTTCATCACAAGCGCCAGATAGCGAGCCCAATTACGAGCGTCACCCAGCAAACGCCCATCGGATGCGGTTTGAATGACTTGGGCCAGAAACATCGCCCAGCATTGGAGCCCACGGAGCACGGGAGAACAAAGCGACGTTCAACCCGCGGCGTCGCCGACCCGACCAAGCGCGGCCCAACATCCACCGGACGGACCTTCCCCCACCCACCCGTGGCTGTCGGATTAACACGCACCGTCAACACGTGGTGGCGGGGCGCACACCCTGGGAAACTCTCGCTCAAAGGTATACGCCCCATTCCAACACCACTGCTCATGTTGAACTGTTCTTGTCGTTGTTGCGTGACTCGCCTCGAATGACACCTAGACTCAATGACCCAGGTACGGGTTCAGCTAGAAACACTCGTTTTCACCTGAGTCCCCAATCGAACCACTGGGAATCGCATACGGACACGAGGAGTCCGGATCAAACCCTGGACACCCCGCCTAGCATCCAGCGCGACTCACAAGACTCAACCAGCGAAATCAATTACGAGAAAAAAGACCATGAGTGACACGGCGAAAGCAGCAAACAAGGACGAAAAAGAGCGAGACTGGAACTCCGCCCTCACGAAAGGGCGCGAGCGCTTCCTCGCGCACGTGATCGACCACGGACTCGAGGTTGGCCAGCGTACTCCTGAAGACTTTCTCCGACACTTCCCCCCGATGGACCTGATGGACGCCCTGAGGGACCAGCCTCGTCTACGGGCAGAGATCGTGGTTTTCACGACCGGAACGAAGCAGCGCATCGCTCTGAAGAAGAGCTGGCAATCTTGCGGTGAAGACCTCAGGATCGCTCTGGAAGAGGGCGAGACCAACGCTCAGGCGGTCCTCGACATGCTCGATTTGGACGACCGCGTGCGTTTCTTGGACTCCAAGAAGATCTGGTCGTACGTCACCGAGAACAAATTTTGGAACGTGGCACCAGCCAATACGAAGGAACTGGAGCTGGCTCGAACCCATGTCACGTTCATGCTCGAACGCGCTTTGGCTGACCAGCTGCTGACCCACCAAGACGTTGTCGAGGGCATCACTCTGGAGGAGCTCGCCACCCGTTTGCCCAAATCCGAGCTCGGCAACATCATCAAGTTGTCGTTGGAGAACAGCCGCGGCAACAAGCCTTTCACCGAACGTGACTTGTTGACGGCAGTACCGCCCAGCGTACTGGTCAACTACGTCCCCTTGGGTACTCTCTGGCACCAGGTCATCGTTCCCAAAATCGCTGAACGCCACGGGTACGCAGATCGCCCGGAAGACGCCACCAAGATAGACGTGGAGCCTGCAGCCAACACCAATGCGGCCCCAAGAGCCAACGGCACCGAAAAGAAGTCTTCCCCGTCCGCGTCAGAGCGTCGACACGACCGCCAACCGGTCGTAGCGGCAGACCAGGGAGAGGCGGATGACGCTGCCGAGGCACTTCCGGCCCCAGTTGCCACAGAGAAGAGCGAGACGGCCTCCACCGGCGCGAACAAGCCGCACGAAGAGAAACAACCGGCCAAGGCCACCGTCGATACGGCTTCTTGGTTCTCCGAAATCGACGAAAACGACCTGCTGGAGGAAGACGACCTGGCCGAAGTAGCCAACTCCTGATCAGGTGATACTTCCGACAATGAGCGATTGGGGTTGAGTCTTGGGAGTCCAAGTCGAATGCAAGGAGTGCGGTCGCCGTCTGGCCATCCCAGACGGCCTCTGGGAAAAGCGATTCGCCGGTCGCGTCCAAGCCATCAAGTGCAAGGGCTGCGGTGGGCGCATCCACGTCGACGGGCGGACGGAGGCGCAGTTGGCGGAAGCCGCGTCGTCGGAAGCGGCCGTGGTTCACTCCCAAGACACTGACGCCAGCAAGACCGCCACCAAAACAGCGAAACCCACTGAAACGAGCGCCGAACCCACCCAGACGCCGGCGACGGCCGCTGCCGGTCCCGACGCAAGCCAGCGAAGTGCAACCTCCGACACGAAGGTCGCCGACCACGGCAGCCGCGCCGAGTCGAAAACCGACCAACCCAAGGCCACCAAGAAACCAAACGGCCAAAAGCCCAAAGCCGAGACGAAGCCAAAGGCCGCAACTGAGCCGAAGCCAAAGGCCGCAACTGAGCCGAAGCCCAAGGCCGAGCCAGAAGCCAAAAAGCCCACAGCTCAGGCGAAGCCAACACCAAAAGCCGAAGAGCCCAAGGCCGAAGCAAGGCCTCAACCCGATCCGAAGCCCAAAGCCGCCCCATCACGAGCCGCAGGCGCAGGCGCAGTCTTGCCCAAACCGGCAGTGTCAGCAGGCGCCAAATCCACCCGCGCTCAACTGCCAAAACCCGCGGTGGCCTTGCCGAAACCAGCGGACAAGCTGCGCATACCGGTAGCCGCGCAGAAATCGTCTCCTCGAGCGGCCCCGCAGCCGCCGCTGCCGAACCCTGAGCACAAGCCGAACGCGGCCAACGGCTCCCCCCCCAAGGCGCCCACTCCAAAGAGCACACTAGCTGCTGACTCAACGCTGGACAGCCCGCGCGCGGCCAACCCAGCGCATGAGTATGGTCCTGATCCTAGCGAACGGGTGACGTCGCCTGACGAGCCCACGGTGCCAGGGCCTAGCGAAGCCTCAGCGAACCCAGAACCGCCTGGTAGCGCGCAACACGAAGCGGCCGATGACATCGAGGACCAGGAGAAGACCACGCCGGACGGGGAAGAGCTCGAGTCCGCGGCGGTCGCGCCACCCCCCCCGCAAAGGAACGCCACAACCGGTGGGTTCGAAGCAGCGCCGTCGTTCGATGACGCCGAACCCGACACCTTGGCGCGGAGTTCCTGGGCGAACGGGGACGACGACGAAGAGCTGGAGGGTCCGACAACAGTGATGCACAAGACCGAGATCGCCGCTGCCCTCGGCCCCCACACCGCACCCGCGGCGTCGAAAGGCATCTCTCTGCCCGCGCCGGAAATGCTCGGACGGTCAACGCGAAAGCGAAACATCGCTGCCGTGGTGGCTCTGATCGTGCTCCTCGGGATCGGACTATTTGCCATGCTCGGCTCCAACAAACCGGCGCCGTTGGTTACGGAAGAGAGTGGGCCCTCTGCAAACCCGATCGTGGTGCCCAAGCCCGTCCAACATCTGAGCCCCGCCGGCGCCAAAACCGCCGCAGAGCACGCTGAGCGCACCGCGGAGGATGCCGCCCCGTCGAACACGCCAGCAGCTTCCGGCCCTGGGAACTCCCAGGGGAGCTCGGCCGGGGCCGTCGATCCGGCGCTCGAGACCGGATTGAAGCAGCTCGTTCACTATGTTGAGCAATGCCACAAGAACGGTCGAATGACAGGAAGTGGCAGCTTGACCTTGAGCATCAAGCCGTCCGGTCGTGTTGAGAACGCTGCGGTGTCCGAAGGCCCCTTGGCGGCCGCGCCGGTTGCCAAGTGCATCGTCGCTCGCGCCCTGGGCTTCACGCTGCCTAGCTTTGAGGGCGAAGCCATCCGAATCGAACGCAGCTTCACTCTCGAGTGAGCCTGAGCGAGCTCAACGCCCGCTCAATCCGTCATCAGGACGTTCACTCTCACGGGCGTTGTCCCTCCGCGGCTATCTTGCACCACCGCAAAAAGCGGCGCCACGAAGCCCGAGCGACGTGGCGGCGTCCACTCTGCCGGAAACCCTGTGCGCATCACCCCTTTCCGGTCGATGATCAAGGCTTCCATGCGGTCGAGTCGTCCTGCTGCGAAGTACTTGACCCACACCATCTCGTGCATCGGTTCATCGCCAATGCTCACTGTTGCCGGATCGAGCTCAGAGGCGCTTTCATCGAGCACGGGGGCGAACTCCAACGTGTCGCAGTCGCCATCGCACGCGGCGACCTCCGGAATGCACTGACCCTGGTTGCAGGCGTAACTGAGTTTCTCGCCCAAGTCTTCGCAGTCGGCCTCCGACTCACAGACGGATTCCTCGACGCGTTCGCCTCCTAGAGTCGCTCCCATCACGCGCGGTGACTCGCTTTCGATCTCGTCGAAGACGAACACAGTCGTGAAACCGATGACAAAGTCGCGGTCCAGAACCTGCTTGCCCATTTCATCCACGCAGCCCACCGGGAGGCGCTCCCGCGCTTCGGGCAGAATGCTCAGCTCCCCACGACACACAGCGAAGAACGCGTAGCTCAAGCCAAATGGAACCAAGTCGGGGCGACGTTGTCGGTCTGCCACTGAGCCGCTCGGGATCGGCATCTCGAAGTGCGACCCGAAGCCAAGCTGGGACAGCAGTTCTGGGTCGGCCTCCTCCGACGGTGCCCCTGATAGGAGGTCTACGCTGAGCAGAGCCGCTTCGCCAAGCTGGGGAAGACAACCCGTTGCGCTCTCTCCGGGTGGGTTGTGACAGCCTCCGAACCAGGCGATGGCGATCGGCGTCGCCTCGTCATCGGCCCCAGCGCCGCCATCCCAATCCCCATCCGCCGCCTGCGAGCGAAACGTCTTTGGGTCTACGTAGGTGAGGTCCAAGGACACGGTCTGTCCTGGATTTGCCGTCGGTGGGTCGACTTCGACGGCCACGACGGTCAGCCCGGAGATGGTTTCGAATGTTTGCGGTTCACACGCTTGCAGTGCCGTGCTCGCGCACATCAGACCCCAAACCCGATTCACCCGATGACCACTCACAGCTCACCTCTCAAACCCAAGCTGGGTACGAACGGCAGATCCGCCGTCTCGCGGTTGTACACGTTGATGACATCCAGGTACGCGGTGACTGACGCTGTCTGCGAAAACCTCCAACGCTTCTCCACTCGAACGTCGAGCTGATGAAACCACGGCGCCCTGCCCTGCCGTTCACCTCCCGCAATGCAACGAAACCGGCTTTCGGAGCTGTCCCAGATCTCTTGAGCACAAGGCTCGGTGGGAGTGCCGGACACCAATCGGAACCGTCCACCCAATTCCCAACCGCTTCCGAGACGATAACTCCCGAGAATCGCCCCGATGTGCGTTTGGTCGAAGGGAAACAACTCCCTTGGCGCCTGTGGCACGTACCTGCGTTCCGAGCGAGAAAGTGTGTAGGTGGCCCAACCGAAGAAGCGTTCGTCTGCCTTGTAACGCAGCATGAACTCCGCGCCGTAGACTCGTCCAGTGCCAGCGTTGTTCACGACGGTGACCCCATTCTGATCCCCTTGGGACAGCTGCCGATCGAGCCCTGAGAAGAAGCCTTCTACAGATAATTCCAGCTGTTTGGACAAGTCCTGTTCGGCGCCAAGAGAGAGTTGAGTGGCTTGAATCGACGTCAGTTCTGCGGAGCCGTACTCCGGCAACGTGAAGCGCACTTCAGGTGGCTCACGAAAGAGTCCGGCACCCGCTCGAAGCGTGGTCTCGGGAAAGCCCTTCACCAGCGCGTAAGTACCATTCAACCGAGGACTGACATCCCAACTGTCCGTACCTTTCGTGTAGTCGACTCTCAACGCTGGAGTCAGATGGAGGCGGTCCCCCAGACCTACCTCGAGAGCAACGTAGCCGGCCGGCTGCAGGAAAGCCCTTTGGGTGTCCGCCACCCGTGGCGGCTCGAGCACTGGCGAGGCAGCCAGGGGGTCGCCGGTGATCGCTTCCTCGCTGACGACGAAGCGCAGATTGAACGGAGCAAAGAGAACATCAGGACCCATTCGCAGCGTGAGTTGGTCTGAGACGCGATGAGTGAGCTCTCCCCGGAAGATGGTTGGGTAGGCGTACGTCTTCGACTCCAAAGGCCCGACCTTCACGCGCTCGATGATGCGCCCAAAAGATGCCGAATGACTCCACTTGGTGTCCGTCCCAAGGTTGGCTCGGTATTCCGTGACGATGTTCCAGAAGGCGTTCGCCTGCGAGAACTCGTTGAGAAATACGTTGGAGTCACTCAATAGACTCACCCGGTCGTCGGCACCAAAGAAGCCAACGCGCGTGACATCTCCAGCGAGGGACTCGCGCTCGAGGAAAAGTTGGTAGTCGTAATAGACTGGCAACGAAGTGAAGGCTGTATTGCTCCCTTCGAGCAGCGGCCCCAACCAGGTGTCGAGGTGACTGCGTCGCGCGCCGGCCATGACGCGCCAACCGTCGACACCGAGCGGCGTCTCCACCATCGCGCGAGCATCGATGAAGTCCACTTGTCCCAGAGCATGAAGCTGTCCGTCGTTGCGCGGGCTTCGGATTTGCGCGTCGACGATGCCGCCGATCCCGCGCCCGAACTTGGCGTCGAAGTTACCCGGTCGAAAATCGATGCTCTCGAGCATCTCGGTGGGCACCACACTGGACAGACCGCCGAAGTGATAAACGCTCGGCGTATAGATACCGTCGAAGAACACCTGAGTGCTCTCGGCAGACGTACCTCGTACAACCAGCAAGCCGGACAAGGACGGCGTCTGCGCCACACCAGGGAGCGACCGTACCGCGCGCAACGCATCGCCAAAGGTACCAGGCACCCGTTCGAGTTCGCGCTTCTGTATTCGGCGCACGACCTCCAACTTGGCAGGGCGGTCCCCTCGCACGACGATCTCGACGACTTCTTCGTCCTCAGGTGTCGGCTCGGGGAAGATTGGCAGGCGCACCTCCTTCCGCTCCGACGCGGCTAGGCTATCCGTCAGTGTCTCTTTATGATAACCCGTAGCCATTACCTCCAAAGACAAGGGTCCGGCCTGAAGTTCACCCGCTTCGACCTTGCCCTGCCCGTCAGTTACCAGAGTTCGGCGCGACTGGCCTTGCTCCAACATCACGGTCGCCCCAACGACGGGGCGCCCCGTACTGGCGTCGACGACGATCGCAGCGTAGTCGGACGGCACTGCGCGGGTCTCGACCTCGAAAACGTACTCGTACAGTATCTTGACGGCTGTGGGGGTCCCGTCCCGCGTGGCAGGCGAGAAGATGAACTGCCTCGCGGCGGCTAGTGCCGCTTCGTCGAAACTGCTTGTTGCCGATTCGCGAACGCGAGCGTCAACCACTCGCCCCGTGACGTCTACCTCGAGCTCCAGAACGACTCGTGCTGTCTGCCCCGCATCGAGCGCCTCCGTCGGGTACACTGCCTCGACGAAGTGCTGGAGCTTGGGTGGGTGAACGACAACCTCTAGGGGCTCGCTGCCCGCCGTTGCTGGCTCCGCCTGCGCGTGGGCTGGGCTGGCGCCGGTCCCCAGCGGGCCAAGTGCCAGCAACAGCACCAACACGGTCGCACCTTGCGCGCCACGTCCGAACACCGCCGGACCATACAGCGAGAGGCGTGCCGCTGTGGAGACGTTTGTGGATCCAGGCGGTTACGCGCCCGATCTCTCCGGTGGAACAGACTGGAACATGTTCACTCAACCCAACCCACCGAGCCTTGCTCGAACGCAGCCAGCACTACGGCATCCAGCGCGGAGATTGCCATGCCCAACTGAGCTCTAGCCAACCCGACGCTCGTCGACCGTGTCGTGACAATCAATAACACAGCCCGACACGAGTTGAAGGTTCGAGACAAGTACATCAGCTCTGGCGACGTCACTTGCCCGTCTAGCGGTGCTCCCTCGGCGTTCTTGGCACGATGGCGGACGGCCTGGCCAACGAGGTCCACAACACCCATGGCCAAGTGATCGGTCTGCAGCGATCGCCCATGCGTGGAGTTCTGACCGATGATCCACCGGGTCAAGGGGTCGACTACGGCGCACTCGACGATGCCGTCGGAATCCGCGACCACCCGCGCGCAGGCTCCGCTAATCTCGGCGACAGCCTCGAGGGGTGGTGAAGGCGCAATCGATAATAGCGGGGCCCGCGCCGTAGGAGACGGGGCGCGGTAAGAGGCGAACGCGTCGTCGACGTCGAATTCTTCCGTCTGCGTATTGTGCTCATCCTCCTGCCGCAGCAAATCCAGCAGCAACATTTGAAACGGCGCCTGTATCGTGCGTTCGCTGGTGCGGACGCTTTCCATGCGAATGGCGCCGGAGGTTACTCTCAACAGCTTCGGCAGGACCTGAATGCCGGTTTCTTGGTCGAGAGTGGCGTGAACAATTTCACCTCGTTCGAAGTAGACGCGCCCCGACTGGGCACCGTCGACCTGCACTGTCGCCGTCCGCTGACTGAAGTGCAACAGCTGCAGCATGTCAATCAGATTGACGCCGCTGAGATGTGCGTCGAACCCTGATGCTGTCGCTGCGGCCTCTGCAACGACGCGCAGCAGATCCTCGCTTTGATACGGCATCTGCAGCACCGAAGCCCCATTCGGTGCCGGGGTAACTCCTTCGGATCCTTGGCGACGAATCAGCACGGGGCGCGGAGGGAGCGTGAGCGAGGACAGCGCCTCCACCAGGTCCACACCCACTCTCGTCCCGGGCTCGTAGTCGGCAAGGACGATGTCAAAACGGCCGTTGCGCAGCGCGTTCATCGCACCGTCTTGCCCAATGGCGACACCAACCTCGTAGCCGTGAGATGCAAGATCGCTCGCCAGAGCGTTGCGACGCGCCTCGTCATCCTCAACCACGAGCACGCGTGTCCCACTGACGGACGTCGATTTCGGAGCCTGTGTCCCCAGCGCCATCTTCCCCTGCAAACGATAGTGGTTCTACGACATTCAACGTACGAACTGGCGCCCCGCTTTAGGGACGATATTTGTTCGGCGCGCCAAAACAGGCGCGTTTCGCCCATCGGCGTGAGGCAGAACGAGTTTTGCGCGGGTGACGGCCGCTACCTCAGTCCGAACCAATTCTCGGCCAAGATCACGAGCCCACTGGTGCCCGAGAATCTTCGCGTCATCGCCGAGAACCTGAACCGGCCCTGGGTCCTGTCTTCTCCAGTACGTCGCCGAGTCGGCAGGCGCACAGGGCTACCGCCAGCGCGTCAGTAGCCCCTTGCCTGCGCGGGGGCACCGGTCGACTCAAGGACACTCGTTCGAGCAGCCAACCACGTCCCCACACTCGCGACGGTTATCAGCTGCACAGGCGACATCCATCTCGGTCTCTGTATCCTCGCGCACGACGAAACATGTCGAGCCCTCTGCGCACTCCACGGTGCAACTGCTCGAGCCCGAGCAATGCAGGGCACACTTGCCACCGCCCACGCAGAGCATCGTGCAGCTCGAGGCATCACCGCAGGAAGCGCTGCAGTCCCCTGGCCCTTCGCACGTATACGCGACGACATCTGCTGAAGCCCCGTCCGCCTCGCACACGGCGTTCAGAGCGCACTCGATCCCGACGTTGACGGTCTCGCCCACATCGATGCTGCAGGAAGTGCCCGTCGTGCAGGTGGGCCAGCAGTTCTCTCCAACGCAAGCCAGGTCGCAGCCCACGGAATCGTCACAACCACACTCGGGCAAGCACTCCGCTGGGAGACGCTCCGGTTCGGGTTCCGGCTCGGTCTCGGCAGCATCCCGCTCCACTGCGGCGTCGTCCCGCACGTGTGTGCCATCACTCGATGAGTCCGGCCGATCCGCAGGGTCCTCGCCACCATCCCACGTAACAACCGGCTTCTTGCCACCATCGACGTCGGGCGTTCCGTCGTCCGGCACAGACGCGTCGGGATCCGGTGCGACACCACCATCGGGCAGAAGCTCAGGATCCGGTTCGGGCTCCGTTGGTTCAACGGTGTCGTCAGTGGGCTCCGCGGTTTCCGTTGCCCCTCCCTCCGTCGCCTCCGTTTCCCCGGTGCCGTCGGTACGCTCGTCGGTCTTCTCGTGGTCTGTCTTGGTCTCCTCCGTGCCTTCGTCGCTGACCTCGACCTTGTCGCCATCGAGGTCAACTCCGACGTGGCCGCAAGCAGCAGCCAAAGCGACCAAGGTTGCAGCGACGAACGGAGCTGTGGTGGGGGGGTGAATAAGTAAGCGCTTCACTTTTGTCCTTGTGAACGCGATACCCGAGCACGCACGGGCACGCGAAATGCCACATCGTCCTGGAGCTGGGGAAACTGCACACCGCGCCCCGCGGCCTGCAAGCAACTCCCCAGAGGCGTTGAGGCTACTGAAGAAGGTTCTACTTTAACCTGAGCGGCGCCCCCAGCCTTCGCAACGGAAAAGTGCAAGACTGCCTCGGGGCTCTTCTTCGTTTGCTCCATGTGCTGAGCGAAGCAGGACTGAAAAGCTGCGCTCTTTTGGTGAACTGCGCCGGATATCTTCGCTTGCTCGCTCTTGCCTGCTTGCTTCGACGCTGGCGCTTTGCCTGCTCCGCTATGGGACTCTTCGGGCGAAGGCGCCAGCGCGGCGCTCTCCCCATCGGTCGCAGGTATGGAAACGTCCGACCCAACTGCCGCGTTCACAGCCGACGCTGACTCCACCGGCGCGACCACTGGTCCATCCTGGCCCGATGCCGGCGTCGCCGACACTTCGGGCAGACTGGGCCGATCTCCCCCTACCACCACCACCTGCTCGCCCGACCCACCACGCGAGAGCAACGCCACCGCCGCTCCCAAACCAACGGCGATCAACCCACCAATCACGAGTAGGCCCCATAGCAACCCGTGCAGCTGTTTTTGAGCCGGTGCCGGAGCCGCCGCTACGGCGCCTGGCGTCTGTATGCCAGCCCGTGGAACGCGTCTCCCGACGTCCACCATCGTCGGCAGGTTTGCTTCGCGTTGCCGCTCGTTCTCCGGCATCGGGCCCGGCGCCGTAGACAAGATCCGCTCCAACGCCAGTTCGCGCTCCTTGAGTCCTTCGACGCCAACTTCTTCAGGCATCAAGTCAAACTCGCTTCGCACCAGCTCCTTCAGCCGTTGGGCAACGTCTTCATCATCTTCGGCCTGAAAGCGACGCAGCTCCTTGGAGAATGCGAAGGCGGAATCGAAGCGTGCGTCCGGCTCCTTCGAAAGCGCCCGGGCAAGCGCCTCGTCCAGCCCCTCCGGGATGTCGTCACGAGATTTCGAAGGAGCGTCAGGCATCTCGTTGACCATGCGCTGGAACGTCTCGGCAACGGAGTCGGACTCGAAGGGAGTGAGCCCCGTGAGCAACTCGAGTAGAAGCACCGCCGCGGAGTACTGATCGGACCTAGGCGTCGCAGGTTCACCCTTGACGGTCTCGGGTGCCGCATAGCACAGCTTGCCGCGGAACCCCGCTGACTTGGTTGTCCCCCCGCCCTGGGGACCGCGCATGCTGGCGATACCAAAATCCAACAGGTGGACGTACCCCTTGTTGCTCAGGAGCACGTTGTCCGGCGAGATGTCGCGGTGAACTATCTCGATCTCTTGACCTTCCTCCGTATCGAAGTGGTGGGCGTAGTGTAGGGCGTCGAGAATCCGCCGCACGATGTACAGGCACACGTCCACCGGCAGCAGGACGCCCTTGTTGTGACGGTAGTCCAACCACGGCGATAGCGTGTAGCCGTGGACGTACTCCAGCACCATGATGTGGGCACCGTCTTCGACGCCGAAATCGCTGATACCGACGATACCCGGGTGCTGTAACTTTGAGAGAATCTTTGCCTCGCGAATGAACAGTCGGTTTCCCTCTTCGCTGTCCCGGATATCTCGCTTCATCCGCTTGACGACGACTGGTCGCGTGAAGCCTTCGGCCCCCTCCACTCGCGCCAAGTGAACCGTTCCCATTCCCCCCTCGCCCAACAGACGCATCACACGGTAGCGACCGAGCAACAGCTTGTTGTCCAGTGGATGCTGGGAGTAGATCATTTCGTCTTACTTGGGCGCCGGATGTAGTAGTGAGTGCCGCGACTTGGGTGGGAGAAGGTTATCGGGATGGGTTCCCGACCGTCAGTCTTGACCGTAAAGTTGCGCTGCTCATCCACGTCGACAGCCTGCCCGGCGACGGAGACGTCCCAGCCGGGCAGCGCTTGCCCACTGATGCTCACCTCTTCCCCCGCCTCGAAGCCCACCGGCGGGTCCGAGACGCGGGCCGCGGGGGCCTGTACATCGTAGACCACCTCCACGGTTGACGTCCGTGATTGCCGTGCGGGCGTCGTCTGGGCGGAAAAAGAAACCTTGTGGCTGCCGCGGTGAAGCGAGCGGAAAGTGTGGCTAGGCGTGTTGGTTTGGATGGTTCGTCCGTCAATCGTCAACGAGTAGGCTTCCGCCTGGGGAGCTGTTGGCCAACTGACGGTGACGTTGGGCAGGCGATGCTGATACATCACGGTGTAGCGCCTGCCATCCGTCGTCACGTTGGCTGTCGGCGTAAAGGTTGGAAGCTTGCGCGTCCCGGCGTCTCTGAGCACACGAACCGTGCCTTTGGCGGCGATGATGTCCGGCTTGTCGAGACAACGGACCTCGTATTGGTGCTGTCCTTGAGACAGGCTCAGGTTAGCTTGTCCTCTGGCTTCGGTCCGCAGTGCTCCCGCCTTGACCTGTGCGGGTCCAGTGCAAACACCACCTGTACGGAACCCGACAGAGGTTGGGGGTCGCGGATCGTGCACCACGAAGCTGTCCCCAGCCGCGACGACGAGTTCTGCGTTGGACACGCCGTCTCCCACCTCGAGCTCGGCTTCCTTGTCCTGCTCCGCTTCGTCAACAATCGGTGCCGGCTCTGGTTCTGGTTCCGGCAAAGGGACGTCGACGACGATGCCTCCAATGTCGAGCGACAGACTCTCGCCAACCTTGACCGCGCGACTCGCTACTTGGATGCTGCCGAGTTCAACGCCCACGTTGAGGTGGTCACCGTCACGAGTCATCGTGACGGAACTGTTGGCATCCAGCACGATTTCGCCGAACTCGGAGCCAATGGTCACCTTGCCAGAGCCACTGACGACATCCGCCTGACCGACTTCGACATCGACCTTGACGGACCCGGCATTGCTGCGCTCAAAGCGAACCAGCGATGACGGATATAGCTTCAGCGTGGCCCCGTTGAGGAGCCGAAACCGAGCGTCCGACTCCTCCGCCGTCCGCGCACCATCGCCGGTCATGAAGTCGTCGCCGGATTCGGCAGCGCGCCATTGCTCCTGCTGCGTTGCAATATCGCGCTCTGGTTGACCGGTGAACGCCACCAGCGTGGCCAAGGCATCGTCTTGCGCCCAGCGATACCCAGCAAACCCCAACGCCCCGAATAGCACCGCGACCGCGAGCGCGATCACCAGTGGTCGCCTGGACGCTTTGCTGCCCGAGGGTGCAGAGTTGGCGTTGCGCTCCGTCATGCGCCCCCAAAAGCTCGAATGTGAACCAGAAACCTCATCGTGTCAGTGCGATGTTGAGAATGACGACTCCTCGATCGTGAACGCGAATCTTTCTCCACTGCGTGGAGAAAGATTCGCGTTGGAACTTGACGGTGTAGTTGCCAGGAGCAAGCTCCAGCTCGAAAGAACCGTCAGGCTGTACGACGACCTGATGATCGCCGGGCGTAATGGTAACGCTGGCCCCAATTGCGTTGCCCTGCAGATCGAGTACTTTACCCCGCACCTGCCCAGCCGGAACCGCCGGGCGCAGCACGATTTCGCGCTGTCGGGCGTGGCCCGGCGAAAGTGTCACGGTGGCGCTTTCGAAGCCAGGTGTGCTCACTCTGACGCTTACCGGAGCTTCATCTGGAACGTCGGCGAACTCATACTCGCCTGCCGCTGCAGTTCTGGTGGTTTGCTGTTCGTGCTCGCCGTGGCTCAAGGTGACCTCGGCGTCGGGAAGCGGACGGCCCCCTTCGTCGACCACGACCCCCTCGAGCACGCTCGTTGGGACGGGTGGCGGCTCCGGTTCCGGTTCCGGTGGTGTAACAAGCGGCGGTTCTGGTTCCGGCGCTGTTTCTGGAGTGGGCAGATGGGCCGGCTCGGGCGGGTTCGGGTCGAAGTGCCAGATGAGTGCCGCGCCGAGTGCAGCGCGAGGTTCGACGGGAACCAACGCATCGCCTTGGAGACTCAGCGGCCGCTTGCTCAAGCTGACATCGATCACCCCCATGACAGAGAATGCTCGGCTGAGGGGATGACGTGCTCCAGCACTCAGTCGGTAGGGCGAACGCCCGACTCCGGGACGATCCGCACCGACCATCAGCTCTCCGGCAATCTCACCGAGTATCTCGGTTCTTGTCGCCAAACGGTGGCTGACGCCAAAACCCCATTGTAGGGCGTTGAAAGCGCTCGCGCCGATGGTGCGCTTGTCGGCCACCGTCAGTCGGGCCGGGTTGGGAATGGCCTGCGCTGAACGATCGACATGAAATCCAAGGTGCGCAGCAGCCCACGTAGCTTGGGAAAGCTCGAACCCAACCAATCCACGGATTGACGGACTCATCGCCGACAGCTCGACGGAGGGAGCCTGCCCGCCTACAAACCGCGCATCCGCCTCAGCGCCAAGCAGCAAACGCTGTGACACCGCCTCCGAAAAACGCAGCGTCAGTCGTGGCTCGCCGTACAGCTTGGTCGGAGACCCGCTGTCTGTATCCGCGTAGCGATCCCAATGACCGCGCATGTCCAGACCGAGCGCGAATTGCGGCACGGGCGCGTAGGCTGCGGCCACCGAGCTTGCGACGCGGTGCCCCCCGTCCAGACCATCGGACGCATCCAACCAGCCGTACCCCAATCCCCCCGAGACCACGACCGGTACGTTGGCAGGCGCCGGGACCCCCACTCCGATCACCGCGGGCAGTGCACGCTCAGCCTCGCCCGGAGCAGTGGTTTGCCCGTGCGCGCTCGTAGTGAACACCACCAACAGAAAAAGGACGGCAGGGAGGCAGAAACGCCACCCGTCGGAAAGGCCCCTCCCGGAACCACCGACACGCAAGGGCGCGAAAGACATACAGAAGTAAGGACGACACAATCGTCGCTTCACAATAGTAACACAAGCTCTCGCACACGCTTGCCAGATGACCATCCCAGGTCATGTGCGACCTGTGTGCGCTTGGATAAGTGATGATGTCCACGTCTGCCGGCTACCTCGTACTCGACACCCCTTGTCCGGCGCACCGCGTTGAATCGTCGCCTCGACAGGTGCGATACCGTCGTGAACAGTACGCAAACGTGAGGAACCGCGTGTCGATGGCGAACGCCTCTGCTTGAACATTGGTCGCGTGAAGCGACCGAACGATGCAGGCGCACGGCGCCGTGGACCCACACGTCGGTACCTTCTCCGCGAGTGCCCTCCCGTCTTTCGTCACAGCCACAACCGCCCTATTTCGGGCGCCTGGCCGTGCGAAACCGCACCCAACTTCAATCAAGACGGATCACCCGCTCGGATCCATCTTGCCCGCCCCCACCGAGTGCGACCTAGCCGCGCAGAAAGCGGGTGTCGGGATTGTCCCTGCGCCAGATGACGAAGTCCATGAAGTAGTGATGAATGTTAACAGCGGTCACGATTGCCGCGAGGTATGGGGTAGGCCCAAGGGGAGCCAGCTCGTCTTTCATCACGAAGTTGTCATCGAGAATCTCCGGAATGCCATGAAAAATGGCGAACGCCAGAGCGAGGGTTGCTGCGGCGAACACCAGGTGTCTCTTGCCCACAGTGCCGAACTCCCCGACGAGCTGGCGTGTCCTGTTTCGCCGCAAGAGCCAGACGAAGTACAAGTACTGAATCGAGTGCAGAGCGGGGATCACGTATGCCAACAGAGGGTCCAGATCCGAATAGACAGTCCACAGCCAGACGGTGATGAGTAGCCCACTGAGGGGAGCTAGGGGCGGTAGCCGCCGCTCCCGGTACCACTTGAAAGCAAGTACCCAGACGAGCCCCGCCGTGCTCGCGAAGAATAGCGCTTGCGTCACGGTCTCGAGCCCCTCGGGGTGGGCGATCGAGGAGTAGACGACACCGCTTTCTTCGTATTGATTGCCAAAGTCTGCAGGTGTCGACCAAGCATAGGCCCAGGCTAAGAAGCAGTGTGCCAGTATCACCCGGCGCTCCAGCGACGAAAACCCGACGCCCCGGCGAAGCGACAGCACACTCAACACGCCAAACCCCTGCTTGACGTAATGCCACCCCACCAAGAAGAACATGAGCTGCATCATCAGCCCCAGCGTTTGGGCGGTGGCGGTCGAGATCGCGTAGACGCTCCAGGCGATCAAGGCGATCGGAACCACCACGCCGGCCACCAGATAGCGTAACCGTTGAACTGGCCCGAAGACGTCACCCAGCAATCGATTCTTGGCGTCCCGATAGAACAAGAGGTATGTCACCGCGAAGTGGGGGTCGTTGATGATGTAGGCCGCATAAAAGGCGACGAAGCTGACGGTGTACTCCGACGAGTCCAACCCCACGGCCTCCTGGTAGAGCCAAGCTAGTGGAAGCAGCACCAGCGTCGCTCCCCCGACCAGGAGAAACTCCGCTAGGCTCGACCAGCGTAGACGGTGTGGTTCGGCCGGCGTCGAGCCGACCAACGGCGCCGTAGCCATACTCATCGCGGCAAAACTAACACGCTTTTGTCGGACGCGTGAGGGCTTGGTCCCCGCGAGCCAATTCTCCCCTGGAGCAGAGACCGTCGGCGGTGGATCTGCCCTCGGTCCCACGTTGCAGTTGGGTTGACGTGGTTGTCGAATCGTTGAATACCTGCTGCCGGGCATGCAGCATCAAAACCCAGGGGAGTTCGCAGGGACGGCGCCAGGCACCCCACCGATCTTGGCCCCGATTGGGCTCCTTGGAAGGACGACCTTGGAGCTCGTGGGGGACGCTGGACGGGCCACGCTGTTTCTCGGCAGCGCGCTCTTGCGGGTGCCAAAGAGCTTACGAAGGGTCGGCGCTGTCTTCGAATCGCTGTTTTTTGTAGGCAATCGCTCGATGCTGGTGATAGCGCTCACGGCTGGGTTCACGGGACTAGTCTTGGCGCTTCAGGGCTACAACGCGCTGGCGCGTTTCGGCGCTGAGCAAATGGTGGGTGCGCTCGTGGCTCTGTCGCTGACACGGGAGCTCGGCCCGGTGCTGGGCGCCCTGATGGTCACCGCGCGCGCCGGCTCTGCCATCGCTGCAACGCTTGGAAACATGCGGGTCACCGAACAGGTCGACGCGCTTCGCACAATGGCGATCGACCCATTGGACTTCCTCGTCGCTCCTCGGATCGTGGCAGCACTGATCGCAGTGCCGCTGCTCACCTGCTTCTTCATCGTGCTCGGCATAGGGGCCGCCCAGGTTTTCTCGAGTCAGATCCTCGGCATGGAAGGCAGCCAATTCATGACCAGCGCGAGGGATGCGTTGACGTGGTCAGACGTGTACGCCGGCCTAGTCAAGTCGGTTGTTTTTGCCGTTCTCTTGGTTTGGATAAGCACGTACCGCGGCTACCACGCGTCGGGGGGAGCCAAAGGAGTCGGCTTGGCGACCACCCGCGCCGTGGTCGAGGTTTCGGTTTTAGTCTTGGCGTCTGACTACATACTGACTGCTTTCCTGTTCTAGGTCTCGCGTGATGCTTTTGCTTGAAGGGAACCCAACCAACTCATGAGCACGTACACTCCGCACGAGTTGTCCGTAGGCGCGTTCGTCGCCCTGGGAGTGGCCGCCCTCGCGGTGCTGTCGGTAAACATCGTGGGACTGTCGCCATGGCAGGCTCCGGAAACGACGCTGACCGCCAGGTTCTCTTCGATCGGCAGCCTCAAACCCGGGGATCCAGTGAAGATCGCTGGAGTCACCGTCGGCTCAGTAGATGCCGTGCAGTTGATCGACTTCGAAGCCGAAGCCACGTTCGCTTTGGACGAACAGATAAAGGTACCAAAAGATAGCATCGCCTCGATTCAGAGTGCCGGCCTGTTGGGTGACTCCTATGTCTCCTTGTCGCCCGGCGCCTCCGACGAGGACCTCGAAGACGGCGGGCGCATCACTCGCACCGAGCCCGCGGTTAGCTTGACGGAAATGATCGCGAAGTACGCCTTCGGATCGCCAACGGAGTCGGAGCCCGCGGCCGAAGAGAACACTGAGCAGGGCGATACCGAGAACTCCGGAAGCCCATTCGATGACCCGCTGGCCGAACCGGAACCTCGAGAGCCCACAAGCGCCAACCCGAGCGCTGCAACGGGGCAGAGCGCCACGACCTCCGGGTCCGGTAGTGGGGGGTCGCCGCGCGGCAGCGCCGAGCCGACCCAGGTAGAAGCATCTGGCGCTCCGGAGGCCAAGAAGAAATCACCGTTCGTCGATCCCTTGGAGTAGCGGATGTCCTTGTTTCGAAGTTCACTCATCGCCCTACCGCTCGCGCTCCTGGCGCCACCAGTCAGCGCTCGAGGTGACTCACCGGCACCGCCACAGGACAGCCCTCGGGCAGACGCCCCCCGGGCACCCTCCGCGGACAACACCGGGGACGACGCGGACAACACCGGGGACGACACGGCTAGCCCCGAAGAGGTGCCGCCACCCGATGCTGAGAGGACGGACCAAACCAGCGCCGATCCCCCCGCCCCGCTCGCATCGGAAGGTCCGGGTCCCGGATGGCCACGGTCGGTACACGAGAAACCCCGGCAAGCCAAGACGCTGTCTCGTGGCGCCGCAATCTCCATGGCGTTGACTCAGAACCCACAGGTCGCCGCGACTCGCGCCACCGTGGCCCAAGCCAAGGCCCGCCGCGAGCAGGTCAGCTCAGCGCGGTTCCCCTCCGTAAGTCTAACACTGGGCGTTGGCCCATCCCTACAGGCCGAGCTCGTGCCGAACACGGCGCTACAATCCACTCGCAACGCTTATGGCGACGTGCGGCTGAGTGACCTATCGCTGTTCTTCGGAGGGCAGCTCTCGGTAATCCAACCGCTGTACACTTTCGGCAAGCTCGACGAACGAGACGCTGCCACGGAGCACGAGATCAAAGCGCGGCAATCACAGACGCGAATGACGCAGGCCGATGTCGCCTTTAGCGTGGCAGATCTGTACGAGACCCTGCTGTACGCTCGTGACGCCCAGCTATTTCTGGAAGAAATGATGCATGGTCTCAAACGCTCCCTCGACAGCGCGGAAAGTGAAGTGGCGACGGGTAGCATGCCGGAGCAAGACCTACTCAGGCTTCAGACTGCAATGGGCTACCTCGACTTGGTGTATCACCAGGCGAGTGCAGGAGTGCTTCAGGCAAACGCTGGATTGGTCGCCTACCTGGGATTGCCGGAAGGAACCGAGATCGTGCCTGCAATGGACCACTTGGAACTGATAGAGAGCAAGAGGCTCACCGAGCAGCAAGCAATCGACCTGGCCCTTCGTCATCGCCCGGAACTTCATGCGCTGCGAGAAGGGCAAGCCGCGTTCAACAGTCTGGCCGAGGCGGAGGACGCTGGGAGTCTGCCGGACTTCTTCGCGGCCGCCTTCGTCTCCGGCGCATACACGCCAGGCCGCGACTGGGTCGACACGCGATTCGCGGTCGACCCACTCAACCACTTCGTTCCAGGTGGCTTGCTGGGGATGCGATGGCAGTTTCAGGGGGCGATGGCGGGAGACCGTGCCGCTGAAAACCGGGCCAAGGCGCTCGAAATGGCTCAACTCGAGCAGTGGGCGCGGGTAGGACTCCCAGCCGAAGTCAAAGTCGCTCTCGAAGACCTGCGTCGTTCGCACGCGGACGTGGGTTCCACTCAACTCGCCACAGACCGGGCCAAAAAGTGGATGATCCAAGCCTCAGCGGATTTCTCGATCGGATTGGGAGATAGCAAGGAAGTAGAGGACGCCTCTGCAACGTATGTGCAACTGCGGCTGGCGAATTTCCGGGCTAAGATGGAGTACAACATCGCACTCGCCAGCCTCTCCAAAGCAACGGGCCTATTGACGAACCCCTCTGGGGGGCTCTACCCCGTCAAAGACTGACTTACAATGCAGCACACCGTTTCCAGACGAATCGTCCTTTCCCTCTTAGCGACGTCCGTGACGAGCGCCCTCCCCGCTTGGGCAGGAGCGGATGCGCGCCAGGTCATCGAGACGATGGTGACACAGGCGCTCAAGCTGTTGAGGGACGAGCAACTCAAGAAGAAGACCGCCGAGCGTCGCGCGAAGCTGCGAGAGGTGGCAGACAAGGCGTTTGACTGGGAGGCAATGGCCCGCGGCAGCTTGGGGCACCATTGGCGCAAGCTCGAGCCCGCGCAGAGGACCGAATTCGTCAATATCTTCAAGGACCTGATAGCCAAACAGTACATGGACGACGTAGACCGCTTCCGCGGCAACGAGGACGTCAAGATACTCAGCGCGACCGCCCGTGGCGAGCTCTTCCAGGTCAGGACTCAACTGGTAACCGCAAGCAACGAAAAGGTGCCGATGGACTACACGCTGCACCGAGCAGGCGAGAGCTGGATGATTGAGGATATGGCCATCGAAGGAGTCAGCATGGTCAAGCACTACAGGGATTCCTTCAACCGCTTCCTGGTCAACAAGAGCTTCCCCGAGCTCCTCGAAATCCTCAAACGAAAACTGGGCTGAAGACGAAGTGAGTCAGCGTCGCGGCTCGGAGCTCGTCGTCGAAGGCGTCACCCAACGGTTCGGTGACGTGACCGCGCTTTCCGATATTTCTTTCGAAGTCGAGCGCGGCGAGATCGCCGTCATCATCGGTGGTTCCGGCGCTGGAAAGACGAGTCTGCTGCGCGTGCTCATCGGGCTGGACAAACCCACGGCGGGATCCGTCGTCATTGACGGTGAGGATATCGTGACCATGCCTGAGGCACAGCTGCACCAGGTGCGACGCAAGTTCGGCATGGTTTTTCAATCGGCAGCGCTGCTGGACTCGCTGAACATTCTGGAAAACGTCGCGTTGCCTCTTCGAGAGCACACCAACGCCAAGGAAGACGAGATCCGAGCTCGCGTCCGTAGCAAGCTCGACGCGCTCGAGCTTGGCGCGATCGAGAACCGTCTGCCCGCGCAGCTCTCGGGCGGAATGCGCAAGAGAGTCGGTATCGCGCGCGCCCTGGTACTCGAACCCAGCATCCTGCTCTACGACGAGCCCACCAGTGGGCTCGATCCGCTGACTGCGCGTGTGGTGGACGAACTCATCGTCAAGACGAGCGACCAGTTCGACGTGACGAGCATCATCATCTCCCACGACATGGCAGAAGCGCAGAGCATTGCCGACCGCATTTTCGTGCTGCACCAGGGTCGCATCGAGGAGCGAGGCACCGCGGACGAACTCAGGCAAGACGAGCACGGATTGGCCACACGCTACTTCCAAGCCAGCCTCATCGAGCCGCACGCCACACGTGTGCACCGACAAACCTGAACGTCGCCCGCTGCCGATGCACTGTCGGTACGGGTTTCGCTCGCTGCGGGTGCACACTCGCGCCGGTGTGTGCATTTCGCACATCGTTCGGTCTGCGGCGGCGTCTGCTCTCGCGGTGAAGCGACGGAATCAAAACTTGGCACACCCCCTAGTGGCGGCAAGCGGAGCGTGCTCTAATCCGTCGCATGAAATTCACTACGGTTCTGTCCTTGGGCGCGCTGACACTGGGCGCCTTCTCGTTGGGTACGGTTCTCGTGGCATGCGGGGGCAACGATCCACCGCCGCAGCAGCCGCAGCAGCCTCCGCCGCCAGTCTATCAACAGCCGCCACCTCAGCAGCCAGCTGCACCGCCCCCCGCGGCTCAGCCCCCGCCTGCGCAACCGGCACCGGCACCACCGCCCGCGCAGCCGGCACCACCACCAGCGCAACCGGCTCCCGCCGCGCCGCCGCCTGCGGCTGCCCCGGCTCCGTCTTCCAGCGGTACTCCCACCACCATTCCCGGAGTGTTCCGAATGCCTGACGGCAACTGTAGCGTTACCCCCCCACCCCTTCCCGGACAGCCGCCAAACCCACCCTTGGTTGGCCCGTGTCCTCCGGGGATCTGAGACCCTTGGCGGCTCAAAGGTAGCAACCAAGAGCGCGACGCAAGGTCGTCGCGCTCTTGGACAGATGAACCTTTGGGTCGGCGAACCGCTGGCGCGGCGACCGCGACATTGAGGGGCCTTGTTTTTGGTCTAGGGCCCTCGGCCTGACGGGCGAAGTCCAACCCACGGGAAGAGCGGGAAGAGCGAAGGCCTTGATCCCCAACCGCACCAGCTGGCACAAGACCCCGTGTCCACCAGTAGTACGAGTGTGCAAGCGACGTGGAAGCAGGCCCTGACCGACCTGACGGAACTGCTCGACCGGCGGCTTTTCGCCGTCCATGACATCAATGTCACGATATTGGGTGTCTTCCTTTTCCTCGCCACGCTGCTCGTCGCCGTCGTGGCAGGCCGTTTCGCTCGAGCCGCACTCATTCGCGTCATGCTCCGACGGCCCCGCGGCGCTTCGGAGGGATCGGCCTACGCCGTCGGGCGGATCGCGCAATACGTCATCACGGTTGCCGGGGTGTTCTTGGCGCTCGAGAATGTCGGCGTCTCGATGTCGTCCCTGGCCGCGCTGGGGGCGGTGTTTGCCGTTGGTCTCGGGTTTGGTCTCCAAACGATTGCCCAAAACTTCATCAGCGGTCTGATTCTGCTGTTCGAACGCCCCATCTCCAAGGGCGACGTCGTGATCGTCGACAACACGTTTGGCATCGTGGACGAGATCTCGATTCGTGCAACGCGCATCATGACCTTCGATGACATCGCGATCATCGTCCCCAACAGTAAGCTCATCAGCGGCGTAGTTGAGAACCGGAGCGAACCGACCAAAACGTACCGCATCCGAATCGACGTTGGCGTCGCCTATGGCACCGACACCTTCTTGGTCGAACGGGTGCTGCTACAGGTTGCGGAGGGCTGTGACACTGTCCTCAAAACCCCTCAGCCGACAGTATTTTTCGTCGCGTTCGGCTCTAGTTCCTTGGATTTCCAGCTGTGCGTCTGGCTAGATGACCCCCGGGCTGCCCTTGCTGTTGGTAGTGACCTACGCCATGCCATCGTGCAATCGTTCGAGCGCCATGGGATCAGCATCCCCTTCCCCCAGCGGGACGTACACCTCATCCCAGCCCCCTCAGGAACGCGCCAGCCGGAGTGAGGCCGATGCTAACGCTGGGTGGTGGAGGTGACTTAGAAGCAAATATCAGAACAGCGGGAGTAGTCTTCCCGCCAACGCAAACAGATCTCACCCTCTCGCGCGCCGAGGCGCTTGGCCCAGCCTTCAGCTGTTGAGAACGTCCACACGTCATCGACCGAGCCGCAGTCAGTCTTGCCACCAAACAACACTCCGTGCCTGCAACTGGTCGACCAGACCATGCTGTGGGCACTTCGCCGTTCGGGCAAGGCGAGGTCGGGAGCGGCGAAATTCGGCGGGAAGTCGCAAAACCCACGACTGGGTGCATTGAAGCGATCACCTACGAACAACCGCTCCCACCGCCCCGTTCCCGGCTCAAAGGCCCATGTGTCGTTGAGGTTGCCCAGCGTCGCGTCGCCGCTTTGGAGGGTGCCGGGGTCATGCCCCCCGAACAGCACGTATCGATCGCTGCTCTCGTCGTGGACAACCGACGACCAGAAACGTCCAGCGGGTCCTGATCCCGACGCTGCAATTTCGACCCACTCGCCCGCCTCGATGTCATACGCCCACAGATTGCTGAAGTACCGAGGAACGTCAGCGAAGGCGGTCTCATCCGCTCCCCCGAACACGACTAAGCGATCTCGCGCACCATCGTACAACATCGAGTGAAACAAACGCGGCTCGGGGGCGGCGATTGGTCGATGCTCTTCCCACGCGCCGTCGGCAATGTCGAAGCTCCACAGATCCGCCATCGGTTCGTACGCCAGCCCGCTCGCGGAAGTATTACCCCCGAACAACCACAACCTCTTGCGCACAGAATCGTAGGCCAGCGCACTCATCGCGCGGGCGGCAGGCACTTCACCTTCCACGATCACCTCGGACCAGTCTCGCGCCCCCACGCCGAAGCGAAGCAAGTCGTTGTACAACGTGTACGCCACCCCAGATTCGTCGCGGTAGCGTCCTCCAAAAACGAACATGTCGCCTTCAGCCCAGACTGAAGAGTGTCGCCCCCGAGCGCTGGGTGCGTCGGGGGCGCGCGACCACGCACCGCAGGGGTCATCGTAGATCCAGGTTTCGGCCAGAAACTCTTGTGTCCCGTCCGACATGCAATTGCTGGGTATGTCGGGCGTGCCCCCAAAAACGACCATCTGCTGCAACTCTTGATCGTACACCGCGCTGTGTTCACTGAGGCGGTCCGGGCGCTCATCTCCTAGCCCAGCGCAGCGTTGCTCGAGCGAACTCCCGTCGACGGTTGGGCAGCTTGGAGGCGTCTGCCCGGGCACCTGGCCTTCAACGGGGTAGGCCGGGGACACCGCCTCATCCCCAGAGTTCGGGTTTTGGTCCGTCGCGGTCTCCTGGCCCGCCGCATCGGTTTCGGGGTCGGTGTCCCCAGCCACGCCACCGTCAGCGCTGGGGTGCCGGACGTTAGTCTGAGAGGCGAGCGGCTCTTCGCTGCCGCACGCTGCGACAACAGCCATTGCCCCAACACCAAGCCAAGCCTTCATTGGTCCCAATGTAACACGCGCAGCCGTTGTCTGACCGGTCATGGGACGCGCCGAAAATGATCCTGCTCAGCTAAAAAAGCGCGCGACGACCGCTGCCTTGCGGGCGAAGTCCAGGCGCCAGCAAGTTCGCTGGCGCTCGCTTTGAGCGATTGTCCATTGCAGCTTGAGGGATGGGGCAAGTTGCCCCAAGATGCCGCCGCACACCGATGATCTACGGCATATTCTTGTTTCTGCACACGTTGGTTCGCTGGATTGCTCTCTTGGCGGGGCTTTCGGTCGTCGTCCGCGCCGCACTAGGCGTCGCCCAGAGGCAGCCCTACCTTCCCTCCCACCGCGTCAATGGTGCCGTCTTCGTCGCCGCACTGCACCTCAATGTCCTGATCGGCATTGTGCTCTACGTCGCATTCTCACCGCTGACCCACGCCGCGTTCGCCGACGTCGGCGCTGCCATGAAGAGTGCCGGCCTACGCTTCTTCTTCGTGGAGCATCCCTTCGGAATGTTGGTCGGGACAATACTGGCAACAATCGGCGCAGCGCGCGCAAGAAAAGCCGTTGACGACCATGACAAGCACATGCGGACGTTGGCCTTCATGGGAATTGGCCTGGTGGCTATCCTGGTGAGCGTGCCCTGGCCCTTCTACTCGGCAGGACGCCCGCTGTTCTGGCTCCCTAACTTCTAAGGTGATTGCGGTCACGTTGCGGATTCCCAGACTCTGAGACCGACACGGCGCTGCGGTGTTTCTAGTCGGTTCTAAGCCGCGTTCGTCTGCTCTAGTCGTCCGGCAATGGCCGCTTCGAGTTCCTCTGCCGAAAGAGGCTTCATCAAGCAGGGTATGTCGCGAGATTCAACGAGCGCGCGGATTGAATCGCTGAACGTTCCGCCCGTCATGAAGACGAAGCGCTGGGCGTACGGTGGCTGTCGACGCGAGAGCTCTGCAAACAGCTCAGTACCCGACATGCCCGGCATCATCACGTCACACAGGACGACGTCAAACTCTACTCCTTCACACAACTGAAGCGCTCGTTCGCCGCTGTCGGCGATGGTCACGTCATGATGCGCGATGGCGTCGCCGACTGCCTCCGCCACTGCGGGGTCGTCATCCACAACCAGAAGTCGACACTTGGTCGCGAGCTTCGGACGGCACGGGTCTGTCGCAAGCCTTGGCTCTGATGACTTCACGGCCGGGGGGAGCTGGACGCGAAACGTCGTCCCCTCACCCAGCCGACTCGAAACGTCGATCCTCCCCCCCAGCCCTTCAACCACACTGTGACATAGCGATAGCCCCAGGCCAGTACCTTTGCCGACTGGTTTAGTAGTAAAGAAGGGGTCAAAAATCTGGTCGAGGTGCTCCTGAGAAATGCCTGCTCCGGTATCGGATATGCTGACCGTAGCCCAGCCCTCCCGAGACGTGCCCGTTCGCACGGAAATGACGTTACCCAGCAACGACTCTTCATCCAGCGCTTGCACAGCATTGACGAGCAAGTTCAGAAAGACCTGGCTCAGACGAGCCGGATTGGCCAACACGCCTGGCGTCTCACCGCGGGACCGCTCCAAGCGCGCACGGTGCCTTACGTCGTTTCCTACCATTCGCAACGCAGAGTCCAGCACGACGTTCAGGTCGACGAACCTGACCGAGGTGTCGTCTGCGCGAGAGAAGGCGCGCAAGTCTTGAACGATTGCCTGAACTCGCTCTGCGCCTTCAGTCGCGTACTCCGAGGCCTTGCCGACTGCCTGTTTGAACGCAGTTGGTAGACCCTCAGCGTGTTGAGCGATCTGACGCTCGATCTGACGCAAACTCAACAGCAGGTAGGTCAGTGGATTGTTTATCTCGTGCGCAACGCCGGCGGCCAACGTTCCAATGGACGCCATGCGTTCGCTAACGCGCAGCGCGTGTTCCGTCTTCTTGCGGTCGGAGACGTCTCTGCGCAACCCAACGACGTGAGTCAACTTCCCAGCTTCATCGTGCACCGGCCAAACGGTGACTTCTTGGTCGAATCGTGTCCCGTCTTTCTTGCGTCCGGCGAAGCTACCGTGGAAGACCCGCCCCTCATCGCACGCCCGCTCGATTCGCTTGTAGAACGCTTCGTCATGTTGCCCGGTTCTGAGCAAAGCGGGGCTCCGCCCCAAGAGCTCCTCCCGCTCATAACCGGTGATGCGCTCCATGGCAGGATTGACATAGACATACTTGCCTTGCGGGTTCGTTATTTCCACCCCGTCGCCAGCCTTCTCCAGCGCTGATACCAGCATCTCGAGGCGTTCGTTGACGGTCGCCAGCTCACTCGTCCGCTCTCTGACCAGCGCTTCCAGATGCTCGTGCTGCTTCTCGAGGCTCACGATCATGGCATCCAACTCGGACACGAGGACCCCAACTTCACGGGGTTCGAATGCCCCACGTGGCTGTGGTCTCCGCCAAAACTCTCCACGTCCGATGGCTGAAACTGCACTGGCGAGTCCGGCCAAGCGCTTTCCCACCCAGTGGGCCACCATCGCCGAGAGTGACAACGCCAACAACAGTGCCACGGCCGTCGCCAGCCAGGTCCGGGAACGCGCAGCATCAGCGGCGGCGTCGATATCCGCTCGAGCCTTGACCACGACCGCTTGCCAGCCTTGGAGCGGCCCGTGCAGAGGGGCTGAGGCAGCGCGCACAAGCAGCCCCCGCTCGTCCTCTGCCGAATGCGGAATGGAACTGGCAACAAAGGCAGATACGCCCGTGACGTCGCGCAGGAGGGCCTCGCCCGCACCTGCCGAATCGCCCACCACACGCCGGTTGGCGTCGAGAATCACCAACCGGCTACCTCCCACCGAGGGGGCCCGGCGCTCGAGCATCTTCTCGACCGACCCCAAGCCCAACGACCCTTCGACGAAGCCCTCCAACTCCCCGTTGGCATCTCTAACTGGCGCCGCGAGCTGCACGCTGGGCACAGACAGTACATGTCCGAGCTGCACTCGCGATACGACTGCCTCGCCAGTCTCGATCAACGCGTGGAAGTAGTCCCGGTCCGCGTAGTTGCCATGTTGCGCACCCCATTCGGGCTCATTGGCGCGGGCGATCAAGTCGGCATTGAGATCCGCTAGGTACATGCCAGCAAATCTGCCGGAGCTCAGCCAATGTCGGCGCATCAGCGCGGCCGCACCTTCCGACCTGATCCCATCCGTGCTTTCGATGTGGGCGGCAAGGACACTCAACTCGTGGAGACACGCCACCAGTTCGTTCTCCAACTCCAAACCCGTATCTGCGGCCTCCGTCTGCAACGCCTGATCACTCCAAGCACGCACCTCTGATCCGACGCGATTGGCCCCTTCTCGTCCGAGCAGCAGCACTGGCAACGCCATCAGTGCGCTGAGCAGAACGAACAGATAGGTGCGTACGCTGAGCGGCTTCATGTCCCGACTCACGCATCGTACGCCGAACTCGCCAAGCGCGTCCAACGCCCTTGGCCAGTGTGCCGCCCTGGTGCACTCACTTCGCAGGGCGACTAGGACGTGAGGGATGAAGCGAACTCCTTGCTCCACACGATGGGCCTCATCTGCCCCAACAGCGGCACCTACCCAGTGTCTGTCAGGGGAATGCGACCGCCAGGGTGTAGCTTACCGTCCGTGGCGGGACCGAACCGACGCGCTTGACATCGCCCCCAGACGTGGAATAGCCCAGCCGTCGGGCTCATGGGTGTACCTTACGGCGATGAACCGACGCTTCTTGCTTTGGTTCTGCTCCAGCTGAAGCGTTTTAGTGCGCTTCCTGTTTGTGTCATCCTGCTGTCGACAACTCAGTGCCGAACCAAGGCCAGCGAGGCGTCGGGAGGGTTCCCTCGAAGCCAGACGTTGTACATGGGCGGGCCACAGTGGGGCGAACCAAGCTCCTTCAATCCGCTGGCAAGCAATCCAGATTGGCCGGTGAAGACCCCCTGCAACCTGGTCTACGAGAGTCTGCTGCTCTACGACGCCACAAACGGAGAGATGCGCCCATCGCTCGCCCAGTCCTTTCGGCAGACACACGCAGGGATCGAACTCACGATCGATCCACGCGCACGCTGGAGCGACGGCAGAGAAGTTGGCCCCGAAGACGTGGTCTACACCTACCGCTTGGGCCAACAGCACAAGAGCATCCCGGTCGCCTCGGTCTGGGCCTACCTGTCGAGCGTCGAGATTGGGCCGCTGGAAGAAGTGACAGCCAGAACACTCGGGACCGGCGAGGCGTCCCCGGCGCAGCAGGACGACACCCAAGCGAACACCTCCCCCGCTGAGCGACGCGTTTCCTTCGTCTACAACCCAAAAGAAAAGAACCCACTGTTCGTACTCGATGCCCTGCAAGAGACTCGGATCATCCCGAAACACGTCGTCGAACCGGTCTTCGAGCAGGTCGGACACGACCTAGCTGAGTTCCTCAAGCTCAAGTTCGACGATGACCCGGTGGCATCGGGTCCCTACCGTCTGCACTCCTACAGCTCAGAGAAGATCGCGCTCCAACGCCGGGACGACTACTGGGGCAACACTGCCCTCCACAACGGTGAGACGCCTGCTCCGAAGTACATCGTGCACCCTATCTACAAGAGCAACGATCACTACAGTGTCGCCTTGCAACAGGGACGGATGGACTTCTCCGCGAACTTCGTGCCGCGGATCTGGCTCAAACATCGCAAAGGAGTCCGAGCCTGGTTCGATGAGCCGCCGTATTTCGTGGCCAATTCGATGCCGATGATGCTCATGAACGTCAATCGAGCCCCGCTTGGCGACAGAGCGTACCGCCGCGCCATGGCGATGTCGGTCAACTACAAGGACATTCGGGAACTCGCGGTGTCCGGTTATAGCGAGCCTCTGCAGCCCGGCCTGATCCTCCCGTTCGGGCCAGAAGCGGCCTACTACTCCGCCGCCGATGCCGAGCGGTTCGGCGCAACTCGCTACGATCCTGTGGGAGCGCGAAAGCTCCTGTACGAAGCTGGCTACGAGTCTATCTTCGACGAAGATGGAAAGCTCGTGGAGACTCGCAAAGACGGAAAGCGCGTCCCCACCATGTTCATCAAGAGCCCTACAGGGTGGACCGATTGGGAGTCCATCGTCCGCATCGCCGTCAAGGGCATGCGCGCGGCGGGAATCGACGCCAGAGAACGGTTCGTCGATGGTAGCGTATTTTGGCAAGCGACAGCCACGGGTGACTTTGACCTGATCATGAACACACCCAAACCTGCCCCACTACCCTCTCAGCCTTGGTCCCGCTTCGATTCGTTGCTCACGACCAAGGACTGGAAGCCCGAGGGTGAGAAAATGTACAAGAACCAGGGCCGTTTCAACGACCCGACCAAGCCAGCCTACGAGCCGCGCTTCGACGAGCTCTTGACGCTCATTCCAACTCTCACGAACGCAACGGAGCGCATCGCCGCCTATAGGGAGCTGAACCGCTTGTTCATGGATCACCAACCATCGTTGCCAATGGTCTATCGCCCAGCAGTGTTCTACCAATTTAGCACCAAGACGTGGGCGGGCTTTCCCACGGCAAAGAACCCCTACCTCCCGCCAGAGCTCCCCGGTGAGCGTCTGGGTACCAGCATTTTGTGGCATCTGCATCGCGCACAGGACGATTGACAACCTTCATGCTGAACAATCACCCCATGCTCCGTCACATCCTCGGCCGTGCGGGATGGTACTTCGCGACTTTCTTGGTCGCCGTCAGCATCAACTTCTTCCTCCCTCGGTTGGGCGACGCGAGCCCAATCGACGTCATCATGGCAAAAGCAGGCTCGGGTTTGGATGCAACCGCCGCTCGGGAAAAGGAAGAGTCCTACCTCAAAGAGTTCGGGCTCGTTCGGGTGGCTGGCGATGGCCAAATCCTTCGCGACGGAGACGGTAAGCCAGTGAAGGCTTCCCTGGTGTCCCAGTTCGTCAGGTATCTGGGAATGAGTTTGAGGGGGGACCTGGGAACATCGATTCTACAACACCCCAAATCGGTCGCGGAGATCATTTCCAACGCCCTGCCGTGGACGCTGGCGTTGCAGCTTCCAACCATCATACTGGGCTGGCTGTTCGGCAACCTGCTCGGAGCCCTGGCGGCCTACCGCCGAGGCGCCTTCGACAAACTCCTGTATCCGCTCGCGTTGCTAGCCAGCGCCGTCCCGGCGTTCTGCGTGGGCATCCTTCTGGTCTATGTATTTGGCATACACCTCGAATGGTTTCCTGCCGCTGGCGGCTACCCAGACGGTCTGGTCCCAACCCTATCCGTAGACTTCATCCTCGCCGCGAGTTACCACTATGTCCTGCCGTTCTTGTCGATATTCCTTATCGTGGTGGGAGGCCAGGCCATCGGCATGCGCTCGATGTGCATCTACGAGCTGGGCACTGACTACGTAAAGTATGCCAAGCTACTCGGCATCAAAGAGAACAAGATCCTACTCTATATGTTCCGCAACGCCATGCTGCCCCAACTCACCGGCCTGGCGCTGGCCCTCGGCGCCATGGTGGGCGGCGCTCTGGTGGCCGAAATCATCTTCAGCTACCCCGGTCTTGGCATGGCGATTCTGACGGCAATCCAGGGCAACGACTACCCCCTGATCACTGGCTGCACGCTGCTCATCACGGTCAGTGTGTTGCTCGCGAACTTCAGTGTCGACATCCTGATAACCTTTCTGGACCCGCGCATTCGTTCCGCGCAATCGAGGAGCGGGTGAGCGTGTTCAAGGGCCTACTGAAGTCTCCTGCCTTTCTGTTCGGCGCCGGGCTCCTGCTCTCGACGTTACTCCTCGCCTACCTCGGACCGGTGCTTTACGACGTAGACATCGAAAACCGTGTCGGCCTGGCCTACTTGCCGCCGGGCGAGGGGCATTGGTTGGGCACCGATCACATGGGCCTCGACATGATCTCGATGCTCATCGAGGGGTTGCAGTCGTCCATGCACGTGGGTTTCTTGGCGGGCACGGTTGCAACCGTCGTCGGCACGCTGATCGGTGTCTATGGCGGGTACAAGGGAGGTCTAATCGACGACGTCCTAACCGTAGGTACGAATCTCTTTCTGGTAATCCCGAACCTGATCATCTTGATCTTGCTCTCGTCGAGTCTGGAGGAAGGGCGCAGTCTGAGTCTGATAGCTCTCATCATCGGGGCCACCACGTGGACGTGGAGCGCCCGTGCGGTGCGGGCGCAGTCCGCAAGCCTGCGCGGGCGCGACCACGTAGCTCTGGCCCGCATCAATGGGTACACCACACTGGAGATCGTCGTCCTGCACATCCTGCCGTATCTGCTCTCCTACATCTTCATGGTATTCATCCTGCAGGCAGCAGCGGGGATCCTCTCAGAAGCCACTCTCAGCATGCTCGGGCTCGGACCCTATGATTCCGTATCGCTGGGAACCATCCTCAACGACTCGATCCGCTACGAGGCGCTGGGTGATGGTGCTTGGTGGGCGTTTGCACCTGCCATGCTCTTGATCACCGTCATCGCGTTTTCACTCTTCGTCATCAACACGGCGATGGAAGGCGTATTCAACCCCCGCCTGAGAAAGTGAATTCATCGTGACCGTACTCGAGGTTCTCGACCTTCGACTTCACTACCAAACGCGCCTCGGGAAGAAGGTGCAAGCAGTAGATGGCGTATCCTTTTGTCTCGAGGACGGGGAGATCTTGGGCATTGCCGGAGAGTCCGGCTGCGGCAAGACCACGCTGGTCAGCGGGTGTATGGGATTGACCATTCCCCCCTTGTTCCACACGTCCGGAGACGTTCGCATCGCCGGCGAGAGTCTGTTGGGTATGAGCGTGGAGCAGAACCGCAAGGAAGTGCTCGGTTGCAAGGTCGGTATGATTCCACAAGGAGCGCTGAACAGCCTCAACCCGACGCGCAAAATCAAGGACCTAGCGGCCGACATGATTCTCAGTCACGATGACGGCGCGGACCGCAGGGAAATTCACGACCGCCTTCGAGAACGTTTTACTCGCATCGGCTTGCGTGCGGACGACGTACTGGGAGCGTATCCCGTGGAGCTGCCAGCCGGCACCAAGCAGCGCGTCGTCATCGGCATCTCGACGCTGCTCAATCCCAGACTGGTCATCGCAGATGAGCCGACCTCAGCTCTGGACGTTTCCACCCAAAAGGCGGTCATCAAGTTACTGTTCGAGCTGATGGACGAGGGCATCATTTCATGCATGCTGTTCATCACACACGAGCTACCTCTACTGCGGCATGTAGCGAACAGGATTGCAGTGATGTACGCTGGACAATTCGTGGAATACGGCACCACCGAGCAGGTCATCTTCGATGGACGGCAACCGTACACGAAAGCCCTCATGGGCTCGATGCTGAGCGCCGAGCGGGGTCATGAAGACAAAAAGCCAGTCGCGATAGAGGGCGCGCCGCCCAACCTCGCAAAGCCGATTCACGGCTGTCGCTTTGCGGAGCGCTGCCCGGTCGTTCGAGACGACTGCAGCAGTACCGAACAGGTACTGCGCGTCGTCGCCGAGCGTGATGTGAGGTGCAAGTATGCCGAGTGAACAGGTGATCGAAGCAGACGATCGAAACGCCAGGAAGGAAAGCTTCAAGTTCGAAGCACGCAGCCTCCGCAAAGTCTTTGGTCACGGCAAGCGCGCTGTTGCCGCAGTGGACGGCGTGGATCTGCGCATCAAGAACCGCGAGATCATCGCCATCGTTGGCCAGTCGGGGTGCGGCAAGACCGTGCTAGCCAAGATGCTCCTTCGACTTGAAGTGCCCTCGAGCGGCACGCTCTTGTTCAACGGTCATGCCATCGACGCGGAGCGTGACCCGCGCGCCCATTGGCGTCAGGTGCAGGCCGTTTTCCAGGACCCGTTTTCCGCGTTCAACCAGTTCTTCACGATTCGTTCCCAGCTCAAGAGCGCGTTTCGCTTGTTCGAAACCAAACCGAGCAAGAAGGAGATTGAAGACCGCGTAGACGAAGCGCTGCTGGCTGTCAACATCGAGCCCGGCGATGTCGAAGGCAAGTATCCTTTCGAGCTCTCCGGCGGCCAGATGCAGCGCATGCTGCTCGCCCGCATCTTCATCTTGAGGCCTCAGGTACTCGTGGCGGATGAGCCGACTAGCATGGTCGATGCCTGCTCCCGAGCGAGCATCCTAGACTACCTGATGAAGCTCAAGGAGGAGCTGGAGATGACCATCGTGTTGGTCACCCATGACGTTGGGCTCGCCTGCTACGTCTCGGACACGATCTACATCATGCACCAGGGCAGGTTCGCCGAGCACGGCAGCCCTGATTCGGTCACCCAAAGGCCAAACAGCGAGATCACCAGACAGTTGCTCGACGACATTCCCGACGTGCACCGGGACTGGCTCGACCGCGGCGCTTCGCGCTAGGCTAACGAAGCTAAATGAAGAAAGGCGCGTGGAGAACCACACGCCCTTCTTCATCGGAGCCGGAACTCTCACTGAACGTCGATCGAGAACTCCTGCATCTCCAGGTTGCTGCCGCCGCCCCAGATCTCGAAGCCACCGAAGACATCTGTCAGGTACATACTGGACGGGATGCCGTGGCTCGCAGCGTCCACCATGAAGTCCTTCAAGTCGAAGGTCAGAGTGTTCAGCTTGGTGGGCGAAACGTAGGAAACGACAGGTGCATCGTTGTAGCCTTCGGGGCCATCTCCACGGGGACCTTCCCAAACCTCCCAGGTGTGACCAGCGATCGTCGCATTGCCCGTGACCGAGCCAATCGGTTGACGGCTTCCAGGCTTGTAGAGCCAAACCATGACAAACCCGTCAATGCCATCACGGTACTCTGCTGCCGGTGGAGAGTTGGCGAACCAGACATCGTAGGTGGCGTTGAAGTCACCATCCACACCGTTCCAGGTGAAGGTTGTTTGGGCGCTTTGAATTGCCGAAATCTGGATCGGAAGCGGGTCCGTCGTAGTCGAGGCGACGCCTCCGAGACTGTTACCGTTGTCCCCGATGAAGATCGACGGGAAGGACGCTGGGATGCCGTTGCCGGGGGACGAGCCGTTGGCCGTCGTGATGGAGAAGCTGTTGCCGACGTAGGACATGATCAGGTCGCTGCCGGCCGGGTTGCCCCAGTTGTTGTTCTGCAAGATGTACTCGTTGCCGCCGGCAAGAATCTTCTTGCGGTCGAAGTCACCATCCGGAGACAGCTCCGAATAACCCACGGTGCCCATCTCGGTGGCCGCCACTGCCGAACCATCGGGAGCCGCGTCTGCGCTGTCACCATCAGCAAAACCGTTGACGCAGAACTCGTACGGCGTTGCAGTCGGCTCGCCAGGAACAAGGAAGACGACCGAGGAGATCGGCTCCCCCGCGTAGTCCGTTCCCATGCCGCCTTCCCAGCACTCGGTGTTGAAGTCCGAGTATGGGACGTGGACTTTACCTTGCGTCGCGGCGATGGTTGCGCACCAGCGCTCGTTGGCGTCGGTACCACCGTTCGGGCCTTGGATTTGTACGCGCCAGACGAAGCTGGTGTCCGCACCTTGCTTGACGAAGTTCACCGCGATGCCTGTGCCCGTTGGTTGAACCGCCGGTAGAACCGGGAAGTCAGCAGTTGGGTCCAACGCAGTACAGTTTGCGGTCGCGGGATCCTCACCCAGGTTGAAGCCGAGGAGCGCCACCGACTCGTAGGCCTCGTGCGCGGCGACGGTGCCACTGACGCAGTAGGGACCCCCGTCCGCGACGTCCAGGAATTCGTTCGGAGCGATCGTCGACTGGCCGCTGGCGCCAACGTCTTCTTCGGCTTCGACACCGGTCCAAACGCAGCCGCCCCAGCCCGACGTGGTGTACCAACCTGGGGGCTTGTCACCATTGCTGACGGGTGCAGGCGTCACTGGAGCGTTGGGGTCCGTCGGCACGGGCGCGGGCACGTTGGGGTCTGTGGGAGCAGGGGCCGGAGCAACCGGATTGACCCCAGTTCCGGGCATCGTGGGCGACGGCGCGACTGCGGGACCGGGGTCGACGGGCGTCATGCCGGGGGTCGGGGTCACTCCGGGGGTCTCCCCGGGATTCACTCCGGGGGTCGGGGCCACTCCGGGGGTCTGCCCGGGATTCACCGGGGCCACTCCGGGCGCTCCGACGGGCCCCGTCGGCGTACCACCGGGCCCCGCGGGCTGCGTCACCTCCCCAGGCTCGGGTCCTCCACAGGCAACGAGGTGGAAGGCCGCCAGCATCAGACCCGTGAACGTAACATTCTTCGCTGTAAGCATGATTCTCCTGTAACCGACCGCGTACCGTAGCAGGTATCTCGCGGCCCTCGTTGAATGGACTCGCCGCAGTCGCCGGTCGGGAAGGTAAAGGCATGAGGATACCCGAGCAACTCGCGAGAAGTGGCCTTCCGTGTGGCTGGAGGAACCCATTCTGGGTGTAATGATCTGACGCTGTCCGGTTCACGAAGCCGGATTCTCGGCACCGTTGGGTGCGATCTCATCGCAGCGAACGAGCAGTTCGCACCGAGCCGTGCGTGCGTCCCCTCGACGCGGCGCTCAACACCGAACGGTCCTTGGAAAAGCCAACCTGACGCGCACCTCACCCCGCCAAGCGTGCATCCACCCCAATGCGGCCAGTCGTTGCGGCGCCAGCTCGGCGTTGCTACGCCCGACCCATGTCCAAAACCATTCTGATCACTGGTGCCAGTTCAGGCATTGGCCTTGGACTCGCCCGAGCAGCGCTAGACCGCGGCGACCGCGTGTTGGCGGTGCAACGGCGCCCCTCCCCCGTCGGCAAGCGTGATGGTTTCACGGAGGTGCTGACCGATCTGACCGACTTCGACCGTACCGCGCCCGCACTGACACGGCTGCTCACGCGCGTGCCTGAACTCGACCTGGTCGTCCTCAACGCAGGCGTCCTCGGGGAAATCCAAGACCTCGCAGAAACGCCCCTCGCCCACATCGAGCGCGTCATGACCATCAACACCTGGGCCAACAAGGTACTGCTCGACTCTCTGTTTGCGCGCGACCTGGAGGTGCGCCAAGTCGTCGGCATGTCGTCCGGCGCTGCGGTTTCAGGCAGCCGGGGTTGGAGCTCCTACGCGCTGAGCAAGGCCGCCTTCGTGATGCTGCTCAAGCTGTACGCCGCCGAGAGGTTGAACACCCACTTCTGCTCGTTTGCGCCCGGCCTCGTCGATACCGCCATGCAAGACGTCCTCTGCTCCAAAGGAAACGATGACGTGGAGCGTTTCCCGTCCCTCGGCCGCATCCAGTCGGCTCGCGGCACCGAGACCATGCCAACCCCCGAACGAATCGCCGAGCGGCTGCTCGCCGCTTTCGAACTAGTCCGTAGCGAGCCCAGCGGCAGCTTCGTCGACATCCGCCAGATGTGACGTTACGAAAGCCCGAGCAGACTCAGGGGTAGCCCCCCTTGCTTGGTGCGAGCCAAACGCTTCCACGCCAAACCGCCTCGACGCTTGGAGAGCGCACGAGCTACGAACGGCTGATGCCCGCACGCGAGCACCACAGGCCGCAAATCTCTGCGTTCGAGTAGGAGCTTCTCGAAGGAGTCATACAGCTCGTTACTATGATGTGTGCTGCCGATGCGTTTGCCGTGAGGGGGGTTTGCCAGGACCGCCGTGCCCTTCGGAACCTCTTTGGCAACAGAGCGGAAGTCGCCCGCCTGGCAAGACAACAGCGTCGTCACCGACGAGCCTTCCCCAAGGAGCGCTGCTGCGTTGAGCAGCGTGGAACGAACGGCCTTGTCGTCCACATCGCTCGACCACGCATGCACATCCGGCAACGCGCCGGGCCCCTCCTGCTCCTGCAACCAAGCTTGCCAACGCTCGCTTGGATGGGATGGCCAGCGCTCGAAGGCGAAGCGACGGAGCTCGCCGGGCGCCTTGCCGAGCCGGGTCCGCAGCCATTCCAACGCCAGCACGCCCGACCCGCAAAACGGGTCCCAAACCCGCGCGGGTGGGTCGCCAGCCAACTCGTGGAGCAACAACACCATCGCCGCCGCGAGCGTTTCTCGCATCGGAGCCGTCTCCACTGCCTTGCGGTAACCACGCCGATGCAACAACTGTCCGGAGGTATCGATGCTGATCGTGACCAAGTCGTTGACCAGCCGCACATACAGTCGAAGTGCGATAGGTCGCTTGCTCGCAGCGATGCTTCCCCCACCTACCTGCCGCCCCGCAAGGCGCTCGGTCACGACGCGTTCGACTCTTTCGGCTACTGCCTGCGAGTGGTATAGCCTGGACTGCTTGCAGCTGACTCGTACATCCAGTGGCGTCCCAGGGGCGACGTAGACGTGCCACGGCAACTTCGCCAGGCCCGACTCCAACCCGGCAAAGGTTGAGGCCTTGAATGGCTTGAGCCGTACCCTCAGCGACTCCGCCAGCGCGCTTTGACGGTGGAGCCGCCAAAGCACCTCGCGCGGGGCGGCTCCTTCGACTCCGCCTTCAGCGAGCTTGGCTTCGGCCCCGAGCCCTGCCAATTCCTGCTGCAGCAACAGCTCGAGCCCGGGCGCGCTGACGGCAAAGAAACGGAACACGGTCGCGTCGACAGCGGCTTGACTCATCGGCGCACCCTACTCGCACCCCCCGGGCAAGGCCAGCTTGGCGATTGGGCTTCGGTGCAGATCCCGCTCAAGCAATCGTTGCAGCGGTTTCCTGCGCAACGCTGCGTCGTGCAGTCGGTGCCGAGCATGCACGCGCCGCCCGCCGGCGATGCCCCACAAACGCCATCCACACAAAGCCGCGTCACGCAATCGCTCACCCCGTTGCACAGAGCCCCGGCGCACCCAGTGGTGTTGTCGTGCAACCCGCACAAACCGGCATCTTCGCAGTTGCGACCCATGCGATCGCGATACACTGCGCACGCTCGCTCGAACACGCAGCCTGCGCAGTCTACGCCACCGCAGTTCAAGTCGCTCTCGTCGCCATCGACACGGTCGTCGAAGCAGGATTGGTCGCGGCGTTGCGCAGCAGCCGCTGGCACTACAGACATTCGATTCCAGCAAGTCGAAGCAGGGCAGGCAGTCATCACCGGTGCAGCCAAGCCCACCGTCACCAGGCATCGGCGCCCCATCGTCCTCGTCATCCGTCGTCGCGACGTCCGTCTCGTCGGTGCTGGGAGCGTCCGTCCCCGGGTCGTCCGTGCCAGGATCAGTGGGCGAATCGGCGCTGTCCGTGCCCATCGATGGTCCCATCGGTGCGTCCGCAAGCGAGGGATGCCGTTCGGGTCCGTCGTTCCATCGTCGGTCGGATTGCCAGCATCCGTCTCGACGCTCAACGCATCGTCGTCGACGAGGCCTCCCTATGTCGTGCAGCCCGCGACGAACGAGAAACAGAGCGCACAGCGTAGCCAGTGAGAGACGGCACGAACGGGAATTCGATCAAGACTGGGTGGGCTCAAACGAACTCCGCGACGCGGCGCGATTTGCCGCGGGACTGCAAAACCGCCCGCAGCTCCTACTACCTTGACCGTATCTGGGGTACGAATCCGGGGCGACGCCCTCAACTATCACCAACGGAATACCAGCCCGTCGCTGCGATCGTTCGGGCCGTATCGGCGCTTGTCGTCGGTTGCGCTACTTTGGCCCCCTCGTACAAACCTCGTGACCACACCGGAACGGCCGGGCTAGGCACTCAGTCCGGCCGGATGACATAGCCTTTCGCGAAGCTCGCGGCACGCCGACACATAGGTTGTAAGCAAGCCACACGTATATGCGACTTCCCCCCGAAGAACCATGAAGCAAAAATTCGCCCTCATCGCCGTGGCTCTCACCGTCTTGGGAGGTGCCCTGCTCGCGACCCTTGCGACGACCATGCACCGCAAGATCACCGCTCCCCCCGGCGCCGAACGAGCCGCTTACGTGCACCAGGCGAACGAAGAACTCCCAGTGCTGTGGCAGGCGCCGGAGTTCGAGTTCTCCTCGCAGACCGGTAGCATCGTGTCGACGAGCAGCCTGGAGGGAAACGTCTGGATCGCCAACTTCATCTTCACCACGTGCACCACTGTCTGTCCGCTCATGACCGCAAACATGGTCCTGCTACAACGCAGACTCCCTCACTCACGCCTTCGGTTCGTCTCCTTTTCGGTCGATCCGGAAGTCGACACAGTAGACGTTCTCAGGCAGTACGCGGAGGGTTGGGCCAAAGACGAAAGTCGCTGGTTGCTGCTGCGGCCCGAGAAGGGACAGCTTTCAGAGCTCGCACGCGGGATGAGGGTGGCGCTGGAACCAACGGACGACCCGGAGAACAAGATCATGCACAGCAGCATGTTCTTTCTCGTGGATGGCGCAGGTGCAGTGCGCGGTGCCTACGACAGCAACGACGACCGTGCCCTAGAGCGCCTAGTCGTCGACGTGGATGAACTACTGGGACAAGCCCCACCGAAGCAGGCCCCAGCAGATGGTGCAGCTCTCTACGAGCGCCTGAGCTGCGGGGCCTGCCACGACAACTCAAGGCTGGCTCCGCCGCTGGCAGGGGTGTTCAAAAAGACGCGCCGCTTCGAAGATGGTCGAGAGGCGACCGCGGACCGCGCGTACCTGCGACAATCGCTGCTCGCACCTGGAAAAGACGTTGTTCGGGGTTATTTGCGACTGATGCCGAGCTACGCCGCACACCTCGACGAGTCCCAGATCTCTTCGCTGCTGGACTATCTCGAAAACCTCACCTCTTCCGCAACAGTAGATGAGGGGACACCGCAAGACACAGCAGGCCGTTCGGGCAAGGGCGGCGCATCAGCGACTGACGTGCCCAGCGATACTGACGCGACCATCGCCGTCGACCCCGTCTGCTCGATGCAGGTGAGAGTCACCGACCAAACGCCAACAGCCCAGTTCGAAGGCAATACCTACCACTTCTGCGCAGAAACCTGCCGCAAGCAATTCGTCGCCAACCCGAAGAAGTTCGTCCCGACAAACTGACGCCATGGCATCCCAACGCCATTCTGCAGTCAGGTACGTTCGATGGCTCCCATTGGCGGTGTGCGGATGGGCAACGCCGGCCTGCGAGGCGTGTTCCCCAGAGCGAGTAGCGACGCCCCCCGCGCAAACGACGGCACCTCCGGTGCCTGGGAAGCTCGTCGATACCCCGACCGACTTTGCCCTGATCTCGTCACCCGCTGGCGCGACGCTCGTGTGGACGACGCATACGCCCACGAGGTCGATCTTGAAAGCCCGCCAGCTTGATCGTCAGGGCGAATTTCTGGGCGACGCTCGCACCATCTTCGAGATCGCGGACCCAGCGAGCATCAGCGATGTTCAGGCGTCGTGGGGGCAGTCAGGACTCGCAGTGGTGTGGCTGTCGCAACAAGAACGTCCAGATGCTGGCGCGGTCGCGGACGCGTGGGCCTGGCTTGGAACTCCCGACGCAGGCGGCGCAGCTTTCGAACTTCGACCCGCTTGGGCGACCGCCACAAGCCATGGAGGCAACCTCGCTCTGACCAGCCGAGGTACGAACAGCGTCGCTCTAGTGCGAGGGCCCCCGGAACGCTGCCCCGGAGGCGCGACGGGACCTTGCCACGAGTTTTCGTTCCACGACCTCCAGCAGGGGCGTGCAAAGACGAGCCGTGTCACGCTCAGTGTTCCGGTGCCCTGCACTAGCAACGCTGCTCGTCTGCTGAGTCTTGGAGAGCGCTGGCACTATGCGGTGTGCACTCGAGACGAGGAACGGAGTGTCACTACCGTCTTCTCGATTACGCCGTCACCCCAGTACGCCGAAGCGCAACAACTGCTACCCGGCTGCGACCCCGCCGGACTGACTCACGTCAGTGGTCTACCGTACCTGATCGCCGAATGCCCTACGGGGCGTTTCGCGGTAAGAGTTGGCGCCTCGGAGGATACCCAGGCACTGGACCTGGGTACGCCAAGACTGCGATGCGCGGCAGGCCACTATGAACTCGATGCGGGCGCGCTGTCATTCGTGCTGCGGGAGCCTCGCGATGCCCTCCAGGTGTTTGTCCCAGAAAAAGACGCGCAAACGATCTGGACGGGGCAGCGTGTGCTCCGTGTCAAACGCGACCCACAGCATCTCAACCTCGAGATCCGTCGTTGCGCGGCGAGCCCGTCGCCAAGTCTGACTGCTAGGCAGGGAGACCCCACGCCCGATACCAAGGCAGGGACAGAGACGCTTCCCCCCCACAGCGTGCAAGCAAACGAGAAGGTCGACCGACGCCCGATAGCGATACTCTCTGCCCGCGAGGACGACGCGGGACTTTAGGGGTGCCCCAAGTCTCTTGCGCTGCTGCGAGGCAGGAGGCGCAAGCAACGAGCAGAAACTTGGGACACCCCCTAGTCGAATGGGCGCTCACGCGCTTTTTGGACGCTTCAAAGGACAGTTCATCGACGCCTCGCACCCAGTTGCGACTCACGATTGACCCGCACCGTTACGCTATCACCGCGTCGCTACCTTTTCGATGGCATCATGAATGGCCCAACGGCGCCAGCAGCACCTGGATGAAAGCGAGCACCTTCCTATTCTGAGCCATTCAGGGACACGAGCCTTCGAAGAACATTCCAGCCCAGACCGACACACCAAAGAGCCGCCGAAGCCGTCGCACTCGAAGGGCTGCTCCTTCGCTTAGGGTGTGTCAATACATCAGGCGGAAAGGGCATTAGATGAACAAGGACCGGCCGTCACTCTATCACGTGCGCATCAAGTCTCGATTGTCCCGCCTCGCTGGGGGCTGGCGACGCATCGCTTTGGGAATACTGCTGGGCGGGATCTCATCGTCGGTCGGTTGCAGTGACGAGGACCACCCACTCGACCCCGTCAACGTGTGCGAGGAGTACTGCTCGCGCAGCATGTGCCCACGGGATGCGACGCTCAGCCAATGCCAAACTGCGTGCGAGGCTGTGCATGAGCGCTGCCCCAGGCCGGCAGACGTCTATCACCGATGTGCCAATTCGCAACCTCTCGCCAACTGGATCTGCGAAGACGACGGCACGACCCACCTCGCGATGAACCTGTGCGAGGTCGAGGAACGTAACTTCGACGATTGTGTCGACGGACTGTAGTCTGCTGGCGTCAACGCGGCCCGAGCTTTCAGCTCGGGCTTCTTCCGTTCACTCCGCGTGTTCGTCTAGCCAGGCGGCAACCCACGCAAACGGGGCGTTCCAGTTGATGGTGATCTCGTTTGTGGACCAAGACTCAATGTGGTCCACGAAGCACTTCTGAGGCGCACAGCCGGCGAGTCCGGCAGCTTGTGCATACGGGTCCTGCAAACTCGAATTGGGTCCACCGGAAAGCGCCCCGGGAGGTGGCGGTGGGTAGTTCGGGTTCGCCTGCTTGGCCCAAAAGCGATGATGGGGGTGTTGCAGCGGACGTTCACCATACCCGGTGACGTAGGACTGCCCCATTGCGTTTCGCCCCAGCAGGTAGTCCATCGCAGAAGCCGCGCCGTCTCGATACTCTTGCTTCTTGGTGAAGTCGTAGGCCAAGGCCATCAACAGCGCGTTGTTGATGACGACCGAGTTCGAGCCCCACTGGTACTTGCCATCGCTTTCCGGCTGCAGTGGGTGCCGGTAGCCCTGTTTGGCCGCTATCTCCAGGTACTTGTCAGCCGCTTGCGCCAGAACCTCGCGGTAACGCATGCGTGTCTGCGCCAACGCGTTCGGGACGACAGCGAGGGAAATCTTGCCGAGCATGTCGACGTCCTGCCACGTCATCGGGGTGTACGAAGTGCTGTCCTTGCCACCCACAGCAGCCGGCGCCGTGGCGTGCAATGGCGACTTCTTGAGGTAGTTCTTGTACTCACCCTTCGACGTCGTGATCAGCAGCTCCGCTGCAGCCCAGTAGAACTCGTCACTGAGTTCGTCATCGTCGTAGGGACCACCGCCACCCGCACTGTCTACAGGCGCATACAGCTCCGGGAACTTCTTGGCGGCTGCCCACGCCTTCTCGGCTGCTTCCAAACACTGATTGGAAAACTCCACATCGAAAGGCTTGAACACACGCGCCGCTTGTGCCGCCGTCGCCGCTAGATTCAACGTGGCCGCCGTGCTCACTGGGCGCAGGTAACGCGTGATCTTGTCCTCGTGGGGAGCAAGTCCAAGAGCAGTCCATTCTGCGTCGTGCATCTTGTGGTGCACCATGCCGGCTTTGTCCCCCTCCTTGGCCTGCATCCCCAGCATGAACTTCATCTGCCAACGGGCTTCGTCCAGGATATCCGGGACCCCATTGCCACTCTCCGGCAAGAGCTGGCTGTCGTCCGCGAACGCGGTCTTGTCACCCTTGAGGTGTTGAACGCGCTCGTACCAGTTCATCAGCGTCCAAACACTGATTCCACCGTTGACTACGTATTTGCCGTGGTCGCCAGCGTCGTACCAGCCGCCGGTGACGTCGAGCTGGTACGTGCAAGACGAGCCCGCAGGCCAACCTGCCGCAACGAGCACGTCTTCTGGGGCGCATGTCACCAATTCCTTTGGATGGCCTGCAGGACGCGCCCACTGCTCTTGACCCGCGTACGGCATCTTGATCTCGACACCACTGCGGTTGTGATAGAAGTACTTGAATGCGTCGTTCTTGAGCTGTTTGTATAACGTTTTCTTGATGTCGAAGGGGTCGCTCTTCTGGTCGCCGACGATCAGCAGAAAACCCTCGCCTTCGTTCTTGAAGGCCGAAAAATCGATGACCTGCACGCTATCTCCGGAGGACAAATCCTTGCCAACCGGTGTGGTCTTGCCTTCTGCGACCTGCTTTCCAGAGGCATCGAGAAGCTTCCAGTCTCGAGGCTCCGTGGCGTCGGTAACGATGGTCGCGAGCTTGGTGTAGCCCGGAAGGTATCCGACCTGATTGACGCGCACATCCGGCACCACCACCGGAGGCGGCGGCGGCGGCGGTGTGAACTGCGGATCGGAAAGGATCAGGTCATCGAAACACACGTCAATGGGACCTTCGCCCTGCACCATCCCTCCACCGGCGTGGAACGCCACCTCGACGGTCGGATCATCTTCCTCGTCCATCGTGAACTCGAAGTTCATCTGTTGCGGCTCAGTCGTCAGCTTCAGCGCGCGGCTCCAGTAGTCGGAGTAGGGAGGCCCGCTCATGCCCACTTTGGCCGCTACCTTCGTGTCACGGCTGGCCCAGGTCTTGAAGCTCAGGACGTAGGTGTGGCCCTTCTGCACCACCATGCCTCGGTGCCGTACTTGAGCATCCCACCGCTCCTTGCCGGGTTGCTCGATGGTCAGGCAAAGCGCACCATCTTTGATGGCCATCGTGCCGGCGCCCCCGTTGCCGAAGCTCGTCATCCAAGGCAGCATCACACCGTCTTCGAAATCGCTCTGCTTGAGCAGGTTGTGCGCCGGATCACCGGGCCCGTCCGCGTACAGTTTGTTTGCTGAGCCCACGGGGTGGGCGGCCGGGGCGGTTTCTTCGCCCGCACAACCGAAACAAATACCGGCGATGCCAATCCAAGTCAGTGAAGTCCACGAACGCATGACAATAATCTCCTCATTCCTTCCACGGGCGGCGCAGATGCCACGCCCTCCCAGCTCTGTCGGTACCAGACTGTGCCGAGGGGTCTACACGGCGCTGCGTCGTCAGGGTAGACGCTCCGGCACCGGCATTGGCTCAACCTTGCCCGGATCCGGCGTCCCGACCGGTTGACTCCCCCTCGCACTCAGCCGAAATCGGCTACCGCGACTCAGCGGAGACGCCGCTCCGCGCCATCCGCATCCACCGCGTAAATTGGGATCCGTAGGATGTCATCGTGGAGCGACACCTGGGCACTGCCGCCGACAACACCCGCGGCAGCGAAGCGGGGCTCCTCCTCTGGCGGCCATGAGTAGGCGTCCGCGGCGTCGTAGCTCACTTCGTAGCCCACGTCCTGCAGCGACGCGATGGTGACTTCGCTGAGCAGCCCCGGAAGGTTCGACAGAAACGGCGTCATCAATTCGTTGCCCAACACCGACTCCCGCCAGTGACCGTTTGCGACTCCGTCGCCCCCGCTGTTCTCGACCGGAACCTTGGCACCGTCGTAAGCGTTTCCACCGGCCGCCTCGAAACGTTCAATCGCAAGGGACCCCGTGAAGGCGGTGTCCGCCACATCCCGCTGACCGGAAGCGGGATCATCCAACAGCTCCAACGGCTGCCAGAGGGCTCCAATACCAAGTACGTGCCCCATCTCATGCAGAACAATCTCTTCCAGCCGCCCTTGCTCGGCAAACCCCAGCAAGTCATCGGTATCGAACTGCATGCGGCCAGCGAACGGTAGAGGCGCGCCCTCCCCGCGTATCATGCAAGGCCCGGCTGCTCCGAGGATCCCGTTTGGCCCGTCGATGCTCTCCAACGTCACGAAGATGATCAAGTCATCGACCACTTCGGGGATCTCGAAGCCGTCGCACTGCCGAGTCACTCGACTCTCGTAGTCCACCAAGTCACCCACGATGACCTCTTGCCAGCGGACGCGAGCGGCTTCGAATGCCTCCCGAACGATAGGATCCAATTCCCCATCGATGTCGAACACCAGCTCGATGTCGAAACCCGACTCGGCGCCATCGCTGGGCTCCAAGGCTTCGCCGTCCTCGGCGGTGTTGGCGGCCAGGTCCTCCAAAGAAGACCCGTCGTCGGCACCCTCGGCCCCGTCCTCTGGAGTGCGCGGGTCATCACCTTCAGCCTGAGTGGGTCGCGGGTCGTCGCTCTCGGACTCGGCAGACTGTGCACCTGATCCCTCAACCATCGCGAGGTCGGTGCCATCCACCACCTCGTCGCTCGCCGGGTCTGCGTCTCCCGAGTCGGCTGATGGGCGCGCCACGAGTGAGGTTTGTCCTGGCTCGGCAGCGCTGGAGCCCATGCTTTCCGGGCCGGCATCACTTCCGAGGTCGGACCCGTCGGTATCCGAGGACTCATGCGCTGCCATGGCTGCGCCCGTGGCACTCGGGTACGTGTCCGCGTCCTGGGCGAGCGCTCCGTCGTCCGAACAAGCCAGCGCCGTCAACGCGCCCAGCGGTAGCAGGGCACGCGTGGGAGAAAGCATGAATCGACGATGAGCGGCGGATCGTTCGGACATGGCTCAGGACAACGCCGGCGAGTGTGAGCTTTCCGCACCTTGTCGTCCAGCCCAACCTGGCTTCCACCGCGAGGCGTGCCAGAACGGGAGGGCGGCAGCCAGCCACCACCTACAAGGTCACCGTGTCAGCGTAGTCGCGGCGATCCGGCCGGACCCTGCGCTCCCCATCAAGCGGAAATTTCCTACCGCCGGCCGCTTGCCAACGGCCGACATCGTTGCGATGCCACACCCCATGCCTCCTCTCGACGCTAAACGGTACGCACCCGCGGCCGAACGCAACACCCAGCCCATCATCGCGGCCATTTCGAAATACCTGCCGGCAACGGGGCGGGTCCTGGAGGTCGCGAGCGGGACGGGCCAGCACTGCGTTGCGCTGGCAGCGGCCTTCCCCACCCTCACGTGGCAGCCCAGCGATCTGTCGGACGACGCCCTGGCCAGCATTCACGCCTACATTCGCGAAGCACAACGGGACAACCTAATGTCCCCCGTACAGTTCGACGTCTGCAACGATGCTCCCCCACTCGAGAGCTACGACGTCGTGCTGTGCATCAACATGATTCACATCTCACCCTGGCAGGCGACGCTGAACTTGCTCGGGCACGCTAGCTCGCTGTTGCCAGTCGGCGGCCGGCTGATCCTCTACGGCCCGTACAAGGTCGACGGCGACTGGGGAGCTCAGAGCAACGCCGAGTTCGACCAGTCCTTGCGTTCGAGAGATCCCAGCTGGGGCGTGAGGGAGCTGCGCGATGTGGAATCAGCCGGCGCAGGGCACGGCTTAGGGCTGGAGGCGCTGATCCCGATGCCAGCCAACAATCACACGGTCGTGTTCCAGAAGAACTGAAGCCATCGTCCCCGACGGCTACTCCCGCTCGACACTCACGACTCCGGTCACCTTGCTGATGGCCTTCATGACGTTGCGCACCTGGCTCACGTCCTTGGCGAGAAACGTGAAGGTATTTTCGGCGTGCCCAGTGTCACTGGCGTGGCAGTTCACCTCGCTCAGGTTGATCTTCTGTGTGCTGAAGACTTGAGTGACGTGCGCGAGGATGCCGGGTGTGTTGCGCGTGAACACCTTGAGAGACACCGGACGGTTGATCGTCGTGCGACTGCTCCAGTTGACTGCGATGCGACGTTCTGGGTCGGTGGTATCGAACACCTTTGGACAGTCTCGGCGATGGACGGCAACACCACGCCCCCGTGTGATGAAGCCGATAATCGCATCACCTGGCAGGGGATTACAGCATTTGGCGTAGCGCACGAGCTTGCTGTCCAGCCCGTCCACCCGAATGCCGTCGACATCACGTCCGGTGAACTTGCGCATCAGCTTCTCGAGTGCGCCGGTCTTCAGCTCGCCCGGAACTTCCTCGGTTTGGTCCCCTGCACGCTTGATCTCGCGTACAGTCTCGACGACTTGGTGCGCGTCGAGCTTGCCGAATCCTAGGGCGAGGAGCAGCGCATCGGAGTCTGCCAACTTGAACTGAGTGAGCAATTCATCCACCAGCTCGTCTGTCCGCATCAGCTTGACGAGGCTCATACCGGAACGCTGCAACTCGGTTTCCAACAGCTCACGCCCCAGGTTGACGCTCTTGCGGCGGTTGTGCGTCCGGACGAAGTTGCGGATACGATTGCGCGCCCGTGTAGTCACGCAGTGATCGAGCCAGTCCTTGGTAGGCGAGCGTTTCGAGTCGCTGACGACTTCGACGACATCGCCGTTGTGCAACTTGTAGCTATTGGCTACCCGCGAGCCGTTGACGCGCGCGCCGCTACAGTGATCCCCGAGCTCCGTGTGGATCGAATAGGCAAAGTCCAGCGGAGTCGCCCCTCGCGGCAGCATTCGAATGTCCCCCTTGGGGGTGAACACGAAGACTTCATCCGGAAAGAGGTCGTTCTTGATCATCTCCAAGAACTCGGCCGGGTCCTTGATGTCTTTTTGGTAGTTCTCCATCTCCCGCAACCAGGAGAACTTCTTGGCGTGATCGGGGCGGACACGTCCGGAGAGTTTCGCGCGATACTCCCAATGCGCGAGCACACCCTTCTCCGCGACCTGGTGCATCTCGTGAGTGCGGATCTGAATCTCCATCCGCTTGTGGCCCGGACCGATCACGCTGGTGTGCAGCGACTGGTAGCGATTGTGCTTGGGCAACGCTATGTAGTCCTTGAACCGCCCCGGCACTGGCAACCATTTGGAATGAAGTACACCCAACGCCATGTAACAGTCGGTGACCGACTCGACGCAGACTTGGAAGGCGATCAAGTCGTGCAGCTGCTCGAAGTCGCACTTGAGGTCCTTGAGACGCCTGTAGACGCTCGTGACGTGGCGTGGCCTACCGGTGACCTGACACTCGATGCCCCGCTCACCGAAGAGGTGTTTGATCGTACGGCAGACACCATCGATGTAGCGCTCCCGCTCTTTGCTCCCCGTGGCAAGCTTTCTTCGAATGTCTCCGTACGCTTCCGGATCCAGGTAGCGTAGTGAGAGGTCCTCGAGCTCACTCTTGACTTGGTTCATGCCCAGGCGGTGGGCGAGCGGCGCGTATATTTCCGATGTTTCTCGGGAGATGCGCTCTTGGCTCTCCGGCTTCATGTGCTCCATCGTCCGCATGTTGTCCAGGCGGTCACAGAGCTTGACCAAGAGCACGCGGACGTCCTTCGACATCGCCACCACCATTTTGCGGAAGTTCTCCGCTTGGCGGTCCTCTCGGGAGTAGAAATTGATCTTGTTCAGCTTGGTCAGGCCATCGACGAGCTGCGCCACCTCGTCCCCGAACTCGCGCCCGATTTCTTCGATGGCAGTATCCGTGTCCTCCACCACATCGTGGAGCAGACCCGCACAAACGCTGGCGACATCCAGACGCATTTCCACCAGAGCCGAGGCGACAGCCACGGGATGAATGAAGTAAGGATCACCGCTCTTTCGCTTTTGGTCCTTGTGGGCCTCTTCAGCAAAAGCGTAGGCCTTCTCCAAGACTCCCAGGTCCGAGTCGGGAAGATAGCCCTGAACACGTTGGACTAGATCACTGGGTGCAAGCAAAGCGAACCTCGGCTGTGGATGACCAAAGGCCTGATGAAAAACCTAACACCTCCCGCAAGAAGCGCCAAGCCGTCGGCGCTGCCCCAAGAGGCGAACCCGAACGGCGCACTTGGACAAGCCACAGGATTGGGGCTGTACGTCCACTTCCCGTGGTGCCTGCGCAAGTGCCCCTACTGCGACTTTCTCAGCATTGCGTCGGATCGAGCCGATATTCCCCGGGACGCCTACACGCAAAGCGTGCTGCGGGAGCTCGAGAGTCGCGCGCCCTCCCTGGCTGGAGAGCCGCTACGGAGCATCTTCTTTGGTGGCGGCACCCCATCGCTGTGGGGGGCTGACGGCATCGGCGCGGTCATCGCCGCTGCCCGACGCTTATTTCAGTGGGACCAAACCGAAATATCGGTGGAGTGCAATCCAACGAGTTTTTCCAGGGAACTGGGAGAACGCCTGCACGGGATCGGGGTGGATCGGGTGAGCATCGGCGTCCAATCCCTGAGCGATGCGACATTGGAATTCCTGGGTCGCCTCCACGACGGGGCGGGAGGACTTCGGGCGGTCGAGCAGGCCTTGGAGGCAGGGCTGTCACGAGTTTCGGCGGATCTGATCTTCGGAGTGCACGGCCAGCGCCCTGAAGAGGCCGCCACCGAGGCGGACACACTCGCCCGGCTGGGTCTCTCTCACGTCAGCGCCTACGCACTGACAATTGAGCCCGGAACCCAATTCGGTGCACGCCACCGGCAGGGGCGCCTACCCCTCCTGCCCGAGGAAAGCGTCGCAGAATGTTTCCTTGCGGTGGAGGGCGCCCTGCACTCCCACAGTCTGTGCCACTACGAGATCAGCAACTACGCCAAGCCAGGCCACGAGGCACGCCACAATCTCGGCTACTGGCAAGGTCGCAACTACCTGGGCATCGGCTGCGGTGCGTGGGGCACTATCCCTCGAGGCGAGCAAGTGATTCGCTACAAGAACCCCGTGTCCATCGAGCGTTATCTCGAGACAACCCATTGGCCAACAGCGAGTGCGGGCACCGCAGGCCCAGGTCAAACATACGCGGCGTTCGAGACTCTCGATGCCGAAACCCGTCTGCTCGAGCGTCTCATGCTCGGGTTGCGCGTCGAGAGCGGCCTGGACATCCCCGCTCACTTGGCGGAACTCGGCCTCGGTGGCCTCGGCGCTCGACGCGAGCAACGCCTCGAACGCCTCGCCGCACAGGGCAAGATCACTTGGGACGGGCGCTGGCTACGCATCCCCAAGAACCAGTGGCTGTTCGCTGACGCCATCATTGCTCAACTCGCCTGAACGCGATGGGCTCAGCTGGCCTGAGGGCGACGGGCTTTGGCGTTGCGCCTCCTCGTTGGCTTTGATGAACGCGTCGATATCTCGCAGCGCGCGCTCGCTCATGGCAGCGTACTTGTCGCGCTTCTTCATGCGAGGCCCGTCCCAAGGGGCGATGTGAGCGAACGTGATGTTGGACGGCTGATAGTCGTCCACCTGTCGTTGAGTGTGCTGGATGAGTCCGCGGTGCGCGGTGGTGTGTCGCGGCAAGAGCGGCTCGCGCCCCGACAAGTGTTCGGCAATGAAGTACGCTGCAAGCCAGCCGCCAGCTGCGCTCTCCACGTAGCCTTCCGTGCCGGTGATCTGCCCGGCGAAGTAGATGTCCGGATCTGACTTGAGGCGAAAGAACTGGTCGAGTACCAGCGGAGCGTTGATGAAGGTGTTGCGGTGGATGGCGCCGTGTCGCAAGAACTCGGCTTTCTCCAATCCCGGAATGGTTCGAAAGATCCTCGCCTGTTCGCCGTAGGTCATGCGGGTCTGAAACCCCACGAGATTGTAGGCCGTTCCGGCCTCGTCCTCTTTGCGCAGTTGCACGACAGCAGCCGGTGTCTTGCCCGTTCGCGGGTCGCGAAGCCCCACGGGTTTCATCGGACCGTACGCCAGAGTCTTCTCTCCCCGCTCAGCCATGACTTCAATCGGCAGGCACCCCTCGAAGTAACGCACTTCCTCGAAGTCCTTTTTGACGACTCGGGTAGACGCACACAGCTCAGCCACGAAGGTCTTGTACTGCTCGGCGTCCATCGGACAATTGACGTACGCCTTCTGGTCCTCCTCGCTCTCGCCTTTGTCGTAGCGTGACGCGAAGTAGACCTTGTCCCAGTCAATGGAGTCCGCGCTGATGATCGGCGCGATGGCGTCGTAGTACGCCATCTGTTCGACTCCCACACGAGCAGCAATCGAGTCCGCCAGACCTCCCGCGGTCAGTGGTCCAGTGGCGATGAGCAGCGGGCGCGCCTCCGGAATGTCCTCGACGCACTCGGAGACGACCTCGATCAACGGTTCGGCTGCGAGCAACTCGGTCATCCCAGCGGAAAAGCGCTCCCGATCGACCGCCAGCGCACCGCCCGCGGGCACCCGCGTCTCGTCGGCCACCTCGATGACGCGAGAACCAAGTCGACGCATTTCTTCTTTGAGCAGACCAACGGCATTCATCAACGACGCGCCCCGAAAGGAGTTGCTGCACACGAGCTCGCACAAGGCGTCGCTCGTTTGCGCAGGCGTGCGACGCACTGGCTTCTGCTCCAGCAAACGCACCCGGTGACCGCGCGCGGCGAGCTGGAGTGCGGCTTCCGAGCCTGCAAGCCCAGCGCCAATGATCGTGACCAGTTGAGCGCCTCGTGGGGAATCGTTCATCCCGCGGGGGATGGCACTGTCACGCAAGCGGTGTCAATAGCGTCCGCGGGCACGACGGACCCTGCCGGTCTGAGGTCGCGCTGGCTGAGCTCGTCGGACGGCGTCTCTAGCGCGCGCGCCGGTACCCAGAAGCCCCCACTTCGACCGTCCCGTCGAGCACCCAGTGCGTCAGTTGCTGCTGAACGTGGGATGCACTGAGCCCCGTGCATTCGCACAACGTGTCCAGCTGCACGAAGTCCCGTGCCGACAATGCCGCGAGCACCACATCCACGTCACCAGTCGCGTTTGGCTGCGTGTCCGTCATCGCCTCGCCCGGCTCCGAACCCAAAGCACCGACGAGAGGCGCCCTGGTGCTTGCGTGGGCGGTGCTGCCGGCACCCCGAGCGGGGGAGTGCGCGCTCCCTCCGTCTTCCCAAAGGGATGGCTGAACACAGGGCGGACCGGTGGTGATCAGTGGATGCCCGGCACGAGCCAACAGTTTGAGAACATCTCGATGACTCGCCAACGGCCGGCCGCCGAGCTGCAGCTCCGTGATGTTTCCCCGCCCCGCTGAATGCCACGGAGGATGCGGAACGACGAAAAGAGCGCGCTTGAGTCTCCTCGCCCATTGGGTTGCGTTACGTGCACCGCTACGAAACGGCGCTTCCATCAACACCACCGCCGAACTGCACGCCACCATGATGGCATTGCGCGCGAAGAATACGTGTCGCTTGGCGCTGACGCCTCGTCCGTGTTCCGACAGCACACCGCCACCACGGTCGACCACCCTTTGGAACAAGTCCGCGTGGGCCGCCGGGTAGGGTTTTTCGAAGCTGCTCGGCGCCACGATGACAGTGCAGCCTCCAGCGTCGAGCGCACCCTCGTGGGCCGCGGCGTCGATGCCCTGGGCGCCACCGGAAACCACCGTCGCTCCCGCGCGGGTCAATTCAGCGGACAACTGGCGTGTGTACGCAAGCGCACCGTCCGAGGCGCGCCGCGTGCCGACGACGGCGACCCACGGACGCGGCGGCATGCGCCCCCACAGGTACAATCGCTGAGGCGGATCCGGCAGATCGGCGATCCCAACGGGGAGCCGATCGGCGCACAAGACGACGGGTCGCATGGCGTTCTGCTCGTCCTGCATCCTGCGGAGTTGCGTGATTTGTGCCACGAACGGAATCGTCACCTCCGGAGCCACCCGCACCGGAGACCAAGGAGACGGCCCAAGGTGGACGCACGCGGTCAAGCATGTGGTACGCTCTCCTACATGAAGGTCCTCGTGGCTACCCACGGACACTGTTTCGACGGGCTCTGCAGTGCCGTCATTTTCAGCCGCCTCCTGCAGCACCTCGAGGGGGACGGGCTGGCATTCAGCTATCGTGCGTGTGGCTACGGTGTGAACCAGCAGACAGCAGCTCCTGAGCACCTCACCGGCGAGTTGAACGCCATCCTCGACTACCGTTTCACCGCCTCCGACAAGGTGGATTGGTATTTCGACCACCACCGCACCGCCTTCGCCAACGACGCGGACCGCCAGTACTTCGACGAGCGCGCAGCCCAAAGCAACCGTCTCGTCTTCGACGCAGACTTCTCGTCCTGCACCAAACTCATCTACGAAACGGCCATCGACCGCTTTGGACTCGAGGCGGACTTCGACGAGTTGGTGCACTGGGCAGATCTCGTCGACTCCGCCGCCTTTGACAGCGCCGCGGCGGCTATCGAGAAATCCAACCCAGTGATGCGCCTCGTCTCCGTCGTCGAACATCAGGGCAACGACGCCTTCCTCGCGCAGCTCAGTGCACGACTGTTGACCCAGCCCCTTCAGCAGGTGGCCGAAAGCGCTGACATCCAGCGTCGCTACGCCCCCCTCGGCAAACGCCACGACCGCTTCGTCGCCGCCGTCCGCGCGAAGGCTCAAACACGCGGACGTGTCGTCTTCGTCGATCTGACCGAAAAGCCACTCGAGATGATCGGCAAGTTCGTCACCTACGCGCTGTACCCAGATTCCGTCTATTCTGTCGTCGTCGCGAGACTGCAACACGGGTTCAAGATCTCCGTCGGATACAACCCCTGGTGCGGGCACCTGCTAGATACCGACATCAGCTCGATCTGTGCTCGCTACGGTGGCGGCGGGCATCCCGTCGTGGGCGGCATTTCCGTAGCGGACGGGCAACGGGCCCAAACAATCGCCCAGAACATCGCAGATGAACTCGCCTCCTGACCTACCGATCGTCTTGGGTCACCGCGGTGCGCGCCATGCCGCCGTCGAGAACACCATGGCCGCCTTCGAGTTGGCGCAACACGAAGGCGCCCTGGGGACGGAACTCGACGTTCAACTGAGCGTGGATGGGCAGCTCTTCGTCGTTCACGATCTGGATTTGCGCCGCGTCACCGATGGACGCGACGCGCGCATCGTGCGACGGATGCAGAGTCAGGAGCTTGCGAAAGTGCGCCTCACGGGCGATCACCCAATCCCGCGCCTGGCACAAGTACTGGAGTGGGCAGTCGACAACGGTCAGTTCGTCAACATCGAGCTCAAGTCCGGCTCGGCGCGCCGCGACCCAGTCGCTCAAGCCACGGCACAGCTGCTGATTGACCGGAGTATCCCCACGACGAGTGTCATCGTTTCGTCGTTTCACCCATGGCTGCTCAAACGATTCCGCGACGCCGCGCCCCAATATTCCACAGGCTTCTTGTTTTCCGCTCAACACGGCTGCCTGACTGCAACGACATGGCCGCGGCTGCTTGGCTGCCAGGCAGTTCACCCACCTGCAACACTTCTGCTCGATCGACCAGAGTTGATGCAGCGTTTCGAGGGCTACTTCGTCAACACCTGGACGGTCAACGACCCAAGCCAGGCCCGTGCCCTCAAACGGCTGGGTGTCCACACGATCATCAGCGATTGCCCCGGCGCCGTCCTCGAAGCGCTACGAACTCCGTGACGCACGACGCCTCCGAGCATGGCACCGACCGTTAGGCTCCGGCGTCACTGACACATTGAATGACGCACGGTCACACCACCCGGGGGCTGTTGCGTGAACACCCCTTCGATGAGTGGCGGATTGTGCTCCACTTGTTGGTGCTCGAATACGACATCGCGCTCGGAGAGCGGCACGACGAAGCGCACGTAGCGCGGGATCTCCGCGTGACACTCCGGACCACTCGGCGGCACCGGGTCATCGATACCCAAAGGGTCCTCCCGCGGCGCCGCGGTCGTCGCGGGCCGATGATCTTTGAGCTCGGCGCGATATAGCTCGACCCCCCGCTGCTCGACAGTGACGGCAACCACACGTAGACGCTGCTCCGTGAACGGCTTTTCCCAATCCTCATCGCGGGGCACCAGCTCGATTGCCTCATGCACGTCGTGGCGGCTGTCGATATCGATCACGTAACGCCCACCACGCCACTCGATACGCGCCTGACCCGGCTCATGCACCACAATCGGAGCCTCGCCAGCCATCAGCTGCACCAGCGCCGCCGGCGGCACTGGCACCCTCAGGAACCGCTCCACGTTGCATTGGTGCGCTGGCCCAACGAAGAACGCCTTCTCTCGGGTGTCGAGCAGGGTGAACGTCTTTCCGTCGGCTGTCAACGTGGCAAGCGTCCCGCCGAACGGACTGATCAGATCCATGCGAACGTTGTCTGGGTGCTGCGCGAGGAACAGGGTATTTACCCGGATCCGGCCCTGATCGTCGAAGTAGTCGAGCTTCGCTTCGCCACGGATACCTCGACTACAACCATGCTCTTGCCGAAGTGATGCGATGGCGACCTCAGCCGTCGGAAACTGCGACGGCGGCGCGCACCCCGCCAACGCGCAGCATCCCGAGCAGTAGGTCGCGACCGCCACCCCGACGAGCCAGTGCCAGTACGGGGGTTCGGGCTGATCAGACATCGGGCGCTGGCTCCCTGGCTCTCAGTTCGACCTCAAGGAGTCGAACAGCTCGATATCCGGCAGTGCCACCTCGAAGGTCTGCTTGACGACGCCAACACCTGTTCGCTCGCACAACTGAGCGAGCCTCATGCCATCGAGGAACTGCACGGGCGTCGCTCCCGGTGAGCCTGCCTCGTCCCGCGCACCGCTCATCACTTGCCCTGTTGTGACGAAGATGCCAAAGGCGACGTTGCCGTAGTGGTGCAGCGAGCCGCGCAGCGCCACGACTTGCTCCCGCCCGAGGTCGCGATTGTCTTTGCGGATGACTACCGCAACGGGGAGCTCCCCGGTGGCGGTCGTCTGCACGGCGGACAGAGTGACTTCCGCGTTGTTGGCAGTAGCGACCTTGACGCTCTTGAACTGGGAAAAGCCCAAGGATTCGAGGAGCAACACGGCGAACTCGCCAAACGCGCGACCCGACAACTCCGACAATCGACGCAGGAGCCGCTGACGTGCCAACTCCGAGTACTTCTCGAGGGAACTCGTGACATCGCGCTCCAGCCGCGCTTGGTCTTTGTCTACGACCCACTCCCACAGGGCAACGCGCCCTCCATTACTGAAGCGAAAGCAGTGACGTTGACCACTCGCGGCTCGACGCAAGTTCTCCGCTCGGCACGCGGCCATGAGCCACTGGCTCAGCTGAGGGTCACTGAATTGGCGGTGCCGCTTGGCAACGGCCTCAGCCAATTGCTTGGTCGACGCGCCGCCGGAACGTCGGAAACCACCGAGCGCATACTCGGCAGCTTCAGCGAGCGACTCAGGGGCTTCGTCGCCCCGACCACCACGACGATCCTTGTCAGCGCGCTCCCCGCGGTCTCGATCCCTATCTCTTTCGGACCGGTCGCGGTCTCGTTCACCGCGGTCACGGTCTCGTTCACCGCGGTCGCGGTCGCCACGGTCACGGTCTCGGTCTCGTTCACCGCGGTCACGGTCTCGGTCTCGGTCGCCGCGGTCCCGTTCACCGCGGTCCCGTTCACCGCGATCGCGATCTCGTTCACCGCGGTCGCGCTCCCTGGGTGCGTCCGCCTCGCTCAGTTCGTCACTCGACGCCTCGGAGATGGTGTACGACGGCAAGTCGTCGTCGTCTTTGTCGCCACCGCGGCCACGCCGACGGCGCCGACGGCGGCGCTTTCCACCCGTGTCATCTGAGTCGTCATCGTCCGAAGAACGCTCGTCATCATCGTCGTCACGACCGAGGATGGGTTCATCGTCGTCGTCCTCGGGTGCGAATATCGCTGTGGCAGCAGCGGTGAGCTCAGCGCGAGCGATCTCGTCCTCGCCCATGCTCTCGCCCCCATCGGCCTCGAGCCGAGGAGGTACCGGGAAGCTGACGGTGGAGGGCTGGTCGTGCTCCGAGTCGGAGTCCGCGTCCGAGTCCGCTTCGGTGTCCGGATCTGCTGCGGCGCGGGCTTCTGCCTGCGCCAGCTTCTTCAATGCTGGCGTGCGATCGGCCAGGCCCTCCTCGACGGTCGCCTCGTCCCACTCGGCCAGAGCGAACACTCCCGGTTTGACACGGGCCAGGGGGTTGTCTTCGCCGCCCTTCTTGACCACGGCCGCCAGACGGGCCCCCATGGTAACTTCGGGGCTCTTGCCAACGTGACTGAGCAGGTCTTTCTCGATAGCGACGTCAGTAATTTCTTTATAGTGGAGGGGTTTTCCAACAAGGCGCAGGACGTGCACCGCAGCTTCTGTAAAGGTCATCGTGTCCTTCTGATGGTGAGTAACGGGCCTCGACCGAACGAAGGAACGCCGCGCTGGGGAAGCAACCGTTGCTCCCGCCGCCAGCCACTGAGACTTGCTCAGTTGCCGCGCACTGCTTCGTTTCGAGGTCCACCGTCGTAATCCGTGTGTACGAGCCCAGCGGCTCGACCCGGCTTCATAGCACGCTCTTTCGGAACGCCACAATTGGCGACGATCGAAGCGTCGATTGTGTCCGAGGAGGTCCCCGTCCGAGCGACCAGGCGGGTACTCCGGCGCCCCTGCCCGGCGTGATCGCAGCCTTTCTTGGGGCGCTTGCAGGGTTGCGGCATAACGGGGAGGTGGAAAACCAGCTTCCCCTGCGCGAGTTCGCCTCTCTCGCCCCGTTGACCAGTCTGGGCACCGGTGGCACGGCCCGCTGGTTTTGCGAAGCATCGACGTTGGGGGAGCTGCAGAACGCGGTGCTCTGGGCGAATCGCAACAACTTGCCGTTGGCCGTCTTGGGCGGTGGCAGCAACGTGGTCTTTAGCGACGACACGTTCAATGGCTTGGTGTTGCGAGTTGCCATGGCGGGTCGCGAGCCGTGCGCCGAAGCAGCGAACCCGGCTTGCTGGCGCGTCGCGGCGGGTGAACCCTGGGACGACTTCGTGAAGTTCTGCTGTGAGGCGGATTTGGCGGGAGTGGAGTGCTTGAGCGGCATTCCCGGTTCCGTCGGCGCGACCCCGATCCAAAACGTGGGCGCGTACGGACAAGAGGTCTGTCAGGTGATTCGCTCCGTGCGGTGTTTGGAGCGCGAGACGCTCGCTGTAGTCGACATCCCCAACGGCGACTGTGATTTTGCCTACCGCAGCAGTCGCTTCAAGCGACAGGATGCAGGTCGGTTCATCGTGCTTTCCGTCGAGTTCGAGCTGCGCCCAGGCGCAGCTCCCGAGCTCCGCTATGCCGAACTCGAAAACGAAGCCAATCGACGGGGCCTGAGTAGCCCTTCCCTGGCAGACATCCGCGAGGCTGTGCTCACGCTGCGAAGCCAGAAGTCGATGTTACTCGATCCGAACGATCCGAACGGACGCAGCTGTGGCTCGTTTTTCGTCAACACTATCGTGACCCGAGAAGAGTTCCAGCGTCTCCGTCAGCGGGCGGCGCCGTCGGCGCCGCCGCACTTCGAACAAGATGACGGCACGCTCAAGGTTCCCTCTGCCTGGCTCATCCAGCACGCGGGCTTCGACAAGGGGCACCGCGAAGGCAACGTTGGCCTATCGACAAAGCACACATTGTGTGTCGTTGCCCACTCGGGCGCCACCAGTGCTGAGGTCGTGCGTTTCGCGCGCAGAGTCCGTGACCAAGTGTGGGATACCTTCGGTGTGTGCCTCCAGCCGGAGCCCGTATTCATCGGACACGACTGGTAGGCCCCATACATTGCGTTTGTGAGGGATCCCCGCCGAATGCCCTTACGTTTTCAACACACTGTGCCGGTGTCATGCTGAGGGTCAGGTGGAGCCAGTTTCGGGATACAGACCGCACATCTTGGTCGTGGACGATTCGAGCGTCTTGCGGCGGCAAGTACTGGCAGAGCTCGCGCCCCTGGGCGCGCTCTGCCATGAGGCCGAGCACGGCCTCGATGCCATCCAAAAGATCCATCGACAAAAGCCCGACCTGATCACCCTCGACATCGAGATGCCGAAGCTGGACGGCTATGGCGTCTGTCGTATGCTGAACGCCAACAGCGCGACGCTCGGTATTCCGGTCATCATGATCTCGTCCAAGCCCGACGAGGCCGAACGACTCAGAGCTCTGGAAGCGGGCGCGGTAGAGTACTTCATCAAGCCGTTCGAGCCGGGTTCGCTCAGGCGACTCGCCCAGTCGCTGATGGGTCGTCTGCGCGCCAACCGCACGAAACGCCTGTTTTCGATCGTGGCCGATCGGGACACCGAAACCCAGATAGACGGAGTGCTACAGCGCAACGGTTACAAGCACCGTGTATTCGAGCACCAAGACGAGCTATTGCAAGCCCTCAAGGAAGAGCCCTGCAACCTGCTTTTGCTCGACTTTCGCTTGAAAGACCGCGGCGCTTACAAGGTACTCGACGCCATCAAACGCACTCCGGAGTGGACCAGCACTCGCGTGATCACCCTCGCCGCGCAAGGCGCCCGCCGGGACCTGGTAAACGCCTTCCACTCGGGAGCGTCCGACTTCGTGCGCTTACCCGTCTATTCGGAGGAGTTGCTCGCCCGAATCGAGCGGCAACTCTACGTCCAAGCCGAAGAGACGGAGCTACGTGATCTCGCGACCATTGACGCGCTGACGCGCGTCGCCAATCGTGGCGAGCTCGTGCGGCGTGCCGGGGTGGAGGTGAGCCGGGCGATCCGCAACCAGAGCAGCCTCGGCATCTTGATCTGCGACATCGATCACTTCAAGCACCTCAATGACCGTCTCGGGCATCCCTTCGGAGACGTGGTGCTGCGCGCGGTCGCAGGACGGCTTCGAGACAGCGTACGAGAGACTGACTTCATCGGTCGCTACGGCGGCGAGGAGTTCGTGGCCCTACTCCCCGGCGCCACAGAAGCGAGCATTCAGGTCGTTGCCGAGCGGCTGCGCAGTGGCGTCGAAGCCTTGCGCTTCGACGCTCCCGACCAAGAAGAGGTCCGGATCAGCATCAGCCTGGGGGGGCGCACCTGGTCCGCCGAGGATCTGCCTCCCAACATCGAGTTCAGCACTCTGGTCGAACAGGCCGACAAAGCCCTATACGAGGCGAAAGCAACCGGCCGCAATCGCTGGGTCATCAGCGCGGGCGACGCCACGAGCCGGACTGCCCAGTAGCGCGCCGCACGGTGTTGGCTGAAGCCAACGGCCTTCCCGCCAAAACGTTGAGCGCTGAACAACACCCGCCGTCCCGCCGCGTCGATCTCGAAGCGACCTAGCGCGACACCGCCCCGGGCTGTCGGTCGCCCCCCCCTCCGATTGGCTTCCAAAAGCCCACTTCGCTTGGCCCGACAGAGCACCCGTCGATGTTTGGCACGCAACCTGCTCATGGTTGGTCTGAACGTGCGCACGACCAAACCATGCGCACCTTCTGATCTGGGCGTGAACCCACCCCAGGTAACTGAAACCACCTAAACCTACCCGCCTTAGACAACGGGTCGCCTCCGCTGGGAGGCGCGCTATCGTAGAGACACAACGGAGACCAAGATGAAGACCACCCGAGTAACTTGTTTGACAGCCCTCTTGCTCATCACCAGCGCTTGCGGCGCGCTGACGAAGGAGGAAGCCAAGGAAGCCCTCGAAGAAGTCAAGGTGGCCTCTCAAGCCCAGGCACTCACCTCCGAGAGCGTCGAATTGAGCACCAACTTCACCATCGGCGACGCCGCCGAGGCCGCTGCCGAAGAGCTGCGGAGCTTCGTAGAAAGTCAGCTACCGTGCGCGGAAGTGACGCTCGAGGCAGGCGGTGGTCAGGCAACGCTCACCATCGACTACGGTAAGAACTCAGGCGACTGCACCTACCGCGGCAACACCTTCTCCGGCCGCCACATCGTCAACGTGGCGCGCAACGACGAGGAACTGGTGCAGGTGGACCACGTTTGGGAAGACTTCACCAACGGCCAGATCAATCTCGACGGCAGTGCCACCGTCGAGTGGGACCTCGAAAACAAGACGCGCCACGTCGAACACAACGCCGAGTGGACACGGCTATCCGACGGCCGCAGCGGCGTCGGTAGCGGCGACCGCATGCAGCGGGTCCTGGCGGGCGGCATCTTCGAAGGATTCAGCGTGGATGGGAAACGCCGCTGGGAAGGCAAGAGCGGCGATTGGGACTTGGACATCGACAACGTCGAGATGCGCTGGGTAGATCCCGTACCCCAAGCAGGCAAGTACACCCTCGACACGCCTTTCGGCAAAGAGGTCAGTCTCTCCTTCGAGCGCGTGAACGCGACCACCATCGAAGTCACCGTCTCGGGGCCGCGTCGCTCTTTCGACTTCCGCGTGCTCACTCTGCCCGACGGCAGTGAGGAAACCGAGGACATGGGCGAATCGACAGCCGGAGACGAGTGAGCCGGCGAGCGCGGCGCGGCTGATCCATGTGTTGATTCCTCACTCGACGACCGAGCAGAACGCGGGCGGTTCCGGACCGCTGAACGGCAACACACAATCCTGTCTTGGGTGGGATATGAACCACATGGCTGGACGCTGCTCGCCGATGTAGCTTCTGGGGCATGGGTAAGTGGACTGGGCGGGCGGCGTGTGCACTCTGTGCATTCGCGGCATTAGGGTGTGATTCGTCGTCGACCTCGGACAGCGAAGGCAGCGACGAGGCAGTGGATAGCACTGACGAGCCTGGGTCGACGGATGCAGACGATGCAACAGACCCAAGTGACACAGACACGGCTGCAGCCCCAACGACGGACCCCAACGACGCGGAAACGGACACGAGCGAACCTGCCACGCCCAGTCCAGCGGACGGGCTCTGCGGCAACGCCGAGGGCCAGCTCTTTCCGCCGGAAGCGCCCTGGAACACGTCCATTGCGAGCGCACGCCTCGATGACGAATCGGACGCCATCATCAACTACCTCGCGACGAACCACGACACCGGCACGCGCTTTCAGATCGACTTTTCGATGCGTGTGCTCGTTGCGGACGACTCCGTCGAGCATCAAGAGTTCACCCCTAACGGCGACTTCTACGAAGGTGAGTGTGATCCGGCGGCCATGCCGGTACCCGAGGACGGCTCCTTGGAGGGTGAGGCCGGCTACGCCTGCGATTCCGACGGCGATTGTCACCTGATCGTGTTCGATCAGGATGAGTGTCGCTTGTTCGAGATGTGGCGCGCCGACATCCGTGATGGCAACTTCAACGGCGGCTGCATGGCAGTGTGGGAAGTGGACCGAGCGTACGGCCCTGACGGGCGCGGGGACTACTGCACGAGTGCCGATGCTGCGGGCTTGCCCATCGCTCCGTTGTTGTTCAATGCGGACGAGGTGTTCGCGGGTGAGGTCCAACACGCCATCCGCTTCATCCTGCCGAACAATCACATCCGAGCGGACATCTACGTCCGCCCTGGGACCCACTCAACGGGTGCCACCTCCGGGCCGGATACCGCCCCTCCCTACTCCGCACGACTGCGCCTCAAAGCCGACACGGACATCTCGGGGCTTTCCACCGGCGCACAGGTGGTGGCACGCGGTCTGATGGAGTACGGGATGATCCTCGCTGACGGCGGCAACCTCACGTTCACAGGTCAGAGCGACCGCGACACGGAGCACACTTGGGATGAGGCGGAGCTGACACCTCAGGACCTCAAGGGCCTGTCTTGGACGGACTTCGAGGTAGTCGAGCTCGGCGAGCGTATCGCCTACAGCGGGGGTGACTGCAACCGCGATCCGGTCACCGAGTGAGCCACCATCCCACCGGACAGCGCCCCACGCGCTTGCCCAACAGCGATTTCCCCAGTTTCTGCGCGGGATTCGACAGCCAAGCCGCCTGACCTCACGGCCGCCCCCAGCCGTCCGTAATCCCACTAGTTTTGTGCTTGACCTGAGTCCACCGGCGGATAGTCTCCCGGTCCCATTCCGGAATAGCTCAGTTGGTAGAGCGGTCGGCTGTTAACCGATTGGTCGTAGGTTCGAGTCCTACTTCCGGAGCCATTTTTGCCCAAGGCGAACATCCTTGGGCGCCAGGTAAACAGAGGGCCTCATCGGGATGACCGGCGAGGCCCTCTTCTTTTTTCCGTTGTTCCGCAGGGCCTTGCCGCATCTCGGTGATCGACGCGTGCTCGCGGGAGCGCGATGCTCAGAGCACGAGGTCATCGGCGACATGCTGATCGCGG
>JBNKUV010000035.1:0-15859 GCA_050298815.1 Polyangiaceae bacterium
GTACGGATCCGGAGCAACTCACGACCTCGGAGAAGGAGACAGTTGGCTGGTACTGCGGCGACCTCGAGGTGCGCGGCGATCTCGCCTACTGTGCTCAGGGCAAGCAGGGCGTTTCGGTCATCGATCTGAACTGACCGGCAAGCGACACTGTCTGCGCCACATCGGCGGGCCAGGCATGCATCAGGAATCGCGGGTCTCTTGGCGTTGGCCAGGGGACCCGCGTTGCTTTCGGGACTCACTCTCGGTGGAGGCGCGATGTGCCATCGCTATCTGCAACTCTCCTTGGGCACTACCCCGCGAAGCTCGCCTCGTAGCCAGCGTCCTCCACACTCAGTGCTTCGGCAGTGAGCTTCAAGGGTCGGGCGCAATCCAGCATCACGGCCAGTTCGTCCGTTCTCTTGGCGCCGATGCTGGCCTCGTAGCGACCAGGCTGTGGGCCGTGGGCGACTCCGCGCGGGTGTAGGGTGAGGCTTCCCGGCCCGACGCCGCTTCGGGACGTGAAGTCTCCCCGCGAGTAGAACAGCACTTCGTCGATGTCGAGTGACGAGTGCGGATAGGGGCACGGGACCGCACCGTCACCGAAGTCCAGAAGGCGAGGCACGAAGCTGCAAACCAACACACCACGCGCCGCAAACGTCCCGTGCACCGTCGGGGGCAAGTGCGTCGACCCGACTCGTGGTTGGAACAGAAGGATGGGGAAGGCCCACGGGTAGATCGTGCCATCGTACCCCAGGACGTCGAGCGCGCTGTGCTCGAGCTCTAGGCGGTGCAGCTGATTGTCGCGCTTGACCAAGACACCGCGCACTGCGCAGTCTTGTGGTCCGTCGAATTCAGGAGTGCGAAAGTCGCGATGACTGTAGGGCGCGTCCATGCGCAATTGGCCCCAATCGTTCTGAAACTGCGCTAGCGGCCCAAGCATCGACGTGAACTCGAGGGAGAGCCAATCTTGCCGTACACTGGCGTCGAGCTCGAAGCGATGGAACACACCTTTGGGAACGAAGACGTAGTCTCCGGTTTCGAAGCGCAGGCGGCCGAGCGGGCTGACCAACACACCGCCGCCTTCTTGGATGTACAAGAGTTCATCCCCGTCCGCGTTGTTCAGGTAGGCGTCGTCATCCAGAGTGGGTGCACAACGTGCCACCACCACGTCTTCATTGAAGAGGAGCGGGGCTCGCGCCGACAGCGAGTCCCCCTCCAATGGCAACGAGTTGGCGCGCAGGTGACGGCGCCCCAGAGGGTCGAGAGAACCTTCGGCCGCCCGTGCCGCCGCCCACGTCCGCTCAGACAGCCCCCGGTGAAATGCCTGAGGCCGGTGTTGGTGGTAGCTGATGGTGAATGGGCCTTCGAACCCATCGCGCGTGTGGCAATGCTCGTAGCACAACGTGCCATCGGCTAGGCGCAGCTCGGTGTGCGGCTTGGTCGGCAAGATCCCCCGGGCGACGCGCGTGAACATGTCAGTCGGATCCCGTGCTGGCGACGACGTCTTCCTGCTCTCGCTCGATACTCTCGAATAGAGCACGGAAGTTACCCGCACCGAAGCCGCGGTCGCCCTTGCGCTCGATTATCTCGTAGAAGAAAGGACCAGCGTCCTTGTTGCCGTACAGTCCTGCTGAGTCCTTGAGGAAGATTTGAAGTAGGTAGTTGCCCTCATGGCCGTCCACGAGGATCTCGAGGGCCCGCAACTCGTCCAGCGGCTCGTCCAACTTCGTGATCCCCATTTCCCGCAAACGAGCAGGCAGCGCATCGTAGTACGCGCCCGGAGTGGGCATGAACTCCACACCGCGCTGCCGCAGTCCACGTACGGCGCTCACTATGTCGCCCGTCGACAGGGCGATGTGCTGAACGCCGTCACCCCGATGCTCTTCATTGAAGATGTTTATCTGAGACCGCTTGAAGAACGGTCGATAGGGTTCGTTGTTCGCGAACTTGATGCCAGTTTTCTGGTCCCACATCACTTTGGAGCGCAATCCAGAGCCATCGCGCAGTTCGACCTTGGCCACATCCTGGGTGTGGAACTCGATGTCCCAAAGCTCCTCGAAGCCGAGTACGTGGTGTAGCCACAAGAGAGCTGGCTTCATCGTTTGGAAATTGGACGTCACATGGTCGATTGCATCGAAGCCAAAGGCGTTGGAGCCCCCTTTCGCCGTTTCATAGGCTGTCATACCGGGAAAAAGCGCGCGGTAGCCTCGACGCTCGATGAAGCGAAAGGTGGTGTCACCGAATGGCGTCGTGATGCTGAAGGTGCAGAGCGTGCCGCCTTCGTCCTCAAAACGTTGGACCTCGGAGATGGGGGTGCCTCCAGCCCGCTCGAGTTCCGAGAAGGCATGCTCCACGTCAGCCACCTCGAAGAGCAAGGTGCCAATGCCGTCCGGATGTTTCGACAAGTAGCGTTCGGCGCGCCCACCGCTGCCCCTCGGCTCGGAGCAGACAATCATGCATTGGCCAGCCTCGAAGACCAGCGAGCGCTGTCGACCATCGACCTCTAGGCGCTCGCTGCTCTTGCCGATTTCGGCAAAGTCCATCTTGTCTACGTAGAACTTGCGACTGCGCTCGAGGTCACGCACGTAGTAGTGGGCTCCGAGTAGGCGCGTGATTCCAATCTTGGGGACGTTCATGGTCGGTCAATCTCCTTAGGGGTCATGGCTTCACCACGCGTTGATCGATGGTACCGAAAAGGTTGCTGTCGTCCTCAGCGCGCATCTCGATGCGCACGCGATCGCCGTAGCCCAAGAATGGGGTGGTGGCCTCTCCGGCCTCGAGGATCTCCCTGACTCTGCGCTCTGCCAAACACGAGACCCCGCGTGCGGGGTCCCGGTTGGAGACTGTTCCGCTCCCGATAATCGTCCCCGCAGTGAGCGCTCTCGTCTGGCAAACGTGGGCTATCAGATCTGAAAAAGAGAAGTGCATTTCCGAGCCGGCGTGGGGGCTGCCCATGAGCTCGTCGTTGACGAACGAGCGCAATGGGAGATGCACTCGTCCGCTGATGAGATGTGGTCCTAGTTCGTCGGGAGTGATGGCGAAGGGTGCGAATGTGGTGGCAGGTTTGGAAATGACGAAGCCAAAGCCTTTCCGCAGCTCCGAAGGGATCAGGTTGCGATAGCTGACGTCGTTGGCGAGCGTGAACAGTCGAATGTGTGCGCCTGCCTCTCGTGCGCCGGTCCCTCGTGGGACGTCTCCGACGATGGCGCAAACTTCGGCTTCGTAGTCCAGTCCCCACTCTGGGTTCGGAAGCTCGAGCTCTTGATGCGGTCCGAGCAGAACGCCAGAGCCGCCCTGATACATCAACGGTTCACGCTCGAGGAAGTCCGGGATCTCGGCGCCCCTCGCTCGGCGAACCAGCTCGACGTGGTTGAGGAACGCACTGCCGTCGAGCCACTCGTAGGCTCTGGGCAGCGGTGCCATCAACCGAGTGGGGTCGAGTTCGGTGCCTGGTGCTTCTCCCGATTCCAATTCCCGAGAGATCTGGCGGAGTAGCGGGGCCCGGTGGTCCCAATCATCCAGGGCTTGCTGCAGGGTGTGTGCGATACCAGCGGCGGGGCTGAATCGGGTGCCGTCCTTGGTGACGACGATGAGCGCGCCGTCGCGCGTGCCATCGTTCAGCGTGGCGAGCTTCATGATGCGTCCTCCACGCGGTCGTTGGCTGAAGCGGAGTAGTAGTTATCGAGCGAGCGAAGCCCAGTCGCAATCGGTTGCCTGCGGGCGTGCTGGTCTTCGAGGCGCTCGAGGTCCCGTTTGAGTGCGGCGGTGTGCTGGGTTTCACCGAGCTTGAGTAGGCTTTCGAGGAGGTTCCAGCGTAGCAGCCAGTCGTCGGGAAACTTCGCGTCAAGAGTGTTCCGCACATCGATGAGCGCAGCGCGGGCTTCTTCTCCGCTCAGCGTGCGCCAAGCATTGTCGGCGCGCGCATAGAGCGCCCGAAGCGCGCGGTCGTGCTCTGTCAGCGTGCGCACCGTCGGAACGACAGCCTTCGGCGCTATGGAGTTGGCGGCTTGTTGGGCCAGTTCATCATCCGGTAGGACTCGCACGACCTGGGCACCCAGCGGCAAATCGTACCGCTCGTGCAGGTACGTCTTTCCGGAGCAAGTAACCACGGCACGCCGAAGCGAAGCGACCGCGCCGCGCTCGCTCACCCGTACCTGCGTCACGGTGCCGCTGATTCGCACGCCGCTCTCATAGGTCAGATCCAACCTGTCCTGCGCGTTCGCCATCAGGCGTAGCGCGTTCGTGGACGGCTCACTCAGGGCCGGTCCCAAGGGAAGCACGAAGCGCGGACTGCCATCTGTAGAAGGCGCGAAGTGCTCCGGTCCGTCCTCGAGGCACGGATCCCCTGTGCCTTCGATCCAGGCCAAGCGCCCACCACTCTCACCGATCGCCGTCACCACCGTGGTCAAGCGGTGGCTCGAAGACAACTCGACGGTGCAGGGCAAGCCGCTTGATCGAGCGACGTTCAGGCTGGCAAGGACGCCGAGTTCGCACGACAGCTGACGGCGCGCATCGGCGAGCACATCGAACAGTTTCTCAAAGCTTCCCACGACGAACAGCTGTGGCTGCGGACGCGTGATGTCGAAGGGCACATCCAGACAGCCGACATCGAGCGGTCGCTTCTCCACGCTCGGGCTTTCGCAGTACACGGCCTCGCCAAGGGAAGACAGCAAGCCGGCGCCATATACTTTGAAGTCGTCCACCTCGCCCACGAGGCCATATTCGGCGGTCCACCAATACAGGCGCGACATTCGGGCCGCTTCGCTGTCCGGTGCGCCAACCTGGTCGCGAAGCACTTGCGCCAGGTGTTGTTCGGCAAGGGCGACACTGGGATCGGAATCGGAGGTCGCCTCCTTGAGGTTCGATAGCCTGGCTACGGCCTCATGGACCGCCAAGTCTTGCCGACTCGAGAAGGCCAGCTCCCCGAGTTCCCCAATCTTCTGCAGGTATTCGGAATACACCGGGTCGACGATGAGGGGGGCGTGCCCAGCCGCTTCATGCACTATATCCGGCGCGGGAGTGTAGGCCACGTGCCATGGGGCTCGAATGTCCCCAGCGATGGGGAGGATCCTCTGCGCCTGAAAGCGTTGGAAGGCCCGTGGTGGCACGAACCCACTGACGCAGACCGCACGCCACCCCAGCGCTCCCAAGGCCTCGTCCACCTCCTCGATGCGCGGGATGTGGTCCGTTGAGAGCCCCGTACGGCGCAGTCCTTCCAAGTACAACGGGTGTGCCCGATGCCTCAGGTGTTCGACCAAGTGCAACATGATGAAACGCCAAGTTGCCTGGTCCGCCGGCTCGTAGCGGGCATAATCCTGCGCGACCACGTAGCGACGCAGCGCTTTGGGCAATGCCTTGTCAGCTGGGTGCACCGGACTCATACCGATCTAAAGCATAGCGCGTTTCCAGCATTCCGCTCGACTGAGTTGCTCTGGTGTTTCGGTGCGGCTTGCGGCAACCACTGCTGCTCGCTCGACGCGACACGACCAACTTGGCTTGTGTGGCTGCGCGTCGTTTCTCGATGCGGTTTGGGAGGTCGCTAGGCGAGAACGACTTGCCAACAGCGCGTATGGGGTGCCTCCCCGGACAGGGCGCTGCTCTGTGCCGAGTTGTGAGGTAGTCTCCCCTTCGAGATGACCGGATCACAAACCAACGACGAGGCGGAGGCGCTTGCCGCGAACGAGGCCTTCTATCGGGCGTTCAGCAGTGGTGACTTACGTCTCATGTCCAAGCTGTGGGCTCACCTCGCGGCCGTTACGTGCTTGCACCCGGGAATGGCCGAGCTGACCGGTCGTGATGCGGTCATGCGAAGTTTTGCGGCGATACTCAGCCAACCGCCGTCAGAATCACTCAATTGCATCTCACCGCGAGTCCGCATCCTCGGCAAGGTTGCAGTAGTCACCTGCTACGAGGCTGCTGGCAACGGCCCTGCCCACCTAGCAGCGACGAACGTCTTCGTGCTCGAGAACCGGGAATGGAAGATGGTCCATCACCACGCAGGTCCTATGGAACGACCCGTTGCTGTCCGCAGTAGTGGGTCCATGCTCAATTGAGGCTCTCGAGTCAGTCCGTCGGGGCCCGCTCGCACAGGTAGCCGAACTCACGACCGCAGGGTAGGTCGGCCCATCGCCAGTCGCCCGTGTCGTCCGAATACTGGAGGCACTGGTTGCTGGTGAGGCTACCCGACGGTTCGTTGGGTTCCCACTGGGTGAACGACCCGCCCACCGCGTTTCCAAGAGGACCGCCGCGCCAGAACCTTGTCTCGTCGTTGACCCAGGTCCACACGCCGTCGACGTTTCTCCCAGCGAGCCAGACCTCGTCCTCGAGCACGGATGTCACCCACTCGTGTTCGCCTTCACTGTTGATCGCGGCGAGATCCCAGCCATCGCCGAGGTCCTTGCAGGCCCGTCGAGCGGATTGCCAGGTGTGTTCCTCGTCCTCGAAGACGTAACAGTGCCCCTCCGGGCCCAGGACGGCTTCATCGCTGCACTCCGGCTCTGGGCGCTCTTCGACTCCGGCGTCCGCATTGCTGGGCTCCGAATCAGTTTGCGTGGTTGCTGCTGCATCGGTCGCGCTCGGGTTGGGTTCTTCTGGGGGGGCTTCGTCCTCCGTCGGATCCGTGGGATCGACGTCCTCCGTCGAGTCCATAGTCGCGGGGCCTTCAGCACCGACGTCCTCCGTCGAGTCCATAGTCGTGGGGCCTTCAGCACCGACGTCCGTCCCGCTGGCTGGGGCGGGACTGCTCGGGACGTCGCCCGTCGACGCATCGGCTTCTGCACCTACGGGCGGGGATCCTGCGTCCCCACTGGTCGAAGGTGCAGGGCCCTGGGGTAAACCTGGACCGTCTATCTCCGGCCCTGCCGTGTCTGTGGCAGGCGTGTTGGGCTCGGTTGACGGGTTGCCTGCGTTGCCCTGAGTCTCAGGGGCGAGGCTGGCCAGCGACGACTCGAAACGTTCCTCGACGCACCCGAGCAGTGCGCAGGTGCACAGAATCGACGCGAAGGTGTACCGCTGATGCAACAGCGCTGCGGAACAGCGCTTCTGAAGACTTAGCTGGGCAAGGCGCGGGGTGAGGCTTGCTTTCATCGTGTCGGGGCACGTTAGCAGACTCCGCCTGTGCCACTTTCGCCACAAAATGCGCGCTTGGCTCACGTTTCAGGCCAGCGCACAAAGCCGCTGTCCGCGGAACCGGTCCCTCGGCGTCCCCACGGAATTCCCGTCGCCGGCGAGATTTGCAGTGGTCGAAATACCGAAATACATCGTCGCCGTTTCGTGCCCGGCGCACGGCCTATGTCACTGGCGAAACCTGGCGAGCCCACACCACAGACGACGTGTCTTCCGTGCGTGGGCGGCGCCGGAACCTGGAGGACTCGTTGTGGACAACCTGGTAGTCGCTGATGTAGCAGCCTCCGCTCACCGGGTCGGCCCCATCTTTTTTTGCACTGTGTGTGTCGGAAACCGACCAGTCTCCGGGTCGGCGGCCACGGGCCAGCGTGCAAGCTCCATGTTCGCCCGAAACAAGCACCCTGGCACTTCCGGCAATAGGATGCCCATGCTATGCGGTGCGGGTGTTGATTGTGGAGTCTTCACAGAGACATCCACCGACCTTCGACAGAGTGAGGAGACATGGCAAACGAGTTGAACTGGGGCATCATCGGAACAGGCGGAATCGCGAAGGATTTCGCACAGGCGCTGACACACTCCAAGCGTTGCCGCGTCGTCAACGCCGTCGGTTCTTCGCCAGAGAAGGGAGCAGCGTTCGGCAAAGAGTGGTCGCTTCCTCGCGCCTCACGGACCCTGCCCGAACTCCTCGCCGACGCGGAAGTGCAAGCCGTCTACGTGGCAACCCCTCATCCGCTCCACAAGCAGCAGTCGATGGCGTGCATCGAGGCGGGCAAGCACGTTCTGTGTGAGAAGCCCATTTGTCTCAATGCGGCAGATGCCGAAGCAGTCATCGTTGCGGCGAAGAAGGCCGATGTCTTCCTGATGGAAGCTTGGATGTATCGTAGCCACCCGCTGATGAAGGAGCTGGTGACGCGACTAAAACAGGGCGTGATCGGACCGATTCGTCACTTGCGCGCTGATTTCGGTTTTCGTGTACCGCGGGACCCTAAAATGCGCCTGTTCAATCCGGAGCTTGGTGGCGGAGGAATTCTGGATGTGGGCGGGTATCCAATGTCCTTCGCCCGGCTACTTGCCGGCCTGATTGTGGGAACTGAGCGTGAGGAGCCCACCAAGCTGATGGCCACGGGAGTGATTGGTCCGACCGGCGTGGATGAGCAAGCGTCCGCTCTGGTGACGTTCGCATCCGGTTTCACCGCCTCCCTGGGCTGCGGTGTCTTTCACGACCTGGGAACAGCGGCTGTCATCTTTGGTGAGGCAGGGCGCATTGAGCTCCCGGATCCATGGATCCCCGGCGGCGATCGTCAGCGCTGCGACAGCGAATTTGTGATCATTCGCGATGGCGAGCCGTCCGAGACGGTGACGGTAAAGACGGAGATGCCCACCTACGCCATCGAAGCGGAGTTGGTCCTAGACTCGATCCCCAATCGTCAAGCAACTTGGCCTGCGATGTCCTGGGAGGACACTCTCGGCAACATGCGCGCCCTGGACAGATGGCGTGTCGCCCTCCAGGCTGACTGACGGGGGCTCGCTTCGCGAGGGTTGGGGTCATGGCTTCCTTCTTTGCTGCCCGGCAGACAGTTCCCACCGCCAGGTCCATGACCCGACGTACGAGCATTCGTACGCTGTGCGGGGCTGTCCTGGCGCTGGTGGTCGGCGGCTGCAAGTGCGAAGGGGAGCACGACACCTCTGGCGCGGCGGCGTCAGCATCGGGCGGAGGCGAGTCAGCCCCGTCTGCGAGGTTCGCGTTCGTCACGAACAATTCTTCTGACTTCTGGAATATTGCCGAGAAAGGCCTGCGCAAGGCAGAGAAGGAACTCGGCGTGGAGGTGGAGATCTTTCGCCCCGTCAAGGGTGAGACTTCAGACCAGCAGCGCTTCTTGGAAGACATCCAGAAGATGGGTTTCGATGGAGTCGCCATCAGCCCCATCAACCCCGACGAGATGACGGACGTCCTCAATCAGGCAGCGGCCAAGATGCCGGTCATTTGCCACGACTCCGACGCTCCGAAGTCCAAGCGCGTCAGCTACGTGGGGACCAACAACGTCCTTGCCGGTAAGGCAGCTGGCGAGGCGGCGCTCCGGGCTCTGAAAGCAGCGGGGACGGAGCAGGGCAAGGTCGCTCTCTTTGTGGGTCGCATGGATGTTCAAAACGCCGTTGAGCGTAAGCAGGGGCTGGAGGACGTCCTCAGGCGCAACCAAGGCCTCGAGCTTCTGCCCACGTTCGTGGACACCACCGATCGCGACAAGGCCCGAAAGAACGTCGATGAGGCGTTGTCGGAACATCCGGACTTGGTACTGGCCGTGGCCCTGTGGTCCTACAATGGGCCCATCCTCGCGGCGGCCCTCCGCGACTCGAAACGGAAGAAGATACCCACGGTCGTCGCCTTCGACGAAGAGGACGAGGTGTTGCAAGCAGTGCAGGACGGGCTCTTCTACGCAACCATCGTGCAACAGCCATTCGAGTTCGGCTACCAAAGCATTCGCCTCTTGAACGAGGCAAGACAGGCGAATTCAGTGCCTGAAGTATATGACACAGGCATTCAGACGATCACCAAGAGCAACGTCTCGGAGTTCTGGGCGCAGCTCGAGGAGTTGAAGAAGTAGCTCTCAGTCGCAGGCGTAGTTGGGGCCATACGGACTGGAGTTGACGCTGAGGCGTGCGTTGACCATGAAGCCCCCGAAATCTCTGCCGCTCTTGGCTTCATATAGATCCGCCACGGCGATTCCGGCGTGCTGCCCATCCTGCCCCTCGAGCGCGAGGAGAACATCCAGACCTTCGCCGGGGATCTGCCGCTTGGGGTCACCTTTGGGACCGTCCTGCGAACAGTTGGCGCCTTCATCCACACCGCGAAAGTCCCCCCAGTGGATCCATGGATCTGGGAGCTGACGCATCAAGAGCAGCTTGTGGGTTCCTTCGCCGAAGGGTTGATGACACGAATTGCAGTCCAACGGTGTGTCGGCGAGTTCGGAACTCGAGTAGAGGGTCCAACGCTTCCACCCTTGCTCGACACGAGCGGTCAACAGGTCTTCCGGCGTGCAGCGTGATTCGTTGCACTCTTGTTCGAAAGCCAAGACGTAGAAGTTCCAATCATACGTGTTGGTATCCAGCGCCACCATTTCCACCAACTGTTCACCCCGGGCGAACGTCACCACCGCGAACTTGTCGTAGGGAAGCGGGTGCGGATAGTGCGCCGTGTTCATGAACGCGAAAGTCCGGGGGTTTGCTGCTGTCACCGTACGTGCCGAAAGTCCCAGTGAATGGGTGGTCGAAGCGATGGAGCGGGCTTCACCCACCAACCCCAACGCCTCATAGAGAGCCTGCATGCCGTCCACCGGCGGCGGAGGGTCGGTGCACAAGGACTCGATGATGCGGTCCTGGGCACCGCTCTTGCAGACCTCGGCCGTCTGCGTCTCCCCATCTGCCGATGACACCGAGCCACGCGTCCTCCAGCCGCGTTCAGCCTGCGGTTTCATTGGGGGACTGCGGCGTGTGGTCCACCGTGGGAGCTGCGCCTTCCCTCGGATCGGGAGTGGCCGCACAACTCGAACAGCACACCGCGATGAGGATACAGGTCGTGGGTGGCGATCGGCGGGGGCGCCTTGCCGCGCGATGTTCCGCATCAATCCTGCGCTTCTGCATCGGGTCGTGGAGGATACGGCGTCATTCGTCGACGCCAAGGGCAATCTTCGGTCGGAATTCGGCACCGTTTCCCGTCCGACGTTGGGACATCGCGTGTTCTGAGCCCACGCCGCAGCCTCCGAGGAGCCGCCGTGCGTCAGCAGGATCAGACCCAAAGGGGCTACTCACCGCGCGCCACCACCCCGTTGCACGCGCGCCGGACCACTGCTCAGCCGCACTGCCCGATTGGGGCACAGCGGCCTTTCCGGAATAGTTCAGCCGCCGCGGAGCGGCGGCTCGTGACTACCTGGGGGTTCAAAGACTCTGGAAGGCTGGCCCAGGGCTGGAAAGCTTACCAAGTCGGTGCCGACCGAAGCGAGAAGGGAGTCTTTTTTGCCTGGCGCCTGATGCGCCTGACGTTCAAGCATCACACGACGTGCTCTGTGCGCAGCTGAACGCGTTTCCCCACGCCGGTTTGCTTCGACGGGAGCGTCTCGTTTCGACTCTCCCCTGGCACGGTGAGTCACCGACACGAAGCGCTCTCGACGAACATTTGTTCGACACTGAACGACCCCAAACAGCACACGATTATGCCCGACCAAATCTCAGCTTTCACAGCGCCTACCGTGTCGTAAGTTTCGAACGACAACTTCCTTGATCAGGACAAAACAAAGGACCGCGGGGCGTTAACGCGGGTTGACCCGCATCGTGTACACACGTATCTTCCCGCGTCGCAGCGTGAGCCCCGGCGAAGCGCCGAATGAGAGCTCGGAGTAATACAATGAAGAAGTTAATTCTCTACACGTCATCAGTCGCCATTGCGGCCCTCCTAGTCAACTGCGGAGAAGACGCCGATCCTGGTATGCTCCCAGAGGCGGTCACGCCCGGACCGGCTACCAGCAGCCCTGGCACCATGACTCCGATGAACACCACTCCGGGAGCGAGCAGCCCCGGCGTCGTCGCACCCGGTACCACGCCCACAGTGACCCCGACGAACGCGCCGACGGACGTCGCGCCGACGCCGACGGAAGTCGCGCCGACGCCGTCGAACGCGCCGACGGACGTCACGCCGATGCCCACTGACGCCACGCCGATGCCCACGGTCCCGCAGACTGGCGGCGAGGGTGGCGCAGGCGGCGGTGGTTCCGACCCTGTGACCCCGGAGCCCGTGGAGAGCGGCGGCATGGGTGGCGGCATGGTGGACCCCGGCCCGGTTGTGACCGAGCCCGTGTGTGGCGACGGTATGATGGAGGGAGCCGAAGCGTGTGATGACGGCAACATGATGCCGGGTGATGGCTGCGAGCCCGATTGCACCGTGACCCCCGTGCCCGAGGCCATCACCATCGCCGAATTGGTTCCGGACCTCGACGGTCACCTCGTGACGACGCCGTGTGGTGACACGCCACCTGGCGATGACTGCTCGGGCGGTGGGTGGGCCATCAACGGTGGTCAGCTCAACGTTTGCCAGGGCGGGCAGCTCAGTTTGGACGTCGAGTACGATGTCGGTGGTGAGCCTGGCGTGATGTACGACGTGACGATGCACTTCTACGGCGTCATGGAGCCGCGCCAATACAACCAAGTAATGCGCGATGCCATGGGCGCCTCCAACCGTGACGAAGGCGGCACGCCGACGCCCTGGGCGTGGGCCGAGCCGGGTGCCAACTACCGGTCGGGAGGTAACAACGACTACAACACTTACGAGATCCACGTCTACGACAACAACGGGCAGGAGCACATGATGTACTTCCTGAACTCCGATACAGGAACCAACCACTACACGTTCGCTATCAACTACGAGAAGACTATTCCGATCATCGGAGGCGGGAAGGTCCAACTCGTCGTGTACGATGCCAACTGCCGCATGATCAAGAACTGCGGAGCCTCCGGCGCACAAGGTCAACAGGGCGTGTGCGGCGGCCTGGCGCGCTCTATCGATGTTTCTGGTGCCGACCCCCAGCCGGGGAACGCCCTGCAGCAGCCAGGTCTCGGCAACGCGCCTGAACACTCCGGGCAGTGGTGGTTGATCGACGTGGTCAGCGTGCAGGAGGCCGCCGCCCAGTGAGGCGCCTCCAGCTCGAACTCTTCTCTTAGACTAGAAAAGCAAAGTTAAAACAGGGCCTTGCCTATTGTAGTGGGCAAGGCTTTCCTTTAGCTCCCGTGTCTCGTAGGCGTGGGAACAAACCGGATCTGTATCCTAAAACGGGTAGGTGTTTGTGGTAAAGAGTAACAATGCGGTAGCGCGCAGCATTGCCGTCTGCATGGCGCTGGGTGCTGCCTTGGTGCTGGTTTCGCCTCCAGCCAAAGCCGATGTGACCCTCGTCGAGAAAGACGGGTGGACGGTTTACATCAACGGGCGAATGCAAGCGTTTTTGAACTACAACCAGGGCGAGGGCTACCCTCGCCCCGAGCCAGATCCCACAGGAGGCGGTGTTAGCCTGCTGGGTGGTGGTCAGGGTCGCGGGGATGCGTCCATCGCACTCGAAGAGGGAGATGACCCCCAAACCGAACGTGGTGAAGTGCAGGAGTTGCGTATCCGCACTGGCTTCGTCGGCAACGTCATTGGCTTCGGTATCAAGAATCAGCTCACCGAGGGAACCGAGCTCATCGGCTACACGGCGGCCACGACGACCATCATGTCGACTGCGCGCAGAAAGTACACGGCAGTCTACCCCGACTGGCGCGAAAGTTACCTGCGCCTCAAGGGCGGCTGGGGACAGGTCACGGCCGGTCGTACTCTGGTGCTTTTCAACCGCGGTGCGACGGAGATCACCTTCCTCTACGGGTACAAGTACGGCCTGGGCTGGCCTGGCACTGTCAGCAGCCTGAGCTCGGCGGGGCCGGGTGCGGGCCACGTCGGCTTCGGCATCTTGGGCAATGGTTTCGGCGCGGGCATCTCATACGCCACTCCGGACATGTCGGGCTTCAAGCTCGAAGTGGGTCTCTACGACGCGAACAACATCCCGGGTCAGGTGGCTTTGGAGCGCACGAAGTGGCCTCGTGTTGAGGGCGAAGCGACCTACGAGATGGAGCTTGGCAGTCTCGGCATGTTCAAGCTCTTCGGCAACGGCGCCTACCAAAAGCTCTACGCACGTGAAGGTCACCAAGAGCAGACCGTCGTCGGTGCCGGCTACGGTGGTCGTTTCGAGATCGGGCCGGTGAATCTCGGTCTGGCAGGGCACATGGGTACGGGCATCGGTATCGACTTCGCGTTGCAGCCTCACGAGTCTGCTCGTAAAGACTTGCTGGCGCCTGACGTCCCCTTCCGTGATGTGGACGGCTTCTCAGCTCACCTGCAGGTCAACTTGGGTGACAAGTTCGATTGGATGGCAGCCGCCGGTATCACCCGTGTTCACCTGTTGGAAGAAGATCAGGCGGACTGGCGCGATGACGACGACTACGACGGCGACGGCCTCAACGACGACACGGGCGCACCTGAGAATCCTGATTGGAACGACGACGGGCCTTGCCCGGATGACACAGGTCGTGACCTGTGCGCGGAATACGCGGACTCCACGGGTGGAGTGCCCATCAAGCACCAGATCGGCCTTTCTACCGGTCTGACGTACCATGTCTCCGAGAATTTCCACGCGCAGCTGGAGTACTTCCGGGCCATGTTCGAATGGCATCCCCCTGTTCCGGCGCAGCCGGGTCGCAAAGGGGAAACCCAGAACTTCGACGTCATCAACTTGGGTGTCACGTACGACTTCTGAGCTAGCGTCGGGATAGTCGAACTATCTCCCAGAAAAAGGAGCAGCTGTTGCTGCTCCTTTTTCTATTTCAGGCACTTGCATAGCCAACGCAGGTGCCTGGATCGTTTTCAGAAAACTGAGCTCAGCCCTCGGCGCTGCCCGCAAGCTCCGCTTTCACGGTTTGGGCCTGGGTGCAGTCGGAGCGGTTCCGGATGGAGCAGGTGGGCTCGGGGGCGCAGCCTGAGTGCCCGTCGTTTGGGTCGCAGGCGAACGCGGCGCGGGTGCGCTGCTTGCTGGGGTTGACGAGCTCGTCGGTGGTGCTGGCGCCTCAGGCGCTGGAGCTACCGGGCCTTCGGGCGCCGTCGGGGCCAATCCCCCGGGCCCCTCGGGCGCGTTGGGTGCAGGAGTCACGGGAGTGGTCATCGGCGTGGAGGCCGCTGGCGGAGCCGCCGCCGCACCGCAGTCGCATGGCAGGTACGACTTTCCGTCGGGTGCGCACGTCTGCCCGCCCTCGCAGCCACCTGCACCCGTACACTTGTGGCTCGCACCGGGAACGCAGGTGCTGGGCGGAGTAGGCGACGCGGTTGGCGCACTCGCGTTGCCGATGCCACCAGGCTGGGGGGTGTCATCAATCCAGCCCTCAGCGTTGCGGCACATGACGACGGCTTCGCTGTTGACGTATTTTGATTGGACTTGCTCAGGGCCGAATACCCGGGCCTCTTGGCGCCCGCGGAGCACCTCATAGCCGTACGCTGCACACGGCTCCTCCACCTGTTTGAGGCAGTTCGCCAGCGTCGCCTGGCACTCGAGGCGGTAGCTGCCGTCCGTTTGGCGCTCCATGAGGTTGCTGGACGAAGCGCAGCCAACAACGACCGCACCGAGGGCGAACACGGTAGCGGTAGCGGCGCAAGGGGCTGGGCGGGTAATCAGCGGCAAGGTGAACATTCGCGACAACATTGGGGACCAGTCTAAGTCGCGGGCTTGGCAAATTCGTAGTCCGATCGTTCGCCGCCGGGCCGCCGGCACGTCCGTCGGGGTTGTCAGGTAGGCCGGGCCCCATCTCTGGGCCACTCAAACCGTGCAGACGTAGGCCGGGCTCCCATTTCTGGGCCACTCAAACCGTGCAGATGTGGGCGAGGTGCCCATTTTCGAGGGACCCAAACCCTGCGGAGGTGGGTGAGGTGCCCATTTTCGAGGGATTCGAACCGTGCGGAGGTGGGTGAGGCGCCCATTTCCGAGGGATTCGAACCGTGCGGAGGTAGGTCGGGCACCTAGTTCTCGGCCACTCAAACCGTGCGGAGGTGGGGGAGTGTGTTGTGAGTGTTTCGTGGCGCCGTAGCGCGATCAATCTTGGGATGGGCCGCCGCGAAACACGGCGGAACGAGGCCCGGAGCGGCGCGCCAGGCGCCCGATACTCTATTTACTGGGGAAAACGATTGGGCTCAGGG
>JBNKUV010000036.1:0-2148 GCA_050298815.1 Polyangiaceae bacterium
GGCCGGGAGCCGCGACGACTTCGCGTCCGCCGTTGCCGCCCGAGACGAATCGTAGTTCGCCTTCGAGCTTGCCGGAACTGTCGACCGTGCTGAAGAAGGTCGTCGGCAATTGCCCTGCCGGATCGTCGAACTTGCCGGTGACGTGGGTGCGCAAGAGTTCGTCCGTGTCCGCGCTGAAGGCGATGCCATCACCCGGCAAGACGACCACCCAATTGCCCTCGCCGTTGGCATCGAGCTCGGCGACGAAGGGGCTGCCTTCCGCATCGGCGTTGCTCTCCACGCCGCCGAAGTCGGCCACGCCACTCGTTTGTCCCGCGATGCGCATCGCGCCGTCCGGCAAGACTTGTACGGAATTGATCAGGTCGAAGACGGTGCCCCCCACGCGGTAGGCGGCACCCGGCGTGCCATCCGCGGCATCCAACACCGCCACGTAGCCGTTGTACGAGTCCCCGGCGCGGCTCACCAACTGTTCATCACCCACGCTCAAGGTCGAGGAGAAGCCGCCGGCGATCACGAGCTGGCCCGAATCCGAGACGTCGACGTCGGTCACGGCCGCCGTGGAGCCCGTGCCGGGCAGCAGCTGCTCCCACACCGAGTCGCCGTCGCGAGAGAACTTGTGCACGAAGCCGGTCTCCCTGCTGCTGTCGAAGTCGTAGCTGCCGCCGACCAAGTAGGCTGCGCCCTCGGCGTCCATCGTCATCTGCCGTCGCCAGACGGTCCGCTCGGTCGGCACGCTGGTGCTGAAGCGGTGCTCGAGCTCCGCGTCGAGGCCGACGACGTAGTAGCCCTCGGCGAGCTCGGCCAGCGGCTCTCCGCCGAAGTTTGAATCGCGGTACAGATCGCCTGCGATGACGACGTTGCCGTCATCGTCGACGGCAAGAGCGTCTGGGCCGATGACTCCGGGAAAGTGCGTGAACTGGGTCACCTCGCCGAGCGAGTTCATGCGTAGGACGTAGGCCTCGTCCTCCGACGACTCGAGGTCGAGCCCGAGAGCATCGGCATCGTAACCCGCGCCGGCCACCACCAAGTCGCCGTCAGGCCCGGCGGCGATCAGCAAGGGGCCGGTGCTCGTCACCCCGCCACCAAAGGACATGCCTGTCTCGACACTGAGCGGCGTGCCGCTGACTTCCGGGGGATCGGGCAGCACGTCTTCGTTCGCGGCGGGAGCGACCTGCGTGACAGGGGGCGCGCCACCGCGCACGGGCTGTCCGGGTGATGTGGTCGTGGCTGGTGTGGTCGTGGCGGCGGTGCCCGTCGCGATCGGCGCGCCAGGAGCCGTCGCTGGTGGCGCCGCGCTCACGTCGGGCAAGTTCGCAACGGCAGGCGTGTTGCCGCTCTCCCCAGTGTCAGCACTCTCGACCGTGGATGGCTCCGGATCGAAGCGGCCGGGCGCGGCGCTGTCGCTTCGTTCAGTCGTTCCCTTTGCTCCGCATCCTGCTGCCCAAAACAGCGTGACGGCGACCAACGTTGCCCGTTTCATGGCCCGAAAGATAGCCGCCGAATTGCGACGGGGCGAGTCGAAAGGCGGGGGTTGGGTTGGTGAAACGTCACCTTTGTGCATTCGGTCGTCGGTGGGATCCTCAGGCTCGCAGTGCGCGACGTCACAGTGTTCATCTGTGACACAGTGTTCTGTCGGGTGAGTGAGTTTCGATGTGTGGTGCGCTCGCGCTCCTACTGACGACCGCCACGCTTCGCGGCGAGCCATTCTGTGTGGATCACGCTACCGTGCCGCGAAACACCCACAACAAACAGCCGGAATGAGCGACTTCGCTCAGTTCCCGGTCACTCCAGCCCTGCCCACCCGGTCACTCGCTCAGTTCCCGGCCACACGAACCGTGCGCGTTTGGGTGATGCGCCCACTTTGCGGCCACTCGAACCCTTCGCCAGTAGGTGACGCGCCCACTTTGCGGCCACTCGAACCCTTCGCCAGTAGGTGACGCGCTCATTTTCCGCCCACTCGAACCCTCTCGAGCTGGGTCGACGACCCACCCGCCCAGGGATTGTTGTGAGTGTGTTGTGAGTGTTTCGTGGCGCCGTAGCGCGATCAATCTTGGGATGGGCCGCCGCGAAACACGGCGGAACGAGGCCCGGAGCGGCGCGCCAGGCGCCCGATACTCTATTTACTGGGGAAAACGATTGGGCTCAGGG
>JBNKUV010000037.1:0-94887 GCA_050298815.1 Polyangiaceae bacterium
GTGAAAAAGCCTGGCGCAGCCGCTCGCCTCACCCTTCGGGTGAGCGGCGGAGCCAGGCGATCCATCTCTGGTGCGAGCGCGCCCGGTACGATTCGAACGTACGACCTTCGGTTCCGTAGACCGACGCTCTATCCAGCTGAGCTACGGGCGCGTGGGGTCGCGGTTCTTACCACACCGCTCGCGGGATTGAACCAAAAACTACTGCGTCAGCCCTCCGCTTGGCCGCGCGTCAGGAGGTGCCCGCAATCGAGCTCGTTGCCCCCCCGCCGCATCACCCAAACACCCCGCTCACTGAGCGTATTTGCAGTGGGCCATCCTGCAGAACCCCAAGACCTGCCCCCGCATGTGGGTTCTAGACCGACGACAGCTATGCAGACGTTGCATAGACCTTTGCCAGGTGTGACAGAAAGATCCTGCCGCGTCCTGATCAACTTACCTATCCTCGTGACAGGAATTGCTAAGTATTGGGATTCGTGGCTGATTCCTGAATTTCTTGGGGTTGGCACGGGCCGTGCTTTAAGGGTTAGCGAGCTTGCTTGCAGATAACTTGGCTTAGATCTTCCTAAAAATACTGACCCTAGCTTAGCGACTTACTTACTTACTCTTCTGCTTCTCTTAGCTCGATAGCTTGCCCTAGCTGACGAAGACCCCGGGATGACCCGGACGTGGCTCTGCCAAGCAACTAATCACCCGCTCTAGGTGTGTGCTCTGCGCTGGTGCTCCGAAAGGAGCAGTGTGCGCGGTTTGCCCGAGAGCGGGTGCTTGCCTTTTGTGCCACCGGTCCTTAGCCCGCTCGGGGCGGGCCAAATACGCCGTCGCTCGTGCCCTGCTCGTGGCACCTGCCGCACGCTGCCAAACTGTGCGCCGTGACCGATCCGTCAGGCGCCAGCACGGAGAAGTTCCACGCCCCGCCCCTGCTGGGGCGCTCCATCACGAACCACTGGGTCGGCGCCCCCCGTTCGTCGAGGAGTTCCTGAGTGAGTACCGCCTCGGGCGGCATCACGAGCCCCCGGGTCCAGTTCGCGTAGGCCTCCGCCACCAACGGAGAAACACGCACTCGCGCCGAAGTCGCCCCGACGAGATGGCCGCGGGAGGCGTACTCGGCGGCCACGGGCCAGGCGACCGCCGCGTCGAAGTGCTCCCACTTCAGGGCTGGCTCCACGGGGTGCGCGGACTCGGGTCGAGCGGACTCTGCCGGCCTCGCCGGGGCGCTCGTCGAAAGTGGCCGGGCTGGCACACACGCCAGCGTGATCCAGGTGCCTAGCAGTGCCAATCGCCCCATGTGCTAGAAGTAGTCGTGTTGGGACCGGACGCGCAACAAGCAGTTGGGATAGTGACGCGTCGCCTCGCGTTGGTGTGCTGCGGACTGCTGTTTCTCGCGTGCGGCTCGCCCAACGCCCCCGTGCTCGATCCGGATGCGCCCGCCAGCGAAGTCCGTGGCAACAGCCCGGAGAAGAGTCAGCCCCCAGGCGCAGAAGCGCCCTACGAAGACCACGATCACGCTCCGGAACCACCGTCGGCAGACGATCCCCCGAGTTCCGGCAAGCTGGGCCCCATCAGCGGTGATCCGAAAAAAACCTGGATGGGGATCGAGATGCGCCACACGCCCGACGACGGCGTGCACGTAGAGGGTGTGTTCCCTGGGTCGCCCGCAGCCTCCGCGGGCCTACAGACAGGGGACCGCTTGCTCACTGTCGGTGAGCAAGTCATCGTGCGGCCCACAGACGTTCTTGTCGCGCTGAACGGACTTTCGGCAGGAGACCAGGTGCGTGTGACACTCCGCCGACAAGGCAAAGAGCGCTTCATGCGTGTGCACCTGGGGCCCAAACCCGATTCGGCACAGTTGCTGCGGTCGCTCTATGTCGGTAACCAAGCGCCCAGCATCAGCACACTGCGAACCGTGCAAGGCGCTACCGTGCCGAGCTATGAGCAACTGCGTGGCAATGTGGTCGTGCTCGAGTTTTGGGCGACGTGGTGTGTCGCTTGTCGCAGCTTGGCGCCCGCGCTCAATCGCTGGCACGACGAACTGAGTGTTCGCGGTGTGCGCGTGCTCGCCGCCACCGTCGAGCCCTACGAAGAAGTGGCGCTGGCCGTACCCCAACTGCACATGAAATACCCCGTGTTCGTGGACCAAGACGGCGAGGTGACGATGGCGTATCGCGCCAATGCCTTGCCCACGCTGTTTTTGGTCGATCGCGCGGGCATCGTGCGGGATGTCATGGTGGGTTACCACCCCGATGAGCTGGAACTCTTTCGCCAGAAGCTCGCTGGGCTGTTGGCTACCGGCGAAAACGAAACGGGCACCGCCGCCCCCAAGGAGTGACTTGCGGAGCAAGTGGGAGCAGGATGCAAAGCAAACGACTAGATGAACTGAGAGACGCCACCAAGAAGGGCGGCGCCAAGAAGTACCACGAGAAAAACCAAAGCATCGGCAAGATGTTTGCGCGAGAGCGCATCGCGCGGCTCTTGGATGACGGCTCCTTCGTCGAAGATGGCGTCTTGGCCAATGCCCAAGCCGGGGATCTGCCAGCAGACGGTGTCATCACCGGCATCGGGCGTTTGCAAGGCCGTCAGGTGGCAGTCGTGGCCAATGACTCCACCGTCAAGGCGGGCTCTTGGGGCAAGCGCACCGTGGAGAAAATCCTCCGCCTCCAAGAGACGGTCAAGACGCTGCTGTGCCCGGTCGTTTATTTGGTGGATTCAGCCGGTGCGCGCATCACCGACCAAGTGGAGATGTTTCCCGGGCGCCGTGGCGCTGGGCGTATCTTCTACAACCAGGTCTCGCTCAGCGGCGTCGTACCGCAAGTCTGCCTCCTGTTTGGGCCGTCGGCGGCGGGTGGGGCGTACATCCCCGCGTTTTGCGACATCGTCGTGATGGTGGACAAGAACGCCAGCATGTACTTGGGCTCACCTCGCATGGCAGAGATGGTCATCGGCGAGAAAGTGACCCTCGACGAGATGGGCGGAGCCAAGATGCACACCACCCAGTCGGGGTGCGGCGATGCGCTCGTCAAGACCGAGGAAGAAGCCATCGAGTTCGCCCAGCGCTACCTGAGCTACTTGCCGCAGAATCAAGAGGAGCGCCCGGCTGCCATCGAAGCCGGCAACGTCCAAGAGCAGCTCGCGCCGCTAGAAGAAATCGTGCTGCGCGATGAGAACAAGCCCTTCGACATGCACCGCGTGATCGAACACATCATCGACGAGGGCAGCCTGCTCGAGCTCAAGCGGCGCTTCGCCAAAGAAATGATCACCGCTTTTGCGCGCATCGACGGTCACGTCGTTGGTATCGTCGCCAATCAGCCGAAGTACCTGGGCGGCGTGCTTTTTGTCGATTCGGCGGACAAGGCAGCTCGCTTCGTGCAGCTCTGCAACGCCTTCAACATTCCCCTCTTGTTCCTCGCCGATGTGCCGGGTTTCATGATCGGCTCCAAGGTGGAAAAACAGGGCATCATCCGCGCCGGAGCCAAGATGGTCGCCGCGGTCAGCATGGCCACCGTGCCCAAGGTGAGCGTCATCGTGCGCAAGGCGTACGGCGCTGGTCTCTATGCCATGTGCGGGCCCGCATTCGAGCCGGATGCATGCTTGGCGCTGCCGACTGCATCCATCGCCGTGATGGGACCGCAGGCCGCCATCAACGCTGTCTACTACAACCGCATCCAGGCGGTCGATCCGGGGCCCGAGCGAGACCAACTCGTCGCTCAGCTGCGCGCCGAGTACGAACAGGACATCGATCTGGAAAAGCTCGCTAGTGAGCTCATCATCGATGACGTGATCCCCTTCGAGACGTTGCGCACCGAGCTGTGCTCCCGCTTTGCACTCTATCGCGACAAGCGCCGGCCCAGCGTCGAACGCAAGCATCTGATCATGCCGATGTGAGTGCTAGGGTTCTCGAGAATAGATGAGCGCAGCAAACGCGAGCACCCAGCCATGAAGCCACCCACTTGTGCAGGCCGAATACTAGGCGTGGCGATGCTGCTGACCGCGACATCGGTCGAGGCACAGGTTGACGTCACCGAGCTCGTTCGCACGCAGTCGAACATCGTCGAGGCCCTGCTGCGCTCCGATCCGAATTCCTCGCTCTCCGTGCGTCGGGCGAACGCGGCAAGTGCACGCGGCTGGGTTCCGATCACCGAGCATTGGAGTACTCTCGGCGCAGCGGCCGCGCGCAGGCGATTGCACGCGCTCCCCACAGAACGAGAGCGCGTGTTCTGGTCGCCGCCGAAGAAACTCCTGCTCGATCGCGCCCGGGCATCCGTTCACTTGCCCGAGTACACGGCGTTCACCCGATCCCTTGGGGTGACGGCAGCTACCGGCGCTGGGGTTGTCGTGGGGACGGTCGATAGCGGCGTCGACTTCGAGCATCCCGACCTGCGTCATCCAGATGGCACGACGCGAGTAGCGTGGTTCATCGACTTCGCCGACGAGCCGCATGGTCTGTATCCGGAGTTGGAGGAACAGTTTGGGTGCACCGGTGAGGAGTTCAGCTGCGGCATCCTGTCCGGTAGCGAGCTCGACGCGCTCTTGGACGGGGAGCAAGTGCTCGATGCCTCGGATCGCCGGGTTGCCTTGGCGACCGATCGGCTGGGACACGGCACGCACGTCACGTCGTTGGCCGCCGGTAACGGCGCGGCGCAACAACGGTACGCGGGCGTGGCTCCCGAAGCGACGTTGATTGTGGCGCGAGTTGCGTCGGTTACCAGTTCGGTGAGTGATGCGGGGGTGTTGATGGCCACGCGCTTCGTGTTCGATCGGGCTGACGAACTCGCGATGCCGGCGGTGGTGAACCTGAGCCTCGGTGGGGACTTTGGACCCCACGACGGCTCGTCGGCAGTTGGGGTCGCTCTCGGACAACTCGTGGAGCCGCCGGGGCGTGCCATCGTCGTTGCCGCCGGCAACAGCGGCAGCCTGTACGCTTCCGATTCACTGCCGTACCCGGAGCCCTTCGGGATCCACACGGAGGTGCACTTGCCGAAAGGAGACTCCGCCCGCATCCCGTTGCTGTTACCCCGCTCCCACGAGGGGACCCTCTCCGGCGCCATCTACGTTTGGATCGGTGCTCGGGAGGCGGACGACATCTCCGTCGGCGTGGAAACCTCCGACGGGGACACCCTCGTCTCCCCGGTGGCTCCCGGCCGCTTCGCCTTCGACGAAGGTCCCGACGTCACAGCTGTGGTGCTCAATCAAGTCTCCATCGACGAACTCCCGGACAGTGACGATCTGACCCACGGTGCGGCACTCGTCTTGGAAGGCGATTTCAAGCCTGGGACGGTGTATGGCGTCATCGTGCGCGGCACTGGCAATGCGCAGCTGTGGGTCCAGAGTGAAGGTCAGCTCAGCCCGGAGATCAGCGAGGGCGTCGTGTTTCCGGGCGCGACTCGTTCAGGGACGATCACCATTCCCGGTGTCTCTCCCGAGTTGATAGCGGTCGGGGCCACCGTCAATCGCACGACTTGGCCGAGTCGTGACGATGGCACGGTGGAGCTCTTGGAACTCGCGGGCCCTTGGATCGAAGAGAGTCCGGCCTTCTTCAGTTCGGATGGCCCCAATCGCGACGGTCACCCCAAGCCCGACATACTCGCTCCCGGTGTTGCCTTGGTGGGGGCCATGGGCGCGTCAGCCGATCCCTTGGTCGATGGGGATATCAACCCACTGAGCATCTTCGGCGTCTCCAACGCGTGCGAGGACTCGGCCGATTGCGCTGTGGTCTCCGACGAGTACGCCGTGACGCTCGGTACCAGCATGGCCGCGCCGGTGGTGACGGGGGCCGTCGCGTTGTTGCTAGAGCAGGAGCCGACGCTCACGCAAGGAGAGATCCTGCGTCTGATCGTGGCGGGTGCCCGTCAGCTGCCGGATGGAGTCAATCGCTCTCCCCAGGCGGCACCGGGTTTGCTGAACATCGAGGCGAGTTCACGCGCGCTCGCCGCCGACGCCGGAAAGCTCGAATTGCCGGAGCCGTCGGCATCGAGTTGGCTCGCTCTCAGCGATGCGCTGGCGCGTCCGGATCCGCACTGGCCCATAATCGTGCGGCTGCACTTGCGTGACGCCGACGGCAATCTCGCCGATGCCGCAGTGGGGGATTGCGAGTTGGTCGTCGAGCACGGTCGCGTGCTCAGTGTGGAGCGTGTGGCGCCAGGTCTGGTCCAGTGGGAGGTTGCAGCAGATGAACACGCGGCGGGTAGTCAGCTCAGACTAGAAGCTCGCACCGGGAGTCGGGTGTTGGCACGGCGCTCGCTCCCCATCGCCGTCGATCCCAACGTAGCCAGGCGGGGGCTTTCTGTTCGGGGTGGCTGCGCGCTGACCAGCCCCAGGAAGCACGGAATGGCTGGTTTTTTTGGGGTTGGGGTCGCTCTGGGGCTTGCCTGGCGGTTGCTGCGCCGTCGACGGGCGAACGCCGCGTAGACGGATCCGGCCCCCCTCAATACGGCCGAGGTCCAACGGCCATTAGTCAAAACTGAGCAAGCTGAATTGGCCTACGGGATCCCACCTGGCGACCGGTTGTGCTCACTGCAAATCGGCCAAGTAGAGTGTGAACCCATGTGGCTCCCAGGGCTCCGCATCGGGATCGAACGGGTGGGATGCGTCCACCCCACCCAGATTGATAGCGATGAAGATCAAGCCCGCTGCGGACTCGAAGTTCATCAGGGTCTTCTCCTGGTGATTGTCCGATTGCAGAAACGGCAAGTCCCATCGGATCACTTCTTTGCCGGCTTCGTCCACGCCCACCACGACCCAACAGAACCGCACCGGCTCCTCCCAGTCGATCTGAACGCCCAGGTGAGCGCCGAGGGGGACCTGATCCAACTCCAGCCAAACAGCTGCCATTCCTAGAGGCTCGAGAGCGCGACTGCTCGCCACTTTGCGGGGCAGGCTCGAGTACTTCAGCGTCCAATCGAAGACGGATCTGCCGAAGTAGCCCAACCACGGTAACCCCTGGGAGTCGCTGCTGCGTTCGCCCACGAAGAGTCGATAGTGACCCCATTCGGCCAACACTTCGGCTTCTTGAGCCCGGCCCCCGGGCAGTGAATGCCGCAACACGTCGAAGGTATCCGGCTCGTTGTGCCACTCGGGATGCAGGTCGCGAGTGGTCGTTCGCGACAAGCTCAACATCGTGGTGGCGATACGACCGCGCTCTGCCATCCCCACCGCTTCGTCCAAGAACGAAAACCACAGGCCACCGCCCAGACTCAGTGCGTCGCGGTCGCGCTTGACGACGGCGAGCTGCGGATTGCTCTGCACATCGTCGATGGCCTCGACGATTGGGAGGTCGGGGCCCACCGCCCACGAGGCCAGATCGGCGGCGTAGGCCGCGCGCACGCTCGGGCTCTCCGCGGCATCCAGGCGCGCAGCGATCGCTTCGGCCACGCAGCGAGTCGCATCTTGTAGGCTCACGTCGGACCCGCCGTGGGTGCAGAACGCCGAGGCGCTGTCCTCTTCGGCAAGCGCCAAATCGAGGTGCGTCACCGTCCCGGGAGTGACCCCTCCAGTCTCGGTCGACGGGGCAGGCGTCAGGTACAGATCCAAGGCTGGCGATCCGCCGAGATCGGCGTCGAGAAGGGGGGCGGGGAGGTCCAACACATACACGATACGCTCGTAGGCGAGCTCGAGCCGTTCGAGCGCCGAGAGCAGTGAAACGCCGGTTTTTCCCCCATGAACGCACACGGGGTGGCGAGGAGAGCACAGCGTTCGCGCGGTCGTGGGTCTCGGAGTCGCAGTCATCCGGTGACCGCGGGGCAGCGCCGGATCGATGGGTGCTGGACCGCGCTCGACGACCACTTCGCCGCTGGCGAAGAGCAACCCCGGTATCCGCTTGGGCTCACCCGCGGCACTGCTCGTCAGCAGCACTGCCAGCAGTGGCGCCAGCGCCAATGCACGCATATTTAACTTCGCCAATGGCCAAGACTTTGACAGCGCCACCATCGCGTAGCCTATACTTTCAATACGCGTATTGTCGCGTCGAGTGAAGAAGCATGGCTGAACGGTTTGACATGACAGGAGCGCTCCGATTCGACTTGGCCCGAGGCCGGGTCAGTTTGGGCGGAGTGGGGGCACGCGTCGTGCTGCCGGTAGATGCGATTTCGCTTCTTTGTCGGGGGCTTCCCGAGTCCGCGCTGCGCGATTTTGGACACGGGCTCGGCAATACCGTCGGCAAGAATGTGATGGATCGGCTCGGCTCGCGGCTTTCGTCAGTCGAGACTGTCGAGTTGGTGGACCACTTGGGCGGCGAACTCGCGCTGATGGGGTTCGGTTCGCTCGCGGTGGAGTACTGGGGCCAGGCCCTGGTCCTCTCGATGATCGATTCCCCGTTGGTCTTCGGAGACGGTCAGCGTCCAGACAACGGCGATCTGTTGTTGGCCGCTGTCTTGGGCGGCGCTCTGTTGCGCATCACCAGTCGCGAGCTGGAAGTCGTGCCGTTGACGCGGCAGGACGACACGGTTCGGTTTGTGGTCTGCTCACTGGCAGCGCGCAAGCACGTCGAGTCGTGGTTGGGTGAAGGTTGCCACTACGGTGAGGCATTGGCTCGGCTCAACGAGTCCGGGGCGAGGACGTGAACGTGGACACGAGTCAAGTCGACAAACTGCAAGAGCTCCTGGCGCGCATACAACGCAATGCAGCGGCCCTTTCCGACGCACGGGGTGCGGCTTTGGCCAGCTCGACCCAGGACGCCCCTTTGGACGCGGTCGAAGCGGCACCCGTTGCAGAACAATCGTTTGCACCTGAGCCGGCCGTCGCCAGTGAAGTGCCCGAAGCGGACTCGTTTGCTGAAGAACCCCTGGAGCCGAGCGGGGTGAGCGAGGTTCCATGGGGCGGCGACGCCGACGTGACGGAGCTACTGGAAGACGATCTACTGATCACCATCCCGCCGGACGCACCCGACGACTCCGGACCGATGCAAGATACCGGTGAGTTCGAGCTGTCCGCGAACCGGCGACCGCCGTCGATCCCGCCGCTGGACGCCGAGATGGAGGCTCCGCCCATCAGCACCCGACAGCAGCGCGGTGAGGAGGAACTGGACGGACTTGGCGTCAGCCTGGGCTTCCGACCATCCCAAGCCCCCACAGACGACGAGGACGAAGACGACGAAGACATTGCCAGCTCGTCGCCCCGCACACCGCCTCCGGAATCCGGGCCGCAGGTAACCATTCCGCCGAAACCTCCCTCGGACGCCGCCGGTACCGTCGCCGAGCCGACGATGGAACAACTCGGGGCCACGATCGATCTCGATGCTGGGGAGGCCCCTCCAGCAGATCTCGAGTTGGCGGCGGACGGCAGCCCGATGCCCTCGGCCGCACCCGATGAGTTCGAAGCGGACATCCCACGCGCGGAGTACGCAAGCGCTTACCATGAGTCGCTCTCGGCGCCGCCCACGGCGCGTGATGATCTCGACGCACACGACCAAGCACAGCGCGAGCGCGAGTCGCGTCGTTCACTGGCGCCCGGTGCCAGTACGGTCACTGCCGATACGCCGCAGGCCGCTGCCCCGACGGAGGCGGATTCCGTGGTGGTGCGGCCACCCGCGGTCGTCTCCCAGCCAGCGGCCATCTACGACAAGCCAGGCGTATCGCACCAGCCAAACACGTTCCTCGAACGGTTGGATGCCTCCCTCAGCTTGGGTCCGGCTGCCGACTGAGGGCGGGCTCTTGCTGCGTGCTGCAGTGCAACGTTCCAAGTCCAACGACTAGATCGCTGGCGTGAACCCCCACGACGAGTCGATTGGGAAACACTTCGGAGAGGATCCCTAGAGCCACTCGGTCCATCGGATCGTTGAAGGTGGGCACGAGGACTTGGCCGTTGGCGATGTAGAAATTGGCGTAGCTCGCCGGTAAGCGTTCAGCGTCGAAGTAGAGCGGTGCAGGCATGGGCAGGGGGATGAGTTCCAGTCGTCGCCCCTGGGCATCGCGCGCTTGGGACAGCGCCTCGTAGGCGCGTTTCAACGGCGCATGGTTTTTGTCCCCGGAGTACTTCTCCTGGGCGATGACCACCTTGCCGGGCCCCACGAAGCGCGCGAAGTCGTCGATGTGGCCGCTGGTGTCGTCGCCGGCGATGCCGTCTTCGAGCCACAGGATGCATTCGACGTTGAGGTACTGCTTGAGCGTGTCTTCGACCTCGACCTCGGTGAGCCCTGGGTTGCGTTGGAACGGACTCCCGAGCAAACAGCGCCGGGTCGTCAAGAGGGTGCCCTCGCCATCGACGTCGATGGCGCCCCCTTCGAGCACGAAGCGCGGGGCGCGTGGCGCGGCGTTCCGCTTGGGGAGCCACAGGGGGCTCCCGTACGCTTTGGCCACGGCTTGGCCCGCGCGCTCATCGAGGTGGTGGTCGTCGTAGCGAGCCCAACCATTGAACTCGAACTTGACGGCCCCGAGAGTAGAGCGTCGTTTGTCGATGACAAATTGCGGGAGATTGTCGCGCGTCCAGGTGCGGTCGGTCGCTGCCACGAAGAAATCGACGCGACTGACGTCGACACCGGCGCGCGTGAGTTGCGCCTGGACAACGGGGATTGCGGGCTTGTCTTTGACGAGCAATCTCACCCGCTCCCCTTGGGTCAGGTGACGCACGAGGTCGGCGAACACCCAGCGCACGGTTTGGAGCTTGCCCGGCCAGTCTCGACTGTAGGGCCATGCGAGCCAAGTCGCTGCGTGGGGCTCCCACTCCGCCGGCATCCGGAACCCGAGTGCCCGGGGTGTCTCGCTGGGTGTCGCTTGGCGGTGTGGGGAAGAGGCTACCGCGGGTTTGCGCGGCGAGGTTGCGGTCTTTTTTCTTGCCGTGTTCTTGCGCGATGAGGTTGCGGTCTTGTGCTTGGCCATGGAGTCGTTGGGGTGTTCTTCTTGGGGGGCAGTAGCGAGCTGGTCGTCGACCGGTCAAAGGGGTCAGGTGGACCAGCGCTTCGTCAAGTCACCGTACCCATCGATGCGGCGGTCGCGGAAGAACGGCCAGATGCGTCGTGTTTGTGCCACCTGGGTCAGATCACATTCGACAACCAGCACCTCTTCTTCCGTCGATGCTTGCGCGAGTATCGCGCCGGTTGGCGAGCAGACGAAGGAGTGTCCCCAAAATTCGATGCTGCCCGCGGCTGACGTTTCGGTGCCCACGCGGTTCACGGAGACGGTGAACACGCCGTTGGCGATGGCGTGACTGCGCTGGATGGTCTGCCAGGCCGCTAGCTGATCAGCGCCGTATTCGTCCTTTTCCTCCGGCAGCCAGCCGATCGCCGTGGGGTAGAACAAGATTTGGGCGCCTCGCATCGCCGTCAAACGCGCGGCTTCGGGATACCACTGATCCCAGCAGATGAGCGGCCCCACGTCGACCGCAGGCGTCTTGATGGACATGAAGCCCAAATCCCCAGGCGCGAAGTAGAACTTCTCTTCGAATTGCGGATCTTCGGGGATGTGCATCTTGCGGTACAATCCCAGTCGGTCCCCATTGGGGCCGATCACGAGCAGGGAGTTGTGGCACAGGCCAGGCGCGCGCCGTTCGAAGAAGCCGGCGAGTGCTGTCAACTCGAGCTCCTTGCAAACCTTCGAAATAGCCAAAGCGGTGGGGCCGTCGGTTTCTTCCGCGAGCTCGAAGTAGGCGGGATCCTGAACCTGACAAAAATACGTCGAGCCAAAGAGCTCCTGCAGGCACACGACCTCTGCGCCCTGTTTCTTGGCCTGGCGCAGCCCGTGGATGGCGCGCTCGAGATTCTCTTCGCGGTTTTCCCCGCAGCGGTGCTGCACGAGGCCTACCCGGACGCAACTGTCGCTCATGGCGCCTGTATAGCGTGTCGTGTGTGCGGAGGGTACTATCCCGTCCCAGCAGCATCCTCGAGCGACGATGTGGGCGGCGAGTCTGCTCGCCTTTTCGACCGGGTTCGGGTTTGGATGCTGGGAGGGGGTTGGGATCGGGGAGGGACAGCGCGCACACCGCAGGGGCGCCGCTGCAAGATCAGAAGACGACGAAGGCTCGGCTCGTCGGGAGCGCGATCGACGAGCCGCTCCGTTGCCGTCCGCGAGTCTCGCAGTCGGAGTCGCGCGCTGAACTGCCGTACTGAGGTTTCACCAACCCCGACGCCACCTCCGAGCTACCCTCGGTCGACTTCCAGCGCTTTGTCGATGCTTTCAAGCTCTTTCCGAGCGAGTGCAAGATTCGATTTCTTCCGATCGAGGACGACGTACAGGAACATCTTGGTACCGACCATGCGAATCAAGTGATACTGGCCAGTCAAGCTGATCAAGATGTCTTCAATCTTGTCCGCCAGGCCCAACTTGTCGCGGATGCTCTTCTTGGCTCGGACCACTTCTGTATTGCCGGCAGCCGCCAACTCTAGGTCGAACCCGGGGCTGCCGGCGGTTCCCAGGCACAGGCCGCTCTCGAAGTCGACCAGGGCTGCTCCAAGGCAACCATCAATTTGGAGGGCTTTGTTTACAGAGGTTTTTACGTCAGACATGTTGAATATTCCTTCTCACTCATGGTGCTTTTCATTGTGGTTCGTTTGACTAGCAGTGGTCCTGCTACCGCCCCGCGAATGTGTTACCCGTCTTATTGGGATTGTTGGCATCCTAGCACTCGTTGCCTCCTGGAGCAGGGCAAGACGCGTTCCCCGTCACCCTCAACCACCTCGGAGTGCGCTTGGAGGGTTGGGGGTCCGGCGGCAAAGTGTTGCGAGCGCTGACCGAGCCATCCCCAGCGAGCTCTCTTTGCGCTCCACAACCATGTAACAGATTAGGCTATTGGCCTGCTCTCCTTCGATGGTGCGCATCACATGTAGGCAATTGGTCGTCGACAACACCATGTCCTCCACTGCATCTCCAGCCACTCCATGTGCATTGAACGCCTGCAGGTGCGCCCACACGATCTCCGCATCTGGAGGTTCGCCGCGCCATCCTTCGCATCGCCCGCTGGCCTTCTCGAAGATGGCGCAACAGACCGCACCAGGATGTTGCATTGCCGCTTCCAGCCGAGCCAAGTTGGCTGCCTCGACGTGCTCGACGTGAAAAAAAGCGTCGGTCCACACCGCGCTACGCCCGGGAAGTGGCAGCAGGGATAGCTCGCGCGGAGCTTCAGAGACTGCAAGGGTCTCCGGCGCGACCAACTCTTCCAACGCAAAGGAAAGGCCGCCATTCGTCAGCTGCCGTTTCCAAGGCACGAAGAGCACCGTGGGACAGCGGGGGCGCATCAGAGCGTGTACTCGGCGTTGAGTCCAGCTCAACGCCACCTCACGCAGACGTTGCTGATCTACCAGGCCCCAATCGACGAGAATATCGAAGAACCCCTGGCCAGAACGCCGTGCCTCCGTCGCGGCGGCCTTGAGTTCATCTGCCATCAGGCCGCTCGCCGCCAGTGCGTCCGCGAATGACTCCGTGTCTTCCGTGGACGCGACCCAGGAGACGCGTCCCTGGTGAAAGTGCACGCGCCAAACGATCTCCGCGTCACGAACAATGAGCTCGCCGTCCCCTTCACGCGCCCCTTCCCGTAGCCCGTCGAGCACGAGCGTCGACGGTGGGCGATCACCCGACACCCGTCGCAAGGCTGCCCGCACTCGACTCCGAAGCACATCAGGCGCGATCGGCTTCGTCAAAAACTCATCCGCTCCGGCGCGCACGCCCCGAGCGATGTCAACGCGCCCCGCTTTGGAGCTAATGAGAATGACGTACGGCGGACACTCGGTGAATTGCTCTCGCACCAACCGACACACAGCGAAGCCGTCCGGCTCCGGCATGACCCAATCGAGTAGCACGACCCAGGGTCCGCGATGCTGCGCCAAGGTGGCAATGGCAGCGGCTCCGGAATCCGCCTCGTAGAACTCGTCGTCGAACCCTTGCAGGGACGCGCGCAAAATGTCCCGCTGGGAAGCAAGATCATCGGCAATCAAGATTCTCGTCACCGATTTGTCTCCGGCGTGTTAACGCGGCCTCGCAGCGTCAGCTCATGCGCGACCCGGGCCGCGAGTTCTTTCGCGCTCTTCACGACCTGCCCATCCTCCGACGTCTTCACGACGTGGCGCAGGCCCTGAACGTAGGCCCGCCCACCGTCGCAGACGATGGTATCCAAGCAGATCGCGTGCTCGAGTCCGTCTGTGGGGGGGTGGGATTGGAGCTGGCGCTCAGCAGTTTCCGCATCGACTAGCGCCCGAGCGAGGGCGACTTCGTCCCGGGCTTGAAGGATGCGGTCGCTGAGCGTCGGCCGTGCGCGACCAAAGCACCACAAGCGCCATCCCTCCCCATCGGGATACACCGCAAGGGAGCACTCCGTGTCGTACCAGTTAGCGTTCTTGATGCACATGTGCGCACTTCGAATCAGGGCAGCTTGCGCCTCGCTCTCGAGGCGGAAGACATCTTGCGGAAAGGTCTGCGCTACCCAACCATTGGAGCTCGTGATGGTGAGCACTTCGGTGTCCCCCACACATACCGAATGAACCCTCCCGCCTACCGACATTGCGGCGTTGACGTAGCCGCGCCCGGTTGCGGGTGGCCAGACGTGCCCCGCGCCTACCCTCGCCGCATCCGGGAGCGGGGGCAGAAGAGTCCGGAACGATTCAGCAACCTCCGCCACGTTTTCTTCTTCGCCAGAATCCAACCAGTCTTTTTGCGTGCCGCAATCATCGCGCGGCGGCACATCGTTGGGTTGGTTTGAATCCGAAGCACGACCACCGTCAGTATTCGGCGAGGAGTCTTGGGCCAACAGTGCCTCCAGCATGCGTTCCGCATCTCGCATGTCGCTTGGCAGCGCTTCGAGCCGCCCGGAGCCTATCAAAACTCTGGCCTGGTCGATGGCCAGCCGCGCAGCCAGCACGAAGGTATTCATGACCCCGACGCCAGTTTCAGCAATCGCTCCCATGATTGGGACGTCGCTGCCCAGCCCACATGCCTCGGCAACTGCCTGTGGTGCGAGCGCTCCCGGACCGTCTTGCTTGTTTGCCTGAAACACGAATCCGATTGCTTGTTCGACTCTATCTCGGATGCGCTTGGTTTCTTCGAGGACACGTATGCTGCGCGGGATGCTTGCGGCGTCGGAGTCGGTAACGAAAACTATCACGTCAGCGGACGAAAGCAAGCGACGCCTGTAGCGCACCCTGTCCCTCTGGCCCGGGACGCTCAGCAACTGACACTTCACCCGACGCCCGTCTATGAACCCACCATTGAACTCCAGCCAGTCGAAGTATCGTGTTTGACGGCTGACGGTGTGCGGGCTGAGCAACGGCCCCGCGCGACGTTCTCCAATCTGCTCCGCTATTCGGTGGAGGTTCGTTGTCTTCCCTGCTTCGGGCGCACCGTCGTAGACGATGCGCGTAACGACGTCCCCGGTGGTCTCATCGAAGAAGGGCAAGTTGTACACCTTTTCTAGACACCTCCGCTACCAACTCCGGACCTCGACACCCCTCCAGGGCACTCCTGTCCTGACAGAACTGGAAGTCATCCCGCAGGCGTTTGCTGAGTTTACGGACACTCTTCCATCGTCTTTAGGTTCGCGGGTGGTACTAGGGACGTCCTAGCCATCAAAACGGAGTCCATGGCGCCACGAGTTTCGACGCGGTGGAGTTTGCAGACGCCACAATCCAAGCTCGAGCCGCGCGACACGTTCGACACTAGCGCAGCTCACTGGAAGCGTTTGCGAATTTGTTGTTTCTACGAGTCGTTTCGTAGTCGCCTACCCCACATGGACATGGGTCCGAACAGGACTCTGCACTGTGTTCCATGGTCGACCGTCGTGTCGATCGGAGCACCACGAACCAAGAGCTGCTCACTGTGGCAGGATACTTTCGATGGTCGTTTGGACCAGAGCACCCGGAAAGCAATCCTGTCCATGCGAGCATTGACGATTGATGGTCGCCAAGCGAATCGAGGTCGTCAGGACGCTGACGGTGAGTGGAGCGCGCGCTCCTGATGGCTACGGAGCGGTGACATCGACGTCGAAGCTCCCACATGCTGCTCCTGTTTCACCAGCGAGGCAGACGAAGGCGCTCCGAGCTGATTGGCTCCAATTCGACGAACCGCAACATCGTCATCCGCACCAGCCCCGCAGCGTGGGTGTGGGCCACGCAAACTTCGTTGTTGCCGACCGACTCCCGCTTAGTCCTCAAGCGGCTCGAAGCGTCAACAAATCCTTGAGCGCCGACACGACGGCAGCCGAGGTCACCGCGGGAGCCGAGGAATAAAATCCCTCCCACGCTTGCGCCTTGTGGTCGTTGTAGGTCGCCTCGTGTTCCGGTTGTCTTTGCAGGTACACCAAGCGCACGGCGTGTCCCAATAGTGCATCGAGCGCCAGCTCCCCGTTGATGGTCAGACTTGGGTTCTGACCCAAGAAGCTGGACAGCGCTCCCAATGCTTCGATGTTCAATTGGCGGTACTCTGGCGACTGTATCTTGTTGAGCAGGTGCTCCAACCAAAGCGCGAAGGCGCGCTCGCCGGCGGTCATGTCGCTCAACACGACGCTTGCATCCATGCGGTTTCGCCGCTCGAGATGGTCTCCGATCACGAGCGCTGGGGTGTGCTTGAAGATGTTCCACACGTCCGCGTAGAAATTGGGCGGTCTGCGGTCGATGATGCCGTGGTGTTGGCGCCAAATGAGCCAACCGCCGACGGGAGAGGAGGGGGCTTCGAGATCCAAGTCGGGGCTCCAGTCCAATGTCGAGCCGCTGGCCTCTGCGTCCAGGTGCTCGAGCCGCTGGGGTAGATCCTCGATGTCGCCCCATTGGGCGATGACATGCTTGAGACGAGCCTGCACTTCCGAGGGCGCCAGGTGCATCAGCCGCTCATACCCTTCGCTAGCCGTCAACGAATCCTCGCGGGCTATCTCACTGGCGAGCAAGGTGATGAGTTGCCCCACCCGAATCGTCAACAGCTCCCGAAATAGCTCCGGCTTGGCTCGGATCAACAAGCTCAGGTAGAGCAATAGCTCTTGGGTCAGCACTCGATCGCGCACGTCGTCACGACAGAATCGATTGATGCGGTCCAGAAGCTCGTGTTCCGGGATCGGATGTGAGATCAACGACTCATCCGAATACGCACGACCCACTTGGATGTTCTTCTGTCGGACCAAGATGGCCCCCACCGCCAAGCTGAGGTCGCCATCCACCTTGCCGAGCAACCCCGCAGCGCGGCGCACCACTGCCCACAGCCGGAGGCGACCGGCTTGTTCGTACACCTCTTCGACGAGTTCTCGTAGTGTCAGCTCTTGCTGGCGAACGTTCACCCGGCTGTCGAGAGACTCCAACTTACACAACGCCGCCAACAGCTCGATCTCCTCGTACAAGTTGGAGCTCGTGGCCAACCGCTGCAACAGCGGCTTCGGATCGTCGGCGATTTCGATCGCAAGCTCGTCTCCCCCCGCTAGGGGCTCCTGTGCACCTGGAGCGGCTAAGGCTCTGGCCTTGAACAACAAGTCCTCGATGGGGAACTGCGGTATCACCAAGTCGTGCAGATCGTTGACACGTTCCACGGCGGCGGTAGGGAGGAGCTCGACCAATCGCGCTTGTCGCACCGGAACGGAGCCGACCTTCCCGGCTTCCACCTTTTTCATGAAGGCGTAGAAGGCGTTGAGTTCAACCTCCAGCAGGTTGCGAGTCAACAACACCGTCACCGTGGGGCGACCCGCTTGCGCCCAGTTCAAGTGGAGGTAGACCAACTCGCTCTTGAATCGGCTGAGCAGGAACTCCAAATCGTAGGCCAGGAAGAACTCTTGCTGGACGAAAAAAGAGGCCAGGCAAACGACGGTCTCTTCGCGCAGTTTGTACACTCGACTCGTGGTGAGGCTCTTGAGCGCTCTCGCCGCGCGGCCCGTCAAGCCCAGGCGGTCGTTGCGACCGACTTCGCCGTGGGCTGCGGCGATGTCCTGCGGGAGGTAGGCTTTGATGGGGGCGATGTCGTCGAGCGTTTCGGTGTGCACGCCGTGGGACTTGAGCTCTGCTTGGAGCGCTGCGTCTTCTGCAAGGAACACGAGCTGCACCACGGGCTTGCGCGGCAACTTGTGATGTCGCCGCCCGAGCGGATCGATGTCCCCTGGTCGCAGCACTCCATCGCGCATCATCTTGGCCAGCAAGTAGAGGCTTTGGGCCCAAACCAGCGGCACGTTGTCGTTGGGCACGCGCTGCTGCGACCCTGGGTTCGCTTTCTCGGCGGCGATGGCGTTTTCGGGCACGTAGTACAGTTCAGGCAACAACTCGAAGCCCTTCTGCTCGACCAAAACGGACTTGAGCGCGCCTTCGTAGTGGGTGATGGCCGCATCGTCGCCGCGGAAGATGGCGTCGAGATAGAGATAGGTATAAAAGAGCGGCCATTCGGATTCGATGTGCTCGAAGCGCTTCAGCTCGGCGGGTTCGTAGTAGAGGCGCCCTTCGTCCTCCAATTCCGTTTGGTGGCCATCGCGCAGAAAGCGCTTGAGCCCATAGCGACCCTCGAGCTTCTTGACAATCTGACTCCGCACCTTGTCCCGCAACGTCTCGTCGTGGACGACCAGCCCAGGGTAGCCGACGATGCTGAGCAACGCCGCGTCGATCTCCTTCGTGTGGGATTCGCGGGGGAGCATCGAAGTCAGCGTCAGGTTGGCTTGCGCGATGTTGTCCGGCGAGACATGAACGACCGACGATTGGGAACCACGCGCGCCGAATAGGTTGAAACCGGCGAGGGCTTCCAGCGCAGCCATCGCCATCCCGATAGAGCTCGAGTTCAGCTCGACGTCGCCTTGGTTCGACTTGGCTCCGCGCTCCCAGATGCCGAAATCTGGCGTGCGGTAGGCGCGCTCGATGTAGTAGGTCAGGTTTTGGATGAAGTTGACCTCATCTTCAGTCCAGATGATGTCGAGCCCCGAGCTGATCATCTGCGCCAGCATTAGGAGGTAGATAGACGTGGCGTCGATCTGCAGATGCCCCCACTCGAGATCTCCGACGGCCACGTTACCGGATTCCGTGTCGTATTTGGCGTGCAAGGCATCTTGTGGGTGTCGCGTTAATTTAAAGCGTTCTACCTTTTGCGCCTGCTGCATCATCGAGCGCAGCAGACCGCGCATCAGTTTGACGGTGCGCCGCTCGAGTTCGAAGCCGCGCCCGCCGTCGTCATCTAGGGCGCGATAGGCGAGGGCGAGCCCCCAGACCGCGAGAATGGAGTAGACGTTGTCTCGCACCCACGCATCGCGGTAGTCGCCATGGGTGTTGACAGCGGTACTTGCCGGCAGAAGCCCCGTGACCGGGTGTTGCCGGCTCACGATGATCCCCTGGACCTCCTGGTAATAGGTGTCGAGCTTCGTGCGCAACCGGAGGCTTTGCATTGTCCCTCCCCGTTAGACAAAGCAGCCCAAAACGGCAAGCCGGTGCTTCCAGAGCGCCGCCTTTGACCCTCATCGACATGGTTCGAGGGCCGCCGCGACGTCATGGCGTCACCGTTGTGAAACCTGTGGGCGGCCTATTGCGCTTCCGCTTCACCCGCTTGGGCAAGCAAGGCTTTCGAGCGCGAAAGGGCTCGCACTGCCCTGGTCTTGTCGCCGGACGCGTAGGCCAGCTCCGCTTCCAGACGATACAGTTGTGCGACATTGCGGGCGAGCTGCGGATCGTCCAAGGCCTTGAACAGGCTAGGAATCGTGAGGCGGTCGAGCATGCCGGGCACTACCGGCAGGCGAGACTTGGCTTGGTCGACTTCTTCCAAGCCCTCGTCGACGTGCTGCGCGCGCTGCAACCCGACAATGCGTGCTAGCGCCCCGCCAAGTTGCTCGATTGCCTTCAATACGAAGTCCTGCTTCAACATCGAAAAGGGGTATGCGCAGTTGTCATCGAGCTGGCAAGCACTGCTATCCTCTTTGTCGTGTGGTTCGATAGCCATTGCCACCTCGACTTCGCCGCGTTCGCCGCCGACCGACAAGAAGTGATCCATCGAGCCAAGCGCGTCGGGGTCGAACGGATTTTTGTTCCTGGGGTCCGCGTCTCACAGTGGGCGGGGCTTTCCGCGCTTCAGGAAGGAGAGCTGGAGATCGGGATCGGCGTTGGCCTGCATCCATACTTCTTGCACGAGGTCTCGGCGCGCGAGCGCGGCGACGGCATCGCTCAGTTGCGGGAACACGCGGTGCGCCTGGGTGCTTGGGCCATCGGCGAATGTGGGGTCGACAACCGTTTGCCGAGGCGGGGTGGCCTCGGTCTCGACGAGCAGCTCGAAGTTGTGGCAGCGCACCTCGACTGCGCGACAGAGCTGAACTTGCCGCTCGTGCTCCACGTGGTTGGAGGGCATGGCAGGCTGCTCTCCATGCTTACAGCGCGTGGTTATGGCGGGGGGGGCGTACTCCACAGCTATTCTGGGTCTGTCGAGCTGGTCGCCCGCTATGCCGAAATGGGTTTCTACTTCGGCTTTGGTGCTTCGGTGACGCGGCCGTCGGCGAACAAGGTTCTGGGCGCGCTGCGCGCCGTCCCTCAGGACCGACTCGTGCTGGAGACGGATGCACCGGACCAAGTGCCGACGGGGTTCGAACCGCCCGTGCCGTCGCGCAACGAGCCAGCCGCACTTCCGTACGTCGCGCGCCGAGTTGCCGAGCTTCGTGGGGTGTCTGTGCCAGAACTGGGCGCAATCACGACCGACAACGCGCGCCGCTTGTACGGCTCGAGGTGACGGTTTACGTTCCGAGGCACAGACGATGGAACTCCCCCTCACCACAGACACCCGAAAAAAGAATCCAGCCGAGAGCCTCCCCCCTGCAGCTCCCGAGCTGACCGACGCGGCGGAGCCGGAAACCACATTTCGCACCCATCGGCGGTTTGACCGCGCCGCACGTCTGTTCGGAGAGCCGGGATTGCATCGTCTGATGGCGGCACGCGTTCTCGTCGTGGGCGTCGGTGGTGTGGGGTCCTTCGCGGCGGAGGCGTTGGCTCGAAGCGGTGTTGGGAACCTCGTGTTGATCGACTTCGACAAGGTGTGCGTGACGAACACCAACCGCCAATTGCACACGATGAAGGGCACGGTGGGACGCCACAAGGTCGAGGTCATGGCCGAACGGCTGCGTTTGGTGCACCCCACCTCCCAGGTGGAAGCGGTGCAGAAGTTCTACAACAACGAGACCAGCGATGAGCTGCTCTCGGGTCCGATCGACTACGTCATCGATTGCATCGACAATCTCACGGCCAAGGCGCACTTGGTCGCCACGTGTCTCGCCCGCAAGCTGCCTGTGGTCTCCTCGATGGGGGCCGCCGCGCGCCTCGATCCCACACAAATCAAGGTCGACGACCTCAGCAACACCATCAAGGATCCGTTCGCCCGCGCCTTGCGCAAGATCTTGCGTGAGCAGCACGGCATCGATGCGGTCAAGGGCAGCCCCATCGGCGTCCGGGCGGTCTTCAGCATCGAAGAGCCCATCGCACCGAGCCCCCTTTCCTACGATGAAGGCGTGGGGTTCCGATGTGTGTGTCCCGGCGGCAAGAACGGCATGCACGACTGCGATCGTCGAGCCCGCATTGACGGGACTGCAGCGTTTCTCACCGGAGCGTTCGGACTGACGGCTGCAAGTGTGGTGGTGCGGGATCTGATCGCCGAGCGTTGACCCAATACCCGTGGGCCGCTGGCTTGGCGTGGGCCGCTGGCTTGGCGTGGCCCTACCCGCCACACCGAAGCGTGCTACAAATTTGGTCGCCCGTTGTGGCCTGAGCTAGAGCTAACCTCCCATGTCTTCGCGTAAGCCCAACGACAGAGTTACGAGACTGATAGCCACTGCACGCAAGAACCCCGAGTTCGCGCAGCGGGTCGCCGCACAGCTGCCGGAGCAGTTGCGTCTCGAGTTCGTACAAGAGCTCTGCAAGCCGGAAGTTGCCGAGGCGAAGCTGACACCAGTGCCAAGCATGCGCCCGGGGTTGAAGAAATGTCGTCGGCCCGCTGTGCCCGCAAACGGCCTGGCTGCTCAGTTGAACTTATTTGCTCGCAGCGTGGCTCGCGTCGGTTGAGATGGGCTCTGCTGCGCCAACGCCATGAGTTGGTGCCTCGTTACGGATCTCGATGGAACGCTGCTCGGCGAGAGTTCGAGCACCCTCGAACTTCGTGACGCCATCCGCCGTGCCCGCGCGGAGCTGTCTGCGGGCGAGCTGCGCTGGGTGATCGCTACTGGTCGCGCCATCGACGATACGAAAGAGGGGCTATTGGAGGCGGGCTTGTCGCTGACGGACTTCGATGCGTTCATCACTTCCGTTGGAGCGGAGTTGCGTTTCGGTCCTGAGGATCCGGCAGACCCTGCGTTTTTTGCCCACCTCAGTCAGTCTGGGTTCGATGCAGCTGCCGTGCGTGCGCGCCTCGACGCTCTGCCAGCGATGCGGCTGCAACCCGAGCATGAACAGTTGCCCCACAAAGTGAGCTACTTCGTCGAGGAGTCAGCGCAGGCGCGCCAACGTGTCATTGATGCACTCGCCGATTTGCCGTTTTCGACTCGCTGTGTGTTCTGTCTGGACAACTACCTCGATGTCGCTCCGAGCAACGGAACCAAGGGCGGCGCCGTGGAGTTCTTGCGTCGTCACTGGGGACTCACCCCCGACGCTGTGGTCGCTGCCGGCGACTCGGGCAATGATCTGTCGATGCTCCAGGCGAGTTGGCGAGCCATCGTGGTGGGCAACGGCGCCTCTCAGCTTCGCTCGTTGCGTGCCAAGCCGGGTGTCACGTTCGCACGCGCGAAGTACGCAGCCGGTGTGCTCGAGGGGCTCCGAGCATTGAACCTCATCGACTGACGCGAAGGTCGGGATGCCTCGGGGGCTGAGGCTTCGACCGCCCAGAGACCAGGGCACAGCTAACCCCCGCCCCACCGTTGTCAGTCGACCCGCGACAGTCCGCGACGCGCTTCAGGCGCGAGGGGAGACTCCGGGTAGTCGCTCACGATTCGTGCGTACAGCCGACGCGCTTTGGCTAGCTCGCCTCGACGCTCAGCCGAAAGCGCTGCGGACATGAGGCGCGTTTCTTCGGCGAGTGTGCCCGTCTTCGACTTGTCGTCGTTCTCTTCCTGGTTGACGACCGGCTTACGGTAGGTTGGTTCACGGCGCGTCACCAACTTGGGTGCCGGTTCGGTCGGGGTGACCTCCGGCTCTTCGGCGGTGTGTTCGTCACAGCCCCAAAACTGCCCCGCGACCAAGAAGACGGCCTCGTTGTCGTGGCGAACCTCCACTTTGCCTTCGCTGACTCGCACACAGGCGGATTCGTCGTCATCCACTTCGACAGAGAACTCCGTACCGTGAACGACAACTTCCGTGTTGGGCGTGACCACGGAAAACGATCCCGTCTGTCCCAGTGGCGGGACACTGCAACGGACGCTGCCCTCGACCAGACGCAGCTTCGCGTGGGCGTTGCCAGCGGCGAGCGCATCCAAGCCCACCCGCGTTTCGCGGCCAAGTTCGACCTGAACGCCCTGAGCCGTCGTCATGGCGGAACGTTCCGACACGGCCAACTCACCCTGCGCTGCAATTCGGATGGGCGCATCCGGACTGGCGCCCAACGACACACTGTCTGTCAGTAGCACGCCACCGGCTTCCTTGACCACAGCGGTGGTGTCCTCGCTCGGTGCTCCATCCATGGCGAACACACCGAGTAGGCCGGCGCAGCCAATGCCAGCACCGGTCAGGGCTCGGCGCACAATACGCTCTCGCCGACGTCGGACGGGAGCCTGGCGCACGTGCGCCCTGAGGAATGGCAGCAGTCTCTGTCGCTGAGCATCTACTTCATGTCCGTCGCTCAACAGGACTGGCCCGTCGCGAAGTTCTCCCAGGAGCTGGTCAATCTCTGTTTGTTCGTGGGTCATGACATCCCCTTTGGGTTTGCACGTCGCAAAAGCTCTTTACGGGATCGCACTAGACGTGACTGGGCGGCTGCTACGGAAGCACCGGTCATCTTGGCGACTTCGGTGAGTTCGTAACCGAGCACATCGTGCAGGAGCAGCGTTTCTGCTGCGCGTGGTTTCATACGGCCAAGCACTCGCTGGATGCGACCCATTTCACTGCGTGCTTCCAGGGCTTTTTCCGCGTTCAGTTGTGCGGGGCGCTCCACTGACACCGGAAGCTCCAACTGAAATATCTTGCGCTCGCGTACCTTGCGTCGAAGTGCGTCCAATGCAACGTGTGTGGTTACCGCCGCTGACCAAGCCAGGAGATCACTGTCCTCTGATAGCGGCTTGCGAGAGAGCGCGGTGATGATCCGTTCGAACGCTGCCTGAACCAGGTCATCGTAGTCAGGACCGGTAGATCGAAGGATTCGACGCAGTGACCGATCGACGACCGGTTGCACACGATCATAGAGCGCATCGGCAGCCCACTCTTCGCCGCCGGCGATGCCCGCAACGATATCCACATCGCTCGGGGTTGACTCGGCGAAGGGTCTGGTCTCTGAAAGACGGCGGGCGAATGGAGACGGTTTGAAAACCACGGCAACCAACATGACCTAAAACGAACCTGCGGTCGCCGAGCAGGCACTAGATTTGGTTCCCGGTCCCGGGGCCCGTGACAGGTTAGCGCTAACATTTCAAGGAGATATGCGAATACCTGCTTGAATGTCCCAGGTTGGCGCGCGGGCGTAGCCGGCTTCTTCCCCAGCGATGTTCAGTCGTACCGCGGGAAGCATGTAGGTGCCGCCGCTTCCGACGTATGCGCCGAAGCCTCGCAACAGCTCGAGGTGCACGTCGAGCCCCACCGCTGCGCCGTAGCGAAACACTACGTCGCCTTCAGCCAAGCCGTTCGCCTCAGCGCTCACCTCGAGTCGTTCGACGACGCCCTCAGCTCGTAACTCGAAGGCAACCGGCCCCGTCGAGGGTTCGAGCCGAAGTGCCAGACCGAGCCTGCCGTTGAGCCACGTGGCGTCACCACGACCGGAGGACGTCGACCACCCAACAGCTGCAATCGGTTTGAGCGGCGAGCCCCACGGGCTCATCCAGCCGCGGAGGAGCCCCCCGACGCGCAATCCGTCATCGAGGTCTGGTCCCATCGTCGCGCCAACATCCAAGCCCCATCGTGTTTCCGGGGCCGTGGGGGGAGTCGGCTCCGGTGTCGTCGTCGTCGGCGGCGGCGACTCGATGCGCGGATCTGCAGCAATGACGTGGGAGACCACCAACAGACCGAGTGCGCGATAGCGTTGCTCCAGGCTGTCGCCCTCTTCGAAGGTGATGTCTCTGACACTCAGCAGCGCACCGTCAGCGCTGGTTCGATGGATCTCCACTCTCGCGTGGAGGTGGGCCTCGTCGAGAAAGGACAGGTTCGCGTGCCAGGTAGGCGCTGGGCCGGGCTCGGTGGTCTCCCGACAGCGGCCGGGACCGAGGACCATGTTGCAGCTGGTGATTGCCGCCCCGGCGGCGTCGCCACGGTCGGAAGGTAGTTCCATGACCACGACATCTGGGAGGGCGGCGACGGGCACGAACGTCGACTCTAACGATTTCCATGCCCGGCCCTGCAAATCTTTCCGAACCCGCGCCGAGCGTTGGCTTCATTCCGCTTCGGTCTGGGTGTACATTTCTTTGGCGCGGTCCACCGCTCTCTGGCTCAGGGGTGCGGAGCCCCCGAACACCAAGCTCGGGGTGCGGCACTTCGGTGACTCACTCGCGTTGGTCACCACCCGTGGCCACCGCTGTAGCGGATCGGTCGGAGAAAAGAACAGGGGCGGATCTGACTTACGGTGTCCCAATGGGCGTTGGGTCATGCATCGCCCGCAAGATCGAACAGCAACAGCTCCGCATCTTCCTCGGCCGTGACACTCAGTGGTTCATCTACAACGGCTAACCCATCCCCCTGCGCTAGGCGTTCGCCCGCAGTGCTCACCGTCCCCCGAACGACCTGAAGCCAAAGCCCGTGATGGGGAGCAGGTTCGTAGTTCAGGATGTGTTCCCTGTCGACCTTGCTGGTGAGCAACACCGCGTCCTGCTTGATGGCGATGGAACCCTCACGACCATCCGGTGACGCCAGCGGCGTCCATGTATTGTGGCGCGCGCTCTCGTCGATAGTCTGCTGTGCGTATGCGGGAGCCGTCCCCACACTCGACGGGATGAGCCAGATCTGAAGGAACTCGACGGGCTCGTCTTTCGACGCATTGAATTCGCTGTGCAGCACGCCGGTTCCTGCACTCATGTACTGGATGTCGCCAGCGCGAATCACGGAGCCGGTACCCATGGAATCCTGGTGCTCCAGAGCCCCCTGGATGACGTACGAGATGATCTCCATGTCTCGATGGGGGTGCCGCGGAAAGCCTGCCCCAGGGGCCACGCGATCTTCATTGATGACGCGTAGCGGACCGAAGCCCATGTGCTTTGGGTCGTAGTACTCACCGAACGAGAAGGTGTGACGCGAGTGTAACCAACTCCAGCGAGCGGTTCCCCGCTCCTCGCTTCGACGAATCTTTCGCATGGGACTTGTCCTGTTGGGCTGCTTTAGGGACCAGATGCCGAAGCCATGCCCGAGCTGCTCATGCTTGCTGCATCAGCGTTGCCCGGTAGTGCTTCAGTTCGTCGATCGAGTTCTGAATGTCGAACAATGCATCGTGCTCGGCATGGGTGGGTTTTTGGTACACGGCTTCTTCGCCATACCAGCGCGACGCCAAGACCTTCAGCGAGCTCACATCGAGCATGCGATAGTGAAGGTAGCCCGCTAGGCCTGGCATGTAGCGGTCGATGAACTTGCGATCGGACCAAATGCTGTTCCCGCACAGGGTCGCTGGATAGGGGCACCACTTGGCGACAATCGACAGCAGCTTGCGTTCGGTATCGGAGACATCCATCTTGGAGGCGCGTACACGCTCTACCAGACCGTTCTTCTCATGCATGTCGCGCACGAATGGGCCCATTTTCTCCAAAGCTGATTCCGGCTGCCACACGTCGCAGGAGAACTCCTCCAAAGGGTTGAGGGCCCCGTCCGTGATGATGACCGCTGCCTGGACGATGCAATGGTCCTCGACCTCGAGGCCAGTCATCTCCAAGTCTATCCAAACCAAGTTCTCGCTACTTTGCCCGCTCATGTCACTGCCTTTGATGTCGCTAGGAATGACGACACGTTGCTCAGCCGCCGCTATGTCCGGCCAACCCTATTTCGACGAAGTCTTCAATCTATCGATGGTTTGGCGTGGTCGCCTGCGCTCGCCCGCTCCCTGTTCCGAGTCCAGGCTTGCGCGGCGGGCCGCGGAGTGACGACGACGCAACGAGAGCCGGGGGTCTTGCTTCTTGTCCTGGGCAGAAGTGCTCCGAACTCCCGCGCCCGGAAGCGCCAGCTTCGGCTTGTGGTCATGACGACGATAGAGCGTGACGGTGCGGCCCACGCTCTGCACCATGTGGCTGTCGCTCGCGTGGGCCAGGGTAGGGCCTCCGGCCTTGGCCTCGATCGGGGCTTCCTGTCCGAAGCGCACTTTGATCAACTCATGGGCCCGCAGCTGCTCACCAACCTGTCTGACCACGGCTTCGGTGATGCCGGACTTTCCGATCTGCACGACCGCGTTGAGATGGTGTGCCAGGGAGCGCAGAAAGCTCAGCTGCTTGCTGTTCAGTGGTTGACTCACCGGCGAGGGCTTAGCGCGGCCGAGGGGCGGGCACTAGGGGGCTGTTGCGGAAGACTGAACAAAAGGATAGGCTCCGGGGCCTTGATAGATCAACGCATCGTGCGGTTCGGCGAAAAACTCGGCAGCAGCGGCGCCGTCGGTACAATCGCCCCCGTGAATTACCATGAGGGATCGTTGTGCTGGTTTTAGGTGTCGATCCTGGCACGCGCAACCTCGGGTGGGGCCTGGTGAGCGGGCAGACCAACCGCATGAAACACGTGGCCCACGGTGTGGTCCGCGCCAGTGACAAGCTGCCGTTGGCAGAACGTCTGGTGCTGCTCGAGCAGGGGCTACGCGCGATCCTCGACAAGCACCGTCCTGACGTCGGCTCAGTAGAAACGCTCTTCTTCCAGAAGGACCCCCAAGCGGCTGCCAAGCTGGGGCATGCCCGCGGTGTCGTGTTGCTGTGCTTGTCGCGCGGTGGGGTCGATCTCGCGGAGTACTCGCCCGCGTTGGTCAAGTCGGTGGTGACGGGGCACGGCCGTGCTCAGAAGGTTCAGGTGGGGCAGATGGTCAAGACGCTGCTGTGTTTAGGGCAAGTGCCGCCGGAAGATGCGTCGGATGCCCTCGCGTTGGCCATCACGCACCTGCGGCGCGCGCCCATCGACCAGCGACTGGCCGAGCAACGCGCCAAGAATCCCATCTTGGACCAGGTGCTGAAGCGTCCCCGGCGCCGCGGTGCCCCCGTCCTCCGCCGCGCGTGAGATTTCCCGATTGCACGTCGGCTCGCCGGCCACATAGTGGGCGAGAATCCCACCTGGGGCGGGAGGGAAGCTCCCTCCGCCTGAACTGGTATTAAGGAAGAGCCATGTATCGACGCAGTTTCACTCTCGCCGCGCTCGGTGTGTTCGCGGGCCTCGCGCACAGCCCGGCTTTCGCGCAGACGGCCGCTCCAGCGCTGACCGCTGACGCGATTGCGGATCGGGTACAGTCTTTCTACGACACCGCCCAGACGTTCCAGGCTGGCTTCAAGCAGCGCTACACCATCTACGCCTACAATCGCACCAAAGACAGTTCCGGCTCGGTCGTTTTCGTCAAGCCGGGGCAGATGCGGTGGGAGTACACCAACAACGGCAACGTGGTGGTGTCTGACGGCAAAGAGATCAAGATCTACGAGCGCGAGAACCGTCAGATGTACCTGCAAAAGGTAAACAAGACGCAATACCCTGCGGCGCTCGCCTTCTTGATGGGCAAAGGGAGCTTGAAGCAGTCGTTCGCTCTGTCGAAACTGGACTCGGCCAAGCTGCAGTTTCCTGGGGGGCACGTGCTCCTGGGCACGCCCAAAGATCCGACCCCTGCGTATCAGAAGATCCTGTTCTACATCGACGCCAAGACCTTCCAGGTGCGTCGTGTGCTTCTGATTGATGCGCAGAAGAACCGCAATCGGTTCGACTTCGTGCAAGCGCGAGTCAACGAGAAGGTTCCGCCCAAGCTCTTCAAGTTCACGCCACCCCCTGGGACGAACACCATTCGCCCCTAGTGTGCCCCCGTGCCTGACGCTCAGGTGATGAACGCGACGTAAACGTAGACCAGCGCGAAGGTGGCGTGGAATGCGATGCAAGCCCAGCTGAAAGCGCGAAGCTTTGGGCTGGGTTGAAACTCCTGTGCGACCTCGGGAGCGTGGATCACTCGGTGATTGAGGAAGGCGAGTACCGGTGCCGTCAAGAAGCTCAGGGTAGTTGCCACGTCCACGAACGCTTTGAGGGACGTCATGAACAATTGCAGCACGATGATGGCACCGACGGCCAAGACGATGGCGCTGATCCAGTAGTTGCGACGCGAGCCCTCGCCTGTGGTCATCTCGTGGGGCACTTCCTCCGAACCGAAGCGGTCGATCAAAACGGAGAGTGCGCGTGGGAAACCGTCAACGACCGTCAACGTAGTCGAGAACATCACAGCCAAAGCGCAGACTGCGACCACGAACCCGGCGCCCGAGCCCAAGGTGCTCGAGTACAGGCCAACGACTTGGGAAGCGAACGCGCCGGCGGACGGGGAAAACTCTTGTCCGCTGCCGTACATCACGCCGGCACCCATCGCCACGAAACACAACGCCAAGCCCGCGCTCGAGAGATAGCCAATGTGGAAGTCCAGGCGACAATGCTCGAGGCTGGCTGTGTGCCCGGTGTCTTTGCGGCGTGCCAACGTCCAGAGGGATTGCCACACCGCCAAGTCGATCGGTGCCGGCATCCAGCCGACGAGCGCCACCGTGAACGCCACGGTGGCCAAGTTGAGCGCTCCGGTTTCGGGGGAGAAGAACTCGGGGAACCACGGACCGCTCCAGTCAATGCGAGCCACCGCCAGCCCGGTCGCCATCAGCGTGCACACGGTGAACGTAGCGACGAGGATCTTGGTAACTCGGTCCAGCCAACGAAACTGACCGAAGCGCAGCAACGTCAGGCACAACAGGAGCAACGCAGCGGAAACGACGACGGGGGACGCTTTGCCGAAGATGGCAATGCTGAGGCCCGCCGTGACGACGGTAACAGCCGCTTCGACGGTGAACATCGTCAAGACGGTGACCGCAAGGTACAGGTAGAGCGCCCACCGACCTTGCTTGCGGTAGCCTTCGAGCAAAGACGTCCCCGTCGCGGCGACGTACTCGGGGGCGAAGCGAAACGCGGGGTACTTGGTGACGTTCGCCACGATGATGAACCCCACCATCGCCACGCCGTAGGCGGCTCCCGCTCGGGTCGACTGCACCAAATGGGAAACGCCGACGGCCGCAGCCGCGAAGAGCAGCCCGGGGCCAAGGGTTTTCAGCACGTCCGACAGCTGACGTTGATCCATCACCCGAAGATATTCCAACTCCGAAGCTGGCCACAATCGCGCCGTGGGTCGGGCGATGGCGGACGCGCATCCATAAAGAGAGTCCGGACTTGGCAAGGCGTCTGTACCCGGGGATAATCCCACCTAGCCTGGAGGACTGCTCGGTGCCGACGTGCAAAGGATGTGGAGAAGAGGTCGACGAACTTTTTACGGCAACTGTCGACGGCAAGCGACGCAAGCTGTGCGAGGACTGCTTCCAGGAAGCCGAGTCTGCGGAAGATATTGCGCAGGAAAGTGAAGCCGTCATTCAACAGATGATGGGCTTCAAGGGCCGGCGTTGAGCAAGGCTGTGGGCCCGTTGTCGCTTTGGGGCGGTGTTCGACCAGGTGGCGTGGTGGCCGCCTGCCGACAGGTATCCTAGGCTAGAAAGATGCTGGACCTTCACCCTGACGTTCCCCTGCCTTCAGAGCGGGCTGTGGACAAAGCCCGTGCTGCGCTTCATCGTCGATTGGGTGCCTCGAAGGTGCTCACCGCGGAAGAGGCCTGCGAGCGATTCGCTAACGACGAATCCGAGGCAATCGGACGCACTCCCCATGCGGTCGTGCTGGCCGAGTCCGCTGACGACGTCGCCCAGACGTTGGCTGTCGCCAGGGAGTGCGAGGTGTACGTCACGCCGCGAGCTGGCGGGACGGGCAGGGTCGGAGGGGCAACGACCGTGGCCGGTGGCATCGTCTTGTGCACCCAAGGCATGAACCAGATCAAGGATATCGACGTGCGGGAATCGCTCGCCGTTGTCGGGCCTGGTGTGGTGCTCGCAGACTTGCACCGTGCGGTCGAAGCTGAGGGGTTGTTCTATCCGCCAGATCCCAATTCGCTGACGTCTTGCACCATAGGTGGGAACGTGTCGACGAATGCCGGCGGACCCCGAGCTTTCAAGTATGGGGTCACGCGCAACTACGTGCTCGGGCTCGAGGCGCTGTTGCTCGGTGGGCAGCGACTGTTCTGCGGCAGACGAACTCGCAAAGGCGTCACAGGTTACGACGTGACCGGCCTCATCGTCGGTAGCGAGGGCACGCTCGCGCTCGTGGGGGACGTCACATTGCGCCTGGTTCCAAAGCCCGAGGAAGTGATGACTCTGCTGGTGCTCTTCGACGAGCTGTCCGCGTCGAGTCGCTGCGTTGCCCGTATCGTGGAAGAGGGCATCGTGCCCCGCTGCATCGAGTTGCTCGACTCGGGCACACTCGCGGCCGTCAGAAGCGCGGGCAACGCCATCGACGAACGCGCGGGAGCGATGTTGATCATCGAGTTGGATGGCATTGGTGAAGTGGTCGAACGCGATGCGATGCGCCTCAACGACATTTGCCAAGAGGTGCGAGCGCTGGACGTGCTAGCGGCGCAAGACCCGAGCCAGCGAGATCGCTTGTGGGCAGCGCGCCGAGAGATGAGCCCGTCCGTCAAGCGCATGGCAAAGAACAAGCTGAGCGAGGATATCGTCGTTCCGCGTCAAAAAATTGGTGAGCTGCTCGAGCGCGTTCGCCGCACGACCGGGGACCTAGGAGTGCAGAGCGTGACCTATGGGCACGCCGGTGATGGTAACCTGCACGTCAACTACCTTTGGAATGAGCCTGACGATGTGCCCAACGTGAGCCGTGCCATCGAGCAGCTGTTCAAGGACGTGGTGTCCATGGGCGGCACGCTCTCGGGGGAGCACGGTATCGGCGTGCTCAAAGCCCCCTACTTGCATCTCGAGCAATCGGCGGAGCTGATCGCGCTGCAGCAGGATCTCAAGCGAGTCTTCGATCCAGCGGGTTTGCTCAATCCGGGCAAGATATTCAGCGGCCGTCCCAGTCACGGCCCCTGCTAGGCGGTCTTGTCCGGTTGTTTACTTGATGCGCGGAAGCAATTCGGTAGTGGCATCCCAGCTCGGGGCCACGTACACGACGCCACCGGTGTTCGAGTCCAGAATCATCCCAATGCTGTTGTCTTGGGCGAACTGAGAGAGCGTCGGTTCTAGAGCTTTGAGTAGCTTCGCGCGGGTTTCAGCAAAACGCTGCTGCGTCTGCATTTCGGCATCCTGCAGCTTGCGCGCGGCCACCTGCACCTTTTGAGCGTAGGCACCGAGCTCTTCCTTGGAAGAGTTCGGGTTCAGCCGGCGTTGCTCTTTCTCCAACGCTTCCTGCTCCTTGCGCATCTCTGACTGCTTCTGCTGCTGGAACCGCTGAAACTCCTGCATGATCGTTTTGGCCTTCGAGGACCGCTGGATCACCTGATCAAGATTCACTGCCCGGACTTTCGTGGCGCTCCCACCAGCCTGGGCGAGATGGTTTGGCAGCACCGCAAAGCTCACGGCGGACGCGACAAGGGCGGCGGGAATGATCGAAAGCAGAGTCTTCTTCATGAGTGGTTGGCTCCTGGGATGTGTGCGGGCGCGAATTGCCGAATCCCGCGGCGGGGGCATCACATCTCACGTCAGACGCACGAGGCCCAGCCTCGATTCATTCGGGCTGCCCACGAAGGCTCAGAGCGGCGCGATCTCCCCGAACCGGGCGGACGCCCGGGTCCCGATTCAGGGCGTGAGATCGCCCCCATCCCGCCCTGGTACGTTTGCTGAATCTCAAATTGGTCTGCTAAGCTGCCGCCCCGTTTTTCCGGTGTCGTCTAATGGCAGGACAAGGGACTTTGAATCCCTGAATCGTGGTTCGAGTCCACGCGCCGGAACCAACGCTACTCAGCAATCCACGAGCCAATGAAAGCCTGGCGCCGGAGGGCTCCACGCCGCCGAGAAAGGACTAGGCGAGTTCAGGGAGCACACCGCTCGCGTGGGCGGGATTCAACGGCTCGCCATAGCTGTTCGTGTCTGCGCCGAATGCCTGCGCGATGCCGACCAGCAGCTGGTTGTTGGGCTTGAGCACCTGCTCTTGCTCTGGACACCAGTAGTTGTCGGGGGGGCAGTTGGATTGCAAACTGATGTAGCGACCCATCCGCAGACGCCCACCGGCACCCCCAGCGAGGATCACGGGAACGTCTGTGCTGCTGTGGGCAGCGGTGTTGCCCATGTCCGTGAACGCCATGACCAACGAGGCATCGAGCATGCCAAAGCTCTCGAGCTGTTGCAGCAGACGTGCGACCTTGCTGTAGCTGTAGCGGTTCTGGACGGCAATGCGGCCCCAGCTTGCGGGGTCACCGGTGCTGCCGGGTCCTGTTTCGATAGAGTAGGCGTGAGCGATTGTGTTGTGCACGTCCACAGAGCTTGTGTAGTCGGGGTGATTGATGCCTGTGCCGTTGATGGCGCCAGCGCTCAGGTCGGCGAGCCACAGCGTGGCAAAGCGCGTCAGGTCGCAGGCAATGGCCTGCGCCAGCATGTCTATCTGCAGGTTCGTGATGGCTTCGAAGTTCGGCTCCCCGCCGTTGTAGCGCTGGATCTTGTCGAATGCCTGTGGCTGAGTCGGCAGCTGGCAGGCGGCCTCGAAATCGCCGAGCTGTTTTTCGATGTCGCGCAGACTGGTCAGGTGCTGGTCCAGCTTGGTGTTCTCTGCGGCACCGAGCCGCGCCTGCAGTCGATTGACGTCCCAGCGAAGGAAATCGACGACGCTCTGTCCCCGCTGTCGCTTCAGTTCCAACTCTCCTGCCCTCGCTGGATCGCCTTGTGCGACCAAGTCCGAAAACACCATGCGGAAGGTTTCCCCCGGGTCGATGACCTTGGGCAGAGATGCGCCGCCTGTGGCGTAGGACACGTTGTCGGCGTGTTCTGCGTTGTTGGTCCCCACGCCCAGCACCAAGCTTGAAAAGACTGTTTCGTTGCCCAGGCCCTGGCTGACCGCAAGGTACTGATCGATGGACGGGCCCGTCCCGTTACGTCCGCTGCCGGTCAGAGCCGCCCTCGGGGCATCGTGTCCGTTGGCGCCCGCCAGATAGTCGATGCCATCGAGGATGAGGAGCTTGTCCTTGAAGGCGTCGAGCTCCGCCAGCACGCATTGTTCCCCCGAGCGTGACTCCGTGAATGTCAGGCTGAAGTTGTCTTCCGTATCGCCCTCTTGGCGACGAAACAGGGGCGAGGAAACGCCGTGGGGATAGTAGACTCCGATGAAGCTCATCGGGAGTGCGTCCGCTTGAGCGTGCACCGCTGAAAGCTCGAGGGAGCGAATGAAGGGGAGAGCCAGCGCACCAGTGCCGACTGTGCGCAGGAACGAGCGGCGGCTCTGCTGCTGCCTGGCCGTCAAACGACGTCGCATCACAGTCCGCCTCCCGCCTGTTGCGGGGCTCGTTGAACGAACAGGTCGCTTGCGACGTACGCCACGAGCACTTCGACGATGGAGTCTCGGTCTTCGGCTTGCATGTCTTCCCACTGCGAGACGAAGTAGTTCTCGCTGTTCGGATCCGTGGCTGCACCCGCGTAACGACTCAAATGCCGGGTGAAGCAGCGCTTGACCGACTCCGACCGCGACAACGTCAGGGCCAGGTCGGCGCTATCGGAGAACGTCGCTTGGTCCAAGCCAGCCGCCCAAATTGAGGACAACTCGGTGGACGTGTCCACTGGTTTGCCGTTGTCCATCGCGCGTTCGGCGCCGACGGCATCGAAGCCCTCGAACGTAAACCCGATGCCATCGATGCCTGAGTGGCAACCCGCGCAGATCGGATCGACCGTGTGTTGGACAAAGCGCTCACGCGTCGTTTGGCTGGGATCGGGTGGGGGCGGCACGATGTTGATGTTCAGTCCCGAAGGATCGCCTGGGTCGACGCACAGCACGTGCTCCCCCACGGCAAGCCCCCGCCGAACTGGCGCACTGTCGACTTCGGTTGCGTAACGCGCGAGGAAACTCGCGTGATTCAAGATGCCGCGCCGCGCCGTGTTCGAAAGGTCGACACGCCCCACAGCGCCCGCAGGCGCTGCTACTCCGTAGAACTGCGCGAGCTCTGGACCCACCATCGTGAAATCGGCGGAAAATAGCGTCGTCAGACTTGCGGACTCAGCAAGCACCACCTCGTTGACGAAGGCGTTCGTCTCTTCGAGCATGAAAGGTCGAAGCTGTGCGTACTCGGGAAACCTCTCCTGGTCTTTGCCGACTTGCTCCACAGCATCAATGCCGAGCCACTCCCGAACCAGGCGCGTGATCTGGTCTTTGGCGGCGTCGGTTTGCAGCAACCGACGCGCCTGTTCGGCACGGGTTTGGGGCGAGGACAAGTCCATGCTGGCGCCCGTAAGCTCGGCATCAGGTGGTGCGCCTGTCAGAAGGTATGCAAGCGACGCGGCAAGCTCATCGGCGGTCAGCAGGGTGGCTTCGCTGGGCGTTGTCGCGCTGCCGAGTTCGGTGTGGTACACGAATGCGGCGGATTGCAGCACTGCGCTGAGCGACAGTGTCATGGCTTCTTGGAAAGTGCCACCGGCCATGCCAGCGTCGAATACCGTCATCACAGCGTCGAGCTCACCGGTCTCTAGCGGCCTCCGGTACGCTTGAGGTAGGAAGCCCTGGTAGAAGTCTAGAGCGCAGGCGCGGTCAGCGGCGGTCGCCGCACAGGGAGCTTCTTGGGCGAGTCCGCTGGCGACGAATCGTGCCGCGTGCGTGTCTGCTGTTTGTTGTAGCTGCCGTGCGAGCAGTGGGTCGACGATTTGCTCGGCGTTGCGTGTGAAGCCGGATTGCCGACTATCAGGCACGAACGCGTCGGATACGGGATCGGTGGTGCCCAACAGGGCCTGCGTGGTGGCCTCGTATTCTGCGTTGGTCAGGCGCCGAATGCGTGCCGGCAGAAACGAGGGAGTGCCAGGTTCGACAGGCTGTGTGGGCGTCACTGCCGGGTTTTGGGTGGGGTTTTCGGGGCCACCAGGGGTGTTCTCAGGGTTATCGGGTTCGCCGGGAGTAGCCGGCGCACCGGGTGGCGTTGTCTCAGGACCGCTCGTGGACGCCTCCGACGGGGCTCCTTCTGCGGTGGTCACCGAGGGACTCGGGGTGCCGTCGCCCGGAGGGCTGCCGACGTTGCCCCCAGAGCACCCGAAGACCAGCGCTGCCAAGAGTTGAACGGTGCCGCGCGGAGTCATGAACTCCATGGACATAGCGCGGCTGCTGGAGGTGTGCAGTCAACGCCGCTACTTCCGTCCAGAAGCCGGTGTGTCATTACGAAGAAAGCCGCAGGAGTGTTTTGAAGTCGCTGGTCAGCGCGATCTATCGTGATCAGGACAGCGTGGCCTTGTATCGGGACGGTGCGAAGTCGAGGAGCATCGTACCGTTGCGGGTGATGACACAACGGCTCCAGCCGGAGTCACGATGCGACCCCTTCGCTGTGAGGGGTTACTGTGCTCGGATGTGGGCGCGCGCCCGCTTGGACGATCTTGGACGTATGACGCGACCTTCGAGAAGCCTTGTCGACAGAAGACGCCGGAGCCGATCGGGTGCCGTCTATTTGGCCGTCAGCTCGTGGACGAGTTCGCGCACGTAGCGCACGTTCTCTGGCGGGATATGGGGCAGTACCCCATGCCCAAGATTGAAGATGTGCCCCGGCTCTGGACCGGCCTGCTCGATGACTTCACGCACTCTTCTCTCGATGAACTCACGGGGCGCGGCGAGGACTAGCGGGTCGAGATTACCTTGGACTGCGACGGTGTTGCCGAGGCGAGCCCGGGCAACGGCCAGGGGAGTGCGCCAATCAACGCCAATTACGTCGCCACCCGTGTCTCGCTGCAGTTCGAGAAGGTTGGAGGTTCCCGTGCCGAAGTGGATGATGGGGACATCGAGCGTTTTCAAGTCGTCGAACAACGGCTGGATGTGGGGCTGAATGAATTCACGGTAGTCCGTGGGAGAAAGATCCCCGACCCAGGAGTCGAAGACCTGGAGCGCTTGCGCACCCGCTGCGACCTGGGCCCGAAGGTAGCGACGGATCACCTCCGTTAGTTTGCCCATCAAGTCTCCCCACACCTCGGGCTCTGAGTACATCATGCCTTTGGTCTTGGCGTAGTTGTTACTCTTTCCGCCCTCGATCAAGTAGCTTGCCAGCGTGAACGGTGCCCCAGCAAATCCGATGAGGGGGGTCTTGCCGTCCAATTCGTTTCTGATGAGGCGGATTGCGGCCATCACGTGGCCCAGGCTTTCGTCGGGATCGATCAGTTGGAGACGATCGACGTCGGCCTTCGTGCGGATGGGATCGTAGACGACTGGTCCCTCGCCCTTGGCGAACTCGAAGGGAGCCCCCATCGGTTCGAGGACGAGCAAGATGTCAGCGAAGAGGATTGCGGCATCGACCCCGTGGGCGACCACCGGTTGAAGGGTGACTTCGCACGCGACTTCTGGGTGCGCGCAAATATCGAGCAGCGTGTACTTCTCGCGGATCTTGCGATACTCCGCCATGTAGCGGCCGGCTTGACGCATGAACCACACAGGAGTGCGGTCAACTGGTTGGCGACGGCAAGCGCGCAGGAATCTGTCCCACATCTCGAATCTGTCCTTTGTCTGCAGGCGTGAGGCGGCTGCCCTCACGCACCAGGCTGCGTTCTAGCGGGAGCTCAGGAGCCTTGCCCAGGGATTTCTAGCCCCATCGGGTCGTTGACCTCGGGCTTCCCTTCTCCGTGCGGGGCTTGTTCGCCTGCGGCCTGGCGCTGCTGCATCTCGTACTTCGAAGGGCACTTGGCAAAGATGTGTTTGGCGTCCAAGTAGCTTGCGCTGGCCTCGGCGTTCAGTTTGCCTTCTGCCGTGACCTCGACGTCCATCCCCTTCACGTCGCGGAACGTATCCGGCACGATGCAAGCGGAGTAGCGAACATCCAGTGGCGCGCCTGAGGGATCGGCTTTGGGGCGCATCTTGAAGCGGAATTCGCATGGCTCTTCGCGCTTCACCAGGGAACCGTGCACCAGGATACCCTGAACCCGTAGGTTCCTCTCGCCGAGGTCGTCTTCGGCGCCCACGACTTCATCCACCATTTTCGAGTAGGTGAGCTTGTCGGAGTCCTGACCCAGAACGAAGCTCAGGATACCGCCGCCCATGACGAGCAGCGTGATGAGCAAGCCGACGTTGCGCTTCGAGCCACCGGAGCTTTCGGGATCGCGGGCGACCGCTGAGGCAGGGGAGGCTGTGGCCTCAGATTCCTCGACGGCCTTTTTGAGTTCTTCGTCTAGATCGGACATGGGCGTTCCTTGGGGAGTCTTTGTGGAGCGTAACGCCTCGGCCCGGTTTTATCCACTGAGCTGCGGCCAGTGACACAGGACAGCGCAGGCGACCGCTTATTCCCGAATTGGTTCGGATATCTGGATTTCTCGGGCCCGGTCGGGACGACTTTGCTGTGTTCGCCGGATTTTTTCCGCAACCGGCAGCACTTGCGCACGACAAGCCGGTGTGACCCGCTCGTTCTGCCTCTCCTTGTCGATCTTCTTTACCCTCCTGGGGGTGTCCTCTTGGTGCCATGCCGAAGCCGCCCGGAACCCGTCTGAAGTTCCTGCGGGGGCCGCGAGTCGCATCGGAGCGCCCCCGACGCTCACTCCCGTGGTCGAAACCGGACCAGCTCTGCCGACTGCACGCCATGAGCGTCGCCACTATCAGGTTTCCGCCGACGGGCAGTTGACGACCGCGGTGTGTCCGTCGTGGGCGACTGGATGCAGATTCGAGCCTGGCAGCGCCTTCCGTCTGTCGTTGTCATCACGCCCAACGCCCCGCTTCTCGTGGGGACCGTCCGTCTTGCTGTCCGAGGGCCGGCAGACGATTGCTCACGCTGGCGTGCTGCAACAGACGACGAATGTGGCGATGGCCCTGGCCTTGGGGGCTCGGGTTTGGCTCATGGAGCAGGGGGTGGTGGATCCGTTTCTGGAGGTGACATCCGGCCTGGGCAGTATGGTCCAGTCCCACGCGGTTACTGTTCACGGCATCCCCATAGAACGCGCCAGCGCCCGCTCGTGGGTGCCGATGTATTCCGCGGCGTTCGGGCTGCAGTGGCACCTCGGTCAGCACGTTGGTGTGGGCGCGTTGTTGAGTTGGACGCACTGGCTGCTCCACCCGGCGGAGCGGTGCCCCGCGGCCCAAGGTGTGTGCGCCTACCCGCCAATCGCTGCCTACAGCCCGGACAACGGCGTGATTGGCGCGGGCATGTCTCTGGACATCTCGTTCGGCAGCCTGCACTGATATCGCCGGGGGCGCCGGTGGTGTATACCTCGCCGAATCATGATGTTCGACCCCATAGCCCTCGATCGCGAAATCGCCCGTATCGCGAGAGATGCTCATGACTGGCACGAGGCGCTCGCGGAAGAACCGGAGGAGGCCCACGATCCCTTTGTGCGTCATCGACCAAAGCTGACGCGCACCCAATTCAGTGAACTGGCTGAGGTCCCAGAAGACGACCCGCTCAGGCAGCCATTTCTGCGTTGGACCTACGCGTTGATGGAACAGCGCATCAACGCTCCTTGGTACCAACGAGCGGCCATGCTCCGCTACGGGCAACGCTACCCGCTGCCTGAAGGCGGCGGCGACGATACGCTTTCCGGCGTTGCGCGGCAGCTCCTCGCGTCCTCGGGGCGCCGCGTCGCCTGGTGGCACCAGCTCGAAGAACACGCTCGAGAGTTGAGCGATGCTGAAGGGCGCCTGTGGCGTCGTCGTCAAGCGATTGCCGAAGAGTTGGAACTGCCCAGTCCTGACCAGTTTGAGCTGCCAACACCAGACATCGTCGCCGTAGCCGAGGGGGTTCTCTTAGAGCTGCAACCGCTGCTCGATGAGTTTACCGGCGGATTGGAGTCCTACGTGGACGCCAGTCTTGGTCGAGACAAGATGTCCGTGCTGCCCGCCCGCCTCAACGAAGCTCAACTGGCCCACTGGTTTCGTGAGGCGAGACTGCTAGAAGACTTGCGCCTCCGCCCGTGGAACTTGCCTGGGAGGGTGGGTCCTGCGAGCTTCATGCGGGCGTTGGATGAATTAGGGCGCGAGTTCTGTTACGCCGCAGCGCCAACCACTCAGCCGTTCGTCATCGCCCACGATCCGCATCGACTGGCAGATTGGACTCATGGAGCGTGCTTTGCTTCGTTGTTGCTCAACGGGGCCTTCCTCGAGCGTAATCTCGACTTGCCGCGCAACAACCAACGTGACCTGCGTCGGAACTTCGCCATCATCACCTTGCTGGAGTGGGCACGTCGCGCGTTGAAGGTGACCCTGCGACCATTGGCGTTGACCTCCACAGCGGCCGCAACAGAAGCGTTTCGTGAGGAGATGAGTCGTCTATGTGGCATCACGGCGTCAGAAAAGACGACCTTCGTCTTTCTGAGGTTGCATCCCACGGACCCTCAACGCTTTGCCGCGATGTCTTTGGGTTTCGACCGCGCCAACGAGCTGGTCGGCAAGCACGACGAAGACTGGTTTCGCAATCCCAGGGCTGTCGAGCAGGTGCGTTCTGAGGCTCAACTGTCGCCGGTGGTCCACGTCGAGGCGGATGACCTTCGTGCTGCCAACAGCGCCTTGATTCAGCTGTTGAGCTCGGCGCTCTGAGCAAGCGGTCACCCCCTTAGTAGAGTCCCCCACCAACGCCCGACGATTCGATGTGGTAGCGAAAGCCGAAGACAAACGTCAGTGAGTCTTCACCTTGGACGTGTCCTCTGACCGAGGCATCGATGGAGAACTCGGGCGCGACATAGCCGATCCCGCCTCCGATGGCGTGGACTTGGGCACCTTCGTCGTAGCGAAAGCCGGCACGTAGCGGAAACGCATCGCCCAGGAGGATTTCACCTCCACCCATTAGTCGCATGCTGGTCTCGTCGTAAGTGGTGAAGTCAGCGACGGCATCGAGCTCCAAGGAAAACTGACGCGCGCCGAAGCCCAGGCCGCCACCGAATGTGAGTGGCAAGAAGGAATGGCCGGGCTCCGTCAGGTTCGACCCAACGGCGGCGACCGACAGCTCGTCCGTCAACTTGATGGTGAGGCCGGCGTCGAAGGTGATGTCTTCGACGATCTGAGTATCGGAGAGTCCGCCTGATGCTAGACTGGGCGGCAGTCCGCCGCCGGGGTAGCCGCCCTGCTTCAGCGACAAGTAGCGCAGCCCCGCCCCCAGAAAGAAACGGTCCGACACTGGCGCAGCGACGGCTGCTCGCAGATCAAAGGAGTCTCGGTCGACGCCATCCGGATCTTGCCCGGTCCAGTTCGCGGCTAGACCACCCGCGATACGCTGCCGATTGACCAGAGAATCGACTGCTGCGGCGCCGTAGCTCTGACGTTGAGCCTGATGCCAGATTTGGGCGGCGCCCGCGAGGTGGTAGACCCGCGTCGTCGGCATGCCGGCGGGATTGTAGTAGAGGGCTTCGATGGAGGTGCCTGTTGCGCGGACACCGCCACCCAGCGCAGCCGAGCGGGGCGTCTCCATCTCGCCAGCGTTGTAGCCTACTTCAGGTGGTAGAGGACTCGGTTCGGCCTTCGCGCTGCCGGCCCCTGTGACGCATGTGACCAAGCCGAGCCACGCCACCATCACACGAACAGCGGTCGCGCGATGCATTACGGATTGGGTTCGGTTGAAGGTCGTCTGCATGGAGGTGGGATTCAGCAACCTGTCAATAGCTCGGACGCAGGGAGAAGCAGTTACTCGCCGACATTCAAGATGGGCAACAAAATCGATAGTGCTGCGACACACACGACCACAGTCGCTTGCTTCGATGACTCGAAGAACACTTTTTTGTCACGCACTCTTGACGAAAAAAAACCCTGGGATTTGCTTTTCGCCGCGTGCGCGTGACTCTGTTCGATTGCTGATTCGGCCATTTTCTTGCGCCTTCCAAACACGTCATTTCCAAGCGCTCGACGAATCCAAAGTCGCTGTCCTGTAGGCATTCCTAGCCACAATTTTTATTCGCGGGTTTTGGTGCGGGATCGCGCCCGATTCAAAATCGGTCGTTGAAGCAGGGGGCGACTCGGTGCTACGAGCCATCGAGTTGTCGCAATGGAGTTGGTGGGCGTTACCAACTCATCACCGTCTTTCAACGAAACCAACTCTGAGTCGATCCACGTCGATGAGAACCGAGCTGAACAAGATCGAACGGTGCGATGACATCCGCCAAGCTGTGGGCCCCAGGCCGACAGCAAGTGCCCCCTGACCCAACTTGTCCACACTCTGTGGATGAGCTTGGGGATAGTTGTCTTTTGGTGCGAGGGACTGCGTTGTCTGTGCAGATGTATTCCAATTCTGATGAGGCCGACCGCCACAGGGTTGTTTGGCTAGAGGCGTTCGATGAGTGTCGCCGGACGGGCTCAGCGATGGAGCAATGGTTCTCATCCGTTCAGCTCGATGGCTTTGACGGTGAACGCTTGAGCCTGACCGCTCGCGATGAGTTCGTTCGCGATTGGGTGCGCGACAGGTTTCAACCCATGTTGGTCGAAGCACTGGCCGCCCGCTTGGGTCGGCAGGTCGAAGTGCATTGGACCATCAGTCAGAAGCTGGAAGCTCCGTTGGTCCCGGCGTTACCCTCCCATGACGGCACATCGCCCCAGACACAGAAAAGGCCTCGGCGACTCAAGATGGAAGACCAGCAGGAAGAGCGAATCAACCAAGACCGACCGTCCCGAGAGTCGTCACCCTACTTGCGGCCCAACGGCGCGGGGGCCAACGCTGCCGCTGCGGAAGCGAGAGCACTGCCGGATAGCTATCCGCCAAACAGCGTTCCATACGGTGCGAGCTACTTCACGGCCCAGCCGACTCAGCCAACATTCGGCCAGACCGCAGCCGTTCGTGGCGGAGCGGAGGGGGCGAACCATCACGCGCAGAGTTATGTGTCCGCCAGCGAACCGCCGTCAGTGCGCGCCTCTGAGCGTCCGCTTCCGTTCATCGCGCAAGGAACGACGCGCGAGCAGCTGAATCCAAAGTACACTTTCAAAAACTTCGTCGTTGGGCCGTCGAACGAACTCGCCCACGCCGCTGCCATTGCGGCAGCCGGCGGCGGTGGACCCCGTTACAACCCGCTGTTCATCTGTGGGCCAACAGGCCTCGGCAAGACGCACTTGATGCACTCCATCGCGCACCAAATCTTGGAGTCGCGTCCCAACGCTTGCGTGCTGTACGTTTCGGCGGAGCGTTTCACGAACCAGTTCATCGAGGCGCTGCAGCACCACAAGATGGAGGAGTTCCGTCAGCGCTATCGCAGTGAGTGTGACTTGCTCCTGGTGGATGACATTCAGTTCCTGGCCGGGCGCGAGCAGACGCAAGAAGAGTTCTTCCACACCTTCAACGCCCTACATGAGATGGACAAGCCCATCGTCGTGTCCAGCGACAAGTACCCTCAGGACTTGCAGCGGATGCCGGAGCGTTTGATTTCGCGCTTCACGAGCGGTCTCGTTGCCGACATTCAGACGCCGGCGTTGGAGACTCGAGTCGCCATCGTTCGCAAGAAGGCTGCCCTCGAAGGCATCCACCTGGACGACGAGGTGGCGGTGCTTTTGGCCCAGCACATCAAAAGCAATGTGCGCGAGTTAGAGGGCACATTGATCCGCCTTGCTGCCAAGAGCAGCTTGATGGGGCGCACGATCGACTTGGAGTTCGCCTCTTCTGAGATCGCGCTCGTCGCGCCCCGACGGCGAGAGACGCGTAGCGTCGAGGATATACAGCGGGCGGTGTGCGGGCACTTTCGGCTGACGAATGCAGAGTTGCTCAGCAAGGATCGCCACAAGAGCGTTGCCTTTGCACGGCAGGTGGCGATGTATCTTTGCCGCCAGCGCCTGAAGTGTAGTTTTCCGGAGCTGGGGCGTGCGTTTGGCAACCGGGATCACACGACGGTGATGTCGGCGGTTCGTCGAGTTGAGGCGTTGCGGCGCTCCGATCCCGAAGTGGACGCTCATCTGCAAGCGATTGAGAGCCGGCTGGGCACGAGCGACGAGTAGCGGAGGTTGACCAGGGCGCGGCGCGGGTGGTTCTCATGCCCCGCGGAGTCTCGCTTAACGAGGAGCCCTAGTGTACCGACGCCGCCGCATTGCGCAGCGCCGCCGCATTGCGTAGCGATGCTGTCCTGGCGTGGTGATGCCGCGCCGCGCGTTGCGTCATTGGCCGCGGGGCGTGCGAGGTTTTCTGTGACGCTCTCGGGTCGAACTGGCGTCCTGGACTAGTCAAGAAGTGCCAGTCATGGGCCCCAATGTGACGCGGTGCAGTCCCATGTGGGGACGGGCCCCCTGTGGATAACCTTTGGATTGACTCAATCCCCTCACGGATTGTCCACAGCCGCCTAGCCCAACCGGGCGGGTATTCAGCGCCAGAGGGAGTTATCCACAGCTAACCCAGAGCCTCACGGCAATCCACAGTTTCTAGGCGGAATCGCGATTTCGGGGACTGTTGCAGTGACTGTTGCGTGACCGTACGCCGGCGCCCGAGTGGCGCTTCCTGTGGTGGACAGCGCAATGCTGCGACCCTCTGTCAGGCGCCGTCGTCGCCGTAGATCGCCTGGGCGACGGTGTACGTGGCCTCTTCCAGGCGCGAGTAAGCCGCCCGGATCGTCTGCAGATCGGCCCCGCTGTCCAAGGTTTCCTGCAGAGTCAGGATCTCCGCTCGGATGACATCGGTTGCCTCTTCGCCGACGATTTCGCCGTAGCCTTCGATGGCTTGCTCGGAGGTATAGATGAGGGTCTGGGCTGCGTTGGTCAGTTCCGCCAACTCTTTTCGCAGCTGGTCTGTCTCCTCAAACTGTTTACCTGCCGAGATGAGATCGTCGATCTCTGCTTCGGTTAGGCCGCTTGTGGGTTGAACGGTGACGGACTGCGCCTTGCCTGTGCCCAAGTCTTTGGCCTCTACGGATAGAATGCCGTCGGCGTCGATCGCGAAAGAGACTTGGATCTTCGGAATGCCACGAGGGGCCGGTGGGATCCCGGTCATGTCGAAGCGGGCCAGGCTGCGGTTGTCCACCGCCATCTGCCGCTCGCCCTGCAGGACGTGCACAGGCACAAAAGGCTGATTGTCGACGCTGGTGGTGAAGACTTCGCTGCGCTCGGTGGGGATCGTGGTGTTGCGAGGGATCAGCACCGTGAAAACCCCTCCGCCGGTCTCCACGCCGATGGACAGCGGGGCGACGTCGAGCAGCAGCACCTCGTCGATGTGTCCAGACAGAGCCGCACCCTGGATGGCGGCGCCCACGGCGACGACTTCGTCCGGATTGACGCCCTTGTGAGCGTCCCGACCGAAGAACGTCTTTACGGCTCGTTGGACCGCTGGCATCCGCGTCATGCCTCCCACCAGTACGACATCGTCGATGTCTGCCGGCGACATGCCGATATCATCCAGCAAGCGGCGACACGCTTCGATCGAACGATCGATGAGCTCAATCGTCAGGATCTCCAACTCGCTTCGCTTGATTGTGCGCTCGAAGTGAAGAGGGCCAGCTGCAGTGGTCGCAACGAACGGAATGTTGATCTCTGTTTCCAGCGCGGAAGATAGTTCGTGCTTGGCCTTCTCTGCTGATTCGCGGAGCCGTTGCAATGCCATCCGATCCTCGCGTAGGTCGACGCCGTGCTGTTTTTTGAATTCCTCAGCCAATGCGTCGATCAGACGAACATCGAAGTCCTCTCCGCCCAGATGGGTATCGCCGCCAGTCCCCTTGACAGTGAATACCCCGCCGCTGATGTCGAGAACCGAGATATCAAACGTGCCGCCACCCAAGTCGTACACGGCGATTCTCTTGGCGTCGGTCTTGTCCAACCCGTAGGCGAGGGCTGCTGCAGTTGGCTCGTTGATGATGCGTTCGACGGTCAGCCCAGCGATCTTTCCTGCATCCTTGGTCGCCTGACGCTGAGCATCATCGAAATAGGCAGGAACGGTGATCACCGCCTGGGTGACTTCCTCGCCGAGGTATTTCTCCGCCGTCTCCTTCAAAGAGCGCAGGACCATGCTGGAGATTTCGGGAGGCGAGTACGACTTGTCGTCGATCGTCACCCAGGCATCGCCATTTTCGTGTTGCGTTAGCTCGTAGGAGACGCTGCGAACCTGCTTCTGGACCTCCTCCTCAGTCCATTTGCGTCCCATCAACCGTTTGACCGCGTGAACAGTCCGAGTGGGGTTGGTTGCGGCCTGCCGTTTGGCGATCTGTCCGACCAGGCGTTCCCCCGTCGCAGTGAACGCTACGATGCTCGAAGTCGTGCGTGCGCCCTCGGGGTTGGGGATGACGGTTGTTTCCAGTTCGCCCCCAGCGCTGCCTTCCAGCACTGCTACGCATGAGTTGGTGGTCCCTAGGTCAATCCCTATCAGTTTCCCCATGGCTCGAATCTCAACCTAACCCAAACAGACGCAGGCGGCAGCCCAGACTTACCGTCACTTCGGCCGGGATCAGGTGTCCTCTTTGGATTCGGCCGCCGCGTCCGATGTCGTTGTTTCGGCGGCGCCATCTGGTTGTGCAGCCGCTACAACCACCATCGCGGGCCTGAGCAGACGGCCTCCTGCGCGATAGCCTCCTTGTATCTCGGCAGCGACGTGTCCGGGCGGGACGTCGGCACTTGGGATCTGTTGGATAGCCTCGTGCACAGACGGATCAAAAGGTTGTCCGACGCTGGGGACGCGCTCGACGCCCAGCTTCTTCAAGGCGTCCTGAAACTGCCGAACCACCATCTCGATGCCGTTGGTGAGGGCCGAGACGTCGGTCGCTCCATCTGCGGCGGCCGTCGCCCGCTCCATGTTGTCGAAGACCGGGAGCAGTTCCTTCAGCATCGACTCACCTCCCGCCAGGCGCGCGTCCTCAACTTCCCGGCGCGATCGCTTGCGGTAGTTATCGAAGTCAGCGGCGGTTCGCAGTAGTTGGTCTTTGAGAGAAGCGGCGCGTTGCTCCGCTGCCTGAAGAGGATCGGCAGGCTGGCTGTCGTCTGGGGGATCGCCCGCAGAGCTGGCCTCTGGAGAGCTCGCTTGCTTGCTCTCCAGATTCGAGGGGTCTTCTTGGGAGGGTCCGTTGTCCAATTCTTGCTCGGTTGTCACAGCCAAACGTAACTATAACCATCGACGCAGGAGTGCAAACCGCAAGGACCAAAACGCGCTTTCTTCGAATTCTCGTGTAGTTGCAGCGTGCCTGAGTCATCGGGGCCGGCCGCCGACGGGGGCCGGCGCTTCTTGGCATGGGGCATGGCGCAGCGCGGTCATGGTTCCGCCGCTGGAGCGGTCGTCCAGAGACGGGGAGGGGTTCTCTGAAAACCAGGAGTCGATGCGGGCCGGAATCACCCAGAAACTGCGGTCGCTCGCGAGACTTCGGTAACTACGCTCGCGGGACTGCTCGCCATACCCATCCTCCTCCAGCCAAAAACAGTACCCCTGGCCCGAGATCCTCAACAGGTGCAGTGCGCCCCCCTGCAATTGCATTTCAGTTCGCTGAATGACTCTACCTTCGCCATCCCTCGCTTCGACCAGATGTTTACCTGCCGCGATCCGGAGTCGAGTGCCGGCACGTTGACTCTCGAGGCTCGTTGCCTCCACTGTTCCAGCAAGATGTCCGTCGATGAGGAGCTCCGCTGGACCGTCGCCTAGGTTCAGAACCACCAAGCTCGGGAAGTTGAAGGTGTGCAAGCTCGGGGTGATCGCTGCGCCAGTGACGGCAACGGCGAACATCCACTTGGCAACTCGTGGTTCGCGTCGGTGCTCGCCCCGGAGATTTGTCTGTACTCGTTCGGCTAGGGTTCTTGCCCAACGCTCGCTGAAGCAGGTCAATCGCCCCTTGGTGTCCAAGAAGGCGGCGCGACCGCTGCAGCACTGGCCATCCTTGGTGACGGGTCGCAGCGCTGCCAAGAGCACGAGTGGAGCCAGCGCTCCTAAAAGGACGCTCAACAGGTACGCGCCCAGGCCCAAGTCGAAGAACAACCTGGGAAGCGTCAGCAGCAGGGTGACGACAAGAACGACAGATGCCAGAAGGGCGGCGAATTGAGTCGTATCCAAGCGCGCCGCGTCTTCCGCGCACCGTCCGCAATACGGGATCAACAGCGACCGTGCGCCGTGGCGTTCGCGGCGGGTGGCAGACGATATCTCCCCGCAGTTGGAGCATTCCTCAGGCAGGGCGGGACTCGCGTCGCCCAGCTCGATGACGAAGGCCGCGCGTGGCCTATTTGCAACTAGGCGGGAAAACAGTGGGTTGGATGTGCTTGGCATCGGGGCCTTGAGTGGAAGGATGCTAGCAGGTACGCAGTATCGAATGCACCTCAACCCGGCGCAAGAGCGCGCAGTCCTGCACACCGAGGGCCCTCTTGTCGTGTTCGCAGGAGCAGGCAGCGGCAAGACGCGCGTCATCACCTACCGGATCGCCAACCTGCTGGCGAACCGCCGCGTGGCGCCGTATCGCATTCTTGCGGTGACTTTCACCAACAAGGCTGCTGGCGAGATGCGCGAGCGGCTCGAACAGCTTGCGGGTCCAGAACTCGCAAGCGAACTCTGGGTTGGGACGTTCCACTCCGTCTGTTGTCGCCTGCTCCGGAGATATCACGAGGAGGTTGGCCTAGGGCGGAACTTCGTCATCTACGACGACGCCGACCAAAAATCGGTGCTGAACCGCATCATCAAGAGTCGCGGGCTGGACGAGCGGATCTATCCGCCCAAGCAGGTGCTTTCCCGAATACATCGCCACAAACAAGAAGGTACCCGTCCGCGGGAAGTGGAGATTGGACCAAGCTTCGACGAAACGATGCAGGAGCTGTTCGAAGATTACGAGAAGGCCTTACTGACAGCGAACGCCGTCGACTTCGATGACTTGATCCTACACATCATGCGTATCGCGGAAGACCGCACGAGTCGTGCTGGCGCGGAGTTGCGCGACCGCTTCGACTACCTGCTAGTGGACGAGTTCCAGGACACCAACTCGATTCAGTACCGCCTCGTTCGCGCCTTGGCGGCGCACAAGAAGAATCTGTGCGTCGTCGGTGATGATGACCAATCGATCTACAGTTGGCGTGGCGCCGATGTGCGAAACATTCGAGGTTTTCGCAAGGACTTCGCCGATGCTGAGATCGTCAAGCTCGAGCAGAACTACCGGTCGAGTGGCAATATCGTGCGAGCGGCCCTTGGCGTGATTGCAAGTGCCAAAGATCGTGAACCCAAGAAGCTGTGGACTGATGCGGGGGACGGTGACTTGGTCAAGGTGCTCGCCTATCGGGATGAGCGCGACGAGGCCCAACGTGTGGTCGAGGCCATTCGGGCCGAGGTCGCCAAAGGCACGCCTGCGGATCAGATAGCCGTATTCTATCGGATCAATGCTCAATCGCGCGTCTTGGAAGAGGCCTTTCGCGGTGGGCAGGTGCCATATCAAATCGTTGGCGGAATGCGCTTCTTCGAACGTGCAGAGGTCAAAGACGCCATCGCCTACCTGCGTCTGATCGAAAACCCAGCCAGTGATGCGGACATGTTGAGGATCATCAACGTTCCAGCTCGTGGCATTGGAGGCAAGACAGTTCAGCTCCTGATCGACCACGCCCTCTCCCACGGGACGAGCGTGTGGACGGCTCTCGGCGAGGTGTTGGACAATCCGGCGCTCGGGACTGCCGCCAAGAAGAAGCTGAAAGCGTTCAAGCAGCTGATGGATCAGCTCATCGTGCTGGCCGAAAGGGACGGGCCGAGAGATCTGGCCGATGCCATCTTGGATCGCACTGGGTACCGCAAGATGCTGCGAGACGCCGATACAGCGGAGGCTGACGCACGCCTCGAGAACTTGGAAGAGTTCGTCGGCTCACTCGCTGAGTACGAGGTCGAGGCGGACAACGCCGGACAGCAGCCATCCTTGGCGGGTTACCTCGAACGCATTAGTCTGGTGGCTGATATCGACAACGTGGAGCCCGAGCGAAGCGTGCTTCTGATGACGGTACACGCTGCCAAGGGGCTCGAATTCGATACGGTCTTTCTAACTGGGATGGAGGAGGAGATGTTTCCCTATCGCGGCGTGGACGGGTCGTCTCCGGAAGAGCTGGAGGAGGAAAGAAGGCTCGCCTATGTAGCCATCACTCGCGCCCGTCAACGGCTCTCATTGACTCATGCAGCGCAGCGCACCATCTTCGGCTTCACGCGCTACAATCGCCCAAGTCGCTTCATCCTGGACTTGCCCCAAGAAGTGACGCAACAGTCCGCCTCTGCCTGGGCCACACCGCGACCGAGGGAGTTTACAGGCGGAGCGCACGGGGGCAGCCATCGCGGGTACGGCGGCTACCGCCAGCCCCGGAGCTACGACGAGTTCGACCAGACCGCGCCGGATGAATCGGAGTACTCCCAAGTTGCGCATGCCCCTCTGGCAAGCGAGGACACCCACATCGACTACGATGCCTTCGACGACGAACCAGCGCCGCTTCGTGTGCGACGTGGATCGCGGGTTTTTCATCAACGTTTTGGACCCGGTACGGTCGAAGGGGTCACTCCCGGGGATCCTCCCAAGGTGACTGCGCGGTTCCCCGGTTGGGGTGAGCGCAAGGTCCTTCTCACTGCCCTTCGGGCGCACAAGTAGGCGAGACATGAACAAGCGATTGCAAATGTTGGAACAGATGACCACTTCAGGCCAGGCAGACGCCTTTGCTTGGTACGGATTGGCGATGGAGTATCGCCGCCTGTCACGAAATGACGATGCCCTCGAGGCGTTCATCAAGCTCCGGAAGCAAGACGCCAGTTACCTGCCGCAATACCTGATGGCTGGGCAGCTCCTGATCGAAGCCAATCGGGCCCCTGAGGCGCGGGACTGGTTGGAGAGTGGCCTGCGGCTAGCCAACGAGACGGGGGACGCCAAGGCCGCCGGAGAGTTGCAGCAGGCCTTGGACGAGATCGCTGAGTGATGCGGTTCTGGCCAGATCGGCACCAGAACCGCGGCTGGCTGGGACTGACGGTGAGTATGCTGCTTTGGGGCGTCGCCGTCGCATTAGCGACTGACTGCAGTCACAACAGCCCCTACGTCAAAGAGCCGAAAGTCGAGACGCCGGTCGCTGCCACGGCGAGTCCCAGCTATCGGCTGCTGTTGCTCGGGGATGGTGGGTTCGCCCTGCCAGGGTCGAGCGTGATGGATGCTCTCGCAAAGCGTGCCGCGGAAGACCCCGAACACACGAGCGTCGTGTTCTTGGGAGACAACATCTATCCTGCGGGCTTGCCCGAGCCAGGCCACGAGGAACGGCAAGATGCCGAGCGTCATCTGCTGGCTCAAATCGAGCCGCTGCGCGGTTTGGACCTGGAAGTGATCTTCGTCCCAGGTAACCACGATTGGAGCAATTCTGGAATCGATGGAGCGGTCGCTCTTCGGAGGCAGCAAGAGTTCTTGGCCAACCATGGCACACGTCGAACGCGGCTCTTGCCTTCCGATGGGCATCCCGGACCAGTGTGTCTCGACCGCGGTGACCTGCGGCTGGCGCTGATCGATACTCAGTGGTGGCTACATCGATATGAGCGCCGCACGGACATTTCGAGAGAGCAAGTCTTGGCAGATCTGCGTGGCTGCGTCGAATCCGCTGGGCCGCGGCACGTCGTCGTTGCAGCACATCACCCGCTGATCACTCATGGGCCACACGGTGGGTTCATCGATTGGGTCGATCATGTCTTCCCGTTAACGCGTGTGCATCCACTCGCGTACGTGCCGTTGCCTATCATCGGCTCGCTCTATCCGCTGGTTCGCTCAGCCGGAGTTACGACCCAAGACACACGGCACGAAGACAACCTATCGATGGTAAACCAGCTGACGGCCCAGTTTCAGCACCGACGCCCCTTGCTGTACGCGGCGGGCCACGACCACAGCTTGCAGGTGCAGCAGATGGGCCGCGGGCCGCGATTTCACGTCGTTAGCGGCGGCGGAAGTCGCCCCTCGTCGGTGACGCACGATGACTCCACGCTTTTCGCGGTGGCTCAACTCGGTTTCATGGAATTGGACCTCCACGGGGGGGGCCGGCCGTTGCTCCGTGTGTACACGCTGGAGGATGACGAAGCATCGGTCGCCTGGCAGCGCTGGTTGGAGTGAGACTCGCCAGGGCGCCGGTGCGTGTGCTACACCGGCCCAATCGATGCGAAATCCCCGCCAAACGTTCAGGATCGCAGCCCTGCTCGGCGCGCTTGCGCTCGGTGTCGTCGCCACGCAGACGGCGGGCGCCACGATTGTCGAGCGCGTGGTCGCTGTCGTGGGAGAGCGACCCATCTTGCTGAGTGAGCTCCGCAAGCGGGCAAAACCATTTCTGAGCACACTGACCGGGCCCGCGAGCGCTCGCGCTCAGGCGCAGAGCCAGCTCTATTCGGAGATGCTGGAGCGCATGATCGACGAAGAACTCGTGCGACGTGCGGCCAGCCGCGCCCAATTGAGTGTGTCCAAGGCTGAGGTGGACGGTGCGATTGAGCGTGTCGCGAAAGGCAATGGCGTAGACGCGGACACGCTGATCCAGGAGGTTGAGCGCTCGGGCGTCAATGTTTCGGATTACCGTCGTGAGCTCCGCTCACAGCTCTTGGATGCCAAGGTGATGCAACTTCGCCTTCAAGGTCGCGTCCGAGTTTCGATGGATGAGTTGCGCGCCACCTATGACCAACTCGTCCTGGAGGAGCAGAAGCAGGTACCCGTGCGCATTGCCGTGATCCGGATCGCGCCGGAAGCCGACGTTGCGGCTGCCCGCAGGCTTGCGACCGACTTGGCCCGACAGGCTCGGGGCGGCGCTGACTTTGCGGAGCTCAGCCGTCGCTACTCCACGGACTCGGGGACCCGGGAAGCTGGCGGGTTACTGGCTCCCGTCCCGCCAGCCGAGCTTCCGTCGACGATTCGCCAGGCGCTCGGCCAGATGTCGAGAGGCATGGTCAGCGCACCGTTGAACGTCGATGGCACTGTCGTCGTGGTGAAGCTGCTGGAGCGTCCGCCCTCCTCGCTGCCTCCGTTCGAGGACATCACCGCGCAGCTCGAACAGCGGGTTCAGCTCCAGAAGATGGAGAAAGCCAGACGCGCTTGGCTCGACACCCTGCGAGAGACGACCCACGTCGAGGTTCGCCTCTAGCGGCTGACACTTTGTCACTCTTGGGCATGGATTCGCCAGGTTGGCGGACTTGGCGGGGTGCGCGCCGAGGACCGCTCGCTGCTTTGGCTGTCGACTCGGCGGATCAGGGCTTGGCACCTTGGCATGCTCTGTGCTGAAACGGCGCTCGTCCGATGTCACGCAACTCCCTTGGCTTCTGTTGGCTTGGCTCAGCCCTGTTGAGCTTGCTGCTCGTTTCGACCGCAGCTGAGGCCCAAGTGATCGAGCCGCTGACGCCGCCGGCGTTTAGTCGAGACACGGAGGAACGCCTGACTCCGGAGCGCCCCAACTGGATCAATCGAGAAGACTGCCTGGCGGACGACTACCTGCACTTCGACATGAAGGTGAGGTCTCCCACCAACGACAGCTTTGAAGTGTGGATCGGTACATCGACGGATTGCACGACCTACAGCGAGCGCGCGGATGACTCGGGGCGCTGCTGGCAGGTTCTGGAGGGCTTGGCACAGGATAGCTCCTTTACCATCGATGTCTCCGTTCGAGACATCGTTGACAAGCGTGAAGTTGGCGACAGCTACCGGGCCAACGGTTCTGAAGCCTCTTGCGACCTACAGTGGGAGGGCGAGGTCGCCATCTACTTCATGTACGTCGAGGACAATGGCGACGTCATCAACCACATCAAGTGGACGAACACCGGAGTCGACCTCAAGGGACCATCCCCGCCGAGTGGCGTCGAAGCGCGTATTGCGGACGAAGCGCTGCAGGCCAGGTGGACCCCGTCGAACGCTACCGATCTGCTCGGCTACCGGGTGTATTGCGCCCCCAATGGTGGGAGCGCCTTGGGGGATGGCGGCATTGCGGCGGATGCGGGCTTCACAGGTGGTTGTTTCGCAGACGGCCTGGTGCAGGGGCAGCTACCGGGTTTGGACTTGGAAATATGCGGCGAAGCCGGTTCGACAACGGCGCAGAGCGCCTACGTGCGCGGCCTCACCAACGGCACAGAGTATGCCATCGCGGTCGCCGCCACTGACGACATCGGCAATGCTGGTGCGCTTTCGAACGTTGCGTGTGGGACGCCGGAACCGGTGACGACGTTCTACGAGTCGTACCGTGGCGCTGGCGGTCAAGGCGGTGGCGGCATCTGCACCGTATCGACTATCGGGCAGACGAACGGGCGAAGGTCCGCTAGTGTTGCCCTGTTTCTGTTGGGTGTGCTGACACTCGCGAGAACGCGAAGACGACGATGAAGTACTGGTTTTTCGCTATCACAGCCTTGACGGCACTGACTGTTTCCGGCGTTGCGGGTGCCCAGGGAACGGACGAGTTTGGCGCCTACGGTTACGACGACGAGACGCTCGAGACGCCCCAGCACACGGCTTTTGAGATCCGCTTCGGGCCATACAAGCCCCGCATCGACGAAGAGTTCAGCGGCGCTACGCCCTATCAGGACCACTTCGGCAACGACACCCGCTGGTTGCTCGGGTTCGAGTACGATTGGCAGGCGCTGCGAATCCCCCACCTGGGCACTTTCGGACCTGGCTTCGGCTGGGGCTTCACGAAGATGACAGGCCGGGCGTACTTGGACACCGGCGAGAGAGCTGGTCAGGACACGAAGCTGAGCATCATGCCCATGTACGTCGTGGCCGTTCTTCGTGCGGACGTCATCGCCAAGAAGACGCCAGTTCCCGTCGTCCCCTACGTCAAGGGCGGCGTCGGGTATGCACTGTGGTGGACCGACAACGGAATTGGTGTGGAGCACGCTCCGGATGGCTCCAAGGGCAACGATACGTCCTGGGGTACTCAGTTTGCCTTGGGCGCGATGTTGATGCTCGATGTCTTCGACCGTCGTGCCGCGGCCAACATCGATTCCACGAGTGGCGTGAACAACAGCTACTTCTTTCTCGAATGGTACAACAGCGATCTCAGCGGCTTCGGTTCGGACAATCACATGCAGGTCGGGGCCAACACCTGGATGGCAGGCGTGGCCCTCGAGATTTGACCGCGAAGCCACCCCACTTCGCGGTCTAGCCCGGCACGCGACAGGGTTAGCTCAGCTAGCCGGCATCACGCTCTTGGAACCCTGCTGGTTTCTGCTGACGTAGTGATACGTCGGGCGATGATGGAACGGCTTGAGCGAGTGCTCGCCCTCCCGCAAGGGCGGCTGAACATCTGGGAGCTTCTCGCCACTCAGGAAGTCGCGGGGACGAATCACGTAGACGCCGCAGGGCGCGCGACGGACCACTTCCTCGGCGACCGAGCCGAGAACCCAACGCTTGAGGCCGGTGCGACCGTGGGTGCCCATCACGATGAGATCCGCATCGACTTCTGCTGCCAGGGCGACGATGCGCTCCGCAGGGTTGCCGGTCGCGACATAGACCGCCACCTTCTCCATGTTGAGAGCCCCGTGATTATCTTGGTAGGCGGACACTAGTGATGCCACGTGCGCACGGGCCGTTTCGTCAGCCTCTTCGGCGGGCAGGACACGGTCGCCTTCTCCTGGGAGCCGGATCGAGTCTTCTTCTTGTGAACCCACCGCGATGACGTGCAACCCGGCCTGCGCGTGGGCTGAACACATTTTTAGTGCTTCTTGCACAGTGCGGTCGCCTAGCTCTGAGAAGTCGATTGCTGCTAGGGCCTGATACTGCCGTTCCTTCTTTGCTTCGCTCATGGCGGTCTCCTTGTACTCCAACGTGTGTGGGACGCGGATAAGCACGGGTCGTGCCAGCGTGGGGCACTTCTGTCCCGGGCGCTCCGCCTTGCCAGCCCGTCCGCTCCAATCGGAACCCTCGTACACGCGAGCTAACCGGGCGGGGTAACAATATCACGCAAGAGTTGCCCGCTGGGTGCGGGTAAGCGCCAAATATGCGCCCGGCTCATCCTTGCTCTCAAGCATTAGGCGGTTTTTGCCGTTCTCGGACGATGTGGTGTTGGCGTCTACGAGCGGGAGTGCGGAACTGGAGATGGCGTCCCTGGGGGCTGCGAGAATTCTCCAAGCTGCAGTCAAGGAGGACGTTTCCCTCGGCGAGTTGAGTCAGCTCGCGGGCGCCGATCCGGCCTTCGCCGTTCGCTTGCTGGCGACTGTCAACAGCGCGGCCTACCGTGGTGCCACCGAGGTGTCCGATCTGACTCGCGCCATCGGCATGCTCGGCATTCGCGGCACACGCAGCATTGCCCTGGGGCTGATGATCAGCGACATGGCGCCAGACGGTGACGACGGTGATGTGTTGGTAGGCAACTGCATCCGGCGAGCGATCGCGGCACGCAGCATTGGGGTGGCTCTGGGAGATAGGACCGGGGACGACTACTTCACCGCTGGCCTGCTGCTGGATGCGGGGTTGATGACCAACGGAGCTGGCGGCCTGACCGGCGCGGCCGAGGTGGGGCGGGCCCCGGCATCGGAGCGGGTGCTGCGCGAGCGCATGCTCAAGCGCAAACCACACCCGGCGATCGGCGCCAACATGGCCAGCAAGCACAACTTCCCGAAGGCTATCGTGGAAGCGATCGCCGAGCACCACAGCGACACACGTCCCCAAGGTCCAGTGGCGGCTGTTTGTTGGTTGGCAGAGCGCTTTGCGGCTCCCTTCGAAGGGGGGCACGTCGACGAAGCCAAACGTTTGGCGTTGGAGGGTGCAGCCGAGCTCGGTCTGAGCGAAGCGGTGTCCGAGAAGATCCTCACCGAGCTGCCGGGTGAGGTTTCGGTGGCTGCCGCGGCGTTCAATCGGGATATTGGACCCCAACCGGATCTGGACGAGTTGATCAACGACGCCAGAAACCAATTGGCGCTCATGGCGCGCCAATATCAGGAGCTGATCGAAACCTTGAACCGTGTGGTTCAGGAAAAGGAAGCGCTAGCCGAAGAGCTGCAGCTGGCGAATGCAACCCTCGCACAGATCGCTACCACCGACGCACTGACTGGGTTGCCGAATCGGCGCGCGTTCGATGAAGCCTTCGCGCGGGATATCGCCAGAGCCGAACGCCATGGCCATTGCTTGGGCCTAGCCGTTGTCGACGTCGACTTCTTCAAACGTTTCAACGATACCTACGGACACGCCATCGGTGACGACGTCTTGCGTGTCGTGGGGCGCACCATTTGTGGCTGTCTCCGTCAGACGGATCTTGGTGCGCGATTTGGCGGCGAAGAGTTTGCCGTCATCCTGCCAGAAACCAACTTGCAGGGCGCGCTTCGCGCGGGTGAGCGCCTGAGAGCCGCCATCGCGGAACAAATCATAGATACCGAAAAAGGCAAAGTCGGGGTCACCGTCAGTATCGGGATCGCTTGCTATGATGCGACCCAAGAGAAGGTGACCGCCGAGCTCTTGTTCGAAAAGGCTGACAAGGGCCTTTACCAAGCCAAGGAGCAGGGGCGCAACCGCGTGGTTGCCGCCTGATGACGTTGGGCTAAGAGTCGTCGGCTAACAACCGAGCAATCAGTTCCGGTTTGTTCACTTTTCCCAATGCGTTGCGCGGCAGGTCGTCAACGACGACGATCCGGCGAGGTACCTTGAAAGGTGCGGTGCGTTCCTTGCACCAGCGGCGTGTCAAGGCTTCGAATTGGTCGTCCACGGCGCCTTTCGTGATCACCGCGGCGGTGGCTGCTTCTCCCCATGTCTCGTCGGGTAGGCCCACGACGGCGACCTCGTCGATGCTCGGGTGGGCACGCAACATCTCCTCCAGTTCCAACGCACTGAGCTTCTCGCCGCCGCTCTTGATGATGTCCACTGATGTACGTCCCAGCAGTTGCACGAAGCCGCCCGGCAACCAACGTGCGGTGTCCCCCGTGCGGAAGTAACCACCCACAAAAGCGTCTTCTGACGCTCCGCCGTTGTCGTCGTAGCCTCGGAAAACGCTGGGCGCGGCAATGCAAAGCTCGCCACTGCCGTTGGAGTCCACGTCTCGACCGTCATCGCCGATGATTCGCACGTTCACTCCTGGCAATGGCTGGCCCGCGCTTCCAGGTCTGCGCTCACCGTGAAGCGGGTTCGACAGCACGATACCCACTTCCGTCATGCCGTAGCGCTCGAGCGGATACTGCCCGGTCAAAGCGCACAAGCGCTGCCCCATCGCTTCAGGCAGCTTGGCGGAGCCCGACGTGACGAGTCGCAGTCCACGCAAGATGCGCTCGACGCGTCGAACCTCAGGTTCGGGCTGGGTTTGCAGGTACGCAAGTAGCTTGTGATACTGGGTCGGAACACCCATCAGCACGCTGGCGCCATCGCACGCGTCGATCAATGAGGGAACATCGAATCGGGGCAGCAGCCGAGTGGTCGCGCCGCTGAGGAAACTCTGAAGCAGGGCGACGCAGATGCCGTGCAAGTGGTGCAGTGGCAACGTGTGTACCAAGACGTCCTTGGAGTCGAAGCCCCAAGCGGTCGCTAGGACGCAAACGCCGTCAAAGATGCTCTGGTGCGTGTGCGGAACGAGCTTGGGTTCGCCGGTGGTACCGCTCGTGAACAGGAGGATGGCTTCCTGGTTTTCGGCTTCGCTGGGATCGTGCGACTGTTCAGTGAGGCTGTGCGGGCCCCAAGCTGGCGTCGGGACTGGAGAGGCCGACAGCCTTGTCTCGTCGGGAGCTGAGCTGGGGCGAAACGTGGTCGATGGGGGCAACGGTTCGATTTCCGACACCGCGAACCCCGCAGCGCGGAACTCGTTCCCATGCTCGCTCGTGGTGACCACCGCGCGCACGCCGGCGCGGCGAAGAAGCGTCACGTTGCTCTCATGGGGATACAGCGATGTCAACGGCACGACGGATCCGCCGCTTCGCAGGATCGCCAAGAAGCCAACCAGCCATCGACGTTCTGGCGAAGTCAATAGCCCCACCCGTTGCCCAACCCACGAGGTCGTCGAAAGCGACTCGCTCCACACTGCCAAATCGATGAAGGTGCAGGCCCCACGCGTGTCTTCAATGGCCACGCGATCGACTGCGGCCAACTCTTCGAGTCGCCGCGAGAGCCGACTCATCTGCACATCCGTCATGCGGCTCACTCTAATGACGACGGCGAGAGTCGGGGAGCATTTTGCTCAGGCGCCAGTGCGCGCGCGACGGCTTTTTTGAGTAGCCCACGCCCCCTTCCTGTGCATGACGACGACGTCTCCGTGCAACAGCCGCCCTAAAGATGGCGGTCATGCCAATGCAGCATTTCGATGGTGCCGATCTGACGGAGCCAAGGCTGGTCATGGGCGCCATCGATGACATCCAACGTGTTCGGTATGCCGACCCGGGACAACTCTCGACTCAGCGCCTCGCTGGCATCTCGAAATGGGTCCCGCGTCGACGTTTGGATGTGGAAGGGGATCGCAGGGTCCATCCCCTTCAGGCGTGCCATCTGTCGGACGTATCCTGCTACACGATGCTTGCCGATGGCGCTCTGAACGACGCCAAAGGAGCCGAAGGATTGTGGGGTCCGAGCGAACACTTCGAGGGCTACGTAGCCTCCCATGGAACACCCATCTAGACCGACGTTGGCCCCCAGGCTCGGCACCCTTTTCCGTACTTGCGGGACCAGTGTCTCGATGAGCCAGTCGGTGTAGCGATCGAACAGGGCCCTTCGGTCATTCGTGCCACTTGGGTTCGGCGTGGTTGGACACACCACCGCCAAGCCTGAGAACGGACGCGCCTTCAGCTCTGCATTCAGGCGCTGCAAGCGCTCGGGTTGGATGCGTGGTCGCTCGAGGATGGGTTCCACGGGTGGGGTCGCCAGTCGCTCGAAAGCATCCATCAAGCCGTACAAGTGCGACCATGCCTTCAGTCCCAGGCGTTCGGACGCGGTTTCCCCTTTGCCGTGCAGGAGAACGAGCAAACGTGTTGGTGGCGGGCCTGCGGGGACAATCAGTCGCGCTCGACGTTTGCCTTCACCCGAACGAACGTCGAGGTCTGCGAAGCTCGGTGTTCGCGGGGCGGCGCGTTGAGTGCCGGCCGCCTGTGCGCTCATCGGCACGATGACGGAAGAACCGACGACCGCAAGACCGCTCCGAAGGAGCGCACGTCTACTCAGGCAGGGAGTTGCTTTGTTTCGCATGCTGCGGATCTCGGCGGTTTGGGAGCGGGCCGGGGGCATGGTGGGGGAAGGGAAGCGCAACCCATGGGTTACTGCATCGCCGAGCGCACCGGTAGCACCCGTGACCAACACACGCTTCTGGGGCCTGGGAGAAACCTAGCACCAACCCATCGAAGGCAAAGCCGCTGGCGCGACCTCGACCGCTCTGAACCGCATGGGCCTGGCATCCGGGAACTGAGCATTCCGTCCCGACGACCCATCGGCACCCGGGCTGGGGTTCCACTGGGGGCAGACGGGTCCTAGCCCGGGGGGGCTTTCGGGAGTGCGAGCCCAAAAAGGCTGCGGAGCCGATGGCGGAAAACTTGCCAGGTACTCGGGGCAGCGCTTGAATCTGCCGTGATGAGATCATGGCTTTTCGTGGGTAGCGTGCTTCTTGCCACCATCGGCGTCGTCGCAGCGTGCGGCGAGGAGGAAAAGAGCGATCCGCTACGCAACGCGGGGGGGTTCTGCACCGAGTGGGCGAAGCGGGCATGCTCCGAAGAGGTGCAAAAAAAGTGCGCGTTGCGCTCGGAGCAGGAATGCCGCAATTCACAGGCGAACTACTGCTCCGATCTCGTGGATGGAGACCAGTACAACAGAGACGGCGCCAAGAAGTGCCTCGCCGCGGTCGAGGATGCCTACGAAGACGGCGACCTCACCGGGGAAGAACGCGACACGGTGATCTATCTCGGCGGGGATTGCAGCGGTGTTCTCACCGGCGAAGGAACCGCCGGCGACTCCTGCTTCGACAATCTCGATTGCGACGTGGCAAACGGTTTTCAGTGCGTACGCCGGTTGGACGAGCCATCGGGCGAGTGCCACGACCCAGTGGAGGTTTCCGGCGGAGAACGTTGCAACGACGAGAACGAGGTATGCGTCAACGGCTTCTACTGCGACGAGGACCGTGACTGCCTGCGCCTGAAAGACGAAGGCGATGAATGTTCGGAGACGGTGCCTTGCCAAAGTGGGCTCAACTGTGTCGTCGCGGCAGATGCGGGTGTTGGCGTGTGCACCCCCAAGATCCGTCAGGGCGAAGAGTGCGACGTGGATACCGATTGCGAGACCGGGATCTGTCGACAGGCCACAAAATCGAAGATTTGCGCGCCCATCATTCAGCTCGATATCGCCGTTCCGATTTGCGAGAATTTCCGTTGAGGCCACGAGCGTCGGGTCCTCGTCGTTACGGCGCGGGCCACACCTGCTGATCGGCCCGGGGTTCTGTTGGGGGCCCCGACGCCGATGGGAGCTTTTTGGGAGCCGGCCAAGGGCGGGGGGGGTTGACCTCTGCAGGACGCGGACGCACTGTGAGCTCCCGCTGCGCACAGAGGATTGCCGTTGGCAGACCCGAAAAAACCGCCCAAGGCGACAAAGAAGGAGCCTGAAGTGCTCGATACGACAGGCGAACTTGCGTCTGAAGAGGCGTTGGATTCCGAAGATTTCGATTCCACACCCGATTCCGATTCCGATTCCGACATCGACGATGACGCTCTCATCGCTGAGGCCGAAGAGATTGAAGACAACGATGACGTGGATGCGCGTCTCGCCGCGGCCTCTTCGCGGGCCCTGGCGCGCTCCGAGAAGGCCCGCGATACTGGCCGTGCTCTCTCGACAACCGATCCACTCGCTGCCTACATGCGCGAGGTACAACGGCACCCGCTGCTGACGCGCGAAGAGGAGCACCAACTGGCTGTGCTGTATCACGAGTCGGGTGACGTGGATGCAGCGAAGAAGCTCGTCACGTCCAATCTGCGACTCGTGGTCAAAATTGCTTACGAGTACAAGCGGGCGTACAGAAACATGATGGACCTCGTGCAAGAGGGTAACATCGGCCTGATGCAGGCCGTCAAGCGGTACGATCCCTACCGTGGCGTGAAGCTATCCAGCTATTCCGCGTGGTGGATTCGGGCGTACATCCTGCGGTTCATCTTGAACAATTGGCGTCTCGTGAAGTTGGGGACGACCCAAGCCCAACGCAAGCTCTTCTTCAACCTGAACAAAGAGCGTGCACGCCTTGCGGCCATGGGGATCGAACCGACGCACGGTGAAATCGCGAAGCGTCTAGACGTCAGTGAGAAAGACGTTCGCCAAATGGACCTGCGGCTGAGCGCTGTTGATGCGTCCCTCGACGTTCCAGTCGGCGATAGTGAGGGCAAGCAGACATCCCGTTTGGACATGCTACCAGCCAAGGGAGATGGCCCCGACGCACTCACGGAAAACGCAGAGCTACTGTCGATGCTCAGCGATCACCTCAAGACCTTTCGGGAGACGCTCAAGGGCAAGGAGCTCGAGATATTCGACAAGCGCATGATCGCCGAAGAGCCGCAGACTTTGCAGCAGCTAGGTGACGGCTTTGGTGTGTCCAGAGAGCGTGTTCGTCAGATCGAGTCGCGTGTTGCAGGGCGCCTGAGAACCTTCCTGAGCCAGTGCCTCGACGGCGTTGAAGCCAATCCGCTATGAGCCTCTCCCCCGGGCTTTTCGTCGTCGGAACGCCCATCGGCAATCTGGGAGACGTCACGCGGCGGGCGGTAGAGATATTGAGTCAGGCTGACTTGGTGGTTGCGGAGGACACTCGACGTACCCGCGCTTTGCTTTCGCACCTCGGAATTTCTGCCAAAGAGATTCTTCGCCTCGACGCTCACGCGCGTCCTCGCGAAGTCGACCGCATCGTCGAGCGCTTGTCGGTCGGCGCGTCCGTGGCATTCGCCACGGACGCCGGGATGCCGAGCGTCAGTGATCCCGGGGGTGCGCTCGTACAGGCTTGTCGAAGCAGCGGCATCGCGGTGACTGTCGTGCCCGGGCCGAGCGCAGCGACAGCGGCTTTGGCGATCTCGGGTTGGGGTGACTCGGGGTTTTGGTTTACGGGCTTTCTGCCTCGTAAGGGTGACAAGCGCACTTCGATACTCGAGCGCATCTCGGCGAACGAGGAACCGGTGGTGATTTTCGAAGCTCCTCAACGCATGGCGCAGACGTTGACGGAGTTTGCCGAGTGGATGCCGGAGCGCGAACTGCTCGTGGCTCGCGAGCTGACCAAGAAGTTCGAAGAAACACGCATCATGTCGTGCGCCGAGTGGGGGCGCGCCGAGCGGGATTGGCGTGGAGAGGTGACCCTCGTGCTCGGTCCCTGGGTGCCCGCGGCGCCCGCCTTCGATCACGCGGACTTGGACCTACTGATCCAGCGGCGGTTGGACCTGGGTCAAACCGCGCGTTCGATTTCCGAGGCCCTGAGCAGCCTGTTGACACTGCCCCGACGGACCATCTACCAGCGGGTATTGGAGCTCAAAGCGGCGTCTTGAGCCGCCCCGAGGCGGCCTTGTCGTGGGCCGGGGTCGTATCGCGGGACCGTCATGCGAAGGCACGTCCCCGAACCCGGCGTTGCGCGCTTCCTCCTCTTAGGTTTTGCTGGACACGCGTCAGGCAGGAGCCGCTATAAGGCCCAGCACAGTGTTCGATGCCCTAAAACGCGGATTCAAGGAGGCCCAGAACCGCCTGGCCGGATTGACCTCGCTCAACGAGGAGAACATCAAGCCAGCCCTGCGCGAAGTGCGCTTGTCGCTGTTGGAAGCCGACGTCGAGCTCGGAGTGGTCAAGGAGTTCCTGCAGCAGGTTCAGGATGCCGCCGTTGGCGAGACGGTCCACACGCGAGTCAAACATGGCGGGCGGACCCATAAAGTCTCGGCGCAGGACCAGTTCGTCCGAATTTGCCACGAAACCCTCATCGACATGATGAAGGCCGATGGCGAAGCCATCGTCGTCGCACCCAAGGGGCAAAGGACCCGCGTGATGATGGTGGGGCTCCAGGGCGCAGGCAAGACTACGACGTGCGCGAAGTTAGCACGTCGATTCTTGGAAGAGGGCAAGAAGCCCCTACTGGTTGCGTGCGACATGCAACGTCCGGCAGCTGTCGAACAACTCCAGATCCTCGGTGGGGAGATCGGAGTTCCGGTGTTCAACATCTCCGGCGAGACACCGGTCAACATCGCCCGAGCCGCCGACGCCCATGCCGTTGAGCAGGGCGCGGATGTCGTCATCTACGATACGGCAGGTCGTCTGGCGATCGATGAGCGCTTGATGCGGGAACTCGAAGAGATCAAGGCCATCATCAAGCCGCAGAACCTCTACCTGGTCATCGACGCGATGATCGGTCAAGACGCAGTCAAGACGGCCCGCACCTTCAACGACAAGCTGGAGTTGACAGGGGTCATCCTGACCAAACTGGATGGCGATGCGCGGGGCGGCGCTGCGTTGAGCGTCAAGCGAGTGACCGGTGCTCCGATTGTCTTTGCCGGTGTGGGTGAAACGACGGACAAACTCGAGGAGTTCCGTGCCGATGGCATGGCGGGGCGAATCCTGGGCATGGGCGATGTCGTCGGCCTGATGCAGGACTTTCAGGAAGTCGTTGATGAAAAGCAAGCGGAGGAAGACGCGACTCGGCTTCTGTCCGGCAAGTTCACGCTCGAAGACTTCCTAAACCAAATCAAGACCATCCAAAAGATGGGGTCGCTCAAGGATCTCGTCGAGAAGATGCCTGGCATGGGGGGGATGTTGCCGCCCGGTGCCGACCTCGATGATCGGGAGCTCGTGAGGATCGAGGCGATGATCCAATCGATGACTCGGTACGAGCGGCGGGATCCTCAGAGTCTGATCCGGGAGCCATCGCGCGCCCAACGCATCGCAAAGGGTTCGGCAACGCCAGTCGAGGCGGTCAACGAGTTGGTGCAAAAGTTTCAGTTCATGCAACAGATGATGACTTCGATGGGGCAGGATACCGGGCTGCTCGGACGTCTGCCCGGGATGCAGGGTTTGAACATGGCGCGGAACATGCGCCGTGCCATGAAGGGCGGAAAAATGCCCCCGGGCTTCGATCCCAGCATGCTTGGTGGAATGCCGGGGATGGGGGGCTTACCTGGGTTTCCTGGTATGGGAGGATTGCCCGGCGCGGGGCCCACCGGCCAGACCGCACCGAAGATGAAGACCCTGTCTCGCAGCGAGAAGAACGCTCGTAAGAACGAGCGCAAGCAAGCAAGGTCTTCGCGCAAGAAGAATCGCAAGAAGTGAAATGCTGTTATCTGGAGGGACTTCATGTCGAGAAATCTGACCGCCCTGTTCATGTTGCTGCTGCCCCTTGCTACTGCGCCGAGCGCGTGTGTGAGCAAGAAGGAACCTCAGGCGGAGCGCGCCCAGAAGCTCGTGGTCGCAAAGCTGCCAGAGAAGGCCAAGCAGCTGAACGCCAACTTCGATGGCAAGGTTACCTTGCTCGGGTACGAATTGCTCACGGCGGAAGACGTCAAGCCCGGGGACAAGGTGAAGTATCGCCTCTACTGGCGGCTCGACAAAGCAGTCGGGTCCCCCGGTTGGGCATTGTTCACCCACGTGCTGGCTGGGAAACGTCGCGTGCTCAACATCGATGAGGTGGGGCCGCTCCGCTCCGAGTATGCGCCAGCTCCGACCAAATGGGACGTCGGCAAAGTGTACGTGGACGAGCAGACGTTTCAGGTGCCCAAGAAGGTACCGAACGGCGATCTCGCCGTCGTCGTTGGCCTGTGGAAGGGTAGCAAAAGGCTCAAGCTGCTGTCGGGACCCAACGGTGGTGAGGATCGGGCACTGGCAATCAAGTTGAACGTCAGCGGCGGCAGCGCACCCGAGAAGAAGAAGAAGAAGAACACACGGGTGCCGACCCTGCGCGTCAATAAGTTGGACAAAGGGGTCAGCGTCAAGATCGACGGCAAACTCGATGAAGACGCGTGGAAGTCGGCAGCCTCGACAGGGGCGTTCGTCAACGTGGCTACGGGGACGGGTGACAAGTCGTCCCCGGTGCAGGGCGAAGCCAAGCTGCTCTGGGATGATACGGCGTTTTACGTTGCATTCAGCGTCACCGACAAGGACATCGTTGGCGGCTTCAAGAAGACCGACGCGGATCCCCATCTCTGGACCAAGGATACCGTCGAGATCATGATTGATCCCGATGGTGACGGGGACAACAAGGACTACTACGAGATCCAGATTGGGCCTCAGAACCTCGTGTTCGATTCCCAGTTCGACGCCTACAACAAGCCTCGCGGCGGCAAAGACGGCCCTTTCGGTCACGAGGATTGGAGCTCCAAGCTCGAAAGCGCCGTGACCGTCAACGGGACCATCGACAAAGCCGGCGATGATGACGAAGGTTATTTGGTCGAGGCGAAGATCCCGTGGTCGTCGCTCGCGAAGGCCAAGCAGGCCCCGCCAAAGCTGGGTGATGAGTGGCGCATGAACTTCTACGCGATGCAGAATAACGGCGGCGTCGCTTGGTCGCCCATCTTGGGTCAGGGCAACTTCCACAAGGCTTCGCGCTTCGGACGAGTCCTCTTCGCGGACAAGGACTACAAACCTGCAACTGCGAATTCCGCCGCAAGCGCGCAAGCGGCGAGTGCCAAGTCGCCCGAGGAATCGGCGGCCAAGGTGGAAAAGCTGAAGCAGGTGGGCACCCCGGTCTCTGCGCCGAAGCTCCCCGCAAATCCCAAGTTGAAGAAGTTGGAGCCCGCGGCCCCAGCGCCCAAGCCCACCGCGCCCTGAATCTGGCTCAGCGTAGCTCTCGGAGCAGATCGCGTTCGCGCTCGTTGCAAGTCTGAATCATTTGCTTGGCTTGCTTCAGGTCCTTCTCGGCCATGGCAAGGAGATCGGCGGCAGCTTCTTTGGGCGCGTTCCCGCTTCGGAGCGCTGTTCGGACTTTGGCCGTGGTTTCGAGGGAACGCTGGTGCAGTGAGTAAGCTTGAACGCACAGCTGCTGAAGCTCGCAGCCTAAGGGCGTGTTGCAAGACTCTGCTCGGAGGCGCGACAGCGGTTCGAGCTTGTCGTTGTTGGCGGCGTCGCGCACCTGCTTGACTGCGTAAGCGATGCGCGCGACTTCTACTTCGGTGTCACGCTCACTTTGACTTCGGCAGCTCCACGCCGAAGTGACCAAGACCACCGACAAGAGCAGTTGCCACATGGGCGCATTCTAGACGGAGACGAGGTGCAGGGGCACGGCCCAGATCAGCAAACATCGCTCTCAGTGAACTTCGTTGTCTGGACCCATTTGCAGCCGTTCGCCCAAGTAGGAACCGACGAGGGCGAACAGCACTCCGAGCGCCGACATCAGCACGTAGACGAAGCCAGGCATGGTCTTGACGGTTTGGAACTTGAAAAGCAGAAAAGCTGTCGGGATGGCGACCAACGACGTTGCCACCGCGGGCTCCATGAACGTTCGCCCGGGCGAGATCATGCCGACGAGGATCCCGCTCGCAAACCAGACGGGCACAGCCACCATCATGCCGGCGTAGCCCTCGAAGTCGAAGGGGCGTGCCACCATGGGGAGACCCATCACGATGGCTGCAGTCATCACGGAGGTGATCCCGATCGCGATTAGAAACCAGATCGGGCTGAAGCGTACCTGGTGCAGGTCCCCGTGAGGGGCGTGAGAGTGGGTCAAGGTCGGCACAGCTTCCTCCGCGAGCGCGCCGCAGGAGACACAGCGGCCCTTCGCCAGGGGTAATTGGTTGGAAAACCCACAAGATGGGCAAACCACGTGGTCTTTGGACATGCTCCCTCTGTCTAACCTCGGTGAACGTTCTTTCCAGGCTCGTCAGTACGGCACCGGCAAGTAGCGACATGATGGCAGAGGCGCCTCCGACCCGCAAATGGGGTGAGCTCAGGAAGTCCGGGAACTTCTGGCCTCCTCTGGGTGTCGCATTTCGACGTGTCGTTTGACCGCCCCTTGCGGCGTGTGGTCCCATCGAGGGCTCTCACATGACTTCCAGCGCAACCTCCCCAGATCCGGAGCTGCAGGCTCTGCCAGAACCGCGCCGCCCGTGGCGCCGCGCGACCCTGCTGGCCTTGGCGCTGACGCTGCTGAGCTCGGCCCTGCTAGCCGTGGCCCTGTTGCCAGAGGTCTCCTACGCCCTCGTGAGCGGCCAGCCCACCGAGATATCGCATCTATCGGAGTTCGAGCCGGAGGCGCGTCACGCCAACACTTGGGTGCGGGGTAGGGGGGTGCTGGGGACGCCGCCATCCGGTTATCGGCGTCCGCTGGATCCTGATCGATTCCGTCTTGCGCCGGTAGAGGGAAACCCCGCGCTTTGGATCGAACTGCGCCAACCGGAGGGGAGTCTCGGCGAGCACTTCGTGCCGCCGAGCTCGTTTGTGGGTCGACTCTTGCCTCTGTCCGATGCGGGGCTGCGCTACAGCGGCCTGTCGGCGGCGCTTTCGGCAAGTGGGCAGGAGCCTCCGCCGGCCGGGGCGTGGCTGCTCGTCGATGGTGAGACGCCAGATTCGAATCGCTGGGCATTCGGAGTGCTTGCTCTATTGCTTGGTTTTTGTGCTTTTTCGGGCTGGGGCATGGTCCGGCTGCTGGCCCCGGCGCGAAGTTGAACAATCCGGCGGCGAAAGGGGCCCTTGGATAATGACCCCGGCGGAACTCGCCATGAGCAGGACGGGCTATCCTTGCTCTCACCCGGGAAGTGAGTAATTAGCCAGGCCATGGCGCTCACCTACCAGGATGCCGGCGTTGACATCGAACGTGGCGACTCGTTGATCGAGAGAATCAAGCCGTTTGCCAGCCGGACCAAGACTCCGTTCGTGATGGAGGGGCTAGGGGGTTTTGCTGGGCTATGCTCGCTACCAGGTGGCATTGAGGACCCTGTTCTCGTCAGCGGGACAGACGGTGTCGGCACCAAGTTGAAGGTGGCGTTCGCGGCGGACAAGCACGACACAGTGGGGCAGGACCTCGTGGCGATGTGTGTCAACGACATCGTTACCACCGGGGCCCAACCGTTGTTCTTTCTCGACTACTTCGCCTGCGGCAAGTTGGAGGTCAATGTGGCCGAGGACGTGATCCGCGGCATCGCAGATGGGTGCGAACTCGCTGGTTGCGCTTTGTTGGGTGGGGAGACCGCTGAGCTGCCGGGCATGTACGCCGGAGGTGAATATGACCTGGCCGGATTTGCCGTGGGCGTCACCAGCAAGCGTGCCTTGCTCGGCCCGCAACGAGTGCGGCAGGGGGATCAACTCATAGCGGTGGCCTCGAGTGGGCTGCATTCCAATGGCTACTCCCTGGCCAGGCGCGTGCTGTTGACCGAAATGGGGCTGGGGCTCGGTCAGTCCGTGCCGGAGCTGGGCTGCACGCTCGGAGAAGAGTTGCTCAAGCCAACACGCATCTACGCACGAGCAGTTGCGCAACTCGGAAAGGCCCTCGGGGACGCAGTGCACGCCTACTGTCACGTCACCGGTGGCGGTATCGTCGGCAACCTGCCACGCGTGCTTGGTAAAGGGCAGGTTGCCGCCATCAAGATGAATCACGAGCGTCCGGCGGTGTTTCGCGTGATTCAGCAAAACGGGCCGGTCAACGAAGCCGAGATGCTTCGCACCTTCAATCTCGGCATTGGGATCGTGTGCGTGGTTGCCGCGGACGCGCTCGAGCTGGCGCTGGATACGCTAGGCGCCGCCGGGGAAACGGCGTGGTTGTTAGGACAAATCACTGCCGCCGAGAGCGCCGAGGCCGCTCCCAAAGTTCGGATCGAGGAGGTGTGATGGCGCGACTGGGTGTTCTGGTTTCTGGCAGCGGCTCCAACTTGCAGGCGCTAATTGACGCCACGAAATCAGGTACCCTCGACGCGTCCATCGCCGTCGTGATTTCCAACAAGCCCGGCGTGCGCGCGCTCGAACGCGCAGAACAAGCTGGCATCGAGGCGCTCACGGTCTCTCATCGAGACTTTTCGAGTCGCGAAGCCTTCGACCAACGCGTCGTTGATGAACTGTCCGAGCGCGGCGTCGACTGGGTGGTCTTCGCGGGCTTCATGCGCCTGGTCACTCCAGTACTGTTGGGCGCTTACGAAAACCGGATCATCAACTTGCATCCGTCGCTATTGCCGGCGTTTCCCGGCGTGGACGCAGGCAGACAGGCCCTAGAATACGGAGCAAAAGTGACGGGTTGCACGGTCCACCTCGTCAGTCTGGAAATGGACTCGGGGCCCATCATTGCTCAGACGGCCGTCGAAGTGCGACAAGACGACAGTCTCGACAGCTTGATGGAGCGAATTCATGCGGCCGAGCACCGCACACTGGTCAGCGCCGTGCAGGCGGCGTGTCAAGGTCGGCTGGAGCTCGAGCCTAGAGGGCGGCGGGTTCGTGTGCGCGTGAGGCCGCAGCCGTGACCGACAGCATCGTGAGGGAACTGTGACGTCGCGGCACTACGACGTCGTGGTGCTTGGCCGCTCTCTGGGTGCCCTGACCGTTGCCGCGCTGCTAGCGCGTCGTGACTTCAGCGTGCTCCTGCTCGGTCAAGAGCAGCGTCCGCCAAGCTATCGGTTCGAACGCTTCCTCTTGAAACGGCGTACTTTCAGCATGCTGTTTGGTGCGTCGCCCGTTTGGAAGCGAGTTCTCCACGAGCTGGCCCAATCTCCGACTTTCCGTCGGCGGACGAAGGCGGAGGAGCCCATGTTCTCGCTGTGTGCGGATGGCAGGCGCTTGCAGGTCTCATCCAACCCAGAAAGGTTCGGTATCGAGATAGATCGCGAGTTTTCTGAGGTTCGACAGCTGGTGGATGAGTTCTACGCGCGCCTCGGGACGGCCAATGCGGCGATCGATGCGGCGTTCTCGCGCGACATGGTCTGGCCGCCCCAGTCGGTGTGGGATCGCTTGGAGAGCGCCCGCGCTTCGGCGGCCTTGCCGTTCGTGGGAGATGACGACCCTGGTGACTTGCTCGGCAAGTTTCCGATGGAGCACCCCTACCGTGAGCTTGCCACAGTGCCCGCGGTGTTCGCGACTGATGTGGACTACGCGCTGATGGGTCTATCAGCGCTGGCTCTGGCCAGACTGCACGGATCGTGGACGCGCGGGCTGGACTCGCTGCAGCGCGGTGGAGATGAGCTGGATCAGTTCCTCCTCGAACGCTTCGAGGCGCACGGTGGGGTCATCGAGGCAAAGCGTCGCGCCGAATCGATTGTGGTACGTGGTGGCCGAGTTGCAGGTATCCGCGAAGACGGTACCGAAGAACCGATTGGCACGGATGCCATCGTGACTTGTCTGTCGGGCGAAGCTGTCGCCGCCTTGGCGCATGGCGAGGGAGTGACGAAGAAAGCTCGTCAGGAGTGGCCTCAAGTCAACGCCACGGCGGGGCGCTTCGTCGTCAGTGCCATCGTTCGCAAAGAAGGTCTCCCCGAGCCGCTTTCGGCGGAGACATTCTTACTGCCACCGGATGCGCCCTACCCGGATCCTCGGCGACCAGTGGTTCACTTGCAGCGTTTTGAGTGTCGTGCCTTGGACCCGGAGGCTAGCGAGGACGAGGCGCTTCTGGTTGCCGAAGCGATCGTTCCCGCTGAGGGAGCGCTCACGTTGGCTGAGGCGCGCCGGGCTGTACAGAACACCATCGATTTCCATTTTCCGTTCCTCAAGCAGCACCTGGTCGTGGTGGATTCCCCCCACGATGGGTTGCCGTTAGAGGATTACACGACAGGAGTGCGTCGCGAGGTGGACCGCATACATGTGACGGAATCCAGCCCGCGCCCGGAATTCATGGAGCACCAATGGTCAGTCGAGCCGTTCGGCTACATGGGGCTCGCCGGTGAGCCTGTGAGCGGACCGGTGCCTGGCTCCTACCTGGTCGGTAATACGACCTTGCCCGCTTTGGGACAAGAGGGGGAGCTGCTGTCCGCCTGGAGTGTCGCTAGGATGCTTACACGTAAAGATTCTGTCCGCCAGCGCCGTAGACGTCAGCTCTGGAGCAAGATCGAGACGGGTTGATGCGAATCATCGCTGGAACTCATAGGGGGCGCCCGCTCCGCGCGCCGCGAGGCATGAGTACACGTCCAACGACAGATCGAGTGCGCGAGGCATTGTTCGGAATCCTTGGCGACCTCGACGGGATGCTCGTCGTGGATTGTTACGCAGGCACTGGGGCGTTGGGACTCGAAGCGTTATCGCGGGGGGCACGTCGTGCGTTCTTCATCGAGTCGGGGCGACAAGCCAGCGCAGTGATCGCGCGCAATGCGGAGTCGCTGGGGTTTTCGGACCGGTGCCAACTAGTAAGCCGCCCTGTGGAACGCGCCGCAGCGGCGCTCGAGACGGAACTCTTCGACCTGGTGCTTTCCGATCCGCCTTGGCCAATTCACCAAGCAGCAAGTGCTGATGTGCTCAAACTCTTTGTGGGTCGGCTTGCAGAAGGCGCCACGGTCGTGTTGGGGCACCCGAAGCGCACCTCTATCGACGTAGACCTGCCATCAGGCCTCAGCCTGAAGCAAACCAGGAATTGGGGGGACTCAGCGATGACATTCTTCGAATATCGGCAGGCCGCCGGGGACGCGTGCTCCGACGACGATGTGGGGACGGTGGGCAATGGTTAACAGCGAGTGGGTGTCGTCAGTTCAGCGGCTCGAGCAGAGGAGAGCGTCGTGACTCAAACAAGTTTCCCGCCAGTCGTTCCAAAGAAGCGCGGTGCGGGCATCTGGCTGGCAGTCGTTGCGGTCGTTGCCGCCTGCGGTGCTTGGTTCTTCTTGGGCATGGGTGGTGCTGAGCCCGGCGCTGCTGAGGTTCAGGCTCAGACGCCGACCACCTCCAGCGCTGTCGAGACTGTTCAAGCCAACTTCGAACACGCTCCGCCGCCCCCGCCGTCGGTGCTCGAGGCTGAGGAGCCCGCAGAAACGGATCCCAAGCAGAAGGCTACGACGACCGGAGTGGGAGGCGACGTGAAGGCAGGCAAGAATGTGTGTGCTTCCCCTTGCGAAGGAGAAGTCAATTCCGCGTTCAAAGCCGCGCTGCGGACTCGGGCGCGATTGGCGCAGGGCTGCTACATGGCAGCGCTTCGCCAGAACGAAATGTTGCGCGGGAAGTTGACGATAGCGCTCCGTATTGGCCCCAATGGCCGGGCTTGTTCGGCTTCGGTGACCGATGACAGCTTGGGAAGTGCGGCCGTAAGTGCTTGTATCAAAAAGAGATTCATGGATGCCACCTACCCCGCGCCGCGTGGGGGTTGCGTCGATGCCGCGGTTCCGCTGAACTTAGTCGCCAAGTGATGCCCAATTGTCGCTCGAAACTGAGTCCCGTGATCTTCGTTCAATCGGCCCCACGGCGAGCTCAGGCGAAGTTCGCGCCCTCAATGAGCGATTGCGCACTGCTCGGTTGCGGAGCGCGGTCCGTCCTCATCCGGTCCGCATTCATCGTCGTCGCATCGTCGTCAGCTCTCGCGTGCGGTGGAGACGAGGGCGCAACACCTAGTGAGTGCGAGGACCTCCCGGTGTACTCGATCCGCAATGCATCCCGGAAGGAGGGCGCAGTCAAACGGACGGGATCGGTGGGGCGTGGGTTGAACCCCGGGGATCCACCGCCACTATCCGGCGTCGAACAGCGCGACCTTCAGCAGCTGGCGGACAAAGGGTGCGTCACACTGCCGGGAACGGAAGTCAGCTTGACCAATGCAGGAGCCGCCGGAGATGAGGCTCGCGCTCTGTTGACGGACGCAGTGTTGACGGACGCAGTATCGACAGATGCTGGGCAGTGATGCGCGTGCGATGACGGAGGATTCATCGTCGTCGCTGCCGGAGTGTGCAGATGAACCGCAGGCCACGGCAAGGCGCAGGCGAGAAGACTACGCGAGCGGCATACTCCTCGAAATCGCCTACGATGGGCAGCGTTACTCCGGGTTAGCAATCCAACAGAACGCCGTGACCATTGCCGGCGTGTTGCAGCGTGCGATTCACACCATGGACCCTGAGGCGAATGCGTTGCGCGTTTGTAGTCGGACAGATGCCGGCGTCCACGCACAACAGCAGTACGTGTGCTTTGATACGGATACGCGAATCAGCATGCGAGGCTGGCTTCTGGGTCTCACAGGTGAACTGCCACCAGACATAGCGATCACGCGCGCCGCTCGCGTCGAGAGTGGTTTTGAACCTAGCAAGCGAGCGCGTCGAAAGACCTATCGCTACAATGTGCTGCAGGGGACCGTCCGCGACCCCTTCCTCGAAGGTCGTAGTTGGCGCGTCTTCGAGAGGTTAAACCACGGTCGAATGCGAGCCGAGGCGCAAGATCTACTTGGGACCCACGACTTTTGCGCATTCCGGGGTCGCTACGATTTCCGCACGAATACCGTGCGCACCATCGAGGACATCGACATATCGGTCTCGGCCGAACACCCTCGGCTGCTTTCCATACGCGTTACCGGCAACGCTTTTCTCTACAACATGGTGCGTATCATCGCCGGCACGCTCGTGGACGTTGGCCGAGGAAAGCGAGAACGGGGTGCGATCCAACGTGCGCTAGCGGATGGTGACCGTTTGCACCTCGGGATGACTGCGCCGGCAGGGGGGCTCTTCTTGGAAGCAATCGATCTGAATGTGACAACGCTTGATGAGTGGCCATACCACCTGGACGGCGCGCCGGCATCCGAGCGCGGGTGAGCATTGGGAGCGGCTGTTAATTGACGGCAAGCCACATCGTTGCGTAGCTTCGGCCGAGGTCAACGGAACAGCCCGCTGTCAGTGCGTAAATGATTTCGCACGCTGGCGTGGCGATACTAGCGGCCCTATTACTGCACGACCGTTGGATTGAGTATGGGCATACGAAGAGCGATTCTAGCTAAAGGCAAGGAAGTGGTGCTCAGCCCACAAGTCATGCGCATCGTATCGGACGATCGAGTCATGAAGGCGGCCGAGGGAGTGATGGATGCGCGGGTCCGCTTCCGTGCTGCATGGGGCATCCTACGTAACGGACATGAGCTGCCACCCGTCGACCCGGCGTTGGACGAAAACATCGGGCGACAAGAAGGCGAGACCAACGGGAACGACGTCAAGATCAATGGTTCCTCCCTGCACCTGCGCTCAGACTCCGTGCCACCAACGGCAGGGACTAATGGTTCTAGAGTAACGGGTGGGGAGCCGGTCTCCAGCAATGGCAGAAACGGTCACGCCGTTGGTACGCGCACGAACGGCACGTCCAGCCAAGGAAGCAGCGATCTGGAGTCCTCCCTAAAAGAACGCTCCAATCTTGCGGCTCTGGGCGGGAAAGATGTCTTCGAAAAGGCGTACTCGTTTACGGCGGCCGACAACGCCCGGCGCCTTGGGATGTATCCCTTCTTCCGTCCGTTGGATTACAACGACGGGCCCGAAGCTGTCATCGATGGTCGTCGAGTGACGATGTTCGGGTCGAACAACTACCTCGGGCTGACGACACACCCCAAGGTTCGCGAGGCCGCGATCGCCGCCATCAATCGATTTGGGACGAGTATGACAGGGTCGCGCCTCGTCAATGGATCGATGAAGCTGCACAACGAGTTCGAAGAAAAGATCGCCAACTACTTCGGCAAAGAGTCGGCTGTGGTCTTCACCACCGGGTATCAGGTCAACCTCGCGACCTGCGCGGCGCTGTTGAGTAACAAGAAGAGCGTTGCAGTGATCGACCGCAACGTGCACGCATCGCTGTACGATGGCGTGCGTCTCGGTCAATCAGCGGGCTGCCAGCTCGTGCGGTACAAGCACAATGACGCTGCCTCTCTCGACCGCGCATTGTCCAAGTTGGACGATGCGGAGGGCGCGCTGGTCATCACGGACGGCGTCTTCAGCGCCGAAGGCGAGATCGCGAAGTTGGACGAGATCGTACCAGTCGTCAAACGGCATGGTGCGCGTTTGTTCGTTGATGATGCCCACGCTTTGGGGGTTATCGGACCGGGTGGTCGCGGCACGGCGCACAGCTTCGGGCTGGAGAAAGAAGTAGACCTGATCGGCGGCACGTTCAGCAAGTCGATGGCTAGCATCGGTGGGTGGCTCGTGGGCGAGCGAAAGGTGCTCGACTATGTCCAACACTTCGCTCCATCGTTCATGTTCGCTGCCAGCGCGGCCCCCCCTAACGTCGCTGCGGCCATGGCGGCGTTCGACGTCATGCAGGAGGAGCCCTGGCGTATCGACAAGCTGCGGGAGAACTTCACCTACATGCGAACCGAGCTGGCTCGGCTTGGGTTCGAGTTGGGCAAGACGCAGACGGCGGTCATTCCCATCTACATCCGCCAGGATTCTCGCACTCTGATGATGTGGCGCGACCTGCTGGAGCAGCACTCGGTCTACACCAACCCGTTCATTACGCCGGGAGTGCCCCCGAAACACGCGATGCTCCGAACCAGCTACATGGCGACCCACGAGCGCGAGCACCTGGACCGAGGGCTCGAGGCGTTCGCCAAGGTAGGCAAGAAATATCGCGTGATCTAGGACCGGGCTGCTGGGCCCTCTGTTCGACACTTCGCAGGCGCTATCGCTCAAGGGGGTGGGCGCCTGGTGATTGACTTTGCTCGCCGCAGGCACTTAGCTCGCGCCTGATGTCGGTGGAGATTCGCGAGACCAGGCTAGGTGGCGACCTGAAGGACTTTCTGAGCGTCGTCGATTACATCTACCGAGACGATCCGCACTATGTGCGGCCCCTGGACATGGAGGTCAAGGAGCGCCTGAGTCCGAAGAACCCCTTCTTCGAGCATGCGGAAGGGACCATCTTCACGGCCCATCGCAACAACTACTGTGTCGGACGCATTACAGCGCAGATCAACCATGGGCACCTCAGTGTTCATCAAGACGATGCCGGCTTCTTTGGCTACTTCGATACAATCGATGATCAGGAGGTTGCCTCGGCCTTGCTCGACCGAGCCACGAGTTGGCTCAAAGACCGTGGCATGAAGGTCGCTCGCGGACCGATCTCCTTGAGTTTGTGGGATGAGGTGGGCTGCCTCGTCGAAGGGTTCGATATGCCTCCGATGGTGATGATGCCACACCATCGCTCGTACCAGGGCAAGCTGATTGAGGACGCAGGGTTCGAGCGAACGCGGACATTCTACGCGTGGCGCTACGAGGTCGGCAACGTCAAGCGGCGCGTACGAAAGGCGTACGAAGATGTTCAGGCGATGCCTGAAGTCGCCGCGCGCAGCATCAACATGAACAACGTCGACGGTGACGCGCGCATTGCGATGGACATCTTCAACGATGCTTGGAAGGATAACTACGGCTTCGTCCCCTACACGGAGTCAGAGCTGGACAAGTTGGCTAAGGACTTGAAGCTCATCTTACGCCCTGAGATCACTTGTTTGCTGTTCGTACACGGAGAGCCCGCAGGTGTGGCAATCGCGATACCGAATCTGAACGAAGTGATCGCAGATCTCCATGGTAAGTTGTTTCCAACGGGACTGCCAAAGCTGATCTACCGCATGAAGATTCAGCGTCCTGAGACCGCGCGCCTGATGGTTCTCGGCATCACGAAGAAGTTTAGGCAGCAGCGCAAGTATGCGGGGCTCAGTCTCTACATGTATGCCAGACTGAACGACGCTGGGGAGAAGCTTGGCATCCGCTGGGGTGAACTCTCTTGGACGGACGAGGCGAATACGGCTGTAACCGCAGGTATCAGGACGATGGGCGGTTCGGTCTACAAGAAGTACGCGGTCTTCGAACGCGGGATCTGACTCGATGATTGTCTTTCTTACCGGGGGCTCCGGGTTCCTTGGTTCTCACATCGCTGAACAGCTGAACGAAGCCGGCATTGCTGTGCGCGCGCTCGTTCGGCGCACGAGCGATACGAAGTTTCTAAAGAGCCTGGACAACGTGGAACTGGTCAATGGGTCCATCTACGACGTGCCCGGGCTGGTCAAGGTGATGGGGGATGCAACCCACGTGATTCACTCCGCGGGCTTGGTCAAAGCCAAGACTCCCGCCGAGTTTCATCGAGTCAACGCGGCGGGTGCCGTGTGTATGCTCGAAGCGGCCAAGAGGCATGGCAATATCGAGCGTTTTGTCCTGGTTTCCTCGTTGGCAGTGTGTGGGCCCAGTGCTGATGGTAAGCCACTTCCGCCGGACGCTCCACCGAACCCGGTAACCCACTACGGTCGAAGCAAGCTAGCTGCCGAGCGCGCAGCCCAGGCGATGAGGGGCGAACTGCCCGTCACCATCATTCGACCTCCACTCATTTACGGACCCAGGGACCGTGAAGTGCTGGCGTTCTTCAAGTCGGTCAAGTTCGGCGTGCTGCCGTACATGGGGTCTACAGCGCGTGGCGTGAGTGCGGTCTTCGGTTCGGACTGCGCTGCGGCGTGCGTGTCAGCCCTCAGCGCCGATGTTCCGAGTGGCAAGGCATACTGTGTTGAGGATGGGGAGACGCAGACGCTCGGGGAGTTGGTTGGTCAAATAGAGGAGGCCATGGGTAAGCGAACTTGGTTTCGCATGCCTGTTCCACGCAAGGTGCTGGAAGCCGCCGCGGTAGGCAGCGAGCTGTTCGGGCGCTTCACTGACCAAGCCGTGATGTTGACACGCGACAAGTGCAATGAGCTGTACGCGCCGCACTGGGTGTGTGAGTCGTCCGAAGCCCGGGCTGATCTGGGCTGGCAGCCCAAGGTGTCCTTTCAGCGGGGTGCGCGCATCACCGCGGAGTGGTATCGCCGCCAAGGTTGGCTCTGAGCGTTTGCCATCCCCGGTATCTGGGGGACCGAGCCCAGAAATTCTGGCTCTGAGCGTTTGCTCATCGGCTGACGCGCACGAAGTCTGCCCCGGCGATCTCCAGCAGGGTGGGTTCGTTCTTCGGACGAATGCCCAGAGCCTCCATGGCTTCGCTATCGAGGTAGAAGCCGGCGCCCCAGGCCGTGTCCTCCGAGGGAGCACCGTGTGTCGCCGTTTCGGCAAAGAGAGCTCGGCGCAGCGGCTCACTCGGGCCGCCCAGGCTGGCGATGGGGATATCACCCGCCCGATTGAGCTGAACGGTTGTCGAGTCCTCCACCCAACGTCCGCCGTGGGCGACGATCACGGTGTTCTCGAAGTTCTGCTCCGCCAGCGCCTCGCGCAGCGTTTTGACCCATTTGAGCAAGCCGGGGCCCACGTGTTCTTCGGGCAGTTCCAAGTACAGGCTGTGCCCCAGTTCGAGCCCCCGGCAGCCTGTTCCCGGCGGGTTCTCGGCGAAGTACTGCAACACGAGCCTCTGGAACAGCAGGTAGCGGTCCACAAACGAGTCGAGTTCGTTTGAAGCGTACTCTTCGTCTTCGATACTGTGAAAGGCGACGAGGATGCCGAGCGCGTTTTCGTCCTCCATGGGCCACGGGCTTATAGCCACAGAGCGGGTCCTGAGTCGACGAAACATGCCGACGTGGAACACCTGAATGCCTGAACTCTGTAGCGGACCAGAGCGGTCCTGGGCTAGTGTCCGTCGCCCACGATGATGGAAGAGTTTCCCCCGTCGCCCAGCACCGTCATTGCTGCCTACGCTCAGTCGTTTGTCGAAGGTCGCAAAGTCGTCGTGTTCGGGGACTGTACGTCAGGTTTGGCCGAGGCCCTCGTGGAACGGGGTGCCCGTCTGGTGCACGTCTACGATAGCAACGTCAGTCGAGTTGCGGAGGCCACTGCCCGTGGCACGTCGACCGAGATCGCCTACGCCCCCTTGGGACAAGGCGGCGTTGCCGTGCGCGATGGGGCATTTGACGTGGGGGTGATCGACAACATGGCTCTGGCGGACGATCCGGCCGCCTTGATGGCTCGATTGCGTCGGGCGTTGGCCGCCCGCGGGGTGGCGCTCGTGCTCTGTCCCAACGTCGAGGTCGATCCTGTCTTGCTCCGTTCCGCGGAGGTGGACTCGGGGCCCAGCTACTACGAGCTCTACGATATCGTCTCGCGCGAGTTCGACGAGGTGCGCATGGTCGGGCAAACGCCTTTTGTCGGTTATGCGCTGGCAGACTTCACGCCGGGCGTGGCGGATGAGTTCTCCATCGATACCGGGTTCGTACAAGGTGGGGCGGAAGAGCCGGAGTGGTACCTTGCCATCGCTAGTCACTTCCCAGTTGCGGTCGATCCCTTCAGCGTTGTTCAGCTCCCCGCAGCGTCGGTCCTGGAAGCCTGCACGGAAGCTGGCGGTCGTGATCTGGATGCAGAAGAACGCATCGCCGCACTCAGCCGCGAACTAGAGGACACTCACCGCAAGAACGCGAGTGACGACTCTAAACAGCTCCTTCTCGAAACCAAGCGCGAGTTGGAGAAGCGTGACGCATGGGTCCACGAGCTGGAGGGGCGTGCGGCCGCGGCAGATCAGCGTGCCGATGACTCCGAGGCGCGCGCTGAAGAAGCGGAAGCGCGGGCGGATGAGACAGAAGCGCGAGCCAAAAAGGCGGAGGCCCAGGTTCGCGCGGCAGTGCAGCGGGCGACGAAGGCCGAGGTGCGGCTCGCCGAGCTCGAGACCAAACTGAAGGGGCCGTCGGATGAGCGCGCTGCCGCCGCGGTAGGAAACGAAGCGCGTATCAAGGAGCTAGAAGGGCGGCTGAAGGAAACTCAGCGTCGTTTGAGCGAGGCGGAGGCACGATTGGCAGATGCTGCGGACGAGCTGCGCGCCAAGGACGAAGCCGCCGTGCGTAGCGCTCCGAGTGGAGAGGTCGTCTCGCTCGAGAGAAAGCTGGCGCGCGCCGGCGAGAAGCTCGATGAAAAGGAGCGAGCCCTCGCCTCGGCGCGGGAGTCCGCGTCGGCGTTGTCGGAGGAGTTGGTCCGAATCGAGGGGCACCTCCGCGAGCGCGGTGAAGCTGTGGCTCAGTTGCGGCGGGAGCTTGCGGCCACTGAGCGCCTCGCCGCGGAGTTGCTCGCAGAGCGCATCCCCCTCTCGGACGACGTGGACGACTCCGGAGCTCAGGACGTCCAATCCGCCACCACCGGAACGAATGGTCAGTTTGAACTGGAGAATACGGGCTCGCTGCAAGCGCTGCAAGCGAACGTGAAGGAGCTGGCCCAGGTGGATGCGCGCCGAGTTGCCGATCTGACCGCTGCCCAGTGGACCGTGCAGGAGCTGGAGAACAGGCTCGCCGATCAACAAGCCGAGGCACGTGCGGACATCGAACGCTTGCGCGCCGAATTGCAACAGCAAGCTGCGCTGCTCGCCCAAGTAGGCAAATCTCCCGCGGCGTAGGGGTTTTTCGGTGGAGTTAGCGGCCTTCCGCGGGGCCGTCAGCGGGCAAGCAATCTCAGGAAAGGCTGCCTCTGCGCGTTGACACACAGTGAGGGGGACTTAGCTTTCCGCCGCCGGTCTGCCCGGCGCCCGAATCCGTCATGAGCGACAAGCGCGACTACTACGAAGTCCTCGGTGTCTCCCGCGAGGCCAGCGAGGATGACATCCGCAAGGCCTACCGCAAGCTGGCCCTGAAGTACCATCCCGATCGCAATCAGGACGATCCCGAGGCGGAGGCGAAGTTCAAGGAGGCGACGGAGGCCTACGGTGTGCTCTCCGACGCCGAAAAGCGGGGTGTCTACGATCGTTTCGGTCACGCAGGTCTGGGCGGGGGGGGATTCGACTTCTCCGGTGCTGGGATGGGAGACATCTTCAGCCAGTTCCAGGACATGTTCTCCGACTTCTTTGGGGGCGGTTTCGGCGGAGGCGGTGGCGGAGGACGACGCCGCGCCGAGCGTGGCAAGGATGTGCGGGTCGAAACGACCATCACGCTCCAAGAGGCCATGAACGGCACGAAGAAAGAAGTCGCCATTCGAGGCGCCGCGCCCTGCGAGGAGTGCAGTGGGAGCGGTGCGAAGAAGGGCACGGAACCACAGCCGTGTCTGCAGTGCGGTGGAAGTGGTCAGGTCGCCACTCAGCGTGGCTTCGTGATGTTCAGCAGCACCTGTCCGCGTTGCAGTGGCCAGGGCAAAGTGATCAGCGATCCCTGTGACTCCTGTCATGGACGCGGGTTGGTGGAGAAGCGTCGCAAGGTGCTTGTGACCTTCCCTGCGGGAATTGACGCTGGACAGCGCTTGCGGGTGCCGGGTCAAGGCATGCCGGGCCCGAACGGGGCGCCTTCCGGCGATCTCTATGTCGACGTCGACCTCGAGCCCCACGAGCGCTTCCAACGAGACGGGCACGATCTGGTGATGGAGGAGCGGATGCGTTTTGCGGAAGTTGCGCTCGGTGCCGAGCGCAACTTGACGCTTCCAGATGGTTCGAGCGTTAAGATTAACGTTCCTGCGGGTACGCAACCCGGCACCGTGATCTCGGTCAAGGGCCAGGGCATGCCCGTGGTCAATCAACGCGGCGCACGGGGTAACTTGCACGTCTTGGTTGGGGTGAACGTTCCGAAGAAGCTCAATCGCAAGGCCCGGAAGCTCTTGGAGCAGTTGGACCAAGAGCTTGCCGAGTAGTTGGGTGTGCTTCGTCCCGGGTGGCGTTTCGTACTGGCGCGAGGCTCACTTCTTGCGTCGGTACTCGCTGTAGCGGAGGCCAACCGAGGCGGTTAGGTTCCCCGCACCGTACGCAGCTAGTCCCACCGCGGGGAGCCAGGCTTCACTGCCTCGGGATACGCCCATCAATGCTCGTACGGGCGCTACGGCGAGGGAGCCCGCGCCCCGATACAACCCTCTGCCAGTGCCTACCGCCGTACCATCGAGATGCTGTTGCTGCAGAGTGTAGGCGACCCCGCAGCGAAAACGGCGCTTGAGGTAGCGATAGAACGAGATGCGTTCCGGTGGTACACGTTCATGCACGATGGCCTTTGCGGCGTAAACGAACCGCGCGCCGTGACGAGATAGCACCGCTCCCAAGTAGCTGTCGCTGCCGCCAGTCAGAGCGAACGCCGGGTGAAAGGGTGGATCGCTCCGTTTGAGCCAGTCTCGCTTGATGAGCAAGTTCCCTGTCCTGAATCTGCCGGGTGGGACATCCGCACCGTCTGCAAGAGGGGCGTCTTCCAAGAACGCCGGACTGAGCCAATTAGGCACGGGTCGAGACAGCTCCGGTAGGACTGGACCCAGCACAGCATCAGCTCCACTCTGCTGAGCTCTGGCCATCAGCTCAGCGAGCCAGCGGGGCTCCGCCCATTCGTCGTCGTCGATGAACGCTAGCCAGTCACAATCACCCAGTGCCGCCACCGCCCGATTTCGGGCAAAGGAGATCCCCGGGCGCGGCTCGACCTGCACGGAAACAGGCCACCGATACTCCGCCTCCAACGCCTCGACGACGCGGGCTCCGGTACCCGCCTCGTCGTTGTCGACGATATGGAGGCGAAGATTTGGCGGGTGTCCATCGAAGGTGAGCTCCTCCAGACTTCTCAGGGTGCGCTCGAGTAGTCCCGGTCTCTGAAACGTCGCAATGGCAATCCCGATCGTGCCATCGAAGGTCGGCTTGGTGCGGGACGGAGGCGGCGCTGAGTCTCTAACACCCACACACGCAGCATGCCACAGTTGTTGCCTCTTCACGAAGCTTCCGCGACTCTTTGAGGTCGGCGCCGTGATACCGTCTTCACGATGACGGCTCGCCCAGGCACTCGCCTTCGCGACTTCGGCCCCAGCCGTTGGCTCGACGCTCGCTTCGTGTGGCTGTGCGCTGCAGCTTCCATAGCGTACCTACTCTTGGAACTCGCCTACATCCAGCGTTTGCCCCTGGTGATGGACGAGTTCGCCGGCGCCTACCAGATCCATCAGCTACGCGAGGGCGTGCCGTACCGTGACTACATGCCGTACAAGACGGTTCTTGGGTACGCGCTCCAGCTGCCGTGGCTGGCCTTGTCTTCCGATCCGTTTACCGCGATGCTGCTCGTCAAGGCAGGCATGGCGATGTTTGTCGCCGTGACGGTGTTCATGGTGGCAATCAACCTGCGTGCGCTATTCGCCCCGCAGGCTGTGCTCGTCGGTATTCTGCTCCTGTTCTGCCACAGCACGTTCCTCGAGCGATCGGCTTCGCTGCGCGTCGACATGCTGACTGCTCTGTTTGGGTTGGTCTCACTGCTGAGCCTCTTACTGCGACGCTTCGAGCTTGCCGCCGTGATCGCGGGGACGTCGCTCCTGATCTCGCAAAAAGGGGCCTATTACGTGCTGCCTCTTGCGATTTGCATGGTGCTGCGTTTCGTTTGGCTCGACCGAAGCCGGCAGGGTTTCCGTCAGCTCCTCCGTGCGGGTGCTTTCTGTGCGGCGCCGCTCGGGACGTACTGGTGTGGATTCGGCTTGTTTGCCGGCTTCGGCGCAGTCTTCGGGCGAGTCGCCGTGAGCCCCAAGGCGATCGCCTTCACCCCGCTGTACGACGTTGGTGACTACTGGTGGCAGACCGTTTTCCGAAACCCGTGGTTTTATGGCGCCGCATTGGCGTCCGCCATCGTGGTGGCATGGGGATGTGGCCGCGCTCGGCGCAGTTTGTCGAACGTCGAGACGTCCGTACCCCGGTCAGTCGGTGAGCAACCTTGGTCTCGTTGTGTGCTGCTCATTTACACCCTCGTGGTGAGCGCCTTGTGCGCCTGGCACAAGCAACCCTGGCCGTACTTTTTCGTGTTGTTGTTGCCGACCTTGGCGGTGCTGATTGTCGCGGGCGCGGACCGAGTACTAGCTTGGCGACTTCCACTCAGTTCGCGCGTTGGCCGCGTGCTGTATGCGTTCATCGCAGTGCTGGTGCTTTCGTTGGGCTGTGCCTGGCCGCTCGGTCGTGTGCCCCGTGTGATCGAGCGAGACTCGACGTTTCAACGGCGCACGCTCGCTGCGGCGTACGCCTTGTTGGGCGACGCTGGGTCGTACTTCGCAGGAACCCAGCTGCTGTACGATCGCCGCCACGTCGGGGCCAGCAGTTGGCTCGACAAGCGACGATTGGCGCAGATCGCTGCCGATCCGGAGCTGCTGCTCGGGCCCCTGGTAGCCGACCCACCGAGGCTGCTCATCTACACCTATCGTCTCCGGGCTCTGCCTGAAGCGGTGCGCAGCTGGCTCGACACCCGATACGTCAATGTCGCTGGGAACCTCTTTTCCCGCTCACTGCGTCTCGGGCCAGGTCAATCGCGCGTCGAGATACCGTATGACAGTGACTACAAGGTGATTGCCGGCGAGTTGTCAACCGAGGGGCGAGTCTATGGTACGGGTGAGGTTCTGCGATTGAGCGCGGGCCAAATCAGTGTGCTCAGCGACCGCGGTGCCCAGCTCGTTGTCTGGTCTCAGCTGCCGGCTTTCCAGCGGTACCTGGGCCTGGAGCCGCAGGCGTTCTTCTACAACGTGTACCGTTACTAGACGAGAGGGTCCAATCCAAGCGGAAGCAGGGCTGCAACCCGCGGGGTGCGACTGGTATTGCCCTCGTGGACAGGCCCTAGACACCCTCCGCCTGGTGTTCATTTCGTGCCACGACCCGCGCGTGAGTCAACACTTCGGGCACTTTGCCAGGGTTCGGCGGCGTGAACGCACCTCTATCCGGGGCCGCTTGCCGGCTCCGACTCCTAGCCAGTGGTAACAACAAGCTCAGAGCGGGTGTTGACGCGGGCTGGGCGTTCCGCAAGGGCGAATCTACCAAACGGCACGCCTGCATTACTGTGGCTGTGCAGCCGCGAGTGAGCTAGACTCCCGATCATGCTAGCTCTTGAGCCCATGCTGCCACCGTTGAGGACGGACGCCGATGGTGTCCTGCGAGTAACCGGTACGCGAGTGACGCTGGACTCCGTGGTCATTGCGTTCGACCGGGGGGGCAACGGCGGAGGAGATCGTGCATCGCTACCCGTCTCTTGATCTGAAGAGCGTCTACGAGGTGCTCGCATACATACTCCGGTATCGCGAAGCGGTGGATCAGTACATCGAGGAGCGAAAGGCACGTTCCGAGCGCAACGGTCTGACCGTTCCCACGGTGCTCTAAACAACGGTCGAACCGCTGCTGAGCACAACGGTCCGACCGTTCTCTGCGTCGTCTCAACGTTTGACCTACGCGTCGGACGCGATGAACCTCGCCGCGGGTGCCGCGATGGGGCATCGCAATTTTCGTGCTTGCTCGTCGTGAATCGATGTGTAAACTCTGGTCCGTCATGTGTCGGTTCTCTGATCTCTCGGCTTCATCCGTTGCGTCGCTTTCGGCGTCGTCAACGGACTCGTCTGTCTGCAGGTCGGAGGGTGCGTACACCGTGAGATAGCGCTGTTCGCCAAAAGAAACGAACCCCTCCGGCCCTGCTGCCGTGAGGGGTTTTCTCGTTTTGTCCTGCAAATCCCTGTGCCGCCGATGTTCGGCGGCCCTTTGGAAGAAAGAAGAGATAGCAACATGTTCGCCAAAACGCACATCAACGTCGGAACCATTGGTCACGTCGATCACGGCAAGACCACCCTGACCGCAGCCCTCACCCAGGTCTCGGCACGGAGGTTCGGCGGACGTGCGTGCCGATTCGACGAGATCGACAACGCGCCCGAAGAACGTTCCCGCGGTATCACCATCAACACCTCGCACGTCGAGTACGAGACGAGCACGCGGCACTACGCCCACATCGACTGTCCGGGACACGCCGACTACGTAAAAAACATGATCACGGGCGCGTCCCAAATGGATGGCGCAATCCTGCTGGTCGACGGCTCTCAGGGCCTGGCGACGCAAACGCGCGAGCACGTGGTGTTGGCGCGACAGGTCGGTGTCGAGCACGTGGTCGTGTTCGTGAACAAGGTCGACATTGCCGACGCAGAGTTGCTGGAGCTCGTGGAAATGGAAGTGCGCGAACTGCTCGAAGAGCAAGGCTATCGCGACGTCCCGTTCGTGCGCGGTTCGGCCCTCAAAGCCCTCAGCGCCGCCTTGCGCGGTGACGACGGCCCCGAGGTCCAGGCCATCTTGACACTGCTCGGCGCCTTGGACGAACACATCCCCGAGCCCGAGCGCAACCTGGAAGCGCCGTTTCTCATGCCCATCGAAGGTGTCAACACCATCACGGGGCGTGGCACGGTCGTCACGGGTCGCGTGGAGCGCGGTGTGCTCGAAGTCGGTGCCGAGGTGCAGATCCTCGGGCGCGGCGTAGCGCGACAAGTGGTCGTGACCGGCATTCAGGAGTTCCGCAAGGACGTCCCGAAAGCCGTTGCGGGTCACAACGTCGGGCTGTTGTTGCGCGGTGTCGGTCGTGACGAGGTCGTGCGCGGTCAAACATTGGTCGCGCCGAACTCCATCGGTACCCACGCACGGGGACGCGCCGAGCTGTTTCTGTTGCGGAGCAGCGAAGGTGGCCGTCAAACGCCGTGCACAACCGGCTACACACCGCAGTTCTACTTCGGTGCCACCGACGTGCCCGGCACGTTGCGCCTCGACGGCGTGTTGAATCCGGGTGATCGCGCCCTGGTCGATTTCGAACTGGGGCGCTCGATCGCTCTCGAATGCGGCATGCGCTTCGCCATGCGTGAAGGCGGTCGCACCATCGGCGCTGGTATCGTGAGCCACGTCGACTGAAACCCCAACGCGAGAGGAACCTTCGCACCGGTCCGGTGTGCACGAGCACCTCGTGTCTCTTGGTGTAACGAGTCTTGGACTCGCCACACCAGGGCTGTGGGTAGTCCGCGTAGCCGCGAATTGCCTGCCGTTCGGCGAAGGTTCTTCTCTTTCCTCGTCCCGTCCGGCTCTCGCCGGGCACACGCTCAAGGGGCAGGGCCGAGTCCTGTACGATCATCTGCCCTGCATGTTCCCCTCTTCTCCAGTCCGCGAGAGTGCCTTCACCTACCGACTCGAGATTAGGGCGCGGTCACGAACGCCGAGCCATTCGGCCACCTGCCTCCGCGGCATGTCAGGTTGTCGCGGGTGAGTTCGTGCGCTGACAACATACGCCGACTTTGATGCTCGAGCGCTGCGCGAACGCAACTCTGCGCGAGCAAACACAGCCTGCACCGCTGGCACAGGCCATGCAGTAGCGCTGGCTGCCGTTCGACGAATCGACGTCGCGGCAGATCGGAGCAGCGAATGATCAAAAGGGGCCTGTTTCTAGTTGCGGCGTCCGTCATTCCCCTGACGAGCACCCAGGCGTTGGCTCGAGAGAAGCTCGAGGAACAGCCGCCCCCTGCGGGCGCCGTGGGCGGCCGTTTGCCCGTCGGTTTGGAGACGGAGGTGTTCAACGTGGGAACCAGCTCGTCGACAGCACGCCAGAACGGGACCGAGCTCGAAACCACGAGCAACAGTGCCAACCTGACCCTTGGCGGCGTGCCACCCGCGCTCGTCGTCGGCTACGGTTTGGACGACGCTTGGTTGCTCTCTGGAGCACTCTCTTTCAGTCGCTGGAGCGCCGAGTCGTCGGTGGAGGACACCACGGAAACCAGCGTGTCCGTCAGCCCGGCATTGTCATTCTTGTTCGACGGTGGGGCTGTGCGTCCATTCGTCGGGGCGCACGGTTCGATGCTGAGCGGCTCTGGTTACGCGGAACGGTTCAGTGCTGGCGGCGGGGCACACGGCGGCTTGCGAGTCCAAGTCGCGGACAACCTGTCGTTAGATCCGATGCTGCGCGCAGGTTACCTGTGGTTCGACAGTCGATACCCCGAAGAAGCATTGTCCAACCACGTGCAGTCCCACGTCGTCCACGGCTCGTTGGCGGCTCGACTCAGCGGATGGTTTTGAACCTGCGCCGGCGCACGGCGCCCCGCTAGGGGCAATGCGCCGAGCCCGGCGGGACCGAAGCGGCCCAACACTGGCGTCGCGCTGACGCCGGGAAGAATCGAAGCGTAGGTCCTACCGAGGCGCAGGCGGTGTCGTAGATCAGCAAGTCGACTCGGTCGTCGGTGGTCGTCGTGCAGTCTTACCGCCTGATGTTCCCTTGCGGCAGTTCGTCGTCACCTTCCCCTTCGAGCTGCCCGAGATCCATCCGACTGCTGGCCCCGGCCGCCGCATCGAAGACGCCAAAGACGACGAGTATGTCGGCGGCGGCGAGAAGCTGCTCACGGATGTGCTTTCTAACCACGCTGAGAACGGTCAGACCGTTGTGCGCGGCAATGGTCTGACCGTTGTTCGGGTCGCTGTGGGAACGGTCAGACCATTGCCTCGACAACGGTCTGACCGTTGTTTGTGTCGATAGCGTGTCATCGCACGGCGGCCGTCACCAAGTAGGAAGACTGCAGTAACTACCTGAAACCAATTGCAAATATGCAAAGAATGTCGCGCCGCCGCATCGTTGCCTCACGCTGTCGATACGCCTCTCTTGGGTCGCCGAACGGTCTGACCGTTCCCCCGAACAGAGAGAGCGCGTGGCGGCTCGATGCGGCCTCCGCGAGCGGCGCTGGTTTGCTGGTCTGAGCTCGAGGCGGAGCAGGTCGCCCGCCCCACGCTGGGTGTGGGTTCAAGGGTCAAGGGGCCTGCTGGTCCTCGCCGACCAACGGGTGACGCTTGTTTGACCTACGCGTCCCCGGTGTTGCGGGCTCCCGGCCCGTCGCGAGCCTGGAGCCACAGGCGTTCTTCTACAACGTGTACCGTTACTAGACGAGAGGGTCCAATCCAAGCGGAAGCAGGGCAGCTGATCACCCTTCGATCGGAACGAAGCAGTAGATCGAGCCCCTGCCACCGCCGGAGCTCACGGTGCCGGATTGGTAGTTGCTCTCCGCTGGCGCGCAGCCTGATTGGTGCGTTGCGTTGAAGTATGGGGGGCGTCCACCGCCGTCTCGGTTCGAGTGGCCAACGGACACTTCGTCCTCGCTGGAGTTCGACGTCCAACCCTGACAATCCCGGGCTTCGTCCCAAGTGCCGTCCACCAGCGAACCCGTGAGGATGTCGTGGTCTTGGTTGACCACCTCCTCGCCCAGTTCCGTCAGCGCGATGCTGAGGTCGGCTGGGGGCCACGTGGCGTCCAACGCGCCGTCATCTTGGTCGTGAAGCTCCGTCACGTCGTTGGCGATGACGTCGCCATTGGCGTTACGCCACGGGCCGGTTCCAATGCGGTCTCGCGCATCCACCGCCGACGTACTGAGGTAGGCGCGCCAGGGTTTTGCGCCGAGCTCTGCAGAGACGTTGGCTGCCAGCTCCGCACAAAACGCATCGGCGCCTTCCAGGCCTCCCAGGTTACCGCCATCGGGACCGCCGACGCTGGTGACGAAGAAACTCATGCTGCCATCGTCCAGGACGCCGCCGGGTTCCTCTTGGCTACCGCCGCCAGCGCCGCCCTCAGCTGGTTCCATTGAGGAGCCACCCCCTTCGCCCCCGGCCCCCACGTCCGTCTCTTCGGGGTCGGGCGTACCACCTCCCGCCCCTCCGGCCTCCTCGGGTTCGGTCGTCGGTGGGGGTGCCGTGGGTTCCGGCGCTGCGGACTCTTCAGGAGGCGCCGTCGACGCACTCGGGCTGGGCGACGACGGCTGCGGGGTCGTTGCGCTCGGACTGCCCTCTGACCCACCTGGGCTGGGCGCCGGGTTGGTAGCTAGCGGCGCAGACTCCCCGCCCGGCGTCGTGCCAGCAGCGGTGCCAGAGGAACCGGGGCTCGGCGTCGGAGTCTGCGCTTCGGTGGACTCCATGCCTTCGTCGGAGGATTCGGAGCAACCAAGACCCACTAGCACCGTCAGAACAACTCCCGGCCAGGCACGGCGCTTGGCGGGTGAGTGGGACGCGGAGGGGCGAGTGTCGAATAAGCGGTCCATGATTGTGTGATAGTACCCCAGGGTTGGCGCGCGAGGCACGTGACTGGCTGAGGCAGCGGTCGATGTGCATCGCCTTTCAAAATGCCGAACTTCTTGCTTCGGCGAACGCGAGTCCGGCGCAAGCTCGCACCGGCAACCGCTACGGCAGGCCGAGGGCCCAACTCTGCATCAGGGTGCAATCTGAAAAATCGCACGCGCGGGTAGAGCGCGAGCCCGTAGTTGAATAGGCGTTCCCGTGCGGACAGCGTGGCGATCCTGGCAGTCTTGGCGGAGCTCGCGACACGCCCGAGCCCTGCACAGCCGGTACGCTGACACGCACGCAGCCTAGAGTTCTCTGAGCCGCCTCCACGCTGTGTGCGGGGTCAATGGGACCGCTGGTCCTCGCCGACCAAGAGGGGACCCTCGTTTGACCTACGCGCTCAGGTTACGCCAATTTTCTGGAAGCGAACACGGTACTGGTGCGGTGTGATACCGGTTGTCCGCTTGAACAGGCGTCGGAACGAGTTCGGTTCCTCATAACCCACCATCGCCGCAATGGCGTCGATGCTGTCGTTGGAGGTTTCCAGCATCTGTTTGGCTTCCTCGACGCGCAGTGACTGCACGTAGTCCAGCGGCTGATAGCCCGTGGTCTTGACGAATCGTCGCTTGAAAGTGCGCGCGGTCAAGCCTGACAACTCAGCCATTTGGGACACGGGGTTTGGCGCCGCGTAGTTGTTCGCGATCCAGACCTGGCTTTGTGCGATCACCGCGTCTTCGTGTTGCTTGGGGCGGACCATCGAGGCGAAAGGGAGTTGCCCGTCTTTGCGATCGCCAAAGAGGAATATCTTGGCAATGCGGCGCGCCTCGTCTTCGCCGCAGAAGCGCGCCACCAGGTAGAGCGCGAGTTCGGTCCACGAGGCCGAACCACCGCTGGTGACGATGCGGTGTTCGTCCCCCGCGGGGACCAAGATGCGTTCGCGGCGCAACGAGACGTTCGGGTAGCAATCTTCGAAGACTCTGCAGGCGCTCCAATGAGTGGTGGCCTCCAAACCATCGAGCAACCCAGCCTCCGCCAACATCACCGAGCCCGTGCAAACCGCACAAACCAGCGCGCCGCCTTCGTACTGCTCACGCAGCCACGCGCCTTCTCGCTGCCACTTGCCCGAGGGTGCGTCTCTCGCGTCGAGGTGTAAATCACCGACGATGACCACATCCGCGCGATGGGCCTCGTCGAACGTATGCTCGGCGAGCAATGTGGCTCCGATTGTCGTACGCAGTGGTGCCCGCTCGCGTCCGACGATTCGAGGCGTCACTCGTCGAGATCGAGCGGGCTTGCCCGTCAGGCTTTCCCACGCGGTTCCGACGCAGGCGAACACCTCGTGCAGTCCGTAGACCACCGCCGCCGACACCTCGGGAACGGCGACCAGACTGACCGACAGAGGGCTGGAAAGCGACGAAACAGGCACCCAACCCCCGTGGCAGATCTGACCCGTTCTTGTCAATTCTGAGCCTACCACCTCGCCCGTTTCGGTCGCACCATGCTTCTCGTCAGGCATCGGATCGCCTGATGAGAAAGGAATAGAGAGAACATGTACGAACTACCAAGGCGCAAGTTGCTCGGCGCTTCCGCGCTCAGTGCCGCAGCACTGCTGACGAGCGTCGGTGCTGGGGCATACGCGGTCGGAAGTCGCTTGCAACGAAAGGGGAACATCTTGCTGGATAACCTCCGCGAGCTTCCCGATGGCCTGCTGGAAGCGGTCAGATTCCCGTTGATCGAGGCGATTCATGGTCGACGTTCGCGACGTTTCGCACGTGGTGCGTCCATCCCTGATGGTCCCCTGGCATACGAATCCAAGCACGAGCCAGCGCCTCTGACGGAGCTACAGCAGCTGCTGCTTCTCACGACGGTCGCTGGCAACACGGGTTGGTCGAACCTGATCCCATACAACCGCGCGTACCTGCCCAAGCTGCCCAACTATGCGGGTGCTGCAGGTGGGCGTAGCTTCCCGTCGGCCGCAGGGTTTCACACAACCGAGTTCTTCTACACCGATGACGATGGCGTCTACTTCTTTCCAACGCGAGACATGGCTGCCACCAGTGCCAAGAATGCCAACAACGTTACCGATCTCGACGCCTACCTGGATGCACACAAGTCGCGCATTCACAAACTGGCAGATGGCCGTTTGAGGACTCCAGCTCAGCCCCAACACATGGAGATGCACAACGAATGGTGCGCAAACGTTCCCGGTAGCACTCTGATCATTCCCGTTGCCGACCTCGCGCAACACGTCCTGCTATCTCTGTGTTACCTGGTGCAAGGTGGGGTCTGTGTTTACGACGATCGTAACGACCGCCCGATCCCGGGGCTCGAGCGATTCAAGAACCGTGTAGACGTTACCAACCCGTTCCCTCTCAGCTTTCTCGAGCAGATGAGTCTGACGGAAGTCACCGCAGAAATCTCGTGTGCTTGCTACGCCGGAGCGCTGATGCAACAAGCGATGGGGCTCGGTGGATGGATGTTCGAAGGCATCAATCCGTTCAGCATATTGGGAGCCAGCGGCGATCCAGCGGTACCCGGGCTAGGTTTTCGTTTCGACATAATCCCGAACCAGCCGCTGCCGCACGTGACTGGACGGGAGGGAGTTCTCGAAGGGCATTGCCCGCCTCACTTCAGCGACATGCGTGCCGCCGTCGAGTCTGTCGTCCAACGGAAGTACGGGGAGGGTGGGCCCTTCAACGCCAACACGGGAGGCCCATACAAGGAGTCTGACGCCGTGCGTGCCGCCGCTGCGCCCATCGATGACGAGTTCGTCGAGTGCGTCGCGGCCATGGCCCAGTACGTTCAGGACACCTTCGGGCGGTTTCCGGCAACTGTGCCTGCCATCTTCACGTTGATGTACTTGCAGACCCATCAGTTGGACACCGACTTCTATGACGCCCACTTCGAACCCGGCGCCTACCTCCACACGCACGCAGCTCACTCTGGGAGCTGGGGCTAGGGGCCCGCGTGGCTCTTCCACCAAGGAGGTGCGGAATGATTCGCAAAGGTCTCATGCTGAGCTACGCCGTGGGTGCCTATGGACTCGCGATCGCGAGTCTCGCCTACATCATGGGGTTCCTCGCGGATGTTGCAGTGCCGAAGGGCATCAGCGACGGGCCAGCGAAGTCATCGTGGTTGGCGTGCCTGATTGACGTCGCGCTGGTGGGTCTCTTCGGCCTCCACCATTCAGTAACTGCGCGAACGTCGTTCAAGCGGCGATGGACGAAGCTCATTCCTGCGCCCATCGAACGCGCCACCTATCTGTACATGACGTCTGCGATGACGGCGCTGCTAGTGATATGGTGGCAGCCCGTTCCGATTGTCGTGTGGGACGTCGACACGCCGGCCCTAGCGGTGAGCATACGCGCAGTCTACCTCGCCGTGTGGGTCGCGATGGCGGCTGCGACGTTTCAATTTGGACACTTCAGCTTCTTCGGGCTGACTCAAGTGTGGGACCGGATCAGGAATGCTCCAGCCCGACCTTCGACCTTCACAGCACGCTACCTCTACGCACTAGTACGTCATCCGATAAGCCTGTGTTGGATGCTGGCGCCTCTGCTGACTCCTCACTTGACGGTCGGTCACGTGCTTTTTGCCGCATCGACCTTCGCCTACGTCTTGCTGGCGACCCCGTTCGAAGAGGCCGACCTGCTCGAAGCCATCGGTGAGCCCTACATCGAGTACCGCAAACGCACGCCGAGATTTCTCCCCTTGCAGAAGTAGTGGAGAAAGGGTGTCCAGATGTGGTCGGCGCATAGAACAGTCGAACGGGAAAAACCGGTGTGCTGCGTCGGGTCGTCCGATCGCCAGTGCTGCGGTAATCATCGTGCCTTCGGGTTGGCCACCGTTCACGCAGAAGGCGATGCGATGATTGGCGACCCCCCGACGGCAGGCCCCTCCACGCGTTGGACTTCGGCGAAGCTCCCGCGCTGCCGCCCTTCGAGCACGTGCTCGATGTGCTCGGCGACGGCTCGATCTGGGCGCTCTCGACCCGCGGGCATTCCCCGAATCACGTGTCGTACTTGGTCAACGCCCAGTCCGGCCCGGTCCTCGTCACCGGTGACGCCTGCGCATACCACGCGCAGTTCGAGCACCGCATACGGCCCAGTCCCGGCGTCGATGATCAGGAGGCGGCGATCCGCTCGCTCGCCAGTCTTCGCGAGCTCTATGATCGGTTTCCACAGACGCAGGTCATGGTCGGACACGAACCGCCTCGACGCCGCTGAGCTCTATCCTCGCGTGGTCGCGACGGGCTCTAATCGCTCCTGAGCTGCTGGCTTGGCTGTAATAAACGCCGGGGCCGAGCATGAGACGCATGAGCGGTTTGCCGGCGCGCTCACCGCTGAGGGTGATGCCAGCTGCCGCTGCCTGGTAGGGCTAGGACACCTCAGCGCTCCTCGACCTCGGCCGGTGCCATGTAGGCGATCGTGTAGGAGCCCTTGCTAGGTGGTACATCCGCCC